>CAWELZ010000007.1:0-58179 GCA_963810075.1 uncultured Actinomycetes bacterium | reverse complement strand
CACCGGCGTCTCCCCCAGCAACCCGTCGATGATGGCCGTGGCACCGGGCAGGGCGCGCGGGTCTCCGGGACCGTTCGAGAGGAACACGCCGTCCGGTTTCGGGCGAGCACCTCTGCGGCCTCGGTCGAGGCCGGAACGACCTCGACGGTCCCCAGGCGACTGAGGTGCCGAAGGATCGTGGTCTTGATGCCGAAGTCGTAGGCGACGATGCGTCGCGTCGAGCCGGTCGTCGACGCGACGGTGTATGGCTCGGCCGCGGTGACGGTGGCGACCAGGTCGACGCCGTCGGTCCCTCGTTCACGGGAGGCCGCGGCGCGCAGCGTCGTCTCGTCGACTGCGCCGGGGGCACCGTCGTCCACGATCCCGAACACCCCCGGTATCGCTCCGGCTTCCCGGATGTGTCGGGTCAGGCGCCGCGTGTCGATGCCGGCGATCCCGGGAACCCCGTGGCGGCGGAGGAACGCGTCGAGGTCACCGGCGCTGCGCCAGTTGCTGTGACGGCGAGCGAGCTCCCGCACGATCACGCCCCGGGCGAACGGCCGTGCGCTCTCGTCGTCGTCGTCGCACACGCCGTAGTTGCCGATGTGGGGGTTCGTGAAGGTGACGATCTGCCCGGCGTAGGACGGGTCGGTGAGGACCTCCTGATACCCGGAGAGCACCGTGTTGAACACCACCTCGCCGCCGGCGATGCCGCCGTCGGGCACCGCCCCGAACGCTTCGCCCTCGAAGCTGGTGCCGTCCGCGAGCACCAGCAGGCTCTCGTGCACCGTCATCGCGTCACGCTCCCGTCGACCAGCACGGCCTCGCCGGACACGATCGTGTGCCGAACTCGACCCGTGAGCTGGCGCCCCGCCCAAGGGGTGTTGCGGCTGCGGCTCTCCGTGTCGGCGGAATCGACCGTCCACCTCTCGGCCGGATCGAACACGCACAGGTTGGCCACCCGCCCGACCTCGATGGGACCGCCCTGGTCGGGGAACCCGGCGATCGCGGCCGGACGGGTGCTCATGGCCGCGACGATTCCTTCGAGCCCGAGCGCGTCGCCCAGTTCGGTGTGCACGACCGACAGAGCGGTCTCGAGGTTCAACATGCCTGGCGGTGCCTCATCGAAGGGGCGCTCCTTGGTCTGGGTCGGATGTGGCGCGTGGTCGGTGGCGATGGCATCGATGGTGCCGTCGAGCAGTCCCGCACGCACGGCCGCGACGTCGGCGTCGGTGCGCAGTGGCGGGTTGACCTTGAACACCGGGTCGTAGCCGGCGCAACAGGCATCGGTCAGCACCAGGTGGTGTGGGGTGGCTTCCGCGGTGACGGGGAGGCCCTCCGCCTTGGCCGCGCGCACCATGGCGACCGAACGTTCGGTCGAGAGATGCTGGAAGTGCATCTTGGCGCCGGTCAGTCGTGCCAGCGAGAGGTCGCGCTGCACCATCAGCTCCTCGGCTTCCGCCGGCTGACCGGCGATGCCGAGCCGCGCCGACCAGGCGCCTTCGTGCATGTGACCGCCGGCCGCAAGGGCCGCGTCCTCGCAGTGCTGCATGAGCGTCGCGCCGAGGCCGGCCCCGTACTCGAGGGCTCGGCGCATGAGGCGGCCGTCCTGGACGCCGGTGCCATCGTCGGTGAACAGTCGTACGCCCTCGTCGAAGAGCTCGCCCATCGGCGCGAGCGTGGAGCCGGCTCGACCGACCGTGATCGCCGCCGAGGTCGCGACCTCGCAGAGCGCGTCATCGCCGAGCGCCAGCACCTGGCGCACCACCGCCGCCGAGTCGATGGTGGGCGTGGTGTTGGGCATGGCCACCACCGCGGTGAACCCGCCCCGCACCGCGCAACGGCTGCCGGTGAGCACCGTCTCGGCGTCCTCGCCGCCAGGCTCGCGCAGGTGGGTGTGGAGATCGACGAGTCCCGGCAGCACGAAGCAGCCCGTGGCGTCGAGCTGGGTCGCGCCCTCGAGGCCCTCCCCGATCGCGTCGATCGTGCCGTCCGCGGCGATCGCGAGGTCGCCCGGGCGGGAGCCGGCGGCGTCGACGAGGGTGCCTCCGACGAGCACGATGGTGGGTTCAGGCACTGGGGTCCTCCGGGTCGATGCGCAGCTCCGAGGAGGCCGCTCCGAGCAGCATGAAGAGCACGGCCATCCGCACGGCGACGCCGTTGCGAACCTGGTCGACGATCACCGACGCGGGCCCGTCGGCCACGGCCGCGTCCAACTCGACGCCGCGGTTCACCGGTCCCGGGTGCATGATCAGGGCATCCGGGCCCAGGCGTCGCGCCCGCTCGACGGTGATGCCCCACCGGGCGGTGTACTCGCGCAGCGACGGGACCAGCGCCTCGGTCATGCGCTCGCGCTGCATCCGCAGGGCGTAGACGACATCTGCGCCGGCAAGGCCTTCGTCGAGGTCGGACGTCACTTCGACCGGCCAGCCCTCCAGGCTCGGCGGCAGCAACGTGGGCGGGGCCACGAGCGAGACCTGCGCGCCCAGTGCCGTGAACGCCTCGACGTCGGAGCGCGCCACCCTGGAGTGCTTGGCGTCACCGACGATGACGATCCGCTTTCCGTCGAGCGAGCCGACGTGCTGGCGAAGTGTGTAGCAGTCGAGCAGCGCCTGGGTCGGGTGCTGGTGCCAACCGTCGCCGGCGTTGACCACTGCCGCGTCCACCCAGTCCGCGATCCGATGTGGCGCACCCGATGAGCGGTGGCGCACGACGATGGCGTCGACGCCCATGGCCTCGACGACGCGCGCGGTGTCGCGGAGCGACTCTCCCTTGTTGACCGACGAGGAGCTCGCGGAGAAGTTGGCGGTGTCCGCCGAGAGGCGCTTGGCGGCGGTCTCGAAGGAGAGCCGGGTGCGCGTGGAGTCTTCGTAGAACAGCCACCCGACGGTCTTGCCGCGCAGCGCGGGCACCTTGGGGATGGGTCGGTTGGAGACCTCCACGAAGGCATCGGTGAGCCGGAGCACCTCCTCGATGCCCTGGCGCCCACCCAGGTCGCCGATGTCGAGCAGGTTCGTCACTTGACCATCTCGCCGAGCTCGACCCCGTCGACCGAGACGTTCACGACCTCGTCCCGTCGGGTGGGCAGGTTCTTGCCGACGTAGTCGGGCCGGATCGGTAGCTCCCGGTGCCCGCGGTCCACCATCACCGCGAGCTGCACCGACCGGGGGCGCCCGTACGCCGTCAATGCGTCGAGCGCGGCGCGGATCGTCCGCCCGGTGAACAACACGTCGTCGACCAGCACCACCGTGGCGCCGTCGAGATCCGACGGGAGCTCGGTGACCGCCTCGGGCAGCACCGGTCGGAGCCCGATGTCGTCCCGATAGAACGCCACGTCGAGCCGACCGAGCTGCGGCGGGGCCCCTTCGACCTGCTCCAGGGCCTCGGCGAGGCGTTCGGAGAAGGGCACGCCACCGGTCTGCAGACCCACCAGGACGACACCGTCGAGCCCGTGGTTGCGCTCCACCACCTCGTGGGCGATGCGCCAGGTGGCCCGATGGACCTCCTCGGCGGACATGACCACCGATCGGGCAACAAAAACGCCCCCGTAGGGGCGTGCGATGCGTCGTTCGCGTTCAGCCAAGCTGGGACTCCCTGTCCGTCCGGGCCTCACGGGACCCGCTTCACGGTCAGGAGGACACCGTAGCAGCTGTGCACCGCGCTTCGCACAGGCGCGTCGCGGGTGCGAACCGAACCTTCAGCGAAGGTCGTTCGCCAACCGACTCAACACGCCGTTGACGAAGCGGGCCGAGTCGTCGGTCGAGAAGCGCTTCGCGAGCTCGACCGCCTCGTTGATGACCACCGGCGTGGGTACCTCCGGCGACCACCCCAACTCGAACACCCCGATGCGCAGCACCGCCCGGTCGAGCGAGGGCATCCGGTCGACGTCCCAGCGCTGGGAGGCCCGGGTGAGCTCGATGTCGATCTCGGCCAGGTGAGCCTCCACACCGACGACAAGATGCACCGCGAAGTCCTCGGGCGCGACCGGCAGGGACGAGAGGAGCTCGGAGGGCGTGACGCCCTTCGACTCGGCTTCGTACAGCAACCCGAAGGCTCGCTCGCCGCGCCGCGATGCGGTCGAGGCCGCTCGCGGGAAGCGGTCGTCGCGGCTCGACGTCGAGCACCTCGGGAGCGTCGTCGGGGTCGACGACCTCGGTCAGCTCGATCCCTTCGGCGTCCTGGGGCACCGGCGGCGGCAGCAGGCCGCCCAGGTCCGGCGTCGCCTCGTCAGGCACGGGTGATGTACTCACCCGAACGTGTGTCGATCTTGAGTCGGTCCCCGATGTTCACGAACAGGGGCACCTGCACGACGAGCCCGGTCTCGAGGGTCGCGGGCTTGCGGGCACCGGAGACCCGGTCGCCCTGGATGCCCGGTTCGGTCTCCGCAACGCTCAGCTCCACTGCGGCCGCGAGCTCGGTGCCGACGATCTCGTCGCCGTACAGGTTGAGCGTCGCGGATGAGCCCTCGACGAGGTAGCCGGTGGCGTCGCCCAGCGACGAGGGCTCGACGGTGATCTGGTCGTAGGTCGCGTTGTCCATGAACACGAAGCGCTCGGCATCGCGGTAGAGGTACTGCATCTCGCGCTTGTCGATCACCGCCTGCTCGACCTTCTCCGCCGCGCGGAAGGTGCGGTCGACCACAGCCCCGGTGCGGACGTTGCGCAGCGTGGTGCGCACGAACGCTCCACCCTTGCCGGGCTTGACGTGCTGGAACTCGACGATCTGGTAGAGCCCGTCGCCGAGGTTGAGGGTCATGCCGTTCTTCAGGTCGTTGGTGGTGATGGCCATGGGGAACCTCGGGTCTGGGGTCGGAGTGCAGCGGACGGACGTCCGTCAGGCCACCGACACGGTCTTGGGTGCGGAGGTGAGTGGACGACAGCCCTCTTCGGTGACCACCACCGTGTCCTCGATGCGGACACCGCCATGGCCGGGGAGGTACACGCCCGGCTCGACCGTGACCACTGCACCGAGGGGCAGCGTAGCATCGCCGTCCTTGGCGACTCCTGGCGCCTCGTGGATCTCGAGACCCACGCCGTGGCCAGTGCTGTGGAGGAACGACTCGCCCCAACCCGCCCCGTCGATGATGGCGCGACAGGCCCGGTCCACGTCGCCGGTGCGAACCTCCGGTCCCACGGCCTCGACTCCCGCCGACTGGCTCGCCGAGACGACGTCGAGCATGCGCTGCTGCACCTCCGAGGGCTCGCCGACCATGATCGTGCGGGTCATGTCCGAGCAGTAGCCGTCGACCAGGGCACCGAAGTCGAGCACCACGAGGTCGCCCTCCTGGATCGGCCGGGCGTCGGGACGGTGGTGCGGCATGGCCCCGTTGGGCCCGGCGGCGACGATCGTCTCGAAGGAGGTGCCTTCGGCCCCGAGCCGTCGCATCGCCAGGTCGAGCTCGAGTCCGAACTCCACCTCGGTCGGCTGCTCGGCGAGGCGGTGGCGAACTGCCGCCAAGGCGGCGTCCGCGACGGCGCAGGCGGCCTCGATGCGCGCCACCTCTCCGGCGTCCTTGGTGATGCGCAACCCGTCGACGAGCGACTCGGTCGGCACGAGCCCGGACTCGGGGAACCACTCCGAGCTCCAGCGCCGCTGCTGGGCCCACGTCACCGCTTCGGCCTCGAGGCCGATGCGAGCGGTACCGGCGAGCGCCTCCACGACCGCGCCACGCTGGCCGACGGCGCCGGCGACGGTGCGCTCGGCGGCAACGCCGGCGTCGGCGAGCTGACGTTCGGACTGCTCGCCGTAGCGGCCGTCGGTCGTGAAGACCAAGCGATCTCCCAGTACGACCACCATCGCCGCCGATCCGGTGAACCCGGTCAGCCAGCGCACGTTCACGAGCTTGGTGACCAGCAGCGCGTCGCATCCCGCCGCCGCGAGGCGGGCCCGCACCTGGTCGACGCGGCCCGGAACCGCCATCGCCGGCAGGGAGTCGAGCAGCTGCTCCGCACGAGCCGCTGCGGCGCGCGGATCTCCTGCAGCTGCGAGCACCTGGGAGTCGCGCGCGACCACCACTTCAGGCCCCACCATCGGCCGCGAGCAGCTCGGCGACGGCATCGACGGCGAGTCGATAGCCGACCGGACCGAATCCGCTGATGACCCCGGTGGCCACCGGCGAGATGACCGAGGTGTGGCGCCATTCTTCCCGTGCGTGGGGGTTCGACAGGTGCAGCTCCACGATGAATCCGTCGAAGGCCAGGAGCGCGTCCTGCAACGACCGCCCGTAGTGGGTCAGGGCTGCACCGTTGACGATGATCGCCGCGCAGCGGCCCCGCGCCGTGTGCACGGCCTCGACGAGGTCGCCTTCGTGGTTGGACTGGACGTGGTCGAGCTGCAGCCCGTGGGTCCGCGCCGCTTCCCCGGACCGGGCGACCAGGTCGTCCAGCGTGTCGGTGCCGTAGATGAGGGGCTGCCGCTCGCCCAGCAGGTCGAGGTTCGGTCCTGAGAGCAGGAGCACCACCGGTTCTGGGGTCATCGAAGCGCCTCCAAGGCGTCGCGGAGCAGGTCACGGTCGTCGACCCGCACCGGTTCGACCCCGTGCGGGCCGTCCAGAACGAAGGTCAGCCCACCGACCGCTTTCTTGTCACGTGCGAAGAGCGTGACGAGCTGGCCGAGGTCGAGACCGTCGGGCAGCGATGAGGGCAGGTCGTAGCCGCCGACGACGCGGCGGTGCTCGGCCACCCGGTCCGCATCGATGCGACCGAGTCGAAGAGCCAGCTCCGCGGCGTAGACCAGCCCGATCGCCACCGCCTCGCCGTGCCGCAGGTCGTAGTGGGTGGCGGACTCCAGCGCGTGGCCGAGGGTGTGGCCGTAGTTCAGGATGGCGCGGCGACCACCTTCACGCTCGTCGCTCGCCACCACCTCGGCCTTGCAGCGGACGCACGCCGCCACCGCGTCGTCGATGTCGAGGTCGGGTAGGTCGGCGACGCCCAGGAACGCGTACTTCGCCATCTCTCCGAGGCCGTTCCGCTGCTCGCGGGGGCAGGGTGGAGAGGGTGTCGGTGTCGCAGAGCACCGCGGAAGGCTGCCAGAACGCACCCACCAGGTTCTTGCCCTCGGGGAGGTTGACGCCGGTCTTGCCACCGATCGCGGCATCGACCTGCGCCAGCAACGTGGTGGCCACGTGCACCACGGCAACCCCGCGGTGGAACATCGACGCCGCGAACCCCGCGAGGTCGGTGGTGACACCACCACCGACGGCGACCACGACGTCGCCCCGCGTGAGCCCCCACTCGGCCCATCCGCGGCAGAGGCCTTCGACCGTGGCGAGGTTCTTGCCCGCTTCGCCATCAGGGATGGTGAACACGCGGTTCTCTCGCCCGGGATCGACCTCGACGCCGACCGCGTCCTGGGTGACCACCGCGGCCCGTGCGGCGGTCTCGGGAATGCACGAGGCGAGCGCCTCGCGGGCACCCGGACCGACGAGCACCGGGTACGAGCGATCGCCGAGCAGGACGTCGAGCTCGATCACGACGTGGCCGCCTGCTGCGGCGGTTCTTCGACGCCCAACGCGTCGAGGACGATCGAGGCGAGCCGCTTCTTGGGACGATCACCGCTGCGGTGCACCGGCTCGATGTCGATGACCATGTCCGCGACCTCGGCGTAGTGGTCGTGTCGCTCCTGCTCGATGCGCGCCAACGTCGCCTTCGGGTCGACCGCCAGCAGCGGGCGGTTGGCGCGGTCCGGCTTCTGGTCGACCCGGTTGGCGAGGAACGCGGGTGAAGCCCGCAGCCAAACCACGGTGGCCGGCGACTGGCGAAGACGAGCCCGGCTCGCTTCCCGGACGCACCGCGCCGCCTCCCGTGGCGATCACCGTCGGTTCCTCCTCGGCGAGCAACGTCGCCAACACGTGCTCCTCGGCGTCTCGGAAGCCCTCCTCGTCGCCAGCGGCGAACCAGTCCGGGATCGACCGCCCGGTCGCCTCCTCCAGCGCCTCGTCGGCGTCCACGAACGGCAGCTTCAGGCGACGGGCGACGCGCCTCCCCACGGTCGACTTCCCCGTGCCCATCATCCCGACGAACACCACGTGCGAGGAGACGGGTCGATCAGCCAAGGGGGCTCTCCTGCAGCGCAGCCGCCGACGCGTGGGCGTTCCGGCAGAGCTCGGCGATCGAGTCGCCACCGAACTTCCGCGTCGCCTCGTCGGCGAGGACGAGCGCCATCATCGTCTCGGCGACCACCCCCATCGCCGGTACGGCGGTGACATCGGTGCGCTCCTTGAACGAGACGCCCGCCTCCTTCGTGAGCACGTCGACGGTCGACAGCGTCGGTCGGTTCAACGTGGCGAGCGGCTTCATCGCGACGTGGGCGACGACCACCTCGCCCGTCGAGATCCCGCCTTCGATCCCGCCGGCCAGGCTCCCGGTGCGGCGGTAGTCCTCGCCGGTCCACTCGATGGCGTCGTGCGCCTGACTCCCCGGCATGCCGGCGACCGCGAACCCATCGCCGATCTCGACCCCCTTCACCGCCTGGATGCTCATCAACGCGGCGGCGAGCAGCCCGTCGAGCTTGCGGTCCCAGTGCACGTGGGAGCCCAGCCCCACCGGCACCCCGTAGGCGAGCACCTCGACCACGCCTCCGAGGGAGTCGCCCTGCTTCGCCGTGGCCTTGATCTCGGCGACCATGGCCTCGGCGGCCTCCGGGTCGGCGCAGCGGACCTCGGACTCGTCGACAGAGGCCAGCTCCTCAGGACCGGGTCGAAGGTCGCGCGCCGCCTTGACCGAGCCCATCTGCACCACGTGCGAGCCGACGCGGACGCCGAGCGTCGCCAGCAACCCCTTTGCGAGGGTTCCGGCCACGACCCGGGCCGCGGTCTCGCGCGCCGAGGCGCGCTCCAGCACGTCCCGGGCGTCGACGAAGCCGTACTTCTGCATGCCGGCGAGGTCCGCGTGGCCCGGGCGCACCTGGGTGAGCGGGGCCTCGGTCGAGCCGGGGGCCGTCGACATCTCGTCGTGCCACTTGTCCGAGCGCTCCCACTCGCTGTTGCCGATGAGCACCGCCACCGGCGAGCCCAGCGTGCGACCGTGGCGCACGCCGCCGATGATGGTGACCTCGTCCTGCTCGAAGCGCATGCGGGGACCGCGGCCGTAGCCGAGACGACGTCTGGCCAACTCGGACTGCAGGTCCTCGACCGTGACCTCCAACCCGGCCGGCAGCCCCTCGACGGTGACCGCGAGGGCGCGGCCGTGCGACTCGCCGGCGGTCAGGTAGCGCAACACGGAGGCGAATCTACCGGTCGGCCAACAGGCGAATGAACTGATCTGGGCCGATGCGGGCGGTCACGTGGTCGGCACGAGGTGCGGCGACAGCAGGATGGCCAGGACGCACCCGGCCGCGAGCCACGGCCCGAACGGAAACCCCTTGGTGCGGTCTCGCGTGACGACCAGGGTCGCGATGCCTACCAGCGAACCGCCGAGCCCGGCGAACATGAGTCCCCACATGGGCAGCACGGGTGCCACCCAACCGAGGTACAGCCCCACGGGCCGGGCGAGCTTCACGTCGCCGTAGCCCATCCCCCGCGGGTGGATGAACCAGAGCACCGCCAGCACGAACCAGTAGCCGAACCCGCCAACCGCCGCCCAGACCAACGCGTGCACGTCGTGGTGCACCAACGACACGACCGCGACGAGCGGGATCGCGCCCAGCAGGAGCGGGAGGTTGAGGCGGTCCGGGAGCCGGAACGTGAAGAGGTCGATCATCGACAAGGCCAGCAGGCCCGAGAAGAACGGCAGGATCGCGACCAGGTCCAGCGACGCGCCGAAACGGGCCGCGGCCAGCATCCACAGTGCGGCGTTGCCCACCTCGACGACTGGCTGCCACCAACCGATGGCCTCGCCGCAACCGCCGCACTGCCCATCCATCACCAGTTCGCCAGCGATCGGCAGCAGGGTCACCGCACCGGGAGGCGACGCGCAACGCGTGCACCGCGTCCACGGAGGCAAGAACGAACGGTCGCCCGGCCCGCGCAGCACGAGGACGTTGACGAACACCCCGCTGAAGAGCCCACCGACACCGCACAGCGCCAGGAGCAGGGGTTGGGGCATGGGTGGCGATCCTAGGATCCGCGTCGACGAGATCGGCGCGATCGCCGGGCCCCCGGCGCGGCGCGATCAGGCTCGAACAGACCCGAGGAACCGGCGAAGCAGGTCGCGGTCGATCGCCCCGTCGGGGAGGTCGACGATCAGCTCTTCGGCCTCTTCGATCGAGGGGGCGTCGACCGCGCGCTCGATGAGGTCGCGCTCGTGGGATTCGAGCTGGTCGATCTGCTCCTCGAGCACGGCCGCTTCGTCGGCCGGGAGCGGTTCGGCAGCGCCGCCGACAGCAACCTCGCTGTCAGCGGCCTCAAAGAAAGGGTCGGCTACCGAACCTCTCGACGTCCCGCTTCGGCCGGGCAAGGGCTCTGGCAAGGCGTCGTCGTCCTGCTCGACGCCGTCGAAGAGGTCCTCGGACTCGGTGTTGTCGTCGAGGGTCGGCAGGTCGCTCGCGGCCGACGACGAACGCGCCGCACGTCCCGCGGATCCGGCCTCGCCGATGACCGCAAGTCCGTCGTCGACCAGACCCCGGGTGGCACGCAGGATCGGCAGCTCGCGGAGCTCGAGGTGGTCACCGAGCGCGCGCACGGTGGTACCGCTGCCGATGCCCACGATCAGCTTCCAACGATCGCGGTCCACGGTGGCGGTCTCGTCCGGGAGGTCGTCGGCGAGCACGATGCCGACGTCCAACGACGGCACCACCGTCGAGAGGTCCTCCCACTCGGCGTGCGCCGACTCGGCCTGGCTGATGACGTCCTCGACCTCTGCCGGCGCGCCGGGATCCGGTGCGCTCTCGGAGGGGTCGAACAGGAACGAGCCGTCGCCGAGCCGCAGGAGCTCGAAGAGCACCTCGTGCCCTTCGTCAGTCGGGGCGAGGGTGGTCTCGCCGTCGACGACGGAGCCGCCGTCGAGGTAGAGGCTGCCAGTCCCTTGGTCGCCCTGCACCAGGAGCTGACCGGACTTGCGGGTGCTCGCCAACAGGCGCAGCACGTCCGGGAGTGCGAACGTGTCGAGTGTTCCTTGCAGTGCCACGGTGTCCTCCCTACAGACACGACGTTCGGATCGCGCCTCGACCAGGTCGGGTCGAGATCACGAGGCGCCAGATCGGCGGCCCCGCGGCGCGGGGCGCGTATCTATCGGCACGTTCCGGCACTCCTACAGTGGTCAATCGGCATTTGCAGTGGTCGATCGGCATTGTTCGGCCGATGCCTCCACGGCGCGGCGGTCGATCGGCGGATCAGAACCGGGCGACCGCGAGCTCGGCGAGGGCCGCTGCCGACATCGCCGCCAAGGGCGCGTCCTCGCCCGTCCAGAGCCGAAACGCGTGCGCGGCCTGGTGGATGAGCATGCCGACCCCGTTCACGCCGGTCGCTCCCCGCGCTCGGGCCGCCTTCACCGTCGCGGTCTCGAGTGGGTGGTACACCATGTCGAACACGAGCTGGCCCGGACCGATCCGGCCAGGATCGAACGGCAGCTCGGCCGGAGCATCGGCGGGGTGCAGCGCCGAGACCTCGCCGCCGTGCATCCCGATCGGCGTCGCGTTGACGACCAGGTCGGCGTCGGCGACGTCGGCGTCGCCCCCGACCCGACCGATCGAACCGGCCAGCGCGGCCGCCCGAACGGCCCGGTCGTGGGTCCGGTTCACGACCGCCACCTCGGCGGCGCCGGCTTCGGCGAGGGCCACGACGGCCGACCGTGCGGCGCCACCCGCGCCGATCACGACGCAACGCCTGCCGGCCGGGTCCCAGCCTTCGTCGACCTGGAGGGCGTCGACGAGTCCCGCACCGTCGGTGGAGTGACCAACCAGCTGACCACCCCGCCACGCCACGCAGTTGACCGACTCGAGCAGCTCGGCCTGGGGACTCAACTCGTCGACGGCCGCGGCCACCGTGCCCTTGTGGGGCATCGTCACCGAGAGTCCGCCCAACCCGAGTATGCGCATCGCGTCGAGCGCCGCACGGGCATCGCCCTCGGCGACGTCGAACGCGGTGAAGACCCAGTCGGCGCCGGCTGCCTGGAACGCGGCGTTGAGGATCGTCGGCGAGAGCGAGTGACGGATCGGCGTACCGATGACCGCAGCGAGCCTCGTGGTCCCGGTCGGCGTCGCGCCGGCGCTCACGATGCCCCACACCCCAGACCCGCGTCGTGGCAGGCCTGCTTGGCACGTGCGAACTCCGCAGCCGACGCGGTGAACACGTGTTGTGGCCGGCCTTGTGCGTCGTTGTGGACGTCGCGCACGTAGTAGAGCCAGTCGCCGGCAGCGGGGTTCAGCGCCGCCTGCAGCGCGAAGTCACCGGGGGACCCGATCGGCGTGGGCGGCAGTCCCGGGTTCCGGCGGGTGTTGTAGGGCGATGACGACTCGAAGTCGACCGGATCGCCCGTCTTGATCGACAGGTAGCGGCTGGTGGCATCGATGCCCAGCGGCTGACCCACTGCGAGCCGGTTGTAGATGACCCGGGCGATCTTGGGCGCTTCGTCCGGGTTGCCGGCCTCGGCCTGGACGAGCGAGGCCACGGTGACCAGGCCGTAGGGACTGACGCCGAGCTTCGCGGCGCCCGCCTCGAGACCCATCGTCGCCTCACGGTCGGTCAGGGCGTTGGCCATCTGCTGGAGCAACTCGACGTCGGTGGTCTTTGCGGTGACCTCGTAGGTCGCCGGGAACAGCAACCCCTCGTAGTCGACGCCGCCGGGAGGCAGCAGCGGGCTGGAGACCTTGCGCGCGGCGAGTGCCGCTTGCATGTGCGACACCGAGAAGCGCGGCACCTTGGCGTGGATCCGGTTGAGGATCTGCGTGAGGCGGAAGCCCTCGGGAATGGTGACCTTCACGATCTTCGGCGGCAGCGGCCCTTTGTCCAGGACGGCGATCGCGGCGTCCACGGAACTGTGTCGGCGAAACACGAAGCGGCCGGCTTCGAACGGCCCACCACCCGAGAGTCGGACGTGCCAGGTGAACGCCTTCGCGTTCCGGATGACCTCGTGATCGGCGAGGAGCTTGCCGATGTCGCCGTTGGCGGCGCCTTGGGGAACGGTCAGCTCGACCGGCGTGTGCGGTCCTGATGCGGCAGAGAGCTGGGTGCGGTACCAGGCGAAGGCGCCCAGCACGAGCGCCACGAGCAGCACGAGCAGCGCGCCCACGATCGCGAAGGCGCGCCGACGGGCCCGCCGGCGCCGTGCCGCGGCGCGCGAGCGGGGTGCGATGTCCACTTCCGGCGCTTGCTCGGGCTCGTCGGCGACGAACCGGGTGTCGTGCACGCCGGCGTCTTCGCCCACCAACCGCTCGTCGGCCGGCGCCTCGTCGTCGTGGTCGGTCATGCGGTGACGTCCTGTTCCGGGCGCTGGGCGTCGAGCCAGCTCTGGAGGATGACGGTGGCCGCCATCGCATCGACCACACGACGGCGCTTGCGGCCGGCCACGCCCGCCTCCCGCAACGCCTGGTGCGCCGTGACCGTGGAGAGCCGCTCGTCGTGCAACTCGACGGGAACGCCGACGACTTCTGCCAGTGCGTCCACCTCCGCCCGCGCCGCGCCGCGCCGCGGGCCCGTCACTGCCGTCCATCGAGAGCGGCAACCCCACCACGAGCAGGCCGGCTTCCCACTCGGCCACCCGGTCGCGCAGCGCGCGTCGGTCGGCGGCCCGATCGCCACCGCGTCGCTCGAGGACCTCCGCCGGAGTCGCCACACCGATCTGGGTGTCCCCCACGGCGATGCCGACGCGCTTCGAACCGAGGTCAACCCCCATGACGCGCATGGCGGCGATCAGGAGCCGCCCGCCGCGTCGGCCAGGAGCAACCCGCGAGCTGTCGCGAGGGTGTCGTCGATCCGCTCGACGTCGCGACCTCCGGCGACGGCCACGTCCGGGTTCTTCGTGTTGCCGCCACCGCCGAGCGTCGAAGCGAGCTCTTTGACGATGCCGCCCGCATGGCGTGCATCGTCGGGACTGCTGGCAACGACGAGGGCCGCGCCACCGCCGGCAGGCGCCCCGGCGACCACGACCACGTCCACGCCGGCGACGTCGCGCACCGCGAGGGCGAGGGTGCGCAGGTCGTCGCGGGCGAGCCCGTCGACCCGAGCGACCACGACACCTCCCTCGGCCGCCGCGGCGAGCTCGCCGGCTCGGCCGACCGCCACCTGCTGCCGGAGCGCTGCGATCTCGGACCGCGCCGCGTCGAGGTCGACGAGTCGCTTGTCGAGACCGTCGAGGACCTCGGCGGGGCTCACCCCGAGCTTGGCCGCCGCCTCGGACAAGACCGCCTCCTCGTCGCGAAGCCGCTCGAGGGTCCCGAGGCCGGTGACGGCCTCGATGCGCCGCAGGTTCGAGCCGATGGATCCTTCCGACACGACCTTGATCGCGCCGATGTCGCCGAGCGCCTTGACGTGGGTGCCGCCGCAGAGCTCGACGGAGTGGCGTCCGGCCTCGAGCACGCGCACGATGTCGCCGTACTTCTCACCGAAGAAGGCGATCGCCCCCATCTCGAGTGCATGATCCTTGGTGGTCTCGAAGTGACGGGCGCTGGCGTTGTCGAGGACCTCCGCGTTGACGAGGTCCTCGATGCGACGGATCTCGTCCGGCGAGAGCGCCTCGAAGTGGCTGAAGTCGAACCGCAGCCGGTCGGGCGCAACGAGCGAGCCCTGTTGCTTGACGTGGTCGCCGAGCACCTCGCGCAGCGCCCAGTGCAGCAGGTGGGTTGCGGTGTGGTTGCGGCGGATCGCGTCGCGCCGCGCCGCGTCGATGGTCGCGAGCGCGTCCTGGCCCGGCTGGATCGTGCCGGAGGTGATGCGGGCGACGTGCCGGTGCAGACCGGGCAGCGCGTACGTGGTGTCGAGCACCTCGGCCGTGCCGGTCTCGGTGGTGATCGTGCCGGTGTCGCCCACCTGACCACCCGACTCGGCGTAGAACGGCGTCCGGTCGAGCACGATCTCGACGGAGTGGTCGCCCGCAGCCCCGGCGAGGACCGCCAGGATCGTGGCCTTGGTCTCGTTCTCCGCTCGACCGGTGAACTCGGTGGTGCCGAACTCCTCGAGGAGCTCGCCGTAGCGATCGGCGGTCTCGCCCGTCACCACGCCGGCGCTCTTGGCGGCCGCCTTGGCCATGCGGCGTTGCTCGGCCATCGCCGCGTCGAACGCCACCAGGTCGACCTCGAAGCCGCGTTCGGCGGCGATCTCGGTGGTGACCTCGAGCGGGAAGCCGTAGGTGTCGTGGAGCTGGAACGCCACCCCACCCGGCACGACCCCTCCTTCGGCCAGCTCGGCCACCTCGGCGTCGAGGATGCCCAGGCCCGTCCGAAGCGTGCGCCGGAACTGCTCCTCCTCCCGACTCACCACCCCGAGGACGAGGTCGAGGTTGTCGCGCACCTCGGGGTAGGGGTCGCCCATCACCTCGCTGACGCGCTGGGCGAGCGCCGGGGTGATGGGCCGCTCGACGTCGAGCAGGTACGCGAAGCGGATGGCCCGGCGGATGATGCGCCGCAGCACGTACCCGCGGTCCTCGTTCGACGGGATGACCCCATCTGCGATCAGGAAGGTCATGGTGCGGGCGTGGTCAGCGAGGAGCCGGAGCGCCACGTCGGCGCCCGGATCGTCACCGAGGGTGCGGCCGGTCAGCTCCTGGGCCGCCACGACGAGCTCGGCCAGCGTGTCCGCGGCGTAGAGCCACTGGCTTCCCGCCATTGCCGCCAGCAGCCGCTCGAGTCCGGCACCGGTGTCGATGTTGTTGGAGCCGAGCGGGCTGAGCGAGCCGTCGGGGTTGCGGAAGTACTGCTGGAACACCAGGTTCCACACCTCGACGAAGCGATCCTCGGCGTCCGGGTTCGCCGGTCCGCCGTCGGGCCCGTGCTGCGCACCGTTGTCCCAGAAGATCTCCGAGCTCGGCCCGCAGGGACCGACGTCGCCCATCTCCCAGAAGTTGTCGACGTCGAGCCGCTGGATCCGGTCGACCGGGAAGCCGACTGCGTCGGCCCAGATCTGCGCGGCCTCGTCGTCGTCGACGTGCACCGTGACCCACAGCCGATCACCGTCGAGCCCCAACGTCGAGGTGAGGAACTCCCAGGCGTAGGGAATGGCATCGGCCTTGAAGTAGTCGCCGAAGCTGAAGTTGCCCAGCATCTCGAAGAAGCTGAGGTGACGGGGCGACCGTCCGATCGCGTCGAGGTCGTTGTGCTTGCCGCCGGCACGCACGCACTTCTGCACCGAAACCGCCCGCGGCGGCGACCACGGCACGGTCTCCTCACCGAGGAAGTACGGCACGAACGGCATCATCCCCGAGTTGGTGAACATCGGGGCGGACGGGTGATGGGGGATCAACCCCGCGGAAGCGACCTCACTGTGGCCGCGCGCCACGAAGAAGTCGGTGAAGGCGCGGCGCAGCTCGGCGGCATCCATAGGTGGAGCGGATCCTACCGGCGGGTGCGCGGCGCCGACGAGCGGCTTCGCGCCCCGGACCGAAGAGCCGGGTCATGCTCCGCTTCCAGCGCGGCCGCCACCTGGCGCATCTCCTGCCGGCCGTCGCGTACCGCATCGCGCACTCCACTGACGCCCTCCTTGGCGGCGCTCCCGAGGCTGTTCGCGATCGCGGGCGGCGCATATCGCTCCATGCGATCCTGCACAGCCTTCTCGGCCTTGCGGGCTGCGACGACGCCGGCCGTTGCGCCGGCAGCAAACCAGATGACGCGCTTGAACACGGCCGGCCTGCTCAGCTGGCGCGCGGGCTGCGCAGCCGACGCGCCGCCCGCGTGGTGCCCTTGGCGAGCGCCACCGTCTTGATGACCGGCTTGCCCACCGTGAGGTACCCCACCCGTGCTGCGGAGTCGACCGTCGACGCCAGCGCCTCGGCCGAGCCGATGAGGTCGTCGACCCGCCCGAGGTTGTCGTCGGCGGAGGCGATCGCGTCATCGAGGGCTCCCAGGAGCGACTCGGTGCGGGTTCGCACCGCGTCCAGCTCGTCGCGGGTCGCACGCAGGGTTCGGACCAGCGCGGAGAGCACCAACGTGAGCGCGACGACCGCGACCAGGGTGACCGCCGCCGCGACGACGGCAGCCAGGTCCGCGGCGGTGAGCGCGGCGTCGATCACGGACGTGACTCGGATTCGGGGTTGCGTCGCTGCATGCGCTGGAACACCTCGGATTCATAGCCGTGCGCCGATGGCTCGTAGTACTGGCGGCCGACGACGGCATCGGGCAGGTACTGCTGGGGCAGCCAGCCCCGTGGGTCATCGTGAGGATACTCGTAGCCGTCGCCGTGGCCGAGGGATGCCGCCCCTCGGTAGTGGGCGTCGCGCAGGTGCGCCGGGACTTCGCCGGTGACCCCCGCCCGCACGTCCGCCCGAGCCCGCCCGATGCCCACGGTCGCCGCGTTGGACTTCGGCGCGGTGGCCAGGTGCACCACGGCCTGGGCCAGGTTCAGCTGAGCCTCCGGGAGACCGACGTACTCCACCGCGTGGGCCGCGGCGTTGGCGACGAGCAGGCTCATCGGGTCGGCCATGCCGACGTCTTCGGACGCGAGGATCACGAGCCGTCGGGCGATGAACCGGGCGTCCTCCCCTGCTTCGAGCATGGTGGCGAGCCAGTACAGCCCGGCGTCCGCGTCGCTGCCGCGGATGGACTTGATGAACGCGCTGATCACGTCGTAGTGGTCATCTCTGCCGTAGCGCACCGAGCGCGCGCCGAGGGCCGCCTCGGCGTCGGCGAGTGTGATGCGCGGTGAGGCGGAAGCGGGCGCTGCGCCGCGGTGGCGCGCCAGCGCGGCGGCGACTTCCAGGCTGGTGAGCAGGTGGCGGCCGTCCCCGGCCGCGAGCTGCACGAGATGGCGCCGCGCGTCCTCGTCGATGTCCACGTCCTCGGCCCGCGCACCCCGCAGCACCAACGCGTCGAGCGCCTCGTCGGTCAGCGGCTGGAGGCGGAAGAGCGTCGACCGGCTCAGCAGCGGTGGGTTCACCTCGAAGTGCGGGTTCTCCGTGGTTGCGCCCACCAGCACCAGCAGACCGCTCTCCACGCTGGGCAGCAACGCGTCCTGCTGCGCCTTGTTGAAGCGGTGCACCTCATCGAGGAAGAGGATCGTGCCCTGGTTGCGCTCGCCCAGGCGCTGTTCGGCGCGGGCGATGACCTCCCGGACGTCCTTCACGCTGGCGTTGACCGCCGAGAGCGACTCGAACGCCTGCTCGGTGGAACGGGCGATCAGCCTCGCCAGCGTGGTCTTGCCGGTGCCGGCCGGTCCCCACAGGATGACCGACGAGAGTCGGTCGGTCTCGATGAGACCGCGCAGCGGCCGATCGGCTCCGAGGAGGTCGTCCTGTCCGACGACGTCATCGAGCCGTGTGGGGCGCAACCGCTCGGCAAGCGGTGCTCGTCGAGCCAGCGCATCGTCACGGGCGGCGCTGAAGAGGTCGCCACCGGCAGAGTTCATGGCTCTGCACGCTACGTGCTGGCCGGAGCGAGCGGGTCGGGAGCCGTGCGCGCAAGCCGCCCGCGGGTCAGAGAAGCGCTGTGCAGCCGCCAGGCGGAGCAGCAACACCGACGACACCCAGATGGCGAAGCCGAAGCGAGCAGGCCCGCAGGGCCGCCCGAGCTTCAAGGAAGCACGACGTCAGTCGAAGGGGACGCCCTCGAGGCGCGGTTGGCCGGCGTTGGCCTCGAGCACGAACCGGTGGCGACGGTCCGCGGCGAACGAGGGGTCCCACCAGCGGACGAGGTAGCGGTGGGCGCCGCCGTCATCGGGGCCTTCGTAGCGCACCTCGAGCGCCCACCACTGATCGTCGACCCGGCGATCGTGCGCGACGGCGTCGTGCCACTCCCCGCCCCCATCCGATGCCTCGACGCGCACCAGCGGTTCGTGCCAATCAAGCGCACCGGGCGCCTCGTCGAGCCACTGCGCCTGCCAGTAGCCGTCGTGGGTGGCATCGGGGTCGTGGAACTCCGGCGTGCCGATCGTCGTGCGCGGCCGCCCCGTCGGCGCGTCATCGGCGAGGTAGCGCCGGACCGCCAGCACGTAGCTGCGACGCGACGACGGGGCACTCACGACGCCCAGCTCCGCGACCTCGCGGGCCAGACGGGCAGCGTGCGCCGTGAGAAACGGCTGGGTCTTCGGGCCGTACAGCGTGTGGCCGCCTTCGTAGAACTGGCGGGCGTACTCCTCGGGCGTCGTGACGTACCCGCTGTACTCGTTCGCCACGGACGAGACCACCACGTGGTTCACGCCGTGTCCGGCGACGGCGCCGGCAACCGCGGCTTCGATGCGGCGGCCGGTCTCGGTGGTCAGCTCGAAGGGCAGGCCGACCATCGCGGAATCGCCGATGCGCAGCACCTGCACCGAGAGCACCCTGGGGAACCGACCCTTGGGCAGCACCAGCGGTTGGAGACGCCGCGATCCGATCACGTGCTTGTGCCCCTGGGGGCCCGAGGGCCGCCGGCGTGGGTGGCCGGCCTGGAACGGTGGGATGCGGTGGATCACCGGCGTGACGTTCTCGGTGGCGCCCGCCACGAGCGCTGCGCCGACCGCGGGCCGGTCGGGTAGCTCGATGCCGTCGATGCGACGGGACACGTCGAGGTCGATCTCGCGCAGCCCGCACCCGAGCTCCACGTCCTCGCGGAGCTCGGGCTCGAGCGCGGCGAACAGCTCGGCGGCCGCCGCCCCCACGCCGCGGCCGACGCGCGCGGCTTCCAGGAAGCCTGCGGTGCCCGGCCGGATCGCCGGTGCCACATCTGCATGGGTCCCTTCCATGGCGCCGACGTGGGGACGGGTGCCGGTCGCCCGCTCGACCCGGTGGCCGAGCTCGTCGGTGAGGAACGCCCACACGTCGGCGTGGTACTCGTCCGCGTGCTGGGAGACGCCGGTGCCGTGCACTGCGAAGGTGACCGCCGCCGCCAACGGCCTGGTGCCGCCGCCGGCCGCAACCTCGTCGACGCGCAGCAGGTGCACCGTCGGGTTCACCGACACGAACTTGCGCTGGGGGTCGGTGCGCTTGTCGGCCACCGTGTCGTTCCGGACGTGCGGGTCGAGCGACCGATTGCGGGTCAGTCCCCAGACCGGGGCGTGCCCGAACGCCAGGCGGGCCGGACGCCGCTCATCGTGGGCGCGCTGCACGCCGGCCGCGATTCGGGACGCCAGGAACTGCGTGTAGGCGGGGTCGAAGCCCGGCTTGTTGGAGGCGAAGTGGTTGTAGAAGTCGGTACCGAGGAACTGCCCCGGGCCGGCGTGGGTGTGGGTCGCGCCGATCCACAGCCCCGCGAGGGGCACATCGGTCGACTCGGCGACGGCCTTGGCCACGAGGTGCTGCACGATCGATGAACCACCCAGCAGGTCGCACTGCACCAACGCGATCGAGGCGCGACCAGCGCGCAGGTGCGTGATCGTGGCGCGCAGTCGAGTCCGGAAGGCACGGCCGCTGTGGGCGTTGGAGGAGTAGCCCGCCTTGGGCATGCCCGGTGGCGGGGTGATGTCGACGGTGGCGGCGCCGGCGAGGAGCGTGGGTTGGTCGGGCAGCTCGACCGCAGGCGAGGGCACGATCTCGAAGCGCGCACGCCGGACTGTGCCGTCGAGGAAGGGCAACAGCGGACTGTCGGTGGCGAGCGTCCATCCGGTCATGGGCGGTCACCCTAGGTGGTCGCCGGAAGCACCTCTCCGGCGCCCCGACCTGCGCCGAGCGCGCCGCTCAGGTCGTGGCCAACCACTCACGCGCCGCCGCGACGAGTGCGTCGATCCCGATCCCGAGGGTCGGGTTGATCACGGGTGCGTACTCGGGCGAGTGGTTCGACGGAAGTCCCGCCACCACCTGGCGCATGTCCTCGCCGGTGCGCGCCGAGGCGAACGCCGCGGGGTCCGCACCGCCGAGCAGCCAGAACACCAGCGGTGCCCCGAACGCGGAGGCCAGCACGCCGACGTCCTCGCTCCCGGTGACCGGCCCGGGGTCGACGACCGCGCCCACGCCCGCGACGGTGGACAGCGCGGCCCCGGTCCGCCCGGCGGCATCGCGGTCGTTGACCACGGCCGGCGAGGACTCCTCCGTCGCGATCTCGGGTGGCCGCGGGGCGCCGGCCGTCGCGGCCTCCCCTTCGACGATGCGGCGGATGCTTCCCAGCACGCGCTCGCGCACGGGCTCCTTGTACGAGCGCACGCTGACGAGCAGCTCGGCGTCGTCGGGGATGATGTTGCTCTTGTTGCCCGCTTGGAGGGCACCGACGCTGACCACCGCGACGTCATCCCCGGCAACTTCGCGCGACACCACGGTCTGAAGGCGCAGCACGGTGGCCGCCGCCATGACGATCGGGTCGACGGTGGTCTCCGGGCGCGAACCGTGGCCACCGCGCCCGTGCAGGGTCACGCGCAGCGCGTCGACCGCGGCGAACGCCGGACCCGACCGCAGCCCGATCAGCCCTGCGGGAAGCGGCGCGACGTGCTGTCCCAGGACCACGTCGGGTCGGGGCAACCGCTCGAAGAAGTCGTCGGCCACCATCGCCTTGGCGCCCGAGACCAACTCCTCTGCGGGCTGGAAGATGGCGACCAGCGTCCCGGCCCATGCCGACCGTTCCGCCGTGAGGCGGGTCACCGCACCCAGCAGGCAGGCGACGTGCATGTCATGGCCGCATGCGTGCGCCACCGGCACCGCTCGTCCTTCAGGGTCGGTGTCGACGCAGTCGCTGGCGTAGGGCAGCCCGGTCGCTTCCTTGACGGGAAGCGCGTCCATGTCGGCGCGCAGAGCGACGACCGGACCGGGCCCGTTCTCGAGCACGCCGACGACACCGGTGCCGCCGATTCCCTCGGTGACCACCACGCCCTCGCACATCGCCAGCCACTCGGCCACGATGCCGGCCGTGCGGTGCTCCTGGAACGACAGCTCGGGGTGGGCGTGCAGATCGCGGTACAGGTCCTCGAGGCGCGAAAGCAGGCCGTTCGCTGGGTCGGTGGTTGGCGACACGGCCTCAATGTAGGCGCTTCCGCGCGTCGCCCGTTCGGCAAGGTGACGTCCTGGATCGCGCGCCGCGCTCCGAGGTGGCTCAGCCGTCGAGCTCGAGCACGCCGAGCTCGGTGGCGCCCTCGGCGTCCTTCGCCGGCCCGAGGCTCGCGGACATGGCGGCCTGCTCGGTGCGCCGGGCCTCGTGCAACTCGAGGGCGACCTTCTTGCCCGGCAGGAACACCGCGACCCCGATGGTCGCGACGAGGAACCAGAACCCCCAGACGAACACGTCGTTGTAGGCGGACTGGGCGGTCGCCAGACTCTGCACCCCGGTGTAGGCGACGTGCCCACCGAGGCGGGACGCGACCACCGCGGTGAGCCCGGCCACCGCGATCGAGCCGGACACCTGGCGACAGAGCTGCCGGGTCGCCGAACCGGTGGCGATGAGTCGACTCGGCAGCGCGTTCATGCCGGTGACGGTGTTGGGCATCATGGCGATCCCGAACCCCACGCCCGAGATGAACATCCAGATCATGAGCGTCGTCTCCGAGGAGGTCGGCGTGAGGTGTGCGAAGTACCACGTCGCAGCCGTCGTCGGGATCAGCCCGACGGTGACCGGGAGGCGCGCACCGATGCGGTCGGCCAGGCGTCCGCCGATGGGCATGGTGAGCGACGCGCCGAGCGCGGTCGGCGCCAGGATCAGACCGGTGCGCAGCGGCGTGAGTCCGCGCACTCCCTCCAGCTCGAGCGGGATGAACACGATGCGACCGAACTGCGAGAGCGTCATCAGGCAAACCACGGTGATGGTGAGCGAGTAGATCGAGATCTTGAACATACGCAGGTCGATGAGCGGGTGGTCGGTGCGCTTCAGCGACCACCAGGCGAACAGCGCCAGCAGCGCCACTCCCGCCACGACACAGCCCAGGGTCAACGTCGAACTCCAGCCCCAGGTCGCGCCCTCCGAGAGGGCGAGGAGCAGGGCCACGAGGCCGACGGTGACGATCGCCGTGCCCGTCCAGTCGAGTGGACGCACCTCACGGAAGCCGTTGTTGCGCAGGACCTTCACGGCGAGCAAGGTGCCGATGACCCCGATGGGCACGTTCACGAGGAACAGCCAGCGCCAATCGAACTGGGTGACCAGCCAGCCACCCAGCACCGGACCGATGGCCGGACCCGCCATCGCCGCGACACCCCAGATGCCCATCGCCGTGCCCCGGCGCTCCGGTGGGAACAGCTCGTAGATGATGGCCATCCCCACCGGCATCATGGCGCCGCCACCGATGCCCTGAACCACGCGGAAGAAGATGATGAACCCGAGGTTGGGCGACAGGGCGCACGCCAACGAACCCGCTGAGAAGAGCACCATCGACCAGATGAAGACCGGCTTGCGGCCCATTCGATCGGCCATCCAGCCCGTCGCGGGTTGCACGACCCCCACCGCGAGCAGGTACGCGGTCACGATCCACTCGACGCCGTCGTGCGCGTGGATGCTCTTGCCGATCGGGTCGAGCGCGACCGTGACGATCGTGGTGTCGAGGATCACCATGAACGTGCCGATGAGCACGATACCCAGGGCGGTCCAGCGGTAGCGCTCTGTGACGCCTTCGATGTCGAAGGTCGCGTTCGACGCGGCTGCGCCGTCTGAACTGGTCACCACCTCACCCTAAGGTTGAGGGTGCGACCTCCAAAGTCGCCCTGTCGCCGCCCCGACTCGGTCGGTGCGGCTGATTCAACGCAGGAAGAGCAGCTCGATCTCTTCGCGCACTTCGTCGGTGAGCCGCTCGAGGGCGGTGAGGGCGCCGAGGTTCTCGGTGACCTGGTCGACGGTGCTCGCGCCCAGGATCACCGAGGTGACGTGGGGGTTCGAGGCGCACCAGGCGATGGCCAGCTGCGCGGGGGTGACGTCGATGCGGGCCGCGATGTCCACCAGGTCGCGCACGATGGCGTTGCGGTCCGGGTCGGTGAGCAGGTTGCGCAGCCACTCGTAGCCCGGGAGCGACCCGCGGCTCCCCTCCGGCACGCCGTCGAGGTACTTGCCGGTGAGCAGCCCCGAGGCGAGCGGGCTCCAGGTGGTGAGGCCCAATCCGGCCGTCGAGTCGTAGAGGCGGGCGTACTCGTGCTCGACGCGGCGCCGCTCGAAGAGGTTGTACTGCGGTTGCTCCACCACCGGGGCGTGCAGGTTGTGGCGCTCGGCGAACGCGGCGGCCTCGGCGATCTCGGCGCCCGACCACTCCGACGTACCCCAGTAGTGGGCCTTGCCCGAGCTGATCATGTCGGACATGGCCCAGACGGTCTCACCGATCGGGGTCTGGGCATCCGGGCGGTGGCAGTAGACGAGGTCGACGAAGTCGAGCCCGAAGCGTTCCAGCGAGCCGTCGATCGCCTGCATCAGGTACTTGCGGTTCAGGGTGTTCGACATGTTGACGTCGTCGCTCAGCCCCCAGAACAGCTTCGTCGACACCACGTAGGAGTTGCGCGCCCACCCGAGCTCGGCGAGTGCCTCGCCCATGATCGTCTCGGACTTGCCGCCGCCGTAGGCCTCGGCGTTGTCGAAGAAGTTGACGCCACCCTCGTGGGCCGCGGCGAGGCAGTCGACCGCCAGGCTCGTGTCGACCTGGGTGCCGAACGTGACCCACGACCCGAAGGAGAGAAGGCTGAGCTTGAGTCCGGTGTTGCCCATTCGGCGGTATGGCATGTTCATGGCGGTGGTCCTCTTCGACGGTGATCGACGGGCGTCGGCGCTCGACGCCCCGTCCCGTGACCGTAGCGAAGGTTCGGGCGAATCGGCCTGTCGGACCGATACCGGTTGCCGGATCCGCGCTGATGTCGCACAATCGCACGGCCGCAACCCCGGCTCCGGCCGTGGTCCGGCCGCTCGCCCGCATCGGGCCTCGTTCCGTCCGACGACCGCGATGGTCCGACCCGTGAGGGGCAACGAAGCCGGTGAACGCCAACCACTCCCCTGACTCACCGCTCGCGAGCAATCGAGCGGTGTGGTTCTGCCTCGCGGTCGTGCTTGCGGTGGGGGCGCTGGCGGCCGCGCAGTCGACCCGTCGGTCGGGGCCGCCAGGGACGGCGCCCCGCTGGTCGCTGGCGACGGCCCCGAGCCAGGCCGCGGCGACGCTCGCGCGGCTACCCACGGTCGCGCTGGCGCGGGAGGTGGCGTACGACCGCGTCGCCGACTTCGGACCGGCCTGGTCCGACGTCGACCACAACGGTTGCGACACCCGCGACGACATCCTGCGCCGCGACCTCGCCGACCTGCACCTCCGACCGGGTACCCACGGCTGCGTCGTCGTCGCGGGCGACTTCGACGACCCGTACACCGGTGCCCACCTGGTCTTCAGCAAGTCGCGCGCCGACGAGGTCCAGATCGACCACCTCGTCCCGCTGCATGCCGCATGGATGCTCGGCGCGTACCGCTGGACGGCGGCGCAGCGTCTCGCGTACGCCAACGACCCCCGCGTGCTCGTCGCGGTCGACGGCGCGGCCAACCAGGACAAGGGCGACTCCCTCGCCGATCGGTGGCGTCCGAGCGATCGACGCGGGTGGTGCGCGTACGGCGTGAACACGGTCGTCGTCCACGCCGTCTACCGCCTCGGGGTCACCGAGGGAGAACGCGCCGCGCTGCGCCAGATGCTCCGCCGTTGCGGGTGATCAGGGCGCTCGGCGTCGGCGCCTCGACAGGTAGGCGGCGACGCCGACGAGCCCGAGCACGAGCAGGACACCGAGGATCGTCGGGAAGACAGGGTTCGATCCCCCGCTCTTGGCCTCCGTGCGCGCGAGGTCGCTGCGTGGTCAGGATGCGGGGTGCCGCCACCCCGGCCGCCGACGGCGCTTTCTTCGACGCCGCCGCGCCGCCGGTCCGCCTGGTCGTCGTCGAGGCACCGGGCAAGGTGGTCGGCACCGCGCCCGCGCCGGTCGGCGCGGTCGAGCCCGCCGTCGACCGACCCAGCCGGTCGGCGGGTCCGGTGCCGCCGACCGACCCGCCGGGCGCCGCCGTGTCCGGCGGGGCCGCGGACGGGCGGTCGTGCCGGGGGCCGCGCTCGGGTCCGGCGCGGTCTGGCAGATGTTCGCGGCGTCCGACGACGCTCGACCATCGGGCAGGTTCCGCGGCGGCGACGCGCCCGACGGACTGGCGCCCGAGGTGCTGTCGTTGAAGCGCCACCCCTCGACCACGCCCCGCTGCGGCGTAGCGGCCGGCCGCGCCAACCGTGCGAGTAGGCCCAGCCCGAACCGGAACCGAGGAAGTAGGACCAGTACCGCACGTGGCCGTTCGACGGGCTTCGAGCAGTTCATCGGGTCCGGGTGCGCGGGGTAGCCCGCGATGGCGCAGACCTTGCCGGAGACGTCGAACACGAGCTGTCCCGCCCACGGCCTTGTGTAGCACCTCCATGCCGCTCGGAGGACTGCCGATCGGTCGAGGCCGGCACGCCAACGGAACGCACACGGTGAAGATCCCGTCGGGCGCGCCGGGCACGGCGTCCGCCGTGCCGAAGTCGACGACGACGGCGACGCTCCCGCCAGCGCCGCCCGCGCAGCGGGCGGCGCCGGCGGCCTCGGCCGGTGCGCTCCGGACCAGGACGCCGATCGCGACCGCCACCACGCCCGACGAGCAAAGCGCCGCGCGCTGGCCGTCGGCCCGCGGGGCCGCGCGGACCTTCCGGAGCGGCGCAACCAGGTCACCGGACGCTCATGCACCCGGGTCCGAGGCCCGCCGAGCCGCGACGACGACCGCCACGCCGGCCGCGACCAGCAACAACGCCGAGGAGCGCGACGGCCCCATCGCCGAGACCGAGCACGCCGCCACCGGTCTGGGCGAGCTCGCCGCCGGTCGCATCGGCCGGCTGTCCCCTGGCTCCCGGTCGGCGGAGCGGTCGAGGACGCACCCACAGCCGACGCCACCGTGGTGGGAACCGGTGCGAGGGTGCTCGTCGAGGCGGGGAGTCGTGGTCGTGTCCGGCGACCCGACGGTGCAGACGTCGGTTGCGGAGCCCCACGCCGGCGGTCCCGTGAGCGGGAAGGAGGTGCCGGCGAGCCCGAGCAGGGCCTGAACCGTCGCCATCGAGTCGGGCAGGAGTGGTCCGGCCTGTGCTTGGAAGGCGATTCCCCCGATGTCGGCCGCCGGACCGTCGCACCCGACCTGCAGGGTGGCCAGCGCACCCGCCGCCCCCGGATCCGGCGTCCCGCCGATCGTCGTGAGCGCCAACAGGACCACGCCGGTCGAGTTGGCGTCGCTCGCCTGGGTGGCATCGCCGTAGTAGGGGAACCCGTTGTCGGCGGCGCGCACGCTGAGCAGCCAGTCGACGGCCCGCTGCGCCGCCACGTCGTTGCCATCCGCGTGCAACGCCATCGCCGCGAACGAGGTGGAGTTGGTGTCCGGGCCGGAGTACGAGACCGCGTCGACCGGCGGGCAGGCGACGGTGGTGTCGACGCGGTAGGCCAGGAAGCTGCCCGTGGCGCACTGCTGATCGGCGAGCCAGGCGTCGCCGTCGGTGTTGGCGATGCCCAGCGCCCGCAGCGCCAGCAACGAGAGCGACTGGCGGAACGCACCGTCGTAGGTGGGGTCCCGATCTGCGAGACCGAAGAGGCCGTCCGGGCGTTGGGTGGCGAGCAGCCGGGCCACGAGATCGGTCGAGCCGAAGGTGTGGGGGTCGCGCCCGGTGGCGATCGCATCGAGGATCGTCAGCGCGAGCGCCCCGGGGTCGTCGCTGCTGGACGAGCCACCGGGGTCGACGCCGGCTTCGAGGTGTGCCTCGAGGTAGGACATCATCGCATCGACCTGGGGCTTGCCGACGCCGCGGGCTGCGAGGGCGAGCACGGCCTGGCGCATCGTGCCCAGGTCCGGGTTGCCCGTGTAGGAGCTGACGATGGTGCCGTCCGGGGTCACCTGCGCGAGGAGCCAGGTCGCCGCGGACATCGATCGGTTGATCCGGTCGGGTGGTGCGGCCGCACCAGCAGGGGACGACACGAAGACGGACATGGCTGCCACGACCAGGACCGTGAGGAGGGTTCGCACGATGGGTGCCTTTTCGCTTGTGTCGGAGCCGACCGGCGAGAAGGCTCCAACAGAGCCCTCCTGCCCGCACGACCACGACAGGTGGAGGAGACGCTTCCGAGCAGGCATTCCGGCTCGCGGAGGACGTGCCTCCGACCACGGTTGCGGGTCAGCGCCGGGTTCTCACCGGACTTCCCCTGCAAGGAAACGGACCATTGATTGTGCGGTGATCGTAGCGTTCCACCGGAACGGGGGCGCGAACCGCTCCGGTCCCGCCGCTACCCTCGCCGCCATGGCCCGGAGAACGAAGATCGTCGCAACCATCGGTCCGGCCTCGTCGGAACCGGAGATGTTGCGGGCCATGATCGACGCCGGGATGGACATGGCCCGTGTCTCGCTCTCCCATGCGCCGCTCGAGGACGCGCTGGCACTCATCACCCGCATCCGTTCGGTGGCCGCAGAATCCGGCCACCACGTCGGCGTGCTCGCCGACCTTCCCGGACCCAAGGTGCGCGCCGCGCCGTTCGCCGGCGACGAGGTGCGCATCGCGGACGGCGCCCGGGTCGAGCTCGTCACCGCAGAGGGCAACGACCAGAGCACCGCGTCGCGCATCGCGATCGACCACCCAGGCGCCGGGGCGGCGCTCGACCTCGGCGATCGGGTGGTGCTCGGCGACGGCGCGATCGAGCTGGTGGTGGTCGAGGCCCTCGACGAGCACGCGGTGGCCGAGGTCATGACCGGCGGCGTCACGCAGGGCCGGCCCGGGGTGAGCGTGCCGACCAGCAAGCTGTCGCTCGCATCGCCGACCGACGAGGACCTCCGGCTCCTCGAGGCCCTCTGCGACGCGGCGGTCGACATGGTCGCCATCTCCTTCGTGCGCAGCGGAGCCGACATCGACCGCGCCCGGGTCGTCTCGGGCACCGACGGTCCCGTGCTCGTCGCGAAGATCGAGACCCCCGAGGCCGTGGAAGCCGTGGAGGAGATCGTCGCGACCGCGGACGGGGTGATGGTCGCCCGCGGTGACCTGGGCATCCGTTGTGCGTTCGAGGACGTCCCGCACTTCCAGAAGAAGGTCATCCACGCGGGCGTCGCCTATGGGCGCCCGGTGATCACCGCCACGCAGATGCTCGAGTCGATGGTGCACTCGCCGGTGCCGACCCGGGCCGAGGTCACGGATGTGACCAACGCCGTGTTCGACGGGACCAGCGCGGTGATGCTCTCCGGCGAGACCGCCATCGGTCGCCACCCGGCGACGGTGGTCAGCACCATGAGCCGCATCGCCACGCGCGCCGACGACGAGTTCGACTCCTACCGCTGGGGTCGGGCGATCGGCCAGGAGCAGACGGTGGAAGCGCAGGGCGCACCGGTGAACCAACGGATCACCGCGGCGCTCTCGGCAGCGACGTGGCGGGCTGCGATGGACGCCGAGGTCGCCGCGATCATCGCGTGCACCGAGACGGGCGCGACGCCGCGCTCGGTGTCGCGCTTCCGGCCGACGGCGCCGCTCATCGCGGCGACGCCCTCGGAGCGGGTGGCCCGCCAGCTCTCGGTCGCCTGGGGCATCACCCCGATGCTCGTGGGCCGGCGCGGGACCACCGACGACGTGGTCTGGTTCGCGGTCGAGGCCGCGGTGCAGCACGGGTACGTGCGATCCGGGGACCTGGTCGCGGTCGTGGTCGGGGCACCCGGCGATCCCGAGCCGGCCAGCGACACGTTGCGACTGGTGCGGGTGCGCTGACGGAAGGGCAATCCACCCGGATTCCCCGTTTGCACGCCGCCGGCCCGGGATAGGGTCACCCTCGACCGATACCCCAACGGAGGACGCATGGCCAGCGAAGGGTTCCACGAACCGCTCGACAAGCTCAGCCCCGAAACGCTCGACCACCATCGGGCGATCTCGTCCCTGATGGAGGAGTTCGAAGCGGTCGACTGGTACCACCAGCGTGTGGACGCCACCGACGACGACGAGCTGGCCGCGATCCTCGCCCACAACCGCGACGAGGAGAAGGAGCACGCGGTCATGACGCTCGAGTGGCTGCGTCGCCGCGACCCGACGCTCGACCGCCACCTCCGCACCTACCTGTTCACCGAAGGTTCGGTCCTGGACATCGAGCAGTCCGACTAGGTCGACCCACCCGGTTGCCGGACTACCCGACCAACGCCGGGGCGAGCCGACGCCACTGCTCGACGGGCGGGGCCCCGAGCCCCGACGTATCGAGCGCCTGGATGCACACGTGGTCGGCTCCGGCATCCCGGTGCTCGTCGACCCGAGTCCGGATCGCTTCCTCGTCTCCCCAGGCGACCAGGGCGTCCACCAGCCGGTTGCTGCCGCCGTCGGTGAGGTCGGCGGCGTCGAACCCGAGACGCAGCAGGTTGTTGGCGTAGTTGGGCAGACCCAGGTAGCCGAGGAGATGGCGTCGACCCGCGGCACGGGCGAGACCGGGATCGGTCTCGAGCACCACGGCCATCTCCGGGCACACCAGCGCGTGCCGCCCCACCGCTTCGCGGGCGAGGGCGGTGTGCTCTGGCGTGGCGTTGTACGGATGGACGCCGGCGGTCCTTGCCCGGGCGACCTCGAGCATCTTGGGGCCGAGCGCGCCGAGCAACCGGCGCTCCACGGGTACCGGCGTCGCCGCGACGTCGAGCCCGTCGAGGAACTCGATCATCGCGGTCAGCGGCTTGCGGTACCGGCCGGCCTCGGCGGCGTCGACCAGCGGCGCGTGGCTCACACCGATCCCGAAGAGCAGGCGATCGCCGTGGGCAGCGGTGAGCCGAGCGTAGGCCTCGGCCGATTCGACGGGCGTGTGCATCCAGAGGTTGAGGATCCCCGAAGCGACCGTCAGCTGCTCGGTCGCGCCGAGCAGGAGCTCGAGCGACCCGAACAGATCACCCCCGATGTCTGGCACCCAGACCGCCGTGTAGCCCAACGTCTCCAGTTCGGCGGCGGCTTCGACCACCGGTCCAGGTTCGCCGTAGCGCAGTTCGCCACTCCAGATGCCCGTGGTCCCGTTGAGGTCGATGCCGGTCATGGGGTGCTCCTTTGAGGGGTTCGGTCGACCTGAACGATTGCACGGATCGGTCACCGACGCGCGCGACCTCCAAGTGCTAGCTGGCGCGAACGACGGGATCCGAACGAACTGCCACCACGGTCCAGCCGTCAGGCACCGTCAGTGGTGCCCACGTAGATGGTGTTGGTCGACTCGCCACCGGTGTACGGATCCGCGAACGCGACGACGTGGGCGGTGACCGACGAGAAGACCAGGTCCATGACCTCCACGAACGCCGGGTCGGGTGGTTCATCGGACCACAGGGCGAAGACGCCCCCGGCTCGCAGCAGTGACCGCAGACGGCGAAGACCGTCGGGTTCGTAGAACTCGGCATGGCTGGGGTGCAGGAGCCACGTGGGCGAGTGGTCGATGTCGACGAGGATCGCGTCGCATCGTTCTGCCACTTCGGGGCCGAAGCCCTGGTGAGTGGCGACGGTGGCGAAGAAGTCGCCGTGACGAAGGTGGCAGCGCGGGTCTGCGGTCAGCGCAGCGGAGAGCGGGAGGAGCCCGCGACGGTGCCAGCCGATCACCTCGGGGAGGGCTTCGATGACGTGGAGGGACCGGACGCGTTCGTCGCCGAGGACGGCGTGGGCGGTGTAGCCGAGACCAAGGCCACCGACGACGACCTCGAGCCGATCACCCTCGACTCGGACGAGGCCCAGGTCAGCGAGGGCAACCTCGGCAACGACGAACAACGTCGACATGAGGAACTCGTCGTCGAGCTTGGCCTCGTACACGTCGACGTCGAGCGTGGGCTCTCGCCTTCGACGGAGACTGATCTCGCCCATCGGGGTGGCCTGGTGGTCGAGTTCCTCGAAAAGGGCGCTCATGATCAGACCTCGACGGTGACGGGGACGGACATCTCGTTGTCAGGCGTGCGGGCGATGGCAGACGCAGGCGGTTCTCCGAAATCGGAGTCGTGCGCACACTACTCTTACGTGACGGTAGATTCTGAGGGTTGCTCGAGAGGGACCGATGACCATCGACGGCATGCACCAGATCGGCGAGGCCGGCGAGGCCGTCGGACTCTCGCTACGAACGATCCGCCACTACGAGGAGGTCGATCTCGTTCGGCCGTCCGGCCGCTCCGCCGGAGGGTTCCGGCTCTACACCGACGACGACATCGAACGGCTCCGCCTCGTCAAGCGCCTCAAGCCTCTTGGATTCTCCCTCGAGGACATGCACCAGGTCCTCGCCGCACTCGACGGCATCGACCAGGCCGCGAGCACCGTAGATGCGGATCAGCACCGACGGACCCTCGGTGAGTACGTCCGCCAGGCCGAGGCGCAGTGCGCCCGACTTCACGATCAGCTCTCCGCTGCCGAGGCACTGACCCGGTCGCTTCGAAGCGCCGCGTCCGTCCCCGTTGTCGACCTGGGACGGACCCGATGAACGACGATCTCACGTGCCCGACCTGCAACGACGACGACCACCTCACCGGCACCGAGGTCGACGGTGCCATCACCATCACCTGCGGCCGATGCGGGCTCTCGTGGGTGCGCAACCTGGCGCCGGTGTGCCCCACGTGCGGTTCGTACGATGTCGTGCGGGCCGCGCAAGCCGTGTGGGAGAAGTCCCGAGGTACGCAGCTGTCGATCACCTCGGTCACGACCATCTATCTGTGCCCGACCTGCGACCCGGACCGACTCCGGCGATGGTGGGACAGCGGCACCCCCCTACCCCCAAAGGAGAACCCCGCAGCCGGGCTGCGGTGAACCGCCTCGGGCGTGAACGGCCGTGGCCGTGGCCCGGACGTTCACGGACCAGATCACACTCGGGTGGTCAGATCGCTGCTACGGATCAGAACCCGATGGCACCGCCATCGCGGCCCGGCGGTCACGGAATCCCAGGCCAAAACGACGAAGCCCCCTGCCTGGCAGGGGGCTTCGCTCTGAGCGGACGACGGGATTCGAACCCGCGACCCTCACCTTGGCAAGGTGATGCTCTACCAACTGAGCCACGTCCGCGTGAGGGCTTCACCATAGCAAATCCCGGGGATTCCACGGCACTGCCAGCCCTCGGCAACCGGTCGCTTCAGGTCGTCCTCGTCGGCGCGGCCGCGACCCGCTCACGAACGATGCGCGCCGCTTCGAATGCGAGGGGCTTGTCGACGATGGCCTCGACCCGCGAGGTGGTGTGGCCGGTGAAGGTCAGGACCGCAGTCGACTCGTCCTGCCATCCCTCGACCTTGAGACCCGGGTCCATGGGCTCCTCGACGATGACCGGCGTCCAGCGGCGCGTGTTGACGATCAGCACGCGTTCGTTGGTGACCACGAGGACGCCAACGACACCGTCGATGATCCCCGGTGTGACCACGTCGACCTCCTCGGTGGTCCGAAGCAACGTCGCTGCCAGGTGCAGCGGCATCTCGGCGTGGGCACGCGTCGAGTCCCCGATCCGCGCGAGGTGTCCGGCAAGACCGTGCGGGTCGGGCGGCCCGACGGCCATGGTGATCGGCGCCGGCGGCGCCGCTGGCGGCACCGGGATCTCGATCGGCTCGAGGGACCCGGGTGGGGGCGGATCGGCGTGCCACGCCGGCGCAGACCCGACCGGTGGAACCAACGACGTCGGCACGCCGGCCTGCGGCGGCGGCGCCCAACCTTGGGAACCTGGCGGCGGCGGCATAGGCGCGTCCGCGATCGGCGGCGGCTCGACCGGCGGAGGCGGCATCGGCGCATCCGCGGGTGGCGGAGGCGGCGGCTCGGCGGGCGGCGCGGACTCGGCAACCGGCGGCGGGGGCGGCGGCTCGGCGGGCGGCGGAGGCTCGGCGGGCGGCGGACTCGGCGGGCGGCGGCGGCTCGACCGGCGGCGGCGGCTCGCCTGGTGGAGGAGATGGCTCATCTCCCGATGTCGGCAGCCACGGATTCGGTTCCGGCGCGGCATCGGACGAGCCCGCCGTCTCGTCGGCCTGGTCCTGGTCAGCGGCGACCTCGGGAGTCGCCGCAGCCTCTGCGTCCTCGCTCGCGGCCGCATCATCGTCCGGCGCCGGAGCAACCGTGTCCGACATGCTCGCGCCGCACTTCATGCAGAACTTCGAGTCGTCCGTGTTCTCGGTGTCGCACGCAGCGCAACGCATCGGCATCTCCCGCACTCCATCGTCAAGGAACTCGTGGCGCCACGACTCTAGTGGCGCAACATTCAGGAGGACTTGGGAACCGTGATGACCAGATCGGAGTAGCGAGATCCCCCGTTCCGCTTGCGTCCCCGACCACCGGCCCCGGAGCCGTCGTCGACGTCACCGCCGGTTCCTGGCACCGGCGCGGTGCGTCGCCAGTACAACACCGTCACCACCCCGAGGAGCACCGAGACGAGGATCAGACCCGCAACGACCAACCACACCTGCGGGTCGCTCGACCCGCCCTTGTGGGTCACCGCGGTCGTCGAGAGGTCCTGGCGAACGACCGTCGTGGTGGTCGTGCTCGACGGCGGGGGGCCGACCAGCAGGTCCTGCGTCGTGGTCAACGGTGTCGATCCGGTCACGTCCGGCGTGCCGCTGACCTGGCCATTCGGGTAGCCGGACGCATCCTGGCCGGGTGGGGTGTAGCCGACACCCGGGCCGGCGGCCGGATCGGCCACAGTCGGCGGATCGGTCACCGGCGCACTCGTCACCGAACTGACCGGCGCGGTCTCCGCAGTGGTGGCCGTCGGGGCCGGCGTGTCGGTCGGTGCCGGCGCCGCCGTCGTCGCCGCCGTGGTGGCGGGCGGCTGCGTGGGAGCGGCGGTGGTCGCGGAGGCCCGCAGGGTGGCCGCTTCCGCCGACGGTGCCGTTCCAGAGCCGAGGATCGTCCAGAGCCCCACGCACGCGGCGACGAACAACGCGAAGACGACCAGCACGGCGCGCACCGGGCGCGACGATCCACACGATCTGGCTCCGGTCCACATACCCCGACAACCGTACCGTCCGTGACTCGTGCCGCTGGAGTCACCCGGTCGGTGGGCTGTGCTCGAGCGGCGTCAACGGTGCAGAATGCACGAGGACGTCGGTGAGGTCTGCCGAGGACACAGGGGAGCACCATGAACCGCACGATCGAAGTGCTCGACGACGACTTCTTCGCCACGCCGGAGGAGCGCCAGGACGACCCGTACCCCTTCTACGAGCGCCTTCGGGCGCTACCCGAAGGCATCGGGCGTTCGGCAACCCTCGGCACGTGGCACACCGCCACCCACGCGCTCGTACGGGCCCTGCTCGTCGATCCGCGCCTCACGAGCAACCCGGCGTTCGCGTCGAACGAGCGAAACTCGGTCGGGGCGGCCGCCGCGGTGGCCAGCCCCGCGCGCAGCCAGCCGAACGTCCTCCTCTTCATGGATCCCCCGGATCACACCAGGGTCCGTCGCCTCGCCTCGATGGCCTTCACCCCCCGTGCGGTGCGGCGCCTCGAGGACGACATCGTCGAGATCGCCGACGAGCTGCTCGACGAGCTCGGGGCCGGTCCCGGCTCCGGCGAGTTCGACCTCGTCGCCGGCTATGCCCGCCTCCTGCCGTTGGCGGTGATCTGTCGCATGTTCGCTATCCCCGACATCGACCGGACGAGCTTCCTGCGCTGGTCCGACGACCTCGCACACGCGCTCGAGCCGCTCGAGGAGCCGGCCGAGGTCGAGGCCACCATCCGCTCCTACCTGGAGTTCTCCGCCTACTTCGACGAGCTCGCCACCGGCCGGCGCGCGGCGCTCGGCGACGACCTGCTGAGCGCGTTGCTCGTGGCGGAGGCCGATGGCGACCGGCTCTCGTCCGAAGAGCTCCAATCGCTCTTCACCTTGCTGTTCATCGCGGGACACGAGACGACCGGCAACCTGATCGGCAACGGCATGTTGGCGCTCCTCCGAAACCCCGACCAGCTCGCCGTGTTGCGTGAGGAACCCGCACAACTCACGCCGGCGGCCGACGAGCTGCTGCGCTTCGACTCATCGGTGCAGCTCACAGCTCGCATCGCCAAGGAGCCGGTCGACATCGAAGGGACGTCGGTGCGGCTCGAAGCCGGCGACGAGATCATCTGCTACCTGGCCGGCGCGAACCGTGACCCGGCGGAGTTCGGTGACGACGCCGACCGCCTCGACGTCACCCGCGACGCGCGCAACCACGTCGCCTTCGGCGGCGGCATCCACTACTGCATGGGCGCGTCGCTGGCCCGGCTCGAGGCCTCGGTGGCGCTACGGCGTCTCCTCGAACGTTGCCCGGTCCTCGAGCTCGCAGAGTCCGACCCACCACATCGCAGACAGGTCGTGCTGCGCGGGCTCGAGCGGCTCCCGCTGGTCTCCTCCTGACACCGCTCCCCGGCACACGCCGCCGTCGGGACGGCTCGACCTCAAGCGCCCTCGAGCGCCCGGGTGAAGTCGGCGACGAGGTCGTCGACGTGCTCCAGACCCACCGAGACACGGATGGTCCCCTCCGTGATGCCGTTGGCGGCGAGCTCATCGGCGGTCAAGCTCACGTGCGTGGTCGAGGCGGGGTGGGTCACCAACGTCTCGGGACCGCCCAGCGACGGCGCCATACGTGCGACCTGCACCGCCTCGACGAAGTGGCGACCGGCGTCAGAGCCACCCACCACCTCGAACGACAACATGGCGCCCATCCGCGCCATCTGCGCCCTGGCCAGCTCGTGCTGCGGATGCGATGCGAGGCCCGGGTAGCGGACCTCGCGCACCGCGGGATGGGCCTCGAGCGCCTCCGCGACCCGCTGGGCGCTGGCGCACTGGACATCCAGACGGGCCGCCAGGGTGCGCAGGCCGCGCAGTCCGTTGAGCGCGTCGAACGGTGATGCGGCGGCGCCCTGGAGCACCGCGAACCCCCACAACCACGAGACCAGCTCCTCCGATCCCGCCACCACGCCGAGCGTGGCGTCGTTGTGCCCACCGATGCCCTTGGTAGCGGAATGCACCACGAGGTCGACGCCGTGGTCGAGGGGACGCTGGGCCAACGGCGTGGCGAACGTCGAGTCGACGGCGGTGACGGGCCCGGCGATGCCGCCGACGCCGTCGAGGTCGATGAGGTCCAGGCGCGGGTTCGCGGGCGTCTCGGCCCACACCAGCATCGTGCGACCCGGTTGGACCGCGGCCGCGAAGGCGCCCGGCTCGGTGCCGTCCACGAACGTGACGTCGATCCCGAAACGCGGGCACATCGACTGGAAGACCATCTGGGTTCCGGCGTAGAGCTGCCGCTGGGTCACCAGGTGGTCGCCCGCCGAGCAGAGGCCCAGCACCACGCCCACCACGGCGCCCATCCCGGACGCGTACGCACGCGCCGACTCGGCTCCTTCGAGCTCGGCGACCGCTCGCTCGAAGGCCGCCACGGTGGGGTTGCCGTACCGGCTGTAGAAGCGCTCGTCACCCACCGAGGTCGCGCCCAGGCGGGCGGCCTCGACCGTGTCGTGCTCGAAGGCCGAGGTTGCGTAGAGCACGGGGGCCAGCGAGGTCTCCCCCGCCTGACGTCCGGCGAGGATCGCCAACGTCTCGGGACGGAGCGCCTCGGGCGCGGCCGCGCCACGGGGGTCGCGGGGATCGGAAGTCATGGGCGGGGTTCTCCGGGGTTGTCGAGGAACGTACGAAGCGCATCGCCCACCTGATCGAACTCGATCAGGAAGGCGTCGTGGCCGTGCGGGCTGTCGATCTCGAGGTAGCTGGCGGCGCAACCTCCGGCGCGCATGCCTTCCACGAGCTCCTGCTGCTGGTAGTCGGGGTAGAGGACATCGGAGTTGACGCCCATGACGAGCGCCCGGGCCTCGATGCGGGACAGCGCCGCGGCGAGGCCGCCACGGCCGCGGCCGAGGTCGTGGAGGTCCATCGCCTTGGTCAGGAGCAGATACGTGTTGGCGTCGAAGCGGCGCACGAGCTTGTTGCCGTGGTACTCGAGGTAGCGCTCGACCTCGAAGCGCTGCCACATCTCGAAGGAGCCGTCCACCGGCTCGACCACGTCTCGCCCGAAACGATCGGTGAACACGTCGTCGGTGCGAAAGGTGATCTGGGACAACGAGCGGGCCAGCGCGAGACCGGCGTGTGGACCATCTCCCGGCGCCGCGTCGTAGTAGTCGCCGCCGCGCCAAGCGGGATCGAGTGCGATCGCACGCCGACCGGTGCTCCACCACGCGATCTGCTGGGCGGTCGCCGCCGCGCAGGTTGCGATCGGTACCACCGCGTCGACGCTCCCGGGGAACATGACGGCCAGCTCGAGCACGATCATCCCGCCCATGGAGCCACCGATCGCGGCGCGCCAGCGCCGCACCCCGAGCCGTTCCCCCAGCCGGGCGACCAGGCGCGCCTGGTCGCGGATCGACACCACCGGGAAGGTCGACCCGTAGCGACCCTTCCCGTCCGGCCGGGTCGAGGACGGGCCGGTCGATCCCTGACACCCGCCGAGCACGTTGGCGCAGACGACGAAGTTGCGGTCGGTGTCGACGGGGCGGCCCGGCCCGACCAGCGGATCCCACCAGCCAGGGGTCGGCTGGCCCGGACCGGCCGGACCGGCCGCGTGTGCATCGCCGGTGAGGGCGTGACAGAGGAGCACGGCGTTGGTGCCCGCCTCGTCGAGCGTGCCCCAGGTCTCGAAGGCGACCTCGACGTCGCGCAGCTGACCACCGCCCTCGAGCACGAACGGGCGGTCCATCGCGGTCTTCATGAACTGTCGTTCACCAAGCGGATCGCCTGGTCGCCACGCGCCGCTCGCCGGCAACGTCTCCGGTCGCGGCGCGCGCCACGGCACCGGCGCGAGCACGGACCGGGCTTCGTCGCCATGGTCGGTCATCGCACCTCCTCGGTGTCCGGTCCCGCCTCGACGGGAGTGCTCGTGTGGTGGAGCGGGTGGACACCTTTGACGCCGACGGGCGAGGCCCGAACACTTCGTTGCCGACCGCACCGTGCGCTCGACCACATCCCCACCCGAAGGTGGGAGGCACCTTGGGTGTCCGTCCCAGGTTGCCGGACCCGGATCGACCGGGCCGCTCTTGATGGCTCCTTCATTGGACTACCTGGCGACCTGTCGGGTCAAGGCCGTTCGCGTGCGTCAACAGGTCGCGCCGTTGCCGGAGCCGACCTTGTAGGAGAAGCGCGAGGTGACGGTGGAACCACTCGAACCGGTGACGACGACCTCGCCATTGACCGATCCGGCGCTCGACTGAGCGGGGATGGTGGTGCTCCACGTCGTGTCGTCAACCGAGGTGAGAGCGGTGGTCCCCCCGCTGTCGAACTGCGCCTTGACCGAGGATGCGGTGCCGTTGGCGATCGTGACGGTCAACTGCACCGGGGCGCCGCACGGCGCCGGGGAGGGCGAGGTGGCCACGTTCGCGATGCGCAGCGTGCGCCCCGGACCCGAGAGCCCGACGCGCACGTTCGAGCCGTCGCTGCCGATCACTCGGAACACCCCGGAGACCTCCGCGTTCGGATCGTTCCGGGCAAGGGTCACGGTGGAGGGCTTCGCCTTCGTGACCTTGCCCGAGCTCGGAGATGCGGAGACCCCAGCGGGGAGTCCGGTGATGAAATAGACCACCGGCCGCTTTCCCGAGGTCCGCACGGTGAAGGTCGTCGTGGCCGCGCCGACCTCGAATGCGACACCGGAGGGTCGGGCACTCAGGTCCTTCGCGGGCTTGGTGGTGGTCGTCGTCGTGCTGACGGTCGTGGTGGTCACGATCGGCCGGGTCGTCGTGACGAAGAGCGCGGTGCTGGCGGTGATGATCGTCGACGTCGGCTCGCTCGTGGTCGTGCCCCCTTTCTCGGCGACCTTCCCAGCGGTGACCTGCTCGGCGTCGCTCTGCTTCGCTCCAGAGGTTCCGAGGGGACCCAGCGCAGCGGCGGTGAACACGATCACCAGGGCGAGCGAGCCCAGCACGACCGCGACCGGGACGAGCCCCTGGGGCGCGTCCGGCGAGGTCCGGCGGACCTTCCTGCGGCGACGGCCGGGGTTGTCGGGCACCCTCCCATGATCGCAGGTCGGCGACCACCGGCCCGAGCCGGCATCGGGCGACTCAGCGGCCATGCCGAGGGAGGCGGCTCGTCCACCACGCCGTGACCTGGTGATCCGAGTCGAGACCGAACGCCTCGTTCATCGCGATGGCGACCCCGAGCAGCGCGTCGCCACCCGGACTGCGGTCGCCGGACGCGGCGGCCGTCGCGGCTTCGTCGGCGAGTGCGGCGGCCCGATCCCACGCGGCGCGGTCTGCCGGGAGCGGGAGCGACAACAGCAGCTGCGCGCTGAGCCGGATGCTCCGCGGCCCCAAGCCGCTCCCGGCCGCCACACGATGGAGGTGCGCCGAAGTTGCCGGGGCGCTCAGCAGCGCGGCGAGGTCCGCGACCCCGAACTCCGACGAGCTCTTCTCGCGCAACTCCACGCTGATCACCGGCGTCGATGGGATCCGTGTACCGGTGTGGTCCGGCACGGCCTCGACGATCGAGCCCTGAGGTGCGACGAGCACCTTGGGCACGAACCGGGCGTCGACCCACCGGGCGAGCTCGGGATCCACGGCGCGAAGCGCCGCCACATCGACGACCGGACGGTGCAGGTCCCGACCAGCGAAGCGCGTCTTGGTCGTCGCCCACCGCTCGTGCAGCGGGTCGATCGATCCGGTGGTGATCAGCGCCGGCCGCGACCTGGTCGCACCCCTTTCGCCGGCTTCGAGCACGTACGGCGCCAACCCGTAGAACTGTCGGCGGAAGCCGGCGGTGGCCGTGGCGAGATCGCCGAGGTGCCCGTCGCAACGACCCTCCACCTCGAGGTCGACATCGCACCCGCCAAGCAGGTCGGCGTAGCGAGGGGCCCAAGAAGCCGCGGGCGACACGCGATCCAGCGCCGGCACGGGATCGACTCGGGGACCGACCCAGCGACTCACGCGCTCCGGCGGCGCTCCCCGTCGCAAGATCGGCGCCCAGACCTGCACGGCGGCGTCGAAGCCGACGTCACCGCCGACCCAGATCCCGTGCCAGGACATCCGTTCGTCGACCGCGACGCGCACCGGCTCGGCATCTCGGGCGACGCCCACGGAGAGCGGGAGGATCAGGCACACCCTTCCTTCCGGGGCGACCAGCTCGCACGCCTCGAGAAGGAACAGCGCGGCGTCGTCGACGTAGCCCAACGCCCCCAGGCCGAGGCGCTCGAGGAGCCGCGTCGAGCGGAGCCGGTCTCGCGCGGTCCGGCTCCGGAGCTGGCTGCCGAACGGCGGATTGCCCAGGATGACGTCGAAGCCACGACCCGGCCGATCGGGCCAGGCGGCCGCACCTTCGGTGAGTGAGTCGACGCACACCAGGTGCGACTCAGGAACCTCCGCGTGCAGCCCCGTGCGTCGCCTCGTCCAGTCGCGCAACGCTCGCCGGGTCGCTCGAACCGCCGCCTCGTCGAGATCGGCGCCGAAGAGCTGCTCGGCGACGATCCGCTCCGGGTCACCGCCGGCCCGGGCGAGCACCTCGGCGGCAGCGAGCAGAAACGCACCTTCGCCCACGGTGGGGTCGCACACCGTGGCCGACGGGCGCACGCCGTCCAACGCCCGCGCCGTGAGCGCGTCGGCGACCGCGGCCGGCGTGTAGAAGATCCCCCGCCGGCGTCGCTCGGCATGAGACCGCCCCGAATGGGTCAACGGGCACCTCGGCCACGTTCCGCGTGGTCAGGTCGAGCCGACATCGGGCCTTGCGACGGCAGCACACGAGCAGCGGCGAGGACCAGGACCGTGTCGGAGGGTGATGACCGCATGCCTCGCCGGACGGCGCACTAGCTCAAGGGCAGGTCGACGGTCGCCGACTGACCGGCGACATCGAGGATGGTGACCTTCACGTGCGTCGAGTGTCGGGTGACCGGCGCGCGGGTGACCGCCGAGAACTGGCTGATGGTCGAGCTCGGATAGTTGGTTCCCGATGAGCGGGGGCACGGTGTCTGGTTGACGCAGAGCGTGTACGGAGTGTTGGGGTTCGGGAAGATGCCGACGATCGTCGGCGTGTCGATCAGCGAGCCCACGAACGATCCCTGGGCGTTCCGGTGGATGTTGACCGTGACGGTGGAACCGGTTGCGCACGTGTAGCCGGACGGGCTCAGGCAGCGCGACACGTAGACGTAGTACGGGCTGTCCGGCGCGCGGTTGTCGGCGGTGACCGAGGCGGAAGCGAAGCCGACGCCGGAGGCGCTGATCGACACCGACCCGGTGTAGACACCTTCGTCAGGGCCCGCGGAGCTCCCCCAGGACGACCAGGAGACGTGCACCGTGGTCGATCCGCCTCCGCCGATCGTGCCGGAAGAAGGGGACATCGAGAGGTGGCCACCCGGTACGCCACCGAGCGAGACCGAGCCATTCCATGACATCGAGCGCTCGCCGCTGTTGCGCACCACGAGCACGCCGCCGGACGTCCCCGACAGCGAGATGTGGGACGTGCTCAACGAGAGCTTTGCCGGCTTCGGTGGAGGTGGCTTGGGATGCGTCTGTTGTGGAGCGGCCGTGCCGCTCGAGCCACCAGTCGCCGCGTGCGAGCTGGACGACTTCGAACCCGACGACTTCGAGGCAGACGAGCTCGAAGCAGACGCATGGGAACCCGAGGACTTCGAGCTCGAGGACTTCGAACCAGACTTCGAGCTCGAGGACTTCGAACCCGACTTCGAGCTCGAGGACTTCGAACCGGACGACTTGCTGCTGGTCGACCCGGTCGAAGTCGAGGAGCTCGACGATCCGTCGGTGGACGGGGTCGTCGAGCCTCCTGAGGAGTGGTGGTTCGGGTTTGACGGGTCCACCGCGCCGCCAGCGTGCAATGCGCTGTCGGTGCCCTTCTGCGTCACCACGAGGACCGCGATGCCGCCGATCAGCAACACCACCACGGCCACGATCGCGGCCACCGCCAACTTGCGCCGCCCATCTCCTTCGTCGCCTTCGGAGCCTTCGAGGCCCGCTCCGATCGTGGGCGGCGCACTCGATGGGGTCGTGGAATTCTTGCCGAGGTACGTGCCCATCCCACCCGACACCGAGCCCAGGATCGCGCGACTCGCTGCGGGGCTGACCCGTTCGGCCGGTGACGAGGCATCGCCGCCATCGGACTTCGCAGCCGCTCCCGTCGCCGCAGCGGCGGCTTCCTCGACGGTCAAGTCGATCGGGCCGCCCGCGGAGGACGTGCCGCACTCGGTGCAGAACTCGGCGTCGGGTCGAAGCTCGCTGCCGCACTTCTCGCAACTCGAGGGAGGCGTCGTGGCGATGGGTTCCGACGCTTCGCGACGCGTTCCGCAGCCCGTGCAGAACAGGGCCTTCGGCTTCAGCGTGCGCCCACAACCGTCGCAGCGCACCGTCGTGGGCGCGTCGTTCTCCGACACCACGTCTCTCCCAACGTCAGTCACGTTTTCCAATCGGCCGATCTGCCCCCGACCTGTAGCCATTTTGGCAGGTCAGGGCGTCCATCCGGCGAGGTCCGCGAGCCGCTCGTCGTTCGAGAAGATCTCGACGATCGGTTGTTCCACCCCGATCCGCTTCTGGAGCCGCTTCACTTCGAGCTCCTGGTCCCAGAGCACCAGCGTGACCACGATGCCCTCCTCACCGGCACGAGCGGTCCGACCCGACCGGTGCAGGTACGACTTGTGGTCTTCGGGCGGGTCGTAGTGGAGGACCAGATCGACATCGTCGACGTGGATCCCCCGCGGCGACGTCGGTGGCCACCAGCACCGTCTGGCTCCCGTCCCCGAAGCGGGAGAGCGAGCGCTCACGCTCCTTCTGGCGCAGGTCGCCGTGGATCGCGCCCGCGTTGACTCCCAACTCGCGCAGGTCGCCGACGAGCCGGTCCGCGCCCCGCTTGGTGCGAACGAACATCATCGTGCGGCCGACACCGGCAGCGGCGGCCGCGGCGACCTTGACCTTGTCCATCTGGTGGATCGCAAGGAAGTGGTGGAGCATGCCCTCGACGGTGACGGTCTCCGACGCGACCTCGTGCCGTACCGGGTCGGCCTGATATCGCTCGACGAGGGTCTGCACCGCACCGTCGAGGGTGGCCGAGAACAGCAACGTCTGGTGACCGCCCTCGATGTGGCGCAGCAGCCACTCGACCTGCGGCAGGAACCCCATGTCGGCCATGCGATCGGCCTCGTCGACCACGACGATCTCGACGTCGGTGAGCGCGGCCGCATCCCTACCGATCAGGTCGATCAGTCGCCCCGGCGTGGCGACGACGACATCGCAACCGTGCTGCAGGTCGCGGGCCTGTCGTTCCAGGTCGGTTCCTCCGTACACGGCCTGCAAGCGCACGCCGGTGGCGGCACCGAGGGGCGCGAGCTCGTCGGCGACCTGCGTGGCGAGCTCGCGGGTGGGTACCAGGATCAGCGCTCGCGGGTGCTTCGGCTCGGCACGACTGACCGTCTGCAGGACCGGGAGCCCGAACGCGAGCGTCTTGCCCGATCCGGTCTTGGCCTTGCCGCAGACGTCGCGGCCGGCGAGTGCGTCGGCGATGGTGAGGCGTTGGATCTCGAACGCGGTTTCGATGCCCGTTTCGGCGAGCGCCGCGCACAGCTTCTCGTCGACGCCGAGCGACGCGAACGTGACGGGTTCAGGTGTGTCGGCATCGCCGACCGGGGAGGTATCGGTCATGGGTGGTCTTCCTCAGGTTGACAGGATCGTGGCAGGTGACCCGCCTCGTCCCGGGACGCCACGTGCGTCGTCAATGTTGAGGAAGGCCTGCGAGGACGCCCGATCATCGGCGCCAGCCCGCGGCTTCCATGCTACCCCGGCGCCTTCGTCGATCCGCGAACCCTGACACCGCGCGACGCTCAGGGGAGCGCCGCGGTGATGGCTCCGATCAATGCCGCGTCGCCGGGCTCCACCTGCGGCGCGAACCGCCCGACCACCTCGCCGGTCGGCGACACGAGGAACTTCTCGAAGTTCCAGCGGATGTCACCCGTGTAGCCCTCGGCGTCCGGATAGGTCGTCAGCTCGGCGTACAGCGGGTCGCGGCCGTCGCCGTTCACCTCGACCTTTTCGAACATGGGAAAGGTCACGCCGTACGTGGCCGAGCAGAACTCGGCGATCTCCTCGGCGCTGCCGGGCTCCTGACCCAGGAACTGGTTGCACGGGAAGCCCAACACGCTGAAGCCCTGGTCGCCATAGGTCTTCTGGAGCTCTTCCAACCCGCTGTACTGGGGGGTCAGCCCGCACTTCGAGGCAACGTTCACGATCAGCAGCGCCTTGCCCTGCTGATCGCGGAGGTCGGCGTCAGCGCCGCCGAGCGCTTGGACCGGGTGATCGTAGATGGCCATGGAGTTCTCCTTGAGGTGCGCCTGGGTGCAACTGGTGCAGTATGCCGCACCGCCTGGCGCGTCGACGACCGACCACTAGGCCGAACGGCGGGGGCCATACGATTCAATCTCGTGCTGATCTCCCGGGAACGGTCAAGGTGCCTCTCAGGCGCTCCGAAAGCCATGACATGAGCCCGGATGTCGTCGTGATGAGTTGCGGGGGCGAACCGTCATGAACCTGCTCGCACAGGCACACGCCCGCCACACGCTCGATGCTGCGGGGCTCGACTCCGACCTCTTGCTCGAGCCGGCGAGCAGCGTGACGAACGAGGTCTGGTTGGGCCGCGACGTCGTGGTGCGGGTCAACTCGCTGCCCAACAACCGGTTGCGGCGCGAAGCGGAGCTGGCGCGATCCCTGCCGCCGGAGGTCGGCTACCCGCGGATCATCTCCTACGGGGGCGAGCTGGGTGCCGACTACCTCGTCCTCGAGCGACTTCCCGGTCACCCACTCAGCCGCTGGTGGCCGGGCATGTCCGAAGCGCAGCGCCGCAGCTCCATCTCCCAGCTCGCCGAGAAGCTCCACGCGGTGCACCGGACACCTGCGCCGCCGCTGCAGGACCTGAGCCGTGCGCCGCATCTGCTGAACGCGGCCCCGACGGGTGAGGAGGCCGTCATCCGCCTGGTCGAGTCCATCGACCAGGCGACCCGACTCCCCCACGTCGATCGCCGACTGCTGGAGGAGGTCGGCGAGATCGTCGAGGCCACGGCTACGCACCTCACTCCCTTCAACGCCTCCACCCTCGTGCACGGCGACCTGACCTTCGAGAACGTGCTCTGGGACGGTGAGCAGCTGACCGCGCTGCTCGACTTCGAGTGGGCCCGCAAAGGCCCACCCGACCTCGACCTCGACATCCTGCTGCGCTTCTGCGCGTACCCCCACCTCCACGTCGCGGAGGACTACGAGGACCGCACGCACTCACGCGACTACGTCCAGGTGCCCTGGTGGCTCGCCGAGGACTACCCCGAGCTCTTCGACGCCCCTTTCGTGTTCGAGCGGGTGCGGCTCTACGGATTCGCATGGGACATCAAGGAGTTGCTCGCCTACCCACCGCAGCGGGAAGTCCGGCTGCTCCCCGAGGAGCACCCGTACCACCGACTCCGACGGGCCGTCGAGGGAACCGGCTACCTCGACTTGCTCAACGGACGCGCTCCCATCCAGATCTAGCTGCACTCGGTCTGCGGCGTGGCCGAGGGCCGGTTCCGGGCGCGCGACCCTCGAGGAACGGACGTTCTCCCCGAGTGGTGACCCGCCAGCCCGATCGGGTCTCCGGGAAGTAGTCCCAACTCGCGTGGTGCTGCACACACCGGTTGTCCCAGAACGTGATGGTTCCCGGCTCCCAGCGCACGCGGATCTGGAACGCGACGCCCTTGGCGACGTGGTCGAACAGCAGGGCGAGCAGCGCATCGCTCTCGGCGCCGGTGAGGCCCACGATGCGCTCGGTGAAGCCGCTGTTCACGAAGAGCGCCGGGCGCCCGGTGAGCGGGTGGGTGCGCACGACGGGGTGGGTGCTGCGGGGAAAGTCGATCTCGGGGACGGTGCCGTAGACGTTGCGCCACGGCAGGTCACCCGCGTGGAGGGCATCGAGACCGCGGAGGAAGTCGCGCATCGGCTCGGAGAGCCGCTCGTACGCGGCGTACATGGAGGCGAAGGCGGTGTCGCCGCCCCGGGAGGGCAGCTGGTCGAAGCGCAGCATCGAGATGGCGGGCGGTTCGAGGTCGCAGGACACGTCGCTGTGCCACCCCTCGCCCGCGGCGAACTCGGAGGTCTCGTCGGCGTGGACCCGCAGGCCCTCCGGGTGGACGGCGTCGGCGTACGCGGGGTGGATGTGGAGCGGACCGAGACGACGTCCGAGCTCGATGTGCTCCTCGATCGTCAGGGACTGGTCGCGCACGACCACGACGCCGCGCTCGGCGACGAGTTGGCGGAGCTCGTCGATCCCGGCGTCGTCGAGGTCCGCGAGCGATGCGCCGCGCAGCTCGCTGCCGAGCGGTCCGCCGATGTCGGCCCGCTCCACGCGGTCGAGGGTGGTGATCGCCATCTCCGGCTCCTTCCGGTCGTCGGTCGACGACCACGGTGGTCAAAGGTGGCACTCCTAAGTGCCACGTCGGCACTCTATGATGTCGCCATGGCAGTGTCCAGCGACGCCGCGGGAGCGATCCCGGCGAGAGACCTCGACGCGGTGCTCACCGACCCGAAGGCCGCCTTCCGCCTTCGGGTGCTGCGCGCGGCGCTGCCGCTCGTTGCCGACCGAGGCCTCCAGGTGTCGATGGACGACCTCGCGGACGCGGCCGGGGTCGGACGGCGCTCGCTGTTCCGCCACTTCGAGAGCCGAGATGCGCTCCTTGCTTCCGCGCTCACGATGGCGATGCAGCGCTACGACGACCACGTCGAACGGTCCCTCAACGCCGATGAGCCGCTCGACAGCTGGCTGGCGCACGTGGTCGCGCAGAGCCATCGCGCCCACCGCGACGCGGGCCGGGGGCTCTGGCAGCTGGCCGCCGCCGACGACGACGATCTGCCCGGGCCCCTCGCCGAGGCGAACCGTCGCCGACGCGCCGCGAGAGCCCGGTGGACCGAATCGGTGGCGCGCGCCGCATGGCGCCGCGCCGGCGGGGCAGGGCGTTGCCCGGCCTCCGTCGTCGACGCCTTCGCGCTTGCCATGTCGTCGTTCGCCACCCGTTCGCTGCTGACGGACCTGGACCGCGACCCGAGCGCGGTCAGCCGACACACCGCCGCCCACCTCGCGCTGCTGGTCGACCACGAGGTCGGGGCGCGCCGCGGGCTGCCCGGAGGGCCCTGAGGTGCGGTGCGGTAGCCGCCGGCCGGCCGGGGTCCAGCTCGTGCCACGTCGCGATGCCGGCGTCGAGGACGGGCTCGATCGGTACGGACGGGTCGGCAGGCGCGGCCACCGTCCCAACGGTGACTCCGCACGCCCGCGCACGGAACCCGCGACCTCGTGGTGAGACCCAAGGACGGCCCTGTGGCCCTGCCTCCCGGCGTCGAGGACCTCGACTCCTTGGCGCTGTTGGTGAGCGTGGCCGAGCTCGGCAGCGTCGCCCAGGCGGCGGAGCGCCACGGCATCAGCCAGCCCTCGGCGTCCACGCGGCTTCGCCGCCTCGAGCGCCGCCTCGGTCTGGTGCTGCTTGACCGCGCCACCACCGGCAGCGTCCCCACCCCGGCGGGGCAATCGGTGGTCGAGTGGACCCGGGAGGTCCTGGCGGTGGCCGAGCGCATGGGCCGTGCCGTGGCCGCCCTGCGCGGCGAGGACCGCACGGTCACCCTGGCGGCGAGCACCACCGTGGCCGACCACCTGCTCCCCGGGTGGCTGGCCGCGGTGCACCGCCGCGACCCGGGGGTGGCGTTCCAGGTGCGGATCGCCAACTCGGCAGCGGTCGTCGATCAGGTGCGTGCCGGCGAGGCAACGCTCGGGATCGTGGAGACCACCGAGCCCGTCGGTGGCCTGCGCACGGCCGTCGTGGCGCGCGACCGCCTGCTGGTGGTGGTCGAGCCGTCGCACCCGTGGGCCCGCCGTCGCACCCCTCTGACCGTCGAGCTGCTGGCCCGCACGCCCCTGGTGCTGCGCGAGGTCGGTTCCGGCACCCGCGCCTGCCTCGAGGCCGCGCTCGCCACGCACGGCCGGTCCCTCGCCCCGCCCGCCCTCGAGCTGCCTTCAACCGCAGCGGTCCGCAACGCCGCCATCGCCGGGGTCGGTCCCGCCGTGCTCAGCGAGCTGGCGCTGGCCGACGACCTCGATGCCGGCCGGCTGGTGGCCGTGCCGGTTCCCGAGGTCGACCTGGCCCGCCCGCTGCGAGCGCTGTGGCGCAACGCGGCACCGCCGGTGCTGCGTTGGCTGACCGAGGCGGCCGGGCCACACGCGGACGAGCCGTAGCTCGCGCCGGGCGCAGCTAGAGCTGGTCGACCGGCACCGCGAAGAGCCCCTCGGCACCGCTCCGCACGCTGCCCTCGAGGCCACCGACGGTGCTGAGCACGTTGTCGGCGAAGAACCGCGCGGTGGCGACCTTCGCCTCGTTGAAGGCCGCGTCGCCCGCGTTCGCGGCGATTCCTTCCGCGGCGGCGACGGCCTCCACGCCGAGCAGCCACCCGCCCACCAGGCGGGCGCACATCGTCAGGAAGGGGGTCGCACCCGTGAGCGCATCGTTGACATCCGTCAACCCGTGCTCCGCGAGCCAGCCGGCAGAGCGCTCGACCACGTCGGCGGCGTCGACGAGACGGGCTCCGATCGCTGCGAGCCGGGCGTCGCCGTCGGTGAGTGCGGCGGCGGTGGCCCGGACCCGCCCGAGGAGCTCGGCGAAGACCGCACCGCCGTCCAGTCCCAGCTTGCGGCCGACGAGGTCCATCGCCTGGATGCCGTTCGTGCCCTCGTAGATCTGCGTGATCTTGGCGTCGCGGTAGTGCTGGGCGACACCGGTCTCCTCGATGTACCCCATGCCGCCGTGCACCTGCACCGCCAAGGAGGTCAGCTCGACGGCGAGGTCGGTCCCCCAGCCCTTGCACAAGGGCGTGAGCAGTTCGACCAGCGCCGCCGAGGCCGCCCGCTCGGCGTCGTCCGGGTGGTGGTGCGCGCGATCGAGGTGGAACGCGTCGAAGTAGCACAGCGCCCGCAGCGCTTCGATGCTCGACTTCATGGTGAGCAGCATCCGGCGAACGTCGGGGTGCTCGACGATCAGCGACCGGGTCCCGGCCGGCGCGCCGACCGCTCGACCCTGCTGCCGCTCGTTCGCGTACGCCACCGCCTGTTGGTAGGCGCGCACCGCCAGGCCGAGCCCTTCGACGCCGACGCCGAGTCGGGCGTTGTTCATCATCGTGAACATCGTCCGCATCCCGGCGTTGGGCTCGCCCAGCAGCCAACCGACCGCTCCCTCGCCCGCCGATCCGTAGTCGAGCACGCAGGTCGGACTTGCCTTGACGCCCATCTTGTGCTCGATCGACTGGCACCGCACGTCGTTGGGCTCCCCCACGTTGCCCTCGTCGTCGACGAAGCGCTTGGGCACGATGAAGCAGGAGATCCCCTTGGTGCCGGCCGGCGCGTCCGGGAGGCGCGCCAACACCAGATGCACGATGTTGTCGGTCAGGTCGTGCTCACCGAAGGTGATGTAGATCTTGGTGCCGGTGATTCGGTAGGTGCCGTCGTCCGCCGGAACGGCCTTGGTGCGCACGTTTCCGACGTCGGAGCCGGCGTCCGGCTCGGTGAGGTTCATCGCGCCGGTCCAGCGACCGGTGATCATGTTGGGCAGGTAGGTCTGGCGGAGGTACTCATCGCCGTGGGCAAGGATCGCGTCGATGGCTCCCTGCGTGAGCAGCGGCGCCATCGCAAACGCCATGTTGGCGCTGTTGAACATCTCCTGCATGGCGATGCCGACCAGCCACGGGAAGCCGCCGCCACCGAAACCCGGGTCGAATGGCACCGCGCCCCAGCCGGCCTCCACGTACTGCTCATAGATCTCGGAGAAGACCGCCGGAGTGGTGACCACGCCGTCGTCCCAGTGGCTCTCCTCCTCATCGCCGATCCGGTTGGTGGGCGCGACCTGCTCGGCCAGGAACCGGCCGTACTCCTCGACGATGGCGCGCACGGTCTCGGAGTCCGCGTGGCTGTAGACCGGGTAGCCCGCCAGCTCGTCGAGGTCGGCAACGTGGTGGAGGGCGAAGTCGATGTCGGCGAGCGGCGGGGTGTAGTCGGTCATGACCCGAGCGTACGAGATCGCCGATCTCGGGCCAGACTGGAGTCCCCGGCCATCACCCGATCGGAGCGGCCCCATGACCGACAAGACCGACGACCTCACCGCACGGCTCACCCCGCTGCAGTACGAGGTCACCCAGCACGGCGGCACCGAGCGTGCCTTCACCGGCGAGTACTGGGACACCCACGACGCTGGCGACTACCGCTGTGTCGTGTGCGGCGAGATCCTCTTCCGCTCCGACACCAAGTTCGACTCCGGCACCGGTTGGCCCAGCTTCTGGGAGGCGGTCGACCCCGAAAAGGTGCGGCTGGTCACGGACCGGTCGATGGGGATGACGCGCGTCGAGGTGCGTTGCGCCAACTGCGACGCCCACCTCGGGCATCGCTTCGACGACGGCCCCACCCCGACCGGACAGCGCTACTGCATGAACTCGGCGTCGCTGCAGTTCGCCGCGGACGGGGCCGACGAACGCTGACCGATCCGATGAGCGCTCATCCGAAGTCGGGCTCCCGCTTCTCGCGCAGGGCTGCGACGCCCTCGCGCACGTCGGGTCCTCCGAACCCGTAGAACTCGAAGCCCAGCGAAGCGTCGAAGATGGGACCCGCCTGGCGCAGCCAGTTGTTCAGCGCCAGCTTGGTGAGCTGGATCGCTTCCTGGGGGCCACGAGCCAGCTGCTCGGCGACGGCCAGCGAGCGATCCTGCAGCTCCTCGGCCGGGACGCACAGGGACACGAGCCCGATCCGCTCGGCCTCCTCACCGGTGAGCGTCTCGCAGAGCAGCAGGTGGTACTTGGCTTTGGCCAGGCCGCAGAGCAACGGCCAGACGATCGCCGCGTGGTCGCCGGCTGCGACGCCGAGCCTCGTGTGCCCGTCGATGAGCCTGGCGTCGGAAGCTGCGATCGACACGTCGGCGAGCAGGGCTGCGACCAGTCCGGCGCCGACGGCCGGGCCGTGGATCGCGGAGACGATCGGTTTCGAGCAGTTGACGAGGTTGTAGACGAGGTCCCGCGCCTCGTGGAGCACGCGCGTCCGCGTCTCCGCGATCGTCGTTCATGGCCTCGATCATCGAGAGGTCGCCACCCGCCGAGAACGCCTTGCCGGCCCCTCGCACGATCGCGACCCGGGTCGCCGGGTCGCGATCCACCGTGCGCCAGACGTCGGCGAGCTCCCGGTGCATCTGGAGGTCCGTGGCGTTGTAGACCTCCGGCCGATCGAGCGTGATGCGCAGGACTCCAGGCGAAGGACGTTCGAACTGCATCCGTTCGAATGCCGCGAAGGCATCGACGTCACGAGACATGGGTTGGTCCTCCAACGTGAGCTCGGTGGCGCACCGACGTGGTGCCGCGGGCAGGCTACTGCCGACCACATCGCTCGAGGAATATCGAGAAGCATCGAAAGGACTTGACAGTGATCCTAAGTACCTACATGGCACGCATCGCTTCCGCACCTCGGGCAACGCTCCTCGATCGACGAGCTCAACCTCGATGCCACCTCGTTGGCGCTGCTTCGCACCATCACCACCGGCTGCGCCCCGCACCCGTCACTCGGTGGACCCGCAGGGCGCCGTGCGCGGCAGCGCCTCGTGGACGCCGGCGCCCTGACCGACCGACGGGCGGCCCACCACCGCTGCTGAACACCTCGTCGAACCCATCGTCGCACCCCGACGTGTGCTCCGGCTGCACGCCCTCACCCCGAAACCGCAGTCGCGCCAGATCTGGATCGGCAGCGCCCGGGCCACCGCTGCCCAGGTGCTCCCCGATGGCACACTGACGCTCACCCCGCAGCGCCGCACCGGGATCGGCGCTGCGCTGGTCCGCTGGCTCGCCGTCCGCCCGCTCCCCGCCCCCGAGCGTCGCAAGCCGACCTTCGGTTGCGCGGCCGACCTCGCCGAGCTCGTCGACGCACTGCTGCTCGACGACTGCCCGCGTGCCGCGCGCCTCGCCACCGAGTGTCCTCGTCTGGCGACGCGCCCACTGCTCGCCGACCTGGTGCTCGGCGACCTCACGGGCTGGCTCATCACCGTCCGCGACACTGCTCGACCCACTCGCCGCCGGTGGCTCGCCGCGACCGATGCCGCTCGACGACGGATGGCGCCTCGCCCGCGGCGACGATGCCAGCTACCCGGTCACGATGCCCTTCGAGCCGGTCGACATCACGGCCATCTACCTCGCGCTCTCTCAGGTGCGCTGAGCAGTCGCCGGTGCGATCCAGCAGTCAGCGCGCCGTCTGATCGAGACGACGCTGCCGGCGGACCGCACCCTCGGACTCCGACCGCGTCGACGCCGACCCGGGCGATCTCGAAGCCGGTCGTCCCGACCTTGCCACGACCGATCTCCCCGGCGCAGAGGCGGCGCTGGTCCCCTTCGGCGCGGCGCTCCACGGTGGCCACGCCGTCGAGGCACATCGCATAGGTCCATCCCGTGCCGTCCACGAGCACGAGCAGCGTCCCCGTGGTGGTGACCCAACCGGAGGGCGTGCGGATCGAGCACGCTTCGGCGACCGCGCCCTCGGCGGCGAGGTGCCACAGCACACCCCGCGGCAGATCGACCCCACAGGTGGCCGTCGTGGCCGCTGCGGTCGGGACCAGCACGCGCAGCCCGTCCGGGTCGGTTGCCTCAACCCGGATGACGGGCGCCATCTGGACGGTGGTACTCGTTGAACACCGATCCGCCTTCGCTGAAGGAACGATCCGGCTGATCCGTCACCGGCTCGAGATCGGCGACCGCCGCGCCCGACTTCGCAGTCGAGTCGGTCGCTCGGCCGCGCCGACCTGGTCCGACACCTCCACCACTTCGCCGCGGCCTCTCCCCGCCACCGGACGGCCGGTCCCTCGTCGTTCGACGTCGACTCGACCTCGTCCCCTGACCGAGGGCCTTCCTCGACCTCCGGTGGGGATTCCATCTGTCCGACGGGGATTCCACGGCTCGTCCGACGGGGATCCCACCTCGCCTCGACGGGGTGCTCGTCGCCCGACCGGGTCTCGTCGCCTGCGGGCCGCCGGCTCCTCATCGTCTCGACGTGCACCGCTTCGAGCGCCCCGGTCACCTCGTCGTCGTCGCCGAGCGACGACATGCGGATGTCGCTCAGTTCGCCCAGCCAGTCCGTCCTCGCGGAACGAGAGCGCCGCGCAGAGACCACCACCAGCACGAGCGCGACCACGAGGACGACGCCGACGATGACGATGACGATGACTGGCATGGACGAATCGCTTCCTCGTCCCACCTCGCGGCGGGCGCTGACCGGGTGCTGTCGGCAAGCGTACGGCACCCCGGGCTTTCCGAGGCATGACCGCTACGGGGCGCCGCGGGCTGGCCTACCGTGCAGACGTGCCCGAGCTTCCCGAGGTCGAGACGATCCGACGCCAGCTCGAGGCACCGCTCACCAGTCGCAGGATCTGCGACGCAGGAGCCTTCCCCTCCGCGAAGTTCAACGCCGCGACGGCCGCCATCGGCGCCCGGATCGCATTCGTGGGGCGACGCGGCAAGTACCTCCTCCTCGACCTCGACGACGGGCGTGAGCTGATCATTCACCTGGGGATGACCGGCGTGCTCCAGGTCGTGTCGCCCGCGAGACCATGCGGGTCCGGGTCGTCCAGGGCAACCGCGAGGACGGCTGGCTTCGCGCGTGGTGGCACCTCGACGACGGCACGGCGCTGGAGCTCTCGGATCAACGACGCTTCGGGCGGGTCGCGGTCGTGCCTCGTGGCCGCCACGCGACCCTGCCCACCTTGGCCGCGCTCGGCCCCGAACCCCTCGGACCCGACTTCACCGCGACCGGTCTCCACCGCGGCGCTCGCCGCAAGCGACCGGACGGTCAAGACGTCCCTGCTCGGGCAGCGGGTGGTCGCGGGGGTCGGCAACATCTATGCCGATGAGGCGCTGTGGCGCGCAGGCATCAACCCCGTGGCGCGGCGCGTCGGACCCGCGCGGGCCACGTCGCTGCACCAGGCGATCGTCGACGTACTGGCGGCCGCGGTCGACCACGGCGGCACCCGCTTGCGCAACTACCGGACGATCGAGGGCGACACCGGCGCGCACCAGTGGCACCTGGACTGCTACGGGCGCGCAGGCCGACCTTGCGCGCGGTGCGGCACGGCGTTGCAACGGCGCGTCGTCGACGGCCGTGGAACCACCTGGTGCCCGAAGTGCCAGGCTCGATGAGCCGACCGGCATGCTGTGGCGCGACCCGGTCCGTTGGTCGGGGTTAGGGTCAGAACATGGCCGAACTCTTCTCCATCGAAGGCAAGACCGCACTCGTGACCGGAGGGTCGCGGGGCATCGGACTGATGATCGCCGAGGGCTTCGTGCGTGCCGGGGCCAAGGTCTACATCTCCTCCCGCAAAGCCGACGTCTGCGACGAGGTCGCGGCTCGCCTCTCCGAGTTCGGCTCCTGCACTTCGCTGCCGGCCGACCTCTCGACCGAGGACGGGTGCCGCGGGCTCGCCGACGCGCTGCGCGTCGCACGAGCAGCGCGCTGTCGATCCTGGTCAACAACGCGGGGGCCACCTGGGGGGCGCCGCTCGCCGAGTTCGACGACGCAGCCTGGGACAGAACGCTCGACCTCAACGTCAAGGGCGTGTTCCACACCACGAAGTTCCTGCTGGACGAGCTCCGAGCCGCCGGCACCCGGGACGACCCGGCCCGGGTCATCAACATCGGCTCGATCGACGGCATCCAGGTACCGATGCTCGAGACCTACTCGTACTCGGCATCCAAGGCGGCGGTCCACCAGCTCACGCGCCATCTCGCCGCGAAGTTGGCCCCGACGGTGACCGTCAACGCCATCGCCCCCGGCCCGTTCGAGTCGAAGATGATGGCGGCGACCCTCGAAGCCGCCGGCGACGCCATCGCGAGCGCGGCACCGCTCAAGCGGATCGGCCGACCTGACGACATGGCCGGAGCAGCCATCTTCCTCGCTTCCCGAGCGGCCTCCTACATCACCGGCGCGATCTTGCCGGTCGACGGCGGCATCGCCACCACCAAGTGAGCATCCAGCACCAGGAGCACCAATGAGCGACGACCCGAACCGCCAACCGCCGAAGCCGCCACCCGCGCCGCAGGGCGTCGAGCCCCCAGGTGGATGGATCTCGGTACCCGGCGAGGACGGGGCACCGACGCCCCGTCGTCCCGCCCCCGGCGACGCAACCCCTCCCCTCCTGCGCCATCCACACGGACCGGACTGCCCGGCGCCGACCCCCGCGCCCCCGGGCGCCCAGCCGCAACGCCCGCTCGCGACCCCCGCCGCCGGGCGCCCAGCCGCAACCACCCGCGACGCCCCCGGGCGCGCCAGGAGCCACCCCGGACGCCGTGGCAGCACGTGGCGGACACGCCGACGCCACCGACCGCCCGGCCGCCCCCCAGCCCGGGCCCGTTCACTCCCGCCCCGGAGCCGACGCCGGCCGCCGCACCGCGGCGCGCCCCGGCGTGTGCGTCACGCCCCGGAGCGGCGGCGGATCGACGCTGGTGTGGCAGGTGCTGTCCGGGGTGCTGGCGGTCGGACTCATCGCCGCGGTCCTGATCATGTTGTCCAACGCCGACAACGGCAACAAGTGGAAGGACCGGGCGACCACCTCCGAAGCGCTCGCCGCGCAGCTGCAGACGAAGCTGGCCGCGTCGGAGAAGTCGACCGTCGGCGCTCAAGGCGCGCACGATCTCGCTCGCCGCCGAGAAGGCGAAGGCCGAGGACAAGACGACCGCCAACAAGATCCCCAAGACCTTCGCCTCGACGGTCGCCAAGCAGCTCGACACCTGCACCACCGACCTGACCACGCTCTTCACCGACCTGACTTCGGCAACGAGCCAGAGCGACCTCCGAGCCGTGGCCGACGAGTACGACACCGCCATCGCCGCCGACTGCTCCGCCGCGGCCAATGCCGCCGACAGCCTCTCCCAGTACCTCCAGAGCCAGTGACCGGCCCGCGCTCCCGCGCCATCCGTCGCGCGGCTGCTCGTCGGCGATCGGTGGTCTGCGTCAGTGCCTTGCTCGGCACGGGCTGCGTCGCCACGCCGCCGCTCGGACAGGCCGGCCAGGACATCACGGTTCCCTCCACCCTGGTCTCCGAGCAGCCCATCACCAAGGTCGAACGGGCCGTGGTCCGGTTCCGCACGCTCATGTGCGGTGGAGAGTACCTCGGGTCCGGCTTCGCGATCGACGCGCACACGTTGGTCACCAACCGGCACGTGGTCGGCGGTGCCGACACCGTCGAAGTGGACACCTGGGACGGCCGCCCGCTCCACATCACCAAGGTGCAGATCTCGCCCGACAACGACCTCGCGGTGGTCACCGTCTCGGACACGCTCACCCACACCGTGCCGCTCGCCAAGTCGGACCCGATCACCCACCTGCCGGTGTGGGCGGTCGGCTACCCGTTGGGTCGCGCCCTGCGGGCGGACAAGGGCAAGGTCATCGAGATGGTCACCAGCGACCAGTCCCAGCAACCCGTTCACCAACTACGGCGAGCCGAGGGCGATCATGTACGACGCCAGGACCCGCCACGGCAACTCCGGTGGACCGCTGGTGGACAAGGATGGCACCGCCGTCGGCATCGTCTACCGGGTGTTCTCGCTACCAGGACAACACCAGCCTGGCCATCCCGGCCACGACCCTGCGCAAGGTGCTCGACGACAAGGACCTCGTGGCCAACCCGGACTGCGAGACCTTCACCCGCAAGTACGGAGAGGCCTGAGGTGGCGGTCGTCTCCGCGATCTTCGACCCCGACCGCTGGCGACCGGTCGACGGCTTCGACCTCACCGACATCACCTATCACCGGGCCGTCGACCAGGGCACCGTCCGCGTCGCGTTCGACCGACCCGAGGTGCGCAACGCCTTTCGCCCCGACACCGTCGACGAGCTCTACCGGGTGCTCGACCACGCCCGCCAGACCACCGACGTCGGCTGCGTGCTGCTGACCGGCAACGGTCCGTCGCCGCGGGACGGCGGCTGGTCCTTCTGCTCGGGAGGCGACCAACGCATCCGCGGGCGCGACGGCTACAAGTACGCCGAGGGCGACGACGCCTCGAGCATCGACCCGGAAGGGCCGGGCGACTGCACATCCTCGAGGTGCAGCGGCTCATCCGCTTCATGGGCAAGGTGGTGATCGCCGTGGTGCCCGGTTGGGCCGCCGGCGGAGGTCACAGCCTGCACGTGGTGTGCGACCTGACCCTGGCCAGCCTCGAGCACGCCCGCTTCAAGCAGACCGACGCCGACGTCGCCAGCTTCGACGGCGGGTTCGGCTCTGCCTACCTGGCCCGACAGGTCGGCCAGAAGTTCGCCCGCGAGATCTTCTTCCTGGGTCGCCCCTACACCGCCGAGCAG
>CAWELZ010000006.1:0-106342 GCA_963810075.1 uncultured Actinomycetes bacterium | reverse complement strand
ATCGGCGAGCGCCGGCACGCTCGACGCGGAAACCGTCTCGGGTGGGTTCCCCGCGGTGGTGAGGTGCGCGTGCACGCCGGTGATCTCACCGGCCGGCGCGGCGCGCAACTCGGCGAGTGGGTCAGCCGAGAAACGCTTGAGCTCGCGCACCTGGATGCCGTTCGCGTCGAAGGTGACGGTGTTGCGCACCGCGTCGACCCGGGACGGGTCCAACAGCTGTTGCACCTGGGCGGTGTCCAACCGGATGCGTGCCAGGCCCGCCCAGGACGCCAACGCCCCGGCGGCCACGCTGGTGCCCGCGATCTGGTCGCCGCCGGTCGGGTACGTCACACCACTGGCCGGGTTCGGGCGCGCGTCCAGGGTCGCGGTGCGCAGCGCCGCGGGAGCGGATGGGTCCGTGGTCGCCAACGTCGACCACGTCCCGGTGGCCGGGTCGTGCACCTCGAGGGCGTAGGTGGCGCCGTTCACCGTGACCGACCCGGAACCCATGGCCTGCACACCGAGCTCGGCGGGCACGAACAGCGTCGCCCCACCCTCGGTCGCGGCGGTGCCGTTGGTGACGGTCGCGGTGTAGTGCACCGGGTCACCGGGGTGCACCTCGGAGCTGTCCGCGGCCAGGGTCGCAGCGAGGTTCGCGACCACAACCGGTGGCGCCGCGATCGGCACCGGAGTTCCCGCGCCGCCGTTGGTTGCGCAGTCCGCGCCACCGATCGTGTTGTGCGACCCGGCGATCTTCACCGTCTGGGCGAGCACCCCGCAGTCCATCGCGTTGTGCGACCCGGTCATCGACACGCCACCGTCGGGTGCGAACACCGACCCGTGGAACGCCTGAGAAGAGCCCGAAAGGTCAAGCGCGTTCGACGACGTCGATGTCGTCAGCAGCGACAGCCCGTCGATGAACGGCGTCAGGTCCGCCGCGGATCCGGACACCTTCACCTCACCTGAGGCGACGATCGTGACCTGCCCGGCGACGTCTGAGCCCGAGATGTGCACCCCGCAAGGCACCCAGTACACACCGGAGACCAGCGGCTTGGATGGCTGCCAGGAGTCGCCGTGACACGACGACGCGTCGATCGGAAAGTACGACGCGCCCGTGGCGGCCGCGGCCGGCCCGCCCGGCGCGTAGTCCGACGGGCGGAACTGGTACGGGAACGGCGCCGCAGCCACCTGGGTCGCGGCCGGGTCAAACGTCGTGGACGACCCGGTCACCGACAACGAACCCGTGTACTCGGTGCCACCGGAGAACACGTGCGACGAGCCGGTCACCCGAATGTCGCCGTTGGAGTGCGTCAACCCGGTCACCGTGTTGTTGGACCCCGACACGCGCACCGCGTCCGACCCGGACGCCGCCGCCCACAGCGACGCACCCGGCGCGACCTCACCGACCCCGGCGCCACCGACACCCACCGTGGTCGACACCGGCGCCGACACGCCTCCGTCGCCATCGCGCGCGGTGACCGTGACGGTCTCAGAGCCCGTGGAGGTGTACCTGTGGCCTGCGAATCCGTACGCCCAACCGGTCCCGTCCACCGCGACCGGCACAGCGGCGCTACGCGTGCCGTCACCCCAGTCGACATCGAGGCTGTGCGTGTCGAACGGGCCCGGATCCGACACCGTCACCGACACCTGCGCCAACCCGTCGGTCGCGGTCGGATCCGCCCGCACCGACGTCACCACCGGCGGCGCGTTGACCACCCGCACCGTCACCTCATCGGACGCAGAGCTCACCCCATCATCGACGGTGAGCCGGAACCGGTAGACGCCATCGTTGAACGCGGTGAACGACGGGGAGAGCTCATGGGTCGACGACAACTGGATCGGCGGACCGTCCGCCGAGACCAGCTGCCACGTCGGCGTGATCGGCCGACCCGCCAACCCGGGCTTGGACCCCGACCCGTCCAAGGTCACCACCGAACCCTCCGACACCGCCTGATCCGCGCCCGCATCCGCGATCGGCGCCACGTTCGGGAAGCTCCCCGTGCCATGCCACGACAACAGATCGATCGTCTGGGACGCAACGCCCGAACCCGACGTCAACCCGAAATAGCCCACGTTCCCGCCCACCACCGCAGGGATGTCCACCGACGCCGACACCAACGGCGCAGCCGGACGCACCCCGTTATCGGACGCGCGCACCTCCAAGGTCTTGGTCGCCCCGTCGTAGTCGACCCAACCCGTCCACACCGCCCCGTTCTCCAAGCTGTCCGCCGGGATGCCCGTCGCCACCGAGCGTGCGCTCCCGTTCAGATCGATCCCGACATGGTTTCCGTTCGGGTCACCCAGGTCGCCGTTTGCCCACGTGTCGAACTCGACCCCGACCGAATGGCCGATGCCCGCATAGCCGATGTCCTCACCCGTGCCACCCACCGCGTCCGGAGACGGGGCGATCACGAACACGATCCCATCCGCGCCAGTGTTCACGTTCTTGGTGATCCGAAACTGGAACGTCTGCGAGAACGAAGCCGCGCCACCAGAGCCGGCCAACTCGATCGGCTGATCCCAAAACGCCGACGAATGCGACCACAACTGCGAGTCCAATACCCGCAACGCGGCATGCCCCCAGCGTCCACCGGCTGGGGGATCTCGCCCACCCGTCCGTTCAACTTCAACCCCGCCAGACTCGAGAAGTCATCGAACCCGATCGTCTGACCACTCACCGCAGCCGCCGACACCGCCGCAGGCACAGCCACGACCACCGACGCCGCCAACACCACCACCGACAACAACGCCGAAAACGGTCGCCGACCCCACCACGCGCGTCCACCGTTCACCGCGACCCCCTGAGCCTTTCGTTCCGCCTTCTCGCCTGAAGACTGTTGGCGGGGCAACCTAGTGCACCAACCAACGTCTTGCAGCTCGCCAGCGCGAGGAGCTTCGCTCGCGAGTCGACGCTTGCCGCCCAGCCCACGTCGCTACGGCACTCTCGGCCGTCGACCATCCCTACTTTTGTCCCTACAACTGGGCGGCACAGGCGGCCGCAGAAGGGAACGTGCTGGACGGTCGGCTGAAGAACTCGCAGCTCAACGGCACGATGCGACACGACTCGGACGATCGCCCACGAACATGGACATCTTCGAGGGCACCGAGCAGATCCAGCAGCTCGTCATCGCCCGGGCCATCTCGGGCATGCGCATCGAGTAGTCTGACCTGCGGTTTCGTTGTTTCGGAGGCCCGCCGTTCTCGGCGGGCCTCCGGCGTTTTCCGGCCGGGATCGCGGCGGCCATCCCTACTTTGTCGGGCCAGGAGCGACCAGTGGTGGCGATTGCTATCTGAATGGATAGCGCCTAGCGTGGGGGCATGAGATCGGTCGAACACGATCGGGCCACAGGAGCGGTCCGGGAGCTGCGAGCGGCGAGCGGCTTGAGCCAGCGCGCCTTTGCCGAGCTCGTCGGCACGTCCGGGCCGACGGTGGCCGCCTACGAGGCTGGTTCGAAGGAGCCGAGGCTCTCGACGCTCGAACGGATGGCCGCGAACCTGGACTGGCAGGTCGAGATCCGACTGCTCCCGGCACGGGGCAGCGCGCAGCGGGCTCGACGTGCGCGTCGCAGCCTCGCGCTCGCGGCAGCGACGGCGCGCGTCGTCGTTCGAGAGTTCCCACGTGCAGAGCGGGTCGCCCACGAGAACCTTGCCCGGATGGAGGCAGTCGTCGGCGACAACCGGGCGCGTGCCTGGATCTCCGAGTGGCGAGTCCTGTTGGGCCAGGGGCCGCGCGCCGTGCAAGCAATGCTCTTGGATCGTTCACCGCATGGTCACGACATGCGTCAGATGACCCCGTTCGCCGGCTTGCTCACCGACGAGGCGCGCGAGGCCGCGCTCGCCGTTGCCGACGCGACAACCGACCTGGACCGTGTGCCATGAAGAGAGCGGACCTCGAGCACTTGCTGCGGGCGGCTGCGTCGATCGTCGGCGTCTCCGATCTCGTGGTCATCGGCAGCCAGGCCATCCTGGGCGCCTACCCGGAGTGGGAGCTGCCCCGCGACGCAACCCGCTCGGTCGAAGCCGACATCGCGGTCGATGTGAAGATCGCTCATCTCGACACGGCAGCCGACGAGACCGCGCTCGCCGACCGGATCGATGGGGCGATCGGCGAGGGCTCGATGTTCCACTCGACGCACGGCTACTACGCGCAGGGTGTCGAGACGACGACCGCCGTGCTCGGCAACGGGTGGCGTGGCCGGCTCGTGCCCGTGGTCTGCGAATCTGCGGAGCCCGCCGTCGTCGGTTGGTGCCTCGAGCCCCACGACCTCTGGGTGTCGAAAGCCGCCGCGGGCCGAGAGAAGGACCGGGAGTTCTGCGTCGCGCTCGCACACGCAGGCCTTGTCGACGACCGAACGTGCCTCGCTCGGATCGCCGCCCTCGACGACCCCTACCGGACCAGAGCCAGCGCCGTCGCTCGAGCGGCGTTCCGCTGACTCCAACGGGACCCACCACTGCGATCTCCTTCCGACGCCATCCCTACTTTCATCCCTACAACTGGGCGAGACGGGGCCTCACGGCAGGGTCCGTGATGGACGCTCGGCTGAAGGACTTGCAGCTCAGCGGCACGATGCGACACGACTCGGACGATCGCCGACGAACATGGACATCCTCGAGGGCACCGAGCAGATCCAGCAGCTCGTCATCGCCCGGGCCATCTCGGGCATGCGCATCGAATAGCGCGGGCAGCACCCTGGGCGGAACCCGACACGCCGTCGCACGCGACGCGGGCCCCGGGATCGACCCCGGGGCCCGCGTGCGCTCTCGGTCTCGCGGCGCTCAGCAGTTGCTGAAGGCGGGCATCCCGGAGAAGCGGGCGCTCAGGAAGTCGAGCGCCGGGCCCTGGCCCTGGACCATGGCGAGCGCGTGCTCGGCGTTCGGCAGCTCCTGCCAGGTCTCGTTGACACCCTTCGCGCAGTACGTCTTGTGCAACGCGTCGGCCTGCGCGAACTGCACCATCTCGTCAGACGACGCGTGGTACTGGAACACGGGCACGGTGGGCTTGCCCGAGCCGAGCTTGTTCTCGTTGAGGCGCGCCTTCCAGGTCGAGTTCGCCAGCGGGTCGCTGGTCGTGTAGTCGCTGACGTGGTGGAACGCCGTGCCGGCGATCTGGCCGAACCCGTCGACGCTCACCAGGCAGGTCGTCTCGGCCGTCTTCAGCAGGTCTTTGCCCGCCTGGTTGAGGTACGAGTTCAGGTTGAGCTCGGGGTAGGCCGTGTTGTAGCCGACCGCGGTCATCAGCTCGAGGGACAGGAACGCGCTGCCATCCAGCATGCTGGCGACCGCGAGGAGATCCGCGGGGACGCCGCCGGCGGCGACGCCCTTCAGGTGCAGCTCAGGGGCGTAGGAGGCGGCCTGCTCAGCAGCCCACATGGCGGCGGCGCCGCCTTCGGAGTAGCCCCAGATGCCGACCGGGGTGGTCGATGACAGGCCGGACCCCGCGAGGCGCTCGGCTGCGCGGGCCATGTCCAGGACCGCGTGGCCCATCGACTTGCCGACCATGTAGGTGTGCGGCCCGGGAAGACCCATGCCCTGGTAGTCGGTCACCGCGACGGCGTAGCCATTGTTCAGCGCCGCGCTGATGGAGCTGGCCTCGTAGTCCGTGCCCTGGGTGAGCGTGTACGACGGGGCGCAGTCCTGGCCGAGCCCACGGGTACCCGGGGCGAAGGTGATGAGCGGTCGGCCGCCGAACCCGAAGTAGGGGCTGGTGGGGACGAGCACCGTGCCGGACACGGCGATGGCCCGGCCCTGCGCGTCGGTGGAGTTGTAGACGACCTGCGTCGACGTCACCCCGGCGACGGGTGCCTGGCTGACGGGATCGGCCGCGAACACGCTGGCACGGGACCGGATGACGTTGCCGGCGGGGCCACTGACGGTCGAGGGCGGGACGTAGAACGAGTCGGCGCTCGGCGCAACGTTGCACGCCGTGACGGCGAAGACGGCAGCGGCTGCGAGCGCTGTCGCACCCGCGGCTCGGAGACGTCGTCGGATGGGGTGGTGCATGTTGGGGGACCTTTCGATGAGGGGAACGGATCCGGGTCACCCCCTGGGACGCGCCACCCGGCGTCTCCGTGACCGACGGCACGCAGATGATGCACGGATCTACGCAACAATGTCAAGTGTCGCATCGTTCCCTGCAGCAGGCGATCGGGATCGGGGCCCGCCGGTAAGCTCCCGAGCCGTGGCGGACTCCGAAACCCCCGTAGCGAGCGACGTGCGCTTCACCATCGACGAGTTCGCGGCGCGGACGGGGTTCACCAGTCGGAACATACGGGCCCTGCAGACCGAGGGACTGCTGCACGGACCGGAGATCCGGGGCCGGACCGGCTACTACGACCAGACGCACCTCGACCGCCTCGACCTGATCGGCCGGCTGCAGTCGCAAGGCTTCTCGCGATCGTCGATCGCCTCGCTCATCCAGGCGTGGGACAGCGGCAACGGGCTCGCCGAGGTGCTCGGGGTCGGCACGGACCTCCCGGACATCCTGCGCGCCGACCAGCACCTGCGGACCTCACTGGAGAGCTTCAAGGCGCGGATGGGCAACCAGGACTGGGCGATCGCCGAGGTGATCGGCATGCGTCTCGCGGTGATCGACGGCGACGAGGTCGAGATCCTCAACCCGGCTCTGTTCGAGATCGGACGCGAGCTGGCCCGGGCCGGCTTCTCGCTCCGCTCTATCCTCCAGCAGGCGCGGCGCCTGCGCGACGCCGCCGACAACATCGCCGAGCACTACATCGACGAGCTCCGGACGCTGTCGCGTGGCGATGCCCAGCCCGGTGCGGAGGAGGCGAACGACCTTCCCGCGATGCTGCTGCGGCTCTCCCCGCTGGTCACGCGCAGCGTGGACGCAGCGCTTCGGCAGTCGATGAACGACTACCTGCGCGAGGTGCTCGGCGAGCTCGACCAGGATGCTCCGGGCTGAGCGGCCCGAACCGGCCGGTCGGGGCCGTCCCGGGTGCTGGGGCGCGATCGACCGTCGCCGAGAGAACGTGTCGTAGACTGACCCCTCGGTTCGGATCACCACGGAACGGTTTGCAATGCGGACGCTGGGGGAGCGAGTCGGACAACGGCATCTCATGCGGCTCGGCGCGCTGGTGGCGCTGGTGGTCGTCTCGGCGTGCTCGTCGTCGACCGCGACGCAGTCGGCCCCCCCGACCACGATCCCGTTGAAGAAGCCGGCGCTCGTCGACGTGGGCACCAGCGCACGCGTCGGGGCCGCGGTCGGGGACACCGACCACGCCATGCTGCTGACCCGGACGCCAAGTCGGCGGTCGGGCATCGCCGGAGCCACGATCGTGGACGCGCACGGAGTGCAGTCCGCGGTCGGCCCGCTGCCCGACCTGTTGCACCCTGAGCTGCTGCCGTGGTCGGGTGGGTACGCGATCGGGGGCGCGAGATGCCTCACCTGGGATCGTCAGGGCCCAGACACATCGTGCATCGAGTGGGTGCCCACGGTGGTCTTCTGCAATCCCGACGGATCCGTCGAGCGGATCGTGGGCGGAACCGTGCAGAAGCAGGCCGACTTCTCCCGGTTCGTCGCCGGCGGCGACGAGGTGTTCGCGGTGATCGACTCCACCCACACCGAGGTGGTGTCCCCGAAGGGCTTCACCGAGCTGACGCTCCCCGCCGGACACAGCGACGCGTGCCGACTCCGGAGTGGTGACCTGATCGCCGCTATCGAGACCTTGTCGTCCACCGACCCGAACCGCTCCGGCGACTCATCCGCGAGCCTGCAGTTCCAACTCGGGCGCGACGGCGGATGGAACGATCTCGGCACCCCCGTCCTCTTTGCCAACACCTCGCTGGCGAGCGCGCCGCTTCACAGCTGCGTGCCGGGTGGCTTCGTCACGAACCAGGGCGTCGTCGACAGCGTCAAGGGCCTCCGACCGGTGACCGGACTGCCCGAGCGCGCCCGGCTCTCCACCGTCGCGGTCGGGATCGACGCGAGAGGCGCGGTGTACTTCGACGGAGCGACGGGCGGGTCGGTGCCGTTCGTGATGGGAAGCGGTGGCCACACGCCGGTTCGCATCGACCCCGGCGACCGGTGGATCGGGATGAACGCCGCTGGTACCACGGTCGTCGTCGGCGGGCCCGCCGGGACGCGCATCATGCCGGTTCGGTGACGCGCCGCCCGGCGCGCCGCGTCTACCGCAGGCGGGCAGTTCGCGTTCCGCTCGCCGAGTCAGGTGCGCCAGCGGCGCCGGGGACGCGCTGACACGCTGGTCGGATGCACCTAAGCTGCACATAAGCCCGAGCGCTGTGGGCACAGCATTTCGATCGGTCGTCGGAGGCACCCTTCTTGTGAACTTCCGCATCCTCGGCCCCATCGAGGTCCTCACCGAGCAAGGCGGATCGCTGACGCTGGGCAAGCGTCTGGAGCGGGCACTGTTGGCAATCCTGCTTCTGCGCGCCCGTGAGGTCTGCACCACCGACCAACTGATCGAGGCGCTCTGGCCCGACGGTGCGCCCGCCCGTCCGGACGCCAGCTTGCACAGCATCGTGGCCCGGCTCAGGCGGAGTCTTGAACCCGATCGTGGCGCCGGCGAGCCCTCGGGGCGTCTGATCCGTCGCAGTCCCGGGTACGTCCTGCTCGCCGAAGACCACGAGATCGATGCACGGCGGTTCGAGCAGCAGGCGCACGAAGGTCACCGGTTGCTCCGTTCTGGTTCCTTCGCAGCAGGGCGTGAGTGCCTCACCGCGGCGCTCCAGGAGTGGAACGGTCCCGCGCTCGCGGAGTTCGCCTACGACCCGTTCGCCGATCGTGAAGCGGCGCGGCTCGAAGAGCTGAGACTGGCCGCCACCGAGGACGAGCTCGGCGCACGGCTCGCCCTCGGCGAGCAGCGGCTGGTTCCCGAGCTGGAGCAGGCCGTCGCCTCGTTCCCGTTCCGCGAGAACTTCTGGGCCTACCTCCTGCTCGCCCTCTACCGCGACGGTCGTCAGACCGACGCGCTGCGGCGCGCAGGCGAGCTGCGCCACATCTTGTCGGAGGTGGGCCTCGACCCGTCGCCCCGGCTGTTCCACCTCGAGGCTGCGATCCTCGAACACGATCCCCTCCTCGACACGTCCCCTGAGTTCGTCATCGGGTCGGTCGACGTGCCGCCCCACGTGGGCAGCGCTGCCGAGCGACCGGCGACGCCGGCTGAGCCGGCGCTGCCCCGCTGGTGGAGCCGAAGCGAGCAGTTCATCGGTCGTGACAGGGAGCTCGGGCGTCTCGCCCAGGTCTGGGACGCGACCTGCGAGGGCGACGTGCAGGCCGTGGCGATCGTGGGGGAGGCGGGGATCGGGAAGTCGAGTCTCACCGTCGAGGCCGCGCAAGCCGCGCTCGCCGGCGATGGCACCGTGCTGGTCGGTCGTTGCGCCGCTATGCAGAACCTGCCGTACGCCCCGTTCGTCGAAGCACTCGGCAAGCTGGTTGCGTCTCTCGACGACGTGCGCCTCGCGGCACTCGGCGAGCAGGCCGGGCGCCTCGCGCTGATCTTCCCCGCAAGCCAGGAGCGCCTCGGTGCCGCGCCGAAGCCATCCGGCAGCGGCGACGTCGATCAGTACCTCCTCTTCGAGGCCGTTGCCGAGCTGTTCGCCCAGCAGGCCGAGCACGCGCCGATCCTGCTGGTGGTCGATGATCTGCAGTGGGCCGACGACGCGACGTTGCACATGCTCGATCACCTCCTCCACGCCGACCAGGTCGGCCGACTGCTGGTCGTGGCCACGATCCGAGAGGCGGATCTCGCCGCGCGACCGACGCTGCGCAGCGTGCTCGACCAGTGGCTCCGAGAGCACCTGGCGGCCGAGGTGCGGTTGGGTGGGCTCGAGCCGGTGGAGTTGGCGAAGCTGATCGACCCGGACAAGGGCGAAGCCTCGTCCGAGCTCGTGTCCGCGATCCACCGGGCAACTGGCGGTAACCCCTTCTTCGCCGTCGAAGCACTGCGCGCGGTCGGCGACGAGGTGACCGCGCTCAGCGACGGTGCGGCGCTCCCGCAGTCGGTGCAGGCGCTCGTGCGCACCCGACTCGAACACGTCTCGGCAAGCTGCCGAGGGGTCTTGGAGGTGGCCGCGCTGCTCGAGCAGCGGATCGACGTCGATCTGCTGGCGCAGGTGTTCGACGAACCGACCGCAATCCATGGTTGCCTCGACGAGGCAGTGCGCGCTGGACTGCTCCTCGAGCGGTCGGGGGCCCTGGCCTTTCGACACGACCTGGTCCGCGCGTCGCTGTACACCACACTCGGGCCGGCCGAGCGTGCGTTGCGCCACCGGCAGATTGCGAACGCCCTGCTGGAGCGCGCGAGCGATCCGGCGCAGCTCGCCGCCGAGCTCGCCTACCACTTCGTGGCCGCCGCCGCCGCCGACGGCGACGCCACCGATGCCGTGCGCTACACGTTGTTGGCCGGGCGCGAGGCCATCAAGCGTCTCGCCTACGACAGTGCGGTGTCCACCTTCGAAGCGGGCATCGCAACGCTTGCGGCGGGTCCCGTCCCGCCGACCGACGAGCTGGACCTGCGCCTCGCCGCGGCCGAGGCCCGGCGACTCAACGGCGATGCCGATCAGTCCATCGAGCACGCGGCCGACGCCCTCGACCTCGTGGTCAACCACGGCGACCTGGCGAGCTGGCGACAGGTGGCGTTCGCCTTCGTGCACTCGGACCTCGCGCCGGGCGTGGATGCAGTGGCTGTCGCGCGTGGACTTCGGCGCATCGAGGATGCGATGCGAGCGATCCCCGGCGTCTCGGCCGAGGATGTGGCGCTCGTCCACCTCGCGCAGGCGTCCGTCGCGCACCACGTCGGACAGGTCGACCAAGCGATCGCCCGGATGACCGAGTCGTTGGCGGAGCTCGCCGCGGGTGCCGAGCCGCGCTACCTGGTCGCGGCGCTCGACCTCGCACTGGGGATCGAGGGGGAGCGCCGGCCCATGGCTGAGCGTGCTGCGCTCGTCTCGAAGATGCTCGATGCGGTGGAGCAGGATTCCGAGATCGACACGGAGACGCGGTTGCTGGCTTACAGCGCAGCCCGATGGACCGCGCTCAACACCGGCCAGGTGGAGGAGGCCCTGCGTTTCGACGAGCTCCTCGCGGTGGAGGCGGAGGACCTCGCGATGCCCCGCTACCTGGCCGGTGCCGCGCAACGCCGCGCGATGCTTGCCCTCGTGCGTGGTCGGCACGCCGAGGCGGAGACCTATGCGGCCGAGGCGCTGGTGCATCGTCCCGACGACGAGTTCTTCGAGGGGTACGCCGGCCAGCTGGCGGTGATCCGTCTCGAGCAGGGTCGTGCGCACGAGTTGGTTCCTGCCTTGGAAGACCAGGGTCCCGACCCGCACCCCACGTGGGTGGCCGGTGGTGCGCTGGTGCTCGCCGAGGTCGGCGACATCGAGGCCGCACAGGGGGTCCTGGACGGGTTGCTCGAGGAGCTCCCGACCATCGAGCGCGACATCACCTGGTTGGGCACGCTCGCGCTCATGTCACACGTCGTGGATCTCGTCCGGGACCCGGACGGGGCCAAGCAGCTCATCGTCGAGCTGCGTGATCACGCCTCGCGCGTCGCTCTCGGGGTGCGCGGCGCAGTCTGTTTCGGACCCGTGCACCTCTCCCTTGGCGAGCTGTACGGGGTGCTCGGGGATCTCGAGGCGGTCGAGCGGCACTTGCATGAGGCGGATCGCGTGATCGACGCGCTCGGCGCGGCGAGCCTGCAGGTGCGTCGCGAGCTCCTGCACGCCGAGGTGCTCACGCACCAGGCGCCCGAGCGCCACGACGAAGCGCTCGCGCACGCGCGTCGTGCCGTGTCGATCATGGAGCACCTGCGCTTCGGGGGCGGCCTTGCCGCCGCGCGGGACGTCGCTGCTGACCCGGCTCAGCTAGGTCCGCAAGTCGGCGACGGCCCTGCCTGGAACGGCAAGGAGACGAGGCCGCCGCCCCGTCTCCTGCCTGCAAACCCAACCCTCCGCGCCGGTCGGGGTGTTTGGTTCCCGCACAATCTTGTTGTCACGATCGACGCAGAAGATCCGGGTCCCGCCCCGACACCGTCTGCGACATCGGTCATCATGATCCCCCGACCTTGCCGTTTCCTTGTCCCCCGCTTGCCAGACCGAGACCTCGGGCCGGTCGCAGGTGCTCTGCGGCGGTGAGCGCTCAGGTTCCGGCGTCGAGCGTGGATCGCACCCAGTCGTCCACGACCGTCCGGAGCAGGCCCAGCGTGAGGGCGCCCGAGCCCAGCGCAGCGTCGTGGAAGCCCTTGATGTCGAAGGCTTCGCCGAGCCGACTCCTTGCGTCGGCCCGCAGACGGAAGATCTCGCGCTGGCCGACTTTGTAGGCCAGCGCCTGGGCCGGCATGCCGATGTAGCGGTCGATCTCGACTTCGACCTCGGCGCGCGACACGGGGGTGTGGGCGGCCATGAAGTCGATCGCCTCCTGGCGTGACCACCCCATGGCATGCAACCCGGTGTCGACCACCAACCGGCAGGCTCGCCACGAGTCGGCAGCGAGCATGCCGATCCGGTCGAGGTCGGTGGTGTACAAGCCCATCTCGTCGGCGAGTCGCTCGGCGTAGAGCCCCCAGCCCTCGACGTACGCGGTGTTGGACAGCGCGAACCGTTGGAACGCCGGCACGTCGGTGAGCTCGTTGGCGATGGCGATCTGAAGGTGGTGACCGGGGATGGCCTCGTGGTACGCGACCGACGCCGCCTCGTAGCGATTCTTGTCGGTCGGTTCGTGCGTGTTGACGAAGTACGTCCCTGGTCGGGAGCCGTCGCCGGCCGGGGGGAAGTAGTAGGCGGCCGGCGCGTCCACGCCGAGGTACGCCGGAACCGGTTCGATGTGGCACGGTGCCCGAGGGAGCGTGGCGAACCAGTCACCCATCACGGCTAGTGCGGCGCCGAGGTGGAGGTGCGCGTCGTCGATGATCTCCTGGGCGCGCTGGTAGCGGAGCGACTCGTCGGTCCGCAGGCGCTCGTAGATCTCGCTCGGCTCGGTGAGGTCGAACAACCGCTTGCCGACGACGGAGTACTCCTCGGGGAGCCGCTCGGTGACCTCGGCCATGCCGAAGGCATGGAGCTCCTCGGGTGACAGGCTCAGCGAGGTGTGGTGGCGGACCAGCGCCGCGTAGAGCGCCGGACCGTCGGCCAGGTGCACGAGCCCTGCGCGCTCGTCGGGACGGGCGACCGGGGCGAGCTCGTCGGCGAGGACCGACCGGTAGTGGGTGAAGGCCGGACGGATCTCGTCCTCGACCACCGCGCGGATGGCGGCGCGCCAGTTCGCCTCGCCGTCCCATCCTTCAGGGCCTGAGAACCCGACGAAGACGTCGTCGTCGAGGGGCGTGGCGAGGTAACCGTCGAGGACCCGCAGGGAGCGCTCGATGCAGATCCGGGCGGGGCTGCGTCCGGCATCGACCCCGTCGCGGAAGCGTTGGAGCGCCTGGTCGAGCATGCGGGGCACCTGGCGGAAGCGCTCGACGATCCGGGCCGCGTCGGCGGGATCGTCGACGCCGAGCACACCGGTGGTCTGGAGAAGGTCGACGTGGACGCCTTCCATCTGGTCCGAGCGCAGCTCGATCAGGTGCAGGTCGATGCCTTCGATCGCGTCGGCCAGCGCGCTCCGCAGCAGGCCGACGGTGATCCGGTCGGGCGGCTCGAGCGAGGTGTCGTCGATCTGCTCGACGGCGTGCTCGAGCGCTGCGAGTCGAGCACGCTGCACGGCGTCCGCCTCGGCCGAGAGGTCCTCGATCCGGTCGTCGTAGCGATGGTCGCCGACGAAGGTGGCGAAGGTGGGGGAGAGCTCGAGCAGCGTCTCCCAGTACCGGTCAGCGAGCTCGGTCACCTCGGGGTCACGCATGGCCATGAGCCTATGGTGCTCGCTCAGGCCGTCTCGATGCCGCGCAGACCCGCCCAGGCGAGTGCGGCGATCTGCGCTGCGAGCACCTGCGGCTCGGGTTCGAGCGCGGCGGACCCCCCGCGCAGCCAGTGACGGCTCGTCACCTCCGCGATGCCCACGATGCCGTGGGCGAGCAGTCGACGCTGGTCGCGGTCGAGGCCCTCGACGACGATCAGCTCGGCGATGGTGTCGGCCATGCCGGCCTCGAAGCGGTGCACGATGCTGGCGAACTCCGGGTCGAGCCGGGTACCCGCACCGAAGAGCACCAGGAACGCGTCACGCTGCTCGGCGACGAACGCGAAGTACGCGCCGAACCCCCGCTCGACCTGCTCGCGCGGCGACAGGGCGCGTGCCGTCGCCGCGACGATCGCCTGCTCCAGACGACTGCCCACGTCCGCGAGCAGCTCGGTGAACAGATCCCGCTTGGAGGCGAAGTGCTGGTAGAGCACCGGCTTGGTGACCCCGGCCGCCTCAGCGACACGGTTCATGGAGGTGCCCCGGAAGCCGTGCGCGGCGAACTCGGGCAGCGCGGTCTCGAGCAGTTGTCGGCGACGCTCGGCTGCGGGGAGGCGGACGGACAACCGGGGCTCCGGTGGTTGGCTGCGCCCCGATGTTACCGATCGGTCACTTGGCCGGGCATCCGGCGGTCTCGGCTACTTGTAGCGGAGGACGCCGCGGATGTTCTTGCCGTCGCGCATGTCCTGGTAGCCCTGGTTGATCTCCTCGAGCGAGTACTCGCGGGTGACCATGCCACCGAGGTCGAGCTGGCCCAGGCTGAACAGCTCGAGCAGCTTGGGGATGTCGGCCTTGGGGTTCGCGGTGCCGAAGATCGTGCCGATCAGCTTCTTCTCGGACAAGGTCAGGTCGGCCAGGCTGATCTGGATGTGGGTCTCGGAGACCGGGTGGATGTTGGTCACCACGACGCGGCCCCGCTTGGCCGTCAGCAGCATGATCGAACCGATCTGCTCGCCGTCGCCCACGCCCATGGCGCACACGATGACGTCGCACATGCGGCCCCAGGTGGCCTCGGTGATGACCTCGGTCGCCGAGGCGATGCTCTCGGCGGTGTGGGTGGCGCCGAAGCGCTTGGCCGCGTCACGCTTGGACTCGACCGGGTCGATGGCGATGATGTTGCGCGCGCCGGCGGCCTTGGCTCCCTGGATGGCGGCGGCGCCGATCCCGCCGACGCCGATCACGGCGACGTTCTCACCAGGCCGAACCGCACCGGCGTAGACCGACGACCCCCAACCGGTGGTGACCCCGCAGCCCACGAGGCAGGCCAGCTCGAGCGGGATGCCCGGGTCGATCTTCACGCACGAGAACGAGTTGACCACGGTGTGCTTGGCAAACGTGCCGAGGCAGACCATCGTGTACACGTCGTTGCCATCCGCGTCGTGGTGGCGGGTGGTGCCGTCGAGCTGGATGCCGATAAGCAGACCGGCACCGTTGTCACAGAGGTTGGAGTGGCCGCTCGCACAGCTCGGGCACTGGCCGCAGGCCGGGACGAAGCTGAACACGACGTGGTCGCCGGGTGCGACGTTGGTGACGCCCTCGCCGACCTCGAGCACGACCCCCGCGCCTTCGTGGCCGCCGATCATGGGCAGGGCGCCGGGCAGGTCGCCGGTGACGAGGTGCTCGTCGGAGTGGCACATGCCCGAAGCGTGGAGCTCGACGAGCACCTCTCCGGCCTTGGGCGGGTCGAGCTCGATGGTCTCGACGCTCCAGGGAGAGTGCAGCTCCCGCAGGATGGCGGCTTCGGTCTTCATGGTGGGTCCCCTTGGTGCTCTGGTGCTCTGGTGCTCTGGTGCTCGTCGGAGGGCGACGGTCCGGTCACCCTAGCCCCGGACGCGCCGCGGGGCACCGGCGGACCGATGCCCCGCGGGACCTGGATGGATGACGGCTCAGTGCAGCGAGAACGAGAGCGTCATCGGCTGTGGGGCCGCCTACGTCGCGCTCGGCTGGGTCTGGGCCAACGTGTAGCCCTCGGGCGAGGCGAGCATCAGCGTCCACATGCGGAACGTCTGCCAGTGGCCCGCGCCCTGCAGCCAGCCCATCCAGTAAGCGACGCCGCCGGCGTCGGCGGGGCGTAGGAAGGCGGCGCTCATGGCCGAACGGGTCCAATCCAACGCGTTCTCGCGACTGTGCTCGAGGATCATGAACACCCGGCGGCGCGTCGCAACGGTCGAGGACGACCCCAGCATGTCGAGGAAGTACGCCTTCCCGGCGCTGTCAGGGGCGCGTCCGAGGACCAGGTTGTAGGCCACGTTCAGCCAGGCGGACTCGGGGGTCGACTTGCTCTTGAAGTTCGCGAAGTACTCGTCACCGGAGGCGAGCGTGGCGGTCAGGTCGGCGTCGCCGCGCGTGCTGCGAATCGAGTTGACCCCGGCGTGCAGCTCGCTGCTGCTCGGGAGGCGCTCGAACAACTTGCTGTAGAGCAAGTTGACGTTGTTCTCGACGACGTTCTCGGTGGACATGTCGAGGGCGTTGGACACCGCTGAGCGCGGAGTGCCGTTGTCGAGCCTGGCGGTCCAGTAGGCGCCGCCCCCGGCGTCCGGGCAGCGATGCAGGATGTTGAGGTACAGGTAGCGCACGAAGCGACCGTTGGGGGTCGAGGACGGGCAGTTCGGCGGCGCGACGACGGCGGGCGCGGCACCGGCGGTGCCGGCGAGCGAGGCTCCGCCGGCCGCGAGCATCGCGGTGCAGGCGAGGGCACCCCCGAGGCGGCGTAGGCGTGGACGGGTCGATGACATAGTTGGATCCTCCGAGGAGCTGGTGGGTCGCGGAACTTCGAGGTCCCGGCGCAACATACCAACGCCCCGGAGCCGTGGGGCGTCGGGGCGCGCTCGTCCACGGCGTAGGTGGCGCTCCCTCGTGCCCGGGCGGTTTCGCAGCCCTCCCTGGGCCGCGTCGGGTAGGCACGCGAACCTCGCGCAGGGGTGGAGTGGGGCCGGGGAGCGCCGCCCGGGCGGACGGTCGGGCCAGGTCTCGGCGGTGCGGAGGCGCGAGCCGCGGGCCGGTAGTGTCGCGGTCACGCCGCCCTGACCCATGGGCAGGCCGCACCTCCAGCCGCTACGAAGGGGTAGGTCATGACGACCGTCGAAGCCAACGCCGCTCCCGCACCAGCCGATGCCGACCACGAGGTGACCGACGTACCGGCAACCGGGACCGAGCCGGTCGTCGAGGTGCTGGTCGAGGAGATCTCGATCGACGGCATGTGCGGCGTCTACTGACCGACTGTCGGACCGCTCTCCACCCGATCCCCGCCGTGACCGTCACCTTGGACGCGACGTTCCAGCTCGACGACCGGGTCGCCTTGCGACCCGAGCCGTTCGGCGCGCTGGCGTACCACTACGGAAACCGCCGCCTCGTGTTCCTCCGCTCGCCCAAGATGGTGGGCGTCGTGGAGTCGCTCGGCGCGGTCGACTCGGTGCAGGCCGCGCTCGACGCGAACGGAATCGCCGAGGACCAGCGCGCCGCCTACCTGGTGGCGCTCGGCGACCTCGAGCACGCCGAGGTGATCCGTGCTCGTCAATGACCTCAAGCGCGGTCTCGACGTGCCGATCTGCCTCACCTGGGAGCTCACCTACGCCTGCAACCTGGCGTGCGTGCACTGCCTCTCGTCTTCGGGTCGGCGTGACCCCGCCGAGCTGACCACCGCCGAGGCCAAGGCCTTCATCGACGAGCTGCACGACCTCCAGGTGTTCTACGTCAACATCGGCGGCGGCGAGCCGACCATCCGCCGCGACTTCTTCGAGCTCATCGAGTACGCCATCGCCCGAGACGTCGGCGTGAAGTTCTCCACCAACGGCTCGCGCATCGACGCGGCCACCGCTCGACGACTTGCGGCGATGGACTACCTCGACGTGCAGATCTCGATCGACGGCGCCACCGCCGACGTGAACGACGCGGTGCGAGGCGACGGCAGCTTCGCCGCCGCCCAGTCGGCGATGGAGCACCTCGCGGCCGCCGACTTCGGTCCGTTCAAGATCTCGGTCGTGGTGACGCGTCAGAACGTCGACCAGCTCGACGAGTTCGCGGCGATCGCCAGACACTACGGCGCGGAGCTGCGCGTGACCCGCCTGCGACCCTCGGGCCGTGGCGCCGAGTCGTGGCACGAGCTGCACCCCACCAACGAGCAGCAGCGCACCATCTACGAGTGGCTCAAGGCGCGCCCGGAGGTGCTCACCGGCGACTCCTTCTTCCACCTCAACGCGTTGGGCGAACCGCTGCCGGGGCTCAACATGTGCGGTGCGGGGCGGGTCGTGTGCCTCGTCGACCCGATCGGCGACGTCTACGCCTGCCCGTTCGTGATGCACCCGGAGTTCAAGGGCGGCTCGGTGCGCGACCCGGGCGGCTTCACCGGCGTGTGGCGCACCTCCGAGCGCTTCGCGGCACTGCGGGAGCCGGAGGCGGCCGGGGCGTGCGCCTCGTGCGGCCAGTTCGACGCCTGCCAGGGCGGGTGCATGGCCACGAAGTTCTTCACCGGCGTGCCCCTCGACGGGCCCGACCCCGAGTGCGTGAACGGCCACGGTGAAGCTGCCCTTCTGGCGGCGGCCTCCGGAGCCGGGGCGCCGTCGCCGGGGCCCGGTCACTCCAAGCGCGGGGCCGCATCCCCGGTGACCCTGGGGGTCAAGCCGGTCGCGTCCTCGGCGTCGCGGTGACGCTGCTCGAACCCGTCCGACTCGGCGGGCGCGAAGCGCCGAACCGGTTGCTGTTCGGTCCGCACGAGACGAACCTCGGTGACGGCCGCGCGCTCTCGCCGCGTCACGTCGCGTACTACCTGCGGCGGGCGCGAGGCGGCGCGGGGGTGCTCGTGACCGAGGAGGCATCCGTCCACGACTCCGACTGGCCGTACGAGCGAGCGCCGCTCGCGGCGTCGTGCGGCCCGGGTTGGCGCGCCGTCGCCGACGCCGTGCACGGGGCCGGGACCGGCACGTTGGCGCTGGCGGCCATCGGCCACGCCGGCGGTCAGGGGTCCTCGGCCTACAGCCAACAGCCGCTGCTGGCGCCGTCCCGGGTGCCCGAGGTGAACAGCCGCGAGGTGCCCAAGTGGATGGAGGAGGAGGACATCGCCGCCGTCGTCCGGGGCTTCGGCGACGCCGCTCGGCGCGCGGCGTCGAGCGGCATGGACGGCGTCGAGGTCAACGCCGGGCAGCACTCGCTGGTTCGCCAGTTCCTCTCGGGGCTCACGAACATGCGCGACGACGAGTGGGGCGCCGACCGGTTGCACTTCGCCCGCACGGTGTTGACGGCGACGCGCGAGGGGCTCGAGCGTGGCGCCCCGGACGCGGGGACGGTGCTCGGGCTGCGCCTGAGCTGCGACGAGCTGGCGCCGTGGGCAGGCCTCACCCCAGAGATGGCCGTCGACGTGGCGATCGAGCTCGCGCCCCTCGTCGACTACCTCGTCGTGGTGCGCGGCTCGATCTTCACGGCGTCCGCGACCCGTCCCGACTTCCACGTCGAAGCCGGGTTCAACCGCGACCTCTGCGCACAGGTTCGGTCGGGGTTGCGGGCCGCGGGGTCCGAGGTGCCGGTCGTGCTGCAGGGATCGATGGTCGACGTGGACGTGGCCGCCGAGGCGCTGTCGGGCGGAGTCTGCGACCTGGTCGAGATGACCCGGGCGCAGATCGCCGACCCGGCGGTGGGCGCCAAGGTCGTCGCGGGGGTCGCGGACCAGATCCGGCCGTGCGTGCTGTGCAACCAGCTCTGCCAGGTGCGGGACGCCCGGAACCCGATCGTGTCGTGCGTCGTCGAGCCGTCTTCAGGCCACGAGCTCGACGATCCGTCGCCCGTGCCCGACGGGCCGCTGGACGTCCCTGATGCAGCCGGCCGGCCTGTGCTCGTCGTCGGCGGTGGCCCCGCCGGGCTCGAGGCGGCGCGCGTCGCCGCCCTGCGAGGGCACCCGGTGCGGCTCGTCGACCGCGGTCAGCGGTCGAGCGCGCCGAGCAGCACCTCCGCGAACGAAGCGCCAGACGCCGCGGACGTGCCGGTCGCCTCCCGCCCGACGGAGGGCCTTGGCGGGATGGTCGCCAGGTTCGCCCGGGGCGGTCCGAGCCGGTTCGCCGATCTCATCGGGCAGATGGTCGCCGAGTGCCGGCTCGTCGGCGTGCAGCTCGACGTCGGCGTCGAGGGAACGGTCTCCGACGTGGACGCCGCCGAGGCCAGGGGCGAGGCGGTCGTGCTCGCCACCGGGTCGACCGCCGGAGCCACGAGCTACGCCGTCGACGATGCGGCGGGGGCGCAGGTGCGCACCGCTGCCGAGCTGTGGGACGGTCACGCCGTGTTCGACTCGGTGCAGTCCGGAGGCGCCGCCGATCGCCACCTGGTGGTGCTCGACCCGATCGGTGGGCCGATCGGCGTCGCCGCCGCGGAGGCGCTCGCCGGTCTCGGCGAAGTCCACCTCGTGACCCAGGACAACGTCGCCGGCAACGAGCTCGCCCGCACCGGCGACCTGGCGCCAGCCAACGTGCGGCTGCAACAGGCCGGCGTGAACATCGAGCGCCGTTCGATCGTCCGTTCCGTGCGGGCAACCAAGACGGTCGCCGACCCCGAGGCCGACGAGCCCGTCATCGTCGAGCTCGAGGACCGCTTCAGCGGTGAGCGACGCGCCATCGAGGCGCGCCTCGTCGTCGACGCCGGCTTCCGCCTGCCGGACGAGGAGCTGTGGCGCGCCACCGGCGAGCAGCACGTCCGAGCCGGCGACGGCGTCGCGCCCCGTACCGTGCACGAAGCCATCCTCGAGGGTCGCCGGGCGATCCTCGCCGTCGAAGGCGCGACCCGATGAGCGAACGACTGCTCTGGTCACCGTTGCGGCTCGGCCCGGTCACCGTTGCCAACCGCGTGGTGTTCAGCGCGCACCTCACCAACTACGCCGAGGGCGGGCTGCCCACCGAGCAGCACGCGGCCTACTACGCCGAACGCGCCAAGGGCGGCGCCGGGCTGATCATCACCGAGGAGCACTCCACCCACCCGACCGACTGGCCCTACGAGAAGCTCATCCACGGCTTCCACGCCGAGGTGCTCCCGGGCTACCGCCGCATCACCGAGGCGGTGCACGCACACGGCACCCCGATCTTCGCCCAGATCAACCACAACGGGGGGCAGGCGTCCTCGATGTACTCGCGGCGGCCGGTCTGGGCGCCGAGCCCGGTCGCCGACCCGCTGTTCCGCGAGGTGCCCAAGGCCGTGAGCCATGAGGAGATCCGCGAGATCGTGGCGGGGTACGCGGACGTCGCCGAGCGCTGCGCCGAGGGAGGATTCGACGGCATCGAGCTCCAGTGCTCGCACTCGTCGATCGTGCGCGGCTTCCTCTCGCCGGCCACGAACCGGCGCGACGACGAGTACGGCGGCTCGCTCGAGAACCGGGCCCGCTTGCTGCTCGAGCTCGTCCACGCCGTGCGCGGCGCCATCGGGCGGGACCTGGCGCTCGGCGTGCGGCTCTGCGGCGACGAGCTGATCGAGGGCGGCACGACGATCGACGACGCCGTCGCCGTGGCCGAGCTCGTGGAGGCGACCGGCAAGGTCGACTACCTGAACACCTCGATCGGCGTCGCCACCGCCTCGCTGTTCATGATCGAGGCGTCGATGCACGTCCCGCCGGGCTACGCCTCGTTCATCCCCTCGGCGCTGCGGGCCGCCGTCGACCTGCCCGTCGTCTCGGTCGGTCGCTTCAAGGACCCGCTCCAGGCCGAGCGGGCGCTCGCCGAGGGCCACTGCGACCTCGTCGGCGTCGTGCGCGGCCAGATCGCGGACGCCGACTTCGTCGTCAAGTCGCGGGCCGGCCACGTCGACGACGTGCGTCTCTGCCTGTCGTGCAACCAGGAGTGCGTCGGGCGCATGGGGCTCAACCGGTGGCTGGGGTGCATCGAGAACCCCCGCACCGGACGGGAATCGCTCGGCATCGGGCGCCGCCGACCGAGCATGCGGCGGACCAGCGTGCTCGTCGCCGGCGCCGGACCGGCCGGGTTGCAGGCGGCGATCGCGGCCGCCCGTGATGGCCACGACGTGACGGTGTGCGAGCGCGACGAGCACGTCGGCGGGCAGGTGCGACTCGCCGCGACCGTACCGAACCGTGCCGAGCTGGGCGACCTCGTGCGCAACCAGCTCGCCGAGTGCACGCGCCTCGGCGTGCGCATCGAGCTCGGCGTCGAGCTGACCGCGGCCGAGATCGAGCGCCGCGCCCCGACCACGTGGTCCTCGCCACGGGCGCCCGCGCCGCCCGCCCCTGGTGGGCGCCTGCCGAGGCAACCCGCGTCGTCGATGTGCGTGCGGTGCTGACCGGCGCCGTCGACCCGAGCGGTTCGGTGGTGGTGCTCGACGAGATCGGCTTCCACCACGCCACGTCCGTGGCCGAGCTGCTGGCCGACCGTGGCTGCGCCGTCGAGGTCGTCACTCCCGGCATGGTCGTGGGCCAGGACCTCGGGATCACCCTCGACCTCGAGCAGTGGTGGATGCGCGCGGATGCGAAGGGGATCGTGCAGAGCATCGAGCTCGTGGCGCAGGGCTTCGACCTCCCCGGCGCCGACGACGCCCACGGCGGGACGCTCCAGCTGCTGCACCACCCGACCGGCCAGATGGTCACCCGCACCCCCGACTGGGTGGTGCTCGCGGTGCCGGCAGAGCCCGAGGACGCGCTGTACCTCGAGCTGCGCGCCTCCGGCTGGCCGGTTCGGCGCGGCGGGTGACTGCGTGGCGCCCCGGCGTGCCCACGCCGCCGTCATCGAGGGCGAACGAGCGGGGGTAGCCGTGGACAGGCAGATCGGGTTCGCCTCGCGCCGCACCACCGTCGGAACCGGGGCGTCGTCGTGACCACCGCCGCCGTCGTGGTGCCCGTGCGAGCCGGCGAGCCGGCGACCGGCTCGCTCGAGGCGGTGTCCGAAGGGCTCGACGCCGCGCGCGAACCTTCGCACGTGCGCGTGCTGGTTGTGGGCAGCGACGCCGCGCAGGGCGCGCAGGCGCTCGCCGAGGCGGGCTTCGGTGACCTCACCACGCTCGTCTGCGAGTCGCCTTCCTTCGCGCCTGCCCGACTCGCCGAAGCCCTGTCGGATCTGGTCGCCGACGACGACCTGGTGATCCTTCCCGCATCGAACGACGGCCGCGACCTGGCACCCCGCTTGGCCGCACGACTGGAACGGTCGCTGCTCGCCGGCGTGCACGCCGTTTCCGCTGGTGCGGCGGTCTTGTCCCGAGCGGGCGGCGCGTCGTTGCACGAGGTGACCTTCGGCGGCCCGGTCGTCGCGACGCTGCAGCCCACGGCTCGCGGGGCGGCCGTGCGCACCGCCGGTCCGGCGGTCGCACCGGTGCAGGTGCCGGCGTTCGCGGCCTTCGCCGCTTCCACCGACGTGGAGGTGCTCGAGGTCATCCCGCCCGAGGCGGCGACCATGGACCTGGCGGAGGCGTCGTTCATCGTCGGAGCCGGTGCCGGCATGGGTACGGCCGAGCACTTCGCCCAGCTCGAGGTCGTCGCCGCCGAACTGGGCGCGTCGACCGGCGCGACCCGGGTCGTCACCGACGCCGGCTGGACCGGCCACGAACGCCAGATCGGCACGACCGGCGTGGTGGTCGACCCGGACTGCTACGTGGCGTTCGGCGTCTCCGGCGCCGTGCAGCACACGAGCGGACTCGGCGCCCCCGACCACGTCATCTCGGTCAACCTCGACCCGCACTGCCCGATGGCGTCGCTCGCCGACCTGGCGGTCGTGGCGGACGCGCCCGCCGTGGTCGCCGCGCTCGCCCAACGGATCGACGCCACAGGAGACCACCGATGACGACGCCGGACTTCGACATGATCGTGGTCGGCGCCGGGCCGGCCGGTTCGGCCGCGGCCCTGACCGCCGCTCGGGCAGGCAAGCGCGTGTGCCTGGTCGAGCGCGGACCGTTCCCCGGCTCGAAGAACATGTACGGCGGCGTCATCTACGGGCGCATCCTCGACACCCTCATCCCGCGCTGGTGGGAGGAGGTGCCGATCCAGCGGTGGGTGACCCGCCGTTCGACCATGATCCTGACCGACACCCAGGCGCTGACCGTCGACTTCCGCACCGCCGCGTGGGGCAAGGCCCCGTACAACGGCGCCACGGCGTACCGCTCGGACTTCGACACGTGGCTGGCGTCCCACGCCACCGACGCCGGGGCCACCCTGGTGTGCGACACGGTTGTGACCGGGCTGATCCGGGAGGGTGGCCGCGTCGTCGGGGTGCACACCGATCGTCCCGACGGTGACCTGCGGGCGCCGGTGGTGATCGCGTGCGACGGCGTCAACTCGTTCTGTGCGAAGGAGGCCGGCCTGCACGGCGAGGTGGACCCGGTCAACTACACCCTCGGCGTCAAGGAGACCCTGGCGCTGCCGCGGGAGACCATCGAGGCCCGCTTCGGCGTGCGCGGCACCGATGGCGTCGACATCGAGGTCATCGGCTGCACGCAGGGCATCCCCGGTGGCGGCTTCCTCTACACCAACCTCGACACCGTCGCGGTCGGGCTGGTGCTGCACCTACCCGAGCTCGGTGCCTCGGGGAAGCGCCCCGAAGACCTGATCGCCGCGTTCAAGGCCCACGACGCGGTCGCGCCGCTCGTCGAGGGGGGCGAGGTCGTCGAGTACTCGGCGCACCTCATCCCCGAAGGCGGCATGGACATGATGGGCGAGCTGGCCGGAGACGGCATGCTCGTCGCCGGCGACGCCGCCTCGCTCTGCCTGGCCGCCGGCATCTGGCTGGAAGGCGTGAACTTCGCGATCGCCTCGGGGGCCGCCGCCGGACGGGTCGCGGCGGCGGCGATCGACCGCGGTGACGTCTCCGCAGAGGGCCTCGCGGGCTACCGGCGCGACCTCGAGGCGAACTTCGTGCTGGCCGACCACGTCAAGCTGCGCCACGCGCCCCACCTGATCCTGAACGAGCGGTCGCAGCTCACCTATCCCCGCATCGCGTGTGAGATCGTGGAGGCCATGTTCCAGGTCGAGAACCCCGCGCCCAAGCCGGGCCTCACCCGCATCGTCCGACGCGCGCTGAAGGCCAACAAGGTGCGGCTGCGAGACGTCGCAGGCGATACGCGTGACGCGTGGAGGTCGTTCGGATGACCACGCCCAGGCAACCTCACGTCCCCCGCTACCAGCCGGTCAGCTTCGAGGACCGCATGGACACCGTGGAGTTCCGCGTCGCAGAGCAGGCTCACATCACGGTCGACGGTGACAGCTGCCGAGGCTGCTCGACGCGCGCCTGCGTCACGGCGTGCCCGGCCAACCTCTTCGTGCCACGCGCCGACGGCGGGATCCTCTTCAACTACGAGCAGTGCTTCGAGTGCGGCACGTGCTACCTGGTGTGCGACACCGAGGGGGCGATCACCTGGGAGTACCCCGAGGGGGGTCACGGCGTGGTGTTCCGACGGACATGACCGGCGCGCCGACGGCCGTCGCCGTGCTGCTCGACGTGGAGGCCCAGCGGTACGACGTCGATCCGATGACCGGGGTAGCCACCGAGGTCCCACGCAGCGTCGGCCTCTCGGCGATGGACGAGGCCGCGCTCGAGGTCGCGCTGCGCCTCGGCGAGACGTGGGACGTGCCGGTCACGGCCTACGCGGCCGGTCCCGCCGACGTCGAGGTGGGGCTGCGCGTCGCGCTCGCATGCGGCGCCGCTCGGGCGGTGCGGGTCGCGTGCCCGTCGGACGCCGGCGCCGCTTCGGTCGCCGCCGCGCTGTGCGCGCCGTTGCGCGCCGACGACCTTTCGCTGGTGGTCGCCGGCGCACACGGCACCGACGCGGCCACGGGCGCGGTTCCGGCGTTCGTGGCACACGGGCTCGACGCGGCGCAAGCCCTGGGCCTGGTCGAGGTCGAGGTCGAGTCGAGCGAACCCGGGGTCGTGATCGGCGTGCGCCGACTCGATCGCGGCGCCCGCGAGCGCGTGCGTGCCACCGCGCCGGCCGTGGTGTCGGTGGAGGGGGCCGCCGCGTCGTTGCGGCGCGCCGACCTGCCGGCGATCCTCGCCGCGGCCGATGGCTCGATCGAGGTGGTCCCCGCGGCGGCGACCGCGGCGACATCGCAGCACCCGGCGCGGTCGATCGGCGTCCGACCGTTCCGACCGCGTCCGCGCGTGGTGCCGGCGCCGTCCGGCGACGACGCCCGGACGCGCATCAGCGAGCTGACCGGCGCGACCACGCCCCGCAACCCCCCGCGCACCCTGGAGCTCGATCCCGACGAGGCCGCCGCGGCGATCCTCGACCAGCTCGCGGCGTGGGGCGTCGTGGTGCCGGGCGATGAACCGGAGAGCTGAGCCGAACCGCCTGGGCGACGCCACCTGGACGGACCTCGAGGGCCGCGCCGGCGACCTGGTGCTCCTGGTGCCGGTCGGGTCGACCGAGCAACACGGTCCGCACCTCCCGATCGACACCGACGCACGCATCGCCGAGGCCATCGTCGCAGGCGCCGTGGCGGCGCGTCCGGGTCGGTGCGTAGCGGCGCCTGCGGTCGCCTATGGCGCGAGCGGCGAGCACGCGGACTTCCCGGGCACGCTGTCGATCGGCCACGAGGCACTGACCGCCCTGCTCGTCGAGCTGGCACGTTCGGCCGACGCGTTCGCAGCGGTGTGCTTCGTGAACGGGCACGGCGGCAACCTCCCGGCGCTGCGCGCGGCGACCGCGACGCTGCAGGCTGAAGGACGCGACGTCGATTGGTGGTCGTGGTCGCTCCCCGGCGCCGACGCACACGCGGGTCGGACGGAGACCTCGTTGCTGCTGGCCATCGCGCCCGACCAGGTGCGGCTCGACGCTGCCGCAGCCGGGCGGGTCGAGCCGGTCGGCGAGCTCCTCGACGAGCTCCGGTCCCAAGGGGTGCGCGCGGTCAGCGCCTCCGGGGTGCTCGGGGACCCGGTCGGCGCCACCGCGGCCGAGGGGGAGCGCCTCTTGGCCGAGATCGTCTCGGCGCTCGGCGCGTTGCTCGACGCCGAGGGTTGACCGTTCCGACGGATCGGGGGTGGTCGCACCCGGGTCGAGCATTCGATCAGCACGCGCCCACGGGCGACGTCGCCGTGCCAGAGTTGCACGGAAGAGCGATCCCCACCTGCACAGAAGCACCTTCTGCGATCGCTCGGGACACCTCCCGAGGCTGATCGCACTGAAGTGCGATCAGCCTACCGATGGGGTGTGACATCTTCTGGAGGGACGGTTGGTGGCCGGACAGGTTCTCCAGCCGGTTGCGGACGGCGCGCCCGCGGGCGCGCCGTCACCTCGAAGCCTCGGACCGGGCGGCGCCCAGCCGACGCGCCCGCGGGCGCGTGAGGCCAGTGGTGACCCTCGATCGGGGGACGCGGCCGGCGCGCAGGTCCGGCAGCAGGGGTTGGATCGTCCGCTCCCGCAGGCACCCGATCCAGACCCCGGCTCCGTACGCCAGGTCGTCGGCGAGGTGCAACACGAGGTAGCTGGCCGGGTCGACCTCGGGACGGGTGCGCCACCACTCGACCAGGGGAGGCACGACGAACGCGACCGTCACCGCCCGGCGCAACGGTCGGGGGCCGACGGCCACGGCGAGACCCGCCATGGGCCACCAGACGCGCCGCGTCGCGTCGGCGAGCAGTCGTCCGGCTGCGAGGTTGCCCACCCCGGCGAGGCGCGCCGCTTCGTGCCACGGGTCCGGCAGGTGCGCCAACCTGCGGGCGAGCAGGGCGATCGACGCACCCCCGACCGCCAGGCCCGCGGTCGGCGCTCCAACGGCGACGAGTCCCCACACGGTGGCGCTCCAGGGCGACACGCTGACCGGGGCGAGCGCACCCGGATGCCGACGAGCCAGCGGCGCTGCGGACGTTCCGTAGTCGACGCGTCGGCGAAGGAACGCGCCGAGCCGCGTCCGCGTGTCGGCAACGACCCGGGTGGCTGGCTCGAAGCGCACCCGCCAAGGTGGTGTGGCCTCGCCGAGCCGCCACTCCAGGTCGACGTCTTCGCCCACGAGGAGGGTCTCGTCGAACCCACCGACCGCACGCAGCGCGTCTCCGCGCGCCACCACGCAGGCGGTCGGCACGTAGGGAACCCTGGTACGAGGCGCCACCCTGGCGGGCTCGGTGCCGAGGTCCAGCGGCGATCGGTGGGCTTCGTACGACGCGACGACCCGAGACATCCAACCGGCGCGTCGTCGGCCCCCGCCGGACGGCGGTGTCGAGCTCGTCCGGTTCCCGGCAACGACCCGCGGTGCGACCAGGGCCAAGGTCGGATCTGCGAAGTGGGCCAGGAGTGGGTCGAGCCAACCGGCACGGCGCGACCGGTCTGCCAGGGGGGTTGCCGGATCGGCATCATCGATCGTGGGGGCGCATCCGGCGTCGAGGAACACCACGAGTGGGGTGGTCACCTCGGCGAGCCCCAGGTTGCGGGCCGCTGCCGGCCCGGCATTCGTGGAGCGCCGCACCAGTCGCACGGGAACCGTGCCGCTCCCGCGGGCGACCACGTCGGCGATCGCCGACGGATCACGTGACCCGTCGTCCACCACGATCACCTCGGCGACTCCGGTGCCTTCGGTGGCAAGTGCATCGAGCGAGTGCTGCAGCCGCACGGGCTCGTCGTAGGTGGGGATCACCGCGGTCACGTCAGACGCGATGAAGGGCCCGGCGGCGGGAACCGGGTGGGCCATGCCGAGGTCGACGAGGCGCGCGACCACCGCGGGCGCGTGGACGTCGTCGAGGTCGACCGGTTCGGCGAAGCGCAGCACGGTCAGCGGTGAGCCCCCGACGAGGACCCGGCCGTCGTCGAGGACGCGCAGCGACCGATCCGGCCGGAGGTGTCCGGGCCAGGTGTCCACGGGTCCGGTCAGGTCGCACCCATGCCGGCGTCGACCGGGAGGACCGCGCCGGTGACGCCACCGCCGCCCGGCCCGCAGAGGAACGCGATGGCGGCCGCGATCTCGGGCGGTTCGAGCAGCCGGGGGAGAAGGTGGTGCTGGGCGAACTCCTCGGGCGAGACGAGCCCGTAGGCCTCGGCGCTGGCGGCGAGGATCGGCGTGCGGGTCGAGCCGGGACAGATCACGTTGGCGGTCACGCCTTTCGGTCCCAGCTCAGCGGCCATCGACGTGACGAGGCCCACGACCCCGTGCTTGGACGCCGAGTAGGCGGCCAGCATCGGCAGGCCGCGCACGCCGGCTGCCGAGGACACCGCAACGAAGCTCCGGTGGCCGGCAGAGGTCCCGGTGCGCGACGCCGCCTCGGCAGGTTCGAGCAGCGCGGGCACCGCAGCCCGGGCGAGGCGCCACACCCCGGTCAGGTTCACGTCCAGCTGCACCGCCCAGCTGGCCTCGTCGGTCTCCCAGGCAGGGTGCCCTCCGACCAGGACGCCGGCGCAGGCGATCGCGGCGTCGAGTCGACCGAACTCACCGACGGCCGTGTCGACGGCACGATGCAGCGCAGCGTCGTCGCGCACGTCGGCGACCACGGTCACCACCTGACCACCGTGCCGTGCCCCGAGCGCCTCGAGCTCGGCCGGGGTGGCGAGCGGGTAGGTGAGCGACGGATCGTCGTGGCAGGCGTCGGTGGCGACCACCGCCCAGCCGTCGGCGACCAGCGCGTCGACGGTCGCGGCGCCGATACCACGGGCGGCGCCGGTCACCAGCGCCACCCCCGTCGGCTGGCCGGTCACGAGCGACCCCGGTCGGCGCGCGCGGCCGCTTCGGCGGCCCGCTCGCGGTCGTCGCGCTCGGCGGCGCGCAGCCCGTAGCCGAACACGATCGCCGGGATGAGCAGGATCGAGCCGACCAGCATCGCCACCACGATCGTGTCGACGAGTGGCACCGAGAAGCCGACGATCGCGCCGGCCATGAACGCCACCACGGCGTAGAGGAACAGGCCGTAGCCGACACGCTTGCCGATCTGCACGAGCCGGCGGATCCGGACGCGGCGCGCCGCGGTCTCCGGGTCCACGATCGGTGGGGGTGTGGGCTCGGAGGTCATGGGTCAGGCGTGCCGGTCGTCGAGCTTGGCGTGGATGGACTTGTTGGCCTTGTACAGGGCCGTGAACTGGGCGAAGTGCGCGTCGTAGCGTGCCCGGTTCGCCGGGTTCGGGTGGAACGTGCGCGCCACCTCCACCTTGGCGCCGAGGTCGGCGACGTCGGCCCTGCCGAGCGCCACCGCGGCCAGCAGGGCGGCGCCGCGGGCGTTGGCCTGCTGGGGCTCCGCCATCTGGTTGATGTCGCGGTCGAGCACGTCGGCGTGGATCTGGCACCACAGCTCCGAGCGGGCCCCGCCACCGATGAAGTTGAGGGTGTCGAGGCGTCGCTTGGCGAACTTCTCGACCACCTGGAGCAGCCAGCGGCTGTTGAAGGCCACGCCTTCGTAGACGGCGCGCACCAGGTCGGCTCGGGCGTTGGCGAGCGCGACGTGGTGCCAGCCGCCGCGGATGGTGTGGTCGTCGACGGGGGTTCGCTCGCCGTTGAGCCACGGCGTGTAGATGACCCCGTTGGCGCCGGGCGACACGCCGGCGGCGAGCGCTTCGAGGGCGGAGTACGGGTCGTCCGGACGCGGCGTGCCCAGGCCGTCGTCGGGGAACAGGACCTGGTCGATGAGGTGGTCCAGGCACTCGCCGGCGGTCTCGTGCTCGTTCGCGATGAAGTACCGACCGGGGAGGGCGGACGGCAACGACGCCTGGTTGTGCAGCAGGTCGGTGCGCTTCCAGGGCACGTGGCAGCTCAGCCACGACGACGTGCCGATGTACAGGTGCCCCTGGTAGTCGGCGAGGGCGCCCGACCCGACCACGGCGGAGTGCACGTCGCCCGTCGCCGTCACGACCTTGGTGGTGGGCAGGAGGCCCCAGGCGGCGGCGATCTCGGGGGTGACGGTGCCGACGACCGACGCGGAAGGCACCAGCTCGGGCAGCGACGAGCGGTCGAGCCCGGAGATCCGGATGAGCTCGTCGTCGTAGTGGATCCGGTCGCGGTCGCGGTTGTCGGTGATCCAGTGCGCGGTGATGCAGTCGTGGCTCGAGACGCTCCGACCCGTGAGGCGCAGGTTGAGGTAGTCGGCCGGCTCGAGGAACGTGTGGGTCTCGGCGTAGACCTCGGGTGCCATCTGCTTGATCCAGAGGATGTGCGCGGTGGGGTCCTTGCCGGAGTGGCTGGGGATGCCGCCCGTCTTGGTGAGCCATGACCGCAGGCGGCGGACGTCGTAGCCCTGGACCTTGAGCGCACCGCCGGTCACCTCGGAGATCTGCGGCGCGCCGCGCGAGTCCATCCACGTGAGGGCGTTCATCAGCGGCTTGCCGTCTGCGCCCACCGCAACCGTGCCCGACCACTGCGCGGTCACCGCCACGGCCTCGATGTCGGCGACGGGCACCTGGTCCCGGCCGAGGAGCCGCTTCACGGCGGCGTCGATCGCACGCCACCAGTCTTCGGGGTCCTGCTCGGCCTTGCCCCCCTCACCGAGGATGAGGGTCGTTGGCTCGAACTCGTGACCGACGAGGACGCCGTCGAACCCGACGAGGGCGGCCTTGGGCCCGCCGGTGCCGAGGTCGATGGCAAGCACGTGGGACATGGGCTCCTCAGGTTTGGAAGGTCGGTCGACGGGTTCGGGCGGCCCGGCAGGCGTCCGCTGCACCCTACTTGTGCGACCTGTGCGGTCGACCGGAGCGGGCCGTGGCGGGTCCACGACGGCGGTAGGGTCGCCGGCCATGACCGTGCACGTCACAACCGTCGAGGGCACGCCGGAGATCGGCCTGGTGGTGCTCGACCGCCCGGAGCGCCGCAACGCCCTCGACCACGAAACCCTCATCGAGCTGTCCGCCGCGGTGGCCGCAGCGCCGACGCGCGGCAACCGCGTGGTGGTGCTCTCGGGTGCCGGTGGCCACTTCTGCGCCGGCGCAGACCTGACGACCGTCGAGGACGACGAGTTCGTGGCGCTGCTCCGGGCGACGCTCGAGGCGTTGCGGGCGGCGCCGATCCCGGTGGTCGCCGCGATCGACGGCGCGGCGCTCGGCGCGGGCACGCAGCTGGCGCTGGCGTGCGACCTGCGTCTGGCCACGCCCGAGGCGAGCTTCGGCATCCCTGCGGGAAAGCTGGGGCTCACCGTCGACCACTGGACCGTGCAGCAGCTCGCACGCCAGGCGGGTCACTCGATCGCCCGGGCGATGCTGGTGGGCGCCGAGGTGTTCGACGGTGCGCGGCTCGCCACGAGCGGGTTCGTGCACCGACTCGTCGAGCCGGGAACCGACGTGCAGGTCGCAGGCGTCGACTGGGCGACCCAGGTGGCCCGTCTGGCCCCGCTCACGCTCACCGCGCACAAGGCCATGCTCGCCGCAGCCGAGGCAGCCGAGGAAGCGCCCGATGACGTCGCCGCGGCCCGGCTCGCCGCCTGGCGGAGCGACGACCTCGTCGAGGGTCTCGCGGCGTTCGGCGAACGTCGACGGCCGGAGTTCCGGGGTCGCTGAGGACCGCTAGATGCCCGCGGGGAGGAGCTGGCCGAGGTTCTCGAAGAACACGAACAGCACCAACAGGAACAGCGGCACGCCCACCACGTAGGGGCCGACGGCGCGCACCCAGCGGGGTGGCGGCGCGTCGCGGCGCCGCCACCAGCGCGACGTCCACCAGACGACGAACCACACCGCGGCACACACCAGACCCCAGAGGATCGCCGCGGGCAGGGCGCCCGGGCGGCTCGCCGCGGTCACGCCATCGGCCAGCGACGAGGGGCGGTAGTTCTTGACGGCCTCGTCCTGGCCGGGGAGGTGGGGCACGGGCTTGCCGGCGAGCACCGCGCGGACGACGATCCGGTGGGTCAGGTCGGTCTTGGGGTGGCACGCGGTGAGCGTGAGCGTGTTGGGGTGGTCCTTCGCCGTCTTGAGGACCCCCATGTCGTCGGGGAGCACGATGAACACCTTCTGCACCGTGTACGTGAACCGGCCCTGGATGGTCGTGAAGTAGATCTTGTCGCCGGGCTTCAGGCTGTCGACGTGGAAGAAGGGCGCGCCGTAGGTGGTCCGGTGGCCGGCGAACGACGCGTTGCCGGCCTGCCCGGGGAACGGCGTCTGCGGATAGTGGCCCGGCGCACGGTCGAGCTGCACGAGGCTGACACCCTGCACCGTGATCTTGTTGACGTGGATCTTGGGGATCTCGATGCGCCCCACCGGCTCGCCGATCTTCGGCGCGATGTTCGCCCGCTTGGCGACCTTGGGTGCGATCGTCGAGGTCGGGCTCGACGCCGTCTTGCTCGGCGACGTCGTCGAGCTCGTCGTCGGGGCGCTGGTGGTGGTGCTCGAATCGGCGAGCAGCGCAGAGAACTGCTGGTCGAGTTGGGACTGCGCCTTCGCCTCGTGCAGACCGGTACCCCAGAGCTGGTAGACGACGAACAGCAGGATCAGGACGCCCGCGGCCATGAGGACCTTGCCCACGACCCCGACGATGCGTAGCGCCTTCACGGCCGCCCATCATGCCGGACCGATGAGGTGAATTCCGCACATCGCTGTCCTCAGACCGCCGTGACGTGCCGGTTTTGCGCCTCTTGGCCGGTTTCCGGGGGCGCCGGTAACCTGATCGGGTCCCATGGATCCCGTCATCCACCTCCGCGAAGCGGTCTGCGTGCTCGGACGATTTCCCGCCCTCGCCGGGGTGACCCTCGATGTCGACGCCGGCGAGATCCTGCTCGTGCAGGGTCCCAACGGTGCGGGCAAGTCGACCCTGCTCCGGATGTCGCGCGGGTTTGCTGCCGGTCAACGCCGGGGACGCGGTGGTGCTCGGCCACGATCTCGCACGCGACCGACGCGCCGTGCGTCCGCGGGTGCGCTGCTGGGCCACGGAGAAGGTCTCTACGACGACCTCACCGTGCGCGACAACGTGCGCTTCTGGGCGCGGGCCGCGGGTCGGGGGACCTCCGAGGTGGAGGCTGCGCTCGACCAGGCCGGCATCGAGGGCCGACTCCACGACGTCGCGGCATCCCGACTCTCTGCCGGTCAGCGGCGCCGCACCGCGCTGGCCGCGCAGCTCGTGCGTCACGCCGAGCTGTGGCTCCTGGACGAGCCCCACGCCGGGCTGGACGCCGCAGGCCGTGACCTGGTCGACCGCCTGGTTCGTCGAGCCGCGGACGCCGGTGCGACGGTGCTCCTCGCCTCGCACGACCTCGACCGTGCCGGGCAACTGGCCGGACGCAGCGTCACGATCGCCGGCGGAACGGTCGTCGCGGACACCGGTGCCCCGTCTCCGTCCCCCGAGCTCGCGGAGGTCGCCGGTGGTGCGTGACGCGCTGCTCATCGCCGGCAAGGACCTGCGCATCGAGCTCCGGAGCCGGGTCACCGTCAACCAGGTGGCGCCGTTCGCGCTGCTCGTCCTGGTGCTGTTCGCCTTCGCGCTCGACGCCCGACAGTCGCTGCTCGAAGCCGCGACGCCCGGCCTCTTCTGGATCGCCGTGCTGCTGTCGCTGCTCCTGGCCGTGCAGCGGGCCTTCGCGCTCGAGGTTGCCCCCGGATTGATCGACCAGCTGCGCCTCTCGGGACTCGACCCGGCCGGGATGTTCCTCGGCAAGATGGCAGGTGTGCTGCTGCAGCTCCTGGCGCTCGAGCTGCTGCTCGTCGTCGGGGTCGGGATCCTGTACTCGACCCACCTGCACGCGTTCGGTCTGCTCGTCAGCGCCTCGGTCGCCGCGGCGGTGGGGCTCGCGGCCTGCGGGACGCTGTACGGCGCGCTGCTCGCGGGGGTGCGCGGACGGGAGACGCTGCTCCCGCTCCTGCTGCTCCCCATCGTCTCACCCGTGCTCGTCGGGGCGACCTCCGCCTACCAGGCGGCGCTCGGGACCGGCGACGTCACCCATCCCCAGGCTTGGCGTTGGGTCGGCCTGCTGGTGATCTTCGCCCTGCTCTACGTGGCCGCCGGGATCTTCGCCTTCGGCCCGCTCCTGGAGGACTCATGACGTCCATCGACCACGACGTGGCCACCGCGCCGGCCAAGCCGGACGCGGTCGCAGCCGGGCCGGTCGGCACCTCGTCGACGGGGAGCCGCGTGCTCGGCGCCCTCACCCTGGTCCTCGTCGTGACCGGCTTGCTCTACGGCCTCGTGGTCTCGCCGCCCGACGCCAACCAGGGCAACGCCGCCCGCCTGCTCTACATCCACGTGCCCTCGGCGATCGTGGCGTACCTCGCGTTCGGCGTCACCGCGCTCTCCAGCGTGATGGTGCTCTGGAAGCGCACCGAGTTCTGGGACATCCTCGCCGGTGCCTCGGCCGAGGTGGGCGTGGTCTTCACGAGCATCTGCCTGCTGACCGGCATGCTCTGGGGCCGTCCCATCTGGGGCGTGTACTGGACCTGGGACGCCCGCCTCACGACCACCGCGCTCCTCTTGGTGCTGTTCGTCGGCTACCTCGCACTGCGACGCGTCCTGGTCGGGACCGCGAACCGCGCGAAGTGGTGCGCCATCGCCGGCATCATCGCGGCCATCGACGTGCCCATCGTGCACGAGTCGACCACCTGGTGGGTCACGCTCCACCAGGGTCAGACGGTCCGGCTGATCGGCAAGTCCGAGATCGGGGGCACCATGCTCTTCAGCCTCCTCATCTCCATGCTCGCGTTCGTCGGCCTCTACGCCTGGCTGGTCGTGCACCGCTTCCGCGTCGGCTACCTCGAGGAGCGACTGGACGAGGTCGGACTCGCGGCCGCCATCGAGCAGCGTCGGGCAGAGGGGGTCCGCTGACATGACCGTGCACGTGCTCGCCGATGTCGTCAACCAACCGGCGGACTACTGGAACTACGTCGTCGTCGGGTACGGCGCCGCGGTGCTCGCCCTGGGCGGGTACGCGATCCGGACGGTGCGACGCGGGCGGAAGCTCTCCCGCCAGGTACCGCCCGACCGACGGAGGTGGCTGTGACCAGCGAAGGCGAGCTCGACCAGCTCGACGTCGACGGCGAACCGCCCGAGTTCGACCTGGCGCCACGACCGCCGGCGCGCGCGCCGGGATCAGGCCGCGGCAACCGGCGCTGGGCGGCGCTCGCTGTGCTCGTCGTGCTGGCGATCGCGGCCGGCTTCCTCGTCACCAAGGCGCTCGGCGGCGCGACCGACTACTTCTACCAAGTCGACGAAGCGGTCGCGCAGCGGCCACAGCTGGGCACCCACCGCTTCCGCATCCAGGGCACCGTGACCGACCAGCCCCAGGGCGTCTCGATCAACGACCAGACGCAGAAGATCACCTTCGGGCTCGCCGCCAACCGCATCAGCGCGCACGTGATCTACACCGGTTCCGACCCGCCGTCGCTGTTCAAGCAGTGCGAACCGGTCGTGATCGTGGGCCACTGGCGCTCCGCCGCCGCCGATGCGCCCTTCATCGGCGACCAGATCATCATCAAGCACTCCGAGAGCTACACCGCCAAGCACGCCGACCGTCTCAAGTCCGATCCGTCGTGCAAGTGAGGAGCGCGTGAACGTCGCCATCGGATCGATCGCGGTCTACCTCGGCGTCATGGTGGCGGCGACCGCCATCGCCGTGCTCGCCGTGGGGCTCGTCAACGGCCGCAAGGAGCTGCTCCGCACGCCGCCGTGGTTCGCGGGGGCGCTGCTGCTGTGCGCGCTCGTCGCCTTCGGCGCCATGGAGCACGCGCTCATCACCCGCGACTTCACCGTCCGCTACGTCGCCGAGAACGGTTCGACGCTGACCCCGGCGCTCTACAACTTCGCCACGTTGTGGGGCGCGTTGGAGGGCTCGATCCTGTTGTGGGCGCTGATCCTTTCGGGCTATATCGGCGCGGTCGTGTGGCGGTTCCACAAGCGCATGGGCGACGCGCTGCTCGGCTGGGCGACGCTGACGATGTTCACCGTCGCGTTGTTCTTCTTCGGTCTGATGGCCACCGCGGCGAGCCCGTTCCGAACCTTCTCGCCGCCGCCCGGATTCGACGGCCCCGGCCCCAACCCGCTGCTGCAGAACAACCCGCTCATGGCGTTCCACCCGCCGATCCTCTACCTCGGGTTCGTCGGCTTCACGGTGCCGTTCGCGTTCGCGATCGGGGCGCTGGTGACGGGGCGCCTGGGTGAGGGCTGGCTCGTCGAGACCCGTCGCTGGACGCTGTTCGCCTTTGCCTTCCTGAGCCTGGGCATCGTGCTCGGCGCCTGGTGGAGCTACGAGGTCCTGGGGTGGGGCGGCTACTGGGCGTGGGACCCGGTCGAGAACGCCTCGTTCCTCCCGTGGCTGACCGGCACCGCCTACCTGCACTCGGTGATGGTCCAGGAGCGGCGAGGGATGCTGCGCGTCTGGAACCTCTCGCTGTTGTGCGCCACGTTCTCGCTCACGATCCTGGGGACGTTCCTCACTCGGTCTGGCGTCCTCAACTCGGTGCACGCGTTCAGCCAGTCGGGCATCGGTCCGCTGCTGCTCGGGTTCTTCGGCTTGATCGCCGCGGTGAGCATCGGACTGATCTACTGGCGCGGCGACCGCCTGCGGTCTCCGGGTCGCATCGACTCGCCGGTCTCCCGAGAAGGCGCGTTCCTCGTCAACAACCTGCTGTTCGCCGCGTTCGCTTTCGTGGTGCTGCTCGGCACGGTCTTCCCGCTGATCGTCGAGGCGGTCAACGGCAACCAGATCACGGTTGGCGAGCCGTACTTCGCCCGGATGGTCGGTCCGATCGTCATCGCTCTGCTCTTCCTCATGGGCGTCGGCCCGGTCCTGCCATGGCGCAAGGCGTCGGTCGAGACGCTGCGCCACCGGCTCCTCATCCCCGCCTGGGTCGGGGTCGGGGTGGTCGTGCTGGCGGTCGCCCTCGGCGCTCGGGGCATCATTCCCTTGGTGGTGTTCGGCCTCGGTGGGTTCGTCGCCGGATCGGCGATGCGGCAGCTGGTCCTGGCCTCCCGACGACAGGGTTTGCGGGGGCTGTTGGGCCGGACCAACGGTGGCATGGTCGTGCACATCGGAGTGGTGATCATCGCGGTCGGGATCGCGGCCAGCACCGCGTACAGCCACCAGATCGACGTCAAGCTCAGACCCGGTGCATCCGCGAGGATCGCCGGTCACCACGTCACCTACCTCGGCTCCACCACGCAGGACCAGGGGAACGTGCAGGTCCAGACCGCCCGTGTGCGCGTCGACGGCGGCAAGGTCTACGCGCCGAAGCTCAAGCAGTTCGCCAACGCGTCGCAGGTCGTCGGCACCCCGTCGGTGCGGACGACGCCGGTCGACGACGTCTATCTCTCGTTGCTCTCCGTCCCCACCGACCCCAACGGGGCCATCTCCTTGCGGATCATCATCGAACCGCTGGTCGGGTGGATCTGGTTCGGCGCGGGGGTGATCTTCGTCGGGTCCTTCCTGGCGGCGTTCCCCGGCAGTCGTCGGCGGCCCACCGACCCGGTCTCTGCCCCGCTCCCCGGCGTCCGCAGTCGCGGCTCGGGCGGCGACGGAGACGACGACCGCAACCAGCCCGCCGAGCAGTCGGTCGGTGCCGGTTGAGCGCCGCGCGCTCCACCACCCGCCTTGCCGTCGCCGGGGTCGCGGTGGTGATCGTGGCACTGGTGGTGCTGTTGGCGATCTCGAAGACGCACACCGACTCGGCCGCGAGCCCGCTGCTGGGCAAGGTCGCGCCGTCCCTCAAGGGCACGACGCTCGACGGCAAGGCGTTCGACCTGACCAACGAGCGGGGCAAGTTCGTCGTCGTGAACTTCTTCGCTTCGTGGTGCCAGCCGTGCCAGGAGGAGGCCCCCGAGCTGCGACGGTGGTCGGCGACGCACCAGAAGGTCGGCGACGCGGTCCTGGTCAACGTGCTCTTCCAGGACACGCCCGCAGACGCGAAGAAGTTCCTCAACCGCTTCGGTGGGGCGGACTGGCCGGTGCTGGCGGTCGACACCGACACGATGGGACTCGACTGGGGCGTGGCCAAGGTGCCCGAGACCTTCGTCATCGACCCCGACGGCGTCGTGGTGGTCAAGACGATCTCGACGGTCACCGCTGCAGAGCTCGACGGCTACCTCGCGAGCTACAGCAGCAAGGCTGCCGGCGGCCCGACGACCTCGGTGGCGTCGTCGTGACGATCGAGGGGCGTGGGTGGACGCGCTGGCTTCCCTGGTTCCTGCTCGTGGGCGTGCTGATCGTGGCGCTGGTCATCGGCAGCCGCCCGCACCAGCAGCCGTCGTTGACCGAGCGGACGCGCACGGTCGCCGCGACCTTGCGCTGCCCGCAGTGCACCGACAAGTCGATGGCCGCGTCGGATGCGCCGACTTCGGTGGCGGGGCGAGCCGAGATCCGCCGGCAACTCGCCGCGGGCCGCAGCCCCGATGAGGTTCGCGGGTGGTTCTCGGATCGCTACGGCGCCAGCATCCTGCTCACGCCGAAGCGGAGTGGCATCGACGGGCTGATCTGGGCGCTGCCGGTCGCGGCGTTCGTCATCGCTTCGGCGGCGCTGGCCGCCGTCTTCCTGCGTTGGCGTCGCCGGAGCGACGACGACCTGAGCGAGGACGACCTCCGCCTCGTGGAGCAGGCGCGCGCCGCGCAGGCGGACGATGGCGGCGCGGACGGCGCCGGGTGACCAGCGCCGACACCGCTCCGGCTCGGAGCCGAGCCGACCTCGACGAGCTCGCAGCCCTCGAGGAGCAGCGGTCGTTCCTGCTGCGCAGCCTGGAGGACCTCGACCGCGAGCACGAGGCCGGCGACCTCGACGACGGGGACTACGAGACCTTGCGCGTCGACTACACCGCGCGTGCCGCGGCGGTCCTGCACGCCATCGAGGAGCACCACGAGCTCCACGACGTCGAGCCGCCGTCACACCGTGGCGTTCGTCGTGTGCTGCTGGTCGGGGCGGTGGCGGTGGTCGCGGTGGTGGCCGCCCTGGTCGTGACCTCCACGTCCGGTGGTCGAACCACCACGTCGACCGCCGGCGCCGACGAGCTGAAGCCGTCGAAGGCGACGCAGGCCTGCATCTCGGACACGACGAGCGCCTTTGCAGCCTCGGCGCAGGGGTCGTCGAACCCGGCGATGGTCACCGACGCCCTTGCGGCCATGAAGTGCTACACCGCCCGTCTCAAGGACGCACCCGACGACGCCGTCGCGTACGCCTACCGCGGGTGGACGACCGCCCTCCTCGCTCGCCAGGTCAGCGGACAGCTACCGGTCGCCACGGTCACGCAACTCGTGGAGCAGGCACGCAAGGACCTCGCTCAGGCGCGCAAGCTCGCGCCGCGCTACCCCGAGGCGCTCGCGTACTCGGCGATCAACGCGCTGTGGAGCAAGGACCTCGCGGGCGCGAAGGACCTGCTCGCTCAGATCGACGCGCTGCAACTTCCCGCCGACTCGCCCATCCTCGCCCAGGTGAACCAGATGCTGCGCCCGGCGCTGCGCGCAGCCGAGTCGCAGGCCTCCTCGACGACGTCGCCCATGTCCACGACCCCGACGACGACGGCGCCCAGCGGCAGCTGACCGGCTACGGCCGCGCGAGGTCGCGCAACCCGGAGATGGTTGCTCGGGTCGCCGCGATCGCCTGGTCGACCTCGAAGTCGGTCGTCGACGGCCCCACCGAGAGGCGCAAGGAGCGCTCGGCGTCCGCACCCATGGCTGCGAGCACCGGCGACGGCTCGAGGGACTCGGTGGCGCAGGCGGACCCGGCGTGGGCCGCGACACCCCGTTGGTCGAGTCCCAGCAGCACCGCCTGGGGTTCGACGCCGGCGATGGTCACGCAAAGGATGTGGGGTGCCCGCTGCTCGGGATCGCCGAGACGTTCGACACCGTCGAGGTCGGTCAGCCCGGCGGCGAGCGACTCGATCTGCTGCGCGGCTCTGGTCCGCTCGGCGTCGAGTGTCGGGCCGTCTGCGAGCTCCTCGGCGACGGCGCCGAGTCCTACGAACCCCGGCACGTGCTCCAGGCCGGCTCGTCGCGCCCGTTCCTGGTCGCCGCCGACGAGCAACGGGTCGAGTCGGAGCCCGCGGCGGACGATGAGCGCTCCGGTGCCCATGGGCGCACCGAACTTGGGTCCGCTCAGTGACAGCAGGTCGGCGCCCAGCGCCGCGAAGTCGATCGGTTCGTGGCCGACGCCTTGGGCGGCGTCCACATGCACCAGCACGTCGCGTGCACGGCAGCGGGCGACCGCCTCGGCCACCGGTTGACGCGTCCCGACCTCATGGTTGGCCCATTGCACGTGGACGAGCGCCGGCGCGGAGCCCAGGGCGCGATCGAGGTCGTCGAGGTCGATGTGACCCTGGCTGTCGACCGCGAGCTCGACGACCGCGCCGTGGCGTGCCGCCGCCAGGCGCACCGCCGAGTGCTCGACGGGTGCCGCGACCTGGGGCCCGGGTGCGCGTTGCGCCGCGCCCCAGCACGCCGCGGCGATCGCCTCGCTGGCGCAGGAGGTGAACACGACCTCTCGGGGACGCGCGCCCACCAGGGTCGCCAGTTGCGCCCGGGCCCGTTCGAGGGCGGCACGGCTGGTCAACCCCTCCTCGTGGGAGCGCCCCGGATCCGCGCCGCAGCGTTCCAGCGCATCGAGCAGCGCGGCGCGCCCTGCCGCACGCAGTGGCGACGCCGAGGCGTGGTCGAAGTAGGAGCGAGGCACCGGTCAGCCCGTGGGGCCGGTTGGCGCGACGTCGAGGGGGGCGGTGGTACCCGCCGTCGGCACGGGTTCGACCTTGCAGTGCGTCTTGGTCCAGGCGTTGAGCCGCTGCTGGTGCGCGACCAGGGTCGCGGTGCTCGTGGCGTAGGCCTTGATCGCCTGGTTGGCCTGGGCGCGGGTGGTGGCCTTCTCGAGCGCGGACTGCAGCGCATCGAGCGGTGCCAGGAGGGCCTCGGCGTCGCTGCGCACCTCCTTCGGCGCCCGATCGACGGCGTCGTGGGCGTCGGTGGTGATGGTCGCGACCTCGCGGCGGAGTGCGGCGAGCGAGGCCGCGGAGCCCTGTGTCACCGCGGCGCCGCGCGTGGCCGCGGCGACGTACCGACTGCAGAAGGCCGACGCGTCGCGGGGGGACGACGACGAGCAACCGACGGCGACCGTCAGGACCATCCCCAGGATCAGGCTGTGGACGATCCGGCGCGGGGTGGCGAGGGGACGTTGCAGCATCGCTGCCATTGTTGCCGAGCGGCGGAGCTGGGAGACGACCCGGCTCGCCCGTCGTGCGGGTCGTCACCCCGTGTGCCTCTACGATGATGGTTTCGGAACACCCAGGAGAGTGCAGCGTGGACGTACGACTCGGAGTCACCTACAGCCCGAAGGAGCTCACCGTCGAGCTGGCCGACGACACCGCTGCGGACGCCGTGCGCGCCGCCGTCGACGAGGCGTTGACCAACCCCGATGGCGTGCTCTGGTTGACCGACCGCAAGGGCCGTCAGTTCGGCGTGCCGGTGTCGAAGCTCAGCTTCGTGGAGATCGGCAGCCCGGACGACGGTCGTCGCGTGGGTTTCGGGGCTTGACCCAGCGGAGCTGCTGAGCGTGCACGGGCTGCTCGATCGGCGTCTCCTCTTCGTCACCGGCAAGGGTGGCGTCGGCAAGTCGACGGTGTCGGCGGGCCTGGGGATGCTGGCTGCCCGGCGCGGCAAGCGGACTCTGGTGTGCGAGGTCGACGCCAAGGGCAACCTGTCCGCGTTCTTCGAGACCGGGCCCATCGCCTTCGAACCGCGGGAGGTTGCCACCAACCTCTTCGCGATGACGATGCAGACCGAGGAGTCGCTCAAGGAGTACCTCCGGCTGCAGCTCAAGGTGCCGTTGCTCTCGCGCATCGGTCCCCTGGCGCGCACCTTCGACTTCGTCGCCAGCGCGGCGCCCGGCGTGCGCGAGATCCTGACGGTCGGCAAGCTCTGCTACGAGGTGCGGGAGCGCAACTACGACCTGGTGATCGTGGACTCGGTCGCCAGCGGGCACGTGGTCGGTCAGCTGGCCGCGCCCCAGGCCATCAACGAGCTCGTCAAGGTCGGCCTGGTCCGCAACCAGACCAGCTGGATGCTCGACGTCCTCGGTGACTCCCGCACCACGGGCGCGGTCATCGTCTCGGCGCCCGAGGAGATGCCGGTCGTGGAGACGCTCGAGCTCACCGAGCGCATCGCACAGGAGACCAACGTCGAGGTCGCCGCGGTCGTCGTGAACCGGGTGTTGCCCGAGTTGTTCACCGCCGCCGAGGAGGAGATCTTCGACCAGCTCGTCGAAGGCCCGGCGCACGACGCGCTGGTCGTGGCGGTCGACGGCAACGTGGCCCCGCTGCTGGACGGAGCTCGCCTCGCCGTGACCCTGCGGCGGAGCCGGGCCGGGCACCTGACGCGTCTGCGCCGAGAGCTCCCCGACACGCTCCCGATGCTCTACCTGCCCTACCTGTTCACGCGTGCCCACGGCGTGCGGGTGACCACGTTGATCGCCGACGCGCTCGGCGAGGAGCTCAGCACCTGATGGCCGGCAGGGCGCGCGTGCGTCGGGGGAGCGACGAGGCGGTGGAATCGATCGAGGCGTTGCTCGCGTCTCGCGAGATCGTCATCGCCTGCGGGTCGGGCGGCGTCGGCAAGACCACGACGGCGGCGGCCATGGCGACCATGGCGGCAACCCACCTCGGTGGGAAGGTGCTGGTGCTCACCGTCGACCCCGCACGGCGCCTCGCGGGTGCGCTCGGCCTGGAGCGCTTCGGCAACACCGAGGTGCGGGTGCCCGAGGAGGCCTTCGCGGGCGCGGGCATCGAGCCGCGCGGCGAGCTCTGGGCGGCGATGTTGGACACGAAGCAGTCCTGGGACGACCTCGTGCGGCGCCACGCACCCGATGCGGCGACCCGGGACTCCATCCTGACGAACCCCCTCTACGCCAACATCTCCGGGCGCTTCGTGCAGAGCCACGACTACATCGCCATGGAGCGCCTGCACGAGATCCACACGTCGGGGCGCTACGACCTGATCGTGGTCGACACCCCGCCCACCCGCAACGCCATCGACTTCCTCGAAGCGCCGGACCGCATGGCCGAGTTCTTCTCCAGCCGGCTGCTCCGCTGGCTGACCGCGCCCTATCAGTCGCGGCTCTTCAACGTGGCGTCCAAGCCGCTCACCAGCGTGGCGGACCGGATCCTGGGGTCGGACTTCCTGGCCGACATCGCCGAGTTCTTCGTGCTCTTCCAGACCATGCACGAGGGCTTCGTCGCCCGCGCTCAGGCGGTCACGCGCACGCTCTCCGATCGTCGTACGACCTTCGTGGTGGTCTCGACGCTCGAAGCCGCGCCGGTCACCGAGGCCGAGTTCTTTCTCGAGGCGCTGAGCGAGCGCGAGTTCCACCTCGGCGCGGTCGTGCTCAACAAGGTCCTGCCGGCGTACCTTCGGTCGACTGCGGCGACCAAGGTTGCCCGGGCGGTCGCCGCCGACGACCCGACCGTGGTCGACCCGGTCGCGGAAGCGCTTTCCGGCGAAGTCGCCAGCCGGGCCGCGGTGTCCCGCGTCCTGCACGACGTGGCCGAGAGCTTCCTGAACTACCAGGTGGTCGCCAAGCGAGAAGGGGAGCTGCGCAAGGAGCTCGGTTCCGCTGCGGAGGTGGTGGCGACCGTGCCCTACTTCGACTCCGACATCTTCGACCTCAGCGGGCTCGTCGAACTGGGCGAAGCGATCTGGCAGTAGCGCGGCGCCGGTTCATCCCGCTTTGACGGTGTAGCCCGAGCGGAAGCGCCGAGGCTTCGCCGAGACGCCCGACGAGAGGTAGGACCGGATGCGCTCCCGCTCGGCGTCGGTGAGGCGGGCCCCGTTGCGACCGGTGACCTCGAACCGGTCGCTCGCGGTGCCGTCGACCCGCTCGATGGAGGCGGCCTTGATCTCGACGTCGGCGGCGGCGAACACGCTGGTCAGGTTGTGGAGCAATCCGGGGGTGTCCGGACAGGTCACCTCGCAGACGGTGTGCCACGGCGAGACGATGTCGTTGAAGGTGACCCGTGCGCCCGAGATCGGTTCGACCACGAGTATCGGCCCCAGCGAGTCGGCGATCTCGGTGGCGAGCTGTTCCGGTGCCGGACGTGCGCCGGTGACCACGAACGACTCGATCGCGGCGTCGTCGCCCCAGGTCGCGACCAGGGCTCGCTCCACGTCGAGGCCGGCGTCGCGCAGCACCCCGGTGACCGTGGCCATGAGCCCGGGCCGGTTGTGCGCCCCGACCTCGACGCGCCACCGGCTGCCCTCGGCGTTGCCGACGTCGACGCGCACCGTCGTGGCCTCGAGCGGTGGTTGGGTCAGCTCCGCGTGGCGCACGATGGTCTCGACCTGTTGACGGGCCAGGTAGCTGCGCGGGGCATGGCGGATGCGCTGGACCAGGCTGGGGTGGTCGGCCGCGAGCAGCATGGCCTCGGTGCGGCGGCGCTCGATGAGGTTGCGGGCATCGCTGCCGGTCAGCGACGGGTCGCTGAGCGCGCGCTGCACGAGGTCGTGGAGCGCGAGCATCCGCTCGCGCTCGTGGCTCGGCATGTCGTCCTCTCCACCGATGGCCAGGAGGAACCCCGCCCGGGCACGCTCGGGATTGTCGAGGTGCGAGGCGAGCTGGAGGACTTCCTCCTCGTCGAAGGCCTCGGGGCGTGCGGCGATGGTTCGGAGCCGGCTGTCGTCCGCGACGAGCCCGACCACCTGAGAGGACCCCAGCGTGCCGAAGCCGGCGCGCTTGGCGATGGCGGCCGCTTCTTCGTCTCGCTCCGGTCCGGGTCGGAGACCCTCGACGAGCAGCGCGGCGAGCAGCAGCCACTCGGGATGGGCGAGTCGGTCGAAGCGCTCGCGCAGGTGCGGATCCTCGGGCAGGGCGCGCACCCGTTCGAGTGTGGCGAACCGGTGGGCGTGCCTGGCGTCGACCAGCAGCGGGTCCGCGTAGCGGGCCTTGAAGGTCTCGGCGAGCTCGGGGAGCGCCACGTCGAGGATCCCGACCGCCTCGAGGAAGTGCCAGGAGCGGGGCGTTCCCAGCGTGATCAGTCGCCGGAAGGCCGCCGAGGCGCGGGGGCCCCATGCCGCGGACGCGGTGTGGTCGTGGAGGTACTCGAGCAGCTCGGTGGATGGGCGCGCCGTCGAGGCTTCGATCGCCGCGTCGAAGGCGATCGCCAGGACCCAGTCCTCCGATGGTCGGGCCGAGAGGCGGAGGACCCCGTCGTCGACCCAGAACCAACCTCCCAACGGTGGTGCGGTCGCGACCGGGAGCGATCCGTCGTCGGGTACGCCGCGCCGGGAGCGCAGTCGGTTGTAGCGCACCTTGAGCAGGGGAGGCGTCATCAACGTGGTGACCAGCACCACCAGCAGGAGGGAGGCGTAGAGGTGCTCGCCCAGCACGTTGTTCTGCAGGCCGATGGTCGCGAAGATGAGGCCGACCTCCCCGCGGGGGAGCATGCCGAGCCCGATGAGCCAACCGTCGCCGCGGGTCTTGCGGGCGCCGACCGCCGCGACCAGCTTCCCGATGATGGCGACGACCAGGAGGATGCCCGCGTCCCGCAGCACGGAGGTACGGCCGAACGCGCTGATGTCCGCGTCCAGGCCGATCTGGACGAAGAACACCGGGATGAACAGGTTGCCGACGGACGTCAGCTCCCGGTGGATCCGGTCGTTCTGGCGGGTGCGGCTGAAGGCGAGCCCGGCGAGGAACGCGCCCACGATGGTGGCGAGCTTGGCGGCGCTGGCCAGTTCGGCCATGCCGAGCGTGAACACCATCGCCATCGCGACCAGCGTGCCGGCCGACTGAGAGCGGCGCTCGATGAAGTCGAAGAGCCTGGGGGCGACGAGCATCGCCGCCGCGCCGCCCACGACGAGGAACCCCACGGCGACGGCGACGATGCCGAGCACCGAGAGCATCGAGACCGAACCCTGGGTGACGAGCCGCACGACGACCGTGAGCACGACGAGGCCCATCACGTCGTCCGCGACGGCCGCGCCGAGCACGACCCGTGCCTCGGTGGTGGCCAGGGCCCGCAGGTCCCCGAAGACCCGTGCCGTGATGCCGACGCTGGTCGCGGTGAGGGCGGCGGCCACGAAGAGCGAGGTGTTGAACGTGTCGCCCACGATCTGCATGGCACCGAGCCCGAGCAGCAGCGGGACGACGACACCGATCGTGGCGACTGACATCGATGCCCGCCCGACCTTGCCGAGCTCGCCGATGTCCATCTCCATGCCCACCTCGACCAGGAGCAGGATCACCCCGATCTCGCCGACCGTGCGTAGGACCTCGTCGCCGCCGCCGACCATGCCGAGCATCGAGGGCCCGATGACGAGCCCGGCGACGATCTCGCCGACCACGGGAGGGACGCCGATGCGTTCGGAGAGCTCGGCGGCGACCTTGGCGGCGAAGAGCACGACCAGCAGGTCTCTGAGGATGACGGTGACGTCCATCGGGATAAGCGTCTCACTTGATCGGTGGGGTTGCGGTGGAGCAGACCTGGCAACGCCGGGGCGGCCGTTTGGCCACCCCGGCGTCACCGGTCGTGTGGTGGGGGGAACCCGTGGAAGCTCCCCGTGCCCCGGTTACACGACGATCTCTTCAGGGACCGCTCCGGCGTCGAGGTTGACGGGTGCGTGGGGCTGACCCTCGTACCCACCTTCCTTGGTGTTGAAGGGAGCGAACTCCGGGTAGGCCAACATGCCCATCTCGGGCATGTCGACGCCGGCGAGCTCTTCTTCGACGGGGGTGCGGATGCCACCCTTGGTCATCGAGTTCTGGATCTTGAAGAAGGCGTAGGCGATGCCCAGCATCACGGTCCAGATCACGATCACACCGATGGCCTGTGCCCCGAGCTGGCCGAGGCCGACCGAGAAGTTGCCACCGAAGATGCCGGTCACGCCGTGCGAGGCGGCGGTGGTGCCTTCGGTGCCGTTCCAGCCGGCGCCGTAGGTGCCGTTGGCGAAGAGGCCGACGGCCAGGGCGCCGAAGGCGCCGCAGACGCCGTGCACCGAGATGGCGCCCACCGGGTCGTCGATGTGGACCTTGTCGAAGAAGTTGATCGACAGGATCACCAGGACGCCGGCGATGACGCCGATGAGCGCTGCGGCCCACGGATCGACGAACGCGCAGGGTGCGGTGATGGCCACGAGGCCGGCGAGCATGCCGTTGGCCATCATGCCCGGGTCGGGCTTCTTCGCACCGGTCATCATGGTGTACGCCATGGCGGCGCAGGCGCCGAAGGCAGCGGCGATCGCCGTGTTGGCGGCCACCGTCGCGAACTGCACGTCCGTGGCGGCGAAGGTCGAGGCGGCGTTGAAGCCGAACCAACCGAACAGCAGGATGAACGTGCCGAGCATGGCCATCGGGATGTGGTGGCCGCCGATGGTGTTGGCAGAGCCATCCTTGTTGTACTTGCCGATGCGGGGGCCGAGCACGAGCGCACCCGCCAGAGCGGCGGCGCCACCCACGGAGTGGACGATGCCGGAGCCGGCGAAGTCGGTGTAGCCGAGGCCGAGGTGCATCGAGTTGCCGAGCTGGGAGAGCCAGCCGCCGCCCCAGGTCCAGGCGCCGAACAGCGGGTAGAAGATCGCCCCGCAGAACAGACCCCAAGCCACGAACGACTTCCACTTCCAACGCTCAGCCATCGACCCGGTCGGGATCGTGGCGGTGGTGTCCATGAAGGCCACCATGTAGAGGAAGAAGCCGAGCGCCGCGGAGCCGGCCGGGCCCCGCATGTCGGTCAGGGCGAAGCCGCCCTTGTAGAGGAAGACCCAGTTGCCCGAGCCGAGCAGCGGGCCGCCGGCAGCGTTCGTCATGCCGAACGCGTCAGCGGAGAACCCGCCGAACATGAACCCGTAGCCCACGAGGTAGAAGGCCACGAACCCCAGTCCGAAGACCGCGAAGTTCGTCGACACCACGTGTGCGGCGTTCTTGGCCCGGGTGAACCCGGTCTCGACGAGCGCGAAGCCCGCCTGCATGAAGATCACGAGGACGGCGCCGAGGACGACCCAGAGCAGGTTCAGCTGTGCGCCGAGGACGTCGACCGCTGTCGGGGTTGCCGCTCCTGCCGTACCTGGCAAGAAGATGCAGGCCGCAGCGACGGCGCCCGCGGTGCCGACCGTGAGACGGCGGAGGACCCGTGATCGGCCAGTCCCTCCTCTCCAACGTGAAGGTGTTCGTGATGCGCCCATGTTGATGGTCCTTTCGTGCGTGCGGTGACGGTGGGCTCCCCCGGGGCGGGGTGCTTCCACGACGGCAGTGAACGCGTCGCGCGTCACCGGGGTGTCACGGTGATGTGAACGTCAGGTTTCGTGCCGGGCCGTGTCTCCGAGCGCGGAGCGCGCTTCTGGATACCGGGCCTGAACGCCTCCTGAACGTCCGCCTGCGCCTCAGACGCTGCCGCGCACTGACGCCGGTGCCGGTGCCGGTGCCGGTTGCGGCGCGACGAGTCGGTACCCCACGCCCGTCTCGGTGGCGAGCTCGGGCCGGTTCTGGCCGGTACCAAGCTTGCGACGGAGGTTCGCGACGTGCACCCGAAGCGCGGTCGACGACGGCTGGGCGCGTGCCGACCAGACGTGCTCGACGATCGTGCGGTGGTCCAGCACCTTGCCCGGGTTGCGGGCGAGGAGCAGCAGGAGGTCGAACTCGGTGCGCGTGAGCCCGATCGGCTCCTGTCCGACCCGGACCTCGCGTGCGTCCACGTCGATCTGCAGCTCGCCGACCTCAACCAGGTGGTGGTGCAGCACGGTCGTGAGCACCGCCCGGTGACGCAGCGCGACCCGGATGCGAGCCAGCAGCTCGGGCATCGGGAACGGCGTGGTGATGTAGTCGTCGGCACCCTGGTCGAGGGCCCGCACCTTGCGATCCGTCGACCAGTCCCGGCTCAGGGCCAGGATGGGGTTCTCGGTCAGGTTTCGCAGCAGACGGCAGACCTCGATGCCGTCGAGGTCGGGCAGTCCGAGCTCGAGGATGACCAGGTCGGGGTCGTGCAAGGAGACGGCGTCGAGCCCTTCGCTCCCGGTGCGGGCGGAGCGGACCTCGAAGCCCTGGTCGGAGAGCCCGGCCAACAAGGGGCGCGCGATCGCGTCGTCGTCCTCGATGACCAGAACCGAGGGAACCGAACGGATCGGCTGCGTCATGAGGTGGGGCCTCCTGAGGTGCGCAAGCGTGGTGCGCAGCGCAGCCAACCTGGTGGACGTCACGTGCGCGTGACCACGCGATGAACGGCGTGTTTCGAGGTGCGCCTCGGCCCTGGCGGACACCGATGCCCTTCCGGAGCGGCGGTAGCCTGCCTCGCATGCCCGCTTACGAAGGCGCCTCGTACCGCACCGGCCCTCTTCCGGTCGTCGCGACCGAGGGGCGGGCGGACCCGGTCGCGATCGCCCGGGTGCGAGGGCGACTGAGTGGCGGCCGAAAGCGCCGCCTCGAGCAGCTCATCGCCGAGTGGCACCTGCTCGCCGACTTCTGCTTCTCCGACCTGCTGCTGTTCGTGCCGGTCGACGACTCGGCCGAGCGCTTCGTGATCGTCGGTCAAGTCCGACCCAGCACGAGCCAGACGCTGTACCGGAGCGACATGATCGGTCGGGAGATCGGTGACGAGGACCGCCCGATCGTCGGCCGGAGCTTTCGCCTCGGCGAGATCATCGACGGCGAGCACCTGGCCGAACCGCTGCGCGAGATCGTGCGCGTGGTCTGCATCCCCGTTCGCTTCGAGGGCAACGTCATCGCGGTGCTCTCACGAGAGACGCCTCCGGCGGTCGGGCGACCACCCGGTGAGCTCGAGCGGACCTACGCGGAGATCTTCAACCACTTCGCCAGCATGATCGCGGCCGGCATCTACCCCTTTGACGAGGTCGACAGCGGCAGCGACGAGCTGCCACGGGTTGGCGACGGCGTGCTGCTGCTGGATCGCGAGGCGCGGGTCACCTACGCCTCACCGAACGCCGTCTCGGCGTTGCACCGCATGGGCGTGCACGCCAATGCGGAGGGGATGCGGCTGGACGAGCTCGGCTACGACGACGAAGTGGTGCGCACCGCGTTCGATCTGGCGCGCCCCGTGACCATGGAGGTCGAGCCCGGTGGCGACGTGACCGTCCTGGTCCACTGCATCCCCCTGGTGGGGGCGAGTGAGGTCAACGGCGCGGTCATCCTGTCGCGCGACATCTCCGAGCTGCGCCGGCGAGACCGGCTGCTTCTCTCCAAGGACGCCACGATCCGCGAGATCCACCATCGCGTGAAGAACAACCTGCAGACCGTCTCGGCGTTGCTCCGCCTCCAGGGGCGCCGTCTCGCTGGCCAGGAGTCCAAGGCCGCGATCGACGAATCGGTCCGCAGGATCCGGTCGATCGCGCTGGTCCACGACATGTTGTCCCGCGATTCCGGCGAGGCCGTGCCCTTCGTCGACATCCTCCGACCGCTGGTGCGCATGGTCGAGGACGGACTCGTGTCGCCGGATCAGCAGGTGTCGTTCGCGGTCGAGGGTGGCGGCGGCATCGTGCCGGCTCAGGTCGCGACCCCGCTCGCCGTGGTGTTGAACGAGCTCCTGCAGAACGCCGTCGACCACGCGTTCGACGCCGGAGGTGGAAGTGTGGTGGTGCAGGTCGCCACCGGTGACGATCGCCTCGAAGTGGAGGTGCGGGACGACGGTCGCGGCTTTCCCGAGGGTTTCGACCTCGAGTCTTCGACCGGCCTGGGCCTGTCGATCGTCCGGGCGCTGGTGGTCTCGGATCTCGGCGGCGAGATCAACGTTTCATCGAGGCAACCGGGACCGGGTGCGATGATCTCGCTTTCCGTGCCCCTGCACCCGCACTGAGGGACGAAGGTTCAGGCGCTGCGCTGCGCGGCCTGGTAGCGGCGGCGCAGGACACGGCGCTCCTCCTCCGAGGTGCCGCCCCAGATGCCCGAGTCCTGGTTCGTCGCAAGCGAGTACTCGAGGCACTCTTCCTTGGCGGCGCACTCGCTGCAGACCGCCTTGGCCGTCTCGATCTGCTCGATCGCGGGTCCGGTCGTCCCCACGGGGAAGAACAGGTCGGGATTGGTGTCGCGGCAAGCGGCGTACTGGCGCCACTCGTCGGATGCCAAGGTCAGAGACAGCAGGTGGCTGGCGTTGAGCGCCACGATTCCCTCCACGGGGACTGAGGGCCACGAGGCTCTTACGTGACCGGATTCACGAGCCTTTGCACCTGTGAGAACCAGTGTGCTAGGCGGGACAAACGAACGTTAGCCGCGGGTGCTCACTCCGGCAAGCACTTTGTGGCACTTGTGTGCCATATTGGGTGAGACATCCGTCGCATCCCGCACGGTTCGTGTCAGTGGCCTGGGAAAACCCACGCAACGTAGTGTAACAACCCCTGTTCGCGATCTGGGGAGACGAGGAGCCTCTTGATGAGCAGCGATCACCGTTCCGCCGAATCGCTTCCCACGGTCTTCGCGCACCGCGGGGTGAGCAAGGAGTTCCCCGAGAACTCGCTGGAAGCATTCGGTGCGGCGAAGTTCCGCGGTGCTGACGGCGTCGAGCTGGACGTGCGGGTCACAGCCGATGGCGGGCTCGCGGTCCACCACGACGCCCGGCTCGAGGACGGTCGGGTCATCGCTCATGTGCTGACGGACGAGCTGCCGAGCGAGGTGCCCACCCTCGAGCGGGCACTCGACGCGTGCGGGGGGTTGACGGTCAACGTCGAGCTCAAGAACCTTCCGGGCGAGCCGGACTTCGACCCGGCGAGCACGATCGCCGACCTCACGGTCGCCACCATCAGTCGGCTCGCGCTCGCCGACAAGGTGCTCGTGTCGAGCTTCAACCGCTCCAGCCTGGACAGGGTCCGTGTGCTCGACCCGAGCATCGAGACCGGCTGGTTGGTGTTCGACCTCGACGAGACCGAGGCGATGCTCGACCGCGTCACCGACGGCGGCCATGTCGCACTGCACCCGCCGGCGGCGCGGACCACCCGCGCGCTCATCGAGGCCAGCCACGCCCGGGGCATCCGGGTCAACGCCTGGACCGTCGACGACCCGATCCGCATCGAGCAACTGGCTGGTGACGGCATCGACGGCATCATCACCAACGTCCCCGACGTTGCCCGGGAGGCCCTGTTGCGTTGGTTGGGCGATGACGATGCCTGACCTGCGTTTCGCCTACGCTGTGGCGTCCAACCAACCGAAGCTGAAGGTCCTTTTCGAGGGGGATACCTGATGAAGACTTCTGCGACTCGTGTCTTGTTGTTGCTCTGCCTCGTGCTGCCGATCGCCGGAGCGGGATGCTCGAAGTCGTCGTCGAACTCGTCATCCGAGTTCTGCAAGTCGGTGAAGGAAGGACAACTCGCGGTTGGCACCAAGGACATCGACGGCCAGATAGACGTCTCGAACATGCAAGCGCAGCTCGACCGGATGGTCGCGGCAGCCCCTCCTTCGATCAAGGCCGACGCCAAGGAAGCCAGGAAGATGATGCTGGCGTTCGCCCAGGTGACCGACAACAAGCTGACTCCGCAAGAGTTCAAGCAGCAGTTCCCGGATGCGAAGCTCAATGCGCTCAAGTCACGGCTCAACGCCTACATCAAGCCCAACTGCGGGTTCAGCATCTAGCCGTTGGGGCATGACGAGTCGCAGCGCGTCAGGCGTGTAGCGGAAGAAGAGCTGTCCGGTCGGGCCCATGAAGTCGCCGTCCACCTGGTATGGGAACGGGCCGTGGCCGGTGACGGTGAGCTCCCGCACGTCTGAGCGCACCTCCACGCCTTTGACCTTGGCCAGCTTGTCCGCTCCACGCAGCGCCGCGGCGGCGAGCTGCAGTATCCGGACCAAGCGAAGGTCGCGTATCGTGACCACGCTCAAGGGTCGGTCCAGCGTCGCTGCCGGCGCGATGTCGAAGGGCCGGTTGCCCACGAACGTGTACGGGTTCGTGTTCGCGACCACGGCGAACACGGCGTCCTCGACCCCATCGCCCGTGGCGAAGCGGATCGCGAAGCGTGGTCGTCGGTGGTCGTAGTGGCGGAACCAGGCAGTCACCCCGGCCCAGGCGAACAGCGGGTGCCCCGCATAGCGCTTGAGCGACGAGTGGCGCTCCACCTGTTCGACGAGCGCTGCGTCGAACCCCAACCCCACGTGGAACAGGAAGTACCGGTCGTTGACCGACCCCAGGCCGACGCGCGCGATGGCGCCGGCGTCGAGCGCCTCGAGGAGCAGCCCGGTCGCCTCGACCGCGTCGTTGGGAAGGCCGATCGTCCGGGCGAACACGTTGGTCGAACCCCCGGGTAGCACTCCGAGAGCGGTGTCGCTGCCTGCCAGACCGTTCGCCGCCTCGTTGAGGGTGCCGTCACCGCCGAGCACGACGACGACGTCTACGCCCGATGCGACGGCTCCCTGCGCGAGCCGAGTGGCGTGCCCTCGTCGATTCGTCTCGGCGAGGCGCACCTCGTGGTCGGCGGCCAGCGCCTTGCGGATCACGACGCGCGTTCGTGCGGTCACCGACGAAGCCGAGGAGTTGACGATGAGCAGGATGCGCACGGTCCGAGTATCGCGTTGTTTCGCGGTGAAGCTCGGGCGGCGTTGTTTGCGGTGAAGCTCGGGCGGCGTTGTTTGCGGTGAAGCTCGGGCGGCCTGCGGCCTGCTCGCTTCGGCTTCGCCATCTGGGTGTCATCGGTGGTGCTGCTTCGCCTGGCGGCTGCGCAGCGTGGACGCCCTCTTCAATGTCGGGAGCTTGGTCGCCAATAGTGCGACCGAGCCTGCTGCATCGAGCTAGCGCGCTGGTTGCGGTGAAGCTTGGTCGACCCTGCGGGCCCGCTCGCTACGGCTTCGCCATCTCGGTGTCGTGGGCGGGTCGCGATTTGTCCAGGGTTCGGTCAGCCTGAAGAATGCTCAACCATGAACGTGGTCGTCACCGTGAAACAGATTCCGGACCCAGCCGAGCCGGGTTCCCTGGAAGCCGACAACACCCTCAACCGAGCGGGCAAGCTCATCCTCGACGAGGCCGACTCCTACGGCGTCGAGATGGCGCTCCAGCTCGTCGCCGCCGCCGGCGACGGTGAGGTCACCCTCGTGTCGGTGACGCCGAACGGCGAGGTCTCCGGTCTCCGTCAGGCACTCGCCATGGGCGCCGACAAGGCCGTCCTCGTCAGCGACGACGCCATCGCCGGCTCCGATGCGCTCGGCACCGCCAAGTTGCTCGCCGCCGCCACCAAGCGCGTCGAGGGCGTCGACCTCGTGCTCACCGCGGTCGAGGCGTCCGACGGGTACACCGGGACGCTCGCCTCGCAGCTCGCCGAGCTGCTCGGCCTCCAGTCCGCGACCTTCGCGAAGCACATCGAGATCGCGGACAGCACGGTCAAGGTGCAACGCCAGACCGAGGCCGGCTACGACGAGGTCGAGGTCGCGCTGCCGGCGCTCGTCTCGGTCACCGCAGGCGTGGTCGAGCCCCGCTACCCCTCCTTCAAGGGGATCATGGCCGCCAAGAACAAGCCCGTCGACCAGGTGACGCTCGCCGACCTCGGCATCGACGCCGGACAGGTCGGTTGGGCCGGCGCCCGCCAGGAGATCACTGCGGTGACCCCGGCGGAGGAACGCGAGGCCGGAGAGAAGATCGTCGACGAGGGGGACGCCCACGAGAAGATCGTGGCGTTCCTCGAGCAGCTCAAGGTCATCTGAGGAGGCACGACCAACATGGCAATTTCCCGTATCTGGGTCCACGCCGAGGCACTCGACGGCAACGTCGCCTCGATCACCCTCGAACTGCTCGCCAAGGCCCGTGAGCTCGGCGGAACCGTCGAGGCGTTCTACGGCGGCGCCGACGCCGACGCGATCGCCGCCACGCTCGGCGCCCACGGCGCGACCGCCGTCCACGCCACGGGCGATCTCGGTGGCGCGCTCCTGGGCGGCCCGATCGCCGCCGCGCTGGCCGCCAAGATCGAGGCCGGTGACGGACCCGACCTCATCCTGTTCGGCACCACCCCCGACGGCCGTGACATCGCCGGTCGGCTCTCGGCCAAGGTCGACCAGCCGCTGCTGTCCAACAACGTCGACCTGGCGGTCGAGGGCGACAAGGTCGTCGCCACGACGCCGATCTTCGGTGGCACGACCAACGTCTCCACGACGCTCACCGGCGACGGGCCCGCCATCGTGCTCGTGCGGCCGAAGTCCTTTGCCGCAGAGGAGTCCGGTGGGGGCGCGGCGACCGTCGGTGCCCTCGAGGTGCCCTCGGACGCGCTGGGTGGCGCCAAGGTCACCGACCGCCACGTCGAGGAGTCGACCGGTCCCAAGCTCGACGAGGCCGCGGTCGTGGTCTCCGGCGGACGAGGTCTCGGAGAAGCCGACAAGTACGAGATGATCGAGACGCTCGCGAAGCTGCTCGGTGGCGCCCCCGGTGCCAGCCGGGCCATCGTCGACGCCGGCTGGGTTCCCTACGCCTACCAGGTCGGTCAGACCGGCAAGGTCGTGAAGCCGACGGTCTACATGGCCTGCGGCATCTCGGGTGCGACCCAGCACCTGGTCGGCATGAAGGGCTCCAAGAACATCATCGCCGTCAACAAGGACGAGGAGGCGCCGATCTTCGGTGTCGCCGACCTGGGCATCGTGGGCGACGTCCACAAGGTGCTGCCCAAGTTGATCGAGGCGCTCCAAGCCCGCAGCTGATCGCTGCTCCTCGTTCAGACGAGGGGCCAGGGATAGCGGCGACCTGTCGGGTCGTGGGGGAAGGTCCCCTCGGCCACGACGCCGCGCGCCCGGGTGAGCAGCGCATCGCGCTCGAACGGGTCGAGCAGGTCGCAGAGCGGTGCGGGGAGCCCGCCGTCGAGGAGCGCTGCCACGTCATCGAGCAGCTCCGCGTCGATCGGCTCGCCGGAGAAGTCCCAGATCACCGTGCGCAGCTTGAACTCGGCGTGGAAGCTCAGGGCGTTGTCGATCGCCCACACGTGGCGGTCCCGGTCGAGCAGGCAGTGTCCGCTCTTGCGGTCGGTGTTGTTGGCGAGCAGGTCGAAGCAGCAGATGCGGCGCAGCTGCCGCGCGACCTCGGGGTCCTCCTCCTCGAGCATCGTGAAGTAGTGATCTTCGTAGTCGACTTCCACGAAGCGCTGCAACGAGCCCTCACCCAGCGGACCGTCGATCAGCACCGTCTCGGGCACGAGGTCCCAGCCGAGCGCCGCGGCGAGCTCGAACGCAGCGATCTCTCGGCGATAGATGCCGGCCGAGAAGTCGTGCAGTGGTCGTTCACCACGAAGCGGCTTGTAGATGGCCTGCAGCGCACGCGGCGTCGGGTCGTCGAGGGTGACCTCGGCGAGGAAGGTCGCGTTGGAGCTCCAGGCGATGCGCCCGAGCAGATCGACCGCGCCCCGCCGCAGGAGGTCGAGCACTCCCGCGTCGGGGAACCCCATCAGGCGTGGTGGCCGTTGGAGCGCGGGCAGACGTGGCCTTCCGGGTCCATCGGCTGGCCGCAGATCCGGCACAGGGGACGTCCCCCGGCGAGCAGCTCCTCGGTGGTGGCGATGAGTGACGCAGCCTGCCCTCGCGTGATGGCGAAGCGCCCCTCGGCCGGCTCGTCGATGTCATCCGGCTCGGACAACAGCTCTTCGGCGACGATCACGATGCGGTCCGAGGTCTCGTCGAAGCCGAACGCGAGGCTCCCGAGCATCCAGGTCGTCTCCACCGGCTCACGCAGGGCCCGGCTGTGTGGGTCCGGGGCGGTCGGTGGGAGGTCGGCGAGCAGCTCGTCGAGGTGCTGGGCGAGGACCGCCACGTGTTGCTTCTCGCAGCGCAGGGCCACCGTCTCGCCGTCCTGACCCGCCTGGAAGTAGAAGATGCGGGCGCCGGGAGCGCCGATGGCGCCGGCCACGAAGTAGTCGGGGTGATCGAAGCGGAACGATTCCGATGCTGGCACGAGGTCTCCGATGGATCGGCGGTCAGGAGGGAGAGGATGGCGCGAGGGCGCCACCGGTCGAGTTCACGGCGAGGACGATCGGACCCGACTGCCCGTAGACGACGTCCGTGACCGAACAGGGTGAGATCACGATGCGCTGGAACAGGTCGAGCGGTGTCCCGAGTGCGGCGGCGGCGGCGGCCTTGATGGTGTCGGCGTGGGACACCGCCACGATCGTCTCGCCCGGGTGCGCGGCGCAGAGTCTGGCCAGCGCATCGGTCATGCGGGCCTGCATGCCGGCGAACGACTCGCCTCGCGGGAAGGTGAACTGGCTGGGGCACCGCTGCACGGTCGCCCATTCCGCCCGCTTGCGCAGTGTGGAGAGCTTGGCCCCCGTCCAATCGCCGAAGTCGCACTCCAGGAGCCCGACCTCTCGGCGGACGCGGCGCCCGCACGCCTTCGCGATCGGTGCCGCGGTCTCGCGGGTGCGCTCCAGCGGCGAGGCGTACACCGCGGCGATCGGACCGACCTCGGCGATGCGCGTCGCCGCGGCGGCCGCCTGTTCGTGTCCACGGTCGGCGAGGTGCAGGCCGGCGGCGCGTCCGGGTAGCACCTTGCCGGTGGTGGGCGTCTGTCCGTGGCGCACGAGAAGGACGCGGGTCGGCGGCGTGGGGCGGGCGGCGGGCATCGGTGCTGCAACCTACCGGTTCACGCCCACACGATCCGATGTGGGGCGCGTGGCTCCGCAACCGTCGTGGGCAGCGCAGGGAACCACTCGGAAGCACCGTGGTACCTTCGGGTCCCGCATGAGCCGAGCTGCGAACCTGGTCGCGTTCGAACCACGCAGCGGTGCGTCCTGGCGCGATCCGCACACCATGTACGCCGCGCTGCGCGACCGTGACCCCGTGCACCACGTCGAGATCGGCGACTACTGGGTCCTGACGCGCTTCGCCGACGTCTTCGCGGCGGCGCGCGACCACGAGTCCTTCTCGTCGGCGGAGGGCCTCACCATCACCTACGGGGAACGCGCCCGGATCGGGCTCGACGCCGCTGCGCCGCTGGTGATGCTCGACCCGCCCGACCACACCGCCTTCCGGCGCCTGGTCTCGCGGGCCATGACGCCGCGCAACATCGCCCGCCTCGAGGAGCGGGTGCGCGCGTACGTCGATGAGCGCCTCGATTCGGTCGACGCCCAGGACCAGTTCGACCTCGTGCCGGTCCTCGCGGTGTCGTTGGCCAACGCGGTCGTGGCGCACCTGCTCGGGGTTCCCGACCACGACCGCTCGGCGTTCGGCGTCTGGACCGAGGCCATCGTCGAGGCGAACGCGCAGGGCGACCCCATCGCCGCGGGCCAACGGCTGGGCGAGTTGCTCACCTACTTCGCCGATCTCGTCGCGTGGCGACGCGCCGAGCCGGGCGACGACCTGCTCTCGTTGCTGGTGGTGCGCGAGCCCGGCGAACCGGAGGTTCCCCTCGCCCAGGTCCTGGGTTTCGCGTTCACGATGGTCGCAGGCGGGAACGACACGGTCGCGGGCCTCGTCGCCGGTGGCGCCCAGCTGCTCGCCGCGCACCCCGACCAGCGGGCGCGCCTCGCCGCCGAGCCCGAACGGTGGCCGGCGGCGATCGAGGAGCTGGTGCGCCTGACCAGCCCGGTGCAGGGGCTGGCACGCACCACCACTCGCGACCTGGACGTGCACGGCGAGGTGATCCCGGCCGGACGAAAGGTCTTGCTCGTCTACGGATCGGCAAACCGCGACCCCCGCGAGTTCGGTCCCGATGCAGACGATCTCCGCATCGACCGAGACGTGGGCCGGACGCTCGCCTTCGGCTCAGGCGCGCACCATTGCCTCGGTGCGGCCGCGGCCCGGCTGCAGGGTCGGGTCGCGCTGGCGCGGCTGACCGAACGGTTCCCGGACTTCGAGGTCGATGAAGACGCGGCGACGTTCGCGGCCGGGAACTACGTCCGGCGGTACGACTCGCTGCCCGTACGCACCCGACGCAGATGAGCGCGATCCGGGCGCTGGGCGCCGAGGTCGATCCCGGACCGTCACCGGCACGGGCGCCGTCGACACCGTGACCGGCGACGCGCGAGACGGTGCACCAAGCGACCAGCTGGCGTCGCTCGAAGCCGAGATCGTGATGTGTCGGGCGTGCCCGCGCTTGGTGGAGTGGCGCGAGCAGGTCGCGGTCGAGCGGCGTGCGGCCTACCGCGACGAGACCTACTGGGGGAGACCGGTCCCCGGTTTCGGCGACCCGGCGGCGCGCCTGGTGGTCGTGGGTCTCGCGCCCGCGGCACACGGCGCGAACCGGACCGGGCGGATGTTCACCGGCGACCGCTCCGGCGACGTGCTGTACGCCGCGCTGCACCGGGCCGGTTTCGCCTCCCAGGCCTCCAGCACGGCACGCGATGACGGTCTGGAGCTGCGCGACGCCTGGGTCACGGCGCCGGTGCGGTGCGCCCCCCCGGCGAACAAGCCGAGCGTCGTAGAGCGCGACACCTGCCGCCCGTTCCTGGACCAGGAGCTCGAGCTCCTGCCCTGGCGGGTGATGGTGGCGTTGGGCGGGTTCGGGTTCAGCGTCGTCGCCACGGCGCTGGGACTACGTCCTCGCCCCACCTTCGGTCACGGTGTCGAGGTGGCGCTCGACGCCGGCCGCACCCTGATCGGCTGCTACCACGTCAGCCAGCAGAACACCTTCACGGGTCGGCTCACCCCGGCCATGCTCGACGACGTCTTCGGGCGGGCCCGGACGCTCCTGGCCTGACCGCTGAGGAAGCGCAGCACAGCCTCGCCGCGGCGCGTCGGTCGGCCCGGCCCGCCACCCACTCACCGCCAGAGCAGCGACGCCAGCTCGCCGATGGCGAAGATCGCCGCGACGAGGCCCAGGAACACCGCCACGGCTACGCGCAGTCGGTGGTCGCGGGTCCGGATCGCCAGCGCCGCGCCGAACCGGGCACCCGGGACGATCCCCACGGCGAGCAGGAGCGCGAAGCGCCAGTCGATCTCGCCGAGCAGCGCGTGGGTGAGCGAACCGGGCACGGCGAACAGCGCCACGCAGGCCAGGGAGGTCGCCAACGCCACCTTGAGCTCACGGTGGGCGAGCTGGTTGAAGGTCGGTACCAGCAGCACTCCGCCGCCGATGCCGAGCAGACCGGAGAGGAGCCCGGCGAACGCACCGGCGGCGAGCACGGTGGCGGAACGCCCCGTGCGCCCCTCGTCCGCCGCTTCGTCGGGTGGGTGGTCCGCCGCCGCCCGATCGGTCGAAGCGGCCACTGGCTTGCGCATGCGCCAAGCGCTGAATGCCAGCAGGCCGGCCGTGGCGAGCATCAGGAGGTGGCCATCGCCGGGCACGTGCGAGCTCGCCAGGGACCCGACGACGGACGCCGCCATGCCGAGCGGGGCGATCACCGCGACGAGCCGCCAGTCCACCAGTCGGTCGCGTTGGTAACGCAAGGTCCCGCTGACCGCACCGGGGATCACCCCCGGCAAGGTCGTGCCCACCGCGGCCAACGCCGAGGCGCCGAGGACACGGATCGACGGCGTCGAGATCACGGTGCCGCCGACACCGAACGCGCCCGAGAGCACGCCGCTGACGGCACCCGCGGCGATCGTCAGAAGGTCGCGTGCTGGGCCCGGTTGCATCGCTTTGGTCTACCCGCCGACGGGACCAGCGCGCGATCGTCCCGTCGATTGTCGGGCGATTTCCATGCCTCGGTAGGGTGGCCCGATGCGTGCCCGAGCCATCGACCGACGGACCCGCCGCGCACCGGCCGCGGTCGCGCTGCTGGCGCTCGTCGTCCTCGCCGGCGCATGCGGGCAGCAGCGCGATCCCACGTCCTACAGCGCCAAGGTCGGCGCGAGCTTCGTGTCCGGTTGTGCGCAAGGGTTCGTCCCCAAGGGCGACACGACCGATCCCCAGGCCAAGGCGCACTCCACGTTCTGCACCTGCCTCTACAAGGAGCTCTCCAACAAGAAGACCGGCATCAAGTTCAGCGTGTTCTCGCATGCGCAGGAGCTGATCCGAACCGAGCCCGAGAACCCGGCCAACAAGATCAACAAGATCATCCCCAACTACGACGCCTACGTGGCCAAGTGCCCGGGCGGCGCGCCGGCCGGTCCCTGAACGGGCTCGTCGTCGTCGGACGGCCAACCGTCAGCGCTTGACCACCGGGTCCGGCAGCAGCGCGGGCGCACCTTGGGCGAAGGCGGGCCAGCGCTTGCGGCTCTTGGCCGCCAGCTTGTGCATGAGCGCGATGGCGCCGGGGTCGTCGTCGCCGGGACGGGTCTCGAGCGAACCGTCGGCGACCATGCCTTCGATGATCTCGCGACCGGTGTCGGTGCGGACGATCGTCAGCGTCCAGTCGTTGAACGCACCGATGCCACCCGTGGAGATGTCGGCGTGCTCGGCGGCGAAGTCGGGGCACATGGTGCAGCCCTCGCGCGTCCACGCGTGGCACTCCTTGAGCGGGACCTCGTGGTAGCTGCCGTCGTCCATCCAGATCTGGAAGACGCCCTTGATGTTCATCTTGACCATGTGCTCGCGGGCCAGTCCGTACTTCTCCTCGAACAGCTCGGTGAAGATGGCGTCGTCGAACGTCTTGGAGCACAGCAGCCCGATGTTGAGCGAGAACCGACGGCCGACCTTGCCGACCTTGCGGGCCTTCATGACCGGCGGAGACGAGCTCTGGCAGCTCATGCCCACCAGCGCGATGCGCTCGGCGCCGCCCTCGATCGCCTCGTCGTAGGCGAGCGTGTTCGCGGTGTACGTGTAGCGGCTGCCGGCCGCCGAGAGGACCTCGCCGCGGGTGCGGGCCACGCCGGGCACCGGCGTCCACGAACGACCGTCGCCTTCGAGGTTCGACACGAGCGCCGCGTCGATCACGTCGTGCTCGAGGGCCCAGATGAGGATCGCGCTGACGAGCCCGCCGTCCTGCCCGCGCTCGAGGACGGTGGGGTCGGTCGCGTGGGCGAGCACGATGTCGCCGGTGACCCCCGCGGCCTCGTCGGCCTGCCGCGTCCGGCCGAACAGCAGCTCGTCGGCCTGGGGCTCCCAGAGGCGGAAGCGCGGGCACGCCCGGGTGCACGAGGTGCAGCCCTTCTGCCCGTGCACGCAGTCGCTCGCCCCGAGCTCCTCTTCGAGGTGGAACGGCTTGTAGCCGCCCGACTCGTGCGTGTAGCCGAGCACGTCGTGCGGGCAGGCGATCACGCACCCGGCGCAGCCGGTGCACAAGCCGGTGGTGACCACCTCGTCGAAGAGCTCCGCCCATTGGGCGGTCCAGCGCTCGCGGACCGGCTTGGCAGGGGGCTCGGTGACCGTCATGGTTCGGATGGTAGCGGTGCTGCTCACCGACGTTTCGCGATCGCGCGATCCGGGCCCGATCCGGTAGCGCGCTTTGCCGACACCTTGACCCGAGGGTCAAGATTGGACCCATGGACTTGAGCTACCCACCTGAAGCCGAGACGTTCCGGACCGAGATCCGGGCCTGGCTGGTCGACCACCTCCCCGACGGTTGGTTCGACGAGGGCTTCGAGATGACGCCGGACGAGCGGCGCGAGTTCAACGAGGAGTGGGTCCAGACGTTGTTCGACGGCGGGTGGATCTGCGCCTCGTGGCCCACCGAGTACGGCGGCAAGGGCTTGTCGATGATGGAGAACGTGGTGTTGAACGAGGAGTTCGCCCGGGCCAAGGCGCCCATGCGAGCCGACTTCTTCGGCGACACGCTCGTGGGTCCCACGATCCTGCAGTGGGGCACCGAGGAGCAGAAGCAGTTCTTCCTGCCCAAGATCCTGAGCGGTCAGATCTCGTGGTGTCAGGGCTTCTCCGAGCCGAACGCCGGCTCGGACCTCGCCTCGCTGTCGACCAAGGCCGACCTCGACGGCGAGGAGTGGGTGATCACCGGACAGAAGGTGTGGACCACGCAGGCGCAGTACGCCGACTACTGCTTCGTGCTGGCGCGCACCGACCCGGAGGCCTCCAAGCACAAGGGCATCTCGTACCTCCTGGTTCCGATGAAGCAGGACGGCATCGAGGTGCGACCGATCGTCCAACCGGACGGGTCGGCCGAGTTCAACGAGGTGTTCTTCACCGAGGCCCGCTGCCCGGTCGACGCGGTCGTGGGCGGAGTGAACAACGGCTGGAAGGTCGCGATGACCACGCTCGGGTTCGAGCGAGGGTCGTCGGCGACCACGGGGTACCGCCGCTTCGAGCGTGAGCTCGACGGGATCACGAAGCAGGCACGGGCGAACGGCAAGATCGACGACCCGGTGATCCGCCAACGCCTCGTCAAGCAGTGGTCGAAGATCCAGATCATGCGGATCAACGGTCTGCGCTCGCTCACCGACACGCTCACCAAGCGCAAGGACCCGGGCGTCGCCGCGATGGGCACCATGAACAAGATGTTCTGGTCGGAGACGCACCGCGACACCCTCGAGCTGGCGATCGACATCCTCGGGATGGAGGGTCAGATCCTCACCGGTACCCAGGACGACGAGTACGTGGCGGGCGTCGGCCGGCGCGTCACCGCGCGCGACTATCCGGCGTCGCCCACCCAGGCATCGTTCTTCTTCTCCCGGTCCGAGACGATCTGGGGTGGGACCGCGCAGATCCAGCGCAATATCGTGGGCGAACGCGTCCTCGGGCTCCCCAAGGAGCCTCGCTGACCTCACATGGCAGCGGTCGGGCGCGATCCGCGGAACCGACCGACGACGGACGACCGATCAACCCATGACCGAAATCGCCATCGAAGCAGACGGGTTGACCAAGGAGTTCGGCGAGGTCAAGGCGCTTGCCGGCGTCGACCTCACCGTCGAACGCGGCACGGTCTTCGGCCTCCTGGGGCCAAACGGGGCGGGCAAGACCACCGCGGTGAGCATCCTCTCGACCGTGCTCAAGCCGACCGGCGGCCGGGGCCGGGTGCTGGGCCACGACGTCGTGCAGGAACCCCAGGCTGTGCGGGCGGTCATCGGGCTCGCGGGTCAGTACGCCGCGGTCGACGAGAACCTGACCGGTCGCGAGAACCTTCGCCTCGTCGGCCGCCTCGCCCACCTGACCCGCAGCTCGACCCTGGCGCGCGCCGATGAGCTGCTCGCGATGTTCGATCTCGTCGACGCCGCGGACCGGCCGGCAAAGACGTACTCGGGCGGGATGCGCCGCCGCCTCGACCTGGCGTCCGCGCTCGTGCACCGCCCTCCGGTGCTGTTCCTCGACGAGCCGACGACCGGCCTCGACCCGCAGAGCCGCAACGCCCTGTGGGTCGTCATCGAGGAGCTGGTCGCCGGTGGGACCACGGTCCTGCTCACCACGCAGTACCTCGAGGAGGCCGATCGGCTGGCCTCGGTGATCGCGGTGGTCGACCACGGCGAGGTCATCGCCAACGGCTCCCCGGCCGAGCTCAAGGCCGACCTCGGCGCGACGGTCCTCGACCTCGGCTTCGCCGACCCGGAGACCGCGCAGCGCGCGTCGGAGCAGCTCGGCACCGGCGGTCCCGCCCGTGCGCGCGTCGAAGGCACCAAGATCGAGATCAAGGTCGATGAAGGCACCCACCTGGTCATCGAGACGTTGCGGCGCCTCGACGACGCCGGTCTGGCCCCCGCGACGATGGCGCTGCGGGAGCCGAGCCTCGACGACGTGTTCCTGACACTCACGGGACACCGGGCCGAGCCCGACGAGATCGTCGAACCCGAAGGGGCACAGCGATGAGCACCTCCACCGCCGCGCTGGACGGCGCGGCCCCCGCAACGGTCGAGGTCGAGGTGCAACACCGCACCGCGCTGGGCTGGGTGTGGGCCGACAGCGTCACCATGACCTGGCGCAACCTGCTCTCGTACGTCCGAAACCCGGAGGGCCTGTTCTTCTCCGCCGTGCAACCCATCATGTTCGTGGTGCTGTTCACGTACGTCTTCGGCGGTGCGGTCCACACCGGCCCGATCTCGTACGTCGACTACCTGATGCCGGGGATCTTCGTGCAGACCGTCGCCTTCGGGGTGGTCGGCACCGCCATCGGCCTTGCCGAGGATCGCCAGAAGGGCGCGATCGAGCGCTTCCGGTCGCTGCCCATGGCCGCCGCCGCCGTCCTGACCGGCCGCACCTCCGCGGACACGGTGCGCAACGTGTTCGTGATCATCCTGCTGACGATCGTGGGCTACCTCGTGGGGTTCCGGATCCACACGGACTTGCTGGGGTACCTCGCTGCCGCACTGCTGTTGCTGCTGTTCGGCAACGCGCTGCAGTGGGGCGCAGCCATCCTGGGGCTGACCGCTCCCGATGCGGAGACCGCGCAGCTCATGATCTTTCCGGTGCTGTTCCCCTTCACGTTCGCCTCCTCCGCGTTCGTGCCGGTCCAGACGATGCCCGGGTGGCTGCAGGCCTTCGCGGAGAACCAACCGGTCACCGCGATCGTGAACGCGACCCGTGCGCTCATGGTCGGCGGCCCGACCGCCGATCCCGTGATCAAGGCGCTCCTCTGGTGCGCCGCGCTGCTGATCGTGCTCGTGCCGCTGGCGGTGCGCAAGTACGTCAAGCTGACCTAGGAGTCGACCGTGCACCGAACCTGCGTTTCGTGCGCTTGGTCACGTGGTCGCCGGGTCGCCGGGCCGGATCGGTAGGATTCCATCCTCATGGCTCCAGAACCCAAGGAGCCCGCGCGCCGACCCGGGGGTGCGGCCAGGGCCTCCGAGACGACGCGGACCGAATCGGGTCCAGGCCCGAAGCGGTCCGCCGGCGACGGTCGGAGCGCGGCGGCGACCGACGCACCGGCGGCGCCTCGAGCACACCGGACGGGAGCGCAGCGCGCCCTCATCGCCCTGGGCTCGCTCGCCACCGTGCTGGTGCTGCTCAGCGCCTGCACGATGGGCTACTTCAACTGGAAGCTCGGTCAGATCACGCGCGTCGACCTCAACCTGACGAAGGCCGCTTCCGGGGGTCCGCAGAACTACCTCATCGTGGGCTCGGACTCCCGCGCCGGCATCTCCAAGGACTCGCCGAACGCGGGGGCGTTCCTGAACGACACGCAGTACGCCACGAACGCGGGCGGGGCGGGTCAGCGGAGCGACTCGATCATGATCCTGCGGGTCGACCCCTCCAAGACCTCGGCGCAGGTCCTGTCGCTGCCACGCGACCTGTACGTCCCGATCTCGGGGACCGACCACTCCGACCGGATCAACGCCGCGTTCGGGCTCGGGCAGAAGACCCTCATCCAGACCATCGAGGACCAGTTCGGCATCGTCGTGAACCACTACGCCGAGGTCGATTTCGTGGGGTTCCAGCGGTTGGTCGACGCCATCGGTGGGGTGACCATGTACTTCGACAAGCCGATGTGGGACGGGAACACCGGCTTCTACATCCCCTCCGTCGGCTGCCACACGCTCAACGGCACGCAGGCGCTCAACTTCGCCCGGGCCCGACACCTCTGGTATCTCGCCGACGGCCAGACCTCGACGACGGCCGATCCCACGTCGCTGCACTACGCCACGATCAATCAGCAGTTGTCGAGCATGGGCTGGTCGTACGACGGGACCTCCGACCTGGGTCGGATCAGTCGTCAACAGCTCCTGATCCGCACGGCCATCCCCATCGCCGAGCACAAGGCGTTCCGCAACCCGGCGACGCTCAACGCCATCGCCAACTCCGTCGTCGACAGCGTCACCCTCGACAAGGGGCTGACCACCAGCGACCTCATCGGCCTCGCCAAGCGGTTCAGGTCGTTCAGCCCCGACAGCCTCGTGTCCTACGCCTACCCCACGACCCCTGAGACCCTGCCGAGCGGGGAACAGATCCTGCGGCCCGACGAAGCCGCCGCCGAAAAGGTCCTCGCCAAGTTCCGCGACCAGTCCGGTACCCCTGAGAGCCAGGTCTCGGTGAAGGTGCTGAACGGATCCGGAGTGAGCCACCAGGCGGCCAACGTCGGCGGCGCGCTGCAGCGGGTCGGCTTCGGCATCGACTCCATGGCCGACGCCTCGGCCATCGGGCTCGACCAGGTGGAGCGCACGCAGGTGCGCTACGCCAAGGGCGATCTCGCCGCGGCCAAGTTGGTGGCGTCGCACCTCACCGCGCCGGTGACCCTCATGGTGGACCCCAACGTGACGGCGGGAACCGTCGAGGTCGTCACCGGCACGTCGTTCACCACGGTCTCCACGACGCCCCGGTCGCTGCAGGCGGACGAGCTGCCGCAGACGGCGGCCACCACGACCGCACCGACCAAGGCCTCGACCACCACCTCGAGCACGGTCGTCGGCGTGACGCCCAAGCAGGTCGACAAGCACTGCTGAGGATCGCTGGGTCGTGGTCCCCTGGGGACGTCGGCGTTTGCGGAGAGTGGCCACGGGGGAGTGAACGCGCGCGGTCGTGGTGTCGGTCGGCGCGCCCCATGCGTGCCGCTCGCCGGTAGTGTCCGCCCTGACGATCCACCGAAAGGAAGCCCACATGGCTTTTGAACTCCCCCCACTTCCCTACGCCAAGGACGCCCTGGCGCCCCACATGAGCGCCGAGACCTTCGAGTACCACTACGGCAAGCACCACCAGTCGTACGTGACGAAGCTGAACGCCGCCGTCAAGGGAACCGACAACGAGAACAAGTCGCTCGAGGACATCATCGCCGGCGCGGAGCTCAACGGCGGGTTGTTCAACAACGCTGCGCAGCACTGGAACCACTCGTTCTTCTGGCAGTGCATGAAGCCGGGTGGCGGCGGTCCCGCCACCGGCGCGGTCTCCGACGCGATCGGTTCGTCCTTCGGGTCGTTCGAGAAGTTCTCCGACGCGTTCTCCGACGCCGCGGCGACGCAGTTCGGCTCGGGTTGGGCCTGGCTGGTGACCGACGGCTCCAAGCTCGAGATCGCCAAGACCGCGAACGCCGACCTGCCCCTCAAGCACGGCTCGAAGGCCCTGCTCACGATCGACGTGTGGGAGCACGCGTACTACATCGACCACCGCAACGCGCGCCCCAAGTTCATCGAGACCTTCCTCACGAACCTCGTCAACTGGGACTTCGTCAACGAGAACTACGCGGGCTGAGCGCAGTCCGCAGCACGGAGACAGCTACCGGGGAGCGGCGTTCACCGCTCCCCGGTGGCGCGTCCAGGCGCCGCTCCGTGCCTTCCCGCGGAGGCGGTGGCGGACGCCGGCCGTGCATCGCCCGCTCCGCGGCGCCGGTGGAGCGCGACCGCGGCGAGCAGCAGCGCGACCGCCACGATGCCGTCCATCCACCAGTGGTTTCCGGTTGCGACCACCGCCCACAGGGTCACGACCGGATGGGCGATCACGAGCCACCGCAAGCGGCTCGTCGAGGCCACGACGACCGCGCCGGCGACCAGGGTCGACCAGGCGATGTGGACCGACGGCATCGCGGCGAGCTGGTTCGAAAGGCCCGAACCGCCCGCGCCGTAGACCGACTGGTGGTAGAGCAGCGCGGTGTCGACGAAGCCGAGGTCTGGCAGGAAGCGTGGCGGGGCCACCGGGATCGACTGGATCGCCAGGCACGCGCCCGTCGTGAGCGCAAGGATGTTGCGGACCCGGGGGTAGTGGCTGCGGTGGCGGAAGAACAGCCAGATGATCATGATGCCCAGTGCGGGGACGTGGACGTAGGCGTAGTAGCGGTTGAGTCCCTCGGTGATCACACGCGAGTGCATGGTGAGGCGTTGCACGGTCAGCTCGGAGGGGTAGCCGAGCGCCTGTTCGAAGCGGTAGATCGACCGGGCGTGCGCGATGCCCCCGGCGGTCTCGGTCACGGTCAGCGTGAACACCCACTGCCACAAGGCGTAGAGGCCGGCCACGATCCCGACCTCCCGCACGACGGCTCGACCCCACACCACGAGCCGTCGGGCCCGACCGGCGTCCGCGCCGGCGCGCACCCGCCACGTCGCGATGCTCGCGACCGTGCACGCGACGGCCAACCACGCGGCCTGCTGCCAGGTCATCCACACGCGTACGAGTCTCCCCGATCCAGGCCCGGCCGCGTGGGTCGCGCCGCGCCGACCGGGCGGTAGGGTCGGCGCGCCGACCTGCTGCCAGCCCCGTCGATGACTCGCGAGAACATGCACCCCACCGACCTTCCCGCGCTCCTGCGCGATGATCCCGCCCTGTTCGACGTGCTCGGACGGTCGAACGTCGTGCTCGCCGCCAGCGGGTCCGCGCGCAGCCTGGTGATCGCCGAGCTGGTCCGACGGTCGGCCCGTCGGCCCGCACTCGTGGTCGTCGCGACGTCGGCCGAGGCGGAGCGCCTCGCCCAGGACCTGTCCACCTTCCTGGGACCCGACGAGGTCGAGCGCTTCACGGCCTGGGAGACCCTGCCCTTCGAGCGGGTCAGCCCCACGGCCACGACGATGGCGAGCCGGCTCGAGGTGCGGTGGCGCCTCGCCGGGTCGGTCGACGGCGCTGCCGACCGGGTGCCCCGGGTGGTCGTCGCGCCGGTGCGTGCGCTCACCCAGCAGCTGGCACCGCTCGATGCGTCGCTGGCCCCCACGACCGTGCGCCGCGGTGACCGCATCGATCGGGACGAGCTGGTGGCGCGCCTGGTGCGCGGTGGGTACCGGCGCGAGGAGCAGGTCGAGCACCACGGTGAGCTGGCGGTGCGCGGCTCGATCGTCGACGTCTTCCCGGCAACCTTCGACCATCCGGTGCGCATCGACCTCTGGGGTGACGAGGTGGATCGCCTCAACCGGTTCGCGGTCGGCGACCAACGCTCCAGCGGGGACCTCGACGAGGTGACGCTGTTCGCCTGTCGGGAGCTGGCCGCCTCGGACGACATCCAGGCGCGCGCGCAGCGGCTGGTCGCCACCGAGCCATGGGGTCGCGACCAGTGGGAGCGGCTGGCCGAAGGGCTCACGTTCGATGGCATGGAGTCGTGGTTGCCGTGGCTCGTCGACGAACCGCGGCTGCTCGTGGACGAGCTCGGAACCGGCGCTCAGCTGATCCTGTGCGAGCCCAAGCGAATCCGGGACCATGCGGCGGAGATGCTGGCCGAGGAGGACGACCTGGCGCGCACGCTCGCCCGCACCTGGGGCGCGGTCGACGACATCGCCGAGCCTGGAGGCGGACCGAGACCCGATGCGTCGCCCGGTGGGTTCCCGCGACTGCACGTGGGCCTCGACCGGGCGCTGCGATCACCGGAAGCCGCCGTGGTCAACCTCGTCGCGGTCCCCGACTCGCCCGAGACACCGCGGGTCGCCACCGTCGGGTGGAACCAGGTCGCGGGCGACGGGGCGGCGCTCGTCGGCCAGATCCGGACGCTGCTCGCCGAGGGGAGCCGGGTGGTCGCGGTGGCCGACTCAGACGCCTCGGTGCCCCGTCTCCAGCGCTTGCTCGGCGACCACGACCTCGATCTCGACGTCCTCGTCGGGCCGATCGAAGCGGGAGCGGTGTTCACCGACGCCCGCCTCGCGGTGCTCGGCGAAGCGGACCTGACCGGTCGGCGTCGGTCCCACCGGCCGGTGCGTCCGCGCCGCGACGCGCAACGCTTCTTCGAGGACCTCAAGCCCGGTGATCTCGTGGTGCACCACCAGCACGGGGTCGCTCGCTACGACGGGATGGTCACACGACGGATCGGTGGGGTCGAGCGCGACTACCTGCGACTCGACTACCGGGGAGACGATCGCCTCTTCGTCCCCAGCGACCAGATCGACGCCGTCCGTCCCTACGCGGGCGGCGACAACCCGAAGCTCAACAAGCTGGGCGGAGGTGAGTTCCAGCGCACCAAGGCCGGGGTACGTGCCGAGGTGGACCGGATCGCCCAGGAGCTCGTCGTGCTCTACCAGCAGCGCCTCGCGGCCCAGGGTCACGCCTTCGCAACCGACACGCCGTGGCAGCACGAGCTCGAGGACTCGTTCCCCTACGTCGAGACCCCGGACCAACTCCGAGCGATCGCGGACGTGAAGGCCGACATGGAGGCTCCCGCGCCGATGGACCGCCTCGTCTGCGGCGACGTCGGGTTCGGCAAGACCGAGGTGGCGATCCGCGCGGCGTTCAAGGCCCTCCAGGACGGCAAGCAGGTGGCGATCCTGGTGCCGACCACGTTGCTCGCGCAGCAGCACTACGCCACCTTCGCGGATCGATTTGCCGGCTACCCCGTGCGGGTCGAGGTCCTGAGCCGCTTCCTCACAGCCGCCCAGGCCCGCGCGGTGATCGCGGGCCTCGCCTCGGGCGAGGTGGACTGCGTCATCGGCACGCACCGACTGCTCGGGACCGGCGTCCGCTTCAAGGACCTCGGGCTGTTGGTCATCGACGAGGAGCAGCGGTTCGGGGTCACGCACAAGGAGTCGATCAAGGAGCTCCAGGTCGGGGTCGACACCCTCACCTTGACCGCCACGCCCATCCCGCGCACGCTCGAGATGAGCCTGACCGGGATCCGCGACCTGTCGTTGCTCAACACCCCACCCGCCGATCGCCAGCCGATCCTCACCTACGTCGGCGAGCACGACGAACGGGCCATCGCCGAGGGCATCCGTCGCGAGCTGCTGCGCGAAGGGCAGGCCTTCTTCGTGCACAACCGTGTGCGCGACATCGACCACGTTGCCGCACGGCTGCGCGAGCTCGTGCCCGAGGCCCGGATCGCGATCGCGCACGGCCAGATGGACGAAGGCACCCTCGAGCAGGTCGTGCTCGACTTCTGGGACGAGCAGTTCGACGTGCTGGTGTGCACGACCATCATCGAGTCGGGCATCGACATGCCCACCGTCAACACCCTGGTGGTCGACCGAGCCGACCTGCTCGGTCTCGGGCAGCTCCACCAGCTGCGGGGGCGGGTGGGGCGAGCCGGCCAGCGCGCCTATGCGTACCTGTTCACGCCGCCGGACCGCGTGTTGACCGAGGAGGCGTACGAGCGGCTCAAGACCATCGGTGAGGCCACCGAGCTGGGCTCGGGGTTTCGCATCGCCATGCGCGACCTCGAGATCCGCGGTGCGGGCAACCTGCTCGGGACCGGCCAGTCCGGCCACGTCTCCGCGGTCGGCTACGACCTGTACTGCCAGATGGTCAACGAGGCGGTGGCCGAGCTGCGGGGCGAGCCCGTGCGCGAGCCGGCCGAGATCTCGCTCGACCTTCCCGTCGACGCGCACCTGCCAGTCGAGTACATGCCCCGAGAGGACCTGCGGCTCGAGGCCTACCGGCGCCTCGCCGAGGTCACCAGCGATGCGGAGGTGGACGACATCCGCGCCGAGTGGGAGGACCGCTACGGGCCGGTCCCCGAGCCTGCCGTGGCGCTGCTCGCGGTGGGTCGCCTCCGCGCCGAGTGCGCGCGGCTCGGGATCACCGAGGTCGCCGTAGCGGCAGGACCGGGCTTCGGTGGACCCGCGCACGTGGCCAAGGTGTCGCCGGTGCAGCTCAAGACCAGCCAGACGATGCGTCTGGCGCGGCTCCACAAGGGCGCGATCTACAAGGAGGGGATCGGTCAGCTGGTGCTGCCGCTGCCCAAGTCCCCTGACCTTGCGCGCACGCTGGCTGCGACGTTGCGGGAGCTGCTGCCACCGACCCCCGAGTCGTAGTGGGTCGGTTGGCCCGATACGCTGCCGACCTTGTGAAGACGCGCACCTCTCCCTCGTTCGTGATCCTGGCCGTGAGCCTCGCCGCCCTCGTGGGCCTGATCGCCACCGGCTGTGACCGGGGCCAGGCCTGGGTGGCCCGGGTCGACGGCACCGCGGTCAAGGCGCCCCACTTCAACCAGGGCGTGGCGAACTGGGCCGAGCTCAACAACGGCGCGACTCCGCCGCCGAGCGGCGCCACCACGACCACCGTCGAGGGCGTGGCCAGCACCTCGGACGCCAGCCAGTACGCCCTGTTGCTCGTCGAGGCGAAGGCCATCGACCTGCTCCTCGCCAAGCACGGCATCACCGTGACCGATGCCCAGCGGGCTTCGACGCGGTCGTCGTTGCTCTCCCAGCCCGGCGGCGCCTCGCTCAAGAACATGCCCAAGTGGTTCCAGGACGAGATCGTCGACCTCCAGGCGAACTACGCCGCGCTGGTCGCCTACTACGGAAAGGGCATCAACCAGGACGCCGCCGCCCGCAAGTACTACGCGGCCAACAAGGACACGTTCGACCAGCTCTGCGTCGACATCACCCAGACCGCCGACAAGGCCAGCGCCGACGCGGCGCGGAAGCGCCTGGACCAAGGTGTGCCGTTCGCGACGGTGGCGAAGGACGTTGCCAAGGCGGCCGGTTCCCAGGCGGCCGGGACCAAGCAGGACGGCGACATCGGCTGCATCGCGGTGTCGCAGTTCGCGCAGGTGGTGCTCGACAAAGGTCAGTTCGACGACCTGACGAGCCTGGCCGACGGCGCGATCGGTGGTCCGTACTCGGCCACTGGGGGCGCCTACCTGATCGTGCGCAAGCGCTCGACCAAGACCCTGTCGTACGCAGACGCGAAGGCGCAGATCATCTCCAAGTTGGGTCAGCCCGGACAGACCGAGGCATCTGCGGCGCTCAACAAGTTCCTGCGCACGGCGGACATCGAGCTGAACCCGCGCTACGGCACCTGGACGAAGGGGAAGGGCTACACCGCCCCTGTCGGCGCCGAGCTCCCGCCAGGCGCCACGACGACGACGTTGCCGGCGCTCGCCGCAGGCTGAGCGGGACGCTGGGGCGCAATCGGTGAACGTGCCCCCACCGACCGAACCCGACGAGGCCGTGCGCGCGCTCGTCGTGCTGATGGCCACCCTGCGCACCTCCTGCCCGTGGGACCGCGTCCAGACGCACGGGACGCTGCGCCGACACCTGCTCGAAGAGGCCCATGAGGTCCTGGAGGCGCTCGACCACCTCGAGGCGCTCGACGCGGTCGTCGCCGCTGACGCGGACGCAACGACGACCGCAGCCCTCGAGATGGCCTACGGCCACCTCGCCGAGGAGCTCGGCGACCTGCTGTTCCAGGTCGTGTTCCACGCGCATCTCGCCAGCGAGCAGGACCGCTTCGACCTGGCCGATGTCGCGCAACGGGTCCACGACAAGCTGGTCGCCCGCCACCCGCACGTCTTCGTCGAGCCGACGTCGGCCGGACCGGACACCGACGCGGCCACCGCAGACCTCGTCGTCGGTTGGGAGCAGGCGAAGGTCGCGGAGAAAGGTCGTTCGAGCGTGATGGACGGCGTGCCGGCGACGCTTCCCGCGCTGGCGCTCGCCGCGAAGATCATCGGGAAGTCGGAGGCCGTCGCGCCCGACCTGGTCCCGGCCGACGCGGGCACCGAGGCGCCCGTCGACGAGCAGGAGCTCGGTCGTCACCTCCTGGAGGTCGTGGCTGTCGCCCGTCGACACGGCCTGGATGCTGAAGCGGCGCTTCGGAGCGCCGCACACGAGCTCGAACGCGCCGTGCGGGAGCGCGAAGCCGCCGACTGATCAGGCGCTCAGTGGCAGGACCGCCGAGGTCATCGAGGCCTGTGCGGCGCGCTCGGCTCGGTCGACATCGGTCACACCGACGATGGCGAGCGCGCCCGCCCGGACGGCCGTTGCCCGCGCCGCCGCGGTCGAGGCCTCGGCGGCGAGCGCGACCATGCCGATTCGGCCGACGACATAGGGCAACTCGTTGATGACCACGCGCACGGTGGATCGGGCCGAGCGGTTGGCCGTCGCCCACGCCGCCTCACCGACGCGGGCACGGAGCTCGTAGGTCTCCGCCGACCAGGTCTCGGTGCCCTTGGCGTAGTAGGCGGCCTCGATGGCGTCGTCCCACGCGTCGCGGCGCAACTTGGCGTCGTTGGAGAGCGCGGCGTTCACCAGGTGGTCGATCGCGGCGGCGCGCGCCAGCTGCGCGGACCGCCGCAGGTCGAGCCAGCCGCGTTGGGGCGTGATCGGGTCAACCAGTGGGTGGTCCGGGGTCACTGGCGTGTTCCCGAGCTGCGCCACCTTGTCCCAGTTGTGATCCCAGAGGCGCTCTCCGGCCGCCCGGAGTGCGACCGACCAGGTGTAGCGAGCGAACCCTGCAGGGTTCTTCGCCACCCAGGTTGCGAACTCGTGGCGCCCCTGACGCTGTGCGAGGACGTCTCGGGTCCGCTGCACCAGCCTGCCGGCGAGGTGCTGCTCCTCGGAGGCCTTGGTGACCAGCTTGGTCACCGAGGCCTCGACCTGCGGCCACGATCCGCCGGAGAGGTGGCCGAGCACGGCCACGAGACGCGCCCGGTCGGCGTGGTTCCGCCCCTCGAGCGCCTTGGCCACCGTGCCGAGCGCGGCGATGTCGGCCGTCAGGGTCGCCTGGCCGAGCAGCGTCACGGCTCGGAGCTGGGTCGCCCGGTCATCGGTGGGGCCGAGGTGCTCAAGTTCCGTGATGAAGTGGTCGATGCCAGCGATGCTCAACCAACGAGGGGTGAGTTCCTTGACGAGCTCATCGGTTGCCGTCCACGCTTCTGACGGCGGTGTGAGCGCGCCCACTCGGGGCTGGGGCCGCACGTGCTGAAAGGTATTCATCAAGTGGTGAGGACCTCCGGGTGTGGGCGCAGGATGCGCGGTGCACGAAAGAGTAGTCCGTTTGGCCTACGCGTGCCGGTCGTTCGTCACAGGACAATTCGCCGCGGGAGGTGAGGTGTCCGCGGGACCTCAAGGAGCACCGTGTAGCGTTCCCCACGACCAATTGCCGGGTCCTGTCAGCGTCGACGGGCCACCCGATCTGCGGTCATCGTCGGAACGTCTCCGGCAACACGGACAAGGAGCAGGCAACCGGACATGAGCGGCATCGAGAGCGTGTTGGGCCGGGAAGTCCTCGACTCGCGGGGGAACCCCACCGTCGAGGTCGAGGTGCTCCTCGAGACCGGCGCGCATGGTCGGGCCCTCGTCCCGTCCGGCGCGTCGACGGGGCAGTTCGAGGCACACGAGCTCCGGGACGGTGACGACCGCTTCGGCGGCAAGGGCGTCACCCGTGCCGTCGCCCACGTGAACGGCGAGATCGCCGAGGCGGTCACCGACTTCGAGGCGCTCGACCAGCGGGGGCTCGACCACTTCCTCTGCGACCTGGACGGCACCGAGACCAAAGCGCGCCTGGGTGCCAACGCGCTCCTGGGCGTCTCGCTCGCGGTGGCGAAGGCCGCGGCCGAGGAGAGCGACCTACCCCTGTTCCGGTACGTGGGTGGAACGAACGCTGCGGTGCTCCCGGTCCCGATGATGAACGTCCTGAACGGCGGCGCCCACGCCGACAACAACGTCGACCTCCAGGAGTTCATGGTGATGCCGGTCGGCGCGCCGTCGTTCTCCGAGGCGGTCCGCTGGGGCGTCGAGACCTACCACGCGCTCAAGGGCGTGCTCGCGGCGCAGGGGCACTCGACCGCCGTCGGCGACGAAGGCGGCTTCGCACCCGATCTCAGCTCGAACGAGGAGGCGGTGCAGGTGCTGATGGAATCGATCTCCAAGGCGGGCTACGAACCCGGGCGCGACATCGCCATCGCACTCGACCCGGCCAGCTCCGAGTTCTACTCCGACGGGGCCTACGTGCTCGCCGCCGAGGGCCGCTCGCTCAGCCCGACCGAGATGGCCGACTACTACGTCAAGCTCGTCGACCAGTACCCGATCGTGTCGATCGAGGACGGCATGGCCGAAGACGACTGGGACGGGTGGCGAGCGCTCACCGACGCGCTCGGAGATCGGATCCAGATCGTTGGCGACGACCTCTTCGTGACCAACACCGAGCGGCTCCAGCGCGGGATCGACGAGGGCATCGCGAACTCGATCCTGATCAAGGTCAACCAGATCGGCACGCTCACCGAGACGCTCGACGCCGTCGAGCTGGCGGTGCGTCACGGCTACACGGCGGTGATGTCCCACCGCTCCGGTGAGACCGAGGACGCCACCATCGCCGACCTCGCGGTGGCGACGAACTGCGGCCAGATCAAGACGGGCGCGCCGGCCCGCAGCGACCGCGTGGCCAAGTACAACCAGCTGTTGCGCATCGAGTCGCTGCTCGGCGAGGCGGCGACCTTCCGGGGTCGAGCCGCGTTGCGGGGTGGGCCCAGGTCATGACCTCCGCGGGTGACGCCGGGGGGCGCCACGGGCCCATGGCCCGTGTAGCAGCCTGGCGCGCCGCGCGGCGCGATCGACGCGCGCTGGACTTCGCGCGCAGCGACCGACCTGAGCCGAGCCCAACCGCATCGACCCGCGCGCGAGACGTCCGGTCCCGTCCGACCCCACCGACGCAGCGCCGCCATGATCGGCGCGGGAGTGGCCTCGGTCGTCGTGATCGTGATGCTGTTCCTGGGTCCCGGATCGTTCCGGGTCTGGTCGTCGCAGCGTGCACAGACCCATCAGCTCGACGCCAAGATCACCGCGCTCGACGCGGCGAACGCCTCGCTCGCCGACCAGGTGAAGCAGCTGCACGACCCGCAGGCCATCCGGGAGCTCGCGCGCCGCAACTACGGCATGGTGCCCAAGGGCTCGAAGAGCTATGCGATCCTCCCTTCTCCCTCGCCGGACACCGCGCTGCAGGGGACCTGGCCCTTCGTCGAGCTGACCGATCCGCCTGCGACACCGCCGTCAGACTCGAAGAGCGCGCCCACCACCACCCCATGACCCGGGTTCGGGCCCGTCGGGTCGTGGGCAGCGTGCTGGCGGTCGTGCTCCTGGCGGCGCCGAGCGCCGCCTGCGGAGCCGACCCGACGTTGCAGCGCCAGGAGTCCTCGGTGCTCGCCAAGACCTGCGCCAGCCTGCGGGAGCGGGCAGGGGACCCCGTGGTGACCACGCCGCCCGCCGGCTTCCTGCGGCAGTTCCTGAGCGCCCCGCCCACCGACGACCGCGGGCCGCTGACCAAGAACGCCATGGAACGGGCGTGCGCCACCGGCGCAACCCCGGTGACGGTCGCCCCTGCGCCACCGAAGCCGGCTGCCCCCGGGCGAAGTGGTTCGTGAGCGCTTCGTCCGGCGTGCGCGGCCGACTGCAGCAGATCGGGATCGGCTGGGCGGCGCCGGCGGCGATGACGATCGCGGCCGTGACGCGCGCACCGGGACTGACCCGTCCGGGGGTGCTGGTCTTCGATGAGCAGTACTACGCGCCGGGCGCCGCCGAGATGCTCCAGTGGGGCGCGGTGCACGGCCTCGCCAAGCACCCGCCGCTGGGGTGGTGGTTCATCGCGTCGGGCATCGAGGTCTTCGGCTTCACGCCCCTCGGCTGGCGGATCGCGGCGCTGCTCGCGGGGATCGCGACCGTCGGGGCGGTGTGCGCGGCCGTTCGGCGACTGACCGGCGACCAACGCCTGGCCTTCCTGGCCGGTCTCCTCTGTGCCCTGGACGGGGTGATGTTCAGCCTCGGCCGGCTCGCCATGTTGGACGTGTTCGTCGGATTGTTCGTTGCACTCGCTGTCTGGGCGCTGGCCGTGTTCTGGACGATCCCGGACGGCGATCGGCGGGGGCAGCGCCGCGCCGCGGTGGCCGCGCTCGTCGCGGTCGGGTTGGGCGGTGCGGTCAAGTGGACGGTGGCCCCGATCGCGCTGGTCGTGCTCGGATCGATGTGGGCGGTCGACCTGCGGCGGATGGCGACCGAGCGCCGGCGCGCGGTGCTGACGAGCCTGCTCCTGGCGGTCACCATCCCGGCGGGGCTCTACCTGGCGGCCTGGGCCCCACGCCAGCTCGGCCCGGCGGCCTTCAGCGCCCGGTCGTTCGTGTCCGACCAGCGAAAGGTCGAGGACTTCCATCGCTCGATCGACTCGCACAATGCCAACGCCGCACCGGCGTCGAGCTGGTTCGCGATGCAGCGGCCGACGCGGCTCTTCGCGCAGAACTGCGCAGGCACCGCTTCGCGCGAAGGGGTGGGGCCGTGCCGCGGGGCGCCGAAGGACTCCGGGGTGCTGCTGCTGGCGCTCCCGAACCCGATGGTCTGGGCGGTGTGCATCGCCGCGCTCGCCGGGCTGGTGGTCGAGGCCGTGCGCCGTAGGAGCGCCATCGGCGTCGGGCTCCTGGCGATCGTGGCGACCCAGTGGGGGCCGTGGTTGATCGATCCGCGCTGGGCGTACACCTTCTACCTGACCTCGATCATCCCGGTGCTGCTGGTCGCTGCGGCCTGGCTGGTGGGTCGCCGCCGAGTTCACCGATGGCGGCTGCTGCTGCTGACGACCGGGATCGCCACGATCGTGCTGTTCGTGTTCTTCTACCCGGTGCTCACGGGCCACGCCCTGTCGAACCGGGAGCTGGCGGCGCGCACCTGGTGGTGGGGGTGGCCGGATTGAGCCGCGCCGAGGATCGAGCCGCGGTCGCTGCGCTCCTGGGCCGTGAGCCGGGCGGAGCGTTCGAGGTCGTGGTCCGTCACGCCGACGGCTCCCCGTTGGTCATCGCGAACGCGCCCCTGCTCGACGACGGCACCCCGATGCCCACCCGGTACTGGCTCGTCGGCGAGCCCGAGCGGACCTGGATCGGCCGGCTCGAGTCGGCGGGCGGCGTGAACCGCGCCGAGGCCGAGGTCGACGCCACGGCGCTGGCCGAAGCGCATGCCCGCTATGCAGCGGCCCGCGACGCGCTGCTCCCGGCGGGCCACGACGGACCGCGCCCCTCGGGTGGGGTCGGCGGCACGCGGCATCGGGGTGAAGTGCCTGCACGCGCACTTCGCGTGGTGGCTGGCCGGCGGCGACGATCCGGTGGGTCGCTGGGTGGCCTCACGCCTCGCCGAGGCCGGTGAGCATCCTCAGGTGGCCGGCACCCGCACCGTCGCGGCGATCGACTGCGGCACCAACTCGACGCGCCTCCTGGTCGCCCGGGCGGCCCCGGGTGGACCGATCACCACCGTCGAGCGCCGGATGCAGATCACGCGCCTCGGCCAGGGTGTGGACGCGACCGGCAGGCTCGACCCCGCGGCGATCGGGCGCACCGTCGAGGCGCTGCGCGCGTACCGGGCGGTCATGGGCACGCACGGCGTCGAGGTGGTGCGGGCCACCGCGACCTCCGCCGCTCGCGACGCCGCCAACCGCGACGAGTTCTTCGGCGCGGCCCATGAGGTGCTCGGGGTTCGTCCCGAGCTGTTGAGCGGCAACGAGGAAGGTGAGCTCTCCTTCGCGGGGGCCACCGCAGAGTTGCGACACCGTCCGGGTTCGGCGCTGGTGGTCGACATCGGCGGTGGCTCGACCGAGATCGTCTCCGGGGTGATCGAGGCGGACGGCGGCAACCGGATCCTCGGCGTCGAGTCCCTCGACGTCGGTTGTGTGCGGATCACCGAGCGCTACCTCTCCTCCGACCCGCCGACGCCGGCGGAGCTCACCCGCGAGGGACGCGGTCGCCGCGGCAGTGGGTGGTGCTCTCGACCGCGTGCCCGGAGCCCGCTCCGCCGATGCGCTGATCGGCCTGGCTGGCACCGTCTCCACGCTCGCCTCGATCGACCTCGGCCTCGCCACCTACCAGCGCGACGCCGTGCACCACCACCGGATGCCCGCCGGTCGGATCCTCGACCGGTGCCATGAGATCGCGCACCTCACGGTCGAGGAGCGGCGCGTGGTGGTGGGGATGGAGGCCGCACGCGCCGAGGTCATCGTCGGTGGACTGGTCGTGCTGGAGGCCGTGGTGGTGGCGACCGGAGCCGACGAGCTGCTCGTGTCCGAGTCGGACATCCTCGACGGCATGGCCGCACGGCTCTTGCGCTGACCGCATCGTCGTCTTGCCCGGGGGGACGTGTCGGCACCCACGCCTCTATCATGCGCGGTGTGATCCGTCGGGGTGCCAAGTCGCAGACCGCTGAGCCGCCGGGTTCGACCGCCCCGCTGTTCGGGCGGCGGGTCATGCTTCGGGCGCTCACGCTCGCCGACTTCGAGGCCTGGCGCGACGTGCGCACGAGCAGCGCTGACTGGCTCCTCAAGTGGGAGCCCCAGCGGAGCCTGAACGTGCCGGACCCGACCGTCGATCGAGACGCGTTCGCGGTGCGCTGCAGCGCCCGGCAACGTGAGCGCCAGCTCGGGTCGGGGTACGGCTTCGGGATCTTCGTCGACGGCGACTTCGTGGGCGAGATCAACCTCTCGTCAGTGCAACGAGGCGCCTTCCAGAGCGGCTACGTCGGCTACTGGGTCGCCCGATCCGCCGCCGGGCAGGGGTACGTGCCCGAGGCGCTCGTGGTGCTGGCCCGATTCGCCTTCGAGGAGCTGTTCCTCCACCGATTGCAGATCTCGATCATCCCCCGCAACGCACCGAGTCGGCGGGTCATGGAGAAGCTCAACCTCCGGTCCGAGGGCGTCGCCGCCCGCTACCTCGAGATCAACGGGATCTGGGAGGACCACGTGCGCTACGCGCTCACCGCCGAGGAGTGGGACGAGCGGCGCGACGAGCTCGAGGTCGCCTGGCTCTGACCCCACCGCGTTTTGGGTGCCGATCCGCAGGCCAGGGCCTGCGGATCGGCACCCAAAACGCGAAGGGGGTCAGCGGGTGCGGCGTCTGCCGAGCCGCTCGATGATCCCCGGCCGGGTGATCGACCAGACCTGGGGCTCCAGCTCGGCCTCGACCGCGTCGTCGATGCGGCCCAGGCCGTAGGTCGTCGCCATGGTCGCCTTGACCTTGGTCAACAGCTCGCGGTCGGCCTCCGCCGCGCGCTCCGCCATGGCGCGTGCCCGGTCCTCGAGCTCGGTCGCCCCCACCACGTCCCACACCAGCCCACGCGCCCGCGCGGCCTCGGCGTCGAGCACCTCGCCGAAGAGCACCAGCGCCGCCGCGCCCTGCGCGCCGACGAGACGTTGCAGCAACCAGGTGTGGCCACCGCCAGGGTGCAGACCGAGCTGCACGAACCGCGGGTCGAAGCGGGCGTCCGGTCCGGCGAGACGCACATCGCAGGCCAGCGCCAGGTTCATGCCGGCGCCGACGGCCGGGCCGTTCACCGCAGCGATCGTCGGCAGCGGGCACCGCGCCACGCGCAGGAACCCCTCGTAGATCGCGCCCAGCCCGACCTCGGCTTCGGCCTCCGAACGACCGGCTGCCATGAGCCCGGAGAGGTCGGCGCCGGCGCAGAAGGCGGGCGGCTCGGCGTTCAGCACCACCGCTCGGACGCCGGACGCGGCCTCGAACGCGTCGAAGGTCGCGCAGAGCTCGCCGACCATCGCGGTCGTGAGCGCATTGCGTCGCTTCGGGTCGCACAAGGTGACCGTGGCGATGTGGTCCCTGAGATCGAGCTCGACGAGGGACATCGATCAGCTCTGGGTCGCCAGGTCGTCGGTCGCCGTGTTGCGCACCACGGCCGGTGAGTGGCGGAAGAACTGCTCGACGTCGCGCTCGTAGCGGTAGGCACGGCGCACGTCGCCGACCGTTCCGCGCAGCCGGGTGGCTTCGATGAACGCCTGCACGGCGCCCGCCGAGGTGTACGTGTAGTCGAAGCCCGTCTGCTTCAGTCGTGAGTTGTCGATGCCGCGTCCGTAGCGCAGGAGCTGGAGCAGCTCGGGAGGCAGGTCGACGCCGAACCGTCGCAGCGGGGCCGTGGCGAGGCCGGTGGCGACGGGTGGCATGGGCACGGTGCGCTTGCCGCAGATGCGAGCGACCTCGCTCCAGGGCAGCAGACCGTCGCCGGCGACGTTGTAGATGCCCGGGATCCGTCCATCGAGCACGTGCACGATGGCGCGGACCACGTCGTCCTCGTGGGTGAGCTGGAAGCGCGGGTCGAACCCCAGGATCGAGGGGACCATCGGGAGCCGCAGCGCCTTGGTGAGCGGCGTGGTGATGGTCGGACCGACCACGTTCGAGAAGCGCAGGAGCGACACGGTGACGTGCGGGTTGTCGACGGCGAAGTCGCGGACGTAGCCGTCGACCTCGATGAGGTTGCGCTCGACGCGGGTGCGCAGCGGCTCGCTGCGGCGGGTGTCCTCGGTTGCCCACACGGGGTCGCGCGGGTCGGAGCCGTAGACGAGCGCGGACGACTTCACCACGATGTTGCGCACGGTGCTGCCCGGTGCGGCGGCCGCGGCGAACAGGTTCATCGTGCCGATGACGTTGATCTCGTGCATCGTGCGCGACCGCATCTGGGTCGAGTCCACGACCAGGAAGGTGTGCACGATCGTGTCGATCTCGGCGGCCTTCACGATCCGCGCCAGGATCGAGTAGTCCTCGTTGCAGCGGACGTACTCGGTGCGCTCGAGTGGCAGCTTCGGACTGCGCGTGTCGAGGCCGACGATCACGTCGACGTCGTCGCGCGCCTCGAGTTGCTGGGCGATTCGGCCGCCCCAGAAGGTGCCGAGCCCGGTGACGAGGATGCGGCGTCCCATCAGCCGCTCCAGACCGAGCGGCGGTGGCTGAGCATGTCGTAGAGCGCGTCCTGGATCTGCTGGCGGATCGCTTCGGACTCGTCCATGATGCGGCTGCGCGAGTAGCGGTGCTGGTCGGGCTCCACGTCAAAGGTGATCGGCTCCAGGACCCGGATCGTGAACTTCGCGGGGAAGTACGCGAACGAGGCCAGTGGGCCCAGGAACGGGGCGAGGGCCATGTTCGCGGTGATGGGGAAGTAGGGGACGCCGAGCAGCTTGGCGACGGCCGGCAGTCGAGCGACGACCGGCATCGACTCCTCGGCCCCGACCACCGCGACCGGGATGATCGGCACGCCGGCGCGCATGGCGATCTCGACGAAGCCGCCGCGGCCGAAGCGACGGAGCTGGTAGCGCTGGCTGTAGTGCTTGGAGGGCCCCTTGGTGCCCTCGGGGAACACCAGCGCGAGCTGCTGCTCGGTGCGGAGCAGCCGGTAGGCGTTGTCGGGGTGCGCCACGACGCCGCCGCTGCGCGCCCAGAGGGTTCCCAGAACGGGCATGTTGCGGAAGACGTGGTCGGCGAGCCCGTAGACGGGCCGACCCAGCTCGGTCTCGATGCCGTGCATGATCGCCGGCGCGTCGGAGGGGATCGCGCCGGCATGGTTCGAGACGAGCAGAGCCCCGCCCGAGGTGGGGATTCGGTCGAAGTTCTCCCAGCTCACCCGGAACCAGTTGCGGTAGATGGGGTCGTAGACCTTGCGGGCCAGCGCACGCATCGACTCCGAGCGGCCCCATTCGTCGATGTCGCTCTGGCGCAGCGGGTCGTGGTCGACGCTGTCGCGCGGGTCGTCCGCGGGCGGTGGGACCGTCGGGACCGGCACCAGCTCGGTGGACGTCTTCGCCTTGGTCGCCGGCTTCTTCCGTGGTTTCGGCTTGGCCCTGGGCGTGGCCTTGGCGGCCTTGGCCGCGCGGGCGGCGGGAGGTCGATCGGCGGCCGGAGGCATGGCCGGATGCTACCGGTCGGCGTCGGCGAGGTACTCCTGGCCCGGCGCGCAGTCCTCGGCGATCGGGCACCAACGACAGGTCGGCGAGGGCCGTCGGGCCGGCTCGATCTCGCCGCTGCGCAGCGCGAGGAACGACTCGATCCCGTCGACGACCCGGGCGACGGTGGCCTGGAGCAGCCCGACCGTGACCGCCTCGACCTCGAGCGTGCCCGAGGCCAGGTAGCTCGTGACCAGCAGGCGGGGTGGGACGCCGATGCGCAGGGTCTCGACGAGGGCGTAGAAGCGCAGGTCGGTGCGGTGCTCCGGCGAGCGGCCACCGGTCTTGTAGTCGACGATGATCTTGCGGGCGCGGGTGCCGCTGCCGACGGGTTGGCCCAGGGTCAGGTCGGCCTGGCCCTTGAGCACGATGCGGCCGTTGCAGATCTCTGCGGACAGGCTGGTCTCGGTGGCGGGCCGCATGGCCGCGGTGAGCGGTGGCCAGCACTCGATGAACTTGGCGACCAGATCGCCGGCCGCGCTGCGCACCTCGGCGCGGTCGGCGTCGGTCGCCGCGAGCAGCCAGTCGGTCGCCCAGTGGTCGGAGGCGGCGACGCGTTCGATGGCGGCGTCGACGAGGTCGAGGGGGAGCGGCGTGCCGGGCCAGTGGACGGCGAGCTCGAGCGCCTTGTGGGCGACGGTGCCGCGCACGACGGGGGCCGACGGCTCGAAGGGGCGCTGGCGTTCGTCGAGGTAGTTGGCCTGGCAGCCGTGGACGCCGTTGAGGAGGCGCTTGGCGATGACGACGGGGCGGTCGTCGGTGAGCGCGGCGGTGGCGTCCGCGAGGTTGTCCTCGAGATCCGCGCGGATGTGGGTGGCGAGGTCGGGGTCGAAGGCGACGTGGGAGCCCGGGTCGCCGGCGCCGAGCGCGGTGAGCGTGGCACGCTGCGTCGGGTTGAGGTCGTCGGCGGCCGGGGCCGCCTGCTCGGCGTGTGCCATGGCACGGAGGCTACGCGGGTGCGCGGGCCGGCCGAGGTTGGACGACGCACGGCGTGCCGGACGCGTCGCGCCGGGAGATCTCATCGGGTGGGTTGGTCGTTCCGGGCGCGGTTGTGGGGGCCGCAGAGCCGCTGGAGGTTGGCGATGACCGTCGGTCCCTGCCGGTGGTAGGGCTGGATGTGGTCGTACTGCAGGAAGGTGCGGGCGTGGCAGCCGGGGTGTTGGCACTCGGCGTGGACCTCGTCGATGACGCGCCGCTGTCGGCGGGTGGGGAAGCGTCGACGCGGACTTGCGTCGATGGGTTGACGTTGGCCGTCGTGCACGAGCAGCGACACGAATGCATCGGGGAGTAGGGCGGCGACGGCGTGGTCGGACAATGGGGTGCCGTCGGCCAAGGCGTTGCCGTCGGCACGTACGTGGACGACCACCTCGGCGGTGATGTCGCCGCCGCCGCAGGTGACGACCCTTGCCAGGGCGTCGGCGCGCTGCTGGGCGAGCGACGCGCCCGCGGGCGCGTCGCTGCGGGTGACCTGGGCGTCGATCACCGCACACACGGCCCCAGCGGCGGAGGGGGCAAGTCGAGCGGTGACGGTGACGGTGCCGTCCGGTTCGGTGCGCCACGACACCGATCGTGCCTCGTGTTGCCGTTCGGCGATCGTCTCGGGGTCGTCGTTGCGTTGTGACCAGGCGGCGATCGCCGCGCCGAGCCGGCCCGCCGGAGTGACCTCGGCGAGCTCGACGAGCGCCTCGACGTTGCCGTCGTTCAGATAGGGGACCAAGACGCGGGCCTTCGCGTACGAGACCTCGCCGTTGCGCATCGCGGTGTCGAGCTGCGAGTGCTCGCGCAGGGCGCGGGCGACGCGCACCTGGGTGCGGGCGGTGCAGAGCTCGATGTCGCACGTGTCTGCGAGCCAGGCGGCGCACGACAGGGCACCCCAGATGGCCCAGGTGCCGCGTGCGTCGAGCTCGCCGACCAGCACGAGCAGCTCGTAGGTGCCCGATGAGAGCCGCTGGGCCAGACCGACCAGCTCGCTCTGCAACCGGTCGGCGGACATGTCGGCCGCCGCGTCACGCGCCCGCGGGCGCGTCGTCGACTCGTTCGACCCGGCGTGGATGGATGGAGATCCGGCGCGGGGCGAGCTCTTGGTTTCGGTCACGGGACAGGTCCCTTCGTCGGGCTGAACGAACTGGTGTTCGTTCAGCCTAAGAGGGGGGTGTGACAATTCTGAGCGAGGTCCGGTGGTCGCGGCTTGGGACGCGCCACGGGGCGCGTCCGCTCGGGATGAGTGTCACAGGGGCTGGGCAGGATGGATGTCGATGCAACCCACGTCCCTGCAATTCGCCTCGGTGGTCCGCCTGCTCGGTGCGGCCACCCGTGCCCGAGGCTTGGTGAGCCCCGGGTTCCGGAGCCCACCGAGGTTGGCTGGGGTCGAGCGCACCGTGCGGCGTACCCGCAACGGCTCGGCCACGGTCGCGGTGCGGATCGACGGCCGCCCGTTCGGCGCGGTGGTCGCCGACCTGATCGAAGGGGTCGTGGTCGCGAATCGCCTTGAGGGAGCGGAGGCGACCCGAGTTCGCACGGCGCTGTGGGAAGCCGTGTCGTGCGAGCTCGGGATGGTTGTCGACGCAGCGTAGGGCGGGGCGCACGCCGTGGTGCGGGCCGGGCGACGGGTACGTTTGGGACGCGCCCGGGTGGCGGAACTGGCAGACGCGGAGGGCTTAAACCCCTCTGGCCCCGTAGGGGCCGTGCGGGTTCAAACCCCGCCCCGGGCACGCTGTCGGTCGCGTCGACGTTCAACACCATCAACTACCGGGTCGTCATCGCGCCACCGAAGACCGACCGCCTCGGCCACTCGACCTTCGCCATCACGATCGACACCTACTCCCACGTGATGCCGAGCCTCGACGAGGAAGCGGCCGACACCGTCGCCAACCTCATCTATCGCAAGAAGCACCACACCGGGATGCAGCCCGATGCTGAGGTTGCAGATGACACCGAGCGAGGACCCAACGTATGAGTGCGCTCTACGCGTACGTCGACGAGAGTGAGCGGCCCGGTCGCTACCTCATGGGGTGTGTCGTGATCGGCGCCGGCGAGGCCGGCGATCTCCGTCGGCAAACGAAGCGACTCCTTGCCCCAGGGCAGCGGCAGGTCCACTTCAAGAAGGAGAGCCCGCGACGTCGGCGGCAGCTTGCGTCGGCCATGGCGCAATTCAGACTCGATGTGACCATCTACGAATGCCACTACATCCCAGGGCGATCCGAACTCCAGTCGCGACGGTTGTGTCTGGCGGCGATCGTCGCTGATCTCCAGTCTCACGGAGAGCCAGTGACCCTGATCCTTGAGAGTCGCCATCACCAGGATGAAGCCGACCACGGTGTAATCGCATCGGCCCGAGCAGAAGTTCCCGCACTCACGTACGAACATGTCGTGGGAAGCCGGGAACCACTGCTGTGGCTACCCGACGCGTTCACCTGGCTGGTGGGAGCGGGTGGCGATTGGCGGCGCCGGGTCGCTGACAACGTGGTGCGTCGGAATGTGGGCTGAAAACGACGCAAACCCAGCTGCCGACCGTCCGGACGTCAACTGGGCTCACTTCCGCAGGCCCTGGGCCCTTGGCAACGTCAACACTACCGCCGCCCGGACCGATCGGAAAGGGGTCTTTGGGCAAGCCTGACGCGCACCAACCGGCCGCTCGGCGTCCGGAGAGCCCACCGGGTACACATCCCGCAGCTACTGCGGGGGTACTTTGGCAACGTTGCGAGTGGCTGAGACCAGCCTCATCGCCCGGTGGCGCGGGTTCTGATGACGTCGGCGGCGATCAGGATGCGAGCTTGCCGCGATGACGGGTGCCCGGGCGGAGCCGGGCGTTGTTCGCCACCGAAGCTCGGGACGAGCCCGTGTGCGACGCCGTTGCGGTCGACGAGCACCAGCGGATAGCTCCCGTCGGCGCTGCCGAGTTGTGCCTCGGGGGTTCTGGCACCGCTCACTTCGTCCCACCTGAAGTGACGGACAAGAACGACGCCCTGGTCGGTGATGCCTTCCTCGTCGATTGTGACGCAAGTTTGCCGCGTCCTCTGGAGTATGAGGATGGCTGGGATGACGAACACCACGGGGATTGCGACGCGATCGATCCCGTGCCCATTGATCGCGACGAGGACCGCGACGAGAATCGGCCCGGCAGCCACTGCCAAGGGTCCCAGGGGACGAGGCCACCGGAACACAATCGGGCCTGGCGAAAGGACGGCCGGGATCGTCGGCGACAGTGCCCGGGCGTGAATGGAGGTCGGATGAAGTGACCCGCCGAACCCGAGTGAGTTCTTGAGCGCAGTCGTGCGGCGAAACGCGAGCACCCCTGAAATGGTCACGGCAATCCCCGTCGTGAAGATGGCCGCGCCGATCCACTGGTTTGGAGAGTCGACGATTCCGAGTGCCGCCGGCACCCCGAAGGCTGTGAGGAGCACCCCGAGAAAACTGGCGAGCAACGCATAGGGGGGAGTGATCGCGCCGTTGCCGCTCGCGTAGGCGGTCGTGTCGACATAGGCGACCACGAGTGATTGCTCTTTTGGCACGAGCTTCATCAGGTGAACTCGCCCCCTTTGGAGAAAATCTTCATGTACGTGGATGACAAAAGTCTCTTGGGGTGTAGCTGCGTCGGCTACTCGAGGCGATGCCAGCAGCACAAGCGAAAGCACGACTCCAATCAGGAGTCCTCAAGCAAAGCGGTGGTCCTTCATTAAATTACTCCTCCTGTCGAACACGGTGTCTTCGTCGTCAACTCGCCCCTTCCGAACTCTATTTGATAGCTCTGCAGTAGGCCTTAGATCTGATCTTCAGTGCCTCATAATCTCGAATGAGCGTTCTGGCAGCGGCGCCTTGGAAACCAGCATCTGGTACATTTCGGAACCGGCGGCTAATAGTCTCCGCCATATCTCTTTCATTGGGAGGGGCTCCCCGTACGAATGACTTGCTTAGTACCATTGGGCCTGCCCTACGAATGATTCTACTATCCAAGCCTACGATATACTCGGCATCCGACTCCATGCCCGTGCAAAAGCTCACGAGATCAGCTTGGCTAGGTTCAGTCTTGGCGCTTCCGGATCTCGATAGCCATGATGCTCCGAATATTACGCCTGCGCCAAGGATGAGGAGGAAGCCGACTCGTATGGAGAGCCGCAGCCTATGGGGCATTAGACCACTACCCAATGCTTGCCCAGACGGCAGTCCGGGTTCGTAGAGCTTCCCTCCGTCCAGCTATGGCGATCGCCGAATATTGCGAGTGGGTTTCGGTGCATCAGCAAGCACTTACTCGTGTTGCGGACCTGATCAAGCGATTCGCCAAAGTCATCGGCGTTCTCCTGATCGAAGAAGTAATCGATATCCGCGGCGTGGTATCCAGCGTTTAGAATCAGGCCCTTCACGCCATCGCTAAAGACGATTTGCTTGTCCATAAATGCAAGGGTCTTAGGATCCGTCTGCTTCCAAATATGAAGCGCTTCAATATCATCGGTCGGAAGCTTATAGATGTAGACGTAGAGGCCCACTCCGGCCGAGACGCCCAGCTGGTCGGTGCTCGAGATAATACAACTCGAAGCACTGATCAGCAATGCGATTCCTGCGAATATTGTACCGACCAGCCGTCTCATGTGGCGGGCTCCAAGTTGAGTGCCATATCGTGAAAGATGTCCGGCGAAAGGGTGGACGGCCCGACCAAGATCACTACGTCATCCAGTTGCTTGATCGCGAATCCGGTCCCGCCGTGAGACGAGTAGAGTATTCCATCCGCATCACTACTCGGACTGCCGAGGGCATGTACGTCCAGATACTCAAGTGTCGCGGGAAATTTGGCCGCTGGCATGGTAAGCACGGAAATATCCGACGAATCCGATGATCGAGTGTATGCCATCTGATATCCAGGTAGCAATCCGGCAAGTATGGATACGTCGTCATCGTGAGCTATGTGTTGCCAGCGCCTATCGGGTCCAAGAATTGCGGAAACCATCTCATCCTTGGTAGCGGATATGCCTATGGCGGCCTTCGACCACCGCCCTGGCCCATCAGAGGCTAAGGAAGCGAAGGTCCTCTGTTGCTCTATATCCTGCTGGATCTTGATCTCGGTGTTAGTTTGAGTGATGAGCTCTCCGGGGTGGTCCGGTACAAAGGCCTCGAGAGTTTCCGATGGCCCAACCATCGTGGTGATAATCGCTCCATCTGCAAGGCGATATGTATCTGCCGTGGTCGCCACCGGTCTATCTTGCGCTCCATCGAGTGAGGCTATCGGCGCCGGTATTGCGCGCTCGAAGCCGGCGGGTAGTGCAGACGGGCGCACAACGTACCCATGGCTATACCCAGTGTCAGGCAGCGCCGGTACCTACTTTCGCATCGGAAGTCGCGCATCCCGCCAAAGTGACTGCGACAACACCGGATGCAATTGTCAACCACAGGTATCTATGCCCCGAGCAAGACACTGAGGGATTCCTCCGGGGTTGAACCGTCCTGGTCAGAATGGAGTTTGGCAATTGTTTCAAACCTACAGGCACCTGTCAAGGAAAGTGGTATGCGGGACATGTCGGAGGCAGATTGCTGCTTTTGGTTCGGCCCTGGTCGGCACTGGCTTCGAGCTGTGCTGACCGATGATGCGGTCGCGGCGATCCGACGAGGCGGATGCTGGTCGACCCCTAGGTTTGCGGCCCCAAGGGCCGAGCGTGTCGTCTTGGACTCGGCGGCGGCACTCATCGACCTTGGAGTTCGCGTGCTTGACGACATGGAACGGGTCCGCGACCTGAGTCGCATGGCCGACGGGCGCAACTGCAGGCGACCGGTGAGGTGGGGCCCGACGCGTTCGGGGCAGGCGGCCGCAGATTCGCCGAGGGCGATCATGTGATGGCCCTGCGGAACGACTACGTCATCGGCATCCTCAACGGCACACGCGGCATCGAGCGCAACGACCTCTACGGCGCCGAGCCAGACGTCCGATTCAGGGAGCCGCACCTCGATAAGGTCACCCTCGATCCGCGTCGACAACTCCGTGCCGCTCTCGAGAACTCTGTCGCCGAAACCATGGCCTTTGACCAGCACCGAACTCGCACCATCGAGCACGACTTCGGCGTGGGCCTGTGAACGAGTCAACGGCCGCCGCGCCTCTCCACGGGAAGGGGGTGAGCGGTTAGGTGGGGTTCCAACGGTTGCGACAGTCGATGAGCCGGCCGACGACGAGGATGACAGTGGCGAGGCGGAGGGCGGCGTGTCGGAGCCGGTTGAGCCGGATGCTGCGTCGGAATTGTCCGTAGTTGGAGCATCACGCCGATGGTGCCCAGCTGACGCGCCCAGCTGTGACGACCGGGGAAGTAGCCCTGGCGGGATAGGCGGGGGTGATCCGCTGGTGAGGTGAGCCTCCGGGTGAGTCTGCGGGTCTTTTACAACTCGCCCGACACTCGGACGGCTCGTGACTCACGCTAGAAGCGTGCATCCAATCCGCGGTTGACACCGCGGCATCGGCTGAACCTGGTCGCACGTGTCGCGGGCTTGTAGGACCCCTCGAGCCGACCGCGCAATTGCCCAAACCACGCGCCCCGCTCGGTTTGATGTGGGGCCGTGCGGTTGCGCCTAAGCGCCCCTCGGTTGCAGACCACATCGGCCATCACGTCGGACTGTCGTCATCGACGGTCCAGCAGATACTGCGCCGATGGTCCGGCCCGCCACCAGATGGTCGGGCCGATAGGCCAAGCCGGAGCAGCCGGCCAAACGCCGTCATGGAATCGTTCTTCGCGCTTCTTGAGGTGAATGTTCTCGACCGCCACCGCTGGGTCACCCGCGACGAGCTGCGCCTCGCGATGGTCACCTGGATCGAACGCACCTAGAACCGTCGACGCCGCCAAGCCCGACTCGGCCGATTGATCCACATCGCTTCGAAGCCATCATCACACCCGCCGCCGAACAGGCAGCATGGTCCCACACCCAACCTGTCACCAGATCACGCGGCAGTCCCCCTCGGTTCCTTCCTCTTCTTGGCACTGCTCGTGTTCTTCATCTTTCAGTCAAAGGGTGATCCGGTGTTCGTGACGGCGGGTGTTGCCATGATGGCCCTCGCCGCGTATCGCCTCTGGCCGGTCATCGCGCGCAACCCCGACCGCGGCGATCCCCGCGCGAACCGAGAGTTGATGCGGTCGTTGCGACGGGAGGAAGATCCGAACAGCCCCGACGCCGGCTGGATCCTCCGCACGTTCGGGCTCGTGATGCTCGTCCTCGTCTCGGTGCTGTTGGCACTGGGGGGCTTGAACGCTACGGCAGCCGGTGGAGGGTTGAGCGGCCCTATCGCCCTGCTCTTGGCGGTCTGCGGACTCTGGATCGCCATGGTGCTGGTACGGCGACGACGCGACGCTGACTCGCGACGCTGAAGGTGAGCAAGCGGTCGCGCCACGCCCTCGCGACCAACTATGTGTCAGGCGGGGGAGCCTGCGGCCGCGGGAGTGGCCGTCAACCGTGGAGCGCCTTCGTGCACAGGCCGCTGGGGAGGCGGGCCTGGTGCATGGTCGAGGCGATGAAGCGGCAGGTGAAGGTCTTGCCGTAGGTGATGAGGGTCCACTGTCCGTCTCGGGCGACGAAGAACGCCAGGCCCAGGCCACCGACGCAGGCTGGCCCGTCGCCGGCGCAGGTGCGGTGGCCGAGGGACTCGGTGCCGGATCCTGTCCAGATCCTGGCAGCACCCTTCCGTCGGCTGCTCCGCGACGTGCTGGCGAACGGCGACACGGGCCCCTGGTCATGGGAAGCGGTTGCTGGCGACCGTGAAGTACTCGGCGCTGTCGGCGAGCTGCCGGGCGAGGGTGAGGTCGCCGAGTCGGGGGAGCGCGCCGACCCAGTAGGCGAGCCCGCCCGCGTCGGGGGCGCGGTGCAGCAGGTCCGCGTACAGGGTGGTGACCCGGTCGATCCGCGACTCGACGCTCTGGTAGATCGCGTACGCCACGGCCACGCGCCCGTGGGTGGCTGCGACCCCGGTCCAGTAGCTCACGCCGGATGGGTCGGCGGTGCGGTGGAGCATCTTGGTGTAGAGGTCGCCGATCCAGGTGGGTACGTCGCTGTTGCCGGACGTGGCGAAGTACTCGGGTGATGCGTAGAACAGGGACGCGGCGCCCGCGACGCTGAGGTGCCCCGAGGTGATCTTGTCGACCCAGTAGTTCAGGCCTGCAGCGTCCGGTTCGCGGTTCAGGGTGTCCTCGTAGAACCGGGTGACGATCGCCGACACCCACTGGTGCGAGGTGGCCAGCGCGGTGACCAGCGTGTTGCGCCCGGCGCCGCCGCCGAGGACGGCCAGCCAGTGACTGAGCTCTCCGCTGGTTGGGGCGCGGTGCCAGAAGTCGGTGAACGCGGCGGTCACGAACGCCCGGTAGGTGCTGGTACCCACCAGCACGTTGCCGGTCCCGTCGACCGCGACGCACAGCAGCTCGGAGGGGCACGAGACCCCCGTCAGCCAGGCGCCGGGGTCGACCGCGGTGGTGGTCCAGGCCGTCGCGCCACCGGTCGGGTTCGTCGAGGTCGCCACCTTCCCCAGGTCGCCCGACCCGATGTGGGCGTCGAGCACCACGCACAGCGACACGGTCGGGCAGGCAGACCGGCCGAGACCGTGGCCGCTCGTGTCCACGTCGGTGGCGGTCCAGGCGGAGGCGCCGCCGGTGGGGTCGGTGGAGGTCAGCACCTGTCCCGCGAAGGACGCGACGCACAGCGACTCGGACGCGCACGACATGCCGGTCCCGGACGGGATGGTGGCGTGCACCGGAGTCGCGGTCCAGGCCGAGGCGCCGCCGGTGGGGTTGGTGGAGGTGAGCACGTTCCCCGCGTCGTCATCGGCGACGCACAGCGAGGTCGACGGGCACGAGATCCCGCGGATCACCGCAGTCCCGTGGATGTCCGTGCTGGTCCAGGCGCCGGCCCCGCCGGCTGGGTTGGTGGAGGTGACGACGTTGCCGACGTGGTCGATCGCGACGCACAGCGTGGTGGACGCACACGTCACGTCCTCGAGCTGCGTGGAGCCATCGACGTTCGCGGTCGTCCAGGCGCCGGAGCCGCCGGTGGGGTCGGTCGAGGTGACCACGTTCCCTGATCCGTCAGTCGCGACGCACAGCGTTGCGGTCGGACAGGACACCCCCGTGAACCAATGTGTGTCGTCGACGTTGGTGGTCGTCCAGGTGGAGGCTCCGCCGGTGGGGTCGGTGGAGGTGAGCACGTTGCCCGCCCGATCGACCGCAACGCAGAGCGAGGCGGTCGGGCACGACACCCCCGCGAGCCAGTTCCCACCGGACAGGGGCGTCCGGTTCCAGGCGCCGGCGTCGCCGGTGGGGTTGGTCGAGGTCACCACGTACCCCGCCTCGTCGACGGCGACGCACAGCGAGGTCGTCGGGCACGAGATCCCCGTGAGGCCGTTGCCGCCGGAGTCCACGCTCGTGACCGTCCAGGCCGAGGCGCCGCCGGTGGGGTCGGTGGACGTCGCCACGCTCCCCGTCGCGTAGATCGCGACGCAGAGTGACTCGGTGGGGCACGACACCCCTCTCCCGAACTTCTCAGCTGGGTTGACGGCGGTGACCGTCCAGGCGGACGCACCACCGGTCGGGTCGGTGGAGGTCGCCACGTTGCCTGCGCCGTCGACGGCGACGCACAGCGCGGCCGACGGGCACGACACCCCTCCGTAGAAGGACGAGGCCCCATCGAGGTGCGCCGAGGCCCAGGCCGATGCGTCACCGGTGGGGTCGGTCGAGGTCAGCACGTTCCCGGCGCCGTCGACTGCGACGCACAGCGAGGAGGTCGGGCAGTCCACGCCGAGGACCCCACTGCCGCCGGCGAGGGTGATCGCGTGCCACGTCGATGCACCGCCGGTGGGGTCGGTGGAGGTCACGAGCTCGTCGTTGCCGCCGCTACCGCTGGTGGCGACGCAGAGCGAGGAGGTCGGGCAGTTGACGTCGGAGAAGCCGCCGCCGCCGAGGTGGGTCGTGGTCCAGGAGCTGGCGCCGCCGGTGGGGTCGGTCGAGGTCAGCACGTTGCCGAGCCCGTCGACGGCGACGCACAGGGAAGTGGTCGGGCACGACAACCCGGACAACGGGACGGAGCCGTCGATGTTGGCGGCTGACCAGGCCGAGGGGCCGCCGGTGGGGTCGGTGGAGGTGACCACGTCTCCCGAGGCGTCGTAGGCGACGCAGAGCGTGGCGGTCGGGCACGACACGCCAAGGAGGTCCGGCGGATCGCTGAACGGACTGTTGTGGTCGATCTTCGTCGGCGGGCTGAAGGTCAGCGGCCCGGCGACGGTCGGTGCCGAAGCGGCAGCCGTCCCGGCGCCGGCCAGCCCGGCGACCGCCACGGTCAGCAGCAGTGCAGCCGCGCACGCCGCCGATCGGATCGGTCGCGACGCCCGTCCGGTGGGCTCGTTGCTCTCGTCCCTCTTCATGGTCTGTTTCCTTCCCGCGTCTCGCGATCGGTCGACCCGCCGGTGGTGGCGTGGCCTGACCCTGCCTCGTGCTCGTCGTGTCGAAACCAGGACCGCCACGCGTGTTCCGTTCCGACCTGTTCTCGCCCCTTCTACGCATGGGGAGCCCGAACCAACGACACCGTCACACGATCGTCGCATCTCGAACTGACCGGTCCCCGAGGCCCCGACGCCTCAGGTCGGGCCGCCGGGGCGTGCCGAACCGCTGAGCCGGGAGGAGAGTAGGACCATGGTAGGATTAGGGTATGACCACCGAGCAGCAGTCGAAGCGCAAGGTGTCGCTGTCGCTCGACGCCGACCTGGTCGCCGAGTTCGAGAGGGACGGGCCGCTCTCGGCTTCGGTGAATCGCGTCCTCCAGGCGGAGCAGGAGCGTCGTCGGCATCTTGCGTCGCTCGACGAGCTGCTCGTCGAGCTGGCGGGCAAGTACGGCCCACTCGACACTCCCGAGGACGTCGAGGCCATCCAGCGCTACATCGACCTGCTCTCGTGAGCCGGGTCGTGCTCGACGCCGAAGCCTTCAACGCCCTGGCCGGGCCGCCCACCGAGCGCGGACGAGAAGTGGCCAGGATCGTGCACGCCGCCCGGCACGCCAGGGGCGAGATCGTCGTCCCCACCGCCGTGCTCGCCGAGCTCTACCGGCCCGGCCACCTCGCGAAGGTCGACGCCTGCCTGTCGCGCCGGACCGACGCCCCACACTGCCGCGACACCGATCGCACTCTCGCCAGGCTCGTCGGCGGCGTGCTCGCTTCGGCCGACGCCGGCTCGGAGCACCTCGCCGACGCCCACGTCGTGGCCACCGCGGTCGAGGTCGGTCGCAGCATCGTCGTCACCGGCGACGCCGGCGACCTCGAACGCCTCGCGGCGCCCTACCCGACGGTCACCGTCGTGTCGCTGCCATGACGAGGCGGTCGGACCGCCTCTGACCGGCCCGCCGAACCCGGCTACGGTCCGCGGCATGGACCTCAGACTCGAAGGGAAGGTCGCGGTGGTCACCGGGGCCTCCAAGGGAATCGGCCGGGCGATCGCGGGCGCGCTCGCGGCTTCGGGCGCCAAGGTGATGCTCAGCTCGCGCAAGGCCGACGCCCTCGGCGTCCGCGGCGGCCGACATGGACGGCGAGGTCGCCACCTTCGCCGCGCACGCCGGGCACCCCGAGGAGGCCGAGGCCTGCCTGGCCGCCACCGTGGAGCGCTTCGGCGGGCTCGACATCCTGGTCAACAACGCCGCCACCAACCCGTACCAGGGCCCCACGCTCGACATCGACCTGCCCCGCTTCGACAAGACCGTCGAGGTCAACTGGCGTGGCCCGCTCGTGTGGGTGCAGGCGGCGCGCCGCCACGGCCTCGGCGAGCGGCCCGGCGCCTCGGTGCTGAACGTGGCGTCGATCGGCGGCCTGTCCGTCGAGCCGAGCATCGGCATCTACAACGGCACCAAGGCCGCGCTGCTGCACCTGACCCGCACCCTCGCCCTCGAGTTGGCACCGGACGTGCGCGTCAACGCGCTCGCCCCGGGCCTGGTGAAGACCGACATGGCCCGGGCGCTGTGGGAGCCCCACGAGGAGGCCATGGCCGCGCACGTGCCGATGCGCCGCCTTGGCGAGCCCGACGACCTTGCCTCTGCGGCCGTGTTCCTCTCGTCGGACGCGGCGAGCTGGATCACCGGCTCGACGTTGGTCGTCGACGGCGGGATGCTGCTCGGTCGCGTCTGAGCCTGGGGTTCGCCCGACTGCTCGTCGCCGGCAGGTCGGCAGGCGCGCCCGGAGATCTGCCGATACCCTCACCGGACGCGGTCCCATTCGAGCCGAATCGCCCTGTGTGCTGCGGGGCAGGAGGTACGCCATGAACCAGGCACGACGAACGATCTCGGCGGTCGTACTCGCGCTCGCGTTGACGGCGACCGCCGCGGCCTGCGGGTCGAGCGGCTCGAACGCCGGGTCGGGCGGTGGCTACGGAGGTTCGTCGTCCACCACGACCACGTCGGCGTCGACCACGACGACCTCGGCGTCGACCGCGAGCGGGACCGCCACGGTCGCCGTGGCCTCGGTGGGCAAGCTCGGCACGGTGCTCGTGGCTTCGGACGGTCGGACCCTCTACCTGTTCACCAAGGACCAGGGGACCACCTCGGCGTGCACGGGCAGTTGCGCTCAGGCGTGGCCCGCGTACACCTCGTCCGGCACGCCCAGCGGCGGTTCTGGCGTGGAGGGCTCGAAGCTCGCCACCGCGAACGGCCAGGTGGCGAACCAGGTCGTCTACGACGGCCATCTTCTGTACGAGTTCAGCGGTGACGCCAAGCCGGGCGACGCCAACGGCGTGAACGTGGCGAACTGGTACGCAGTCAAGCCGGACGGCAGCCAGGCGGGCGGCTGACCACCCGCCCCGGCCCTTCGTGCGCCGGACGCTGCCGGAACGGTTCTCCCGAGTGGGCCGGGCTCAGGCCCAGCCGCCGGCGTAGGCGACGAACTGACCGGTCGTGAAGCGGCTGGTGCCGTCGATGTACGGCATGGCGAACGACGCGAACTCCTCCATCGTGCCGAGCCGGCCCAGCGGAACTTGGCGTTCGAGCTTGGCCCGCCGCTCGGGGTCGTCCTGGGCGCCGCTGGCGCGCAGGAACTCGGGGAAGTCCATGAAGTTGGTGCCGACCGCGTTGACCTGCACGCCGTGGCGGGCCACCTCGTCGGCCACGTTCCGGGTGAGCATCGTCGCCCCCGCGCGGGCTGAGGAGTACAGCGGCGCACCGGGGGTCGGCCGGGCCGCGGAGGCGCTGGTGATCACCAGGATCTGCCCGTCGCCCCGCTCGACCATGGGGTCGACCATCGCCTTGAGGAACTGGTAGGGCGCCTCGACGCAGCTTCGCAGCACCGAGCGCAGGTCATCGACGGTCGAGTTCACGAACCGGCCGGTCACGATCATCCCCGAGAACGCGACCGCCGAGTCGATGCGCCCGAACCGGTCGAGCGCGGCCTTCGCCAGCTTCGGCGCGGCCTCGGGGTCGGCCAGGTCGAACACGTGGGGCACCGCCTCGACCGCGGCGCCCATCCCTTCGAGCTCGGCGACCAGCTCGTCGGTCGGGTCGCCCACCACCAGGTCGTGGCCGCGCCGGGCCAGCTCGCGGCAGAGCGACGGGCCGACGTAGAAGCCGCCGTTGCCGACGACGGCGACGCGGCGGTTCGATTCGTTCACGACGGTCCTCCTCGGGACGGTGGCGGGCGCCGTGTGCACGGGCCCCGGCCCCGAGGCACCCTAGGAACCAGCCGCCGACCCGTCAACGAGCGGGGGTCGACACGGCCGCCGGGCTGGGTCTCGCGCCGCACACCGGCCCGGGAGCCGCGGCTCAAGGACGTCGCGCCTTCTGCCGATCGAGGGAGCGACCGCCCGTCGCCTGCCGTCGGCGTCGGTCAGCCCTGGTAGACCAGTCCTTCCGCTTGGAGGACCCCGAGGAGGGACCACTGTGAAGAAGTTCGCGCTCGTTGCGCTCATCGGCGCCTTGCTGTGCAGCGCCTGCTCCTCGAGCGGGTCGACCTCGGCGACCGCGTCGAGCACCACGGCAGCCACGTCGGCCGGCAGCGCCGCGAGCGACGTCGCGGTTCCCGACGCCTTCACGCCGATCATCGTGCAGCCTGTGAGCCAGGCCACCACGCCGGTCAAGGGCACCGACGGCAAGATGCACGTCGTCTACGACCTGCAGCTCACCAACGCCTCCCGCGTGCCCGCCACCATCGACAAGGTCGAGGTCGTCGACGCGCACGACAGCGGCAAGGTCCTCGCGACGTACGCCGGCAAGCAGCTCGTCGATCCGAAGTGTGACTACGGCGACTGCAACCGCCTGCGCCGACTCCCGTCGTTCCCGGCGGACAGCGCGACGATCCCGCCGCAGGAAGGTCGCTCCCTGCTGATCGATTTCACGGTCGCCTCGGGCGCCGACGCGCCGAGCGCCGTGCTCCACCACCTCTCGATCAAGGGCGCGAAGGGGCCCGGAGCGAAGGACGCGACGCCGGTCACCGAGGTCGTCGCTCCCTACGACATCTCGAACGGCACCGCCCGCGTGCTCGGCGCGCCGCTGCGCGGCAGCCGCTGGGTGGCCCTCAACGGCTGCTGCAAGCCTGGGTTCCCGCACCGCACCTCGCTCAACGCGTTCAACGGCAAGCTCACCAACAGCCAGCGCTACGCCATCGACTTCAAGCAGCTCGATGCCCAGGGGCGATTCGTCACGGGGGACAAGACCAAGAACTCCAGCTACGTCGACTACGGCGCGAAGGTCTACGCGGTCGCGGACGGCACGGTCGTGTCGACGCTCGACACCGAGCAGGCCAATGAGCCCGGGATCCTTCCCGCCGCCGACCCGGTCAGGCTGCTCGCCTCACCGCCGAGAACGTCGACGGGAACCACATCGTGCTCGACATCGGCGGCGGCGACTACGCCATGTACGGCCACCTGCTCAAGGGATCGCTGCTGGTCAAGAAGGGCGACAAGGTCACCAAGGGGCAGGTGATCGCGCAGCTCGGCAACACCGGCAACTCGAACGCCTCGCACCTGCACTTCCAGGTCATGGACAACCCGTCGCTGCTCGAAGGCGACGGCATCCCGTACGTGTTCGACAGCTTCCAGACCATCGCGGAGGTCAGCCCGAACGCGATCCTCAACGCCGACGACTTCCTCAGCGGCGTCTTCGTCAAGTCCCTGCCGGCCACGGGGACCGCGCACACCGACGAGCTGCCCCTGCTGCTCTCGGTGGTCGACTTCGGGGGCGGGACCGGCTCGTCGTAGGGCTCTTCGCCGCCGGGGTGGGCCGACGGTGCGACGCAGCCGATGGGAGTGCGTGCACTTCGCAAATATCCCCTTGTTGTAGGATAACGACATGGCTACCGCGAAGTTGTCCGCGACGGTGGAGGCCGACCTCCTCGACGAGGTGAAGTCGCGCGTCGGTCCCCGGGGCGTGAGCGCGTTCGTCGACCGTGCCCTGCGCCACGAGTTGGATCGGGCGGAACTTCGGGACTTCCTCGATGAGCTGGCCGCGCAGATCGGTCCACCGGACGAGGCGATGGTCGCCGAGGCTGGGGCTCTCCTCGACCGTGCGGCCGCAGCTGCTGGCACCGTGAAAGCAAAGCCGTCCCGGACCAAGCGGCCCCGACGTGGCTCGGCCGCGTAGGGGAGCCGCTGTTCCGGTCACCGCGGTGCTCGACAGCGAGGCGGTATCGGCGCTCGCCAATCCCGGTGAGCGTCTGGTGTCGGCGAGGCGGGCGCAGGCGGTGCTGGAGGCGATCGAGGTGCGCGGGGGGACGGCCGTGGTGCCGGCGCCGGTGCTGGTCGAGGTGTCGCGGGGTCGCCGGGCAGTCGGTGTCGATCGGGTGCTGCGCGCCGCGCCGGTGTGGGAAACCGACCGGAAGACCGCCGAGCAGGCGGCCAAGATGCTCGAGCACCATGCGCTCGATTGTTGCCACGCCGTCGATGCGTTGGTCGTGGCGACGGCGGTGTCCAACGCTCCGGTGGTGATCCTCACCGCCGATGCCGACGACCTGACGCGCTTGGCCGGTACGTCTCCTGGTGTGGCGGTGCAAGCCCTCCCTTGAGGCCCGCGGTGCGTCGCGGCCACGGCTCCCAGCTCGTCGGCCACGTCGGCTGGGGATCTGTTGCCAGGATGCACCAGTGGCGGGCGGCGGTCGTGCGGCGAGGCGGTTCTCGGGCGATCGGCGCCCGCTGCGGGTGTCCCTCGGCGATCGAGCGTCGCCGAGCTCGCGGGCAATCCCACTCAAACCAAGTCAGTGGTACACTGACTACATGAGTGGTACGTATGCGGTGACGGTGGGAGACCGGGGGCGGATGGTCATCCCGGCAGGTGTGCGCGACCGCGCGGGCCTCGTCGAGGGGACCCCGCTGGTCCTGCTCGACACGGACCACGGGATCGTCCTGTTGACCCGGGCCCAACTGCGAGATCGGGTGCGGGCCGAGCTGGCCGATGTCGACCTCGTCGGGGAGCTCCTCGCCGGTCGCAGGGCGGCATCGGCGAAGGAGGACGCCAGATGACCACGGTGGTGGATGCCTCCGCGCTGCTCGCCTACCTCCAGGGCGAGGACGGCGCCGACGTGGTCGAGGGTCATCTCGACTCGGGCGTGACCTGTTGTGCGGCGAACTGGTCCGAGGTCGCCCAGAAGGTGCGAGCGGCCGACCGGGACTGGGACCTCGTGCGCGCGCTGCTCGACAGCTACGGCGTGGCGGTCGAACCTGTCACCCGCGTCGACGCCGAGTGGGCCGCGAGGCGATGGAAGGCGAAGGAGGGCCTGTCGTTGGCCGACCGGCTCTGCCTCGCCCTCGGCGACCGTCTCGACACCGTGGTCCTCACGGCTGACTCGGCCTGGGGCAGCGACGACCCGGTGCGCCAGATCCGCTGAGCGGGTCAGTTCTTCGGGGGGCACGAGAAGCTGAACGTTCCGCTCGTCAGCTTCATGTCTCCCGAGCCCAACGCGCTCATGTCGACGAACTTGGCCTCGCCCTTCACGCTTTGGCCATCGTCGGCGACCTTGTAGCTGGTGATCGCGGCGTCGGCGGTCTTGATGCCGTTTGGCAGGTTGATGCCCTGCATCGCTTCCGGGCCGGTCTGCCACTGGGCATACGGCTCGTCGCTGTCGAGGCGCACGTCACCGTCGTTGGTCCACCCCTCGGACGCGTTGCGCTTCTGCCAGTCGTTCGGCGAGAAGCTGAACGAGACCTTGACGTTGTCCGGTTCGCTCACCGAGACGGCGTCGCCTGCGATGGCGCCGGACATGTTGACGCATCGTGTGACCTTGAGGTCCTGGTTCACGTCGCCGATCGCGATCGTGCCTTCACCGGTGCCGCCCGCGGACGCGGCCTTCGCGCCGGTGGAGCTGCCGGCACCCGCGGTGCCCGCCGTGGTCTTCGAGCTGGTGGACCCGCTGGACGAGCAACCGGCGACCACGAACGCCAGCGCGCACGCGCCGAGTCCGACGTGTCGGCGCAACCGGCTGGTCCGCGGCCGCCCGGGATGCGCATCGCTCGTTGCCGGGGGAGTCTCGGGACGGGTGCTGGAAGGACGGATCGGGCGGTGCGGTGTCATCGAGGTCTCCGTGTTCGGTGGCGTTGGAACCGCGTGGGTGGATGAACCGCCCGGACGGTCTTGGGTCACCACTGTGACACGAAGAAGACAGCAATGACGTGGAAGTGGGCATCGGGTGCGCCAGTGGCGGGTTCGGCGTCGGTCCCGCGACCGCCCGCGAGGTCGAGGATGACACCTCAGGTCTTGGGGTCGCCGTCTCCGGAGTACTTCTCGAACTGCTTGATCAGCGGATTCAACTTGCCGGTCACCGAGCTGAGTTGATCCATCGAGAACGCCAAGCCACCCGCACCTTTGACAGCGGTGTTGTTGGCGCCCGACATCTTGGAGTTGGTCAGGCCCGTGAGGGATTGGATCCGCTCGTCGGATTGCTGCAAGTTGAGCCTGGTCGTCTCGGTCTCGGTCTCGTGGCGGTGACGCTTGGTGACGTTTCGGTAGCGGAAGTAGACGTAGCCGTAGAACACGAAACCCGACAACAGGAACACGTACCCGATAGCGCCGACGCCACCATTGGAACTCGAGCTCGCCAGCAAGACGAGCGCGCTTTGGACGATCCCGAGCATGATCAGCCTCCCAACACCACGATGAGGATCGTCAAGATGATGCCGATCACCTCGACGATCGCGGCCACGGCGAGCAGTTTGGGCTGATGGAGCGGCACGCTCCCCATCGTCTCGCCGGTCCGGCCGTTGACCGCCACATAGTGCAGCATCCCGCGACCGTTGCCTTTGTCCTGGTAGTAGCTGTACAGCCACACCGGGAGATACGCCGACACCCAGCGCTGACCTTTGATCGTCAGCTCCTCGTTGTCCCAGCGAACGCCCCGGTCATAGAACTCGAGGGTGTCGTTCGCCGAGAACCGTGCGATGTCCTTGGACTGTCGACCCACGATCGGGCTGATGTCGCCGATGTCGGTGTCCCGCCGCTCGGAGGTGAACCCGGCCAGGAAGTTGGCGTCGTAGCGGACCGAGTTCTCCACGTCGAAAGGCATGATCGTGTTGATCACGTTGTTCGTGTTGTGCAGGCCTCGGTCCAGCCGCTCGGTCGAGGACTCGACCGTGAGATCGTTGATGTGCAGATCGAAGTCACGGCCCACCTTGTAGAGGTCTGCGTCGTAGCGGGTCTCATCGGAATCACCGCGCTTCACCGTGTACTTGCGGGTCTCGTGCTCGCCCTGTCCTGACAACGACGCTTGAGCGTTCACGTCGACGATCAGGTAGGGCAGGTACACACCCATGACGTTCTCGGGGTTGAACTCCGCTTTGAACTTCGGGTGCGCAAAGTAGATCCGCTTCTTCACGAAAGCGGAGATGCTCGCCACGGCCGCCTCCTTGGTCAGGCTGAAGGGCAGCACGACATCGGGGACGGCACCGTTTGCGATCTGTTCGTTCATCGACAGCTTGTTGCGACACCAGTGGCACCGCGCCTGGGTGCTGTTCGCGGTGTCGATGACCACCTCGGCGCCACAAGCGCTGCACTTGAACGTGCAGACCACCTCGACCGAAGGTTGGATGTCCATGGACCCCGACCCGATGACGGTGCCTTCCAACAGTCCGATGTCACCGTTGATCCCGAATGCGTCACCGGCGCTCTCGGGCAACCACTCGAACCGGCAGAACTCGCAGCGGAGCTTTCCCGATGTGATGTTCAGACTGATCTCGGTGGCGCCACAACTTCCACACTTGACGAGACCGTCGGTTGCACCGTCGCCGGTCTGGATGATCTGCCGTTCTGCGGCGTCCGGTTCTGCGGCGCCCGCTTGCGGGGCCACCGTCTGTGGGGCCGCCGGTGCTTGGGCTACCGGTTCGGTGGCCGCTGGTTCGGGGGCCGCCGGTGTCTGATCGGGTTCGCTCACCGTGCCCGCCTAGAGTCCGAGAACCTTGGCTTTCGCTGCGTCGAAATCCTCCTGGGTGATCAGACCCTGATCGAGCATGTCCTTGTACTGGGCGAGCTTCGCGACGGGATCCTCCGCGGCAGCCGCCGGGGCGGCAGGAGCCTCGGGTGCCGGTGCCGCGGGAGCCGCCGCGGCCGGCGGTGGTGTCGGAGGGACGTTCGGTTGCTGGAGGCCGCCCATGGCACCGCCGGCGGACTGCATCCCCATGCCGAGGAACGCCATGCCGGCGCCACCACCGGCGCCGCCGGGGTTCTCACCGGCTCCCTGGATCCCTCGTGCTGCGGCCTGCTGCATGAACGAGTTCCCGCGGGCGCCACCCAGCGCATCGGCCTTCTTCACGTCACTGAGCAACGCCTTGGTGTCCTCGTCGTACTCGATCGCCTGGAGGGCGACCTTGACGATCTGGAGGCCTCGACCGGAGGTCCACTGGTATCCCTCCTCCACCGCTGCGCTCATCGACTGGGCGAACCCGATGGCGTCGCCCTGGATGCGGGCGATGCGATTCCCCTTGTTCGGGTCGTTGGTGTAGTGGGAGAACGCCGCGGCGAGCGATCCGACCACCTCGTTGAACAGCTGAGAAGCGGCGTCGTTCTCCAGGTCGGTGAAGTCGAAGACCTTCGCGTCGTAGCTCAGGTAGGCGAGGGGGATGAACTGCTTGACCAACAGGACCGGGTCGACGATCTTGAGCGAGTAGCTCCCGCGTGTGATCGCGCCGACCTGGGTGCCCAGGTACGCGTCATCCCAGTAGATCTCCGACTGCGTGCCGAATCGGTTGTTCGGGATCTCCTTCAGGTTCACGTAGAACGCGAGCTGCTGAGAAGCAGGCTGGCCACCGAACTTGAACCGTTCGAAGGAGGTCTTGACCAGCGGGCTGACCAAGCCGTCGCCTGCGAAGATCGACTTCGAGTTCTGGTCGTCGGAGGTGTAGGTGTACCCGCCGGGCTCCGCGATGAGGCCGGTCAGTTCGCCTTCCTGGAACGTGACCAGTGCGTAGCCCTCGGGCACAACGATCTGGCTGCCGTTGGTGATGATGTTCTCGGAGCCCTTCGTGTTCGACCCACGCCCCGCGTTCTGGCCTTGCGTGACTGCGGGGAACACCGCGGCGGTCGGGGCCAACGATGGCGGCGGGACCAGGAAGTCCTTCCACTGGTCGGCGAGCGTCCCACCGAGGGCACCGGAAAAGGCCTTGATGAACGCCATGAGCACACCGCTTTCGTGTCGCCGTCGTGGATGAACCACCGACTTGGATGAATGCGGGGTCACCATAGCAAGGGGCGTTCCGCTTCCTGACCCGAAGGTGACCGGCGCCCCCTACGTGGCCTGACCAGCAGTCACGATGGCGCCGCTCGGTAGGCGGCTGCGGTCCGTCGAAGCCGGTTGCAGACGGGGGAGCGCCTGCTGCCCTCTGGGCCTCAGCCGAGGACGTCGAAGCGGATCCCGGCGTGCG
>CAWELZ010000005.1:0-174310 GCA_963810075.1 uncultured Actinomycetes bacterium | reverse complement strand
GCTCTCATCGGCGCAACATCGACCTCCACGTGCTTTCGGTCCTGAGGCTCGCGCTCAGTACCAGTCGTTCAGATCGGGTCGGTATGGTGCCAGCGGGTCGGTGGCCGGCTTCCTGGCCCGACGATCCTTGGGGACCTTGGCGAGATGGATAGCGATCAGGTCGCGGGCCACGACTTCGAGTGCTTGGTCCCGGAACTCGATGCCGTAGTGGCTCATTCCAGGATCCTCGGCCGGGCGGACGACCTTTACGACTGCCCGACCGGTGACGTCACCGATCGTGATCTCGACTGGAAGCGATTGCCTGAGAGCGTCGCGAGTCTCGGTGACGATCCCGAGTCCGGTCAGGGACCAGTCCTCGGTCATCACCTGAACGGGTGTGGGCTTGGCTCGCCAGCGGCTCGTCGGTGGCGGCGCAAACGAGATCGGAACCGTGATCGGGTACCGTTCGCCGATGCGCTGCTGGAGCGCAGCCGAAAGGTCGGGTCGGTCGTCTGGGTCGAGAATCTGGTCCATGGTTCGGCTGTGCATTGGCTCGATCGCTGCACCACCTTAGGTGCGCCAGTGCTAGGCCATCGTCCACGGGCACGTCGCGACTTGGATCGAGATCGTCGCGATTCGGACGGTAGGGACGACCGCGTTGGCCGAGGGCTTCTCGTTCTCGCTGAAGAGGGTTGAACCGCCTGTAGGTGTTCGTGGTGGCTGGCCTGGGGCTAGCTGGCGAGGTTCTCGGTCATCAGCTGGCAGAACGCGAGCGGCCGATCCGTCGGGGTTGGTCCCGATGTGGTGGCAGGGGGTGCTTCCAACAAGCTGCGACGCGGCGCGAGCCGTGACGACCGAGGCCGTTGTCCCCTTCAGGACGGGCTGGGGTGATCCACTGGTGAGGCAGACCTCGGGGCTCAGCCTCGAGCGACCAGGCTCGGACCATGCTCGTCGGAGGGCGACGGCTCGACGTTGACGACGAGTCGAAGTTCGATCGACATGCGCACCACCTGGCTGACGTGCGGCGTGCGACGCCGCCGACCACTCCGCGGCCCGGTCACCGCACACGCCTTCGGGGTCGTCGCGTGCCGCGTCCGCCACGGCCACCATCTCGTCGATCGCCGCGCGCAGCGCCGGGGGCGTGTCGTCGGGCGCCTCGATCCCCGCGACCGGCCCGACCGCGTCGACGAGCGCGCGCGCGGTCGCCGGCCGCGACCGCCGCCTCGGCGTCCTCGAGGGCGCAGTAGCACCGCTCGGCGACCTCCTCGCCGGGCAAGGTGCAGGCGCCGTGCGGGGTGCCCAGCGTGTTGAACACGTACGCACTCCGGTGGTCCATCTCGGACCGCAGGTACCAGCGCTGGCCGGGGTCGTGCAGGAACGTCCAGATGTCGTTGATCGCCATGTCGTCGTCGCGTTCGAGGAACGAGGTGGTCGCCAGTCCGTAGCGGAGCTGATGGCGGCGCCGATCGATGCTGCGCCCGTCGGCGAGTACCAGCGGCTGGGTGATCTGCCGCAGCGGGATCCAGACGTTGACCAGCATCAGGCTGGCGTCGTGGTTCTGCCCGTCGGGTGAGTCGTGGCGCAGCAGCGACGGCGCCCGGCCGTCCATGAGCTGGGTCAGCGGCGTGCCGTAGACGTCCTGGTCGGCGTGGACCGAGGTGGCGGCCTCGTGGCCGTTGGCGCCGACCGACCGTGGACCCACGACGGACACGCCGTTCGGGCCGGACTTGCGCATGATGAGGCCTTCGTCGGCGATGTGCAGCACCGTGGCGGACGCGCCACCGGTCAGGGGGAGCGTCGCCCCTTGCAACGAGGCGCGGATAGCCGACGCGTCCGCGTTGCTGAGGCGGCCGGCCCCGGCGACCCGCCGGAGCACCTGCTGGAGGTCGTCGAAGTCCGACAGGTCCGCCGTGTCGAAGCCCAGCTCGAGCAGGTCGGGCCGGACGGTGTCGTCCTGGCACCCATCGGTGGCGGCACACGTGTGGTACTCGACGCGCTCGCCCCCGTAGGGACCCGAGGACCGCGGCCCGGCCCGGAGGAGCCCGGGGTGGTCATCGTCGGGGATGGCCTGGGAGCTGGGCGTGAACCCCAACCGCACGGGGATCGTCGCGTCTCGGGTCGTCATCGTCGATCGATGCTACTGGGGCGTTTCGGATCGCTCGGCAGGAAGCGCTCCAGCACCATGTTCCGAGTGTCAGCTTGGCGCGAGGCGTCCCGGCGATGGGAAGCGACGCGGACGCGGCCCCACGAGGCATGTGCGAGGCTGACACCATGACGACCCGCTTCGAAGTCAGCCGCGCGATCGCCGCGCCGCCCACGCCGATCTTCGACGTCTTGCGCAGCCCGGAAGGCCACGTCGCGATCGACGCGTCCGGGATGCTCATGTCGAGCACCGGCTCGCCGGCCGGCGCGGTGGGCGACCGGTTCACCGTCCACATGGACCGCGAGGCGCTCAACGACTTCCCCCTCGGGCTGTACGACGTCGACGTCGTCATCACCGCCTTCGACCCCGAGCGCGAGATCGCCTGGACGATCGAGGGGCAGCTCAAGCCCAACATCGGACACGTCTACGGCTACCGGCTCGAGCCGATCGACGGCGGGACCATGGTGACCAGCTACTACGACTGGAGCGACATCCACCCCGAGTGGGCGAAGCGCGACATCTTCCCGATCATCCCCGAGTCGGCGCTGCGCGCCACGCTTGGCATCCTCGCCCGGACCGTCGCCCCCGGGAAAGCACGCCCGGACGCCTGAGCCACCGCAGTTGCGGCAGCGGTGGAAAGATGCAGCCATGCGCTTCGCCTTCAAGACCTCCCCGCAGTCCACGACCTGGGACGACATGCTCGCCGTGTGGAAGGCCGCCGACGAGATCGAGCTGTTCGAGTCCGGCTGGACGTTCGACCACTTCGAACCGATCTTCAGCGACCGCAGCGGTCCCTGCCTGGAGGGCTGGGTGACGCTCACGGCGCTGGCGCAGGCGACGAGCCGTCTGCGCGTCGGCGTCCTCGTGACCGGCACCCCGTACCGGCACCCCGCGGTGCTCGCCAACATGGCGGCGACGCTCGACCACATCTCGCACGGCCGCCTCGAGCTGGGGCTCGGCGCCGGCTGGAACACCGACGAGGCCGACGCCTACGGGATCGACCTCCTCGACATCGCGCCGCGCATGGACCGCTTCGACGAGGCGTGCGACGTGATCGTGTCGCTGCTGACCCAGGAGCGGTCGACCTACACCGGCACCTACTTCACCCTCGACGGCGCGTTCTGCGAACCCAAGCCGATCCAGTCGCCGCACCCGCCGATCTGCATCGGCGGTAGCGGGGAGAAGCGGACGCTGCGCACGGTCGCCCGCCTCGCCCAGCACTGGAACTACATCGGTGGGCCGGTGGCCGAGTACGTGCGGCTCAAAGGCGTGCTCGCCGAGCACTGCGACTCGATCGGGCGCGACCCCGGCGAGATCATGACGTCGGCCCACCTCCACCTCGACCGCGACGATCCCCGCGGCCCTCGCCGGCCAGGCGGAGGAGTTCGCCGCGGCGGGGCTCGACCTGGGGATCGTCTACCTGCCGCCGCCGCACTCACCTGCAGACCTCGAGACCGTCGCCGAGGTCGTCGCCGGGATCTGATCGGACGGCGGGAGCCGCATGTCCGACCAGGTCGTGGACATGGCCGGTCGCGGGGTCGGCGGGGATCATTCCTTGCTCGGAGCTGAACGTTGACCGTACCGTTCCTGACGGGTACCGTGTGCCCCTCCTCGACCGACCAAAGGGGTCTCAGTGATGGGACGCAAGGTGTGGACCGGCGTTTTCGCGCTGGTAGCCGTGACGGCCTTGGGGCTGTCGTCCTGCAACTGGCGGGCGCTCGTCAACGCGCCCTCCGGCGGCGGTGCGGTCACGACCGAGACGTTCCAGCTCGGTCCCTACGACCTAGGCCCGGGCCAGGAGCTGCAGACCACCGTGCCGGCGCCGCGCCCGTCGGGCGACTTCGGCGTGGTGGGCATGCGCTTCCGCGTCGTCGACGAGAACGGCACGGTGCAGGCCATGGCGGACGGCATCCACCTCCACCACATCCTGTTGATCAACTCGGCGCACAAGGACGTGTACTGCCCCGGTCGCTCGGAGCGCTTCGGCGGCTCGGGCATGGAGCAGACCCCGATCGACATCCCCTCGCCCTACGCCTATCTCGTGTCGTCCACCGACCAGTGGTCGGCGCTGTTCCACCTCATGAACACCAGCACCAGCGGCGGCGTCAAGCACCTGTCGATCGAGTACGACATCCTGCTCCAGCGGGGCGCCGACACCGACACCGTACGACCGGTGACGCCGCTGTTCATGGATGTCACCGGGTGCGGGAACTCCGAGTTCGACGTACCCGGCACCGGTAGCCCGGCCGTCTACACCAAGGCTCGCAACTTCGTGGCTCCGGCCGACGGCATCGCCGTGTTCGCGTTGGCGCACTTCCACGACGGCGGCATCTCCCAGCGGTTGATCTCTCCGAGCGAGACGTGGTGCGACGAGCAAGGGATGTACGCCATGGGTCACCTGATGTCGATCCCGTCGTGCACGCTGCACCACGAGATGGTGGGGGGCGCCACCTATCGGGTCGAGACCGACTACCGCAACGATGCCCCCACGCTCGGAGCGATGGGCATCGAGCTGACCTATGTCTGGTGGGGCCACCAGTAGCGGCCTGGCCGCCGCCCTCGTTGCAGCACCGGACCGGCCGACTGGTCCGGCAACCGCATGCCGGCTCCACGTACCCTGTGGCCACCACGTCCCGCGACGAGCCCGGCGTCGCCATCGGTTGGACGTGCTCCCGGACCAGGAGGTCTCCGCCATGGTGCGCATGCGATTGGAGCCAACCGACGACTTCCTCCACGAGGTCGAGGAGGCCTCCAACTACAACGAGAGCCGCTACTACAACTTCTCGAGCGCCGGGTTGGGCCTGGGCGGTTGGGTGCGCATGGGCAACCGGCCCAACGAGGGCTATGCCGAGATGACCGTGTGCCTCTACCTGCCCGACGGGCGTGTCGGCTTCATGTACAAGCGCCCGGAGATCTCGGGCAACGAGGCCCACGACGCCGCCGGTCTGCGCCTCGAGGTGCTCGCGCCCTACGAGCAGCACCGCATCACCTACGACGGCAAGGTCTGCGTGCTCGACCACCCGCGCGACATGGCCGACCCCAAGGCGGCGTTCACCTCCAACCCGTTCGCTCCAGTGGAGCTCGATCTCGACCTGCATCGGGTCGGCCGACCGTGGGGAGGCGAGCCGGAGTGGGAGGAGGGCGACGAGCGCGTCGAGGTGGACCCGGAGAAGATGTTCGCCCGGGGGCACACCGAGCAGCACATGGCGGTCATCGGCACGGTCCGGGTGGGCGAGGAGACGTTCGACATTGAGGACGGCCTCGGCATGCGGGACCACTCGTGGGGCCCGAGGTTCTGGCAGAACATCTGGTGGTACCGCTGGCTCACCTTCAACCTGGGCCCGGATCTCGGTGGCGCGGTGACCATCGCCGGCGTCGAGGACGACGAGACCGTCCGCCACGCCAAGGGGTTCATCTACGACGTCGACCGGTACGGCGACGACCGACTGGTCGACGTCGACGACGCCACCCTCACCACCCACTACGACGACGAGTGGTTCCCGCTCCGCAACCGGCTGACGATCACCACCGACGACCACGTCTACGAGATCGAAGGCGACGTGTGGTCGTCGATCCCGCTGCGCAACCGCCGCGAGGGTCTGGTCACCAGGATCGCCGAGGGGATGACCCGGTGGTCGTGCGAGGGCCGGGTCGGCGGTGGCCTCACCGAGCACCTCGACCAGGTCGTCGACGGCCGACCCGTCGGGACCCTCGTTGGCAGCTGACACCCCGTCGGTCGCCGACGCCCTGGTCGCCACGCTGCGACCGGTCCTGGGAACCGCCGCCGTCGAGGACCTGCGGCGCCTGAGCGGGGGAGCGTCCCGGGAGACGTGGGCGTTCCGCGTCGGCGACCGCCAGCTGATCCTGCGTCGCGACCCGCCGGGGCGACCGGGGCCGAGGGGCGGGATGCAGCTCGAAGCCGCGCTGATGCGCGCCGCTCGACGCGCCGGCCTCGCGGTCGCCGAGGTCGTCGTCGACGACGACGGGTCGACGCTGGGCACCGCCGGCCTGGTGATGGACCACGTCGACGGCGAGTCGCTGCCCCGGCGGGTCCTCGCCGACGAGCAGTTCGCGGACGCCCGGCGGGTGCTGGTCGGCCAGGTCGGCGCGTTCCTGGCGGGACTCCACGCCATCGATCCCGACGATGTGCCCGGCCTGACCCACAGCGACGTGCTGGCCGACATGTGGGCCGTCTACGACCTGGTGGGCGGTGGGAGTCCGGTGTTCGAGAAGACCCAGGCGTGGCTGGAGGCCAACCGGCCGGCGACGACCGCGCCCACGATCGTCCACGGCGACCTGCGCCTGGGGAACCTCATCGTGGACCGGGGCGGCCTCGCAGCGGTCATCGACTGGGAGCTGGCCCACCTCGGGGATTCGCTCGAGGACCTGGCGTGGATCTGCGTCAAGGCCTGGCGCTTCGGCGGAACGGGTGAGGTCGCCGGCATCGGGTCGATCGACGAGCTGGTCACCGCGTACGAGGAGGCCGGCGGGGAGGCCGTCGACCGGGCCGCCCTGCACTGGTGGTTGGTGCAGAAGACGCTGCAGTGGGGCCTGATCTGCATGGGCCAGGCGTTCGCGCACCTCTCCGGGGCGGTCCGCTCCCACGAGCTCGCCGCCGTCGGGCGCCGGGTGGCAGAGCAGGAGTGGGACCTCGTCGAGCTGATCGCCCCGGACGCCTGGGCCGACACGCTCGCTGACCCGCCCGATCTCGCGCTCCCCGACGAGCCCGGCGCCTACGGTCGGCCGACCGCGCGGGAGCTGCTCGGGGCGGTGCGCGACTTCCTCACCGAGGACGTGATGCCGGCGACCTCGGGGCACCTCGCCTACCAATCCCGGGTGGCCGCCAACGTGCTGTCCGTCGTCGAGCGCGAGCTGGCCCAGGCATCGCCCGACCCGCCCGGCGACGACTGGCCGTCGCTGGCCCGCTCCGCGTGGGCCCGGCTGGCCGTCACCAACCCGAAGCGCCTGTCCTGAGGTCATGCGGACGCGGCAGCGCTCCATCCGGATCGAGCGCCCCCGCCGGTTGCTCCTGACGGGTCGTCAGATCAACGGTGTTCGCTACGCTCGGCGACGTGACGAGCCTCGACAAGACCCGCGACCGCGCCGACCGACCGAGCCAGGACTGGGCGACGCTGCCGTCGACCGGCCCGTACGCCGCCCAGATCGGCTCGGCGCTGATCACCTTGGTCGAACCGCACGTCGGCCACGAGGCGGACTACAACCGGTGGTACGAGGACGATCACTTCATCAGCGGTGCGATGGCGTTCCCGTGGGTGTTCGCAGGCCGGCGCTGGGTGGCCACGCGCGAACTGCAGCTCCTCCGCTACCCGGACGCGTCGCCGCTCGCCGAGCCGATCACCGCCGGCTGCTACCTGTCGGTGTACTGGCTGATCGACGGCCGCTACAAGGAGCAGTTCTACTGGGCCACGGCGACGAACAACCGGCTCAACGCGGACGGGCGCGGCTTCGACGAGCACCGCACCCACGTCTTCACGAACTACCAGTACTTCAACGGCACGACGTACCGCGACGGCGACGCCGGTCCCCGCGACAAGCACGCGCTCGACCACCCCTACCAGGGGCTCGTGCTCGAGGTGATCGATGCCGCCGAGGGCGTCGAGCGCGACGAGCTCGACGCCTGGCTTGCCGCGGAGTACCTGCCGACGGTCGCGACGGGTCCGGTGGCGATGTCGCTGCGGTGGGAGCCGATCCCGATGCCGGTCCGCAAGGGCGAGGGCGTCAAGGTGCTCGACACCCCCGGCCTCGACCGACGCCTCACCGTCCTGCACTTCCTCGAGGCCGACCCGCGCGACTGCTGGGCCGACCACTTCGCCGGCAACGGGGAGAAGGTCGCGGCCGGCGGCCTCGGCGAGGTCGTCTTCGCGGGGCCGTTCATCCCGACGCTGCCCGGCACCGAGACGTACGTCGACCAGCTCCGCTGAGCTCGCCGGGCGGGCCTCCCGCCGGGTGGTGACCCCAGGCCTGGTGGCGGTGCCGCGGCTCGACGCCCGATGACTCCGTGCGCGTGGCACCGTCTACCCAGATGGCACCCGCGACTGAGGAGGTTCGAGATGCCCCTGTTCATCACGATCGGGTACGGCGACCGCGCGGGCTACGACCGCACGGACCCGGCCGTGCGCGACGCCGCCCACGCGCACGACGCCCGGCTGCGCGGCGAGGGCGCGGTCATGGGCGTCGCCGGGCACCCGGTGCAGGTGCGCAACCACGGCGCGGCCGGCGTCGAGACGGCCGACGGCCCGTACCTGTCCGCCGGCCTGCCGGTCGCCGGGTTCGCGCTGATCGAGGCGCCGAGCCTCGAGGCCGCCGTCGAGATGGTCGCCTCCACGCCGTGCGCCGTCGCCGACGGCGTGGTCGAGGTGTGGCCGCTCGCGACCTGAGCCGCGTCGGGCAGCGCGCCGGTCCGAGCGGAGGACGCTGGTCGTCCTGCGTTCACGCTGGTTGTTGTCCAGGTGCGGGCGAGTCGGGCTCAGTCCCTGGTCTGCCCGCGGTCCGGCGCTGCGGGGTCGCGGGCGATCCCCGCGCGGCGCGCGGCGGCATCGGGACCGATCGCCGATTCCTCGGTGTGGAGGGCGGCGTCTTCGGCCGCGACTGCCGCGTTCCCGAGTCGACCAGCGGGGTCCTCCTGGTCCGCTCCGGGCTCGGGCGTCGGAGCGTCGACGACCTCGCCTACGAGCTCGCGCTCCTGGTTGGCGTCCCCGGGTTCGACGGCGACGATCTGCTCGCGCTCCCGCCCCACCGGCTTCTCCGGGCGTTCGCGCTCGGCGGCTTCGGCCACCGACTCGCCGCCGATCTCCTCGGCCGGCGTCGTACCGAAGTCCTCGACCCCGAGCGGCCGGCGCGGGGGGTACTCCGCACCGAGCTCCTCGGCGTCGTAGGTCTCGGCGACGTCCTGCTCGTCGGTTGTGCCCGGAGGGGCCTGGCCGGTGGGCTTCATGACGAGGAGTCGCTTCCGACTTGCTCGGCGCGCACGCAGCCGACGGCGCCGCGCACGGTTTCGAGGGCGGAGAGGCTCCCGCCCCCTGGGCACATGGTCTCGCGGGCGGTGGGCATGGGGCGACTCCTCGATTGGCGGTCGATGTTGTTTCCGACACGCGTCGACTTGCCCCCAGGCGCCAACTCAAACCGGTTTGGCCGTCACCTGCGGCTCGTGCTCGTGCCGGCGATCGCATCGCCAGCCCTCAGCGGTCGACGGTCTCGACGCGAGGGTCGGCGGACAGGACACCGCTGAACAGTGCGGCCAAGCCGGTGCCGAAGGTGTCGAGCACGGCCGGGCCGATCTGGGTCGAGGCCATGGCGACCGCGACGACGACCGCGACCAGGCCGTCGGCGAGCTCGGCGGGAGCCAGGTCGGAGCGGAGGTTCTTGGTGGTCCGCGCCTCGGCCAGGGCAGCGGCCACCGCGTGCCGCAGCTCGGTGAACGAGTCGGTCCCGAGCACCCGCTCGGTGAACGAGGGCTCCATCCCGGCGAGCAGTCGCCGGGCCAGCGCGTGGCGGCCGACGATGTCGAGCACCGCCGGGAACAGGCCCTCGATGAGCGCGTCCTGCGACGCGAGGTCCGCGAGCGAGACGCCCACCTCGGCGAAGAGCTGGCCGAGGTCGTCGTCGACCGCGGCGAAGAAGAGCGCCTCCTTGTTGGCGAAGTAGACGTAGGCCGTGGTGCTGCCGACCCCGGCGTCGCGCGAGATCTCGGTGACCGAGGTGGCCCGGTAGCCGTCTCGCGCGAAGCGTGAGCGCGCCGCGTCGAGCACGGACCTTCGGGTCTGCTCGCCGCGCGTCGGGGATGGGGTGACCGGTGCCACCTTGCGAGCCTACCCGATCTGAGTCAGGATGTAAGAGATTCACTGATGTTCTCAGTTCACTCGACGGAGTCGCCATGAGCACCGCAACCCTCGAACGCCAGACCAGCGATCCCACCCGCACGTTCGCGGTGCGGCGCATCAGCTTCGACGACGTCGTCGACGGACTCGACGCCGACCTCGCCGCCGACGGCGACGTGATCCTGCCCCACCTCGTCGCTGCGCTGTCCGGGCTCTTCCCCGACGGCGAGGAGATGTTCATCGACGCGGTTCGCCACTACCGCGACGAGGTCACCGACCCCGACCTTCGGCGCCAGGTCAACGCCTTCATCGGACAGGAGGTCACCCACGGCCGCGAGCACCGCCGTCTCAACGAGCGCCTCGCCGAGCTCGGTTACCGATCCAAGCTGGTCGAGGCCACCCTCCAGAACGACGCCGTGCTGACCCCGGGCATGGCGCGCATCGCACGGGTCTTCACGCGCTTCGGTCCGCTGCGCGACCTCGGCGAGAAGCTCGACCAGGACGAGCCCTTCGAGCCCGAGCCGATCATGCTCCTGGCGCTCACCGCCGCGCTCGAGCACTACACGGCCACCATGGCCGAGACGCTGCTCAGCGAGCCCGAGCTTCAGCGGCGCTTCGCCGACGAGGCGTTCTTCCGGATGTGGGCGTGGCACGCCATCGAGGAGTGCGAGCACAAGGCCGTCGCCTTCGACGTGTTCAAGGCCGTCGGCGGTGACGAGGAGACCCGCCTGCGGGCGATGCGCCTCGCCACGGCCGCGCTGGCGTTCATCGCCGGCTACCACACCGTCGTGGGCACCCTTCGTGACCGCCGCAGCTACCGTGGCCTCGCCCTGCCGAAGAGCGTGTGGCGGCTGCGAACCAACCCGCTGCTCTCCAAGCGGTTCCGGGCCCGGCTTCGCGACTACCGCCGCCCGGACTTCCACCCGCTCCGGCACGACACCACCGCGCTGGAGGCCGCGTGGCGGACCTGGCTCGACGACGACGGCCCCCGGCCGACCGTCGTGCCTGCCGCCGCCTGACCCCGATTCCTCCGGGCGTCGCCACGGCGGCGCGAAGGCGCTCGGCCGGCAACCATCGCCGGGCAGCACCCCGGTCGGGCCTTCGGCGGTCATCGACTCGCCGATGTAGATGGTGTTGGTGGACTCCTCGAGCGCATACGGGTTCGCGAAGGCGACGACGTGCGCGCTCACGGAGGGTTGCGCACTTCAGGAACAGCACGGCCACTACGCGCATGCCGTGTCGACCGACAGGAGCGGGAACTGGGTCCAGATCAGCTCGTGCGCAGGAAGCCCGTTCCCCACACCGCGGAAAGGGACGGCGCCCCGCGGGCTGCAACTCTTCCCCTACGTATAGGTAGGGTGGCGCTTCCTGCGAGGCCCCCCACTGGCCCGGGCGCACCGCCCGCCACGTGGACGAGTTGGCCCAGCAACCCTCCCCCCGAATGCACGCGTCCTTCACGCGGCCCACCCGAAAGCACCTCACTTGACCACGTCTGCCCCAGCTTCCGCCCTCAGCTCGCCGATGGCGCGGTTGCGTTCCACCTGGTTCTCCAATCCTCGGGCGGACCTGCTCGCCGGGCTCGTCGTGGCCCTCGCGCTGATCCCCGAAGCGATCTCGTTCTCGATCATCGCCGGACTCGACCCGAAGGTCGGCCTCTACGCCTCGTTCTCCATGGCGGTCATCATCGCCTTCGCCGGCAGCCGCCCCGCCATGATCTCCGCCGCCACCGCGTCGATGGCGCTCGTCATCGTGACCCTCGTCAAGAACCACGGAATCGAGTACCTGTTCGCCGCCACGATCCTCACCGGAATCATCCAGGTCACCCTCGGCGCGCTTGGCGTCGGTCGGCTCATGCGGTTCATCCCGAGGCCCGTCATGGTCGGGTTCGTCAACGCCCTGGCCATCTTGATCTTCGTCGCCCAGCTCGGCCACTTCGTCGGCGAGGGCATCGCCGTCTACGCCATGGTTGCCATCGGCATCGCCATCATCGTCGGGTTCCCCCGCATCACCACCACGGTCCCGTCCCCGCTCGTGGCCATCGTGGTGCTCGGCATCGGCGGAGCGATCCTGCGGATCCACGTACCGACCGTTGGCGACATGGGCGCCCTGCCCGACAAGCTGCCCAGCTTCGGACTCCCCGGGGTCCCGTTCAACCTCGAGACCCTCTCGATCATCGCCCCGTACGCCATCACCCTGGCGTTCGTCGGAATCCTCGAGTCCCTGCTCACCGCGCAGCTCATCGACGACATCACCGACACCCGCTCCGACAAGGACCGCGAGTCCACCGGCCAAGGCATCGCCAACGTCGTCACCGGCTTCATCGGCGGCATGGCCGGCTGCGCCATGATCGGCCAGTCCATGATCAACGTGAAGTCCGGTGGACGCACCCGGCTCTCCACCCTGGCGGCGGGCATCTTCCTCATCGTCGGCATCCTGGTGTTCGGCGATCTGGTCGCCGCCATACCCATGGCGGCTCTCGTGGCCGTCATGATCATCGTCGCCGTCTCAACGTTCGACTGGAACAGCGTCAGGCCCAACCAGCTCCGCCGCACACCCCGGACCGAGACCGCCGTCATGGTGGTCACCGTCGCCATCGTCGTCCTCACCAAGAACCTGGCGCTCGGCGTCGCAGGTGGCGTCCTGCTCGCCGCCGTCTTCTTCGCCCGACGCGTCGCCCACGTCACCGACGTCACCAGCATCGCCGACCCCGAAGACGGCCGTACGCGGATCTACCACGTCACCGGCGAGCTCTTCTTCGCCTCCACCAACGAGTTGATCCACCTGTTCGACTACACCGATGACATCGATCGGGCCGTCGTCGACTTGAACGACGCGCACATCTGGGACACCTCCGCGGTGGCGGCGCTCGACGCGGTCGTGGCCAAGTTCGCGGCCCACCACATCGACGCCACCCTGGTCGGGCTCAACGAGCACAGCGCCAACCTCCACATCCGCACCAGCGGCCACATGGCGTCCTCGCACTGACGGCCATCGACGGCATGCACCAGGTCGGCGAGGTCGCCGAAGCCGTCGGCCTCTCCCCGCGCACCGTCCTTCGCTGGGAGGAGATCGGCGGCGTGCACCCATCGGGGCGCTCGAGAGTCTGATCGGTGGCGCTATGCCACGTCCTGGCGTCGGCGTCGGACACCAGGACGGTGGTCCTCAGAGCTGGATGTGCTCGTCCTCAGTTGCAGCGTCGTCACTGGCCTGCCCGCGTTGCCCGGTCTCCACGAGGAGCCGATCGATGAGGTGCTTGAGGTGCTTGCGGATCTCGTCGTCCATCGCCAGCGTGAGCTCTTCTGCCACCACGCCCCCTGCCAGGGGGCGAAGCCGCTGTGCCACCCCGACGATCGCGGGCTCGTGGCCTGAGTCGTCTCCGGGCATGGCGGATTCCGGATCCTGGAGGAGCTGGTCGGCCACGAGCATGACGAGCTGGTGCGCGATCGGCTGCACAGCTTTCGCGATCATGGAGCTCTGCGCGATCGCGTCGTCGAGCGGGACGCCGGCCTCGACGAGCTTCCGGCCTGCGCGGAACGCGGTGGGGCTTGCGGACGCGGTAGCGCCGCTCGGGCAGCGCGACATCGGGGTCGATCGCTTCGATGAGCCCGACACGCGCCGTCGCATCGATGCGCGATCCGTCGGTCACGCCGTAGAGCTCCATCAACTGGGCCCCGGTCAGCACGTTCCCCATGCCACTCGGGTCCGGCTCCAGCAGCGCAGACTCGACGCCGAGCAGCTCCGCCACGTCGACGCCACGGGCTTGGCCGTCGAGGAGCTCGCCGATGTTGGCGAGGGTGTAGCCGCGCTGGATGAGCTTGCTGATCAGCAGCACTCGATCGAGGTGTGAGTCGTTGTAGACGGCAAGCCGTCCTCTGCGTTCGGGAGCTTCGAGGAGGCCGTGGTCGCGGTAGGCGCGGAGGTTGCGCACCGTCGTCCCCGCCTTGATCGCCAGCTCCTCTGCTCGGTACTCCATGGCACGACCTTACATCGGAAGTGCCAAGGTCGCCATTCTTTACTGTCGACTGTCGCCTCTTGTCCGTTGGCGGTCGGCTCCCGCCTTTCGGCGGTCGGCTGTCGCCGTTCGACGATTGCGATTTGCAAGCCGCCAGAGACGGCAAAACCTGCACCAGGGACCGACGCACAAGAAATAGCGGCTGTTATGAAGAGGGTCAGTTGGGACTGCAGACATTTTCTCTTGTGACAGTGGACACTGTCTGGTATGGTCCTTCGCATCGGGTCAGCTCGGGACGCGCTGAGAAGTCAGAGAAAGACTGACGGGCACGTCTCCCGCAAGCTGCCATCACATTTCGTGGTGATCGGCCACGCGATGAACCCGTCTTTGACCTTCACCGCGAGGAGGCACCATGCGCTTCAGTGATTTGCGAGACCTGGACCTTCCGCTCGGTCAGCTGTCCGTTTGGGGGGCCTCTGATGCCACCCTCGCCCACGCCGCCGCCCGGAACGCAGATCCTCGGGGTCCGTCCCACAACCAGCACGGACACATCAGCCACGCCCTGAACCGACGCGTCGACCCCGACCTGTTCGACCTCCTCGAGGAGCCGACCGGTGGATCGGGCAAGGCGGCGCCCACCGGCTGGCTCGGCGTCTCCTTCGAGGTCCCCTCCGTCGGCAGCGAGTGCCTCCGGCGAGTGTTCGAGGCGTGGATCGGCCGCCACGAGACGCTCCGCAGCGGCTTCCGCCCCACCGGCGTGGGCGTCATCGACGTGGACTTCGAGCGCTTCACCGTGGAGCCCGACGAGGTGCAGCTCGACGAGACCGACCTCGGGCTGTTCATCGACAACGTCGCGCTCGCGGACACGCTCGAGGACCTCTTCAACCGGTCCACCGACGCGATCAGCTGGCCGGCCTACGCCTTCGCCGCGATCCGGTCCGTCACCACCACGACCGTGGTCATGGCGTTCGACCACGTCAACGTCGACGGGTACTCGATCCTCCTGGCCGTCGGCGAGATCCGGGAGCTGGTGGATGCGATCCGCGAAGGTCGGCCGAGCCACCTGGCCCCCGTGCCGAGCTACCTCGACTTCGTGCAGGACGAGTTGGCCCTGGCTTCGGAGGCATCGGCCTCGCACGAAGCCGTCGAGACGTGGCGAGCGTTCCTGGGCGACCGCGGCACGCTTCCCGAGTTCCCGCTCCCCGACGGTCTCGCACCTGGTTCGCAGGTTCCCCAAGAGGCGCGGTGCATCCCCATCCTCACCGACGCGGAAGGCTCGGCCTTCGCGGCCTGGTGCCGGGCCAACGGCACCAGCACCGCGACCGGCTTCCTGGCCGCGATGTCGCTCGCCTTCGGCCGCCTCGGTGGCCGGACCGGCATCGAGCCGGGCTTGGCCGACCAGTCAGGGTCCGGCGCCGTCGGCTTCCGTTCCCTGGTGTCGACCCACACCCGCCACGAGGCGCACTGGGCTGAGGCGCTCGGGTGGTTCACGGCGATCGCCCCGTTCGCGGTGGAGTTCGAAGCCGACCAGGGGCTCATGGACGTCTTGCCGGAGGCGGGCGCTGCCTGGGCAGCCGCGAAGCGAGGCGCTGGGCTCCCGATGTCGTGCATCGGCGATCTCCTCGACGCGTCGCTCCAGCCTCGGTTCGTCGTGTCCTACCTGGATGCCCGGCACACCCGGAGCGCAAGCGACTGGCAGGCATGGAACGCCCACGCGTGCCTCGGTGACGTCGGGCCGACCGACGAGGTCTACGTCTGGATCAATCGAATGCCGACGGAGACCTACCTGACGTGGCGCTTCCCCGGCAACGACGTCTGCCGGGCCGAGATCGAAGCCGTCACCGAGTCGATGCGGCAGATCATCATCGACAGCATTTCGCTCAGGTCAGAACCCGTCCACTCTGCAGGGGAGAGAAGCACGCAATGGTAGTCATGGCCAGACTTTCCGATCACCCGACCCAGGGTGGCCGTGTCATCGACTGGACGCCGAGTCAGGCGACCCTCGATGCCATGGCCACAGCCCCTCCGACCGGCGTCACCCCGTCGATGATGCAGGCGGCCCACCTCTCGCTCGCCAAGAGCAAGCAACGCGACGGCTACACCGACAGCAGCTGGTTGTGCATGGCGTTCGAGTTGCCGGGTCCGTTCGACGTCGACGCATGGACTCGGACGATCAACTACTGGATCGGTCGCCACGGCGGGATGCGCAACTGGTTCACCGTCGACGGCGACAGCGAGGACGCGCCGCTCGAGCGTCACGAGCTGGACCCCGAGGACATCGCCTTCGAGCCGACCTTCCTCCCTGGCGAGGTCACCGCCGAAGGCATGCTCGACCACGTCCACGAGCAGATGGACCTCTGGGCCGTGCCCCTGGGGCGCCTCGGCTACACCTTCACGGCGGTGGTCGGCGCCGAGAAGACCATCGTCTACTTCGGTTCGGACCACAGCTACACCGACGGGGTGTCCTGCCTCCTGTCCTTCTGGGAGCTCACGACCATCTACGACTGCGAGCGCGCGGGCACCGCGCCGGACCTCCCCGAGGTGGGCTCGTATCCCGACTACTGCGTCGAGGAGCGCGAGCGGGCGGACAGCTTCGACATCGATGCCAAGGGAGTGCAGGACTGGCTCTACTTCCTGCTGCGCGGCGGCGGTGAGCTGCCTCGCTTCCCGGTCGACCTCGGGATGACCCCCGGCGTCAAGGTCCCGCTGGTCCCGGTGTACCAGGAGCTGCTCAGCGAAGAGCTGAACCACGACTACGAGACCGCGGTGAAGGACCTGGGTGGGAACTACGCGGCCGGGCTCTACACGGCCTGCGCCATGGCCGCTCACGAGATGGCCGAGGCAACCTCGTACCGGTGCCTGAATCCCGTGCACAGCCGCTGGTCGTCGGAGTGGATGCTCGCGATGGGTTGGTTCATCAACCTGGTCCCGCTCCACGTCGACATCGAGCCCGACGACACGTTCGGCTCGTTGGTGCGCCGAGTGCGCCAGGAGTTCCGCGACACGAAGGAAGCCGGCGACGTCCCCACGCTTCGGGTGGCGGAGATCCTTGCCGAGTACATGGACTTCGACGCCGAGTCCTCGGACCGGCCCCCGATCATGTCCTACCTCGACGGTGCGATCATCCCGGGCCACGACAAGTGGCTCGAGCACAACTTCTGGGGTCTCACCGGCAGCGGCGACGACGACGACGTGTACGTCTGGATGATGCGGATGCCCGGGAGCACCTACGTCACCTGCAGCTGCCCGGACACCCCACAGGCGGTGCACGCGGTGACGAGCTACTTCGCACGGGTCGCCGAGATCCTGCAGGAGGTGGCTCGCACCGGAGGCGATGTCGCCATGGGTCCCGCCGCCGTCCTCCAGCCTCCGGCCGCCTGAGGTCGTCCGATGGAGTTCAACGCTTCCTACCGCTATGACCGACCGCTCGACCAGGTGTCGGCGATGTTCCTCGACCCCGACGCGCACGTCGGTCGGTACGCCCTGATGGGCCACGGCGACATCGAGATCCTCCACGTGGACGCCGGCGACGACGTCCTCGACCTCAAGACCATCCGGACGGTCGAGGGCGAGGTTCCCAAGATGGCCCAGAAGATCATCAGCTCGACGAACACCGTCACCACCACCGATCGGTGGGAGCGAGCCGGGGACGTGTTCACGGGTCGGTCGATGATCGAGGCCAGCAACGTCCCCGGGACCGCGACGATCGCGGCCGCGATCGAGCCGGCTGGCCAGACAGCGTGCACCTACACCATCGACCTCACCCTCGACCTGAAGGTTCCGTTGATCGGCGACCGGTTCGTCGCCCTGCTGCGACCGCAGGTGATGGAGATCGTGGACGCCGAGTTCGAGGCGTGGGACCGTTGGTTCTCGCTCGTCGACGCCGCGTGAACGGGACGTCCTGACCATGACGACGACGCCAGCCATCGAGGTCTGCGGCCTGACGAAGCGGTACGGGGACGTCCAGGCCCTCGCCGGGGTCGACCTGGAAGTCCCGCGCGGCACGGTGTTCGGGCTCCTCGGACCCAACGGCGCCGGCAAGACCACGACCGTGCGGGTGCTCACGACCTCCGTCCGTCCCGATGGTGGGACCGCGAAGGTGCTCGGTGTCGACGTGGGCAGGTTCCCCCAGCGGGTCCGGTCGCGCATCGGTCTCGCGGGGCAGTACGCAGCCGTCGACGAGCGCTTGACCGGGCGGGAGAACCTGATCCTGATCGGCCAGCTGACCCACCAACCCCGGTCGAGGCTGAAGGCTCGCGCCGATGAGCTGCTGGAGATGTTCCGGCTCACGCGGGCCGCCGACCGACCGCTCTCGGGGTTCTCGGGCGGGATGCGTCGTCGTCTCGACCTGGCGGCGTCGCTGGTGCACCGCCCCCCGGTGCTGTTCCTCGACGAGCCGACCACCGGGCTCGACCCGCGCAGTCGCAACGACCTCTGGAACCTGATCCGCGAGCTCCTGGTCGACGGGACCACCGTCCTGCTCACGACCCAGTACCTGGAAGAAGCCGAACAGCTCGCCGACGCCGTCGCGGTGATCGACCAGGGCCGCGTGATCGCCGAGGGCACGGTCCCCAGCCTCAAGGCCACCCTCGGGGCCACCGTCATCGAGCTCACCTTCGCCGACCCGTCGGCGGCAGCGGCTGCGTTCCCCACGGTGCGCACCATCGTGGGTGGAGCCGAGGTCGACGGCTGCGTGGTGCGCGGCCCGGTGTCCGGGGGTGCGGAGCGCTCCCTCGACGTGGTGCGCGTGCTCGATCAAGGGTGGCATCGCCCCACCAAGTTGTCGGTCCGTGAGCCGAGCCTCGACGACGTCTTCCTGCAGCTCACCGGGCACACGACAGCCCCCGACCTCGACCCGGACCTGCTACCGGCCGGGACTTCGGGAGGCCACCGGTGACCGCGGTCCGATTCGACATCCCGACGGAGTTGTACCCCGACCAGGTCGGCGAGGTCGACGAGGTCGACGACACCATCAAGTACCGCTTCGGCGTCCTCGACACCCTGGCGCTCACGAAGCGCAACCTGCTCCACCTGGTGCGCGAGCCCGGGCTGCTCGTGTTCACGTTCGTCCAGCCCGTGCTGTTCGTGCTCCTGTTCCGCTACGTGTTCGGCGGAACGCTCGGTCAGATGCTCGGCATGGACTACGTCAACTACCTGTTGCCGGGCATCTTCGTGCAGGCCGTCGCCCTCGGCGCCGTGTCGACCGCCATCGGGCTCGCCGAAGACCTCGGCGGTGGCATCATCGACCGGTTCCGCTCGCTCCCGATGGTCCGCATGTCGGTGCTGGCCGCGCGCGACGCTCGCCGACCTGGTGCGCAACCTCGCGATCATCGTGGTGATGTTCCTCGTGGGCCTGCTCATCGGCTTCCGCCCCCACAGCCTGGTCGGCGTGGTCCAGGGCGGGGTGCTGGTCCTGGCGTTCGCCTACTCGTTGTCGTGGCTGATGGCGATCGTCGGGCTCCGGTCCACATCGGCCGAGGCGGCCCAGTCGATCGCCTTCCCTTTGCTGCTCCCGCTCACGTTCGCCAGCTCGGCGTTCGTGCCGGTCAACTCCATGCCTGGGTGGCTCCAGCTCTTCGCCGAGCACCAACCGGTCACCATCGTCGTGAACGCGTGCCGGGGGCTGATGCTCGGGCCCGAGGCCGCGAAGGCGCTCCAGGCATCCGGTTCGTTCACGACGGACACTGCCGGGTACGTCATCCGCTCGGTGCTGTGGATCGTGGTGATCCTGGCCTTCTCGGTTCCGCGAGCGATCCGCCGCTTCAACGAGAGCTGACCGGGATGGACGATCGGCTCGCGCTCATGGACCAGGGGTCGTTCCTCGGCCTGCGTGCCCTCGGCCACCAGCCTTGCTTCCACGCGACCTGGACCTACGAGCGCTCCGTCGACGTCGCGGCGGTGCGCCGGTTCAACGAGAACCTGGGCGGCACGTTGCTGGGTCGGCTCGTCGAGCGCTCGCCGCTCCCGGGTGGGCGGCACCGCTGGGCGTCGGTCGGCCGCGTGCCCGACGTCGAGGTCGAGGAGGTGCCTCGCCCGCGCGACGAGATCCTCGCCTGGACCGACGAGTTCGGCGACCGGGGCACCGACCCCGAGCGCGGTCCGGGCTGGCGGGTCGGGGTGCTGCCACTGACCGACGGGGGAGCGGCGGTCACCATGATCGTGCCGCACACCCTCGGCGACGGCCTGTGCGTGCTCCAGGCGATCGCCGACGCGGTCGAGGGTCGGTCGCGCCGACCGGACTACCCGCTGCGGGGCGTGCGCCGCCGCAGTCGCGTCCTGTGGTCCGACGTCGTCTCCTTCGTGCGCGACCTCCCGGCGGTGCTGAAGGCCGTGGTCGCCTCCGTCCGGGTCGCTCGGGCGCAGGCAAGCTCGACGTCGTCCCGCCGCTCGCCGTCGGGGCCGGTTCCCCCTCCGGCCCCGACGAGCGGGACCTTCCACGTGCCCGTGGCGTGCGTCCGGATCTCGCAGGACGACTGGGACGACGCCGCGGCCCGCCGGGGCGGCACCAGCAACACGCTGGTGGCCGCGGTCGCCGCCCGGCTCGGGGAACGGCTCGAGCGGAAGGGCGACGACGGAACCGTCACGCTGGCGGTGCCGGTCAGCGTCCGGGTCGACGGCGACACGCGCGCCAACGCCCTGGATGCCGCCACCATCCGGATCGATCCCGGTGACCTGGTCGACGACCTGACCGGCCTGCGTGCCGCGACCAAGGCGGCGCTCACCGCGGCCGCAGAGCAGTCCCACGACCTGGAGGCCGCCCTCCCGTTGGTGCCGCTGATGCCCGCCGCGGTGGTCCGTCGGGCCGAGTCGATGGCGATGGGCGCGTCCGCCTCGCCGGTCGGTTGCTCCAACTACGGCGAGTTGCCCGCGGCGGTTCCCCGCATCGACGGCGGCGAGCCCGACGACTTCTGGGTACGGCTCAACGAGGTGGACGTGACACCCGCCGACCTCGACCGGATCGGCGGGCAGCTGTACGTGCTCAGCGGGCGTGCGCTCGGGACGGTCTTCCTCTCGACCGTCGCCTGGCCGGTCGGTGGCGGCCTGGACTGCGACGAGCTGCACGGTCTCGTCGCCGATGTGCTCGCCGAGTTCGACTTGAAGGCGACGTCGGTCACTCGCTGAGTCGCAGCGCCCGGACGACGCTGCTCGCGCCCTCCGCCCGACGCTGAGCGACACGGGTCGGCGGTCAGCGCCGCCGACCCGTCAAGGCTGCGATGCTGGGCCGTCCGCGTGCTGCTCGCCGAGCGTTCCGGTGAGGTAGCGGTCGATGGTGGGCGAGACGGCTTCGACGAGCTCGTCGATCGAGGCGTCGGTGATCGGGGGGAACGGCACCACGAGCCGGACCAGGGCGAGCCCGACGAGCTGCGCGCCGACCAGGCCGGCGCGCAGCTCGGCCTCGTCGTCGCCGAGGGCGTCGGTGAGTGGTCCGAGCACGGACCTTTGCAACATGGCGCTGACGCCCTCAGCCGCATCCGGGTGGGTGATCGCCACCCGGATGAGGGCCTTGAGTCGTTCCGCGACTTCGGGTTCCTGCCACAACTCGAGGACACCGGTGAGCAGTGCGCTGGCCGAGATGTCGCCGGACGCCGGTATCAGGAGGCGGACCGCGTCGTCGCTCACCGGGAACTCCAGTGCCGCGGTGAGCAGGTCGTTCTTGTCGTCGAAGAAGTGGTAGATCGTCGCGGGGTCGACCTTGGCGTTCGCCGCGATCGAACGGATCGTGGCCCGCTCGTACCCGCGCTCGGCGAACTCGCGGCGTGCCGCTTCCACGATGTCGCTCCGGCTCGAGTCGCTTCCAGGGCGGCGACCGCGGGGCCTGGCGCTCATCGGCTGGCGCTGACGGCGACCATCGCCTCGTCGAGCGTTGCGGGTACCACGCCCAACTCGGCGTCGATGCCGGCAGCGCGGAGCGTCTGGGACACCTGCGAGACGTCGGCCCCCCCGACACGGATTCGCCGACCGGCGAGCGTGACGTCGTGGCCGGCATCGCAGAGCGCGGCGAACGCCTCGGACCATGTTGCGGCGGTCACTTGGACGACCGTGCGGCCGGCGATGATGTCCGCGAGGGTGCCTTCGGCGGCGACGCGTCCGGCCGCCATCAGCACGAGACGGTCGCACTGCTGTGCCTCGTCCATGTAGTGAGTGGTCACGAGCATCCCGGCGCCCCGCTGCGCCTCGGACCGGATCGTGTCCCAGAGGCGGGCCCTGGCCAACGGGTCGACGCCCGATGTCGGCTCGTCGAGCACCACGAGCTCCGGTAGGTGGCCCAACGCACACGCGAACGCGAGCTGGCGCTGCCGCCCGAGCCCGATCGACCCGACGGGCCGATCGGACATCTCCCGCAACGGCTTGTTGAGGACGATCTGGTCGGTGGAGATGCCGAATGCGGCGGCGTTGAACGAGACGTTCTCGGCCACGGTCATGTCGAGGTACAGCCCGAGCCCTTGCGGCACGTAGCCCAGGCGTCTCCTGGACCGACGCGATGGCGTCGCTCCGAACATCTGGATGTGGCCTTCGGAGGGGGCGAGCAGCCCCAGCATCATGCGGATCAGGGTGGTCTTGCCCGCACCGTTGGCGCCGACGAGCCCGACGATCTCGCCCGGGCCGACCGCCATCGTGACGTCGTCGACGGCGGCGAAGCCGCCGAACCTGCGCGCGACGCCGGTGGCGGTGAGCAGGGGGGCGGAGCTCGCAGCGCCCGTCACGCCGTCACTGCCCGGTCACCGATCTCGCGTTCGTCCAGCAGCCGTGCGATGACCACGTCCTCGAACGTGAGCTCCGATGCCGAGAGTCGCCCTCCGTCGTCGGCCGCCACCGAGGCTGGGTCGGTTGCTGCGTGCCACTCACGGATCGAACGGCCCCGGCGCCAGGAGTGAGCCGCGACCGACGGTCGCTCGGGCGCGGTGATGCATCCGGGCATCGAGCTCAACAGGTCGTCGCTGGTTCCGGTCGCGATCGCCCGTCCGCGATCGAGCACCGTCACGGCGGTGGCGCGTTCCGCCTCGTCGAGGTAGGTGGTCGCCATGGCGACGGCGGTGCCTGCGGCGGCGGCCTGTGCGATCAAGCGCCACAGCTCCACGCGGCTCACCGGGTCGACCCCCGTCGACGGCTCGTCGAGCACCAGCAGCTCGGGCGCGTGCAACATGGCCAGCACGAATCCGAGCTTCTGCCGCATCCCACCGGAGAGCTGGGCGGCCAACCGGTCGGACGCGTCGGTCAACCCCGCCCGCTCGACCAGCTCGGCACGGCGCCGGTCGCGGTCCGGCTTCGACATCTTGAACGCCTTGGCAACGAACTCGATGTTCTCGTCGACCGTCAACTCGCGCCACGTCCCCGACGTCGACGGCATGTAGCCGATCTGGTGGCTCGGCGGCCGCCGCACCTGACCGGCCGACGGTGCGTACCGACCGACCAGGCACTGCAGCAAGGTCGTCTTGCCGGCGCCATCGCCGCCGACGACGGCAACCACCGATCCTGCCGGGACGTCGAGGTCGACGCCGCGCAGGGCACAGATGTCGCCGAAGTGCTTGTCGAGACCGCTGACCCCGAAGGTCACCTGGTCCCCTTCAGGTCGGGCGTGTCGCCGGCCTTGAGCGTGGGCGCCAGGTCACGCCGGAACCTGAGCACCGCGCCGCCGAGCACCACCACGGCCATCACGATCAGGACGACGTACGAGACCCACAGCGAGCTCAGGCCGGCGCCACGCAGCAGGATCCCCTGCGAGATGTTGATGAAGTAGGTGAGCGGCAGGAGATACCCGATCCAGCGAACCCCCCACGGCATCGCCTCGAGCGGGAAGATCATGCCCGACAGCAGGATCTGGGGCATCACGAAGAACATCGCGGTCTGGATCGCCTGGCCCTGCGTCTGGGAGATCGTCGAGATCAGCACTCCGAGCCCGAGCACCACGAGGAGGAAGATCGCAGCCCCGACGGCGAACAGGGGCCCCGAGCCCACGAACGGCACACCGAACAGCACGATGCTGAGCACCACGACCGCCACCATGTCGAGGAACGCCAGCGCGAAGTAGGGAGCGATCTTGCCGATGATCACGTCACTCGGGCGGAACGGCATCACCGCCAGCTGTTCGAGTGTGCCGTCCTGCCGTTCGCGGACGAGGCCGAGGCTGGTCACGATCGTGCCGATGAACGCCAAGATCAGGCCGATCAAGCCCGGCACCATCACCCACGACGTCTTCAGCTCCGGATTGAACAGGACCTCGACGCTGAGTGCATCGCCGGCACGGTTCGCCGCCGAGACCGTCGCCTGAGCGGTGAACAGCGACGACCCGTCGACGAGCAACAGCGGTTTGTCGGACCCGCTCGTGACCAACACGGCGTCTGCCCGGTTGTCACGCAGATCGGCAGTTCCCGTAGCGCGGTCGCCCGTTGGATCGACCTCGGTGACGTGGAACAGCGGGGGAAGTTGTTGCGCCGCAACCTTGGCGCCTGGCCCGACGACCACGGTCGACACGTGCTCGACGCCGAAATTGGCCGCGTACCCGAAGGTCACCAGCAACACCAGCGGCAGCGCGATCAGCATCCCCATCGTCCGGCGGTCCCGACGGAGCTCGCGGAACTCCTTGATGATCATCGCCAGCATGGTGGGCCACGGTAACGCCTCCCGGGCCAGTAATCCAACAGTTGTTGGTTTCGAGTTCGCTGCGTGATCAGACCCCGGCGACGTCGTTCATCGATGGAACTCGACGGCGGGCTTGGCCCGGGTGTCGACGTCGAGGCGGAACACGTCGGGGCGGGCGTAGTGGCCCACGGGGTCGAACTGGCGGCGGGCGGTCGGGATGCGGTCGAGGTCGAGGTCGGCGCACACGATGCCGGGCTCGCCGATGAGGGGTCCGGCGATCAGGTCGCCGTCGGGTCCGACGATGGTGCTGTTCCCTCGGCTCAGCCAATCGTCGTCGTCTAGATAGAGCTCCTCGCGCCCTGGCAGATCGTGCGGAATGTCAGCCGCGCGCTGGCACGCGGTCGAGCCGACCACGAAGCAGCGGCCTTCCTTGGCGATGTGGCGCAGCGTGGGAACCCAGACGTCGGAGTTGTCCCAGGTCGGTGAGAGCAGGATGTCGACGCCCTGGGCGTACATGGCCATGCGGGCCATCGGCATGTAGTTCTCCCAGCAGATGAGACCACCGACGCGGCCGAACGGCGTGTCGACGACCGTGAGGGTGGAGCCGTCGCCGGTTCCCCAGATGAGCCGCTCGCCGCCGGTGGGCATGAGCTTGCGGTGACAGCCGAGGAGCCGGCCGTCGTCGGCGATGTACAGCATCGAGTTGTACAGCGTGGCGTCGTCGTTGGAGCGTTCGTCGATGCCGATGGCGAGGTGGACGCCGTGGGTGGCGGCGATCTCGCCAAGCCGTTCGGTGGCGGGTCCCGGGACGCTGCACGGCCTGGTCGGCGAGCCGTTGGTACCAGTCGCCGTCGTGCCATGGTCGGGTGCGCCACATCCAGTCCGGATAGCCCGGCACGAACGTCTCGGGGAACAGGACCAGCTGGGCGCCGTCGGCCGCGGCCTTGGCGGTGAGCTGGTCGACGCGGTCGATGGTCGCCTCGGTGTCGAGCAGCACCGGTGCAGCCTGGATGGCGGCGACTCGCACGGTTGTCGTGGTCATGGAACGAACTTTCGTGTCGTCGGCGGACCCGTGGTTGTGGCGCGGGCAGCCTGGGCGGGGTCGGGAGCGTTCGGGGCGATCGAAGCTCGGCTCGTCATCGTTCGACCGGGACCGTCGGGGGTGCGGCCCCACTCGGCCCACGACCCGTCGTACACACGGACGTCGTCCCAGCCGAGCAGGTGGGTGAGCACGAACCAGGTCGTTGCGGCGCGGGCGCCGATGGTGCAGTAGGTGATCGTCGTCTGCTGCGCATCGACTGAGGCGTACTTCTCCGCCAGCGACGCGCCGGTCGGCGAACGCGCCGGCCTCGTCGACGAGATCGTTGGCCGGGACCAGCGTGGCGCCGGGGATGTGGCCGGCCCGGCCGCCGGGCTCGGAGCCACCGGAGGGCCAGAACCGCTCGCCGACGTACTCCTCGGGCGTGCGAACGTCCAGGATCGTCGAGCGCCGAACCAGCGAGGTGCGACTCGAGCTCGGCTCTGGTCGCCTGCACCGGTCGTGTCGGGGTGCGCGGCTCGAAGGTGGTCGGAACCGGCCTCGGCGACGCGGCGCTCCAAGGAAGGCCGAGCTGTTGCCACGCCGAGCGTGAGGTGTTCAGGACCTTGGTGTTGCGGTGCCCGGCCAGCTCGAGCAGCCAGAAGCCGAGTGCGGGTGCGTACCCGTAGAACACCACCACGGTGTCCTCGTCGATGCCCGACTGGGCGCACAGCGCCGCGAACGCGTCCCGATCGAGGGTGCGGTACTGGTCGTCCTTGAGGTCCGCATAGACGTTCCACAGCACGGCGCCTTCGATGTGGCCCTCGTTGTAGGCCTGGTCGTTGACGTCGACCTCGACGACACGGACGCCGGCATCGTGAAGGTGCCGGCCGAGCCATGCCGCGTCGACCAGCGGTTCGACTCGATCGCTCGGCGTAGGTCGCGGGGTGCTCGACGACGCCGACGGGGTGGGGACGGAGGTGCTCATGGTCATCCCTTCCTGCTTCAGCTATTCGAGCTCGATCCAACTTCGGAGCTCTTCGGTGGCAACGGTCTCGAGGAGCGCTGGGTGGTCCTGACGCATGTGCTCGCGGATCTGGTCGATGACCGCATCGTCGGTGTCTGCCCGAGCGATGTAGCCACATTCACAGCGAATCAACTGAGCCATCCGGTTCTCCTCACAGAAAGGGGTACGTCCATCGTGTTGGGTGGACGTTGGCAAAACCTTGCAGACTTGTGGCCGTGCATGTGCAGATTTGCGGGCCGATCGCGATCGACGACGCCGGTGAGCGGCTCGAAGACTCGCTTCCCAGCCGGCAGGGCCGTCTGCTGTTCGCCTACCTGGTCGTGCATCGCGCCCAGCCGACCCCGAGGGCGGAGCTCATCGACGCGCTGTGGCCCGACGGCGGACCAGCAGACACCGACGGGGCCCTCAACGCGCTGCTGTCGCGTCTGCGCCGCTGCTGGGTACGGACCGGGTGCAGGGCAAGAGCGCGGTACGTCTGGCGCTGGCCGATGCGACGATCGATCTCGAAGCGGCCGAGGAGGCGATCCACCGAGCCGAGTCGGCGGTGGTGCAACAGCAGTGGGAACGTGCGTGGGCCGCTTCGCAGGTCTCGCTGTTCACCGCCCGCCGCGGGTTCCTGCCCGGAGAAGACGCGCCGTGGATCGACGAGGTCCGACGCCACCTCGAACAGCTCCACGTGCGCGCCGCTCGAAGCGTACGCGGCCGCAGGCCTCGGGCTGGGTGGTACCGAGCTCGCCGCGGCCCGCGACGCGGGCCGCACCCTGGTCAAGCTTGCGCCGCTGCGGGAGAGCGGACACCGCGTGCTGATGCGCGCCCTCGCCGCCGAAGGCAACCCCGCCGAAGCGCTGCGCGTCTACGAACACCTTCGCTGCGAACTTCGAGATGAGCTCGGCATCACGCCCGGCGCCGAGACCCAGGCGCTCTACGAACAGCTGCTCGAAGACCCCGGCGCACCGAGCGCAAGCTCGAAGCGCTGACCGCGGCTCCTGAGCTCTGCGGGTTGCCGAGGCCCGATAGCGTCGCAGGGGTGATCGACGGCGCATCTCCCGTGTGGCCCGAGCTGTGGGTGTCGGACTGGCAGGACACCCGCGACGCCCTCCAGCTCTGGACCCAGGTCGTCGGCAAGATCCGAATGGCGAACACACCGCTCACGAACCACTGGTGGAACGTGCCCCTCTGCGTCCGGCATCGTCCAGATCCCCTTCGAGCGCGATGACCACCACGCCTCCTACGACCCGGATGCGGTGCAGCGGTACTGGTTGGCGCTGGTCCAGATGAACCGCGTGTTCGAGGAGTTCCGCGGCCGGTTCCTGGGCAAGGTCAGCCCGGTGCACCTCTTCTGGGGTGCGCTCGACCTGGCGGTGACCCGCTTCTCGGGCCGTACGGCGCCGCCCTATCCCGGCAGCGCGCCCAACTGCGGGCCCCAGGTGATGCTCGAGGCGTACTCCCACGAGGTGAGCAGCGCCGGCTATTGGCCCGGGCCCGACGGCGAAGGCTACTTCTACTCGTACGCCTACCCGGAGCCGCCCGGCTTCCGGTCGACCCCGGTCACCCCGGCGGGCGCTGCATTCAACGACGGGCTGGGGGAGTTCACCCTGCCGTACACCGCGGTGCGCACCGCGTCGGATCCCGACGCGCTGCTGCTCGAGTTCCTGCAGAGCACCTACGAGGCGGCCGCGCTTTGCGCCGATTGGGACCGACCGAACCTGGAGCGATCGCCATGACCGACACCTGCACCCACCTCGACACCGTCGCCGACGTCGCGCCCTCGAGCGAGGGCTGCGAGGACTGCCTGCGCATCGGGGGACGCTGGGTGCACCTGCGGATGTGCATGGCCTGCGGCCACGTCGGCTGCTGCGACAACTCGCCGAACCGCCACGCCACCGCGCACAACCACGAGCACCCCGACCACCCGCTCATCCGATCGTACGAACCGGGCGAGGACTGGTGGTGGTGCTACGCCGACGAGCTCTTCTTCGAGACCGACGGACCTCCATCGCCATCGCACCCGTGAGGGGTGTGGGTGTGCCGGCCTGCGGATCCCCCCCTCGTCGAGGATGCCGAATGAGCCGGGTTCCCTCCGACCGGCTGGTGTACCGGCCACGTGCGCGCTATTGGATGGCGGCCTTCTGGCTGCTGTACGGCGCGGTGTTCTTCGGCATCTCTGCACTCTTCCCAGCCGGGATCGCCGTTGGACTCGCCTCCTTCGCCCTGTCGTATCGCTGGACCCAGACGCGCTTGGAGGTGGTGCAGGGGAAGGTTCTCGTACACAACGTGCTCCGCACTCGAACCTTTGAACTTCGAGACTTGGTGGACGTCCGAATCGTCAAGAACCTCTCGGGGTACTTCTTTCCCTGGCGACTTCATTTTCGGGGCGGCCGGAGTCTGCATGTTGGAGCCTTCTACGGAGGCGTCGCGTTCAACGATCCGCTCGAAGCTGGTGTGCATGCACGCGAACAGATGCTCGCGTTGAGGGATCTGCAGATCCCATGAGCGCCATCTGGAGCTGAAAGCACCGTGCTCGCTTCGATCGGGCGCACGAAGTCCATGGCGCGCGCGGAGCCCCTTGAAAGCCAGAATTGGAACAAGCGCTTCAGATCTGATGGCATCGTGGGCTCGCCGTCGGACTCGCTTCCAGCAGATCTTCCCGAGCGCGACCCGGCATGGGCCCGAGATCAAACACAACTCTCCCGCCGGCAAAGTAGGCGCAGATCAGGTCCCACTCCTTTGACTGGCTCCCGTACTGTCCCGATCCCGAACCCGCGCCCCCTCCTGTCCAGGTCCCCCGCGAATCGGGCGTCGACCAAGACTGGGCCAACTCCGGTACCGTCAACCCCAGCCCGATGAAGCCGCGCGATCGAAGTGACCGGTCAGGGGAGCATTGAGAGGTGGTGGGCACAATGTGGAATCTGATCGTTGACGACACGTCGGTCGGTGGAAAGGCGGTTACCTCGATCGTCATCGCCGCAATCGCCGTGGTCGTCGGGATCCTGGTCGGGCGGCTCGCGTCGCGTCGGGTCGAAGACCGGTATCGCAAGTACTACACACGCAAGGTCGTCCACTACGCCACCGTGGTCCTCGCGCTGATCGGCATGGGGATCTTGTGGCGGCCCTTTGCGGGGCAGCTCGGTCTCCTGCTCGGACTGGTCGCGGCGGGACTGGTGGTCGCGCTCTCGGACCTCATCGGTGCGGTGGCCGGCTGGTTCAACATCACCTCGGGCGGCATCTTCCGCATCGGCGACCGGGTGCAGCTCGGCGGGGTTCGCGGGGACGTGATCGACGTATCGCCCCTGCGAACGAAGCTGATGGAGATCGGGTCGAGCATCGATGACGACACGTGGGTCCGGGGCAGGCAGTACACGGGACGAATCGTGTCCGTGTCGAACAAGACGACCCTCGACCAACCGGTCTACAACTACAGCACCGCGTTCGAGTTCATGTGGGAGGAGGTGACCATCCCCATCGCCTACCGGGACGACTGGCGCACCGCCGAGCAGATCATCAACGAAGAGGTCGTTCGGATCTCGGCCTCGCAAGGGGCCGAGACCGCCATCTCCGAGATGATCAAGCGATATCCGATCGCACGTACCGAGGTCGAATCACGCGTCTTCATCCGGGCAACCGACGACTACCTCGAGTTGGCGGCACGTTTCGTGGTCCCCGTGCGCACCGCACGGTGGGCGACCGACGAGTTCACCCGACGGATCCTCCTCCGGCTCGAAGAGGCCGGCATCCAAGTGTCGTCGACGACCCAGGACGTCACCGTGCGCCACGCAAGCCCCCCGGAAGGGCGGGAGACTGACACGCCCCCCGACTCCCGCCGCCTTCGGACTTGAGCAGATGGGTGCACACGTGGGGTAAGGGCCGGTGCCCTCGGCAGCCACAGGAGGCCTTGTCCAGCGAGCAGCATGAGGCCACGTTGTCCAGAAGGGGTCCCCACCGCTGAACCAGGCAGACCATAGGGTTGGATCGTCGGGTCCAACGTAGGGCTCGGCTTCGATCAACGACCAGGAGGCGTGCCACGTGTTGTTGAGCCCGGTACCCGAGACCGACGCACTCTCGCGAGACGACGTCGTCGCGATCTCCAAGACCTGGTGGGTGTTCCTGATCATGGGCACGCTGAGCGTGATCGCCGGTGTGATCCTGATGGAGATCGACTGGACGCTCAAGAACGTCGCCTACTTCGTCGGAGCCATCTTCGTCGTCCGAGGCCTCTTCGACCTCGCCACCCGCCCCGTCGACGGCGCCCCCCGAAGCTGGTCGATCGGAACCGGCGTCATCAACATCGCCATGGGCGTGATTCTCTTGGCATGGCCCGAACCGACGCTGCGGGTGATCGCCGCCATCATCGGGATCTGGCTGCTGATCGCCGGCCTCCTCCTCTTCAGCGGCGGCATCGCCAACCACGGCGAAGACTCCCTCTGGTGGGTCACGATGAGCAGCGGCGCCATCTCGATCGTGCTTGGCATCTGGGCCCTGCGCCGCCCCGGACTCACCCTCTCCATCATCATCGTCCTCGTCGGCATCTGGGCGATCCTCATGGGGGCCCTCGAGATCACCGCTGCCTTCGAGGTGAGGCGGCTACCCAAGCGCTTCGACAAGCTGGCCAGGGAAGCCCGTTGACGCTGGAGTAGTCGAGGACCTCACGACGGCACCAGCGACGGGTACAGGTCTTCCAGAGGACTCGACAGCTGGGCCTTGACGAACCGGCTGGTGTCCGTCGGCCAGCACCTCAGGTCGCCCATCACGCAGGGCCTCCAGTGTCGCCTCGACGACGGCCAGCGGTCCGACCACGTTGGTCTCGAACTCCAGGCGGGCGCTCTCGAGGTCGGCGTCCTCGAGAAGGTGCCCTATCAGGAGCGCCCGTTGCGCCATGAGTATCGCCTCACCGACAAGGGCTTGGATCTGTGGCCCGTGCTCACCACCATGCGGGAGTGGGGCGACCGTTGGGCGGCGCCCGACGGTGCCCCGCTCGAGCTCGTGCACGACGTGTGCGGCGAGGTCATGTTCCTGACCCACACCTGCCGCGCGTGCGGCGAGCCGTTCGACCGCCGCTCGGTGCACGCACGGCCCGGGCCCGGCGCTCGCCTGAACGACTTCGCTCGGACCCCGCTCGCAGCAGGAACATGACTTCCGGGCGATTCGGCCCGATGGGCGTTTTGCGGAGGCCGCAAGCACCGCGCCGCGCTCAACCAGCGGCTGCGGGCTGCTCGATCAGGCTGAGGTAGCTCTCGTCCTCCTGGGCGAAGTGGAGCACCAGGATGGCGTGCAGTCCGTAGAGCGAGCGACGGAGCTCGATCAGGTCGCCGGGATCGGGGTCCGTGGCGTCGAGGTCGTCGATCAGGTGGCCGATGCGCCGGACGTGGTGGGCGATCTCCACGTGGGCCCGGCTCATGGTCCCGGTCGGGTCCGAGCCGCCGAGGATCCGATCGAAGACTGGGTACAGCTGCGCGTCCTCGGCCTGCTCGTGCGGCAGGAGCTCGTCGACGAGGAAGCGCTGCACGGTCTGGAGCGCTTCGAGCACCTCGGCGGTGGGCGCGGCGCCGATCAGGTCGGCCGTGCGACGCAGCTGGTCGAGGTCGGGGCGCAGCGTGGTGTGCTCGCCGGAGAAGCGGTCGACGAGGTCCTGCTCCGCGGGCCGGGCGTCGAGCCCAGGCGCCGGCGTGCGCAGCACGCGGAGGGCGTTCAGGATCACCGCCACGTCGATGGCCTCCTGCAGCAGGGCGCCCGCGACGGGTGGCAGCAGCCCGAAGGCGGCGAACACCATGGCGATCGCGGAGAGGCCGATGCCGGTGTAGACGGACTGGCGTGTGATCCGGCGGGTGCGGCGGGCGATGGTGATGGCTTCGCTCAGGCGGCTGAGCCGGTCGACGGTGAGCACCACGTCGGCGGCCTCGGACGAGGCCGTGGAGCCCCGGGCGCCGATGGCCACCCCGATGTCGGCCAGGGCCAGCGCGGGAGCGTCGTTGATCCCGTCGCCGACCATGATCGTGTGGTGCGTCAGGCTGGCGCTGCGCACCGCGTCGACCTTCTCCGCAGGCGTGCGTTCGGCGAGCACCTCGTCCACACCGATGACCGCGCCCACCGTCGACGCCACGTCCGCGCGGTCGCCGGTGACCATGGTGATCCGGGTCATGCCCTGGCGGCGCAGGTCGCGGATGGTCCGGGCGGCGTCGGTGCGGATCGGGTCGTCGAGCACGATCGCGGCGACCACCTCGCCGTCGACCGCCACCACCATGGTGAGCGCCCCGTCGAGATCGGCTCGACGCCGAACCGACCGGGCCCAGTCCGGGGGTGCGCCGGTGAGGAGCCAGCTGGCCTTGCCGACCGCCACCGTCTGGTCGCCGACCCGTCCCCGGACGCCGTGCCCCGCGAGCTCCTCGACGTCGGTCGGCAGCGTCAGGTCGAGCTCCTGGTCGTGAGCGGCACGCACGACGGCGGAGGCGAGGACGTGGGGTGACACCTGGTCGAGCGATGCGGCGAGTTGCAGCACCTCTCGCCCCGCGATGTTCCCGTCCGTGACGATGTCGGCCACGGTGGGGCGCCCTTCGGTGAGGGTGCCGGTCTTGTCGAAGAGCAGGACCTCGGCTCCGGCCAGTCGCTCGAGGACCGCGCCGCCCTTCACCACGACGCCGCGCTTGGCGGCTCGGGCCAGACCGGACACCATGGCGACGGGCACGGCCAGGATCAGCGGGCACGGCGTGGCGACGACCAGGACCGCCACCGCGCGCACCGGGTCGCCCGAGAGCAGCCACGCCGCCCCCGCCAGCGCCACGCTGACGACCAGGAACACCACCGCGAAGCGGTCGGCCATGCGCACGAACGGCGAGCTCGACGCCTGTGCCTCCTCGACCAGTCGGATGATCCCCGCGTAGGTGCTCTCGGCCGCGTTGGTCGTCGCGCGGAGGTCGAACGGCCCGCCGGCGTTGACCGTGCCGCTGCGGACCGCGTCGCCCGCAACCCGATCGACCGGCAACGGCTCGCCCGTGAGCGCGGCCTCGTCGAGCACCGCGCTCGCGCCCTCCAGCAGACCGTCGACCGGCACCACCTCGCCGGGGCGGACCAGCAGCAGGTCACCCTTGGCCACCTCGTCGATCGACGGATCGGTCAGCTCACCGTCGACGTAGCGGTGCACCACCCGCGGCGCCCGCTCCAGCAACGCACGCAGCTCGCGGCGGGCCCGGCCGGCCGCCTGCGCCTCCAGGGCCCGACCCGACGCCAGCATCACCGCGATCACCGCCGCCGCGAACGGCTCGCCGACCAGCACCGCACCGACGATCGCCATGATCGTCACGACGTCGACCCCGAGACGCCTGTCCCGGGCCGCCTCGATCACCCACCAGGCCGCTGCCACCGCGCCGATCGCCGCAGTCACCGTCCAAGCCACGTCGGCCGGGCCGCCGGCGCCGAGAGCGAACAGCGCGATCCCCACCACGGTCAAGGTCACCACGACGACGAGGAGCGCCACCTCGGCAAGCGGCAGCGCACGCTTTTGGGCCGGCGCTTCACGCTCGCCAGTGGTCGCGGGGAGCGGTCGCGCCGTCTGGAGGTGACAGGACCTTCATCCTCTCGACGATGCGCTCCCAGCCGCCGTCCAGCCAGGGCCAAAGGTCATCGGGTCGACGAGGACGTGGCTGCCGGACGTGCCCGTCGTGCGGGCTTGCGGTGGGTGAGCCGGTAGATGACCGCCCAGGTGACGACGGCTATCGAGACCGCCGCAGTTGCCTGGTAGAGGACCTGGGAGCGGTCGGTGCCGGCGAAGGCCGCGTGCAGGGTCGCGAGCCAGAAGGTGAGGTAGCTGATGAGGTGGATGGCTCGCCAGACCTTGCGGGGAAGGCGTCGCATGGCCAGAGACGTAGCTTCCACGACGACCAGCGCCCAGGCGGCGACGACTCCGAGGGCAACCGCGCCGGGCTTCCAGTTGGAGGCGTAGGGGATGGCGAGATCGGCGAGGGTGAAGGTGGTGTAGCTGTCCGCGACCAGGGCGGCGAGGTGGATGGCGACGAAGCCCACGGTGAGGCCACCGAGCCAGCGGTGCAGATCGAGGAGCCAGGCGGGGCGGCGGTGCTCGGGGAACGCTTTGGTCGACAGCACGATGCCCCAGAGGACCGAGGCGGTGAGCAAAAGCCAAGCGACGATGCCCGAGGCGCGGGTGACGTACCACCAGAACGGGCCGCTCATCGCGCACCTTCCAGGTTGAGCTCGAGGTCGGCGAGGTCTTCGGTGCGGAGGATGTCGCCGTCGTCGGTGATCGCGAGTCCGCTGAGCTCGTGGCTGTCGAGGTAGGCGATCACCGCCGCGCTGCCGGCGAGCAGGGCGCCGGTGGCGAACGCCTCGGCCCGCCAACCGCTCGTCGCGAACACGGTCGCCGTCGCGAGATCGGTGTCGGACTGCGCTCCGGTGGCCGGGTCGATGGTGTGGTGGCGGACTCGGCCTTCGTGGTCCCATCTGCGGGAGCGGGTGCTCGATGTGGCGACGCCTCCGTGGTCGATCGTCGCCCGGCACAGCGGAGACTCGCCGGGGTCCGCGCGCTCGATGTCGATGCGCCACCCCTCGGGCTCGGGTGCGGTGCCCGCGGCCGCGAGGTCGCCGCCGATGCTGACCAGTGCGCCGTCGGCTCCGCCGTCCAGGAGGAGGGCGACCGCCATGTCGGCCGCGAGGCCCTTGCCGATGCCACCGGGATCGAGTGCGATCCCCGTCGGGACCGTGACGGTGGATCGGAAGGGGTCGACGATGATCTGATCCACGTCGCCGGAGCGGTGTGGTCCCGGCGAAAGGACCGTGGTCTTGGTGGCGTCGACCTTGCTGGTGGCGTAGCCGTTGGCGACGAGGATCGGCAGGATCGTCGGGTCGTAGCGGCCCTGGGTCAGGTCCCAGGCCTCCTTCATGGTCTCGACGAGCGTGATCGTCTCCGGAGCAACGGCCACCGGCGTCCCAGCACCGTCGTTGATCCGGGTGAGGTCGCTGTCGGGAAGGAATCGGCTCCAGAGGCCCTCGAGGCCTTCGAGCACCTCGACGGCGCGATCGATCTGGCCCCCGCCATCGGGTTGGTTGACGATGATGTGGAGCCGGCAGGCCATCACCGTGCCGCGGTGTTCATCTGCTGCCACTGGTCGACGCTGCTGGTGCTTGGGCCTGGGGTGAGGCCGGGCGGACGGTCGGACGTGCGGTGAGCGTGGTCGCACCCGCTGCTCCGGTGGAGGGAACGGCGGAGGTGCCGGCCGCGTTGGGAGCACCGGAAGCTGCGACCACGCTGGGAGCACCAGGAGTGGCGATCGCGTCGGGAGCGCCCGCGCGGTGCACCACGACCACGACCTGCGGCTGCGCGGCCGGTGCTGGTGCCGGGGCCGCGGCCGAATGGGCTGCGTAGCCCATGACCCCGACGAGCGAGGCATCTCGATCGAGATGCGCGCCCCGGACGAAGCGGTCCTTGCTCGAGCCCAACCTGGTGCCGTCGATCAGGTGCTCGACAACCTGCTCGACAACGCGCTGAACGCCAGCCCCGACCACGGAGTTGTTCGGGTAGAGCTCAACCCGGGGTCCGACGAGCACGTCCTCGCCATCTCCGACCAAGGACCGGGGCTCAGCGACGCGGACAAGGATCGGGCGATCCGCCGATTCTGGCGCGGCGATGCTTCGACCTCTGGCACCGGACTCGGTCTCGCGATCGCCTCGGCTCTCGTCTCGGGGTCACGTGGCTCGCTCGAGCTGACCGACTCCGCCGACGAAGGCCTCAGGGTCGTCGTTCGCCTAGCGGCGGCAACGCGACAGGGCAGCGTCACCTCGCAGCTCACGCCGGGAGACCACCAGTCCCGCTGAGCATGGCGAGGATCGCTCGGACGCTTCGTCCCGGGAGCTTTCCGAGCGTCAGTGGCCTCCCGCGGGCGGGTCGGCTGCGGTCGTGCGCTGGAGCCCGTCGATCAGCTCCTGGACCTCGGCCGGGGTGAGCTTCGACTCCTGGTGCAGCCCGAAGTACGTGTAGTACCCGGGCGGCATCCCGTTGCCCACGGCCTCGGCGGCGTCGCCGGCTTCCTCGCCGGGTGCGGTGTGCCACTCGCTGAAGTTCAGGGACGCCCGGCCCTCCTTGACGTGGTTGGCGATGTACCACTTGATGGGCGCCACCTTCTCGAACGCCAGCACCTTCGTCTCGTTGCTGTGGCACGCGTAGCAGGCGCGCACCGCGAGCTCCCGCGTCCTCGGGCTGTCCCACGCCGGCTCGTCGCGGGTCGTGGGGTTGTCGACGCGGTACGGCACGAACTGCAGCAACACGAAGGCCCCCAGTCCCAACAGCAGCAGCTTGAGCCACCAGTTCGACAGGAATTGCTTCACGGCACCCACCCTTTCTCGGTCCCCGCACCATCGTTCACAACGATCGCGGCGAGTAGAGGCAGAAGTCCCGTCCGGCCGCGTCCTCCCGCATGGTCGTTCCTGCGCCCAACTCGAACCACTGATGCGGCGAGCGACGTCGCGGGCGCGTGAGGTCGGGCGTCACCCTCGACCGAGAGTCCTGTTGCCGTCCTGTTTGGCTCGCCGATCCGGGCCCGCTGGCTGGGCGCACCTGCGAGCCGGAAGGTTCGAAAGTAGGTTCGTGACATGCCACGCCGCTGGCGAGTGCCGAAATCGAGTGTGATCGTGCTGTTGATCGGGGCCTTGGCCTGGCTCGTGCCCCTTTCCTCATCCGGTGCCATCCGCTTCGACTGTGGCCCCGCGATCACCGCGGCATTTGGGATCACCCGGCCACCCGACCCGGATCGCTTCATCCCGCAGCACCCGGGCGGAGACACCGGCACCGTCGCCTCGCAGAGCTGCAAGTTGCGATCAGCGCTCCCCGTGGTCATCGGTGCCGTCGCGCTGCTCGTCGGCGGCGTCGGCATCGCCGCCGCGTGGTCAGATCGCCGGAAGCACCCGATCTCGCTGAGGAACCAGGCGACGGTCGACGCCGCCGATTGACCGATGTTGCGGTTCCCGATTGATCAGTGGCCTACCCGGCCGGTCGGTGAACCTTGGGGTCGAGGAAGAGGTTGAGCAACTCGCCGATGGTCTGCTCGCGCCCACCCCCCTCCCGGAGCGGGAGGCCGTCCTGGATGTGGTAGCGGTTGCGACGCCCGTCCTTCTCCTTGATCACGTAGCCGGCCTCCACCAGGTCTGACACGACGCCGTGGGCGGTCCTCTCGGTGACGTCGAGCGCCATGGCGAGGTCGCGCAGGCGCGAATCGGGATCGTGCGCGATGAACACCAGCGCACGAGCGTGGATCGTCAGAAAACCCCATTCAGGCATGATGAGAACTGTAACCCATTACAGGAAATTCCTTGCATGCAACGGACTTCGGCCCTAGGTTGATTACGCAAGGCTTTCGAGGTCGTCGTAGGCGGTCGCGCAAACAGGGAAAGGGGCTCGCGATGTTGCTCGTGGGATTTGTCCTCGCAGGGTTGGTGTCGTTGTGGTTGCTGCGGCTCCGACGCGGGCGGGCCGCTTTCACGGTCGCTGCCTTCATGGCCGCGCTGCCGGCCCTGTTGCTCACGGCGGGAACGGCGAGCGCCGCGCCCGCCCCTGTCCTGCTCGCCACATCGGCCAACTACTCGGTTCTCGGGGCGTCGACGGTGACCAACACCGGCGCCAGCGTGTTGAACGAGAGCGTGGGTCTCTGGCCCGGGACTTCCATCACCGGGTTTCCACCCGGGGTGGTCACACCTCCCGCAGTCATCGACAACAACAATGCCGCCGCCCAACAGGCGCAGTCGGACCTGACCACCGCCTACAACGACGCCGCCGGGAGACCACTCAGCGCCACGACCACCGCTGACCTCGCCGGCTACAACCTCCCCCCGGGCGTGTACGCCGGGCCATCCAAGGGGGCACTCGCCCTGGGCGGCACCCTCACCCTCAATGGGGGTGGCGACCCGAGCTCGGTCTTCATCTTCCAGACGGACTCGACGCTGATCACGGCAACCGACAGCAGCGTGATGCTCACGAACGGCGCGCAGGAGTGCAACGTCTTCTGGCAGGTCGGAAGCTCCGCCACGCTCGGCACGAACTCGGTCTTCGCGGGCAACATCCTGGCAAACACATCGGTCACCGCGAACACCGGCGCCGTGGTGCACGGCCGCGCGCTCGCCCGCACCGCCGCCGTCACCCTCGACACCAACACCTTCACCTCGCCGACCTGCGCCCAGGTCCTCCCGACCACGACGACGGCTGGTGGTTCCACGACAACCGCCGTCGGGCCGACCACGACGGCTGGCGGTCCGACGACGACGGCTGGCGGTCCGACGACGACGGCTGGCGGTCCGACGACGACGGCTGGCGGTTCCACGACGACGGCTGGCGGTTCCGACGACGACGGCAGCCGGGCCGACCACGACGGCTGGCGGCCCCACGACGACCGTTGCTGGAGTGACGACGGTCGTTGCCGGAGCGACCACGACCGTTGCCGGAGCGACCACCACAACGACGTCGCCACCTTCCCACTCGACAACCACTTGTTGTGGGGCTTCGACAACGCGGCTGCAGGTGGTCGCCGCCGCGACGACCACGACGCCAGGACCGACCAGCCCCGGACTCCCCAGTACCGGGTCGAACCTACGCACTCCGCTGCTGCTGGGCTTGATGGCGCTGGGCTTCGGCATCACGGCCGTCTGGTTCCGCCGCTCCGAGACTCCGCCTTCCTGAGACGCGGTTCGCAGGTCCCTCGCCTTTGATCAGCCCGACTGCGACGGGTTGACCGTCAGAGGCCGCGTGTTGCCGATGAGGTGGGTGTCGATGCCCGCACGAACGTCGTGAGCCGCGCGACGTTCGTGCGGTCGACGGGCACACCGCGGGCCGCATGCCTCGAACAAAGACTCAGTAGAAGTTGAGTCAGTAGGGGCTGAGTGGTTAGTCTCGCCGGCATGCGAGCTGATCCCGGCCTCGAACGACGGGCGGCAGGCCACGCGGCGCTCGGCGACCCGGTCCGGCTGTCGATCGTCGACGAGCTGACCGCCTCGGACCGAGCGCCGGTCGAGTTGCGCCGCCGCCTCGGGATCGAGTCGAACCTGCTGGCCCACCACCTCGACGTCCTCGAGCGGGTCGGGCTCATCGAACGGTCGCGTTCGAGCGGGGACGGCCGCCGCCGCTACGTCCACCTGCGACCCAACGCGCTCGGCGGTCTCGCCGAAGCTCGCCATGTGGAGGTCGGGCCGGCGCTGTTCGTCTGCTCGGCGAACTCCGCCCGCTCGCAGCTCGCGTCCGCGCTCTGGCGGGACCGCACCGGGCAGGCCGCCGGATCGGCGGGCACCCACCCGGCAGCCCGAGTCCATCCCGGCGCCATCGCAGCAGGGAGGCGGGCCGGGCTCGACCTGTCGGGCGCCACGCCCCACGCCTTGGACCGAGCTCATCCCGAACGGGGGCTGGTGGTGACGGTGTGCGACCGTGCGCACGAGGAGCTCGACCCGGGCGACGACTGGCTGCACTGGTCCGTCCCTGATCCGGTCCCGATCGGCACCAAAGCTGCCTTCGACGCCACGGCGGCCGAGCTGAGCCGACGCATCGACGTGTTGCTGGATGCGTCATGACCGCTTCGTCGGCATCGCCCACCGCGCCGGGCGCGGTGGTCGTCGCCTCCCGGCTCGTCGGGTTCCCGGTCTCGATCGAGCTGGTTCACCTCCTCTCAACCCGCGACCACTTGGAGACCCGAACATGACCGCCGAGCGCCCCGAAGTGCTCTTCGTCTGCGTCCACAACGCCGGCCGTTCCCAGATGGCAGCCGCGCTGCTGGCCCACCACGCCGGCGACCGGGTCGTGGTGCGGTCCGCCGGCTCCGCCCCCGCGGACGAAGTCAACCCAACCGTGATCGAGGCGATGGCCGAGCTCGGCATCGACCTACGTGCCTCAGGTGCCCACCCCAAGGGCCTCGACGAAGCCGCCGTTCAGGCCTCCGACGTGGTCATCACGATGGGCTGTGGCGACGCCTGTCAGATCTACCCGGGCAAGCGCTACGAGAACTGGGTCCTCGACGACCCGGCCGGTATGGACCTCGGTGGCGTACGGGCCGTTCGTGACGACATCCGTGGGTACGTCGTCGACCTCTTGACATCGCTCGGTCTCGAATCGATCAAGGGTTGAGCACTCCCCGCCGTCACCGGCACGGCGGAGTCCTGAGCGGCTGGTCCTCCGAGGTGGACCTCATGATGACAACCGACACGTATTGACTTCGGTCGATGCGTTGCTAGGGTGATGGACATCGACGATCGTCGATCAATCAAGCCGGAGGTTCCCGTGTCCCGTCTGCAACTCGCACTCAACGTCACCGACATCGACGCAGCCGTCGAGTTCTACTCGAAGCTGTTCGCGACCGAGCCGGCCAAGCGCAAGCCGGGGTACGCGAACTGGGAGATCGCCGACCCGCCCCTGAAGCTCGTCCTGTTCGAGGGCGACGAGGGCGGCACGATCAACCACCTCGGCGTGGAGACCGAGACCGCCGCGGAGGTCGCCGGGGCGGAGGCTCGCCTGGCGGAGACCGGGCTGGAGACAACCGGGATCGACGACACGATCTGCTGCTACGCCAGCAAGGTCGAGACCTGGGTGACCGATCCGGACGGCGCCAAGTGGGAGTGGTACGTCAAGACCGGCGACGCCGACCAGCTCACCAACCAGATCCTCGCCGAGGGCGAGTCCGCGCAGTGCTGCGCACCTGCAGCTGCCGAGCCGGTCACGCTGGGCCGGGCCGGAACGCCCGCCGAGTCGGGTTGCTGCTGAGCACCGTGGCGATCGCGGAGACCGACACCGGGTCGGTCGCGGCCAAGCTCCCGACCCTCGACCGGTACCTGCCGGTCTGGATCGGTCTCGCCATGGCCACCGGCATCGGCCTCGGCCGACTGATCCCCAACCTCAACGACTCGCTCGATCGCATCAAGGTCGACACCGTCTCACTGCCGATCGCCATCGGGCTGTTGGCGATGATGTACCCGGTCCTCGCCAAGGTCCGCTACTCGCACATCGGCGACGAGCTCGCTGATCGCCGCACCTTGGGCATCTCCCTGCTCCTGAACTGGGTCGTCGGCCCGCTGCTCATGTTCACGCTTGCCTGGGTGTTCCTCGCCGACCTCCCCGAGCTGCGCACCGGCCTGATCATCGTCGGCCTCGCCCGGTGCATCGCCATGGTCCTGATCTGGAACGACCTGGCGATCGGCAGTCGCGAGCTCGCCGCGGTGCTCGTCGCGATCAACTCGCTGTTCCAGATCGCCATGTACTCGGTGCTCGGCTGGTTCTACCTCGATGTGCTGCCTGGCTGGTTGGGCTTCGACAGCACCACCCTGAACGTCGGGCTCTGGGCCATCGCCAAGTCCGTCCTGATCTTCCTCGGCATCCCCCTGCTCGCGGGATTCCTCACCCGGACCATCGGCGAGGCCCGCAAGGGCACCGAGTGGTACGAGCACACCTTCCTGCCGCGCATCGGACCGGTCGCCCTCTACGGCCTGCTGTTCACCATCGTCGTGCTCTTCGCCCTGCAAGGTGACCAGATCACCAACCACCCCCTCGACGTCGTGCGCGTCGCGGTTCCGCTGCTCGTGTACTTCGCGCTCATGTGGGGCGGGTCGTTCGTGCTCGGCTACCGGATGAGGTTCCCCTACGAACGCAACGTGTCGGTCGCCTTCACCGCCGCGGGCAACAACTTCGAGCTCGCCATCGCGGTGTCGATCGCGGTGTTCGGCGTCACCTCGGGCCAGGCGCTCGCCGGCACCATCGGCCCGCTCATCGAGGTTCCCGCCCTCATCGCACTCGTCTACGTCTCGCTCTGGGCCAAGCGCCGCTTCTACCCCGCCGAATCGTGATCTCAGGTAGCAGAGCACGCGACCACAGTGGCGTCTCAGCGCTCAGCGTCTCAGCGTCTCAGCGTCTCAGCGAGACTCGGCAGCGACGATGGACCCCACCGGTGACGGTCGAAAGGCGTTGAAGAACGCACGGACCGACTTCTGGGAACCGGTGAGCTCGACGTCGCCGCTTCGTTGGGCAGCGGCGAGCGACGTCCTCCCGAGGTACGTGCGGTAGAGCGAGGCGCGGTCGGACCGGAGCGTGACGTCCACCTCGAACCCGGGATCCGCCAGGCAGATCGACGCCTCGCTCTCGACGACGATCCAGTAGCGATTCGGGTGGTCGGTGAGCGGCACGTACACCGTGAAGCGCGGACGGGGGAGGTCGGTCGTGTTCATCTGCCGGTGGAGCCACCACAGCAGCAGATCCGGGTCGAGCTCGCCGGGCATCGGGTCCCCGAACATCCACCGCGCTCCCCAGGTCGCCAGGCCGAAGACGATCGGTTCCAGGTCCCGTCCCGCAGCGGTCAGCTGGTAGGTGCCATCGTCGACCTTCTCGACCACGCCGCCGACCTGGAGTTGGCGGAGGCGTCGGCTGAGCAGCGCGCGCGACAGGCCGGGGTTGCCGCGGATCAACTCGTTGAACCGGTCCGTTCCGGTCAGCAGGTCACGGACGATGTGAATGGTCCACCGGTCACCCAGGAGCTCCGCTGAACGGGAGATGGGGCAATACTGACCGTAAGATTTCACCGGGCGACCCTACCGCGGTTCAGCATTGGAACTAGTCGGAGTTGGCTGGACGGTCTTGAGTGGGGAGCGTCAAGCCACCGTCGAGCCAACCGGCCGGCGGAACCCGACAGACCCGAGGACCCCATGCACATCACCAAGACCGACATCCCGGCAAGGATCGACGTGCCCGGCGCCGTCGCGCGACAGCAGACCGGCTTCGGTGATCCGTCGGCCTACACCTCGCTCGGTGCCGAGTACTTCACCCTGGGCGCCGGCACCGACATCGCCCCGCTTCTCGAAGGCCTCGACGACGACGCCTGCCACGCTCCCCACTGGGGGTTCATGATCTCCGGCGAGGTGGTGGTCGCGTACACCGACGGCTCCGAGGAGAGCTGCAGCGCGCAGGACCTCTTCTACTGGCCGCCCGGGCACAGCGTGCGCGTCGTCGACGACGCCGAGGTCATCCTCTTCAGCCCGCAGATCGAGCACGGATCGGTCATGGACCACATGCTCACCAAGCTCGCGGGTTGAGCGAACACCCACCATCACCACCACCAACGACAGCACGAGGAGCAACCCCATGGAAGGCAACCAACAGCTGGCGATCATCATCCCGATGCTGCGCAGCGTCGCCGCAGGAATCGACCAAGAGCAGCTCGGCGCGCCAACACCCTGCACCGAGCTCACCGTCGCCGGCGTGCTCGACCACATGACCGGGCTGGCATCGGCGTTCGCGCCGATGTTCCGGGGCGAACCGGTGACCGACGGGGGTGCCGCGGCCCACGATGCCGGGGACGTCCTCGCGTTCGACGAGGCGATGGAGGTGCTCCTCGATGCCGTCCAGTCGCCCGGTGCCCTCGAGCGCACGGTCGACACCCCGGGAGGCCCGATGCCTGGCGCCGAGTTCGCCAGGCTCGTCGCACTCGACGGCCTGATCCACGGCTGGGACCTCGCGGTGTCGACCGGACAGGGTTGGCAGCCCTCCGACGACCTCGTGGCCGACGTGGACGGGTTCGCCAGGCAGGCCATCACCACCGAGATGCGCGCCGGCGACGCGTTCGGCGCCGAACGGGAGCCACCGGCACACGCCACCGGCATCGAACGGCTCGTGGCGTTCTCCGGCCGAACCGTCTGATCGGGTCTGCCACCCGTTCGGTGGCGCACCGTAGAGTCGGCCCATGCCCTTGGACGCTGCAGGGTCACGACGCTTCTACGATCGACTCGGCCGGCTCCAGGACACGCAGCGCTTCTACGAAGACCCTGCGGTTCGCCGGCTGGTCGAGCTTGCGGGCTTCGAGCGGAGCGAAGCCGTGTTCGAGCTCGGCTGCGGCACGGGTCGCCTGGCCGCTGACCTGCTCGCGTCGGCCCTGCCCGCGAGCGCCACCTACCTCGGCGTCGACGTCAGCTCGAAGATGGTGTCGCTCACCGCCACCAGGCTCGCCGAGTGGGCGCCGCGAGCGAGCGTGCGGCACCTCGAGCCACCGGCTTCGGAGCTGCCTGGCGAGGACGGCGCCTTCGACCGCTTCCTCGCCACCTACGTCTTCGATCTGATGTCAGCCGACGACGCCCAGACCCTGATGGACGAGGCGGCCCGTCTCCTTGCCACGGGAGGGTTGCTGGCCCTGGTCTCGCTCACCCAGGGGACGACCGCGGCGAGTCGCGCCATCTGCGCAACGTGGAACGCGGTCGCGCTCCGCTGGCCCTCTCTGGTCGGCGGCTGCCGACCGATCGAGCTGCGCGACCTCGTCACCGGCCCGCGGTGGCGCCTGGAGCATGCGGAGGTGGTTGTGCGGCTCGGGGTGCCCTCCGAGGTCCTGGTCGCCCGGCGTGTCGAGTCGATCCCGGGACGAACTGACCGGGCGCGCTGAACCCGGACCCCCACGGACCCGGCTCGTCGGTCCGCGGCACCAGTCCAGCGGAACCTGGCACAACCCGCCCGCCGACCCTGGATGCCCCGGGCGCGTCGCGCGTGGCTGGGACCTTTGACCCTTCACGAACGCACGTTGAGTCAGCAGCATGACAGACGTGTCGACAGCTGGAGCTCTGCTCACGTTCATCCTCATCTGGCTCGCGATCGGGGTCGTCGCATCGCTCGTGATGGGACGGCGCGGTCATGAGCCAGCCACGTGGGGAGTGCTGGGAGCCGCGCTGGGTCCGCTGGTGATCCCGTTGGCGGTCGATTCGATCCGACGTGAGCACGCGCCGGCGGAAGGCATGGTTCGGTCCGTCGAGAGCCACCTGGGACCGGTGGATGTCCTCGTCGGCATCGACGGTTCGCTCGACGCTCGCCAGGCGCTGCAGCGAGTCATCGAGTTGCTCGGATCGCGGATCGGCCGCCTGACGCTGGCCGCGGTCCTCGATTTCGACACCGCCGACTCACCGGTGCAGTGGGAAGATCGCCGGCGTGTCAGAGCAGAACCTCGGCGAGGCGACGACCGATGCCGTGGCGCTCGGTGCCGCAAGGGTCGGCCAGGTGGTGCTTGCGGGACGACCCGCCGATGCGCTCGTGCGCCATGCGATCGAGGATGGCTACGACCTCGTCGCGATCGGTTGTCGTGGGCACGGCGCATCGAAGGTGGCTTTCGGCAGCGTCGCGGTCCGGCTGGCACGTTCGGCCGAGGTGCCGGTGTTCGTCGTCAGCGCCAAGCCGGTGATGCACACCCCGGGGGACGAGCCCCGTTCGTTGTGATCCGCCAAGCGTTCGCATCGGGATGAGGTTCGCATGGAGCGATTGACCGCAGGTTCGCCCCTTCCAGTGGCCCCCTGGCACATGCGAACGGTCGAGGAGGTCGAGGAGCGGCTGCAGACCAGTGGGCATGGACTGAGCCGGGCCGAGGCGTCAGCCCGGGTCGCGCAGCATGGGCCGAATCGCCTGGAGGACGAACCGCCCACCTCGGCGCCGGTCGTGCTGCTACGGCAGTTTCGGAGCCCGTTGATCTACATCCTGGTTGCGGCGTTGGGGGTCACGGTCCTCCTGGGAGACCGACTGGATGCCGCAGTCATCGGCGTCGTGCTGGTGGTGAACGCGGTCGTGGGCTTCACGCAGGAGCGCAAGGCCGAAGGCGCGGTCCGTGCGTTGATGGGGCTCGTCGTGCCCCACGCCCGCGTGGTGCGCGCCGGTCAGGAGTGGGAGCTCGACAGCAGCGAGCTGGTTCCCGGCGATGTCGTGCTGCTCGAGTCGGGCGCTCGGGTCCCGGCCGACCTTCGCCTGCGCACGGTCAACGCCCTGCAGATCGACGAGTCTCTCCTGACCGGCGAGTCCGCGGTCGTGTCGAAGGGCGTCGATCCGGTGGAGGAACGCCGGACGCTCGCCGAGCGGAGCTGCATGGCGTACGCGGGCTCCATCGTCGCCAGCGGCCGCGCATCCGGCATCGTCGTCGCGACCGGCGGCCAGACGGAGCTGGGCGCGATCGCTGGACTCATTCGCGACGAAGAAGCGCCTCCGACCCCGCTGCAGCAGCGCATGGACAGCTTCGCCAAGCTCATCGGCGCAGCCGTCGCGGCGGCTTCGGCGGTGGCGTTCGTGAGCGGGGTCGCGGTTGGCGAATCGGTCGACGACATGTTCCTGGTCGCGGTGTCGCTGGCTGTCTCCGCAGTCCCCGAGGGCCTACCCGTGGCCGTCACCATCACCCTTGCGGTCGGGGTGGGTCGCATGGCGCGGCGGCACGCGATCATCCGCAGGCTCGCCGCGGTGGAAACCCTCGGCAGCACGACGGTCATCGGTTCCGACAAGACCGGCACGCTCACCGAGAACCACATGACGGTCGAAGCGGTCTGGACTGCGGGCCACCGGTACGCGTTCGTCGGTGGCATCCCCGACGGGGAGTTCCTCGAAGCAGACGAACCGGTGGCGCTCGGGGACGGCTCGGCGCTGCACCTGGCCTTGTTGGCGGGCGTGCTCGCCAACGAGGCAGAGGCGTATCGGCGAGACGGAACCGTCGAGTCGACGGGCGATCCGACCGAGGTCGCGCTGTTGACGGCCGCCATGAGCGCAGGGATCGAGCCGGACGAAGCTCGTGGCAACTACCCGCTCTTCGCTGAGATCCCGTTCGAACCGGCTCGCAAGTACTCGGCGAGCGTCAGGGCCTGGCACGGGGACCAAGCGCTGTTCGTCAAGGGTGCGCCGGAGCGCATCGCCACGATGTGCACGAGCATGGTCACCGACGAGGGCGTCGTCGCGCTCGAGGTGGACCAGGTGCACGAGGCGGCGGCCGAGCTCGCCGGTCAGGGCCTGCGCGTGCTCGCGCTCGCATACCGTCCCGTCGACGGTCCGTCACGAACTGCGACGGCACTCGACGACCCGAGCGATCTCGTGTTCCTCGGGCTGCAGGGGATGATGGATCCGCCGCGTGCGGGCATGCGCGCGGCAATCGACGCCTGCCGGGAAGCGGGCATCCGCGTGATCATGATCACGGGCGACCACGCGGTCACCGCCGCAGCCATCGCGCAGCAGCTCGGCATCCAGACGTCCGATCGCGTGGTGACCGGACCGGAGCTCGACCAGCTCGACGACGCACAGGTGCGCGCGGCGGTCGCGAACGTCGCCGTGTTCGCCGCGGGTCTCACCGGAGCAGAAGCTGCGCATCGTCGAAGCGCTGCAGGCGCTCGGCAACGTGGTTGCGGTGACCGGCGACGGAGTCAACGACGCACCTGCGCTCAAGGCCGCGCAGATCGGGGTCGCGATGGGACGGGGCGGCACCGATGTCGCGCGTGAAGCCGCCGACATGGTGCTGACCGACGACAACTTCGTCTCGATCACGGCCGCGGTCGAGGAAGGACGCGTCACCTTCGACAACATCCGCAAGGTCACGTTCTTCCTCGTGTCAACCGGCGCCGCCGAGATCGCGGCGATCCTCGTCGCGGTCTGGCTGCGGTGGCCCCTGGTGATGCTGCCCGCCCAGCTGCTCTGGCTCAACCTCGTCACGAACGGCCTCCAAGACGTCGCGCTCGCGTTCGAACCCGGCGAGCGCGGCGTGCTGCGCCGTCCCCCTCGCCCACGCCGCGAAGGAATCCTCTCGCGGGTGCTCTGGAGCCGCGTCGCCCTCGGCGGGGTCGTCATGGCGGCCGGCACCCTGCTCATGTTCCGCTGGGAGCTCAACAGCACTGGCTCGCTCGGCCAGGCGCAGACCGTCGCGCTCACCACCATGGTCGTGTTCCAGGTCTTCCAGGCCGGCAACGCCCGATCGGAGACCATCTCCGTGCTGCGACTCAGTCCCTGGTCGAACCCGTTCCTCATCACCGCCACCGCGGCGGCCGTCGGCATCCACGTCGCGGCGCTGCAGTTCCCTCCGACCCAGTACGTGCTGCGGGTCGAGCCGATCGGCATCACCGCATGGCTGCGCATCGTCGCCGTCGGGTCCACCATCGTCGTCGCGATGGAAGCGCACAAGGCGATCCAGCGATTCCGGATGCGGCGACGAGGCGACGGCGTGCGCGCCAGAGGATGGGGGATTGACAATCGACGCCCGTAGGTGCGTATGCGAACGATGTTCGAGAGGCCGAACGATAGAAGGACATCGACGCCGCGGCGTCGCACGCACCCAGCGGCGTCGATGCGGGAGAACCTCCACCAGCACCCGTCGGTAGGGCTCCGGGTGCTGAGGGCGCAGTGGGTGAGGGTCGACACCGTGGAGTCGGGGTCGTCTGGCCTCACTTCTGCACGACCTTCGCCGACTCCGTGCGACCGACTCGAGGTCTGGACGAAAGACCCTAGGCAGGCGCGGTGCACGTGCATACGGTCGCGGGCAGACGACGAAGCAGGTGCCCCATGTCTTATCCCGCGAACCTCGAGCTCGAAGCCGACGCCCGGATCGACAACTGGCGGCCGCTCGTGCACTGGCTTCTGGCGATCCCCCACCTGGTGATCGCCGACGCGCTGCAACGGGTCGGCGAGGTCGTCGCGCTGGTCAGCTGGTTCGCCATCGTGTTCACCGGCGAGCTGCCCGGGGGGTTGGCGGACCTCCAATGCATGATCCTGCGCTACCGCATGCGGGCGTTCAGCTACGCCTTCTGGCTCCGGGAGGACTACCCCCGCTTCGAGTTCACGCAGGGGGGCACCGATCCGGGCGACGACCCGGTCCGGGTCGACCTCGAACCGGTGCTCACCGACCGCAACCGGCTCACGGTCGGGTTCCGCTTCATCCTGGTCATCCCCGCCGCGATCTTCGGCCTGCTGCTGACCGTCGCCTCCGCCTTCGTCCTGCTCGCCGCGTTCTTCGTGGTGCTGTTCACGGGCCGGTGGCCCGACGGGCTCCGGAAGTTCGTCGTCGGCTGGGGCCGGTACCTCGTCCGCCTCACGGCCTACGCCGGGTTGTTGACCGACGAGTACCCGCCGTTCTCGCTGGGTGAAGCGGCGCCTCCGGCAGGGGCGCTTCCCACGGGGGCGCCGGCCGACGGGTGACCAACTCGCCGCTTCCCGGGCGTAAGGATAATTCCTTGCAACAGTAATGGAAACTCCCTAATGTCGCCGCGGTGCACGAGGCCGCCCGGAAGATGATCGACGCCGCCGAGCGGTTGGTGGCCGAGAAGGGGCTCGCGGCGCTCACGGTCCAAGCGGTGCAGGACGCCGCAGGTCAGCGCAACAAGTCAGCAGTGCAGTACCACTTCGGCGGGCGTGACGGACTGGTGCGTGCCCTGCTCGCGGCGCGCATGGATGAGCCCAACCAAGAGCGCACCGCGATGTTGCTCGACCTCGGATCCGAACCCACCACCCGCGACCTGGTCGAGGTCATCGTGGTCCCCCTCGCCGAGTCGGTGCTCGCCCGACGGCCGAGCTATTGGGCCCGCTTCCTGCTCCAAGCCCTGAACGACCCGGCGACCGGCCGCGCCGCCCTCGACGTGATGGCCGACCAGGCGCTGCTGGTGGCACAGGCGCGCCTCGAAGACCTGCTCGTCGGTCTGCCCGCGCCGACCCGCACGCTGCGGGTGCGGTCGATGGTGGGCTACTCCTGCGTCGTCCTCGCCGGCTACGAGGTCGGCGTGCTCCCGCGCGGGCTCGCCCGCAAGCGACTCGTCACCGAACTGGTTGACGCCTGTTGCGGCCTTGTCGATGCCCCGACGACCGCATTCCTCGATGCATCCACCCGACCCTGAGACGAACCACGAAGGAACCTCCATGGACACCAACCCGAAGCCCGCCCATCCGACGACCCTCGCGGCGAACACGGCCCTGGCAGGACGACTCCCGCTCGGCGACGATGCGGACTTCGCACGCGCCACCCGCGGCCTGGTCGCGGAGCACCCCACGGGGACCGTCAAGGCGGGCTTCGCCACCTCGTGGGACATCCACAAGCACGACTTCGTCCGGGAGCAGGTCGAGGCGCCCGACACGGTCAACCCGAGCCTGTGGCGCCAGGCCCGCCTCAACTGCGTCCACGGGCTGTTCGAGGTCACCGACGGGGTGTGGCAGGTGCGCGGCTACGACATCTCCAACGTCACCTTCATCGCCGGTGAGACCGGGTGGATCGTGATCGACCCGCTGACCTCGGTCGAGATGGCGGCAACCGCGCTCGAACTGGCCAACGGGCACCTCGGTGCCCGTCCTGTGGTGGCCGTGATCTACACCCACAGCCACCTCGACCACTTCGCGGGTGTTCTCGGCGTGACCACACAGGAGGACGTCGACGCGGGGCGTTGCCGGGTCATCGCGCCCGAGGGCTTCCTCGCGGAGGCGGTGAGCGAGAACGTCATCGCCGGGCCGGCGATGCTCCGCCGCGCGCTGTACATGTTCGCCCCGCTGCTTCCCGCGGGTCCGCGCGGCCAGGTCGACGCGGGGCTCGGCAAGACCACCTCGCTGGGCACGGTGAGCCTCATCCCACCCACCGAAGAGATCAGCGCCACCGGCACCGAGCTGGTCATCGACGGCGTACGGGTCGTGTTCCAGATGACCCCCGGCACCGAGGCGCCGGCCGAGATGAACTTCCACTTCCCCGACAAGCGCCTGCTGTGCATGGCCGAGAACTGCACGCAGACCATGCACAACCTGTACACGCCGCGGGGCGCCCAGGTGCGCGACTCGCTCGGTTGGAGCAAGTACATCAACGAGTCGATCGACCTGTTCGCCGACCAGTCCGACGTCTGCTTCGCCAGCCACCACTGGCCCCGCTTCGGCGCCGATGACGTGCGGTCCTACCTCACCCAGCAGCGCGACCTCTACCGCTGGCTCCACGACCAGACCATGCGGCTGGCCAACCGGGGCCTCACCCCGATCGAGATCGCCGAGGAGCTCGACCTGGCGCCGGAGCTCGAGACCGAGTTCCACGTCCGCGGCTACTACGGCACGGTCAACCACAACGTCAAGGCCGTCTACCAGCGCTACCTCGGCTGGTTCGACGGCAACCCGGCCAACCTGCACCCGCACCCACCGGAGCGCACCGCGCAGAAGCTGGTCGAGTACATGGGCGGCGCCGACGCGGTGCTGGCCCGGGCGCGCACTGACTTCGACGCGGGTGACTTCCGCTGGGTCGCCCAGGTGGTCAACCACGTCGTGTTCGCGGAGCCCGACAACGACGACGCCCGCGCGCTCCAGGCGGACGCGCTCGAGCAGCTCGGCTACCAGGCCGAGTCCGCGGTGTGGCGCAACTTCTACCTGGTCGCAGCGCACGAGCTCCGGAACGGGCGCCTCAGCGTCGGGAACGCCGACCTGGGCGGCCTCGCGTCGGCGATGACCACCGAGATGCTCTTCGACGCCATCGCGGTGCGCCTCGTGCCGGACCGGCTCGCCGGTGTGTCCGGGGCGATCAACTGGGACATCATCGATCGCGGCGAGCACCACGTCGCCGGCATCTCGAACCGCACCTTGTTCCACTCGTCCGGTCGGCACGTCGACAACGCCGTCGCGTCCGTGCGCTGCACCTCCGGTGACCTCATCGGCATCGCCAACGGGGGTTTCGACGCCTCCGCGCTGGCCGTCGTCGGTGACGCCGCGTTCCTCGCCCGCATCGCTGAGGCGGTCGACGTGTTCGAGCGCATCTTCCCGATCATCACCCCGTGAACCGGCCGGTCGTGGCCGGCGTCGGCCGCGCCGCGACCGCCGGTCGATAGCCGTTGGACCGGATGAGGGCCGTTCGGCCCTAGTGAGCGAGGCCCGTACTGACGATCGTGGGGGGCATGACACGAACCGTCGGATGTGTGGGACCAGCGAGTGCGGCGACCGTGCCGTCCTGGTCCGCGGGTCCGATCGTGCTCGTCCGTTCGGCAGACTGAGGGAAGGGACAAACGATGCTCGTCGACCGCAGCGGTCTGGAAGTGCTCGATCGTGGTGACTGCCTGCGCCTCCTGGCCTCGGCCACGATCGGCCGCGTCGGCATCAGCGTCGGCGCGCTCCCGGTGGTGTTGCCCGTCAACTTCCGGCTGGTCGACGAGCGCATCGTGTTCCGCACCGGGATCGGCACCAAGCTCGACGCCGCGACCGCCAACTCGGTCGTCGCCTTCGAGGTCGACGACTTCGAACCGGTCTCCCACACCGGCTGGAGCGTGGTCGTCGCAGGGATCGCGCACGAGGTGGTCGACCATGCCGCGCTCGACGCGCTGCACTCGTCCGACATCCCTCGGTGGGCGCTGTCGGGGGAGAGCCGTGTCGTGGCGGTCGACACCGATCGGATCTCCGGCCGCCGGATCAGCCAAACCCTTGCCGGCAGCAAGATGGATGGGGACCGCGCCTGACCTTGCGGGTGGTGCAGCCGTCACCGTGACCGATCCCGCCAAGGACAACGTCCCCGGTCGTCACACCTAGCGCTTCGGGACCCGCCACTCCAGCACGGTGCCGGTCGTCGGGCCGGGGCGGATCTCCAGCGAACCACCGAGCGCCTCCGCGCGGGCCGCCATGTTGGCCACGCCCTTGCCGCCGGCTCGATCCGACTCGCCCGGGCCCACCCCATCGTCGACGACCCGCAACAGGACGTCGTGCTCGAAGATGACCTCCACCTCCACGCTGGAGGCGCGCGCGTGCCGCGCGACGTTGCTGAGCGCCTCTCGCAGCGTTGCGAGCAGCTCGTTCCCCAGCCGGTCGTCGAGACTCGTGTCGAGCGGGCCGTCGAGGAGGACGCGCGGCTCGAACCCGAGCGCTCCCGCGGCGTCCCGGGCGACGGCGAGCAACCGGGTCCGCAACCCGCCGTCCGGGGCCTGACGCTCCTCCAGGGCGAAGATCGTGGTGCGGATCTGCTTGACGGTGGTGTCGAGGTCGTCGATCGCGCTCGAGATCCGCGCCATCGCTGTCGAGAGGTCGGAGCGGGCCACGCCCAGCGCACCCTGGAGCGACAAGCCGGTGGCGAACAGCCGCTGGATGACCGAGTCGTGGAGGTCGCGGGCGATGCGGTCCCGGTCGCTGGACAGCGCCGCCTCCTGCAACCGCTCCTGGAGGCGGGTGTTGTCGATGGCGACGCCCGCGGCCGCGGCGAGGCCGACGACGAGCTCCTCGTCGACGTCGGTGAAGACCTCGCCGGTCCTCTTGTCGGTCAGGTAGAGGTTGCCGTACACCTCGTCGCGCAGCCGGATGGGCACCCCGAGGAACGACCGCATCGGCGGGTGGTTGGGCGGGAACCCGTAGCTGTCCGGGTGCTCGGTCAGGTCGGGCAGCCGCAGGGGCTTGGCATCGACGATGAGCACACCCAGGATCCCGTGCCCCTCGGGGAGGTCGCCGATCGCTCGGTGAGCGTCGTCGTCGATGCCGACCGTGATGAACTGGCTGAGGCGCTCGCCGCTGTCGTCGAGCACGCCGAGTGCGCCGTACGTCGCATCCGAGAGATCGACGGCGCTCTCCACGATCTGGCGCAGCATGGCAGGAAGCTCGAGCTCTGAGCTGATCGTGAGGACCGCTCCTAGGAGCTTGCGCATGCTTCGGGGCCCTGCGGCAGGTTCCACAGGTCTACCGTAGACCCTGGTCCGGGCGTTCACACCGGAGTCGAGTCGCTGGGGCAGACTGTTGACGTGACCATCAACGTGTTCCTGCTCGACGACCACGAGATCGTGCGCCGCGGTCTTCGAGAGCTCATCGAGACCGACGAGGCGATGGAGGTCGTCGGCGAGGCCGGCACCGCGGAGGTGGCCCTCGGGCGCATCCCGGCTACGTCGCCCGACGTGGCCGTGCTCGACGTGCGCCTGCCCGACGGCGACGGCATCGAGGTCTGCCGTGAGGTCCGTTCGCGGCACCCGGAGATCGCCTGCCTGATGCTGACCTCCGTCGCCGATGACGACGCGGTCTACGCCGCCATCCTGGCCGGCGCCGCCGGCTACGTGCTGAAGCAGGTGCGGGGTGACGACCTGCTCGACTCGATTCGACGGGTCGCGGCCGGTGAGTCGCTGATCGACCCGGACGTGACCGCACGGGTTCTCGAGCGGCTACGCGCACGCGAGGGGGCCGACGAGCTCGCGGTGCTGACGCCGCAGGAGCGCAACATCCTCGACCTGATCGCGGAAGGCCTCACGAACCGCCAGATCGGCGAGCGCATGTACCTGGCCGAGAAGACGGTCAAGAACTACGTGTCGAACATGCTCGCGAAGCTGGGCATGAGCCGCCGGACCGAGGCGGCCGCCTACGCGGCGCGACTGGCCGAGCGCCGCGCCCAGAGTCGCCTCGACTGACGCCTCGACCGGCGGCGCGTCGTCGGTCGGGAGCTAGGTGAAGATGATGTGGCCGCCGGCGGCCTTCTCGTAGAACTCGCCGACGGTGATGATGTCCTCGACCTGTTCGATGAGGTCGTTCTTCTCGAGGCCGAACAGGTCGACGGACGCCTTGCAGCCGTAGAGGCCGGCGCCGGTGTCGGCGACCATCTCGATGAACTCGGGGATGGAGGGGATGTCGAGCGCTTCCATCTTGTGGTTCATGTAGCGCGTCATCACCGTGGAGACGCCGGGGAGGCCGCCGGCCATGGTGGCCAGGTGGAGGCCGGGGTTGCCGACGGTGGAGAGCTTGATGTGCTCATGACGCTCGCGGTGGATGGCGTCCAGGCCGAAGAAGGTGAAGAACAGATTGGCTTCGATCCCTTCGGCGCGGGCGCCGTTGGCCATGATGAGGCCGGGGTAGATGCCCTCGAGCGATCCCTGGGATATGACGATCGAGACCTTGGTGATGGGGTCGGGCGTTGCGGTCATGGGTGGCTCCTGTTCAGATGCAGCCGCGCGGCTTGGGGATGCCGGCGATCTTGGCGGCGGTCTTGGCGGGACCCGTGGGGAACAGCTGGTAGAGCTCCTTGATGGAGACTCCCGAGGTCTTGCCGAGCACGCGGACCGTGGGGCCCGTGCCCTTCTCGGCGTACTCGTCGCGCATGAACTTGATGACGCGCCAGTGGTCCTCGGTGAGCTCGTCGATCCCGGATTCCCGGGCGATCTCGGGCGCCATGGCCTCGGTCCACTGGTCGGGGTCGGTGAAGAACCCGTCGTCGTTGACGTCGACGGACGTGCCGCCGATGGTGGTGGTGGGCATTGGTCAGATCTCCTTCGGAGCTGGGTTGGTCTTGCCCGAGGTGGGCATGGAAGAGCTGAGGCCGGGGAGGTCGCGGCCGGGCAGGAGGCTGTGCCAGTAGACGGTCTGGAACAGCAGCTTGCCGAGGTGGTTGAGCCGAGACTCCTTGAGCAACGGCAGTCCGACCGGGCCTGGGAAGTGCCCGGTGAGGGGTTCGGTGTCGTAGTTGAAGTCGATGAGCAAGGCCTTGTGGAAGCCGGTCTCGATGAAGCAGTTGGCGTGGCCGTCGAAGCCTGGCTCCAACGCCTCACCGGCCAGGAAGTGGGACACGTTGCCGGTCAGTGTCTCGCCCTCGAAGTGGGTGACCGACCCGGCCTTCGACGCCGGCACGTTCGCGGCGTCGCCGATCACGAAGATGTTCGGTGCCGCCTTGGCCTGCAGGGTGTGCTCGTCGGTGGGCACGAAGCCGAGCTCGTCGCCCAGGCCCGGTGACTGCGAGACGTAGGGGGCGCCACCGTGGAGCGGGATGACGGCGGCGAGGTCGAACTCGATCTCACGGCCGTCGTAGCCGATCAGCCGTCCGCCTTCGCCGTCGACCTCGCCGGTGTTGAACTCGGTGACGATCTCGATGTTGCGCTCAGCCAACATGCCGCCGAGGTGGGCTGCCGCGATCGGCTTGGTGAACGCGCCGTCGAGGGGGGTGGCGAACACGATGTCCACCTGGTCGCGGATGCCCCGCTCGGTGAAGTACCAGTCAGCCAGGAAGCAGAACTCGAGCGGCGCCACCGGGCACTTGATCGGCATGTCGACGACGTTGACGACGAGGCGGCCGCGGTCGAACGTCTCCAGGGCGGCGCCGAGCGCGGCGGACCCTTCGGGCGAGTAGAAGGTGAAGACCCGCTCCATCCAGCCGGGGCCGGTCATCCCTTCGGTCTCCTCGGGGACCAACGTCGCGCCGGAGGCGACGATCAACACGTCGTAGACCAGTTCGGTGCCGTTGGCGAGGTGGACCGTGTCGGCGGTGATGTCGACGTGGTCGACGGCCGACTCGATGAAGTCCACGCCGTCGAGGAGCTGGCGGTCTCGGGGCCGCACGATGTCCTCGAGGTGGGCCAGCCCGAACGGGACGAACAGGAGGCCCGGTTGGTAGACGTGGCGGTCGTCCTGGTCGACGACGACGATGGATGCTTCGTCGATGGGGTACGTCCGACGGAGCCGGTTGGCGGCGAGCGTGCCGCCCGTTCCGCCTCCAAGGATCACGATGTGCGGCTTCATGTGACAAGTACTACCGAGCGGCCTGGCCCGGCAGTAGGTCCGAAGGTCCCGACTTCGTGACAACTCGGTCGGCGAGGACGAGGACCTCAGGCCCTACCGCCTGCGACCGCCGGATCGTAGGGTCGAATCGACCGAGCGGTCATCGACCTGCGGAGGATGATCGTGCGCACCCACGTACAGGAGGCCAGCCCATGAAGTTGGACCGCATCCTCATCGCCGTCGACGGCTCACCCACGAGCCTCCATGCGGTCGAGTGGGCAGCAGGACTGGGAGCGTCGAACGACGCCGAGGTCCTCGCCGTCCACGTCTTCGGGCTGCTCGACCACGACGCGGAGGGCAACCTGGTGCCGGTGCAACCCCATCGGCGCGAGATCCAGGAGCGCTTCGAGTCGACGTGGTGCGAGCCACTCCGCGCGGCTGGCGTGACCTACCGCTGCGTGGTCCACGACGGCGAGCCGGTTTCGATCATCCTGGCGCTCGCCGAGGAGGAGTCGGTCGACCTCGTGGTGCTCGGCAGCCGTGGCCACCGCACCCACCCTGACCTCGTCCTCGGCAGCACCAGCCTCCAGGTGGCACAGCGGTCCCGCATCCCCATCACGATCATCCCGGCAACCTGACCAGCGGGCCAGGGGACCTTCGGCCCTAGCCGCCCGCGTCGATCTGCCCGACCATTGCGAGGTGACCGAGGATGCCGGACGTCCCTGGATGGAGAACCTCTCGTTCGAGGCCTGCTGGGCGAAGCTCGCGGCGACGCCTGTCGGTCGGCTGGCGGTCATGGTGCGCGGCGATCCCGAGGTCTTCCCCCTGAACTTCGTGGTCGACGGTCGGTCGATCGTGTTCCGGACCGATGAGGGGACCAAGGTCATCGGTCTGCGGCGCGACTCCGTCGTCAGCTTCGAGGTCGACGCCATCGACCCCGACGGGCAGTCGGGCTGGAGCGTCATCGTGAAGGGCACGGCAGCCGAGGTGCTCGACGCCGACGAGCGACGACGCGTCGGCGAGCTGCCGCTGAAGTCCTGGACCCTCGGCGACAAAGCCCACTACTTCCGGATCTCGCCCACCGAGGTGACGGGACGGGAGATCCACTCCGGAGCAGGGATCGAACGCATTCGTCGCCCATGAACGAGGGCGCCGGTCCAGGACCCGCCGCGCCAGCTGACGAGCAGATACCCATGACTGCCGGTCTGTCGACGAGCGAAGCCGAGGCGCGCCTCGGCCGCGATGGTCCGAACCAGTTGCCGCCCCCGCCGCACGTCACCGCGCTCCACCGCCTGGTCTCCCAACTCGTGCACTTCTTCGCGTTGATGTTGTGGGCAGCCGCGGCGCTCGCCGTGCTTGGTGGACTGCCACAGCTCGGCATTGCCATCGCGATCGTGGTGATCCTCAACGCCGTCTTCTCGTTCGTGCAGGAGACGCGGGCGGATCGCGCGGCGGAGCACCTCCGGGAGCTCCTTCCCCGCAAGGTCACCCTCCGCAGGGATGGCCGACGCGTCCAGGTCGACTCGGTCGAGGTGGTCGTCGGCGATGTCCTGGTGCTCGAGGCCGGCGACCGCATCCCGGCCGATGCCACGACCGCCGCCGTGCGCGCGCTGCTCGTCGACACCTCGTTGCTCACCGGTGAGAGCGAACCGACGCAGGTCGACGAGGACTCGTCCCTCTTCGCGGGGACCTTCGTCGTCGAGGGCGAAGCGGAGGCCGTGGTGTCCGCGACGGGCGCGTCGACGCGTTTGGCGGCGATCAGCGAGCTCACCACCGGTACTGCGCCTCCGGCCAGCCCGCTCACCCGCGAGCTCCACCGCGTCGTGCGGACCATCGCGGCCGTGGCCGTGGGTATCGGCGGCGTCTTCTTCGTGCTCTCCCTCCTGCTCGGCAACCCGCCCTCGGACGGCTTCATCTTCGCCATCGGCGTCACGGTCGCTCTCGTTCCCGAGGCGCTGCTGCCCACCGTCACCCTCTCCCTCGCCTGGGGAGCCGAGCAGATGGCCAAGCGCCAGGTGCTCGTCAGGCACCTCGACGCGGTCGAGACCCTCGGCTCGACCACCTTCGTCTGCACCGACAAGACCGGGACGCTGACCCGCAACCAGATGACCGTCACCGAGGCCTGGGCGCCGGCCGGACGAGCAACCGCCGATGAGCCCGGCTACGACCCCAACGCACCCGTCGAGCTGTCCGACCAGAATGCGCGCGTCGACGTCGTCCACCTCGCGACGGTCGCCGCCCGCTGCTCGGCCGGCTACGTCGTCCGGGCCGACGACGTCTGGCGCCCCCACGGAGACCCCACCGAGGTCGCCATCGACGTGTTCGCCCGACGCCTCGGCGTCGACACCGAGACCGTGCGCGGTCACCTCGCCGGCGACGTCCGGTTCCCGTTCGACTCGCGGCGCAAGCGCATGTCGGTGGTCAGCGACGACCACGTCCTCGTGAAGGGCGCGCCCGAGAGCGTCCTGCCGCTGTGCGCGGCGGACACCACCGTGCAAGAGGTCCTGGACGGCTTCACCGCCCGAGGCCTCCGGGTGCTTGCGGTCGCCGAACGGGCCGTCGGGGACCATTCGCCGACCTCCGCGGAGGAGGCTGAGCGCGACCTCGAGCTGCTCGGGTTGTTGGCCATGCACGACCCGCCGCGCAACGACGTCGGCGATGCCATCACCGCGTGCCGTGGCGCCGGCGTCAAGGTCGCCATGGTCACCGGCGACCACCCCGCGACCGCCGCGGCCATCGCCGAGTCCGTCGGCCTGCGTCGGCCCGGCGACCTCGTGCTCACCGGGCCGGACCTGCCCGACGACGAGCAGGTGCTCGGCGCGCTGGTCGATCGTGACGGCGTCGTCATCTCGCGCGTCTCTCCGGAGGACAAGCTCCGCATCGCCCGCTCGCTGAGGAGTCGCGGCCACGTCGTCGCCATGACCGGCGACGGAGTGAACGACGGTCCTGCGCTCCACGAGGCCGACATCGGCATCGCCATGGGAGCGTCGGGCACCGATGTCGCCCGCGAGTCGGCCGACCTGGTGCTGCTCGACGACCACTTCGCGTCGATCGTGGCCGGCATCGAGCAGGGTCGGGCCACGTTCCTCAACGTCCGCCGGTTCCTGACCTACCACCTCACCGACAACGTGGCGGAGCTCACGCCCTTCGTGGTCTGGGCCATGTCGGGCGGCAGGTTTCCGCTCGCGCTCGGCGTGCTCCAGATCCTCGCCCTCGACATCGGCACCGACACCTTCTCGGCCGTTGCGCTCGGCGCCGAACCGCCGTCGCCGTACATCCTCGCTCGGCCACCCGTGTCGGGCCGGCTCCTGAGCCGAACGGTGGTGCGTCGGGCGTTCGGGCTGCTTGGGCCCACCGAGGCCGTGCTGTCGATGACGGCGTTCCTCACCGCGTTCGTCGCCGCGGGCTGGCGGCCCGGGCAGCCCTTCCCCGGCGGCCACGTGGCCGCGGCCGCGTCCGGCGCAGCGTTCATGGCGGTCGTGTTCGCCCAGACCGCGAACGCGTTTGCGTGCCGCAGCTCGACCCGCTGGCCCGGCGCGCTCGGGTGGGCGACCAACCGCCTCCTGCTCCCCGCGGTGGCCGTGGGCATCGCGATCTCGTTGACCTGCCTCTTCGTCCCGCCGCTGGCTTCCCAGATCGGCCATGCCGCCCCGCCCCTCGCCGCCTGGCTCGTGGCCGCGGCTGCCGCGCCGTGCGTGCTCGCCGTCGACGCGATCGACAAGTGGAGACGGCGCCGACGAGCCGCCGTAGCATCTCCTGGCGCGGCCCACGCCACGTGACCGTCCCGACCGCACGAAGGGGACCTCCCGATGGAACAACTTCCTGCTGAAGCGAGAGCGGTGGTCGAGTCGGGACGACTCGCCCACTTCACGACCCTCGCGGTCGACGGCCGACCCCACACGACCATCGTGTGGGTGGGGCTCGACGGCGACGAGATCGTCATCGGCAAGCTGCAACCCGACCAGAAGGTCGCCAACATCGGCCGCGACCCGCGGGTGTCGCTGTCGATCGAGGCCGAAGGCGACCAGCACGGGATGCAGAACTACCTGGTGGTCGAGGGCACCGCCCGGATCACCGAGGGCGGCGCCCCCGAGCTGCTGCGGGGAGCTGGCCCAGCGCTACATCGGGCCCGGCGCCGACTTCCCGCCCATGCCGAACCCGCCGGACGGCTTCGTCATCCACGTGACGCCCACGCGGGTGCGCGGCATGGGCCCCTGGGGCACGCAGTTCTGAACGGGTCTGCGCTGCCGCGTCAGCCCTCGAGGGCGGCGGCGAGTCGCTCGAGCGTGCCGCTCATCGTCTCCTCGTTGCGCGCGGCGCGGTCCTCGACGCCCGACATCTCCTTGCTGAACTCCAGGACCGATTCGGGCCGGAGGTCTTCGCTCCACTCGGTCACCCGGCACCCCGACTCGGTGGGCTCGATCCGGTAGCCCCACGTCGAGTAGTGGAAGTCCATCATCGAGCACTCGAACGCGAAGGCGCGCCCCGGCTCGGCCTCGATGATCTTGCACTGGCTGGTCCACTCGTGCTCGCCGTGGCGGTTGTGGCCATCGAAGGTCGCGCCGACGGCGGGGCCGGAGGATCCTTCGTGCCACTCACACGCGTGGCACTCCTCGGACCACTCGCCCATGCGGGTCACGTCGGTGAGCGCGGCGTAGACCGCCTCGGGTGAGGCGGCGATGTCACGGGTGATCTCGAGCTTCTCGGTCATGGCGTGCAGTCAACCACGTTCGTGCTCGCCACACCGCGCCGCCTCCTACGCTGCGCACATGGAACCGAACCCCGTCGGCCGCCTGCCCGATCCCGCGATGACCGCGGCCGAGCTGACCGACTTCGTCCGCGACGCCTTCCCCAACGCACTCCGGCTCTACGAGATCACCGAGGTCACCGACCGCGGTGTGCGCATGACCCTGCCCATCGGGCCGGAGAACGAACGCCCCGGGGGCTCGGTGTCGGGTCCCACGATGATGGGGCTCGCGGATGCGGCCGCGTGGATGGCCACGCTCTCGCGGATCGGACCGGTCGCCCTCGCCGTCACCAGCAACCTGACCATCAACTTCCTGCGCAAGCCCATGCTCGATTCGCCGCTCACCGCGCACGCCGGACTGCTCAAGCTCGGGCGGCGGCTCTCGGTCGCCGAGGTGCACCTTCACTCGGGGTCCGATGACGACCTGGTGGCCCAGGCCACGGTCACCTACGCCATCCCCGCTGGGGCGACGTGATGCGCATCGACGGGCTCGCGCCCACGATCATCCACCCGGGTGGCAGCAACGACGTGCCGTGGGTCAAGGTGCGCAGCCAGCGCAACGCGGACGGCAGCGAGTCCCACGTCTGGGAGCGCTGGGTCGCCTTCTCGACCGATCCGCTCTACCTGGCGCTCTACGCCAGGTGGGACCCGGGGATGATCGTGCGGCGCCACGGCCACCACAGCCCCCACACCCTGACGGTGCTGACCGGGGAGCTCACGTGCGACGGCGAGCGGTGCGGGCCGGGGACGCACATCGAGCTCCCGTACGGCGCCGCGTTCGGGCCGTTCGTCGCCGGCGAGCAGGGCGTCGAGCTGTACGAGGTCATGATGGGCGACCCGCGCTCGTGGAGCGACGAGCCGGAGGTCATGCAGCAGCTCCTGGCGGCCCGTGGGGTGGAACAACTGCCCGACCCGCCGATCGAGCTGCCGGCCGGGCTGGCCGACCTCCGGGCGGTCTTCGGCGCCGACGAGTCCGCGGAGCGAAACGATGGGACGGTCCGCTCATGAGCGAGCTGCGCTTCGGGGTCGTCGGCACGGGGATGATGGGCCTTGAACACCTGGGCAACCTCGCCTCGCTCCCCGGCGCATCGGTCCATTCGGTGAGTGACCCGGATGCCGGATCTCGTGCAGCGGCGACTGAGATCGCGGGTGGAGCGGTCGAGGTCCACGAGGACCATCGCTCGCTCCTGGCTGCCGGCGGGATCGACGCGGTCATCGTGGCGTCGCCGAACCACACGCACCGCGCGGTGCTCGATGACCTGTGGGACAGCGGACTGCACCTGTTCATCGAGAAGCCCCTCTGCACGACCATGGAGGACTGCCGCGAGGTCCGCCGCCGCGCCGCGACGCATCCGGGGGTGGTGTGGGTAGGGCTCGAGTACCGCTACATGCCCGCGGTCGCCCAGCTCATCCAACGGGTCCGCGCGGGGGACACCGGGCGTGTTCGCATGCTCTCCATACGCGAACACCGCTTCCCGTTCCTGACCAAGGTGGGCGACTGGAACCGCTTCAGCCGAAACACCGGCGGGACCCTCGTCGAGAAGTGCTGTCACTTCTTCGACCTCATGAACCTTGTCCTCTCGGAACACCCGTCGGCGGTGTTCGCCAGCGGGTCGCAGGACGTGAACCACCTCGACGAGCGCTACCAGGGCGAGGTGCCCGACATCCTCGACAACGCGTACGTCATCGTCGACTATCCGAGCGGCGCCCGGGCGATGCTGGACCTCTGCATGTTCGCCGAGGGCTCGCAATGGGAGCAGGAGCTCGTCGTCGTCGGCGACGGCGGAAAGTGCCAGGCCAACCTCCCCGGATTCATGGAGCTCTCACGCGGCCGGCAGGCAGAGCTGGTCGTCGGCAGTCGCGGGCCGGAGTGGCCGGTCGAGGTCCAACCGGTCGAGGACGATCCGGAAGTCCGCCATCTGGGTGGACACCACGGAGCCAGCTACCTGGAGCTCGCTCGCTTCTGTGATGCGCTGCGCGAGGGAGGTCCGGCGGAGGTCACCGTCGACGACGGCTTGTGGTCGGTCGCGATGGGCGTGGCCGCACAACGTTCCATCGAGGAGAGCCGAAGGGTCGCGCTGGCCGAGCTCGGCCTCGACTGACGACCCGACCCGCGGTCGGAACCATGGCCGTGCCGCGGACCGCGCCGTCCCAAGCAGCGCCTCAGGCCAAGGCGAGCGGGCCGTGGTCGAGGTGGGGAAGGACGAGACGTCCGAACCGCTCGCACTCGTCACGATGCGGGTAGCCCGACAGGATGAAGGCGTCGATGCCGAGCGCCGCGTAGCGCTCTATCTTGGCGCGCACCTGGTCCGGGTCCCCGACGATCGCCGCGCCGCACCCGCTGCGTGCCCGACCGATGCCGGTCCAGAGGTGGTCCTCGACGAACCCGTCGCCACCGGAGGCGTCCCGCAGCTCCCCTTGGCGGCGCACACCGACCGATTCGCTGTCGAGTGACCGGGCGCGGATCTCGGCTCCGACTCCGTCGTCGAGCCGACTCACGAGGTGCGCCGCGGCGGCGAGCGCCTCATCTTCGGACTCGCGCACGATGACGTGGACCCGGAACCCGAAGCGCAGTGATCGCCCGTGGCGGACGGCTCGAGCTCGCAGGTCGGCGATGAGCTCGGCCGTTGCCGCCTCGGTGTCGGGCCACATCAGGTAGACGTCGGCGGCCTGGGCCGCAACCTCACGGGCGGGTTCGGACATGCCTCCGAAGTACAGCGGCGGGCAACGACCCGAGACGGTGCCGATGCGAGGCGGGTCGATGGCGAGGTCGTAGGTCGGGCCTACCGGCTTCACCGACTTTCGATCGAGCAGGTCGCGCAAGATCGTCATCTCCTCGAGCGTGCGCTGGTAGCGGCTTGCCGACTCGAGGGTCTCCCCGGGGCGATCGCTGGAGATGATGTTGATCGTCAATCGACCGTCGAGAAGTTGATCGATCGTCGCCAGTTGGCGAGCGAGTTGGGGTGGCCAGAGCTCGCCGCACCGCACCGCCACGAGCAGCCGCATGCGCTCGAGCGTCGGCGCGATCGCACTGGCGAACGCGACGGCATCGATGCCGAGTGCGTACCCGGAAGGCAACAGGATGTTGTCGAAGCCGGCCGCCTCGGCGGTTCTCACGATCTCACCGCAGTGCTCGAAGGAGCTCTGCAAGCTCGGGTCGGGGACCCCGAGCAGTTCGTAGTCGTCGTCGCACAACGCGGAGAACCACGACACTTCGATGCTCATTGCACGGCTTCCAGGTCGTCGAGTCGATGTCCGCTCATGATGCCAGCCTGGCGGATGCCGCGGTCGACGCCGCAACGAACGCGGTCCCGCTGCCCTCCAAGGAGGTTGTCGCCGCCGCGAAGCTCCGAGTGCGAGCCTGGGATCAGCACGCGCACCCGGCGCGACCTCGAGGGGGGCTCGTGCGTGTGTGAGGTGGAGGGCCGATGACCGACTTCGCGAACCTGGTGGCAACCGAGAGCCGGGGACTGACCGCGGCGGTGACCGCGATCGTCGGCGACCGGCACCGCGCGGAGGAGATCGTCCAGGACGCGTTCGAGCGGTGCTACCGGCGTTGGGGCCGGGTGTCGCGCCTCGATCGACCCGGGGCGTGGGCCCGGCGGGTCGCCATCAACCAGGCGATCTCGGCGACGCGCCGATCCTCGAGCGAGCAGCGGGCGGTCCAGCGCTTCGAGTCGATGGAGGCGTCGTCCCCCCGTGCGGCGGCCGACCCGCTGGCCGCGCTCGACTACGACGGCGTGTGGGCCGCGGTCCGGGCGCTTCCGCGGGACCAGTCGGTCGCGATCGCCCTGCGCTACGGCGCGGACCTCAGCGTCGAGGAGATCGCGGAGACGCTGCAGTCAACGGTTCCCGCAGTGAAGTCGCTCCTGCACCGGGCCCGGGCGGCGCTGCGGGCGTCGCCGGCACTGAAGTCCTACACCGAATGAAGGCAGACCAGCCATGAACGACCAGTTCGAACCCGTTGATCCCGGCGACTCAGACGAGGACCCGGTCCTCGCCGCGGCCGGTGCCCAGCTCCGACACGAGAGCCGTGCCCTCGCGCCGTCGACGATCGAAGCCGCGGTGCTGCGACGGCGGTCCCGTCGCCTGGGCGCGCTCGTGGCCGGCTCGCTGGCGGCGGTGGTGCTCCTGGCCGGCCTGCTCGTCGTGCGCCGCGATTCCGGGTCGACCACCCGAGCGGCGGCGAGCAAACCCGGCGCGCCGTCGAGCTCGCAGGTTGACCGGGTCCTCGCCTCGCTCGCCCCGCAGCCGGTCGACCCCACCCAGGTGAAGCTGGTCAGCACGGTGTCGACGTTCCCCGGCTGCGACGCGCTCATCGGCGACCTGCGCAAGGTCGGCGCGCAGCACGTGGGCAGCCAGGGCTTCGGCGCCTTCGGCGAGTTCACCACCGTCGGTTCGAGGATCCTGACGCCGTACGGTCCGAATGGTCCCGATGCGGCACTTCCGCGTAACGACTACAAGCCCAAGGTGACGGGTCAGGCCGCCGCTGCGGACGGGACCACGCTGGGCACCAACGTCCAGGTGGAGGGTGTGGACGAGCTCGACAACGTCAAGGCCGCCGGCAAGCTCATCTACGACCTCGACGGCAAGGGCAACCTGCGCATCACCGACGCCACCACGCTGCACGTGCTCTCGACGCTCGACGTCACCCCGTCCGCGCCGATGTCCTCGAACGATGGCGGCGGTCCCCCGCAGGTGAGCCAGCTGCTCGTGGCGGACGGCAAGGTGGCGATCTTCGGCACCGAGACCGAGGTCTCCAAGCCCGTCAAGGGCGACCCGTCGGCCACCCAGGCGACGACCGGCTTCATGACCGTGACGTTCGTGGACGCCACCGACCCCGCCAAGCCGACGATCACCGACCGCGTCCGCGTCGAGGGCTCGCTGGTGTCGGCCCGGCTCGTCAACGGCGAGATCCGTCTCGTGACCACCTCGAACATGGCCGACCTCGGCTTCGTGATGCCGACCACCCCGACCTCGGTCGCCAAGGCGCTGGACCGGAACCGGCGGTCGGTCGCCTCGTCGACCGCAGCGGACTGGATCCCCGACTGGCAGCGCAAGGGCGGGAAGCCCACGCCGCTGGTGCCCTGCGACCGGGTGCACGTGCCCGACACGTTCTCCGGCGTGGCCATGACCTCCATGGTCACCTTCCCGTTGGGCACGGGTCGCTTCGACCCGAGCGGCACCTCGATCCTGGCGCCGGCCACGACCCTGTACGCCGGGCTCGACAAGGTGGCGATCAGCTCCCAGGTGTGGGTCGACCCGATCGACCGGACGCGTCTGAAGTTCGAGAACTGGCAGACCGCGATCCACGAGTTCACGTTCGCCAAGGGCGCGGCGCCCGACTACGTGGGGTCGGGCATCGTCGACGGCTCCACGGTCGGCCAGTTCGCGTTCGGGGAGATCGGCAAGGCGATCGGGGTGGTGACGACCAAGGGCACCCCGTGGGAGCAGGACCCCAAGGCCGCGGTCGACCTGACCGTGCTCTCGCCCGACGGCAAAGGCAAGCTCGTCGACACCGCGAAGGTCGACAACCTCTCCGACGGCAAGGGCGGGGTCACCGCGGTGCGCTTCGTCGACGGACGGGTGCTGGTCTCCGACGGGACGTTCGGTCGGCGGATCGACGTCATCGACGTCTCCGATCCTGCCAAGCCCCGACGTGCCGGAAGCCTTGCGCTGTCAGGATCGGTCGGGTACTTCCACCCGCTGCCCGACCACCAGGCGCTGCTCATCGGATCGCGCACCGACCAGGTGGGCGAGGGGCAGAACCAGCGGTCGAGGAGCTGGGTGCGGGCGCAGCTCCTCGACGTGAGCAATGCGGACGCGCCCGCGCATCGTCAACACGTGGGAGCAGCCGTGGTCGGCCGACCAGGTCGGGCAGGACCACCACGCCTTCACGTACTGGCCCGATCGTCACGCTGGCGATGTGGGGGCTCCAGGACACCCAGGGCGGGACCGACCCGGGGCCGAACCACGCGGCGGTGCTCAGCACCGATGGCCAGGTCAGCCAGGTCGCCCTGCCCGTCGCCAACAAGCCGAACGCCGTGGCCGCGCCGTCCGCGACCTTCGACGTCACCAACCCCGATGCGCAGCAGCTGATCGGGCCGAACGGGGTGGTGCTGCAGTGCGCCGACAAGAGCCAGAAGACGGTCGAGTGGCCGCGCTACCAGTGCAACCAGGTCCGCCCACGGCGTCGTCGCCCGGTACGCACCCGAGGCGAAGGTCGACGCGTCGTACTTCCTCTGCTCGCCGGCTCCGCAACCGACGGTCTCCCGCGTCCTCGTGGTGTCCGGCCGGCCGATCCTGTTCACCGACCAGACGCTGGAGGCGCTGGACCCGAAGACGTTCCAGTCCTCCGCCATCGCCTACCACCCGACGACCATCTCCTACGGCTACCCGGTCGGCGTGCCCATCGGCTGAGGCAGCGCCGCGCGGTCGGGCTACGGCAGCACGCCGTTGGTGGCTTCCGCGCACCCGCAGGCGGGGTCGAGCGCGACCTCGGCGAGGGTCGCGGCGAGCAGCGCGCGCACCCGGTGGGCGTTGTCCTCGAGCATGGCGAAGACGTCGGTCTGGTTCACGCTCGGCCGCGACGGGTCGTCCTCGACGCCGGCGTCCCAGTCGGTGACCATCGCGATGGTGGCGTAGCAGAGGCCCAGCTCGCGGGCCAGGATCGCCTCCGGGTACTGGGTCATGTTCACCACGTCCCAGCCGTTGCCGCGGAACCACGACGACTCTGCCCGGGTCGAGAACCGCGGGCCCTGGATGACCACGACCGTGCCCCCGTCGTGCACGGTCGTCCCCGCCGAGGAGCCGGCCGCGAGGGCCGCCGCGCGCAGGTCGGGGCAGAAGGGCTCGGCGAAGCTCACGTGGTTCACGACCTCGCCGGTGAAGTAGGTGTCGTCCCGGCTCGACGTTCGGTCCACCAACTGATCGCAGACGACGAAGTCGCCCGGGGGGAGGTGGGGCTGCAGCGACCCCGACGCACAGGCCGCGAAGACCCGACGGGCGCCCAGCTCGCGCAGCGCCCAGAGGTTCGCCCGGTACGGCACGGCGTGGGGGGACAGGTGGTGGGTCGTGCCGTGGCGCGGCAGGAACGCCACGTTCCGGTCGGCGATCTGGCCGACCGTGACGGGCGCGGAGGGCGCACCCCAGGGGGTGTCGACCTCGACCTCGGTGGCGTCGTCGATGAGCTGGTAGAAGCCCGATCCGCCGATGACCGCCAACGGCGCGGTTGCGGTGGGTGCGCCTTCGGGCACGTATTCAGCCATGGCGGGGAACGGTAGCGTCGTCGAGGCCGGCGTCCCGTGCGACCCCGGACGGCGAGTGCCTCATCGCCCGGAGCACGCGGGTCGAGCGCAGGTGGGGCGCCAGGTCGGCGACCGCGACGGCGTCCGCGTGGTGGTCGACGTCGATGAGCGAAGCCAGGTCGTCGATCACGTAGCCCAGGCGCCGCAGCTGCTCGCGCTGGCGCGCCCCGGTGTCGGGGCGGCTCATCGGCACGCCGTCGAACGCCCGCGCGTCGGGCGACGGCAGCCCCAACGCCCACCAGCCGCCGTCGGGCGTCGGCCCGAGCGCCGCTCGCTCCGGCGCGACCAGGGCGAGCGCCCCGTCGAGCGTCGCGGCGGTGACCTGCGGCGTGTCCATGCCGATCTGCACGCCCGCCCCACCGGCATCGGCCCAGGCGTGCGCGAGTCGCTCGTTGAACGTCGACCCTCGCTGGGGCACCACGCGGAACCCGGGAGGCAGCCACGCCCCCGGGTTTCCCTCGAGCGCCAGCACCTTGTCGTCGGCGCCGCACGCGGCCACCGCCTCGAGGGTGTCCGCCAGGGCGGCCGCCGCGTACTCGGCGGCCTGGGCGTGGGTGAGCGGTGGGCACAGGCGCGTCTTCACCCGGCCGGGCACGGGCTCCTTCGCCATCACCAGCAGGTGCATGGGCCCGACCCTAGAGAAGTCCGGCGAGGGCCCGACGAACAGCACGCGAACGGTTCGGCCCAGCCCCTGACCCACGCCGCGACCAGCGGTAGCCTGACCGCGTGACCGGAGCCGCGTTGACCTCACGCATCCTCGTGGTCGACGACGACGTGCAGCTCCTGGATGTGGTGGCCAACTACCTCAAGCGGGACGGCTGCGACGTGGAGGTGGCCACCGACGGCCCCACCGGGTTGCGCATCGCCCTCGAGACGCTGCCTGACCTGGTCGTGCTCGACGTGATGCTGCCGGGCCTCGACGGCTACAAGGTGTGCCAGCAGATCCGCCAGGTGGCACCCATCCCCGTGATGATGCTCACCGCACGGACCGAGGAGGACGACCGGCTCCTCGGCTTCGAGCGCGGCGCCGACGACTACCTCACCAAGCCGTTCTCGCCGCGTCGAGCTCACCGCGCGGGTCAAGGCGATCCTCCGCCGTGCGCGCGGAGAGGTCGGCGTTCCCGGTTCGGGGGTCGTCTCCGTCGGCGACGTCGAGCTGGACCTGGTGAGCCGCGAGGTCACCCGCGACGGTGAGCCGATCTCGTTGAGCGCCCGCGAGTTCGACCTGCTGTCGTTCCTCGCCCGGAACCCCCAGCGCGTCTTCAGCCGCGAGGACCTGCTCAGCGCCGTGTGGGGGTGGAGCTTCGGCGACACCGCAACCGTCACGGTGCACGTGCGTCGCCTTCGGCTGAAGATCGAGCCCGACCCCACCGAGCCGCGCCACATCGTTGCGATCCGTGGTGTGGGCTACCGGTGCGTGCCATGAGCGATCGCCCTCGCGGCCTGGCGTCAGCCGCGGCGATCTTCGCCTGCGGTCTGGTGCTCGCGGGGATCACCGCAGCCGCACTCGGCGTGTCGAGCCACGACGCCATCGTGCTGGTCGCGATCGCCGCGGGCGGCGCGGTGCTCGCCGGTGCGCTCGGTTGGGTGCTGGTCCGGGCCTTGCGCAATCGGTCGATCCGGCTGCAGGTGAGCGTCGTCGCGGGGGTTGCCGTCGCGGCGACCGGCGTCGGCGCCTGGTTGGCGGCGAAGGCCATGTTCATCTCGTCGCACGACCTCGGCGCCTTCCTCGTGATCCTCATCGCCGCCGCGGCGGGCGGCGCCGGAGCGGCCACGGCCTGCGCCACGACCGTTTCGGAGGCTTCCGCGTCGCTCGGTCGTCTGGCGCGCAACCTCGTGCCGGAGGTGACCGCCGACGGCGGCCCGATCGGGGACGCCGCAGGCGCGCCCGGTGCCGAAGGTCCCTCGGCGACGCCGCAGCCCGCCGGCGACCTCGCCCGCGTAGCGGCCGAGCTCGTCGACGTGTCGCATCGCCTCGACGAGGCGCGGACCCGTGCCGAAGCGCTGGATGCCTCGCGGCGCGAGCTGGTGGCGTGGGTGTCGCACGACCTGCGCGCCCCGTTGGCGACCATTCGGGCCATGGCCGAGGCGCTCGAGGACGGCGTGCTGCCCGATCCGGGCACCGTCGACCGCTACCACGCGTCCATCCGGATCGAGGCGGAGCGACTCACCAAGCTCGTCGACGAGCTCTTCGAGCTGAGCCGTCTGACGAGCCGCGTCCAGCTGCCCGATCCGGGGCGCGCGGAGCTCGGGGAGCTGGTCGACTTCGAGGTCGCCGCGGGCGCCACGCTGGGTCGTCCACGGGACGTGCGGGTCGAGGCGGACGTCGACCCCGACGCCACCGCCGCCGCGGTCCCGGCGCGTGACGTGGCTCGCATCCTGTCGAACCTGATCGACAACGCGGTGCGTCACACCAAGGACGGCACCCTCGTGCAGGTGCGCGCCACGGTCGGTCGGGGCGAGGTCCGGGTGCACGTCGAAGACGCCTGCGGTGGCATCCCCGAGCGGGATCTCGAGCGCGTCTTCGACACCGCGTTCCGCAGCGACAGCGCCCGCAACCGCGACCACGGTGGGGGTGGGCTCGGGCTCCCCATCGCCCGGGGGCTGGCGGCCCTCAACGGCGGAACCCTGGGCGTGGAGAACCACGGGGACGGGTGCCGGTTCCGGCTCGTGGTCCCACTCGACGAGGCCGTCGCGGGTCGCGTGGGCGACGGTGCGGCGACGCCCGATGAGCCCGGCGTCAAGTCCGCCGTGGACGCGTGACCCGGCGAGCGGCGAGCGCCTCAGGCGCCGGTCCGGCGCAGCACGTGGCCCATGTCGCCGATCGCACGGGCGGTGCCACGCAGCGTGCCCGTGACCTTCGAGCGACCGGCCCGGGCCCGGTAGGGGACGTCGACCTCGCCGACGCGCCAACCGGCGCGCGAGGCGAGGACGACCATCTCGAGGGGCCAGCCGAAGCGACGGTCGACGATGCCCAGCGCCAGCAGGTCGGTCCGGCGGGCCGCGCGCATGGGGCCGAGATCTCGGAGGGGCACATCCAGCGAGCGGCCGAGCCGACGCGCGAGGTAGCGGTTGGCGACTCGGGCATGGAGGGGCCACGCGCCGCGCTCGGCGATGCGGGCGCCGAGCACCAGGTCGACGTCGCCGGCGATCACGGGCCCGGCGACGCGGACCAGGTCGGCGGGGTCGAGCGAACCGTCGGCGTCCATGAAGCAGACGATGTCGGCCGAGGCGGCCTGGAGCCCGGCCCAGCAGGCGGCGCCGAAACCCCGTCGGGCCTCGTCGACGACGAGCGCGCCCAGCTCCCGGGCGATGCGGCCGGAGCCGTCGGAGCTGCCGTTGTCGACCACGATCGGGCGGTAGCCGGCGGGCATCGCGGCGAGCAGGCCGGGGAGCGCCGTGGCCTCGTCGAGCACCGGGAGCACGACGTCGGGCACGCGGGCGCAAGGTACTACAGCGCGGACGACCCGCCGCTTCCCGCCGACCACCGTCGGCGATGGCGTGCGCTCGGGGTCGCGGTGCTCGTGGTGGCGGCCGCCTACGGACTCGCCGCCTTCGTCGGTTCGCACATCGACCTCGCGCGCACCTACGTCAACGCCCCACCGTTCTACGGGTTCTGGCGCGCCGCCATCGGCTGGTCCGCGCTCGCGCCGGTCGCCGTGGCGCTGGCGGTGCTCTGGGGCGCCCGCCACCGCTACGACGTGGCGTGGCGGTGGGTGTTGCTGGCCGCGGTGGTCGCCACGGTCGGCTGGTCGGCCGCGCTCGGCGTCGCCGACCACTCCGCCCGGCTCACCTACCAGATCAACGGCCCCACCGACTACGCCCGTGGCCTCGGCGCGATCGGCAGCCACCCGGGCCACTACCTGGCCACCTTCAACGAACAGGCCCGGGGGCCCGGAGGTGTGGTGATCGCCCGGGGGTACCCCGTCCACGTCCAGGGCCACCCGCCCGGCGCGGTGCTCACCTTGTGGGTGCTCACCCAGCTCGGGTTCAGCGCGATCAGCGGCAGCATCGCACTGGTGTGGTCGGGACTGGCGGCCTCCGTCGCCGGTGTCCTGCTCAGCGTGCGCCGTGTCGCCGGCGAGACGGTCGCCCGGGCCGCCGCGCCGTTCGTGGTGCTGCTCCCCGCCGCCGTGTGGTCCCACACCTACGACACCTTCTACGCCGGCATCGCCGCGCTGGCGGTGCTGGCCTCCGTCTGCGCGCTCGTGCCCGCGCCCGCGCCAGGGCGTGGCGAGGAGGCGGGTGCCTCCCGGCTCGGACGCGCTTCGCTCGCCTGGGCGCTCCTCGGCGGCGTGCTGTTCGGGTACCTGGCCATGCTGTCCTACGGACTGGTGGTGCTGGCGGTAGGGCCCGCGCTCGTGGCGCTGCAGCGCCGGCGTCTCGGACCGCTCGTCGTCACGGGCGCGACGGCCGCGGCGACCATCGCGCTGCCGCTCGCCTGGGGGTTCAACTGGTTCGGGGGCCTCGCCACGACCCACCACCAGTACGTGCACAGCATCGCCTCCGTGCGGCCCTACGGCTACTTCGTCTGGGCCGACCTGGTGATCGCCATCGTGGCGCTGGGTCCGGCGACCATCGCCGGTCTGGCCCTGGCCCGGCGGGGCCGTCCGTCGTCGCCGTGGGGGTGGTGGCGCGGCGGCGCCGCACTCGTCATCGGGGCGCTGGTGGCCTTGCTGGCGGCCGACGCGACCGGCCTCGCCAAGGCCGAGGTCGAGCGCATCTTCCAGCCGTTGTACGTGTGGATCGCCCTGGCGGGGTTGGCGCTCGCCGCGCCGGTCGCGGCGGTGCGGCGCGATCGGGTGGAGCCGGTCGCGCTGTCGCTGCAGGCGGTGCTCGCCATCGTCCTCGCCACGCAGCTGAGCAGTCCCTGGTGAGGGTGCTCGTGACCGGCGGCGCCGGTTTCATCGGTTCGCACGTGGTCGACCTCCTCCTCGACGACGGCCACGACGTGGTCGTGCTCGACAACCTCAGCCCCGACGCGCACGACGGTCCACCCGACTACCTCGACGGGCGCGCCGACCTGCGGGTCGCGGATCTCACCGACCAGGCCGCGGTCGACGACGCGGTGGACCGGGTCGACGCGGTCTGCCACCAGGGGGCCCGGGTGGGGCTCGGTGTCGACGGCGACGACGTGGTCGACTACGTGACCGACAACGACCTCGGGACGGCGGTGCTGCTCCGGGCGCTCTGGCGCCGCCGGTTCACGGGCCGGCTCGTGGTGGCGTCGTCGATGGTCGTGTACGGCGAGGGCGCCTACCGGTGCACGACCCATGGCGCCGTGCGGCCTGGGCAGCGCACCGCGGAGGCCCTGGCGCGCGGCGACTTCGAACCGCCCTGTCCCGCCTGCGGCCAGGCCCTCGCTCCGACGACCATCAGCGAGGACGCGCCGCTCGACCCCCGAAACACCTACGCCGCCACCAAGCTCCACACCGAGCACCTCGCCGCGGTGTACGGCCGCGAGGCCGCTGCGCCGGTGGTCGCACTCCGCTACCACAACGTCTTCGGCGACCGGATGCCATCCGACACGCCCTATGCCGGGGTCGCCTCCATCTTCCGCTCGGCGCTGGAAGCCGGTCGGGCGCCCCAGGTGTTCGAGGACGGCGGTCAGCGCCGCGACTTCGTGCACGTCAGCGACGTCGCCCGGGCGAACGTCTTGGCGCTCGATGCCTCACCGGACGTGACGGGCGCCTGCAACATCGCCTCGGGCGTGCCCCACACGGTGGGCGACCTGGCCAACGCCCTGGCCGATGCCCACGGACCGGAGGCCCCCCGTCCCGAAGTCACCGGCGCGTGGCGCCTGGGCGACGTCCGTCACGTGACGGCCTCACCGGACCGCGCCGAGCGGCTCCTCGGGTTCCGCGCGCGACGCGCGCGTTCGGCGAAGGCGTCGCAGCGTTCGCCACCGCTACGCTGCGAAGACCGCCGAGACGGGCATGAGGTCGTCCCCGCTGACCGGTCTCGGCCCGGATGGCCATTCGACGCCGCGTTGGTTACCCCTGGGGGTATCTGTATCCTGGACCGGAACGCCCCTTCGCTCCAAGTGAGAAGCCGATGTTCCTTCGCCAGTACGACCTCGCCTGCCTTTCGCATCTTCAGCTACCTGATCGGCGACACCACGACGGGTCGGGCGGTGGTGGTCGACCCGCAGCGCGACATCGGCCAGTACCTCGCCGACGCCGAGGCGCATCGGGCTCACCATCGAACGGGTCATCGAGACCCACTTCCACGCCGACTTCCTGTCCGGGCACCTCGAGCTCGCGGAGGCCACCGGAGCGACCATCTCCTATGGCGACGTCGCGGTCGCCGACTTCCCGATCGAGCCGCTCGCGCACGGCCAGGTGCCTCTCCCTCGGCGAGGTCGACCCTGGAGATCCGCCACACGCCCGGGCACACGCCCGAGTCCATCTCGATCGTCGTGTCCGAGCACCCCGGCGCCGAGCCCTACGCCGTGCTCACCGGCGACGCGCTGTTCATCGGCGACGTCGGGCGACCCGACCTGCTCACCTCGGTGGGCGGAAGCGCGGAGAGCCTGGCTCGGGACCTGTACCACTCGCTTGCACGACCAGCTGCTGACGCTTGCCCGACGACACGCTCGTGTACCCGGCGCACGGGGCCGGCTCGGCGTGCGGCAAGAACCTGTCCACCGCGGCGTCGTCCACCATCGGTGCCGAGCGGCGCCACGAACTACGCGCTCGGCGCCCATGACCGAGGACCAGTTCGTCGAGGCCGTCACCCAGGGCCAGAGCATCGCCCCGCTCTACTTCGCGTTCGCCGCCGACGCCAACCGTCGCGAGCGGGCGTTGCTCGACGACCAGGAAGCCCCGGCAGAGGTGACGATCGGCGAGGCGGTCGACCTGGGTCGATCGGGCGCGGTGCTGCTCGACACCCGTGCGCCGGAGTCGTTCGCCTCGGGCCACCTGCGCGGCTCGGTCAACGTCGGCCTCGACGGGCGTTTCGCCGAGTACGCCGGCAACGTCCTGCGCCCCGGTCAGCAGGTCGTGGTGCTCGGGCACCGGGGCACGCGCGACCGAGGCCAAGGTTCGACTGGCCCGCATCGGCTTCGACGAGGTGGTCGGCGCGGTGTCCGACGTCGAGTCGGCTCTGTTCGACCATCCCGACCTGGCGGAGGTGGCCCCTCGCCTCACGGCCACCGAGGTCGCGTCGTGGCTCACCGACGATCCCGAGCTCCAGGTCGTCGATGTGCGCAACCAGGGCGAGGTCGAGTCCGAGGGCTCCATCCCCGGGGCGCGTCGGGCGCCGCTCCCGCAGTTCCTCGACGTGATCGACCAGCTCGACTCCGACTCGTCAGACGATCGTGTTCTGCGCCGGTGGCTACCGCTCGTCGGTGGCGGCCTCGACGTTGCGCGCCCACGGCTTCGCACAGGTCGCCGATCTCATCGGGGGCCACGACGCCTGGGTCGCCGCGACGGGCGGGACCGCCGCTGCCCACCCGGTCGCCTGACCGCCCGCGGGTTGTCGCGACGCCCTCCGCGCGGATACCCTCGGGGGTATGTGTACCCGAGTGAACTGCTCCAGCTGCGGCCAACCCACCTATCGAGGATGCGGCGCACACGTCGAACAGGTGCTGCGAGACGTCCCCGCTCCCGAGCGGTGCCAGTGCCGGTCGAGCGCCAGCTCCGCCGGAGGCGGCTCGCGCGCCGGGTGGTTCCGCCGCCGGGGCTGACGGGTCAGCGGCGCGCCCGCTGGGCCCGCCACCGCAATCCGGCGATGACCGCCGAGACGCACCACACCGCGACCACCACGGTGAGCACCGCCGACGCGTAGTTCAGCGGGAGGCGGCTCGGGTTGGAGGGGTTGATGCCCCGGCGCTGCCACAGCGGCAGCGAGAACACGACGACGATCACGCTCAGCGCCAGCGCGCCCCGCACCGGACCCGACAACCAGTCCGGCAACCAGCGGGCCAACGCCCAGCCCGCGACGCCGACGGCGATCGCGATGACGCCGTCGTGCACCAGCAGGAGCCCAACCATCCAGCGGACCACCCAGTAGATCGGGGTCGAGCGGGTGCGCAGCACCGAGTGCAGGCCGAAGAGCACCATCGGGGCGCCGACGGCCACGCTGGCCCAGAAGAACCACGGTGACGTCCGCGGCGTCGCCGGGGTGCGGGCGGGAACGGGGGTGGCCTCGGTCATCGGACCACGATCTCGTGGAGCCACTTCGTCTGGAGCACCCCCGGCCTGGCCGGGGCGATGAGGCGGAGCGGGAAGCCGTGGTCGTGGTGGAGCTGCTCGCCGTTGACCTGGAGCGCCAGCAACGTGAGCGGGTCGGCGACCTGAGCCGAGGTGAGCGACGACGTGCCGTAGAAGCCCCTGTCCAGCGATTGCACGATTGCGGCGTGGTCGCCGGCCACGCCGGCGACCACGAGCACGTCCCGGACGGACACGCCGGTCCAGGTGCGCATCACGCTCCAGCCTTCGACGCAGGCGATCGGCAGGCTCGCGGTGCGCTGCGGCAGCGCGCGCAGCTGGTCGAGGCTCAGCTCGGTCGGTCTCGCCACGGCACCGGTGACGTGCAGCCGCCAGGTGGCGGGTTCGACGCTCGCCGCGGCGATCTTCGCCTCGTGGAACGACTTGTTCACCGGGAAGCCCTGGGGCCCGACATCGGGTCGCCGCGGCGCCAGCAGGGCCAGTCGCTTGGCGGCCGGCACGGTCTCGCCGACGGTGGTCACCAGCAGCGTGGCCGAAGACGCGGCGACGAACCCGAGGAAGTGGCGCCGCCGCCGCACCTCGTCGGGTTCCCGGCTCGACTGGCCGCGGTCGCCGGGGCCGAGCTCGGCGCGGACAGTGGCAGCGTTGGCGCCGACGTGGATGATCAACGCGCCGATGGTGATCCACGCGACCGCGTAGTGCGCCGCCGGGAAGAAGAAGTGGAACGGGCCGTACCAGTAGTCGATGTTGAGCACGCCCGAGACGAGCATGAACAGCGCGCCGGCCACCAGGGGGATGAGGCTGATTCGTGCGACGAGCCCGGACAGCGGGCGGAGCTTGGGCGGCTCCAGGAGCTGGTGGGCGACGCTCCACAGCTTGGCGAGGAGCAGCGGCACCGAGATGATGCCGCTGAACACGTGCACTCCCTGGGTCAGTCGGTAGAGCCAGATCGGGCGGGTCGGCCAGGCGAACCAGGACGGTCGGTGCTGCAGGAGGTGCGAGGCCAGGCCCGTGAGGAAGCAGACGGTGAAGGAGATCCCGAGCGCCACCCCGAGCCACGAGGCCGTGCGCTTGTCGTGGCGAGGGTCCGAGCCGCGTCGTTCGCGCCAGTCGGCGAGGTGTGCGGCCACGTCCGCCGGGCCCGCGCCGCCGTTCACGGGATGGCTGCGCCGACCGATACGGGGACCACGGTGCGGGTTCCGAGGTCGTAGACGGCCTGCTGGCGAGCGCGGCTCGCCAGGTGCAGCGCGAACACGAACTGGTCGGCGGGGACGACCACGACGACTTCGAGCCAGGCACGGCCGTGGCTCCGCTCCAGCCAACCGCCGAGGAAGCTGCTGCCCCGGCGGAGCTCGTCGGACAACGAGTGCAGCCAGCGGGCCACCAGGCGGTCGTCCCACGAGTCCCACGCGATGTGCTTGGAGAGCTGGCGGTCCGTGCAGACGGCGAACCCGGTGCCGGGCTGCTCGTTCGTCTCGGGATGCAGGGTGAAGCCGCCCGCGTGCTTGAGGCGGTGGCGCAGTTGGTCGGCCACGAGGCGGCCAGGGTCAGGTCCGGCGTGCGGCGGTCGAACCAGGTCGGTCACGCCTGCGATGATGCCACCCGGTTTCGTCGGATGGGTCCGATTCGAGCGATCCGTTCTCGAATCGTTCGCGAGGTCCTCCGGGTCACGGTCCTGCAACCGGCGGCCGACGCTCGGACGGATGAGCAACCCTCAGCCGCCTGAGACGGGGGGCAGCACCGCCAGCTCGTCGTCGGGCCCGAGCGAGCGGTGGGGTGCGGCAGGCTCGCCGTCGACCCACACCTTCGAGCCGTCGAGCACTGCGGCGAACGCGGCTCCGTAGCGGATCCGCAGCTCGGCGAGCGCGTCGCCGACCGTCGGGGCTTCAACCGTGGTCGCCGAAGCGCCCGCGGCTTCGCGAGCTGGACCGAGGAACCGCACCGTGGCCAACGCTCAGCCGCCGATCATCGACATCGACCGGTCGGGTCGGATGAACGACGGGTCGTTGATCCCGTGGCCCGGAAACTTCGCCCATACGACCTCGCGGAGCAGCCCAGCCAGCTCCGCGTCGGTACCGTCGGCGCGCAGGAGCGCACGTGCGGAGCGCTCCCGATCGGCGAACAGGCAGTTGCGCAGCGCCCCGTCGGCGGTCAGGCGCAGTCGATCGCAGGTACCGCAGAACGGGCGCGTGACGCTTGCGATCACCCCGACCTCGCCACCGCCGTCGACGAAGCGGAACCGCTCCGCCGGTGCCGAGGCGCCCGGCGCAGCGACCGCCTCCAGTGGCCATCGGGCGCCGATGCGTGCGACGACGTCGGCCGCCGGCACCACCTGGCTGCGCTGCCAGGCGCCGTCGCCGTCGAGCGGCATGAACTCGATGAAGCGGACGACGCGACCGGTCGCCCTGGCGAAGGCCGCGAAGTCGAGCACCTCGTCGTCGTTGACGCCGGCGAGCAGCACGACGTTCACCTTGATCGGGCCCAGGCCGGCGCGCTCGGCGGCGTCCATCGCGTCGAGGACCGGCGCCAGCCGACCCCGGCGGCGGATCGCCGCGTACCGCTCGGGTCGGAGCGAGTCGCAGCTCACGTTCACCCGGTCGAGCCCGGCCTGCGCCAGCGCCGGCGCGAGTCGTGCCAGCTCGGTGCCGTTGGTGGTGAGCGAGAGGTCGTCGAAGCCGATCGCCGCGAGCCGAGCCACCAGGTCGACCACGCCGCGGCGCAGGAGAGGCTCGCCGCCGGTGATCCTGATCGAGGTGATGCCCAGGCCGTGCGCCACCTGGGCCACGCGCACGATCTCGTCGAAGTCGAGGTGCTCGTCGCGCGCCTGGAACGTCACCCCCTCCTCGGGCAGGCAGTGCACGCACCGAAGGTTGCAGCGGTCGGTCACCGACAGGCGCAGGTCACGGTGCACGCGCCCGAAGCGATCGACCAGGGGCCCGGTCTCCGGCATCTCCGGCAGCGTCGGACGCGACGGATGACCGCGGATCGCGACCGGGACCGGTGGCGCCCCGGTCACCCGTCCACCCACGTGAGCCCGGGACCGTCGGCGCCCAGCACGAGCACGCGCACGGGGTCGCCGGCCTCGATGCCCTCGCCGTCGGGCACGATCGCCAGTGCGTCCGAACCGGCCAGCGCGTGCAGTTGGTGGGACGACTGTCCGCCGGCCGGTCGCACCCGCAACGCGCCGTCCTCGTCCAGGTGCGTGACGACGCGCAGGTAGTGGACCTTGCCGTCGGGCTCCCGCTCGAGGCGCGCCGACGCGGTGGCGGCGAGCGCGGGGCGGACCGCGACCCGGTGGCCGGCCAGGTGGCGCAGCGCCGGACGCGCGAGGAGCTCGAAGACGACCATCGCGGACACCGGGTTCCCCGGCAGGCACAGCACCGGCAGGCCGGACGGCTCCAGCAGCGCGAAGCCGAAGGGCTTGCCGGGCTTGATGCGGACCTCCATCCATCGGGCGGGCTCGCGGGACGATTCGTCGAGCACTGCCTGGAGGTGGTCGGCGGTGCCGACGCTCACCCCACCGGAGCTGAGCACCACGTCGCACCGCTCGGTCGCTCCACTGAGCGCCGCGCCGATCGCCACCGGGTCGTCGCCGACGATGCCGAGGTCGACCGCGTCGCACCCGCTCTGGCGCACCGCGGCCAGGAGCGCATGCCGGTTGGCGTCGTGGATCTGTCCGGGGCCGGGTGCATCGGTGAGGTCGACGAGCTCGTCGCCGGTGGCCAGCACGCCGACTCGCACTCGCGGGTACGCGTGCACCTCGTCGAGGCCGAGGCTCGCGAGCACTCCGACGTGGGCGGGGCCGAGCACGGTTCCGGGCCCGAACACAGAGGTACCTGCGAGCAGGTCGCTTCCCGGCGCGCGGACGAAGCGTCCCGCATCCACAGGCACCTCGATCGTGACGACGTCGCCGTCGCGCTGCGTGTCCTCCACCCTGACCACCGCGTCGGCGCCGGACGGCAGCGCCCCGCCCGTGGCGATGGCCACCGCCTGCCCGGGACCGACGTCTCCGGTGAACGGAGCGCCGGCGGTCGCAACGCCGATGACCGAGCAGTGCGACGGCGCGGTTGCGGCGTCGGACGACCGGAGCGCGAAGCCGTCCATGGCGGCGTTGGCGAACGGCGGGACGTCGGACGGGGCCACCACCTCCCGGGCCAGCACTCGCCCGGCCGCGTCGTCGATCGGCGTGGGGCGCGGCGCGAGCGGGGTCAGTGCGTCCAGGAGCTGGCGCTGTGCGTCCTCGAGGGGCACGAACGGGCCGGGTCGTACGAACGAGCCCATCGGGTCAGCTCCGCCGGACCAGGTCGTCCGAACCGGCGAGGTCGGCGAAGTCGGCGACGTCGAGGAGCTCGTGCGTGCACGTGCCCCAGCCCTCGCCGCCTTCCCACACCTCGTACTTCCAGATCGGCACCGTGGCCTTGATGGCGTCGATGCACCAGCTCGTGGCCGCGAACGCCTCGGCGCGGTGCGGCGTCGACACCGCCACGACCACCGCCACGTCGCCGACGACCAGCGAGCCGGTGCGGTGCAACAGAGCGACCCTGCCGAGGTCCGGCCAGCGCCGTCGTGCCGCCTCGGCGATCGCCGCGAGGCGCGGCTCGACCTGGGCTTCGTGGGCTTCGTAGTCGAGCCGTACGATGCCGTGCCGTCCATCGGAGTGGTCGCGGACCGTTCCCGAGAACGTGCTCACCGCGCCGCACGTCGGGGTGACGACCCAAGCGGCGATCTCGGCCGTGGGCAGCTCCAGGGTGGTCAGCTCGACCCAGGTATCGGTGCTGGCGCGCGGCGTCACGCCGCAAGCCTAGGAGCCGGTCGGACGGGTCCGCCCCGGGCACCGGTACGATCTGGGCCGATGCCGCTCCACGCGAAGGTGCTCACCGTCTCGGACGCGGCGTGCGCGGGCACCCGCGAGGACCGGTCGGGCCCCGCGCTGGAGGCGACCCTCGAACAGCACGGCTTCGTCGTCGTCGAGCGACGGACTGTGACCGACGGCGTCGAGCCGGTCGCCGATGCGGTGCGTGCGCTGGCCGACGGGTTCTGCGGACTTGTGGTCACCACCGGGGGCACGGGTTTTGGGCCCCGCGACCTGACTCCGGAGGGGACTCGGTCGGTGCTTGAGCGCGACGCACCAGGCCTGGCCGAGGCCACCCGCGCCGTCAGCCCGCGGGGGCGCCTTTCGCGCGGTGTGGCGGGCACGCTCGGCGATTGCCTGGTGCTCAACGTTCCGGGCTCTCCGGCCGGCGCCGTGGAGTCGCTCGAGGCGGTCATCGACGTGGTGCCCCACGTGGTCGCGCTCATGGCCGGCGAGCACCCGCACGGCTGAGGCCACTCGCCGGTTCACGCGTCATCTCGCACCCACCGGCCCGACCGGCCGCCTTCCTTGGACACCAGCTCCAGGTCGTCGATGGAGGGGCGTGGATCGACTTCGCGGAGGGTGGCGACGATCACCAGCGCCGCGACCGAGCACGCCGTGAGCGCCTCCATCTCGACGCCCGTCCGCTCCACGATGGTGGCGGTCGCCTCGATCCGGACCTGGGCGTCGCCGAGCCCGATCGCCACCTCGATCGCGTCCAGGTGGATGGGGTGGCAGAGAGGGATGAGGTCCCAGGTCTGGTGCGCGGCGTGCATCGCCGCAACCCGGGCGCACTCGATCGGGTCCGGTGAGCCAGGAGCGGCGGCGAGCGCCCGGGAGAGGTCTGCTGTCGACCGCACGGTGCAGCGGGCCACCGCGCGGCGGGCCGTCAGCGGCTTTCCCGAGACGTCGACCATCCGACCCCGACCCCGGTCGTCGAGGTGGCTGAACGGGCCGAAGTCCGGTCCGGGTCCGGTCACGGCTCACCGCCGGTGGGGTCGACGAGTTGGGCGAGCTCGGCGACGTAGGCCGTGGCCGGTCGTGCGGTGATCGCCGCGAGCGTGCCCTCCTGCACCACCCGGCCCGCCTCGACGATCACCACCCGGTCGGCGATGGTCGCCACGTCCTGCGGGTCGTGCGTCACCAGCACGCTGCAGCCCGGGTGGCCTCGCAGCCGGCTGCGCAGCTCGGCCCGCAACGCCCCGCGACTCGACACGTCCAGCGCCGACACGGGCTCGTCGAGGAGCAGCAGTCGGGGTTCGGGGGCGAGCGTGCGCGCGAGGGCCGCTCGCTGGGCCTGACCGCCGGAGAGCTCGCGCGGGGCCGCGGCCGCGGCTTCCTCCAGACCGACCACCGTCAGCCACTCGTGCGCGCGGCGGCGGGCAGCGTCGCGGTCGGCACCGTTTCTCCGCAACCCGAACGCGACGTTGTCGAGCACGCTCAGGTGCGGGAAGAGCAGGTGGTCCTGGAAGAGCAGTCCGCAGGAACGGCGCCGGGGCTCGACGAGCACGCCCGCTGCGGGGTCGTCCAGCACCCGATCGTCCAGCACGATCCGACCTCCGTCCAGCGGTTGGAAGCCGGCAAGCGCCCGCAGCAACGTGGTCTTGCCGCCACCGTTGGGGCCCAGCACGGCGATCACCTCGCCCGGCGCGACCGCCAGTCGGACGTCGAGCTCGAGGCTCCCGAGCGCCACCTGCACGGTGGCGTCGAGGCTCATGGTCGGGCCATCCGAAGCGCGCCCAGCCAGCGGCCGCGCAGCGCCACCAGCACCACCACCGAGACCGCCAGCAGCGCGAGGGAGAGTGCCACGGCCACCGACGCGTCGTCCTGCAGGGCCAGCTCGATCGCCAGCGGCATGGTCTGCGTGCGCCCCTGGATGTTCCCGGCGAAGGTGAGCGTGGCCCCGAACTCGCCGAGGGCCCGCGCCCAGGTGAGCGCGGTGCCGGCGACGACGGACGGCGCGATGATCGGCAGCGTCACGCGGCGGAAGGTGGTCCATCGTCCGGCGCCGAGGCTGGCGGCGACCTCCTCGTAGCGGGCGTCCATCCCCCGGAGCGCGGCCTCGACGGTGAGCACCAGGAACGGCATGGCCACGAACGCCTCGGCCAGCACCACCCCGGCGGTCCGGTAGGTGAACTGCACCCCGAAGGCGGCGAACAGCGGTCGGCCGACGAGCCCGCTCCGCCCGAACGCGCCCAGCAGTGCGACGCCGGCCACCACCGGCGGCATCACCATCGGCAGGGTCGCGAGGGTCCGCGCCGGCCTGGCGTCCAGGCAACGTGGTCCGCGCCAGCACCCAGGCCAAGGGCAGCCCGAGCGACAACGAGAGCGCGGTGGCGCCCAACGAGCACACCAGCGACAGCCTGAGCGCCTGCGCCGCGACCGGGGTGCGCAGGTCGTGTCCCAGGCTGGTCCACGAGACCTCGTTGAGCAGACCGAGCAAGGGGAGCGCGAAGAACGCGACCGCGAGCACGGCCACGGCGACCACCAACCAGGGCGGGCGTACTCGGCGCTTGGGGTGGCTGGTCACCGGTCGTCCTCAGTCCGGGGCCAGGAAGCCCGCGTCGCGCAACGCGGCGCGCCCGTCGGGCCCTCGGACGAATGCGATCCAGGCGCGGGCCAGTGCCCCGTGCGTCGACCCGGACAGCGCCGCGATGCGGTAGTCGGTGACGACGTTCTGCTTCGCCGGGATGGGTACCGCCTCGCCGTCGCTGCCGACCGTGCGCGCGTCGGTGACGTAGACGACCGCGGCGTCGGCGTCGCCCGCCGTCACCTGACGAAGGGTTGCCTTGACGTCCTGGCCGCGCGTCACGTGGGAGACCGGGAGCGCCACGCCCGCCTCGTCGAGTGCGCGCGCCGCCGCCTCGCCGCAGGGCGCGCCCGTGGCGCAGAGCGCCACCACCGGCACCCGCGTCAGGTCGCGCAGCGAGCGGATTCCGAGCGGGTTGCCCGGCCGCACCACCAACTCCAGGGTGTTGCGGGCGAACGTGGTCGGGGACCCTCCGACGACGCCGGCCTGCCGGGCCTGCTCCATCACCTGTGCGTTGGCCGAAGCGAACACGTCGGCGGGTGCGCCGTGCTCGATCTGGGCCGCCAGCGCCCCGGACGAACCGAGGTCGAGCAGCACCCGGGTGCCGGGATGCCGGGCCTCGAACCGGTCCTTGAGCCCACCGAACACCCCGGCGAGCGAGGCGGCCGCCGCGACGGTGAGCGTGCCGTCGAGGGCCGTGCCGCCTGTGGACGGCCGAGGTCCTTCGGTCGCACCGCCCGACGACTTGCACGCGGTCGAGCACACCAGGACCAACGTCGCGAGCGCGAGCACGGCTGCCGCGGCGCCGCGGCGGCCGATCGTCTGGTCGGGCGCACCTCCGGCGTGCTGCATGACCCGCGAACCTACCGCCGTGCCCTTGGGTCGCCGCGAGGTCGTCGCCAGTGTTCGCAAGTGTTCACCGAGCGCCACGGCCCGGCCGGGCGCTCGGGCTCAGCCGAAGCGGTAGCTGGAGGCGCTGAGCGCACCCATGAAGTCGTCCTCGTGGTAGGTCCGCGAGCCGGGCTCGTCCTCGGCCGCCCCGACCGCCACGAACAGCGGGACGAGGTGGTCCTCACGGGGGTGGCAGGCGCGTGCGCTCGGGGCGGCTTCCCAGTCGAGGAGCCGCTCGGTGCGGGCGTCGGTCGGCGCGTGGACGAGTGCGTCGGTGAGCCATGCGTCGAACCGGTGCGACGGCTCGGCACCGCGCGGGCCGAACGCCGCGAGGTTGTGGTAGCTGAGCCCGCTTCCGAGGATGAAGACGCCGTCGTCGCGCAGCGGCGCAAGGGCCCGCCCCGCGGCGAGATGCTCGGCCGGGTCGTAGCTCGACTTGATGGAGAGCTGCAGGATCGGGACATCGGCGGCGGGGTAGGCGACGAACAGGGGTGCGAACACCCCGTGGTCGAAGCCGCGCGCGGCGTCGGTGCGCGTCGGGATCCCCGCGTGCCCGAGGAGGTCGACGACCTGCTCGGCGACCTCGGGGGAGCCCGGCGCCGGGTACTCGAGGTGGTAGGTGAACTCGGGGAACCCGCCGTAGTCGTAGAGCATCGGCGGGCGCGGGCTCGTCTGGACGGTGAGCTCGGGCGCCTCCCAGTGGCCGGAGACCACGAGGATCGCCCGCGGCGTGACCCCGAGGTCGCGTGGGATGGCGCGCAGCGAAGCGGCGAGCCGGTCCCAGGTACCCGGTGGCGACTGGTCCACGAGCCATGGCCAGGGGCCACCGCCGTGGGAGATGAACGCGGTCGGCAGCGTGCCGTCGGCGGTGGGCATGGCGCCATTGTCGCCGCGTTTCGTGCGATCAGCGAGCAGGACGCCGACGCGACCCAACGGGTGGCCCCACCGGGCGCCTCAGGAGAAGTCGGCGATGCTCGGGAGCCGACGCGCCGCGAGCTCCTCGCCGCGGGTGCGCAGGTAGTCGGCGTGGTGGTCGTGGGTGAGGATCAGGAACTCCTGGGCCCGGATCGCGTCGACGACCTTGTCCGCCACCTCGGCGGGGTCCCGGCCCTGCTCGACCATGTCGACGAGGAGGTCGGTGACGAAGCGCTGGTCGGCGGGGGAGTCGGTGCCGGTCCGAGTGGGGCGCTCCTGCGCGTCGCGGGCGATGTTGGTGGCGATGACCCCGGGGCACAACACCGAGGCGCGCAGCTTCGAGCCGCTGGCGACGAGGTCGTTGGCGAGGGCCTCCGAGGCGGAGAAGGCTGCGAACTTCGAGACGTTGTAGGGCCCGGAGAACGGCGAGCCGAAGAGCCCCGCGATCGACGACGTGTTGACGATGTGGCCCTCGGTGTCCTGGGCGATCATGCGCGGCACGAACGACCGGATCCCGTGGAGGATCCCCCACAGGTTGACGCCGAGCGCCAGCTCGAGCTCGTCCATGGGGCGATCCCACAAGAGCCCGCCGACGAAGACGCCCGCGTTGTTGCAGAGCAGGTCGACCTGTCCCCACTCGGCGAAGATCGCGTCGGCGAAGGTCGCCACCTGCGCCGCGTCGCTGACGTCGACGTGGCCGGACCAGGTCGCGACCCCGGGGTCCGCCCCGGCGATCAACTGCGTCGTGCCCTGCACGCCTGCGTCGTCGATGTCGCCGAGCGCGACCCGCATGCCCTCGGCCGCGAAGCGCAACGCCAGCGCACGGCCGATCCCGCTGCCCGCGCCGGTGACCACCGCGACGTTTCCTGCGAAGTCCTTCATCGTGCGCCTCGTCTCGAAGAGGTTGACCGCTCGGACCGACCGTTTGCCCGGGTCACCGGCGGGGACGCCGCCGGCGTCGGCTGCTGGCGATCGAGGGCGGCACCCACCCCGCGTCGGCGGGGGACAGGTCGACGCCGGGCGGGACGATCTCGTCGATCCGGTCGAGCACGTCGCCTTCGAGCCGCACTTCGGCGGCGGCCAGCTGGGACTCCAGGTGGGCCGAGGTGCGTGGTCCGATGATGGGGCTGGTGACCGCAGGGTGGGCGAGCACGAAGCCGATCGCCAGTTGGATGAGCGTCAGCCCCGACTCGTCAGCGAGCTCGGTGAGCTGGTCGACCGCCGCCAGCTTCGCCTGGTTGGCGGGGAGGTCCAGGTCGTAGCGATCCGGGACCCGTTCGGCCCGTCGGCTCTCGTTGGCCTTGCCGGTCCCGAAGGTTCCTGCCAGCCACCCGCCGGCCAGTGGGCTCCACGGCAGCACTCCCATGCCGTACTTCTCGGTCACGGGCAGCACGTCCCGCTCGATGCCACGCGCCAGGATCGAGTACGGGGGTTGCTCGGTCACGAACCGCTCGCGGTTGCGGCGCTCGGCCACCCATTGCGCCTCGACGATCTGGTGCGCCGGGAACGTCGAGCTGCCGAAGTAGCGGATCTTGCCCGTGTGCACCAGGTCGCTGAGCGCGCCCAGGGTCTCGTCGATGTCGGTCGTCGGGTCGGGGCGGTGCATCTGGTAGAGGTCGATGTGATCGACGCCGAGACGGCGAAGGCTGTGCTCGCACTCCTCGATGATCCAGCGACGCGAGATGCCCATCTGGTTCGGGTCGTCGCCCATGGGTGCGCACGCCTTGGTGGCCACGACCACCCGGTCGCGATCGACCTGCGCGAGCGCCTTGCCCAGGATCTCCTCCGACTCGCCGAGCGAGTAGACGTCGGCGGTGTCGACGAAGTTGATCCCCGCGTCGAGCGCCTGGTGGATGATCCGTATCGAGTCCGTGTGGTCGGGGTTGCCCATCTTCCCGAACATCATCGTGCCGAGACAGAGCGGACTGACCTTGACCCCGGTCGTGCCGAGCGTGCGCATCCTCATGGTCGACAATCTAGGAGGGCATGGGCACGCCGGTCGGACGCCACCGAAACCCCGCCGGGGAGACGGTCAGACCCGGGGGAGTCCGAGCACCCGATCGGCGAGGATCGTGCGCAGGATCTGCGTGGTCCCACCCATGAGGGTGTACGCAGGCGAGTAGACGACGCCGCGCGCCACCCGCTCCGCGAGGCCGGCGCGTGCCGCCGCGTGATCCGGCCGCTCCCAGGCCGACGCGGCGGCGCCCAGCACCGCGCTGCAGAACATCGCGACGCGCTGCTCGTGTTCGGTGCAGTACGTCTTGGTCGCGGCGGAGAACGACTTCGGCGCCTGCCCGAGCACCTCGCGCAGGACCAGCAGGCGGCCCAGCCGGTATCCCGTCTCGAGGGCGGCGATCTCTTGACGCACCAGCGGGTCGTCATGCGCCGCGAGGGGAAGGCAGTCGAGGAACAGGCGGTGGTTGCTGACGAGCCGGTCGATCCCGCCGCGCTCGTGCTCCATCTGGCGCATCACCTGCCGGAAGCTGCCGTTGGGTGTGCCCACGAGGTTCGCGGCCGGCACGACCACCTGGTCGAAGTGGATCTCGCAGAAGTGGCGGTCGCGGGTCTGGTCCACGATGGGGCGCACCTCGATGCCCGGCGAGGTGAGGTCGACCACGAGCTCGGAGAGTCCCGCGTGGGCCGGCGCATCGGGGTCGGTGCGGGCGATGAGGTAGCACCAGTCGGCGTGGGCGGCGCCACTCGTCCAGATCTTCGAGCCGTTGACCACCCAGTCGCCGGAACCGTCGGCCGCCGGCTCGGCACGCGTTCGGATGGACGCCACGTCGGAGCCTGCGTCGGGCTCGCTCATCCCGATGCTCCACATCGAGGTGCCCGCCAGGATGCCGGGCAGCCATCGCTCGCGCTGCTCGTCGGTCGCGAACTGCAGCAGCGTCGGTCCCACCTGCCGGTCGGCGAAGTACGCCGATGCGAGCGGCGCCCCTTCGGCGATGAGCGCCTCGTAGACCACGAAGCGCTCCAGCGCGGACCGTCCGCCCCCGCCGACCTCGCGGGGCCAGGTCATGCCGATCCAGCCGTGCTCGGCGACCTCGAGCGCGAAGTCGCGGTCGTGACCGATCAGCCAGCCGTCCTCGGCGATCCGCCGCCGCTCGGCGCCGCGCCGACCGACCTCACGAGCCGCGGTTGCGAGCGCGTCGAGGTCGGGATCGAGGGTGAACTCCACCTCCCGACTCTGGCAGACCGCCGTCGGTGGGCGCGCCTCGTGGGCCGGATCGACGGTCCGTTCGTGGCCCCTATCCTGCGCCCACCGACCCCGCTCCAGGAGTAGCGCCGATGCTCGCCGTCACCGCCACCTCGATCAACGCCGACGACCCGCTCGCCGGGCTCACCATCGGCGAGCGCCCCGAGCCCACGCCGCCGACGGGCTGGGTGCGCGTGCACGTCAGGGCGGCGTCACTGAACCACCACGACCTGTGGACCCTCAAGGGGACCGGCATCACCGCCGAGCAACTCCCGATGGTGCTCGGCGGCGACGCCGTCGGGGGTCGACGAGGACGGCAACGAGGTCGTCGTCCACTCGGTCATCTCGAGTCCGGACTGGGCCGGCGACGAGACGCTCGATCCCCGCCGCAGCCTCCTCTCGGAGAAGTTCGACGGTGGGTTGGCCGAGCAGGTCTGCGTGCCGCGTCGGAACCTCGTGGCCAAGCCGGCGGCGCTCTCGTTCGCGGAGGCCGCCTGCCTGCCCACCGCATGGCTGACCGCCTACCGCATGCTGTTCACCAACGCCGCGGCACAGCCCGGCTCGACGGTGCTCGTCCAGGGGGCGGGCGGGGGCGTCGCCACCGCGTTGCTGGCGTTGGGCCACGCGGCCGGCTACCGGATGTGGGCGACCGCGCGCTCCGAGGCCAAGCGCGCCCGTGCGCTGGAGATCGGGGCCGACGCGGTGTTCGAGCCGGGGACGCGGCTGCCCGAGAAGGTCGACGCCGTGATGGAGACGGTCGGCGCGGCGACCTGGTCCCACTCGATCCGATCCCTCCGACCTGGGGGCACGCTCGTCATCAGCGGCGCCACCAGTGGGCCAAACCCCCCGGCGGACCTGACGCGCGTCTTCTTCCTGCAACTCCGCGTCATCGGTTCGACGATGGGGACGCGGACGAGCTCGAGCGGCTGGTCCGGTTCTGCGAGACGACCGGGGTGCGCCCGATCATCGACTCGACGCTGGCGCTGGGGGACGCCCGCGCCGGGTTCGAGCGGATGGTCGCCGGGGACCAGTTCGGGAAGATCGTCCTCACCATCTGAGCCGTTCGGGTCGGCCGCCATCGAGTGCGATCCCGAACAGATTAGTGATAAATCAACCCGGCGCAGGGTAGGGTCGGGCATGGCCAGGAACTCCGAGCAGAAGCGCGACCGGGGCCGCGGCGCCGACGGAACGGTCGAGCTCTCCGAGGTCGCGGAGCTGCTCGGCGTCCACTACATGACCGCCTATCGGTACGTCCGCACCGGGATGCTCGACGCCCGACAGGTCGGCGGACGCTGGCAGGTACCCGAGAAGGAGCTGGCCAGGTTCCGTCTCGAGCGTCAGCAGGGCGGTCCCGGTTCCCGGCCCAAGCGGTCGGACCGGCCAACGGCCGCGGCACAGCGGGAGCGGGCCGCCGCGCTCGCCGACCGGTTGATCGCCGGCGACGAGCAGGGCGCGTGGCGCCGACTCGAGGACACCCTCGCCGCCGGGTACGACGTCGCCTCGCTCTATGTCGACGTCTTGGGCGAGGCCATGTGCATCGTCGGGGAACGCTGGGCGTCCGGTGAGGCATCGATCGCGGACGAGCACATCGCCAGCGGGGTCGCCTCGCGTCTCATCGGACGCCTCGGTGCGCGTCAGCCACGTCGCGGCCGCACGCGTGGATCGGTGGTCGTGGGGGCGGTACCCGGCGATCGCCACTCCCTCCCTTCGGCCATCGCCGCCGACCTGTTGCGGGGCACCAACTTCCGGGTGGTCGACCTCGGTGGGGATGTCCCCCCTGATCAGTTCGCCAAGGTCGCGCGTTCGACCGATCGGTTGGTCGCCGTCGGGCTCTGCGCGACGACTTCGATCTCGGGGGCGTCACGCGGGGCGATCCGCGAGACGATCGCCTCGATCCATGAGGTCTCGGACCGTCCCGTGCTGCTGGGCGGTGCCGCGGTCAACGCGGAGTCGACCGCCCGACTGCTCGGCGCGGACGCCTGGACCGCGGGCGCGGGCGATCTCGTCGACCAGGTGGTGGCGTACCACCGCGCGTCGCGGACCGGCAGGAAGCCTGCCTCGCCATGACGACCTCGTCGCCGGCAGCGACGGGCGGGGACCCGGCTCAGCGTTCGGTGGCGGCGTCAGGCGTCATCGCTGCCGTCGCAGCGGGGTGCGACCGGGGTTCGGGTCGAGCCCGTTGAACCGATCCGTCGGGCGGCGGTCGCGGTAGGCGGTCACGATCGGTGCGAGCTCCTCGGGCGTGGCGCCGTGGAGGATCACCCCGTCGACACCCAGATCGAACTGTTGCGCCACCCGCGGCGGCGCAGCGCGCGGCGTCGCCGGTCGCGGCCGGCTCGAGCCATTCGTCGGGCAGCAACGTCGCGATGTGACGCAACGTGCCGAGGTCGGCGAGGGCATCGATCGCACCCGGAACCGAAGCGACCACCTCATCGGCGCGGAAGCGCTCGAGCACGGTCGGGTCCCAGCGGTTGGTGGACACCAGCAGGTCGCCGTAGCCCTGGAGGTACGTGGCGAGCCGTCCCACCGTCTTCTTGAGCCGCAGCTCCTCGGAGAGGTGGTCGCCGACGGTGGCGTAGCAGGACCAGATTCGCACTGATGCAGGGTCACGGCCGGCTCGTTCCGCAGCGCTGCGCACCGCCGCGACCGACCGCTCGACGGTCTCGTCGGTGAAGAAGGTGTGCAGCACCACCATGTCCATCACCCGCCCTCCCAGTGCGAGCGAGTTGGGGCCGAACGCGGTGAAGCCGATGGGGATGTCGAAGTCGAACGTCGAGTCGAGGCTCAGCACCGGGTAGGTGCCCGCCGGGCCGTCGTGCCCGAATATCGCCTCGCCCTTCCAGAGCCTGCGCATGAGGCCGACGAAGTCCTCGATCTGAGCGGTGGTGATCCGCGGGATGCCGTAGGCGTCGAAGAGCGGGGCGATGCCGCGGCCGAGGCCCAGGGTGAAGCGCCCGTCCGTGAGGCTGTGCATGGTCGTGGCGAACGACGCAGTGACCATCGGGTGGCGGGTGTTGTGGTTGGTGGCGGCTGTCGCGATGCCGAGCGTGCGCGCACGCCCACCGACCGCACCCGAGATCGTCACCGCCTCCTTGATCGTGTAGCGCTCGGAGATGAATGCCGCGCCGAGGCCGAGGGCCTCTGCGTCGTCGACCTCGCCCAGGGCGTCCGCCGCAGATCGGGGCGCGCCGGCGAGGGTGTAGAAGCCGAGCTCGTTGAGCTGCGGTCGGGCCCGTGCAGGGGAGTCGGCTTGTTGCCTGTCGAGGGTCATCGGTCCACGCTTGTCGCCCCGCGCGGCGCGGGGGTCAACCGGTGCGCCACCGCGAAGGAGGTGGCGCGTGCTCCGGGTTGGTGTCGGCTCAGGTGCCGAGCAGCTTCGCCTTGGCGGCGGCGAACTCGGCGTCGTCGAGGACTCCGCTGGCGTGGAGCTCGGCGAGCTGGCTGATCTTCCCCATCAGGTCGTCGCCCGCGGCGGCTGCCGGCGGTTGCGCCTGCTGGGCCTGCATCTGCGCCATCTGCTGCTGCATGTCGGCCAGTTCAGCCTGTGATTCGAAGGCCGCCTGTTCCGCGGCCTGGTTCTGGGCCGCGGCGGCCTGCTTGTTCTGTCGTGAGTTGCTCACGCCGCCGACCACGGCCGTGGCCGTGCCGGCTACCACCGCGGTGCGGGCCATCGTGCCCACCAGTCCTGGTCGTCCCATCCGTCGACGTCTCATCGGTCAGTGCTCCTTGTTGAAGATCAGTGGGTTCGGGTCGTGTGCGGTGCGGCCATCAGTCGGCGTCCGCGAGGCCTTCGAGCAGCTCGTCGATCACCGGGCCGGGCACGCGGAACTGCGCGGCCAGCACGCCACCGGAATCGACGATGGCGTCGCGGAAGGGCTTGACCCAGGTGTGCTCGAACACCAGGACCGCGGCCGAGCTGTTGGGCTCGAGGCCCGCGGACAGCTCGTTCACGTCGTCTTCGGTGAGCAGGTCGTCGAGGTGGTCCATCAGCTCCGCGAGCCGCGAAGCGTCCTCGTTGCCGCCGATCTCGTCGAACTCCACGAAGGTGACCTCGCCGTCGGCGTCCTTGCTGAGGAAGAGCTCGTCGATGATCGTGATCGTGTCGTTGTCGATCAGGCGCTCGAGTTCGGGGAGGATCTTGCCGTTGAACTCGTTGCCGGGAAAGGCGATGACCACGACTTCGATGGGACCGAGCGACATCGTCGCGACCTCCGGTTTGGGAATGGGTGCATCGTGCCTCGATGCAGAAGCGCTCACGATACCCCGCACGGGAACGAGGCGATGCGGCGAGCCGTGGGAAGATCGGTTCGTGGCTCCCGACGACCTGCCGGTCAACTCGAACGTACGGATCCCGAGGTCCGAGATCGACGTCCGCTTCTCGACGTCGGGCGGGCCCGGCGGCCAGCACGCGAACCGGGTGGCGAGCCGCGTCGAGCTGCGCTTCGACGTGGAGCGGTCGGCGGCGTTGGGGCTCCGCCACAAGCAGCGCATCATCGAGCGACTGGGAACGGTGGTGCGCGTCGTGGTCGACGACGAGCGCAGCCAGGCACGCAACCGCGCCATCGCTGAGCAACGACTCGCCGCCCGGCTGGCCTCCGCGCTGCACGTGGCGCCACCTCGTCGGGCGACCCGTCCCACCAAGGGCTCCAAGGAGCGGCGGCTCGCCGCCAAGGGTCGTCGCTCGCAGGTCAAGGCCAACCGGCGCCCACCCCGCCCCGACTCCTGAACGCCCGCTCATCCCATCCCAAATGTCGGGGCGGAAAGTGGACATGGTGCACCTTGACGCGCTGCATCCAGCAAGCACGCCGCGCGCCCAGCCGAATGTCGGGGCCAGAAGAAGACGGAGGCCACTTCTCGCCCCGACATTTGGAGAGGCAACGGAGGCGGCGGCGGGGGCGGGGGTTTGGGTAGGGAGGCGAGCGGGGCGTCAGGCGTCGGCGTGCAGCATCGCCGCGGCGTCGACGACCGCCGCGACGACCTCGGCGTCTTCGCCGATTTCGGGGTCGAGTGCGCTGAGGACCGAGCGCGCCGCCTGCACGGGTGGACCGGACGCGAGCGCGTACGAACGATTCGGCCTCGGCGTCGACCACCGGCGCGCCGACGCCTCGCAGGTGGGCGACCCACGCGCCGAGCACCAGGCACGCAGCCGTCGGCAGACGACCGGCGGTCCGCTCGGCGCGCAGCACGGGAAGGATGCGGACCGGGAGCTTCTGCGAGCCGTCGGCGGCGATCTGCGCGAGGTGGTGCTCGATCCTGGCATTGGAGAACCGCTCGCCGAGAGCCACGCGGTACGTGTCGAGATCCTGCACCGGCAGGCCGAGGTGGCGACCGGCCTCGTCCCACCACTGCTCGACCCACGCGCGGCACCGCTCGTCGGCGAACGCCTCGGCGACGGTCCGGCGCCCGAGCGCGGAACCGGCGTAGGCGAGCATCGAGTGCGCGCCGTTGAGCAGCCACAGCTTGCGACGCTCAAAGGGGCCGACGTCCTCGACGAAGCGGGCGCCCGCGCCCTCCCATCTTGGGCGGCCGGCGGGGAAGTCGCCGGCCAGCACCCACTCCGCGAACGGCTCGGCCACCACCAGGCACCGGTCGTCGACGCCGGTCGCCGCCTGGACGAGCGCACGGTCCGCCGCGGTGGTGCGCGGCGTGATCCGGTCGACCACCGAGCTCGGGAACGAGATCGACCGCTCGGCCCACTCGGCGAGCGTCGGGTCGATCGCCTCGGCGAGGTCGAGGACCACCAGTCGGGCGGCGGCGCCGTTGTCGGCCAGGTTGTCGCAGCTCACCACGGCGAGCGGTCCGGCGTCGTTGCGTCGGCGCGCCTCGAGCCCGGCAACGAGTCGCGCGATCGCGCTGTGCACCGGCGCCCTTCGGTCGCGCCGCAGCGACGCGAGGTCGGCGGAGACCGCGGGGTCGTCGCGGTCGAGGTGGCCGGCGGGGCCGCGCAGGTAGCCGGCCTCGGTGATCGTGATCGTGATGGCCGCGACCTCCGCCGTCGCGCAGTCGTCGAGCCAGGTCATGTGGTCGGTGGCGGCGTGGGCGCGGGCGATGCTGGTGACGACTTCGAAGCGGTCCGCCTCGGGGCCCCGCGTGACGAGGGAGAAGCACCCGTCCTGGGCGGCGAGGTCGAGGGCGAGCTCGGGTCGGCGCCCCGCGTAGGCGGCGATGCCCCAGCCCTCGGCGTCCGACGCGTGGGCCGTGTGCCACGCCTGGTGCGCGCGGAAGAACGCGCCGAGGCCGAGGTGCACGAGCCTGACCGGGGGAGGGGTGGGGGCGGTCGCGTCGGCGCGACGCAGTGGCCGCGGGCTCACAGCTTGAAGACGCGTCGGGGTTGGTCCACCACCAGCACGCGCAGCAGCGTCGCGGCCTCGGCCTCGTCGAGACGGTGCGCCGCGACGAGCTCTGCGAGGCACGACGCATCGACGCGTCGGGCCATGTCGTGGCGGGCGGGGATCGAGCAGAAGGCGCGGGTGTCGTCGACGAACCCCGACAGCCTCGAGAAGCCCGCCGTCTCGGTCACCGCCTCCTGGAACCGTCGGATCGCGGCCGGGGCGTCGAGGAACCACCACGGTGAACCGATGAACACCGACGGGTAGAAGCCGGCCAACGGAGCCAGCTCGCGCGACCACGTCGACTCGTCGAGGGTGAACAGGACGAGGTGCAACGCCGGGTCCGTGCCGTGCCGTTCCAGCGCGGGGCGCAGCGCGTCGACCAGCTCGATGCGCACCGGGAGGTCGTGTCCGCTGTCCGGACCGTGCGCGTCCGATGTCGGACGGTGGTGGTTCCGTCGCACGCCGGGGTGCAGCATCATCACCAGCCCGTCGTCGCAGGCCATCCGGACCATCTCGCCGACGAGGTGGCGGCGCAGCGCGGTCGTCTCGGCCGGACCGGCGCGGCCCGAGCGGGCCGAGCGGTAGATCCGCGCCGCGTCCTCAGGAGCAAGCGGGTCGGTTCGGGCGTCGAGGTGGCTGTGGTCGGTCGCGGTGGCGCCGTGGTCGGCGAACCAACGTCGTCGCCCACGGATGGCGTCGAGGAAGCCGTCGAGCTCATCGACGTCGACGCCCGACGCGGCCCCCAGCCGGTCCACGTCGTCGCTCCAGTCGGCGGCGCCGGGCTCGAGGTAGCGGTCGGGACGGAACGTCGGCACGACCCGGCCCGACCAGCTCGAGTCCGCGGCCAATGCCGCATGGGCCCCGAGGTCGTCGCACGGGTCGTCGGTCGTGGCGAGCACCTCGATGCCGAAGCGCTCGTGCAGCGCCCGGGGTCGGTAGGCGTCGTCGGCGAGTCGCTCGGCAACCTGGTCGTAGATGGCGTCCGCGGTCGCTGCCGAGGGGCGGACCGTCACTCCGAACACCTCGCCGAGCTCGGCTTCGAGCCAGAGGCGGCTCGGCGTGCCGGCGAAGATCGTCCACCGCTCGCACAGCAGCCGCCAGGCGGCCCGGGCGTCCGCCTCGACGAGTCCCGGCTGCCCGACGCCGAGCCGTTCGAGCGGCACCCCGTCGGCGTGCAGCAGGCGCGTCACGTAGTGGTCGGGCGTCACCAGGAGTGACGTGGGGTCGGGGAACGGTTCGTCGTGGAGCAACAGGCGAACGTCGACGTGGCCGTGCGGCGAGATGATCGGTAGGTCACGCACCGACTCGTACAGGCGGCGGGCGATCGCCCGGACCGATGGCTCGGTGGGCAGGAGTCGATCGGGATGGAGCACCGGTGACGACTCGGTGCGCCTCATCGCTCCTAAGGTAAGCCGGTCGGCTGCGAGGAGCAATCGCCGCCGGGGGACCCGACCGAGAAGGACGCCACGCATGCACCGCACCCCTCGCCACGGACGGGCCCGTCTGCTCGCCGCCTTCGGCGTGGCCGCCACGCTTGCGGTCGCGGGCTGCTCGAGCGCGGGATCGTCGTCGAAGGGTGCGAGCACGACGACGGTGTCGAGCGAAGCGACGCCCCAACCGGTGGCGTGGACGCCGAAGCCCTGCACGCGCGCCGACACCACGCCGCCCGAGGCGACGGCCGTCAAGGGGTCGACCTCCGACCACGACGTCACGACCTTCGACGGCGCCACCATCCGCGCCCACTGGTTCCCGTTGTCGACCTCCGGCGCCAAGACGGCGCCTACCGTGCTCATGGGCCCGGGCTGGAGCCTGCCGGGCGACACCAACACGAGCGCCAAGGCCGCGGCTGGCCTGCTGAGCGCACTCACCATCCACTCGCTGCAGCAGGCCGGGTACAACGTGCTCACCTGGGACCCACGCGGGTTCGGCAAGTCCACCGGGACCGTCGAGGTCGACAGCGTCGACCACGAGGCCAAGGACGTCTCGAAGCTCATCGACTGGCTCGCGGCCCAGCAGGGCGTGGAGCTCGACGCCAAGGGCGACCCCCGCATGGGTATGGCCGGCGAGTCCTACGGCGGTGGCATCCAGTTCGTGACCGCAGCCATCGACTGCCGGGTCGACGCGATCACCCCCACGATCGCCTGGAACTCGCTGGCGACGAGCCTCTACAAGTCGGAGACGGTCAAGTCCGGCTGGGCGAACATCCTGGTCAGCATCGCTCCCGGCCGCGACCTCGACCCGCACATCCTCAGCGCGGATGCGGCAGGGAAGAAGGACGGCAACCTCAGCGAGGGCGACCGGCAGTTCTTCATCAGCCGCGGCCCCGACGACGTGCTCGCCAAGGTCCAGGTCCCGACGCTCATCGTGCAGGGCACGGTCGACAACCTCTTCCCCCTCTCCGAAGGCGACCAGAACTTCACGCAGCTGTCCCAGAACGGCATCCCGTTGTCGATGATCTGGTTCTGCGGGGGCCACGGCGTCTGCCTCGACAAGCCTGATCCCCCCGACTACGTCTCGAACGCGGTCCTCGGGTGGCTCGACCGCTACGTGAAGCGCGACGACTCGGCGCCCGTGGTACCCACGTTCCAGACGGTCGACCAGAACGCCAAGGTCCACATCTTCGACACCTACCCGGTGCCCGCCGGCCCACCTCTGTTCGCCATGGCCACCGACGGCACGCTGAAGCTGCAGGCCGAGGGCGGGTCGGGGCCGGTCACCACCGGCGTCAAGAAGTCCGACGTCGTGGGCGGGCTCGCCGCGCCCATCACCCCGGCCAAGGCCGCCAACGCCGTGAACCTTCAGGTCACCAACGGCAAGGCCGGCGCGCTGCTGCTCGGCGCGCCGGACCTGCGCCTCGGGTACTCCGGCACGATCGACGGCCCGATCACCAAGCCGACCCGGATCTTCGCGCAGCTCGTCGACGATGCGACGGGCCGGGTGGTCGGCAACCAGGCCACCCCGATCGCGGTGACGCTCGACGGCAAGACCCACGCGGTGGAGGTGCCACTGGAGATGATCACCTTCGCCGCCAAGCCGGGAGCGAAGCTCACCCTGCAGCTCGTCGCGTCGACGGTCAGCTACGCCGTCCCGCAGCTCGGCGGAACGGTCGACTTCTCCCGCATCGAGCTCACGCTGCCCACCGCCAAGAGCTGATGGCGCGCACGGTGGCTCCGACGCCGCGCCGCTGATCGGCCGCGCCGTGTCCGCCACCGCCTCCCCCCAGACGTCCGTTGCACCGGCCGCCACGCTCGGTGGCCCGAACGCGCACCTCTCCGACGACGCGGTGCGCGGCTTCGTGCACGCCCAGCTCGACGCGTTGCCGCTCGACGGGCGCAGCGTCTGCGTGCTGGTGCCCGACGCCACCCGTTCGTGCCCCCTCCCGCTGCTCACCGGCGCGGTGCACGACGCACTGGCGACGCGGACGAGCCGGGTCACGTTCCTGGTCGCGCTCGGCACGCACGCCCCGATGACCGACGACGCGCTGGCCCGTCACCTGGGCCCGCTCCCCGAGGGCGGGAGCCCTGGTCGAGCGGTCACCGAGGTCCGCAACCACGCATGGTGGGACCCGACGGAACTGGTCCACCTCGGCGAGGTCCCCGCCGCCCGGATGGCAGAGCTGTCCGACGGCCGGTTGCACACCGCCGTCGAGGTGCGCGTCAACCGGGCCGTCGTCGAGCACGAAGTCACCCTGGTGGTGGGCCCGGTCTTCCCCCACGAGGTCGTCGGGTTCTCCGGGGGCAACAAGTACCTCTTCCCCGGCGTGTCGGGCCGCGAGCTCATCGATGCCTCCCACTGGCTGGGCGCGCTGCTCGACGAGCGCCGCGATCATCGGCACCCGCGGCAGCACGCCGGTGCGCGCCCTCATCGACGAGGCCGCGGCGATGGTGCCCGCCGACCGGCTGGCGCTCAGCGTGGTGACCGGCAGCGCGGCGGGGTCGCTGTGCGCGTTGGCCTTCGGCACGCCGGAGGCGTCCTGGGAAGCCGCGGCCGAGGTGTCTGCCCAGACCCACGTGCGGTACCTGGATGCGCCGGTGCGGCGCGTGCTGTCGCTGGTGCCCGAGCGGTACGACGACCTGTGGACCGGCGCGAAGGGCTTCTACAAGGTCGAGCCGATCGTCGCCGACGGCGGCCAGGTGGTGCTCTACGCCCCGCACATCACCGAGATCGCCACGACGCACCCGGGCGTCGCCGAGGTCGGCTACCACTGCCGCGACTACTTCCTGGGCCAGTGGGACCGGTTCTCGCAGGTGCCGTGGGGCGACCTCGCGCACAGCACCCACCTACGGGGTGCCGGCACCTGGGACCCGGTGGACGGCGAGCGCTGCCGGGTGACGGTGACCCTCGCCACCGGCATCCCCGCCGAGGTGGTGCGAGCCGTGGGTCTCGAGCACCTCGACCCGCCGTCGATCGACCCGTCGGCGTGGGCGGCCGAGCCCGACACGCTCGTGGTGGCGAACGCGGGCGAGGACCTGTACCGGCTCCGCGGCGCCTGACGCTCGCCTACGATCGCCGCCCATGACCAACCAGGGGGATGGGGTCGCCGCGGCGGCCGGCTACGAGGCAGAGATCCGCACCACGACCCACGGGGTCGCCCACATCCGGGCGGAGTCGTGGGGCAGCCTCGGCTTCGGCCAGGGCTGGGCGTGCGCCCGCGACACCATCGGCATCGTCGCCGACATGATCGTCAAGGTCCGCAGCGAACGGGCGGCGTTCCACGGCCCGGGGCCGGAGGACGCCAACCTGGCGAGCGACCTGGGCTACCGGATGCTCGACCTCGACGCGCGGGCGGTCGCCCTGCGCGACGCCCACGACACGACCATCCGCTCGGTCATCGCGGGCTACGTGGCGGGGTACAACGCCTGGCTCGAGGAGGGCCGCCGCACCGAGGCGCTGCCGTCCTGGTGCGCGACGGCGCCCTGGCTGCGCCCCATCGACGAGCTCGACCTGTACCGCTACCTGGTCGACGTCACGCTGCTCGGCAGCGGACGCAACCTGGTTGGCCTCATCGGCCGGGCCGAGGCGCCCGGCCCCGACGGCGCAGCACCACCTGCACCGATGAGCGCCTTCGGCGGTTCGGCGGCGGGCGCCAGCAACGGCTGGACCTTCGGGTCGGAAGGCACGGCATCGGGCGGCGGCCTCGTCATGGCCAACCCGCACTTCCCCTGGCACGGCGAGGCCCGCTTCTGGGAGTGCCACCTCACGATCCCCGGCGAGCTCGACGTCTACGGCGTCTGCCTGCTCGGGGTGCCCGGCGTCCAGATCGGCTTCAACCGGCACGTGGGTTGGACGCACACGTTCTCGGCGGGCAACCGCTTCACGCTCTACTCGCTCGACCTGGTGCCGGGCGCGCCGACCCGCTACCGCTTCGGCGACGACGAGCGCGCCATGGAGCCGGTCGAGCACACCGTCGCGGTGCGACGCGCAGAGGGTGGCACCGAGGACGTGTCGCGCACGTTGTGGCGCTCGCACCACGGACCGGTCGTGAACCTGCCGCTGGTCGGATGGAGCACCGAGACGGCCTACACGTTCCGCGATGCGAACCTCGACAACACCACCATGATCGACCAGTTCCTCCGCATGGACCGGGCACGCGACATCGACGAGCTCCAAGCCATCTTCGCCGACGCGAAGGGCATGCCGTGGGCCAACACGCTCGCCGCCGACGCGACCGGCCGCGCCTGGTACTCCGACGCCTCGGCGACCCCCAACCTCTCCGCCACGTCGCAGGCCCGCTTCCGCGAGCGGCTCGACACCGACCCGATCGCGGCGCTGCTCTTCGAGAACCGCGTGCCGCTGCTGGACGGCTCCGAACCCGACGACACCTGGATCGACGAGCCGGGCGCCCGCAGCCCTGGGCTGGTGCCCCACGACCGGTTGCCCCAGCTCGAGCGTCGCGACGTGCTCGTGAACGCCAACGACTCCCACTGGCTCACCCACCCCGACGAGCCGCTGGTGGGCTACTCGGTGTTCCACGGCCTCGAGCGCACCCCGCGCTCCCCACGGACCCGACAGAACCTGCGCCAGGCGGTGGCGCTCGCCGACGAGGGCGCCACGCTTGAGGGCGCGCTGAAGGTGGTGCTGGGCGGCGCGAACCTCACCGCCGAGCTGCTGCGCGACGACGTGGTGGCGCGCTGCCGCGCTGCGGGCACCGTCGAGATCGAGGGCGTCGAGCACGATGTCGCGCGCGCCGCAGACGTGCTCGCGGCCTGGGACGGCACCAGTCGCCTCGACGCGCGGGGCGCGGTGCTCTGGCGCGAGGTGATGGCGGGCTTCACCGTGGCCGACCTGCGCGACGGCGGAGCGCTGTTCGCCCGACCCTTCGACGCCGACGACCCGCTCGCGACCCCCGCCGGGCTGGCCGACGAGCTCGCCCCGGGCGTCGACCTGGTCCTGCTCGCGGTGGCGCGCGCCTGGGCGGCGCTGGAGGGCGCCGGCGTCGACCCGGCCGCGCGCCTCGGCGACGTCCAGTGGGCCGCATGGGGCGACGAGCGGCTCCCGGTTCCCGGGGGTTGCGAGGTCGAGGGCCTCGCCAACGTGCTCGCGCCGATGGGCGCGCTGCCCGCGGCGTCGCTCGCCCCCGAGCCCGCACAGGCCGAGCCCGTCGCCGGACGCACCGAGCGAACCGGGCTGCGCCACGGTGGCTACCAGGTCACCTACGGCACCAGCTTCCTGATGGCGGTGGAGCTGCTCCCCGACGGACCCCGCGCCATCGGGGTGCTGGCCTACGGCCAGCGCGACGACCCGGAGTCGGCCGACACGAAGGCGTCGATCTGCGCCTATGCAGCGGGCGAGATGCGCCCGCTGCGCTTCACCGACGCCGAGATCGAGGCCGACCCCGAGCTGACCCGCCGGACCGTCACCGGCTGAGGCTCACGCCGACGGTTGATGTAGCGCGCCCGTGAGCGCGGTTCCTGGTCGTGGACCTGGGGGCACCGAGCCCGGCCCGCGACTCAGCGCGTGATAACGACCCCGACCGGGGTCGAGCGGGTCGTCGTGGTTCCGTCGCCCACGCCGCCAGAGCCGTTGTAGCCCCAGCAGTCGACCGTCCCGTTGTCGAGCCGCGCGCACGAGTGGGAGGAGCCGGCCGTGACCTCGGTGGCGGTCGAGATCCCCGACACCGCGACGGGCGTCGTCGAGTCGGTCGACGAACCGTTGCCGAGCTGGCCGTAGAGGTTCGCGCCCCAGCACGACACTGAACCGTCGTCGAGGAGTGCACACGCGTGGCTGGCGCCAACGACAACCGACGTGGCGGTCGAGAGGCCGGACACCGCCACCGGCGACAGAGCGGTGTCGGTGGAGCCGTTGCCGAGCTGGCCGTTGCCGCCGTCGCCCCAACAGACGACCGAGTGGTCCGCCAGCAGCGCACAGGCGGAGAAGTTGTCGGCGGACACCTCAGTGGCCGTCGAGATCCCCGAGACCGCCACCGGTGTCGGCGAGCTGGCCCCGGTGCCGTCGCCGATGCCCCCGGCGGGGTTGGTGCCCCAGCATTCGACGGTGTGGTCGGCCAGCAGCGCGCGACGAGAAGTAGATGCCAGCTGTGACGGCGACAGCCGTGGAGATCCCCGAGACCGCAACCGGCGTCGGCGAGTCCGTCGCGTTGCCGTCGCCGAGCTGGCCGTATCCGCCGGAACCCCAGCATTCGACGGTGTGGTCGGCCAGCAGCGCGCACGAGTGCAGGGAACCCGAAGCGACCGCGGCCGCGCTGGAGATCCCCGAGACGGTCACCGGCGTCGGCGAGTCCGTCGCGTTGCCGTCGCCGAGCTGGCCGTAGCTCCCGGTGCCCCAGCACTGGACCGACCCGGCCGACGTCACCGCGCAGACGTGCTGGGAGCCGGTGGACAGCGAGACCACGTCGGAGAGCCCGGTCACCGCAACCGGGGTCGGCGCGTCCGACGTCGACCCGTTGCCGAGCTGTCCGTAGTAGCCCATGCCCCAGCACACGACGCCGTGGCCATCGGACCAGGCGCAGGAGCTTCCTCCCCCGACGTGGGAGATGCCACCCAGGAGCGCCGGGTTCACGACGGGAACAGGCGTGAGCGCGCCGTCGGCCCCTTCCCCGAGCGCGCCCGGCGCACCCCAGCACCACGCGGTCCCGTCGCTCAGCAGTGCGCACGAGTGGTCGGGACCAGCTGAGACGGACGTCGCCGTCGAGACGTCGGAGACGGCGACCGGCGTCGAGGACGGGGTCGTCGACCCGTCACCGAGCCGTCCGTCGGTGTTGTCTCCCCAGCAGGTGACGGTCTGGTCGGCGAGCACCGCGCACGAGTGCGTGGCGCCGACCGACACCTCGGTCGCCGTCGTGATCCCCGACACAGGGACGGGGGTCGTGGCGCCTGTGTTCGTCCCGTCGCCGAGCTGGCCCTCCACGTTGCGGCCCCAGCAGCTGACCGAACCACCGGCGAGACGCGCGCACGAGTGGCTCGTCCCCGCGGAGACGGCGACCGCAGTGGTGATCCCGGAGACGGCTACGGGCGTGGGCGAGTCGAGCGTCGAGCCGTTGCCCAGCGCTCCCTCGGCGCCGTGTCCCCAACAGGCCGCCGTCCCGTTCTGCAGCACGGCGCACGCGTGTCCGGCGCCGGCCGACACGTCGACCGCCGTCGTGATCCCGGTCGCGGCGACGGGCGTCGGCGAGGCGGTGCTCGATCCGTCACCGAGCTGGCCAACGCCGTCGTCACCCCAGCAGGCGACCGTCTGGTCGGCCAGCAGCGCGCACGAGAACCCGTCGCCGGCGGTCACCTCGACAGCGGTCGAGATGCCCGACACGGCCACTGGGGTCGGCGAGCTCGTCGTCGTCCCGTCTCCAAGCTCGCCGGTGCCGTTGGAGCCCCAGCAGACCACGGAGCCGCCGGAGACCAACGCACACGCGTGGAGCGACCCCGTCGAGACCGCGGTCGCGTTCGTCACGCCGGCGACCGTGACCGGACGCGTCGAGCTCGTCGAGCTTCCGTCTCCCAACTGGCCGGAGGCGTTCGAGCCCCAGCACACAACGGTGCCATCGACCTGCACGGCGCACGAGAATCCGTCCCCCGCCGATACCGCCCCGATCCCGGTCGCCGGGGCCGGGTGGCAGGCCACCAAGGCCCCTACGCACCCCACCACGAGCACGGTCGCCAACGCAATCCGTCGCATGTCGCTCTCCCCTCCGGTCACCTACCTGAAGACACATCGACAAACAAGCTTCTAGCAAGGCGCCGGCTGGTCGTCAAGGGGCGGGCCGGTCAGATGGGTTCGGCCACGCGCAGAGGCCCGGGCTCATCCAGAAGGCCGGTCGGTGCCGAGATCCCCAGGGTACCGGCCCCTCGTCGCCCGCGCCACCGAACGTGACATCGGCCACGATCGGGCGTTTCGATGCGCACGGGGTCCGTACCATCGGTAACACTTGGCGCACGTGCCACACCGGGGATGGCACCATGCCAAGGAGCCAAGTCTGTGGAACACCTCGATGTCCTGATCGTCGGCGCCGGGCTCTCGGGGGTGGGGGCCGCGCACTACATCCAGACCGAGTGCCCGTGGGCGAGCTTCGCGGTGCTCGAGGCGCGCGACTCGATGGGTGGCACCTGGGACCTGTTCCGCTACCCGGGCATCCGCTCCGACTCGGACATGTACACCCTCGGCTACTCGTTCCGGCCCTGGCCCGGTGAGAAGACCATCGCCGACGGGCCGTCAATCCTCTCCTACATCAAGGACACCGCCGCCGAGGACGGCACCGACGCCAAGATCCGCTACCACCACAAGGTCGTCGCCGCCGACTGGTCGACCGAGGACGCGTGCTGGCGCGTCACCGTCGAGCGCACCGACACCGGCGAGACCGTCGAGTTGACCGCAGGGTTCCTGTTCTCCTGCGGCGGCTACTACCGCTACGACCACGGCTACCAGCCCGACTTCCCCGGCACCGACGACTTCACGGGCACGATCGTCCACCCGCAGTTCTGGCCGGAGGACCTCGACTTCGCGGACAAGAAGGTCGTGGTGATCGGCAGCGGCGCCACCGCGGTGACGCTCATCCCGTCGTTGGCCAAGACCGCCGCGCACGTGACGATGCTGCAGCGCTCGCCGACCTACATCGCCACGCTGCCCGACGAGAGCCCGGTCGCCAAGCTGACCCACCGCCTCCCGACGAAGGTCTCGGGTGACATCACCCGGTGGGCGATGGCGCTCACGACGCAGGGCTCCTACGTGCTCTCCAAGAAGCGCCCCGAGCTCGTCAAGAACGCGCTGCTCAAGGATGTCGCCCGCCGGCTCCCCGAGGGCTACGACGTCGCCAAGCACTTCACCCCCCGCTACGACCCGTGGGACCAGCGGCTCTGCGTGGTGCCCAACGGCGACCTCTTCAAGGCGATCAGCCGCGGCGATGCCTCGGTGGTCACCGACACGATCGAGACGTTCACGCCGAACGGCATCCGACTCACCTCTGGCGACGAGCTCGAGGCCGACATCATCGTCACCGCGACCGGGCTCGAGCTGCTCTTCCTCGGCGGCATCGAGGCCTCCGTCGACGGCGAGCCGGTCGTCATCCCGGACAAGCTCGTCTACAAGGGCATGATGCTCGAGGACGTCCCCAACCTGGCCGTCGCGGTCGGCTACACGAACGCCTCGTGGACCCTGAAGTGCGAGCTCACCTGCGGCTACGTGACGCGCCTGCTCAACCACCTGCACCGCACCGGGCTGCGCCAGTGCACCCCGGTGAACACCGACCCGACGGTGGTGCCCGAGCCGCTGCTGGGTCTGTCGTCGGGGTACGTGACCCGCTCCGAGGGCTCGTTCCCCAAGTCGGGCACGAAGTTCCCGTGGCAGGTCCACCAGAGCTACCTGCGCGACTACCGCGCCACCAAGCGCAGCGACATCCACGACGACGCCATGCGCTTCACGAACCCCGACCCGGACGCGCCGCGTGCCCTGGTCACCCAACCCGAAGGAGCCCCGCCCATGAACCGATTCGAGGGACGTGTCGCCGCGATCACCGGTGCCGGCTCCGGCATCGGGCGCGCGCTGGCCAAGGACCTGGCCCGCCGCGGCGCGCACCTGGCGCTGAGCGACATCGACGAGACCGGCCTCGCCGAGACGGTCGCGATGTGCGAGGGACGTGGCGTGAAGGTCACGTCGCAGCTGCTCGACGTGTCCGAGCGTGCCGCCATGGAGGCGTGGGCCGAGGCCGTGGTCGCCGACCACGGCAAGGTGAACTTCATCTTCAACAACGCCGGGGTCGCGCTCGGCGCGACGGTCGAGGGCGAGTCGTACGAGGATTTCGAGTGGTTGATGAACATCAACTTCTGGGGGGTCGTGTACGGCACCAAGGCGTTCCTGCCGCACCTCAAGGCGACCGGCGACGGGCACATCATCAACCTCTCGTCGGTGTTCGGCCTGATCAGCATCCCTTCGCAGTCGGCTTACAACTCGGCCAAGTTCGCGGTGCGCGGATTCACCGACTCGCTGCGCATGGAGCTCGAGATCGACCCGTGCGGCGTGTCGTCCACGACGGTGCACCCCGGCGGCATCAAGACCAACATCGCCCGACGCGCCCGCATCGACGACAGCGTGCTCGAGATGGGCGGCGAGGGCGACCCCGGCGAGCAGTTCGACAAGATCGCCATGACCACGCCGAGCAAGGCCGCGAAGCAGATCCTCGCCGCGGTCGAGGCCGACAAGCGGCGGGTGCTCGTGGGCCCCGACGCCAAGGTCATCGACCTGGTCAGCAAGCTCCCCGCCGGTCTCTACCAGCGGTTGCTCATCAGGGGCGCACGCAAGGGCATGAAGGCCATCTGACCGCCGCCCGTTGGCGCCGAGCGAGCGCTTGGCCATACGTTCCCTGGGCGAGGACTTCATCGGGACGACGTCACGGGGACAGGACATGACCGACTGGGTCGAGCTGAGCGAGCAGGCCGCGCTGGGGTCGCACCGCCTGGTGGGGTGGATGTTCTGGGACCCGGGCGCGATCGAGCGGTACACCGCGCTCGGCGTGCCCGACGGCTTCGGCTTCTACATCGCGAGCCGGGGCGCGCCCCTGCTGCCCGCCGGGCACCAGGCGGTCGCTGCGGCCTTCGCCACGATCCACCCTGGCTTCGTGCAGGCCTGCGTCGAGACCGCCCTGGCGCACACCACGCCCGAGGCCATCTACGCAGCGCGCAACGACGCCGTGGGCGTGGGGCTGCACGAGTACGCGCCGGAGATCTGCGACGGCCTCGCTGCGCTTGCCGAACCACTCTGGGAGGTCGCCGACGCGCTGCCGTCGTTCGGGCGGGTGCTGTTCGCGGCGCACCGCCAGATGCCGCGGCCCGACGACGCGCTCACCTCTGCGTGGTTGGCCGTGAACGCGATCCGCGAGTGGCGCGGCGACACGCACTTCGCAGTACTCGTCGCCGAGGACGTCGACGCCACCACGGCCGGCATCCTCGACGACGCCCGCCGCAACTACGGCGGGTGGATCCCGCGCAGCCGGGGCGCCGACGACGCGGCGCTGAGCGCCGCGTTCGCTCGCCTCGAGGAGCGTGGACTCGCCGATGGGGGTGTGGTGAACGACGCCGGGCTCGCCTTGCGGGAGGACATCGAGGCCCGAACCGACCGGCTCACCGCCCTGCCCTGGCAGTTGCTCGGCGAGGCGCGCACGCGAGCCCTGATCGAGCTGGTCGAACCGGTGGGAGATCGGCTCGTGGCCCGCATCGACGAGACCGCCGGACCCGACTGGATGCCCGCCGCGCGCGGTCGGCGGAGCTGATCCTCGGCAATTCCGTCGACGGGCACGGTCGGGGTACGGTTCGTTGCACGCCCGCCACAACCCCCAAGGAGCCGGCCATGTTCGTCGTGCACAACCGGATCGACACGCCCGCCGAGCAGGCGGAGGCTTTCGAGCGAGGCTTTGCCTCCAGCATGCAGGCCAACCTTGCCGAGGTCCCCGGGCTCGTCCGGAGCACGCTCATGCGCCCGAGCGAGGAAGGACAGCCTTACGTGGCGGCGATGGAGTTCGACTCGCGGGACTCGTTCCTGGCGTGGATGCGCTCCGACTCGTTCCGCGCGGCGCACGCCAACGCGGACGCACCGGGCATGAAGGCGCCGACCAACGTGGAGTCGTTCACCGTCGTCGAGGACGTGCGGCCCTGAGGCGACGAGGGCCCGGTCTTCGCCACTCCCTACGCTGACCCGATGCCCGGCCACGACCCTGGACCGGTCGCCTCTGCGTTCGAGGTGGCCACCGCCGTACGCCCCCGCCCCGGCGGCGTCGCGTTCGACGTCGACATCGACCGGGGCTGGACCGTGGGAGAGAAGCCGAACGGCGGCTACCTGCTGGGAATGATCGTGCGCGCCGCCGGCGATGCGCTCGGTGCTGTCGGCTCAGCCCACCGCGACCCGTTGGCCGCGACGGCGCACTACCTGCGCGCCCCGGGCGTCGGGCCAGCCGAGGTGCACGCCGAGGTGCTGCGCGCGGGACGGGGCGCCAGCCAGGTGCGCGCGGTGCTGCGCCAGGACGGCCAGGCGTGCGTGGACGTGACGACGACCCTGGGGGCGTTGCCGGCCGAGCCACCGCCGCCGTGGTGGACGGCGCGCGAGCTCTTCGACGTGGCGCCGTTCGAGGACTGCATCGCGCTGCCGGCCCGGCGAGAGGGCGCGCCCTTCGAAGTGCCGATCATGGACCGGTGCGACCTGCGCCTGGACCCGGAGGTGCTCGGCTTCGCGTCGGGTCGACCCTCGGGCTCGGCCGATCTGCGTGGCTGGGTGTCGTTCAGCGACGGCGGACCGATCGACCCGCTGGCGCTCCTGTTCTTCCTCGACTCGCTACCACCGGCGACGTTCGAGCTCGCGGCCACCGGATGGGTGCCGACGCTGTCGCTCACGGCCTACGTGCGGGCCCGACCCGCGCCGGGACGGTTGCGGATCCGCCAGCGCGCCCACGCGGTCGACGACGGTCGGGTCGACGAGTCGTGCGAGGTCTGGGACTCGGCCGGTCGCCTGGTCGGCCAGGCCACCCAGCTTGCGGGCATCCGCATCCCCGACGGCATCGAGCCCCCGGCCTGAGCCTCCCCGTTCGCCGATCGGGGTCCCGGAGCGTCGGCGAGGAGACTTGATGGGCGCTTACACTCTTGGCCAGGCGGTGGACAGGGGATGCCGATGTCGTGGAGCAGCAGGTGGATCGGGAGCGGGCTGGTCGTCGCGCTCGTCGCAGTCGCGGGGTGCGGCAGCACGGCCTCGAGCACCCACGTCGGGGCGCCCCTGGATCTGGCGCGTGCCGAGCAGGCCGTCAGCTCGGTCAAGGAGATCGAGACCCACATGACCATGACGCTGACCGCGCAGGGCACGTCGAGCCCCGCGGTAGACATGACGTTCACCTCTGACGGTGTGCAGAACCGCATGGCCATGGTGTCCAAGGCGAACTCGTCGGCCCACGTGCCCGAGACGGAGCTCCGAGCTGCGGGGACGGACGTGTACACCCGCGCCGGGGGTTCGGGGGAGTGGACCCGCCTGACGCTCGACCCTTCGTTGGTGCCGTCGATGCGCAAGCAGCAGGACCCGAAGCAGCTCCTCGAGCAGTACGCGGCGATGGGTGTGACGCTTCGAGCCGACGGGACGATCACCGAAGGCGGCCGAACGCTGAAGCGGTTCCGCGGACCGCTCGACTGGAAGAAGCTCGTTCGTTGGCTCTCGTCGAGCTCGGAGCTGGGCAAGCAGCTCTTCGAAGGAGGAAGCTCGCAGAACGTCAGCGGCTCCGCCGAGGTCATGCTCGACGCCGCCGGGTTCCCACGGCGGATGACGATGCACATCGATTTCTCGGCGAAGGGGAAGACGTTCTCGATGGACGAGGTCGCCACGACGAAGCCGTTGCCGGCCGACAGCCGGATCGACCTGCCGGACCCGTCCGAGGTGGGGAAGACGATCCCGGTGCACGATGCGGCCGGCTACAAGAAGGCGCTCGGGGACGTCATGGGGTCCACCGGCAACTGAGCCACCGACGCCGCGCCGGACTCGGCGTGGCGGTAGCCTGGGCCACCAGGACGTCGACTCCCGGGGGACCCACGATGCGGCACAAGGGCTGGAAGGTCACAGCGGGCGCGCTGGCGCTCGCCGCGGGGCTCACGGCGTGCGGTGCGTCGGTCCCCACGACGCACGTCGGCGTGCCGGCGTCAAAGGGGGCTCCCGGTGCGACCGCCGCGCCGGTGAAGCCGATCAGCATGGACGACGTCACCAAGTCCATGTCGGGCGACCAGAGCGTCAAGGTCCACCTGAAGATGGCGATCGACGCCAAGTCCGCTTCGTCCCCGATGGCCGACATCACGTTCACATCCGACGCGGTGCACGACCGCTTCGCGATGTCCTCGGAGCCGATCAGCGTTGCGCCGAGCGACCTGCCGAACAGCACCGCAGCCTCGAGTGGGTCCTTCAGTGTCCCGGGCTTCGAGCTCCGGGGACAGACGAGTGCGAAGCAGGTCGACCTCTACTACCGCATGTCCGGCGAGACGTCCTGGACCCACCTCGTGGTCGACCCGTCGTTGGGCGGCGAGGTGGCGAAGCTCCACGACCTGATGTCGTTGTTCCGAGTCGACCTCACCCCAGGGCCATCGTCACTCGCGCCCGGGTTCACCTTCGAGAACAAGGGTACGGTCACCTACGAGGGCGAGACGATGACGCGTGAGGTCGCCACGCTCGACTTGGCCAAGCTGCTTGGCAATCTCGCACCGCCGTCGACTGCCCCCGGCGCCCCGTCCGACCCGGCGGGCTCGCTCCAGGGCGCGCTCGGCGACGCGCTCTCGTCCGGGGCAGTGGGCGATCTGCTCCCGAAGAGCACCATCGAGGTGCTCGTCGACCACAACCAGCTCCCCCGGCGCGTCACCCAGGACCTGAGCATGGGTTCGGGCAAGGATGCGTTCTCGATGCACATGCAGTCGACCATCGACCCGCTCGGAGCCGGCGGACGCGATCGACCTCCCGACAGCGGGTCAGATAGGGCGCACCGTGCAGGTGCACACCGCCGACGAATTGGCCAAGGCCTTGAGCGACCTGGGCCCCCTCCTGTCGGGTGGACCCGGCGGCAACTGACCCGTCAGGTCCCGCCGCCCTCGTTTTGGGTGCCGATCCGCAGGCCATGGCCTGCGGATCGGCACCCAAAACGGCGAAGGGGCGTCGTCGGCCACGGTTAGTGGCGGGCGGCGGTTAGTGGCGGGCGGCGGTCAGCGGCGGGCGGCCCAGGCGGCCCGCATCGGGCCGGCGGGGTCGTCGGCGACCTCGGAGTCGAGGTCGAGGACCATCGTCGTGCGCGCCTCGGGCGAGTACGGCTCCCAGCTCGGCAGCGCCGAGCCGTTCGGGTCGCCGGTGCGGGCGAAGGCCACCCACGCGTCGGCCATCCGGGTCGCCAGGTCCTGCATGGCCTCGGTCGCCTCGCCGGTGAAGAAGCTGGCACCCGGCGCGCCGAGGTTGTCGAAGGCGTACGGGATCTCGACGGCGTGCGCGGCGCCCAGCGACCCGCCGAAGGCGGTGGACTCGCGGTGGAACTCGTACAGCCACACCGAGGCGTGGGCCGACTGGGCCTCGGCGAGCGCGATGGCCGGCATGCGGAACACCGCGTCGGTGCCGATCGCCTCGTAGATGGCGCGGGGCGAGGCGTCGGGCGCCGCGTCGCGGTACACCTGCACCAGACCGTCCGGGTCGGCGCGCACGAAGCGCTCGACCCGCCGAACCAGGCCTTCGTCGTCGAGCGCGCCGAGGCGCTCGTCCATCGCGGTGAACAGGCGCAGCTCGTCTCGGTTGGTGCCGGTCATGACGTGCACGCCCGCGGCGACGCCGTCGCGCACCGCCTCGACCGGATGTCGCGGCAGGGCGTCGTCGTCCACCACCGGCTGGAACGGCAGCCCCCGCACGATGCCGAACTCCTCCGAGACCTGCGCCTGGGCGTCGACGAGAGTCCTGCGCCGGCAGGTCGCCCAGGGGGCTGAGGTCGGTGGGGTCGACGGCGAGGAGCTCGAGCACGCGCCGGGCGACCTTCGTGGCGTGGTCCCGGTCGTGCACGTTGGACGCGGCGCCCGACTGCGCGACCGCCCGGTGGAACGTGCCGCGTGACGCCGGCAGCGCGAGCTGCGTGGCGACGCTCATCCCGCCCGCCGACTCGCCGAAGATCGTCACGTTGTCGGGGTCGCCGCCGAACGCCTCGATGTTGTCGCGCACCCAGCGCAGCGCGGCCGCCTGGTCGAGGATCCCGACGTTGCCGCTTCCGGCCCACGCCTCACCCCCGAGGTCGGCCAGGTGCAGGAACCCGAGGGCGCCCAAGCGGTAGTTGCAGGTGACCACCACGGCGTCGCGGCACGCCAGGTTCGAACCGTCGTACCAGGGCGTGAGCCCCGTGCCGTTCACGAACGCGCCGCCGTGGATCCAGAACAGCACCGGCCGCTTGGCGTCGTCGGGCGCAGGGGTCCAGACGTTGAGCGTCAGGCACTCGGCTTCGGACTGCGGCGGACCGTCCTTGGCGCCCAGCAGGGCGTCCACGCCGCCGAGCGGCTGGGGCGCGGTGGGGAACTTGCCCGTCGCGTCGCGCACCCCCGTCCACGACTCGACGTGTTCGGGCGGTCGGAAGCGGCGTGGTCCCACGGGTGGCGCCGCGAAGGGGATGCCCTTGTACCGGTAGGTGCCGCGCTTGTGGTCGCCGCCGACGAGCCCGCTCCGGGTCTCGACGGTCAGCAGGTCCGGGTCGACGTCCATCTGGGCAACGGTATCGGTCAGGCTCCGAGCGAGCTCCGCAGCGCGGCGATCAGTCGCCGCGACCGCGGCACCTGCCAGCGGTCGCCGGGGCGGTTCAGGACGTAGCCGAAGGCCACGCCGGTGGTGGGGTCGGCGAAGCCCAGCGAGCCCCCGTTGCCGTAGTGGCCGAAGGACCGCTCGCTGAGGCCGATCGGCCGGCCCTCCTGGTGCAGCATCATCGCCAACCCGAAGTGCGACTCGCGGTCGAGGATCAGGTCGTAGCCGAGGCTGTGGGTCGTGGCCGCCTCCGCGACCAGCGCAGCAGGCGCGACCGAAGACGTCGGCTCGAGGAGCGCCGCGAAGACGCGGGCGACGCCGCGCGTGGAGGCGTGCAGGTTGGTCGAGGGCACCTCGGCGGACCGCCACTCGGCGGTGTTGACGACCCCGATGCCCGACATGGCCTGGGGGTTGAAGTAGGTCGCCCGACGCATGCGGTCGAGCGGTGTGTCGCCGCCATGGGGGAGCAGCTCGTCGGGCAGGTGCTCGACGAAGTCGATCTCGGCGACGCGGCGGTGCTCGGGCGTGGGCAACCCGATCCAGACGTCGGCGCCGGTGGGCTCGGCGACTCGGCGACGGACCTCGGCGCCGATCGAGCGCCCGGTGACGCGCACCACGGGCTCGCCCACGACGTGGCCCAGCGTGTTGACGTGGTAGCCGTGGGCGGTCCCGGGCTCCCACCACGGCGTGGTGTCGGCCAGGGCGGCGGCGATGGCGGAGAAGTCGAGCACCTCGTCCGCGCCGACCGGCCGGTCGACGGCGGGAAGCCCGGCGCGATGGGCGAGCGCCGTGCGCAGCGTGATGGCGCCCTTGTCGTGGGCGGCGAACTCGGGCCAGACGTCGCTGAGCGGAGCGTCCAGGTCGAGCAGGCCGTCGCCGACGACAGAGAGCACCGTGGCGGCCGTGATCGCCTTGCCCACCGAGTAGGCGTTCACGAGCGTGTCGGCCTGCCACGGCCGCGTCTGGGCGCGGTCGGCCCACCCGCCCCAGAGGTCGACCACGACCCGGCCGCCCACGATCACGCAGCACGACGCGCCGAGGTCACCGGAGTCGGTGCGACGGGCTTCCGGGTCGTCGTGCTCGAAGGTCTCGGTGAAGTTGCGCTCGAAGGCGTCCCGGACCGCCGCGAACGCCGGGTCGACGTGGCCGTGGACCTCGGTCGGGCTCACGGGGCGGGGAACGCCGTCGCGCAGGCGGTGAGTGCCGAGGTGAAGTGGGCATCGAAGGTCGCGCCGGACGGGTCCTCGATCCAGTCCCGCAGGGCCACGTCGAAGCAGGCCGCGACGGCCAGGACCATGGTGCGCAGCCCGAGGTCGTCCGGGTCGATCCCCGCGTGTTCGGCCAGCGACTCGGCGATGGAGCCCTCGCTGTGCTCGGCGATCGTCGACCGCTGGTAGCTGCGGAGCGAGGGGCGTTCGGCCAGCAGTCGGGCGATGAGGTCGCGCTCAGCCGGCTCGGTGTCGAGCTCCGCGACCATCGCGCGCAGCACCGCGACCAGCGTCTCGGCGGGCCGCTCGTCGGCGGGGCGCTGGCCGATCTTGTCCTTGATCTGGTCGAGCCGGTCCTCGAAGTCGTGGAAGAGGAGGGCCTCTTTGGTCGCGAAGTAGCGGAAGAAGGTCCGCGGGGAGACGTCGGCTTCGTGCGCGATCTCGTCGATGGTCGTTGCGTCGTAGCCCTGTGAGACGAAGAGCTCGAGCGCGACGTCGACCAGCCGCTGGCGGGTCTCGTTGGTGTGCTTCTCGCGAAGCGAGGTCTTTGCGGGCATGGCAGCAACCGTCTCCTGGGGACGACTCCAGCGTAGCGACACCCGTCACAAAACGTGACATATGTGTCAAATGGCAGGACTGTCAGTAAACTCCGTCGGACCACCGACTTCTGGAGGACCCATGGCCGCCCTGCTCTACCGACTCGGACACTTCTCGGTTCGACGACGTCGCTGGGTCCTGGCGTTCTGGGTCGGGCTCTTCGTCCTCGCAGGGGCGCTCTCGTCGCTCGCCGGTGGGAAGACCACCGACACCCTCACGCTTCCCGGCACCGAGTCGCAGCAGGCCGCCGACCTGTTGAAGCAGCGCTTCCCCGCCCAGAGCGGCTCCGGCTCCCAGGTGGTGTTCGCCGTCGCCGACGGTGGCTCCATCACCGCCCCCGCCACCGCCGCCACCATCACGCGCACCATGGACGCCATCGCCAAGGTGGACGGCGTGGCCTCGGTGGTCACGCCGGGACCGGCGGGCACCGTCTCCAAGGACGGCACCGTCGCGCTCGGCCAGGTCCACTACCCGGTGTCGGCGTACGCGGTCTCGAAGCAGACGACGGACGCCGTCGCCGCGGCGGCCGCTCCGGCGCGTGCAGAGGGTGTGACCGTCGAGTTCGGTGGCGAAGTGGTGCCCGGCAAGACCAACAAGCCGCCCGCGTCCGAGGGGATCGGGCTGCTGGTGGCGATCGTGGTCCTGCTCTTCGCCTTCGGTTCGGTGCTGGCCATGGGTCTGCCCATCATCACCGCGCTGCTCGGCCTCGGCATCGGCATCAGCGGCGTCGGCATCATGTCGGCGTTCGTCGACCTCTCGTCCTCCGCGCCGACCCTGGCGATCATGATCGGCCTCGCCGTCGGCATCGACTACGCGCTGTTCGTCGTCACCCGCCACCGCCAGAACCTGTCCCACGGCCTCGAGGTCGAGGAGGCCGCGGCGCGTGCCAACGCCACCGCGGGCGGCGCCGTGGTGTTCGCGGGCGTCACCGTCGTGATCGCCATCGCCGGTCTCTCGGTGGTCGGCATCCCGTTCCTGACCGTCATGGGTCTGGCCGCCGCCGCGACGGTCGCGGTCGCGGTGCTCGTGGCCATCACCCTGCTGCCGGCGTTGCTCGGCTTCGCCGGGACCAACGTCGACCGCTTCCGGGTGCCGGGGATCAAGAACCGGACCGGCGGGGCAGCCGAAGGCGCCACGTTCGGGCACCGCTGGGCGACCAGGGTCACCCGTCGACCGTGGGTCGCGCTGTGCGCCGGCGTCGCGGTGATGGGAATCCTCGCGATCCCGTTGCTGTCGATGCGCCTGGGCCTTCCCGACAACGGCTCCGAGCCTGCCGGGAGCACCCAGCGCAAGGCGTACGACCTGGTCAGCGCCGGCTTCGGTGCCGGTTACAACGGGCAGTTGATGCTCGTCACCGACCTGAAGGGCGTCACCGACACCAAGGGGGCGCTCACCCAGATCGACCGTGCGGTCAGCGCCTACCCCGGCGTGGATTCGATGTCTCCGGCTCGCCTCAACCCCGCAGGCGACACCGCGGTGCAGTCCGTGGTCCCCGCCCACGGACCCGCTTCAGCGCAGACCGAGACGCTCGTCCACGGCCTCCGTGGCGACCTGCGCAACCAGGTGTCCACCGACACGGGCGCGACCTACTACGTGGCCGGCGCCACCGCCGCCAACATCGACATCTCCAACAAGGTCGGTGGCGCGCTGCTGCCGTTCATCGCCCTCGTCATCGGACTCACGATCATCCTGCTGATGGTGGTGTTCCGCTCGATCCTGGTGCCCATCAAGGCCGCGGTGGCGATCCTCATCTCGATCGGCTCTTCGTTCGGGGTGATCGTCGCGGTGTTCAACTGGGGTTGGCTGCAGGGGGCGATCGGCCTCCACCAGACGATCCCGATCGTCAGCTTCCTGCCGCTGATGATGTTCGCCATCCTCTTCGGGCTCTCGATGGACTACGAGGTCTTCATCCTCAGCCGCATCCACGAGGAGTACCACCGGACCGGTGACGCCACGGGCAGCGTCATCACCGGCCTGAGCTCGTCGGCTCGGGTGATCACCGCGGCGGCGCTCATCATGATCAGCGTCTTCGGGGCGTTCGCGCTGGGCGACAGCCCGTTCATCAAGATGTTCGGGTTGGGCCTGGCGACGGCGGTCTTCCTCGACGCCACGGTGGTGCGCATGCTGATCGTGCCGGCGGTGATGACGCTCTTCGGCGAGCGCGCCTGGAAGCTGCCGCGCTGGCTCGACCGCATCATCCCCGACCTCGACGTCGAGGGGTCCGAGCTGGTCGAGACCCTCGAGGCGGCCGACGCTGCAGCCGCCGCACGACGCGACGACGACTCCGACGCTCCGGTGCTCGTGAGCTGAGTGGCGATCTGGCAGAGTCGAGGCATGAGCGACGATGCGCAGCCGGTCGTGCAGGCCGAGGTCTCCGGCGGCGTGGTCACCCTCACCCTGGACTCGCCGGCCAACCGCAACGCCCTCTCGGCCGATCTGGTCGGGCAGCTCGACGCGCACCTGGACGCAGTCGAACACGACGCCTCGGTGCGGGCCGTGGTGCTCGCGCACACCGGCGGCACCTTCTGCGCGGGTGCGGACCTGGCCGAGGCCGCACGTGAAGGCGGCCCGGCGCTCGGCACCGCCCGGTTGGTGGCGTTGCTGCGCAAGCTGGTGGCCTACCCGAAGCCGGTGGTCGGGCGGGTCGAGGGGCATGTGCGGGCCGGAGGGGTCGGTCTGGTCGGCGCGTGCGATGTCGTCGTGGCCAACGGCGACGCGACATTCGCCCTGACCGAAGCGCGCCTCGGGCTCGCTCCGGCGATCATCTCGCTCACCGTGCTCGCGCGGGTCGGCGACCGCGCCGCGGCGCGCCTGGCGCTCACCGGCGACGTGATCGGGGCCGAGGAGGCCGCGCGGATCGGGCTGGTGACCGCGGCGACCGACGACGGGGCCGGGGCGGTCGCCGAGCTGGCCTCCTCGTTTGCGACGTCCTCTCCGCAAGGGCTCGCCGAGACCAAGGCCCTCCTCAACCGCGGGCTGCTCGCGCACTTCGACGCCGACGCCGAGACGATGACGGCCTGGTCGGCGCGGCTCTTCGCCTCGGAGGAGGCACAGGAGGGCATCGCCGCGTTCCGCGAGCGGCGCCCGCCGCGCTGGGTCCTCTCGGCGGACTGACCGCTGCGCCGGGCGCGCGCTGGTTCGCTGCGGCCCCCACTGCCGTGTCGGATTTCCGCTAGCCAGGCCGGGCCTGGCCTGGGACGATCCTCGGGTGCACGAAGACTTCGACCGCTGCGTGCGAGCGGTGCGCGCCAAGGACGCCCGCTTCGACGGCTGGTTTGTCGTGGCGGTGACCAGCACCCACATCTACTGCCGACCAAGTTGCCCGGTGCGGCCCCCGCAGGTGCGGCACATGCGCTTCCTGCCCACCGCCGCTGCGGCTCAACGCCAAGGGTTCCGGGCCTGCAAGCGCTGTCGGCCCGACGCCTGCCCCGGGTCGCCGGAGTGGGACCTCCGCGGCGACGTCGTCGCCCGCGCCATGCGGCTCATCGCGGATGGCGTCGTCGACCGCGAGGGAGTGGTCGGGCTCGCCGCCCACCTCGGCTACAGCAACCGCCAGCTCGAGCGCGTGCTGCGCGCAGAGGTCGGCACCGGTCCGTTGGCGCTCGCCCGTGCCCAGCGCGCCCAGGCGGCGCGGGTCCTGATCGAGACCACGGCGATGCCGTTCACCCAGGTGGCCTTCGCCGCGGGCTTCACGAGCATCCGCCAATTCAACGACACGATCCGTTCGGTGTTCGCTGCCGCGCCCACCGAGCTGCGCGGGCGTTCGAAGGGTCGCGGCCTCGGTGGGCACGTCGCCGCCGGCCGGCTCAGGGTCCGGCTGCCGCTGCGCCTGCCCTGGAGCCCGGCGCCCAGCTTCGACCGACTTGCGCATACGGCGATCGCGGGCTGCGCAGATCGGCACGAGGAGACCTTCCGGCTCGCGCTGCGCACCCCGCGCGGTGCGGCGGTGGTCGGGCTCACGCCGGTGGACGGCCATGTGGCTGCCGACCTCGCGGTGCAGGACGTGCGCGACCTCCCCACGGTCATCGCCCGATGTCGGCGACTCCTCGACCTCGACAACGACCCGGTCGCCGTCGACGAGGTGCTCGCCGGTGACCCCGCGCTCCGCCCGCTGGTCACCCGCACCCCTGGCGCCCGCGTCCTGCACCAGGTCGACGAGGGCGAGCTCATCGCCCGGGTCGTGCTCGGTCAACAGGTGTCCGCCACCGCAGCGCACACGCACCTGACCCGCATGGCCGAGCGCTGGGGCACGGACCTGGCCGAACCGGTCGGCGGGGTCACCCGGTTGTTCCCGAGCGTCGAGACGCTCGCCGAGCTCGACCCGTCGACGCTTGCGGTGCCTCGGGCACGACAGCGCTGCTTCGCCGGTCTGGCGACCGCGGTCGCCTCGGGCGCCATCGACCTCGGGCCGGGCGCCGATCGGGAGCGCACCCGCGCCCAGCTCGCCGAGCTCCCGGGCGTCGGGGAGTGGACGGTCGAGCTGCTGGCGCTGCGCGGCCTTGCCGACCCGGATGCCTTTCCCGCCACGGATCGAGCCGTGCTCGTCACCGCGGCGCGTCACGGGCTCCCCGGCAACGCCGCGGCGCTTCGGCGGCGTGCCGAGGCGTGGCGCCCCTGGCGCGCCTACGCCGCCGAGCTGCTGCGCACCGCGCATCGCACGACAACCCCGCAAACGAAAGAGACCGCAACGTGACCACCACTTCCCGCATCATCGACTCGCCGATCGGCCCGCTCACGCTCGCGGGCTCCGGTGACGTCCTCACGCACGTCGTGATGGACGGCATGGCCCACGCGCCACGCGACCAGGCCGAATGGGTGCCGGCCCCGCACGCGTTCGGCGCCGCGGCCGAGCAGCTCGACGAGTACTTCGCCGGCGCCCGGACCAGGTTCGACCTCGCGCTCGCCCCGACCGGGACCGCGTTCCAGGAGCAGGTGTGGGCGGCGCTCCGGGAGATCCCCTACGGCGCGACCTGGTCGTACGGCGAGTTGGCCCGGCACGTGGGCCGACCGGGTGCGTCCCGGGCCGTGGGCCTCGCGAACGGGCGCAACCCGATCGCCGTCATCGTGCCCTGCCACCGGGTGATCGGCGCAGACGGCAGCCTCACCGGCTACGGCGGCGGCCTCGACCGCAAGCGGGCACTGCTCGAGCTCGAGCAGAGGCGCTGACCCGGCCGGTGATCGGTCAGTCGGTGGCGAGGGCCTGCTTCAGCCCGTCCGGGTCCTCGACGGCGACGCGCAGCACCTGCACCTTCGTCCACGATCGCGGCAATCCGACCAGCCTGCCCTGACCCGGCGGGTCCAGCGTGATGCGCACGATCCCCGACGACGAGCCGTTGACGAGCCACTTGCCCCCGTACCCGTGCACACCCCAGCCCCGCACCGGGTCGGTGTCGTCCTCGACCGACTGCACGTGCGACCGGGGGAAGGTGAGCGAGTACGTCCACCCCATGCGGACCCGGACCGAGTCCTGGTCCACCTCCACGAAGCTCGTGCCCGGCGTGAGCCCGAGCACGGCCATCGCCTTGTTCGCGCCGGTGAAGAGGACGGGGAAGCGGGCCGGCTCGGTCACGGGTCGAGGGTAGCGACGCGGCCGGTGAGCAACCGGCGGGCGGTCGCCAGGTCGGGCGCCCGGCCGACGCCGACCAGCCCGAGGCACGCCGCGCCGAGTGCGGTGCCGCCGACGTCGTCGACGACCTCGATCGGTCGGTCGAGCGCATCGGCGACGATCTCGCCCCAGAGCGGTGCGCGCAGCGTGCCGCCGGTCGCCTTGACCGCGATGGTCGGCCCCGCGAACGCCTCCAGGCACGCGACCACGGCGCCGAGCTGGCGACCAACGCCTTCGAGCGCGGCCCGGGTGAGGTGGGCGCGGGTGTGCTCGGCGCGCAGGCCCTCGTAGGACGCGCGGCGTGTGGCGTCCCACGCCGGGGCCCGCTCGGGGTGCAGGAAGGGCTCCATGGTGAGCCCGTCGCAGCCCGGTGGCACGGTGGCCGCGAGCGCGAGCACCGCGTCGGGGTCGAGGTCGGGGGCGAGGTGGTCCGCGAGCCAGTCGACCACGTTGCCGCCGTTGGACAGCGCCCCGCCCACCACCCACGAGGTCTCGTCAAGCGGGTAGCAGAAGAGCGCGCCGCCGTCGTCGACGCCCGGCTGGTGCACCACGGCCCGAACCGCCGCGCTCGGTGCCGACCGAGAGACCGATCACGCCCGGGTCGAGAGCACCGCACCCGACGTTTGCGCACGGGCCGTCGGCGGCGCCGGCGACGAGTGGCGTATCCGCGTGGAGGCCGACGCGCCGGGCCGCCGAGCGCGCAAGGCGGAGGGTCGCCGTGGTCGCGACGACGTGTGGCAGCCGGTCGGCGGCGACGCCCGCCACCGCGAGCGCCTCGTCGCACCAGGCCGCCCCGTCGATGGTGCGCAGGCCGGTGCCGGCGGCGCTCGAGCGATCGGTCACGACCTCGCCGCACAACCACGCCAGCACCCAGGCCTTCACGTCGACCCACCGCGCGGCGGCGCTCGCGAGTGTGGTGTCATGCCCGCCGATCCAGCGGAGCTTGACCAGCGGGCTCATCGGGTGGACAGGCACACCGGTCAGTCGGTGCAGGCGTCGGCCGCCGTCGCCGGCCCGCAACGCGGTCGCCTCGTCGGTGGCGCGACCGTCGGCCCAGGTCAGCACCGGCCCGAGCGGAGCACCGGTCGCGTCGAGGGGCAGCAGGCCGTGCATCGAGGTGGCGACGGACACCGCGGCCACGGTCGCGCCCGTGCAGCCGTCTACGCACGCGGCCAACGCCCGAGCCGCGGCGTCGATGATCTCGAGCGGGTCCTGCTCGGCGCGCCCGCCGTTCGAGGCGTCTCGCCGCAGCCCTCGCCGCGCCATCTGTCGTGGGCGACCGTCCAGCCCGAACGCCATGGCCTTCACCGACGAGGTGCCGACGTCGAGGCCGATCACCACCTCGTCGGTCTCGCTCCCGTCCACCCGTGCAGTCTTGCCGGGTCGACGGCGCGCGGCTGACAGACTGCGCTGATGCGTCGCGAAGCAGCAGGGGGGTTGTTCGTCGAGGTCGACGACGACGGCCGCATGCGCATCGGCCTCGGCGAGGCCGACTGGTTCGGTCCGGCAACCTGTCGAGCGCCCGGGTCGACGGTGGACCCGCGCGCCGACGGCGACGCGATCGTGGTTGCCGACGGCGACGTGCGGTGCTCGGTGCGCGCCGACCCGGCGTGCCCGATGGCGGTGTGCCGGATCGAGGCGACGCGCGACCTGACGGGGCTCGCCACGGGAGCGTTCGCCGAGCCGGCGGTGGCGTGGCCCAGCTTCACCCCGGGTGCACGTGCCCCGGGCGGCGTGCCCGACGGCGCCCGGGCGCTGGTGTTCCAGCACTGCGAGTTCGGCCTGCCCAGCACCTCGGGCCCCGAGCTCGACGGCTTCTTCCTGCTGCCACACCGGCCGGCGACGGGATGGCCGCTGCTGTTGAGCGCACCCGACGGCCGGACGGTGCTGCTGGCCGCGCTCGACGAGTTCCACAGCCAGACGATCGGGCTCAACGACGGCACGGTGCGTTGCGGCTGGCACGGCGACCTCGACGCCGTGCAGTCGGGTTTTGCGACCGAGCTGGCGATCGTCGCGGGCGACGGGCCACGCGTGTGCCTCGACACGTGGGGCGCGCTCCTGCTGGAGCGCGCCGGCACCGTGCGGCCCGGCCGGTGGCCGGACGCGCTCGGGTCGCGTCCGAGCTACTGGACCGACAACGGCGCGGCGTACTGGTACCGCACCGAGCCGGGCAACGACGTGGCGGGCTCGATCGTGGCCGCGGTCGACGACCTGCGCGAGCGCGCCGTGCCGATCGGCGCGGTCCAGCTCGACTCGTGGTTCTATCCGCACACCGAGCTGCGACCCTTCGACACCGACGACTGGGTGGTGCCGCCGAGCCCGATGCTGGCCTGGGAGGAGCGGCCCGACGTGCTGCCCGACGGCATCGCCACACTGCGGGAGCGCCTCGGTGACCCCCCACTGGTGGCGCACATCCGCCACCTGGCCGCCGACGCGCCGATCGCGCACGACGTCCCGGTGCACCTGGACGGTCCGTTGGCGGCCCCGGCCACCCCCGAGGCGTACGAACGCTGGCTCGACCAGTGCGTGTCCTGGGGGGTCGAGACGTTCGAGCACGACTGGTTGGTCGAGGTCTTCTTCGGAGTGCGCGCCCTGCGCGAGCGACCGGGTCGGGCACGCGCCTGGCAGGAGGGCATCGACGCCGCCGCCCGGGAGCGGGGCATCACCTTGCAGTGGTGCATGGGCACGCCCGCGGACTTCGCCCAGACGACCACGCTCACCCAGGTGACGTCGGTGCGCACCTGCGGCGACCACGGCTACATCGCGACGCCCGGGCAGCTCTGGGCCTGGTTCTGCACGACCAACGCGCTGGCCCGGTCGCTCGCGCTGGCGCCCTTCAAGGACGTGTTCCGCACCGATCCCGAGGTGGCCGGCGACCACGGCGAACCCGAGGCGTTGCTCAGCGCGCTCTCGACCGGGCCGGTCGGGCTCGGCGACCGGGTGGGCCGCAACGACGCGACGCTGGCGATGCGCACCTGCCGGGCCGACGGCCTGCTCATCAAGCCCGACGTCCCCATCGCCGCGGTCGACGAGAGCCTCCGCGGGGACACCGCCTTCGGGGACGACCTGGTCGTGGCCGAGTGCTACTCCGACCACTCCGCGGGGCGATGGGCGTACGTCGTCGCCATGCACACCGCGCCGACCGACGCCGTGACCGACGGCGCGGTGGCGTTCGACCGCCTCGGCGAGAGCTCGCCCGTGGGCGACGTGGTCGTCTGGGACGCGCGTGCGGCCACGTTGGCCCCCCTGGCCGCGGACGCCCGCTGGCCCGTCTCGTTGGCCAGGGAGGAGTGGACGTCACTGGTGCTCGCGCCCGTGCTGCCCGGCGACCTCGCGGTGGTCGGGGACGTGTCCAAGTTCGTGACCGCAGGCGATGCGCGGGTGGAGGTCGCGTGCCTCGAAGATGGCGTCGAGCTCACCGTGAAGGGCGCCGGTGAGTCGGTGACGATCACGGGTTGGGCGGCCGCGCGACCGGTCGCGGAGGGCGGGACGATCGCTTTCGACGCCTCCACCGGACGGTGGGACCTGGTCGTCGAGGTGCCGAGTCGCGGGTGGTACCGTGCCGCCGTTCGCCGTGACCCGGAGCGACCTTGATGACGGATCCCACCACGAGCCCGCCCGAGCGCAGCTTCATCCGCCGCCGGAACGTGATCCGCTGGCTCCTCCCGCTGTGGGAGAAGACCATGCCGGTCTACCGGGTCATCGACCGGCTGTACCGGGGCGGCCACCCCGACGCCGCGCTCGTCGTCTCCGAGATCTGGAAGTTCTGCACGGGGATCGAGATCATGCCGGGCGCCGTCATCGGCGCAGACACCGAGTTCATGCACGGACAGGGTGCGGTCGTCGGCGACCGGGCGGTCATCGGAAGGCACTGCCGGATCCTGCAGGGGGTCACGATCGGCCTGCGCGGCCCGCCCGGTTCACCCATGCCGGTCATCGGCGACGACGTCTTCATCTGTGCGAACGCCGCGGTGCTGGGTGGCGTCACCGTCGGCGACGAGGCCGTCATCGGGACCGGGGCCGTGGTCATCCACGACGTCCCGACCGGAGCGATCGTGGGTGGCGTCCCCGCGAAGATCATCGGCTGGAACCCCGGCTACGGTCCCGACCTGCAGGCGCCCACCGACCAGGGGAGCACTTCGTGAGCAGAACGCGCAAGCAGCTGTCCGCAATCGGGCGTCTCGTCGTCGCCGCCGGCTTGCTGGCCCTGGGCGGCGCCGCGTGCTCGTCGAGTGGGTCGAACGCCTCGCCGGCGGTCGCGACGACCTCGACGCCGACAACCGAACGACCGCCAGGGCCCGCCGCGACGGTGTCGAACCTGAGCGGTGGGAAGGGCACGATCCTCGTCTCGACCGGCGACACTCCCGACCTGCAGAAGTCGGGCTACGTGCAGGAGGAGTATGCGGTCGCCGGCACCGCGCACGCCTACGCCACCAAGGGCGCCTACCCCGAGGACGGCAAGATCGCGCTCACCCCGACCACGTCGGCGCCCTACAAGACCCGGATCGTGGTGCGGCGACCCAAGGACCCGGCCTCGTTCAGCGGCACGGTCGTGGTCGAGTGGCTCAACGTCAGCGGCGGGCTCGACGCCGCGCCGGACTGGACCTATGCAGCGGACGAGCTGGTGCGGAACGGCGACGCGTGGGTCGGCGTCTCGGCACAGCGGATCGGCGTCGAGGGCGGCCCGGTCGCGGTCATGACCCCGGTGAGCGAAGCAGGCGGCGCGGGCAAGGGCATCAAGACCCAGGACCCGGCGCGCTACTCGAGCTTGCACCACCCCGGCGACGCCTACTCCTACGACATCTACACCCAGGTCGCCCGCGCGCTGCGCGGCCCGGGAGCGATCGACCCGCTCGATGGGGAGAAGGCCGCCCACGTCCTCGCCATGGGGGAGTCGCAGTCAGCGTTCGCGCTCACCACCTACTACGACGGGGTGCAGCCCCTCACCAACGAGTTCGACGGGTTCCTGGTGCACAGCCGTGGGGACTCGGCGCTGCCCCTCGGCGAGCCGGGCAAGGGAACCGACATCTCCAGCAGCGTCGGTGGTGACCCGGTCAAGTTCCGCACCGATGGCGACGCGCCCGTGCTCGCGGTCGAGACCGAGACCGACGTGCTCGGGCTGCTGGACTACGTCAAGGCGCGCCAACCGGACACCAACCGGATCCGCGTCTGGGAGGTTGCCGGCACCGCGGACGTCGACACCGGTCAGCTGGGCTCGGTCGCCAAGCTGTTCGGCTGCTCCGAGCCGATCAACAGCGGCCCCGACGAGTTCGTGGTGCGCGCCGCGCTCGTGTCGTTGCGGAACTGGGTCGCTACCGGGGCTGCGCCGCCGCACGCGGCGCGGCTCGAATCTGCCCCCGATGGCAAGACCTATGCGCTCGACGCCAACGGCAACGCCAAGGGCGGGGTGCGCACACCCCCGCTCGACGTTCCCGTCGATGTCCTGAGCGGGCTCCCTGCGCCTGGCGGATCGGTCGCGTGCCTGTTGGCCGGTACCACCGAGCCGATCCCTCCCGCTCGCCTCGCGGCGCTGTACTCCTCACGTGCCGACTACCTCGCCAAGTTCGCCAAGTCCACCGACGCGGCGATCAAGGCCGGGTTCGTGTTGCAGGCCGACCGCAAGGCGATGCTCGCCACGTCCCAGCCGGACCGGATCGGCTGACCTCGCGGACGGCGTCCGGCGGGGCAGTACCATCCGGACATGAGCGAGCATTCCCATGGCAAGGCCGTCCTCGGCGAGGTCGCCCCACTCGGGCGCACGTTGCGCGAGCAGATCCCAGAGGTGTATTCGAGCTTCGCGAAGCTCTCGAGCACCTCGATGGCGGAGGGCGCGCTGTCCGCGAAGACCAAGGAGCTCATCGCCTTGAGCATCTCGATCTCCCGGCAGTGCGACGGCTGCATCGCCCAGCACGCCAAGGGCGCGTCCCGCAAAGGCGCGACCCGCGACGAGGTCGCCGAGGCGATCGGGGTTGCGATCTTCCTGAACGGCGGGCCGTCCACCGTCTACGGACCGCGTGCCTACGACGCATTCTGCGAGTTCGCCGACGCACGTGACGAGCGGGACACCGGAGCGTCGGCGTGACCGCGCTCGACCGCTTCCGTCTCGACGGCAAGGTCGCGCTCATCGCCGGTGCTGGACGGGGCATCGGCGCGGCCAGCGCCCTGGCGCTCGCCGATGCCGGCGCAGATGTCGCGGTGTTGTCGCGCACCGCAACCCAGATCGACGCGGTGGCCGAGCAGGCGCGGAGCTTCGGGCGCCGCGCGCTCGCCATCCCGACCGACGCCAGCGACCCCGCAGCCGTCGAGGCAGCGGTGGCGCGCACCGTCGAGGAGCTCGGTCGCCTCGACGTGGTGATCAGCGTCGTCGGCGGCTCGTACCCCAAGCCGTTCCTGGCGACGAGCGACCGGTCGCTGGGCATCGCGTTCGAGCGGAACGTGGTCGACGGCCTGCGCCTGGTGCGCGCCTCGATCCCGCACCTGCTCGCCTCCGACGTGGCCAGCATCGTCATGATCTCGAGCGCCGTGGGGCACGTGGCGGGCCGTGGCTTCGTCGCGTACGGCGCGACCAAGGCCGCGTTGGACCACGCCGTGCGGATGCTCGCGCTCGAGCTGGACCCGACGATCCGCATCAACGCCGTGGCGCCCGGGGCGATCATGACCGAAGCGCTCGAGATGGTGGCCGCCGAGTCCGACATCGTCGAGTCGCTCGAGGCGCACACGCCGTTGCGGCGGGTCGGCGACCCCGACGACGTGGCCGCCGCGGTGCTGTTCCTGGCGAGCCCGGCGGGGGCGTATGTGACCGGCCAGATCCTTCCGGTCGATGGTGGTCTCGTGACCACCAACCTGGCCACCAACCAGCCCGACCTCACCGCCGACGACTGACCCCGGTTGGAGCCGGGCGCCGTCCTGGGCGATGATCGAGGGGTGTGACGTTCCGGGGGGAACGTCACCCGAGACCCAAGGGGAACCCATGACCAGCACCATCGATGCCACCACCTCCACGTCTGGCGACGTGCTCGACGAGCTCCGCACCTGGCTGGACGAGAACTGGGACCCGGACCTGACGGTCGCGGACTGGTGGGAGCGCCTGGGCACCGCCGGCTGGAGCGCGCCGACGCTGCCGGTCGAGCACTACGGCAAGGGCGTGGCCCGAGCGGTCGCGGTCCAGATCGGCCAGGAGATCGCCAACCACGGCGCGCTCGGCGCACCGGGCGGTCTCGGACTTCTGCTCGCCGCGCCGACCATCTCCGACCAGGGCACCGAGGAGCAGGTCGCGACCTACGTGCGCGACATCGTCACCGGGCAGAAGGCCTGGTGCCAGCTCTTCAGCGAGCCGGGAGCCGGGTCGGACCTGGCGGGGCTCACGACGCGTGCGGTGAAGGACGGCGAAGAGTGGATCGTCAACGGGCAGAAGGTCTGGACCTCGCTGGGCCAGATCGCCGACATGGCGATGCTGATCGCCCGAACCGATCCCGACCAGCCCAAGCACCAGGGCATCACGTACTTCGCGCTCGACATGCACCAGCCGGGCATCGAGGTGCGCCCGCTGCGTGAGATGACCGGTCACGCGATGTTCAACGAGACGTTCCTCACCGACGCCCGCGTGCCCGACTCGGCCATCATCGGCGGTCTCAACCACGGCTGGGCGGTCGCCAACACGACCCTCGGGCACGAGCGTTCCGGGTTGGGCTCGGGCGGCGGCGATTCCGCTGGTGGCAGCGGAGCGATGCCGGGCACGGTCGCCGGCAACCTCGCCAAGCGCGCCGGGGACTTCGTATCGGCCCCCAAGAGCGACAAGGCCAAGGCAGAGAAGGCATCCCGCAAGGCCCGGCGCGGCGCCGCCGAGCTGCTCACGGGCATGGCCCGGGGCAACGGCCGCGTGAACGACCCGATCATCCGCCAGGGGCTCGCGCAGCTGCACACCCTGGGCGAGATCGGCCGCTACAGCGCCGAGCGGGTCAAGGCCTCCAAGGCGGCCGGGCGCGACATCCCCGGGATGGCGAACATCGCCAAGCTCTCGATGAGCCACATGATGCGCCTCCAACGCGACCTGGGGCTCGACATCGTCGGTGCGCAGGGCATGCTGCACGCATACGACTCGGCCGACCAGGACGCCCTCAACGAGGCGACGGGCAACCCGTTCCTGCAGGCGGTCACCACCACGGCGCTCTACGCGCAGGCGCCGCCCATCTATGGCGGTACCGACCAGATCCAGCGCAACATCATCGGCGAGCGCATCCTCGGGCTTCCCAAGGAGCCGGGCCCGGGCAAGGAGACCCCGTTCTCCGAGCTCCCCAAGAACGGCTGACCACTCAGGCGCGGTTCCCGCCCTCTCTTCCCCTTCCAAAAGTCGGGAGCTTGGTCGCACTATCGGCGACCAAGCTCCCGACTTTCGCACGGGGGTGCACGGTTCGGAGTCGTGACCGCACGCTCCGCCGTGTTCAGCTGGGCTCGCGGAACCCGAGGTCGATGGCGTCGTGGTCGGGGACGAACCCGAGCCGCTGGTAGAGCGCGTTCGAGGTCGGGTTGGACGCATCGGCGTAGAGCATCACGTGGTCCGCCCCCTCGTCGAGCGCGCCGTCGGTTGCGGCCGCTGCGGCCCCGGCGCCGAAGCCGCGCCGGCGATGCGCCGGCAACACGTAGACGGGTCCGATCCGAGAGACCCCTGCGGCAGGCCTGCCGTACGCGGCCAGCGCGACGATCTCGTCGTCGACGGTCCACAACCAGATCTCACCGGCGGCGATCCGTTGGCCGGCCTGCTCGGTCGTGTCGACGCGTGGGTCGTGGGGAACTGCCTCGTCGTGGAAGTCGTCGAGGTGCCCCGCGATCTCCTGCACCTCGGTCGCCCGAGCCCGTCGAGCGCTGCCGGCGACGCCCGACGGCGCGACGAGTCGGTCGAGCCGGTAGGTGCGGTGGGCGATCTGGAGCATCGAGCCGACCCCGTGCAGCGCCTGCCATCGTTCGGCGAACGCTCGCGCGGTCGCATCCTCGCCGGTCACCCCGGGCAGCGCGCGGCGTTCGGCGTGGAGCCGGTCGGCGACGCGTTCGGCGGCGCCTTCCGGCAATCGGGGCAGGAACAGGTTGTAGGGCGAGTTGGCCATGCCGGCGCCGATGACGTTGCCCTCGTCGTCGGTGACGAGGATCCAGACGTCATCCGGCGCCGATCGCTCGTCTCCGGCGATCGCCCGGGCCGCGACAACCGAGATGACGTTGGCGGTGAAGGGCTCGGAGGCGAGGAAGCGATGGGCGCGGCGCGCGAACTCCGCCGGGTCATGAACGAGCTCGATCAGCACGGGTGGAGTCTTGCGGTTTCCGCCTTCGCCTCCCGGATCGATTCCGGCCGGATCGAGCACTTGCTAGCTGGATGCAGCGCGATCGGTCGCCGTATCGGCGACCAAGCTCCCGACATTTGAGAAGGGGGGGCGGGGGAGGAGGGCCGGGGGGCCGGGGGCTTGCGGGGACGTCAGCTGCGGGGGACGTCCTTCCAAGGGCCGGCCTTGTCGGTGCGGGGCTCGCCGGGCAGGCCGAGCACGCGCTCGCCGATGATGTTGCGCTGGATCTCCGAGGTGCCGCCCTCGATCGAGTTGGCGCGCGCCCGCAGGAACATCTTTCGGCTCGACCCGGGAGGGCCGACGAGGCCGAGGTTCTCGGACCGGCGCATCTCGAAGTCGTAGCCGGCCAGCGCCGGAGGTGCCGAGGAGGTCGACGCAGAACTCGTAGATCGCCATGTTGACCTCGGCGAACGCGCAGCTTGGCGATCGAGCCCTCGGGCCCGGGGTTGCCGGCCTTGCGGTTCTGGGAGGCACGGATGTTGGTGAGGCGAAGTGACCTCGGACTCGTTCCAGAGCTTCAGGAGACGGTCGCGGCATGACCGGGGACCGGTCGATGTTCGGCTCTTCCTTCCAGATCCGCACCGCCTCGCCGATCGACCCGGAGCCGGCACCGGGCACGCTGACCCCGCCGCCGATGGTCGTGCGCTCGTTCGACAGCGTCGTCATCGCGACCCGCCAGCCCTCGCCGACGTCGCCGACGCGGTCGGCGTCGGGGACGCGCACGTCGGTGAGGTAGACCTCGTTGAACTCGGCCTCGCCGGTGATCTGGCGCAGCGGCCGGACCTCGACGCCCGGCGCGTGCATGTCGAGCACGAAGTACGTCAGGCCCTTGTGCTTGGGCACGTCGGGGTCGGTGCGGGTCACGAGCATGCCGCAGTCGGCGAGGTGGGCGTAGGTGTTCCACACCTTCTGGCCGTTGATGACCCACTCGTCGCCGTCGCGCTCGGCGCGGCACGCCAGCCCGGCCAGGTCCGACCCGGCGCCGGGCTCGCTGAAGAGCTGGCACCAGGCGTCCTCGCCGGTGAACATGCGGCGCAGGAGACGACCCCGCAGCGCGTCGTCGCCGTGGGTGACGATCGTCGGCCCGGCCATCGTGAGCCCGAAGAAGTTCCTGGGCCCGAAAGGCTTGGCTCCGGCCTCGGCCAGCGGGCCGTCGATGTCCTTCTGGAGCCGCGACGGAAGGTCGAGCCCGCCCCAGCCCTCAGGGAAGTGGACCCACGCCAGTCCCAGGTCGAACTGGTGGCCGCGCACCTCCTCGGGTGCCGCGGTGGCCGGATCGACCTTGTCGAGGAGCTGGGCGACCCGCTCCTGCACCTGCGCTGCGCCGTCTGTCGTCATGGGAGACCTCCGATTCGTCGCGGTCAAACTACCCCCTTCCGTGGGGAAGCCGGGCAGGTCGCGTAGCCTTGCCGGGTCATGACCAGGCCGGTTCTCCCTCTCCGCGGGAGCGTTGATGCCGACCGAGGAGTCCATGGACGGCCCGATAGCCGCACCTCCCGAGATGCTCGGGTTGGATGCGCTCCCGCGCGACACACGGGTCGACACCGCGCTGCACGTCGAGCCCACCGAGGAACCCCGGCGTGCACAGCTCGGTCGGGCCGCGGCGCTCATCACGGTCTGCAACCTCGTGTCGCGGATCTCGGGCTTCGTGCGGGTCATCGCGATCGCGGGAGCGCTGGGCATCGCCTACCTCGGTGACGCGTACCAGCGCGCCAACGAGGTCTCGAACGTGCTCTTCGAGCTGTTGGTGGGAGGGTTGCTGTTCTCGGTGCTCGTCCCCAGTTTCGTTGAGTTGCTGGGGGCCGGCGCGCGGGGCGAGGGTGTCGACGACGCCGACCCGCACGCCGGGGCGCGTCGCTTGGGTTCGGTGCTCGCCACGCGTGGCGTCGTGGTGGTCGGTGCGATCGCGCTGGTGGGCGCGCTGGCCGGACCCTGGATCATGCGGGCGCTCACGGTGGGGACGCCGGCCTCGGTGCGGGCCGAGCAGATGCGGCTGGGGTCGTTCCTGCTGTGGTTCATCATGCCGCAGCTCATCTTCTACGCCGCCGGAGCCGTTGCCAGTGCGCTGCTCCAGGCCGACCACCGGTTCTTCGCCACGTCGATCGCCCCGCTGTTCAACAACCTGGTGGTCATCGCCACGATGGTCGTGTTCGCGGCCGAGCACGACCCGACCGCGGGTTTCGCGCTCACGACCGGCGAGAAGGTGCTGTTGGGCGCGGGCACGTTGGGTGGCACCGTCGCGATGACGACCGTGCCCTTCGTCGCGCTCTGGCACGCCGGTCTCGGGATCCGCCCCCGCTGGCGCACCACCGGCCTGGGCGGCTTGCGGGCCCTGGTGCGACGAGGTGCCTGGGCGGCGGGCCACGTCGGACTCAACGAGGTGCTCATCGGGTCGACGATCGTCCTCTCGGGCCGGGTCGGGGGTGGCGTCATCGCCTACCAGACCGCCTACACGTTCTTCCTGCTGCCCCATGCGCTGCTCGCCTACCCCATCTTCACGGCGCTCTTCCCGCGCCTCGCCCGCAAGGCCACCGCGCACGACCTGCCCGCGTTCGCCACGGACCTCGGCATGGGGATGCGCGCCATCATCCTGCTGCTGGTCCCGGCGAGCGGCCTGCTGGCGGTCGCGGCCGCGCCGGCGCTGTCGGCGATCAGGCTGGGCCAGCTGGACGCGAGCGGCACCCGGCTCGTCGCTCTTGTGCTCGCCGGTTACCTGGTCGGGCTGATGGCGTACAGCCTGTTCTTCCTGCTCACCCGCGCCAGCTACGCGCTCGAGGATGCACGCCGACCCACCCTGGTCAACCTGGGAGTCACCGTGGTGTCGGTGGTAGTCATGGTCATCGCCACGAACCTCTGGGACGGTACCGACCTGCTGGTGTCATTCGGCCTCATCCAGGCCATCGCCCTGACCGCCGGTGCGGCGGTGCTGTTCTTCGGCGTGCAGCGGGCCATCCATGAGCCCGTCGACGTGGCGGGTGCGCTCCTGCGGGCATTTTCGAGTGGCCTCGTGGCAATCGGGGCCGCGTACGCCGTGACCGCGGCGATCGGCTGGCCGGACCGGTCGCGTGCGCTGGTCGCTGCGGCCGCAGGGGGCCTGGTGGGGGTCGTGGTCTACACGGCGGGGCTCGCGCTGCTGCGGACGCCCGAGCTCGCGACCGTGCGTGCCGCGGCGACTCGCCGTCGAGGTCGTCGGTGATGCGCCCCCGCAACCTGGTGATCGTTCTCGCCGGCGTCGCGTTCGTGCTGGTGTCGCTCTTCACGGCGTCGACCGGCCAGACCTCGGGTGACCACGCGCTTCCCCGCGCCGACAAGGTTCTCGTGTTCGGGATCCCAAGTCTCGGTCTCGAAGACGTCACGCCGGCGCGCATGCCGAACCTGTCCCGGCTCGCACGCCGTGGGGCAACCGGCGCGCTCCGGGTGAAGACGGTCGGTTCGCGGCCCAACATCGCGGAGTCCTACGCGTCGATCGGCGCGGGCACGACGCTCGCAACCGGTTCGCTCGGGATGTCCGCCTACGACGCGAACGAGGACTACCGGGGCTCGACCGCCCTGCAAGGTCAGCGATTGCGCACCGGACGTCCCCTTCACGGCGCCGTCGTCGTGCCGGCGATGCCGCTGTTCGCTGGTTCCAGCGGGTCTGGTGGCGGTCGCGCCGGCGACCTGGGGACGCAGCTCCGGGCGGCGGGACACCGGACCGCCGTCGTCTCGAACGCCGACACCGTCGACGAGGCGGGCGTCGCGCAGCGCATCTCCCCGGCCGCGCTCGTGGTCGCCGACCAGAACGGCGTGGTCGACCGCGGCACCGTCGGGTTCGGTCTGACCCGGGCGTCTCCGCCGCGCCGTACGGACGGGTCGTGGACGACGGCGCGTTCGCCCGGGCACTCGACGACGCGCTGCAACACGCTGATGTCGTCGTCGCAGACCCGGGAGAGACCACCCGGGCGGGGAGCTACCTGATCAACCAGACCCCGTCGCAAGGTGCACGGGCCCGGAACGCCGCGCTCACACGGACCGACACCCTCCTCGGCAAGATCGTGGCGAAGCTTTCCCCGCGCACCCTGGTCCTGGTGGTGGGCGTGACTCCCGGCTCGGCGAGTTGGACGCTCACACCGATCGTCGCCATCGGAGATGGGGTGACGAGCGGTCACCTCGTCTCGCCATCCACGCACCGAGCCGGTCTGGCCACGATCATGGACCTGGCGCCGACGATCCTCGGGGTGGTCGGCGACGGTTCCCGCAAGGTGGGGAACGGCCACACGCTGCGCGTCGAGGCCGGTTCGACGTCGTGGTCGTCGATGCGCAACCTCGACACGCTGCTCACGTCTCGTACGGTGACGAACCTGGTGATGGGGATCGTGTTCATCGTCGCCCAGGCGCTGATCTACCTGATCGCCATGGCGGCACTGCTGCGCCTCGGGTCGTCGCGTCGATTCGCCCAGGCACTCGAGACGGCGGCGCTCACGTGTGCGGCGTGGCCCCTCGCCACCTTCTGGATGCGCCTGTCGGTGTCCGCGAGCTCGCACGGCTTCACCACGATCCTGTTCTCGTGGCTGCTCGCGCTGCTCATCGCCGTGTTGGCCCAGCGACTCGATCGGCACCCGCTCGACCCACTGCTGGTGATCTGCGCCCTCACGATCGCCACCATCGTCCTCGACCTCGCGACCGGCTCCCACCTCTTGCTCGGAAGCTTCTTCGGCTACTCGCCCGCCACGGGGACCCGGTACACGGGAATCAACAACGCTGCCTTCGCGATCCTCGCCGGCTGCACGACCGTTGTCTGCGCGACGCTCGTGGACCGCGCCGAACGACCTCGCGAGGGCTGGGTCATGGCGGTCACGGTCGCGTACGTGGTCGTCCTCGCCGACGGTGCACCATGGATGGGGGCCGACGTCGGCGGCATCCTGACGATGGTCCCGGTCCTCGCGCTCATGCTGTGGGCGCTCTCCGGACGGCGGGTGAACACGCGGGTCGTGCTCCTGGCGTGCAGCGCGGCCGTGGTCGCGCTGCTCATCGCCGTCGGCGTCGACGCGCTGCGCGTCCCGGACCAGCGGACGCACATCGGTCGGTTCTTCCTGGGCGCCGGCGAGGGCAACGGCCAGCTCTTCACGAGCACCATCGCGAGCAAGTGGTCCCAGAACATGCGCATCTTCGGCCAGTCCCTGTGGGCGTGGATCGTGCCCATCATCGCCGGGTTCAGCGTCTACGTGCTGGTCGTCGCGAACGGGTGGCAGCGGCTGTTGCCGGCCGGTTCGCCGCGCCGGATCGCCGTCGTGACGGGTCTGGCGATGGGGATCGTGGGCTGGCTCGTCAACGACTCCGGCGTCGTGGTCACGGCGCTGGTGTTCGTCTACCTGGGGCCACTCCTGCTGCTCCTGGCGTTCAGGGTCCCGGATGACCCCGCGACGCCCGTCACCCAATCGAAGCCCCAGCTCCAGGAGGCCACATGACCACGGTCGTCGCCCTCGTCCCCGCGAAGGATCGCCAGGACACCATCGCCGACACCGTCCGGTCGCTTCGTTCGCTGGAACGAATCGATCAGGTCCTGGTCATCGATGACGGTTCCGGCGACGCGACGACGGCACGTGCCCGGAGCGCGGGCGCGCGGGTGCTCCGCCTGGGCCGCAACAGGGGCAAGGGCGGCGCGGTGGCGGCCGGCGTGGCCGCCACGCCGGACGCGGAGGTCTACGTCCTCATCGACGCCGACGTCGGTGCCGACGCGACCCAGGCGGATCGGCTGCTCGAACCGGTGCTCGCCGACGAGGCCGACCTCGTCGTCGGCGTCCTCCCCGCCGCGGGCAGGAGAGGCGGGTTCGGCACGATCCGGCGCTTCTCGACCTGGGGCGTTCGCCGGGCCAGCGGCTTCGAGGCGACGGCACCGCTGTCGGGACAACGGGCGGTGCGGGCCTCCTACCTGCGCTCGCTCACCGGCGCCGGACGCTTCGGGCTCGAAGTGGCGATGACGATCGATGCGGTGCGCGCCGGGGCGCGGGTCTTGGAGCTGGAGGTGCCGATGGAGCACCTCCACACCGGCCGCACCGTGGCCGGCTTCCGCCACCGCGGCGCGCAGGGGCTCGACATCGTCGGGGCACTCTGGCCCAGGCTCTGCAGCCGTTTCGTGCGGCGGTCGCTGTTGGCCGCGGGACTCGGGGCCTTCATCGTGCTGTCCTTCCTGGCGAGCGTGGTCGGCGGCACCTCCAGCGTCCCGCCGTCCCACCTCGCGAAGAAGGTGGTCATCGTCGGAGTCCCCAACCTCGGCCTCGGCGACCTGAACGCCGCTGAGATGCCGAACCTCGACCGCCTGGCGCGCCAGGGCGCGTCCGGGATGATGACCGTCCACACCGGCGGCGGCTCCAGGAGCGCCGCTGCCTACGCGACCCTGGGGTCCGGCTACCCGGTGCGCTCGAGCGACGTGTTCGGGCAGGCGGCGAACCGGAACGAGCCCGTCGAGGGTGACCCGGCGATCGAGGTCCTGGGGCGGCGGATCGGTCATCGGCCGCCGGGGAAGGTCGTGGTCCCCTCGATGCCCGCGGCACGGCGTGCAGCCGGTGGCCATGTCGACGCGAAGCCCGGCGCGCTGGGAACTGCGCTCCACGACGCGGGTCTGCGCACGGCGGTCGTGGCCAATTCGGACACGATCGACCCGAACGGTCTGGTCACTCGTCGAGCGCCCGCCGCGCTCTCGGTCGCGTCGACGTCCGGAGCGGTCGACGAAGGCGATGTCGGTCACGACCTCGTGCGATCCGATCCGACGTCGCCCTTCGGATTGCGCGTCGACGACGCGGTGTTCCTCCGGGCGTTCGACAAGGCGGTGGGCAGCGCCGACGTGCTCGTGGTCGATCCCGGCGAGACCGATCGGGCGGACGCGTACGGGGCAACGATGGTCTCGTCGGCGGCGCGCTCCTCGATGCGGGACGCGCTCGGCCGGACCGACGCGCTCCTCGGGAAGTTGCGAGCACGCCTGCCCTCGGACACGCTGCTGATCGTCGCCGGGATGACGCCGCCGACCTTCAAGGCCGAGCTCGTGCCGGTCGTCTTCTGGGGGGCCGGCACGGTGCCGGGTCATCTCGTCTCGCCGTCGACGAACCGGCCCGACCTGGTCACCCTCACCGACCTCGCGCCGACGGTGCTCTCGAGCCTGGGCGCCGCGGTTCCCCCCAAGATGGTCGGGCAGCCGCTGCGGTTCCGCCCGGGCACCGTCGATCGGGCGGCGCTGCGCGGACAGAACGACCTCGTGAAGGCCCGCGACCAGGTGTACCCCGGCTTCCTCAACGCGTTCGTCGACGTCCAGATCGCGCTCTACCTGCTCGCGGCCATCGTCCTCCTGCGACACGACACGCCCTCATCGGTGAAGCGGTTCCTGACCTGGGCGTTCCTGACGGTCGCGGGGGTGCCGATCATGACCTTCGTCGTGCGCGCTGCGCCGCCGCTGCAAGAGTTGGGTGTCGGGACGAACCTGCTCGTCTGGCTCGGCGCGGGGTTGCTCGCGGCGTTGCTGGACCGGCGTTGGCGTACGCCCCTCGACCCGCTCGTGGTCGTCTCCGCGCTGGGCGTCGCGCTGTTGAGCCTCGACCTTGCGTTCGGTGGCCAGCTGCAGGTCGCGAGCCTGCTCGGCTATTCGCCGACCGTGGCCGCCCGGTTCGTGGGCATCGGCAATGCGGCGTACGCGGTGCTCGCGGCCGGTGCGGTCATCGTGGCCTGCGGATTGGTCGCTCGATCCGACCGGCCGCGCGACGCCTGGTGGGCCGCGGCGACCGTGTCGGCGATCGCGGTCGTCGCCGACGGGGCGCCCTGGCTGGGCTCCGACGTCGGCGGGATACTCAGCCTGATCCCCGCACTGGGCATCGTCCTCTTCCTGCTCTCCGGCCGACGCCTGAGCTGGAAGGCCCTCTCGATCGCCGCGATCGCGACGCTGGCCGCACTCGGACTCGTCGTCGGGTACGAGGCCCTGCAGGCGCCCCAGCACCGGGACCACATCGGTCGGTTCTTCCTCGGCGGGACCGGCAGTGGCACCTTCTGGACGACGATCAGTCGCAAGCTCTCCACCAACTTCTCGGTCCTCACCTCGTCGACCTGGTCACACCTGCTCCCGTTGGTGGGCGCGTTCGTCGTGGCGATCCTGGTCGTCGGCCACGGGTGGCGACGCCTGATGCCTGCCGGAACGGTTGCGCGCACGGGCTTCATCGGCCTGCTCGCGGTCGCCGTGCTCGGCTACCTCGCCAACGACTCCGGCGCGTTGATCGCGTCCCTGGTCTTCGTGTACCTCGGCCCTTACGTCGGGCTCCTCGCCCTGGCGGGTCCGGCCGTACCCGACGAGCTGTTCGACCCCGAGCCCGCCGAGGAGGTGTCGGCGTGAGGTTCGTCTCGCCGTTCGTCGCCTGGCCGGTCGACCTCGTGGCGGGCGCCGCGGTCGCGGCCGTCACCTGGCGCGCCATGCGCGAGACGTTCGCGCAGCCCCTGTTCGCCCGCCGGAACTACCGCGGGGTAGACGTGCCGGTCGGCGCGGGCGTGCTCGTGGTCGTCGGCGCGCTCGTCGTGACCGGCGTGTGGGCGATCGCCGACGCGTTGGGCGTCCACCCCGCCGCGCCGCTCGCCGCCCCGCTGCTGCTGGCCGCCGGGTTCTCACTGCTCGGCCTGCTCGACGACCTCGCAGCGCACGGCGACGACCGCGGCTTCGCCGGCCACCTCCGGGCGCTCCGCCACGGTCGGTTGACCACGGGGGGCCTGAAGCTCCTCGCCGGGGGCATGCTGTCGCTGGTCGTGGCGATCCCGATCGCCGGGTTCGGGTTCCCCCGGCTGCTGCTCGCAGGGGCGCTCATCTCGCTGGCCGCGAACCTCGGCAACCTCTTCGACCGTGCGCCCGGTCGGTGCGTGAAGGTCGCGGTGGTCGCCGCCGTCGTGCTGTGCGCGTGTGCGGGCGCGGCCGATCGGTACCTGCTCGAGGGCGTGCTCATCGTGGTCGGTGCGGCCGTGGGACTGGGTTGGTTCGACCTGCGCGAGCAGCTGATGCTCGGAGACGCGGGCTCGAACGTGCTCGGCGCCGTGCTGGGCTGGGGCGTCGTGGCCACGACCGGGCTGGTGGTGCAGTGCGTGGTGCTCACGGCGCTCTTGGCGCTGAACCTGCTCAGCGAGAAGGTGTCGTTCTCCCGGGTGATCGACGCCGTGGGGCCGCTTCGCGCGTTCGACCGCTTGGGTCGCCAACCGCTCGACTGACGGGCGGACAACCCGAGATCCGCCACCTAGTGTTGCCACCCATGCGCGACTTCGAGCTCAGCCGCCGCCGGGTGCTGCAGGGGCTCACGGCCTCCGCCGCGTTCGCCGCCACCGCCGGACGCCTGGGCACCGCCTGGGCCGACCAGGCCGTGCGCCGCGCCGCCGGCGTGCTCGGGCCGGGCTCGCGCCCGGACCTGACCAAGCCGGTCGGCGCCGACCTCATCCCCCAGGTCGAGCACATCATCATCTACATGCAGGAGAACCGGTCGTTCGACCACTACTTCGGCATGCTCGGGCGGGGAGACGGCTTCACCATCGGAGCCGGTGGCCTGCCCACCAACTCGAACCCCGACTCGAACGACCAGCCCTACCTGGTCCGACCGTCGTCGAGCCTGTGCGACGACGGCCACGGCGCCAGCCAGTCGTGGAACGCCAGCCACATCTCCTGGGACGGCGGCGCCATGGACGGCTTCATCACCGCGGCGGGCGGGGGCACCGCCTCCATGGGGTACTGGACGGGCGCGGACCTGCCCTTCTACTACGGGCTGGCCAACACCTTCCCGCTGTGCGACCGGTGGTTCTGCTCGGCGCTCGCCCAGACCTTCCCGAACCGTCGCTACGTGCAGGCCGCCACGTCGGTCGGCATCGTGTCGACTGACATCGCCGAGGTGCAGGCCGTCCCCGACGTGCCCAACGGCCTGATCTGGGACCGGCTCGACGACGCCGGGGTCACCTGGAAGGACTACGCGGTCGACCTCGCCGACATCATGCTGTTCCCCAACTTCTTCACGGCGAACACCGACCACATCCACACCTTCGACGACTTCCTCGCCGACTGCGCCGCGGGCACGCTGCCCCAGGTGAGCATCATCAGCCCCGGTGGCACCAAGTGGTCCGAGGAGAACCCCAACGACATCCAGCTCGGCGAGGCCTACAGCTCGTCGATCATCAACGCGGTGATGCACAGCCCGCTGTGGCCGACCACCGCCATGTTCTTCACCTACGACGAGCACGGCGGCTACTACGACCACGTGCCCCCGCCGCCCGCGATCGCCCCCGACTCGATCGCGCCCCGCATCACCGTCCCGCCCGACCAGCCCGGGGCGTTCGACCGGTACGGCATGCGCGTGCCGGGCATCGTGATCTCGCCGTTCGCCAAGGCCAACTACGTGTCGTCGGTCGTGCACGACCACACCTCGATCCTCAAGTTCATCGAGACCAAGTGGAACCTCGAGGCGATGACGTACCGCGATGCCAACGTGGACGACCTGCTCGACTGCTTCGACTTCAGCGCGGTGGACTTCCGCGAGCCACCCGGCCTGCCGTCTCCGGGCGTGCCGGCGACGGGCAGCACCTGCTCGGCGGTGCCGCTTCCGCCGACCGCGCCGGCGGCGGTGACCCCGACGACCACGACCACGACGGCGGCCCCGACGACCGCGGCGCCGACCACGTCGGTGGCGGCGGTGGGCGCCGAGACCACGACGACGCGCTTCGGCACCAACACCGGCGACGGCGTGCCGACCGAGCTCGCCGCCACGGGCTCGTCGCTCGAAGGCCTGGCGGCTGCCGGCGGCTTCGCCGCGCTCGGCGGCCTTGCCGTCGTGCTGGCCGCCAAGGAGAAGTCCCACCGCGCCGCGCTCGCCGCCGACGGCCCCGCCGACGCCGGCCCCGGCCCCGGTGACCCCACCCCCTGATCCAATTCACCCCCTGATCAAATGTCGGGGCGAAAAGTGGACATGGGCCACTTCAACGCGCTGCATCGAGCAAGCACGGGCGGTTCTGCGACGGGAATGGGCACTTCTCCCGGGTGACCCAACCGTCCGAGTGCCTCGCGGGGTAGGAAGTCCGTGAGGGAAGAGCCGCTCGACGCCACCGGCGGGTCGGCAGGACTGTTCAGGACGGATGAGCACATCGACACCGACGACGACTTCGAAGCCTGGGTGGCGCCGCACCTCGAAGCGATGCGGTACCTCGCGCTCCGCCTGCGCGGGCGCAGATGCGGCTGACGACGCCGTGCAGGATGCGCTGACCCGGGCGTGGCGGCATCGGGACGACTTCGATCCGTCCAAGGGGTCGCCGAAAGCGTGGTTGCTGAGGATCGTCGCGAACGAGGCGCGACGTGGCTGGCGGCGCTGGAGCCGAGTCCCGCACGCACTCGACTGGGCTGCCGAGGACGTCGGGTCGGGCGACTCCTCGACACGTGGCGGCGCCCCGGCCCCGGTCATCGGCGACGCCGCTGGGGCGGCGAACCGAATCGACGTCGAGCGGGCGATCGCGGCCTTGCCGCAACGGCAGCGGCTGGCGGTCGACCTGCACTACTTCGTGGACCTGCGGGTGGAGGACTGCGCCATGGTCATGGACTGCGCGCCCGGGACGGTCAAGTGGCTGCTCCACGAGGCACGCGAGCGCCTTCGCCCAGTGCTCGCCGACGAGCCTCCCGACCGAGATGACGTGGACGGGCAGGACGAGGCGCGCTCGATCCGAGGAGTTGAACGATGACGACCCCGACCGACGACCAGCTCGACGTCGCCTTGCGCGCCCGTGTGCCCGCTGGCGCGACGACATCGCCGAAACTGGTACCGCAACCGAGGTCGACATCGGCCGTGCCACAGAACCTCGGTCTCGCGGGCTGGACCGCACCGACCCCCGCGGCGCTCGACGCCGAGGCGGACGGCGTTGGGCGGCTGCAGCCGTGGTGCTGGCGATGCTGGCGGCATCGGCCGCAGTCGGCGCCGCCGTCGTGCGCCGCCGTGGCGGGACCCGTCCCACTGATCTGCGGACCGGGAACGGTTTGCCCAGTTCCAGGCCGGCGACCACACGCGCGATCGATGCAGGGCTCGCACCCGGGGTGACGGTGGCGTTCGGTCTGCCCGCGGACATCCAGTACCTGCGCCTCGCGACGCAGCCCGGCGACCACGGCGTATGGGCACTTTCAGGCTCGCTCAGTGACCACCCCTCGAAGAATCCTCAATTCCATGGCCGGGTCTGGCACCACGACGACCGCGCCGAAACGACGCAGAGCTGGCCGGTCACCCTTGGCGCCAGGTACCCGTTGATCGGCGCTGTGTCGAACGGGGATCTGGCTCGCGGCGGGCGACATCCTGATCAAGTTCGACCCGGCGGACGGCTCGCTCGTAGCCCACGCGCTCCCCACTGACACGAATGGTGCGGAGAGCTCGGATGCGGTACACGTCTTCGCCGCCCCCGGCGATCGCCTGCGACGACGTCGACGGCACCGTGGTGGTCACCACCAGCTCTTCGGCCAACTATGACGTGTTCGACCCCCGCAGCGACCGGTTCACGAGCTATCCCCTGCCCGCCGGCACCGGCGCGAACTCCGTGGCCGTCTCGAGCACCGGCGAGATCGCGGTTGGCCTCACGGAGCTCTCGCCGACGCCTCCGGGCATCGACCAGGCCGACGAGGTGCTGCTCGTCGACGGAATCGGTGGGGCCACACGGGTGGTCAAGGTGCAGCGCTCCCTTCCGGTGCTCTCCTATGGTCCGAACTTCCTCGTCGGTGGTGCGCAGACGATCGCTCCCGGAGCATCCGAGGCATCTCCGGGGCCGTTCGGCAACGCCCCGATGGAACTGCCGCATCGACCATTCGTCGAACGGCTTCCACTAGGCGACGGACGAGTCGTCCAAGTGGAGGGGGAGTGGTCCGTCTGGGTTCGTGGCCTGGCGACGCCGCACCCGACGCCGACTGTGCCCGTGTGCCCGACTCCGTTGGGTCCATTCTGCCCGATCACCGGCAACATAGACCCCACGCGTGATGGCATCCGCTGCGGTCAGTCCCGAAGGTGCCCTCTACCTCATGGCGCATCTCGGGCCGGAGCATCCCGTCGTCCTGCGCGTGCCGCTGCCCTGAAGATCGTCGCGTCGGAGAGCGGGGCGCGCGGACGTGCCCCGCGAAGGTGCGCGAGGTTGTGGCCGTTGGCCGACACCCAACCGGATCGATGCTTCGGGATGTAGAGGAGGTGTGAGGGTGAGTTCGGACGGACCGGTGGACGGCGCGATGGCCGCTTCGACCGTGCCCGGCGACGCGGACCGGCCCGCACCCGACGACCGGGCCGAGTTCCAGGCGTGGGTCCGGCCGCACCTGGCGGACATGGCCCGGCTCGCATCGCGCCTCGGCGGGGTGCAGGCCCGGGACGACCTCGTGCAGGACGCGCTCACCCGGGCCTGGCGCCGACGCGAGACCTACGACGCCGAGCGCGGCACGCCGCGCACCTGGCTGCTGGCCATCGTGGCGGGCGAGGCACGACGGGGTTGGCGGCGGCGACTGCGGCCACAACCGGTGTTCGAGGAATGGGTCGCCGACGGCGCCGAGGACGTCGACCGCCGCATCGACGTGGAACGGGCGATCGCCGCGCTGCCGCCCCGGCAACGCCTCGCCGTGGCGCTGCACTACTTCGTCGACCTGCGCGTCGAGGACTGCGCGTCGGTGATGGGCTGCGCGCCCGGGACGGTGAAGTGGCTGCTCCACGAGGCACGCACCCGACTGCAACCGCTGGTGGAGGACTGAAACATGGACGAGATCGACGACCTGCTCCGCGACCACGCCCGTCGCTGGAACGCCGCGCAGCCCGACGAACCCGACGTGCTCCCGGTGGCGGGTGAAGTCCGAGGACCTGGTGGCGGGAAGGGCCGGCTTCGCCCGGCCCGGGTCGTCGCCGCGGTCGCCGCCTGCCTGGTGGTGGTCGCTGCGGCCGCGCTCGGGATCCGCCGCATCGGGCGGCCCAGTCCGGCCGACGTGGCGACGACACCCACGGCACCGGCGACGACTCGCAGTGCGAGCCCCACCACGCTGCCTGACGAGGCCAGGCTTGCCCCGGGCGTGCGGGCGGTGATCAGCGCCGATGCGCTGAACAGCGCGCAGCTCTCGACCGTTCCCGGCGAAGACGGGGTGTGGGCCATCGGGGCGGCGCTGCCACCGCCTTCGGGAGCAGGGGCGACTGCGGCGATCTGGCACTACGACGACACGACCGGGCGCACGTCGAGCTGGAAGGTGGAACTGCAGCACCGCCGCGGGCTGCCTCCGGCGCCGTTCGCTGCGTGCCGGTCGCGCGTCTGGATCGGCGACGGGGGCACGCTCGTCGAGCTCGACCCGGCGTCCGGTGCGGTGAAGCGGCGGACCGTCCCGAACGTTCGTGGCATCGACGGTCAGCGTCGCAACGAGGTGACGGCGATCGCTTGCCGCGACGCGCCTGACGCCGTCGTGCTCACGCTCGCGCACGGGGCCGAGTACCTCGTGTACTCACCCCGCACGGGCCGCTATGCGGCGCATGCGCTTCCGAGCGGCATGGTCGCGACCTCGGCCCAGTTCGCCTCCTCTGGAGACCTCGGCCTCTTGTTGCTGCCCGATGCCGACGCCGACGGCGCGATCTTCTCCGAGGTCTGGCCTGGCGCGGTGTTCCTGGTCGACCGCGACACGGGGGGCACGCGCACCGTCGCCGTGAAGGACGCGGCGAGGGCTGCTCGCCAGAGGGGCCACCTTCTCCCTCGCCGACGGCGAGTCGATCGGGCCCGGCTCGACGGCGGCGTCCCCACCTCGGTTCGCGGCCGACGCCGCGGCCGGGGTCGTCCATCGACCGTTGGCGCACGGCCGCTTCCTGCGGGTGTCGCGCGCGTGTCCCTGTCGGTGGACGATCCGTCGACGCCGAGCCCTCCCGTCGTCGTCCCGCTCGGCTCGCACCGCTGCCCACCCCCTCCGACGCCGATCGGGCCGTGGGGACCGAACGGTCCGCCCGCCACGTCGCCGACCACCACCGCGCCACGTGGTCGATGCAGCATCACGCCGCCGACCGGGCGCCCGAGCACTTGGACCCTGCTGGCGAGCAGCGCCGTCGACGACGCCGGCACGGCCTATGCGCTGGTGCCCCTGCGCTACGAGTGGGCGCTCCTGCGGATGGCGGTTTCCTGACCGGCGGGTCCGCCCGCGGCGCTCAGTACCCCAGCGCGGGGTCGACTGGGCCGATCAGGGGTTCCTCCGCGATCCGGCGGCGCACGTTCTCGGTGACGCGGGCGCCCAGCAGCGGCACCGCCATGGCGGGGGTGTTGCCGACGTGGGGCGTGATGAGCACGTTGGGCATCGTCCACAGCGGGTGCCCGTCGGGCAGCGGCTCGGGGTCGGTCACGTCCAGCCCGGCGCCGCCGATCGAGCCGTCGCGCAGCGCGGCGACCAGGTCGTCGGTGACGACGTGGGGGCCACGCGCCACGTTGACGAGCCAGGCGTGGTCGGGCATCGCGGCGAGCGCGGCGGCGTCGATGATGCCGTGGGTCTCCGGCGTCATCGCCAGCGCCAGCACCACGGCATCCGAAGCCGCGAGGACCTCGTGCGAGCGCGTCGATGCCCAGGGTCCGGTCGGCGCCGGGCGTGGGCGTGGAGGCGTCGCGGCGCAGCACCGTGGTGGCCGCGCCGAACCCGCCGAGCAGGCGCAGCAGCGACTCGGCGATGCCGCCGCCGCCCAGGATCGTCACCCGGGCGCCCAGCAGGTTGTTGCCCAGCTCGTTGGCGTCGGACTTCTCCCAGGTGGTGCGCCGGGCGTACGCGCCCATGCCGCGCATCCCGCCCAGCAGCAGCGTGAGCGCCAGCTCGGCGACGGGGTCGGCGTAGACGCCCTTGCCACACGTCCACGTGCGTCCGTCGGCGGTCAGGTGGATGAACGTCTCGATGCCGGCGAAGGGCAGCTGCACCCACCGGATCTGGGGGCACGAATCGAGCAGCTCTGCCAGACGCTCGGGGTGGCGCGGGATCGCCCACACCACGCCGTCGGCCTCGGCCGGGTCCACGACCCGCCCGCCGCCGGCGCGCACCGCGTCGGCCAGCCAGGCGTTGCGCGGGTCGTCGGGGGCGACGGCGACGGCGTCGCGCCCGCCGCTCATGCCTCGACCTCGCGTCGGCGCAGGGGGAGCGAGTGGTCCCAGTCGGCCAGCAGCGTGCGGATGGCGGTGACCAGCAGCAGCGGCTGGTCGAGCATGGCGTGGTGGCCCGCCTCGGGCAGCCCGACCACCGGCGTGACCCGGCCCATGCGGTCGTACATGAACTGGCCGATGTCCTTGGTCACCAGGCCCTTCTCCGAGCGCAGCAGCGCCAGGCGGCAGCCGATCCGGCCGAGGTACTGGAGCGCGGCGCCGCGCACGTCGCCGGTGAACTGCGCGAACAGGTTCGGGTCGAACTTCCAGTGCCAACCGGCGTCGTCCTGGAAGAGCGAGTGGCGGGCGACGTGGTCGATCACGTAGTCGAGGTAGTGCTCCTGCTCCGGCACGGTGCGGAAGTGCGTGAGCGCCTCCTCGGCGGTGTCGTACACCCGCGCCTTGCGGAACACGCCCAGCCGCGCCGCGCCGACCTCGGGGTCGGGCTCGGTCACCGGCGAGTCGCACACCACGACGCCGGCGAGCCGGTCCGCGCCGGCGAGCGCGGCGGTCGCGATCGTGACCATGCCGCCCATCGAGTGCCCCACGAGCACCGGGGCGTCGTCGAAGCCGGCGGCGTCGGAAACGGCCATGACCTCGTCGGTCCACTGCTCGAGCGAGTAGGCCTCGCGCCACCCGCTGTCGCCGTGGCCCGACAGGTCGAGCGCCGCCACCCGGTGGTCCTCGGCGAACAGCGCGGCGACGTGGGTCCACCAGTAGGCGTGGGCGCCACCGCCGTGCACGAAGAGCAGACCGGGTTTGCCGGCGTCGCCCCAGGTGCGGAAGTGGATGGTGCAGTCGGCGACCTCGACGGTGGCGTCGCCTGCGGGCACCGCGAGCGCGTCGCGGAACCACGTCGGTGCATCCGCGGTGGCGTCGCCGGTGGTGAACGGGCTTGGCTCGGTCATCGCTGACGACGCTACCGACGGCGTAGCGCTCAGGCCGGATCGGGGATAGGGCCGAAGCGACCGCGCTGGAAGTCCTCGAACGCCTGGCGCAGCTCGTCCTCGGTGTTCATCACGAACGGGCCCTGCCAGGCGACCGGCTCGCCGATCGGCTCGCCGCCGAGCAGCAGCACCTCGAGATCGCCGGTGCGGGAGTCCTGTTGCTCGTCCGCGGTGATGGTCACCGTGTCGCCGCCGCCGAAGGCGACCAGGCGCCCGGTCCCGAAGGCGGCGCCCTCAGCGCCGGCCGTGCCCGACCCGGCCAGCCCGTAGGCCAGCGCGTTGAACTCGGCGGTCCACGGGAGCGTGACGGTGGCGCCCGGCTTCACCGAGGCGTGGATGACGGTGATGGGGGTGTGGGTGTTGCCGGGCCCGGCGTGGCCGTCCACGTCGCCGGCGATGACGCGCAGCAGCGCGCCCGCCCCGGCGTCGGTGAGCAGCAGCACGTCGTCGGCCTCGATCGACTGGTAGCGGGGCGACGACATCTTCTGGGCGGCGGGCAGGTTGACCCAGAGCTGGACGCCGTGGAACAGGCCACCGGACGCCACGAGGTCCTCGGGCGGCTCCTCGATGTGGAGGATGCCCGACCCGGCGGTCATCCACTGGGTGCCGCCGTCGCGGATCACGCCGCCGCCACCGTGGGAGTCCTGGTGCCGGAACTCGCCGTCGATGAGGTAGGTGACGGTCTCGAAGCCGCGGTGCGGGTGCCACGGGGTGCCCTTGGGCGCGCCGGGCGGGTAGTCGACCTCGCCCATCTGGTCCATGTGGATGAACGGGTCGAGCGCTTCGGTGGACACGCCGGCGAAGGCGCGCCGGACGGGGAACCCGTTGCCCTCGTAGCCCGAGGGCGCCCGGGTCACCGAGGCGACGGGCCGCGGCGTTGCCTCGGTGGTTGCGCTCACCCGGGGGAGTCCGGTGAGGTCGGTGACGGTGACGGCAGGCATGGTGCCTCCTGGAGGCCGAATGAGTTGTTGATACGTCATACAACCGCCCGGCCGCTCCGGTATTCCCGGGAGAGCTACGTCGGCGGTTCGAGACGGTAGTCGGAGAAGTTGCCGAAGAGGCGCTCGTCGGCCGGGCCTTCGGTGACGGCCTGCACCAGCAGCTCGCCGCCCACGAACGCGCCGCGCCAGGAGGCCCCGCGGCCACCGAAGGGCTCGGACTTGTCGCCCCGCGAGCGGGACTTGTTGATGCCGACCTTGAACGCCTGCACGTCGGCGGCGAGGCGCTGGGCCGTCTCCTCGTCGTCGCACGCCACCGATGAGACGAGCGCGCCGTTCGATGCGTTCATGGCGGCGAGCAGGTCGGCCTCGGTGTCGACCACCACCACCGAGTCGACCGGGCCGAAGGGCTCGGCGTGGTGCAGCGCCGAGGAGCGGGGCGGGTCGTACAGCGAGACCGGCGCGAGGTAGGCCGAGGTGTCCTGTCCTTCGATGAACGCACCCTGCGAGAGCTTGCCGCGGTACAGCGGCACCGCGCCCCGGTGGATGGCGTCGTCGATCTTGACGGTGAGGTCGGTGACCTTCTCGGCGTTGATGACCGGACCGAAGTCCAGCGTGGGGAGGGGGTCGTCGTCGTTGGCCACGGCGACGGGGTGGCCGAACTCGAGCTCGCCCAGCACCGGCAGGTACGTCGCCAGGAACTCGTCGAACAGCGTGCGCTGCACCACGTAGCGCGGGTAGGCCGTGCACCGCTGCTTGCCGTACGCGAAGCCCTTGCGGATCTCGGCGGCGAGCAGGTCCCAGTCGGAGAACTTCCAGATCCCCCAGGTGTTGAGCCCTTCCTGCTCGAGCACGTGGAGCCGGTCGTCGTCGGCAAGCTGTGTGGCGATCTGGCCGCCGGTGTCGCGCCCACCCACGAACGACAGGCAGCCGATCTCCGGCGAGTTCACCAGCACCGGCGAGAGCTCGCGGCCGCCACCGCTCACCAGCGTCAACGGCAGGCCTTCCTCGTGGGCGAGGGCCACGGCGAGCGTCAGGGCGCCCACGCCGCCGTCGGTCGGCGACTTGGCGATCACGGCGTTGCCGGCCAGCGTCTGCACCAGCATGGCGTGGACCAGCACCGACAGCGGGTAGTTCCACGAGGCGATGTTGGAGACCGGGCCCGGCAACGCCTTGCGCCCCTCCAGCATCCCGTCGATCTCGTCGCAGTACCACTCGACGCCGCTGATGGTGCGGTCGACCGACTGCATCGACTGCGCCCACGGCTTGCCGATCTCCCAGGTCAGCAGCAGCGCCAGCAGGTCACGGTTGGCGTCCAGGCGGGCGATGGCCTCACGGACCCGCGCTTTGCGCTCGTTGAGCGACACGCTGGCCCAATCGGTGTGCTCGGCGACCGTCGCCTCCATCGCGGCGCGTGCGGTGCGCGGCGTCCAGCATGGGCGGGCCCACGACCGGCGAGCCGTCGACCGGGGACACCGAATTGAGGGTCTCGCCCTCCTTGCGCCACCGGCCACCCCAGAGGTTGGACAGGTGGTCGACGCCGAACGCGTCGGGAGCGACCGCGCGGGCCTTGGTGTAGGCGTCGGCGTACGTGTGGCCGGGCTTGACGTGCAGCGTCGTCGGGCGAGGGGATGGCACAGGGACTCCAAAGCGGTGGGCGGTAGGGTTCGGGCATGTCGCTCGGTGGACGGCTCCGCGCTCGCCCCCGGCGACTCGTCTGGTGTTACTGCCGGTAACACCATGACGACGTTACCCCGACCTTACGCCCTGCCACGAACTCCGGTCGTCCGGTGACCGTGGCGCAGCGCGATCCGGAACCCGGACGGGCGCTCCTGGTGGGCGGCGCGTTCGTGCTGTGCGCCTTCGGGCTGCTGGCCGGGATGCGTCCTCCCGCCGCGGGTGCGGGGCACGCCGCGTCGGCGCAGGAGACCGCCCCACGCACGGCGAGCGGGACGGGCACGTCGGGGCAGGCCACGCCGAAGTCGACCGCCGCGCCGAGGTCGACGGGCGCGCCGACGTCGACCCTGCCCGACCCTGGGCGACTTCCACAGACCGACGTCAAGCCCACGAGCGACAGCGCCATCTTCAAAGCACACGCGCGGTCGCTCTGGCAGGCGATCGTCGACGACAACCCTGACCTCGCCCGGGGCTTCTTCTTTCCGCAGTCCGCGTACGTCCAGATCAAGGCCATCGCTGACCCGGCCGCCGATTGGGACAACCGGCTCATCGCGGAGTTCGACCAGGACGTCGGGTCGCTCCACGCCACGTTGGGCGCCGACGCCGCCCGTGCCTCCTTCGTGGAGTTGGCGGTTCCGGGCGACCAGGCGCAGTGGATCGTGCCGGGCGTCGAGTACAACAGCGGCTCGTACTGGCGCGTGTACGGTTCCAAGCTCCGCTACCGGCTCGACGACGGCACCCTCCACGAACTGCCCGTCACCTCGCTCATCTCGTGGCGGGGCGAGTGGTACGTCGTGCACCTCGGCCCCATCCGCTGAGCACGTCTCAGGTGCCCTCCGGAGTGGCGCCGGAGGGGCGACAGGGCCCGCCGGACGGTTCGGCGCCGGTGGTCCCGGTGGGCGCGGGGGACACCACGCGATCGACGGCGAGTCGCTGCCCGGACGTGTCGCTGTAGGTGAAGCAACCCTCCAGGACCACGTGGCGACCGACGTCTTCGGCGGCACCGTCGGCGGGGTCGAGAAGGACGCGGTTGTGCCGGGCATCCTCCAGGACCAGGTAGGGCGGCCCCGTGTCCTGGAACTGCTTCACGGTGCCCTGGGTACGCACGACCTTCCCGTCGTAGGAGGCCGCGTGGTCCACCAGGTTGGCCAGCGAGTGCGCATTGCCGCCACCGTGGGCGCACGAGGTCGAACCCAGCAGGACGAGACAACTGAGGACGACGCCGCGCAGGATCCATCCGGGTGACGGGAGCTTGCGGGAACGGCGACCGAAGAGCATGCGACGGTCACCCTACGGCCGCGGGTCGCGGGAGCGGCCGCGGGCGCGCCGGTAGCCTCGGGGCACATGAGCCTCGCGACCGCCGGAACGCTGTTCGCCGACGTGTCGCCCGAACGCATGCGCCAGGTCTGCGGCCAGACGCCGAGCGACGTGTGCCGTTGGGTGCTGAACCAGACCGACAACGTCTTGTTGGCTCACTTCGCCGACAACATCGTCGGGCCGCTGGTCCGCATCGTCCTCATCTGGGTGGTGGCACTGCTGGCCAGCCGAGTTGCCCGCGTGGTCATCAAGCGGGTCGGTCGCCAGATCGAAGGCGCCACGGACTCGGGGCGCATCGACAAGATCCGGCACAAGACGCCGGGAATGCTGCTCAACACCGGACGGGTCGGCATGCGCTCGGCCGCCCGGGCGCAGACCACCACCGGGGTGCTGCGGAGCCTCTCCAGCGTGGTCATCTACTCGATCGCGACCTTCTACAGCATCGCGGCCCTCGGCGTGTCCGTCGGTCCGCTCATCGCCAGCGCCGGCATCGCCGGCATCGCGTTGGGTTTCGGCACCCAGTCGATGGTGCGCGACTTCATCGGCGGCATGTTCATGCTCATCGAGGACCAGTTCGGCGTGGGCGACTTCGTCGAGGTCGCCGCGGCGGTGGACGGGTCGCCCGGTGTGGTGGGCGTCGTCGAGAACGTCACGATGCGAATCACCGATGTGCGCGACGTCCAGGGCACGATCTGGCACATCCCCAACGGTGAGATCCGCCGGGTCGGCAACATGTCCCAGGGCTGGGCCCGCGCGTTGATCGACGTGGCCGTGCCTTATGGCACCGACCTCGCCGCGGCGTGCGATCTCATCGACGATGTCGCCAAGGAGGTCACCCACTCGGCGAAGTTCAAGCCGGAGGTCCTGGACGAGCCCGAGGTCTGGGGTGTCCAGGAGCTGGGCGCCGACGGCATCTCGATCCGGTTGGTCATCAAGACCCGACCGGGGGAGCAGTGGGCGATCATGCGCGAGCTGCGCCTGCGGCTGCACGAGCGCTTCGAGGCGGAGGGCCTGTCGATGCCCTTCACCCAGCGCACCGTGTGGCTGCGCACCCCCGATGACGCCTCCGAGGTCAAGGTCGAGTCGGAGGATCCTTCGGACGGGTGAACGCCTCGACGATCGCTTGGACGCCGCAGGCGTACAAGTGCCACGGCTGATCTTCACCGTTCGGACCGGTCGGGCGCATGAGGTCGGTCGGCACCCGTTCGGGACGGTGTCTGGAGCAGATCGAGAGGCCTTCCGAGAGTGCTCCGACCGTGATGGCGAAGAGGTTCGCGTCGAAAGGTGGAACCCATTCGAGGTCGTAGGCATCCACCACCGAGTCGTAGAGCCGGGCATACGAATCAGCGATGTCCATGTCGGACTCGGTCAGCGCACGCGCCAGTTCCGGATCGTTGATCGCGGCGAGCCAGACTCCGACGTACAACTCGAAGTCGCCGCTCTCGGTGTTGGTCCTGGCATTCCCGCTCGCGATCGTTCGCAGCAGTTCTGACGGGGCGGGAAGTTGCGCGGCATCCGAGATCGACTCGGTGAGCGAATCGACCGTGTCGGCTCGAACCGTGACCGCTTCGAGCAGGCGACGCATGAGCTCGATGCGGAACTGCTCCTGGTTGGGCCAGATCTTGTAGGCGCTCCCCGCCGTCTTGAGGCCGGCCTCGCGGCAGACGTCGATGAGACTGATCCGATTGGCGTTCACCTCCACACCGGTCTCGATGAGCAACTGCACCCCGACGTCGAGGAGCAGGTCGCGGGTCTCGTCGAGGCTGCGTCGCCCCGCCATCAGCACTCCACCCGGATGCTTGACTGGACCATCAGGAGATAGTAGATGTATCTGCGCCCTGGAGGGAGTCGAGGGAAGGCATCAAGCGTGTCCCTGGCGCCCCCGGCGTCGGGGACACGCTGCGTTCTCGCTACGGATCGTGACGTTCGGGGCATCGGCATGACGGCGTCAGGACGGCTTCGGCGTGTTGGCGAGACGCACATCGACCCCGGCCTTGGAGGGGTCGTCGACCTCGACCAGGTCGAAGCCTTCGGCCGCGCCGGCGTCACCGAGGTCGGCGAGCGCTTTGCGCAGCTCGTCGAGGTGCTCTGGGAGGTCTCGCACCTCGACTTCGGCGACCGGCGCCTTCATCGAGACCTTCGCGTCGGACTTGGCACGCCGGATCGCGCGCGAGCACGCGCTGCTGCGACCTCGAGCACGTTGTCGTCCGCGTCGGTAGGCCACGCCGCACGGTTGTCCTGTGAGGGCCACGGCGCAGTGTGCACCGAGCCACCCCGCCACCACGACCACACCTCTTCGGTCGCGAACGGCAGGACGGGCGCGAAGAGGCGGAGCAGCACGTCGAGCGCCAGTGCCAGCGTGGCTCGTGCCGAAGCCGTCGCTGCCGAGATCGGCGCGCCGTCGCCGGCGCCGTAGGCCCGACCCTTGACCAGCTCGAGGTAGTCGTCGCAGAACGCCCAGAAGAACGCCTCCGTGCGCTCCAACGAACGGGCGTAGTCGAACCCCTCGAACGCGGTGGTGGCGTCGTCGACCAGCTCCGAGAGGCGAGCCAGGAGCGCCCGGTCGATCGCTTCGGTGACCAGCGTCGGATCGGCATCGGTCGCGCCGAGGTTCAGGGCGAAGCGACTGGCGTTGAGCAACTTGATCGCGAGGCGCCGACCGATCTTCATCTGGCCCTCGTCGAAGGCGGTGTCGGTGCCCGGTCGGGCGCTGGCCGACCAGTAGCGGACCGCGTCGGTGCCGTACTTCTCGAGCAGCGCGATCGGGGTCACGACGTTGCCCTTGGACTTGGACATCTTCTTGCGATCGGGGTCGAGGATCCAGCCGTTGATGGCCGCGTGGCGCCACGGCAGGGCGTCGTGCTCGAAGTGCGCGCGCACCACCGTGTCGAAGAGCCACGTGCGGATGATCTCGGGACCCTGGGGCCGCAGGTCCATGGGGAAGGTGCGGGCGAACAGGTCGTCGTCGCGACCCCAGCCGCATGCGATCTGGGGGTGAGCGACGACGTCGCCCAGGTGTCGAGCACGTCGGCTTCACCCACGAACCCGCCGGGCTGGTCGCGCTGCGACTCGTCGAGGCCGGGCGGGGTGTCGCTGGAGGGATCGACGGGCAGCGCCGACTCGTCGGGCACGAGCACCGCGTCGAAGTCGGGCTCGCCGTGGTCATCGAGGCGGTACCACACCGGGATCGGCACCCCGAAGAACCGTTGGCGGCTCACCAGCCAGTCGCCGTTCAGGCCGTCGACCCAGTGGACGTAGCGGTGGCGCATGTGGTCGGGGATCCAGTCGAGCTCCTCACCACGCGCCGCGAACGTGGCGCGCAGCGCGGCGTCGCGCCCGCCGTTTCGGAAGTACCACTGGCGGCTGGTCACGATCTCGAGCGGCTTGTCGCCCTTCTCGAAGAACTTGACCGGGTGGGTGATCTTGGAGGGTTCGCCGACGAGCGCGCCCGACTCGGTGAGCAGCTCGACCATCTTGGCCTTGGCGGTGAACACCGTGGTGCCGGCCAGCGACTCGTACGCAGCGACCGCGTCGGCGCCGGCGCCGACGATCCAGGTGGGCGTCTCGGCGCGCACCCGACCGTCGCGTCCCAGGATCGCCCGTGTGGGCAGGTCGAGCTCGCGCCACCAGGTCACGTCGGTGGTGTCGCCGAAGGTGCAGATCATGGCGATGCCGGAGCCCTTGTCGGGCTCGGCCAGCTCGTGGGCCAGCACCGGCACCTCGACGCCGAAGACGGGCGTGCGCACGTTGGTGCCGAACAGCGGCTGGTAGCGCTCGTCGTCGGGGTGGGCGACCAGCGCCACGCAGGCTGCCAGCAGCTCGGGTCGGGTCGTCTCGATGAACACCGGCTCGCCGTCGTCCGCGCGGGGAACGCGAGGCGGTGGTAGGCGCTGGGCTGCTCACGGTCCTCGAGCTCGGCCTGGGCGACGGCGGTGCGGAAGGTGACGTCCCAAAGGGTCGGCGCCTCCGCCTGGTACGCCTCGTCGCGGGCCAGGTTGCGCAGGAAGGCGCGCTGGCTGGCGGCGCGGGCGTCGTCGGAGATCGTCTGGTAGAGCAACGACCAGTCGACGCTGAGGCCGATGCGCCGCCACATCTCCTCGAAGACTGCTTCATCCGCGGAGATCAGCTCGATGCACAGCTCGACGAAGTTGCGGCGTGAGCAGGCGATGGTTCCCTTGAGCTTGCCGCCGTCGAGGGCCTTGCCCTCCCGCCCCGGCGCCTGGAAGTCCGGGTCGTAGGCGAGCGACGGGTCGCAGCGCACGCCGAAGTAGTTCTGGGCACGGCGCTCGGTGGGCAGGCCGTTGTCGTCCCAGCCCATCGGGTAGAAGACCTTGCGGCCGCGCATGCGCTGGTAGCGGGCGACGGCGTCGGTCTGGACGTAGCCGAACACCGAGCCCATGTGGAGGTTGCCCGAGACGGTGGGCGGCGGTGTGTCGATGCTGAACACGTCGGCCCGCTCGGCGGTGCGGTCGAAGGCGTAGGTGCCGTCGGTGGTCCAGGTCGCGTCCCACTTCGACTCGAGGCCGTCCAGCGACGGCTTGTCGGGCACCCGGGTGCGGGGCGCGTCGGGGCAGGGATCGGCGCTCATGGTTCGCCAAGGGTACCGGCGCGCCGCCCGCCCCTCCGAACCCCGGCCCGGTCCCGGCCGGCACTTCCCCGTCTTGGGTGCCGATCCGCAGGCTCAGGCCTGCGGATCGGCACCCAAGACAGGTGGCGGGGTCCTAGCGGGGCCGGTGGTCAGCTCGACGTCTTGGAGCAGCCGTTCTGGTCGGCGGTGCGCTCCTTGCTGAACAGGACCTTCTTGCCGCTGTCCAGGGTCACTCCGAGCACCTGCAGGTCGTAGCCGCCGATGAGCTGCGTCTTGACGTAGGCCGACTTGCACACCGGGCCCCACTTGAGGTTCGTGCCGATGATCGCCCCGGGTTCGATGAAGGGGATCAGGCCCTGGTCGAAGATGCTCACGCTGACGCGTGGGAACGCCAGACCGAGCTGGGCGTTCACGGGGACACCGATCGACCCGGCGGCGTCGGCCTTGTCGGGGTTCATCTGGTAGGAGCCCATGGTGGCCTTGGAGGACACCTTGGACCCGTCGTAGGAGAAGCCCGCGTCCCCCCGGTAGCTGAACTTCGAGGTGAACACCGACGAACCGGAGGCCGGCACGACGTACTTGCCGATCACCTGGGCGGACATGCCGATCGTGACGGGCACGGGCCCCACGGGGACGATGTACTTGAACATCAGGCCCGGGACGGTGAAGTCGATGTCACCGGACCCCGCACCGGCCGCGGCGATCGAGAGCTTCAGCTTGCCGGCGAGGTCCTTCTGGTCGACCTGCATGCTTCCGAGCTCACCGTGGTCGTAGTTCGCCGAGCCGGTCGAGGTGATGGCGTTCACGGTGCCCGTGGCGGTGTAGGTCAGGTGGTTGCGCGTGACCTGGACCTTGACCTCGACCTGCTGCGGGGTCGGGGTGAGCTGGAACTTGTAGGTGTTGCCACCGTCGGAGAACGTCCAGGTGATCTTGCCGTCGGTGAGCGGGGAGTCGACCGGGTGGACGCCGCCGTGCGCGTCGATCATCTCGAGGCCCGCGAAGCGGGGTGTCGGGTCGGCGGCGTGCCGCCATGACGCCGGAGCGGGCTTGACGCCGCCGGCGTCGGGCGCGGCGATCATCTGCGGGTCGAAGGGGAGCTTCGCATCCCAGGCCATGGTGCCGGAGTCGATGGCGTCGGCCAGTGACGCCTCGGAGGTGGTGACGGTGGTGCGGTCGCCGGAGCGTTGGATGCCGGTGACGCGGCCGAGGCCCACCCCGGCGACCAGCATCACGTCGCCCTTGGCCAGGTGCGTGCCCTCCAGCGCGGAAGTGGTGAACGTGTAGGTGCCCTTGGCGGGGTCGGCGTCGATGAGCCCCTTGGCGGCGTCGTAGTCGATGAGCACCGCGTCGTCGGCCAGGTTCACGTCCCAGGTCGTGTCCACCTTCGACGGGTCGAGGGCGTACGGGTCGTCGGAGGAGCCCGACCCGCTGGAGGAGCTGCCGGTCGAGTGCGTGGTGGTCGGCCCCGAGCTGTTGCCCGACGAGGTGCTCGTGGGGGATGCCGCGCCGTTCGGGGTGCTCGTGCTGCACGAGGCGACGAGCGTCGCGGCGGCTGCTAGGGCCGCAAGTCGGATGTGCGTCTTCTTCCACAAAGCTGTACGTGCCATGGCTCCACGGTAGGGGCCGTTCCGGGCCGGACTTGCCGATCGGTCGCCGGGGGCGCGCTCAGGAGGTGGCGGTGGGGTCGTCGACGCGGCCGAGGAACAGGATCGCCCCGGAGGCGTCGTCGACGATCGCATACAGGAATGGGCGGTCGAGCACGAGGGGTACGTCGGGCCGATCGCGGGCGCGCGATCGAAATGAAGACCATCGCGGTCGCGGCTTCGGCCTCTGTGCCGTGCTGGTCGACCCTGATGTGCGCCTGGTGCGACGACCGCACTTACGACGCAGGTCCCGTCTGCCGCCGATGCCCGAGAAGTCGGCGCGTCGACGGGTCGAACGCGTCCGGCATGCCGAGTGCGCCCAAGTCGTTGCTGAGTTCGACCCGGCTGGTCGTCTCGAACGTCGGCATCGTGATCGAAGCGACGGCGTTGGATCCGCTCGTCGCGGCTGCGGCCTGGAACTTCTGCGGGGTGAGCGACTCGAGGTACGCGTCGAGGTCGTCGGGCAGGATCACCAGCAGGTGCGCGCCACCGACGTAGGGGATCGACGCCGAGCGCCAGCCCGGCCCGGAGGCGCCGTCGGCGGTCTTGGTCGGCTCTCCATCATCGGCGCGGTCACCTGCTTGCCCGATCCGGTGGTGAAGGTGCCCGGCGTCGGATCGCTCGAAGGGCGTCTGCCAGGCGCCCTAGAACGTCACGGCGTTGACGAGCACCAGCCGGACCATAGTCGTCGATCTGGCCCTTGGCGAGCAGGTGGGGGATGTGGCCCATCGGTGTGGTCCTTCACCCAGGCATTGATCGCGCGGCGGCTCGCCTCGGCTTGGCGGGCGAAGTCGACGGTGTGCACCCCGGCGCCGTAGGAGCGGGCGAGCCGATCGAGGAACGCCCGTTCGACGGCGAAGCCGCGCTGGACCCACACCGAGTCGGCGACGTGCAGCGCGACCGGCGGGGTGGCGGGGAGGGTCGTGCCGGGATGCTCGGGATCGGAGGAGCCGGGCTCGCCCGTGCGTGGCGCGGCGAGCTGCCGGTCCAGCGCGTTGAGCGCCTGGTGGTAGTCGGCCTCGTTCGCACCGGCGTGGAGCACCTTGACGATCTGGTCGTACGTGCTGCCCCGTGCTCCGGCCAGCGCCATCGACAGCACCTCGTCGACGCTGTACGGAGACAGCACCAGGTTTCCCTGCTGGTGGCCGGCGACCTGCTTGAAGAGGTCGATCGAGAAGGCGTTCACCGCGGCGGCGCCGGCGTCTGACTGTGCAGGGGTGCTGGGGTCGCGGGGGACGGCCGCGCTGACGACGTGCACCGCCGCCAGGCCTCCGCCCCCGGAGCGGTTCGCCACCACGGCCACCGAGACGGTCACGACCAGGAGCACCGCGGCGACGGGGCCGCCGAAGCGCAGCACCCGAGCACGACGGGCCTTCCGGTGCACCTGGCCGAGCGCGCGGTCGACGTCGATCTCGGGCGTCTCGAGGTTCGCGAGCGCCTCGTGCAGGGCGTCATCGGGGCTCATCGGCCACCTCCAGCTCGTCGTCCCCGGGTGCGTCGCCGAGCGCCACGGCCAGGCGTGCCCGGCCCCGGCTCAGGTGCGACTTGACGGTGCCGGGCGCGCAGTCCATCAGCGTCGCTACCTCGTCGACCGGCAGGTCCCAGAGGTGGTGCAGCACGACCGCGGCGCGCTGGGGCGTCGTCAGCTCGTCGAGCGCGGCCCGGAGGTCGAGGTCGGCCTGGTCCGCCGCCGGCGCATCGACCGGCGCGGCCAGCGGCGTCACCCTGCGACGCTTGGCGTTGATGGCCTTGTTGATGGCCACGCGGCGGACCCAGGCGCCGGGCTGGTCGTAGGTCCTGATGCGCTTCCATCTCTTGAGTGCCTCCACGAAGGCGTCCTGGGTCAGCTCCCGGGCGGTCTCCCAGTCACCGACCACGAGCCATGCAGCCCGGACGATCGTGGGGAAGCTGTCCCGGAAGATCGAGTCGAACTCGGCCGCCGGCGAGGGTTCCATGTCTGATGGCTACACCACCGAACTCCGCCCGGGGTTTACGTCGCCACAGCGATTTCTCGCACTTTGGGTGCCGTTTCGCAGGCCATGGCCTGCGAAACGGCACCCGAAAGCGGCGGGCCGGCGGGGAGGGAACGTCAGTAGGTGGCGGAGGAGTCGGCCCAGCGCCGCGCCAACCACGCCCCTTGCTGTCCATCACGCAGCAGTGCAGCTAAAGTGCAGGCATGTCCGTCGCCGTCACCGTCCGCAACGTGCCCGACGACGTGCGCGACGAGCTCGCCGCCCGTGCGGCGCGGTCGGGCCGTTCGCTCCAGGAGTTCCTGCTCGCGCAGTTGCGCACGCTCGCGGCGCTCCCGGACCCCGACGATGTGATCGATCGAGCCCGCCGTCGGGTCGCGACCACGGGGACCGACGTCGCCACCGACGACATCGTCGCGGCGCGCTACGACGACCGTCGATGACGTCGACTGCCACGCAGCCGTCGTCCACATCGGTCGTGCTCGACGCATCCGCGCTCGTCGCACTCCTGACCTCAGGTGGAGTGGATGGCGAGTGGGTCGCCGCAAGGTGTCGCGGCCGACGCCTGCTCGGCCCCGCGCTCCTCCCGTTCGAGACGACCAACGTGGTGCGGCGTCTCGTCCAGCGTGGCGTGCTCGACGAGACGAGCGCGCACCTCGCGCTCGCCGACCTCGCGGACCTCGCGCTGCGGCAATGGCCGCACCAGGCGCTCGCCGAGCGGATCTGGGCGCTGCGCGACAACCTCTCGAGCTACGACGCCGCGTACGTTGCCCTGGCAGAGCTGACCGATGCCCCGCTGATCACTCTGGACCGTCGGCTCGCCGCCGCACCCGGTCCGCACTGCGAGATCCTGGTTCCCAGCACCCCCTGACCTCGCGTTTTGGGTGCCGATCCGCAGGCTGGAGCCTGCGGATCGGCACCCGAAACGGAGGCTCGACAGCGGTGGTCCGGTGGGTCAGGGGCGGAGCCAGGCGGGGTCCGCGGTCTCGCCGGGGGTGAACGGGATCCGGCGGGCGAACGCGGCGGGGTCCGGGTCGGCGAACGCCCCGACGAAGCGCGCTTCCGGGGTCAGCGCCACACCGGTCTCGTGGCGCACCCGGTCGCGCACCAGGTGGGAGAGCTGCCAGACGTCGTCGGCCGTGGCGCCTTCGCGGGCCACGATCGCCAGCACGTGGCGGTGGGAGAGCTGCACCGGTCCCCACCGGTCGCCCGGGTTGAAGCCCGCAGCGCGCAGCACCAGGGCGGCGGGGATCCGCCGGGTGGTCGCGTCGGGCGCGGCGGCGCGGCGTCCCTCCAGGTACTGCACGTCCAGGCCCTTCGCGGCGAACGTCGCGATCAGGTCGTCGGCGAGCGAGGCGGGTACCTCGGGGTTGACGAAGAACGAGCCGACGCTGCGGCTCATGGGGTCGGCGTCGTCGAGCACCATCGACTTGGCGCCGCGCACCGCGAGCACGGCGCGGCGGCGGTCGACGAGCGCGGTCGGGTCGGCGTCGTGCGCGTCGAACCAGCGCTCGAGGTCGCCGTACGTCGAGGGGGCCGGTGGCGAGGCTGCGACGGTCGGCAGGCGGAAGCGCACGTGGGTGATGACCTTGTGGCCGTTCCAGTCGGTCTTGAAGCGGCTGGTGCGGAAGCCGAAGCCGCAGTCGGCGCCGTCGATCTCCGCGATGGTCATCGTGGGTCGGTCGACCGTGCCCACGCGGTCGATCACGTCGCACACCTGCTGGCCGTAGGCGGCGACGTTCTGGACCGGGGCGGCCCCGATCCGGCCGGGGATGCCGCTGAGCAGCTCGGCGCCGGTGCATCCCGACTCGATGGTGGCCTGCACGAAGGCGTCCCACTCCACGCCTGCGTCGACGGTGAAGTCGACCCAGGCCCCATCCGCGGCGGCGCGCCGGCCGATCGTCCCGCCCTCGACCAGCAAGGTGGTGCCCGGCCAGCCCTCGTCGCTCACCACGACGTTCGAGCCGCCGCCGAGGACGAACGTGGTCTCCGGGTCGTTGCCCACCACGTTGCCGATGAGCTCCTCGCGCCGCGACGACCGCAGGAGGCGACCGACCGGCCCGCCCACCCCGAGGGTGGTCAGCGCGGCGAAGGTCGTCACGCCGGTGGACGGTCGGGGAGCCCCACCGCCACGCCCTCGTCGTCGCTTGCGGTGCCGCCTGCGCCGATGGCGTGGCAGCGCAGCTCGTGCCCCTTCGAGGTGAGGCACCGGCCGGTCTCCAGGTCCCACCGCCAGCCATGCATGCGGCACGTCAGCGTCGAGCCCTCCACCACCCCGAAGTGCGCCAGCTCCGCCTTGAGGTGCGGACAGCGAGCCTGCACCGCCCACCCGTCGAGCTCGGTCTCGGCGCCGTCGTCGCTGCGCTCCGCGTACCAGCCCTCCGCGTACTCGAGTCGCTCGGGCACGAGGCACTTGAAGAAGGTGTAGAGGTACTCGTTGAACGGACCGGCGCGGTGGGCCTCGAAGCGCATGCTCAGGAAGAGCGTGTTGACCCAGTCGATCTCGTGGTCGGCGATGAGGCGCTCGACGAGCGGGCGCGGGATGCGGAAGCGGTAGCGGCAGCGCTCGCCGTCGGTCGGCCGACGCACCGCGCAGGCGGCGAAGTCGATCACGACCGACTCGTCGGCCCGTCGGTGATCGCCGACCGGCGCCTCGGGGTCGCCGACGACCACCAGCTCGACCGGGTAGCCGATGCCCTCGGCGAAGTGGACCGACAGCTCGAGCAGCGGCTCGAACCAGGCGCGCAGCTCGCCGAGCACGTCCACGTCGGGCGCCGCCCAGCTCGCCCGCTCGGCGGCGATCCGCTCCGCCTGGCGGGCTGCGTAGGCGTCGAGGTAGGCGGCCTTGTCCGTGAAGATCGCCGTCACCTCGTCGTCAGGCAGCGGGTGCGTGACCGTGCAGGTGGTCGCGGCCCGTGCCGACTCGGGGGCGGCGGCCAGGACCTCGGCGGTGCTGCCGGGGATGAGGAGCCGGCCGTTGTCCCGCCCCCGGTTGGCGAGGAAGTCGATGAAGACCGTGGCGTCGGGGAACACGTTGGCGGGGTCGTCGGTGGTGTCGTTGTGCTGGCGCAGCTGCTCGTCGAGGAAGCACGGCGGGCCCGCGATCGGGAACACGAACGCGGCGTCGATGTCGGTCGCGTACCGCAGGGCGCGCTCCATGCCGTTGTGGCGCTTCTCCGCGCCGACCTTGGCCATGGTCTTCGCGGGCAGGTCGTAGACCATCGGCCACCAGATCGCACCGGAGAACTGGAGCAGGTGGGCGTCGTAGCCGGCGTCGCCCGCGAACGCCCGCAGCGTCGAGAACCCCAGCGGTCGGGCGTCGTTCTGGTTGAGCAGGATCGCGCTGCCGTCGTCGACGGCCAGGGCCGAGTCGCCGAGCGGCCCGTCGTTGGGTGCGGTGAGCGCGCTGACCAGGACCCGCATCCCGTCCAGCTCGACGGCCTCGTCGTTGGGGAGGTGCGCGAAGCGCGTGAAGCCCAGCGCGCGGAGCGCGTCCTCGAGGTCGTCGACCGGGAAGTCGGGGAGCAGCACCGTGGCCGACTTGGACACGTGGCGTGCCAGGTTCTCGGCATCGAAGTGGTCGTGGTGGAGGTGCGACACGTACAGGTAGTCGCAGTCGCCAAGACGCTCCCAGTCGAGCCCGGAGTTGTCGGGGAAGACGAACCACGAGGCGTAGTAGGCCGGATAGAGCCACGGGTCGCAGAGGATCGTGCCGGCGGCGGTGTCGAGGTGGAGGCCGGCGTGGCCGACGCTGGTGACCTTCATGGGGCGGGACAGCTCCGGGTTGGACGGCGCATGGTCTCAGTCTGCCGCGCGGGCCGAGTGTCACAGGCCCTCGGCATGCTCGCCTTCGGCTCGTCGCCGGCGTCCACGGCGACCTCCCATCCCGTCGAGCGCCGTGGCGCCGCCAACCCGGTGGCCGCTCGGCCCGCACCGTTGGAGGTCGTGCCGTGTCCCGTCCCAAGCCATCCCTCTCCGACGCCGTCGCTCCCGCGCGACGACGCCACCTCACCCTCGTCACCGCTGCCTGCGCCTGGGCTGCGGAGCAGCGGGTCTGGTTGCCACCCGACCTGGTTGCACTCATCGTCGCGGCTGCCCAGGAAGGGCGCGCCCGAGGCTCGGGCGGCCAGTCGGACGACGCCGAGGGTCAGACCGACGGCGCGGCGCCTGGCACGCTCTGGACGCGGGTGTCGGTCAACGCGCTGCTCATGCACGATGTGCCCGACTGGTGCGAGCGCCGGTCGGTGGCTTGGCCGTTCGCGTTGCCCGAGTCGATCTGGCGGTACCTCGACTTCCTGGCGGCCACCGGTCGGCTCGACCCGGCCAGCGATCCGTTGCCCGAGCTGCGGCGCCCGCTGCGGTGCTTCGGACAGCTCGGGGTCGATGGCCGCTGGGACCCCGAAGCCGTGGCCGACCCCGGACCGTGCGTCTGCTATCAGCGCTACGAAGGCCCGACCTACGGTGAGGTCGGCGCTTCGGATGACGGCGGCTGACGTTGCGCGCTCGCCCACTACCGTGGCGACGATGTTGCACCTGTTCGACACCGCGCGCGGCGAGGTCGTGCCCTTCGAGGCGCGCGACCCGGGGCGCGTCTCGATGTACGTGTGCGGTCCCACGGTCTACGGCCCGCCGCACCTCGGCCACGGCCGGTTCTCCGTGGTGTTCGACGTGCTGCGCCGATACCTGCGGTGGGCGGGCAACGACGTCACCTACGTCTCGAACATCACCGACATCGACGACAAGATCATCGCGAGGGCCGCCGAGGTCGGGGTGCCCACCGAGGAGTTCGCCGCCGAGAACGAAGCCATCTGGTGGGCCGCGATGGACGCCATCGGGGTGCTCCGGCCGACGCACGATCCGCACGCGACCGCGTACGTGCCCGAGATGGTCGAGATCGTGGCCGACCTCGTCGCACGCGGTGCGGCCTACGAGGCCGCGGACGGCGTGTACTTCCGCGCCGGCTCGGTCGACGACTACGGCCTGCTGGCACGTCAGTCGCTTGAGTCGTTGCAGGCCGGGGCCCGGGTGGAGGGCCCGGCGGACAAGGAGTCCCCGGTCGACTTCGTGCTCTGGAAGAAGGCCAAGCCCGGCGAGCCCTCGTGGCCCTCGCCGTGGGGCGACGGCCGACCCGGGTGGCACACCGAGTGCGTGGTGATGTCACTCGACCTGCTCGGCGACGGCTTCGACATCCATGGTGGCGGGCTCGACCTGGCGTTCCCCCACCACGAGAACGAGCGCGCGCAGGCGGTTGCCGTGGGGCGCCGCTCGGCGCAGTGCTGGGTGCACAACGGCTTCGTCGAGGTCGACGGCACCAAGATGTCCAAGTCGCTCGGCAACTTCACGAACCTGGTCGACCTCATCGACCAACACGATCCGCGCGCCTTCCGCCTGGTCGTGCTGCAGGCGCACTACCGGTCCCCGATCGACGTGAACGCGACAACCGTGGCCGACAGCGAAGCGGCGCTGGCGCGCCTCGACGCGTTCGTCCGCCGAGCCGACGAGGCGGGCGTCGAGCCCGTGCTGCCCGACACGTCGGTCATGGCCCGTTTCGTGGCGGCGATGGACGACGACCTCGACACGCCCGGCGCCTGCGCCGTGCTGTTCGACACGGTGCGCCAGGCGAACGGGGCCATCGACGCGGCCGATTTGGAGCGGGCGGCGCCGCTGTGCGCGGCCGCCCGCGAGATCGCATCGGCGCTCGGGCTCGAGCTCGGCACACCCGCCGAGGTCGTGCCTGACGACATCCGCGACCGGGCGGCCGCCCGCGATGCGGCCCGCGCGGCGAAGGACTGGGACCGAGCCGACGCCCTGCGCGACGCGCTGGTCCGCGACGGATGGTTGGTCGAGGACACGCCGTCGGGCACGCAGGTCCGCCACGCCTGACCGTTGTCGCAGGTGGCGCCCGGTGGGGTTGCGCCACTCGCCCGGCCTTTCCTACGGTTGTGTGGTTACCGTTCGGTAACTTCGCTGTCCGCCCTGACGCCCAGCAGCCCACGAGGTGCCCCAGATGTCCGAGTTCTCCCTGTCCCTCAACGAGGACCAGCTCCAGATCCAGCAGTGGGTCCACGACTTCGCCGAGACGGTCGTGCGCCCGGCTGCCGAGGAGTGGGACGAGAAGGAGGAGTTCCCGTACCCGATCGTCGAGGAGGCCGCCAAGGTCGGTCTCTACAGCATGGACTTCATGGCGCAGGCCCTGCTCGGCGACCAGACCGGCCTGACCCTGCCGGTGGCCATGGAGGAGCTGTTCTGGGGCGACGCCGGCATCGGCCTGGCGATCTTCGGTTCTGGCCTTGCCGCCGCGGGCATCTCCGGCAACGGCACCGCCGAGCAGGTCATGGAGTGGGTGCCCCAGTGCTACGGCACCCCCGACAAGATCGCGCTGGGCGCCTTCTGCGTGTCCGAGCCCGACGCCGGCTCCGACGTGTCCAGCCTGCGCACCCGTGCCGTCTACGACGAGGCGACCGACGAGTGGGTGCTCAACGGCACCAAGGCGTGGATCACCAACGGCGGCATCGCAGACGTCCACGTGGTGGTCGCCTCCGTCGACCCCGAGCTCAAGAGCCGCGGTCAGGCCTCGTTCATCGTGCCGCCGGGCACCAAGGGTCTGAGCCAGGGACAGAAGTACAAGAAGATGGGCATCAAGGCCTCGCACACGGCCGAGGTCGTGCTCGACGACGTGCGGGTGCCCGGCTCGTGTCTGCTGGGCGGCAAGGAGAAGCTCGACGAGAAGCTCGCCCGCGCCCGCGAGGCGAAGAAGAACCCCGAGGCCGGCTCGAGTGGCAAGCAGCCCGCCATGGCCACCTTCGAGGCGACCCGCCCCGCCGTTGCCGCCATGGCTCTGGGCATCTCGCGCGCCGCGTGGGAGTACGCCCTCGACTACGCCAAGGAGCGCAAGGCGTTCGGCAAGGCGATCATCGAGAACCAGGCGATCGCCTTCATGCTCGCCGACATGAAGACCGAGATCGACGCCTCCCGCCTGCTCGTGTGGCGCGCCGCGTGGTTGGCTCGCAACGGCGGCGGCTACGTCAACGCCGAGGGGTCGCAGTCGAAGCTCAAGGCCGCCCGTACCGCGGTCTGGGTGACCGAGCGGGCCATCCAGATCCTGGGCGGCTACGGCTACGTCCGTGAGTACCCGGTCGAGCGCTGGCACCGCGACTCCAAGATCATGGACATCTTCGAGGGCACCGAGCAGATCCAGCAGCTCGTCATCGCCCGGGCCATCTCGGGCATGCGCATCGAGTAGTCTGACCTGCGGTGTTGTTGTCCCTGAGGCCCGCCGGAGACGGCGGGCCTCAGGCGTTTTCGATGTGGATCGTGGCGGCCATCCCTACTTTATCCCTACTAATCCCTACTGAACTCGTCTATCCTCGGCGCCATGGCGTCGATCCGTGAGCGCAGCGAAGGAGTCTGGGAAGTGCGTTCGTTCGTCGGACGCGACGGTCGCGGCAGGCCTATCCAGGTGAGCCGCACCGTGCGCGGCGGCAAGCGCGACGCGCAGCGCGTCGCGGCGGAGCTCGTCGTCAAACCGGCGACCCGCTCGGGGCGACAGAACGTCGCCGAGTTGTTGCGCTATTGGCAGGACCTGCGCGGGCCGTCGTGGTCGCCGCTGACGGCACGGGCCCACGCGAGCCGCTCCCGCTCGATTGCCGAGGACCCGATCGCGTCGCTGGCCGTCGGCCGGCTCCAGGTGGCCGACATCGACGCCTGGGTCGCCCGCATGCGCAAGCGAGGCGTGGGCGAGGGATCGATCCGCAACCAGCTTCAGACGATGCGAGCTGCGCTCACCCAGGCCCAGCGTTGGGGGTGGATCACCCAGAACCCGGCGGCGCTCGCCCACAAGGACGCACCGAAGCGGACCCCGCGTGGGGTGCTGCGCGACGACGAGGTCGCCGCGTTGCTTGAGGCGGCTGAAGCCCAGCACGGGATGGCGCACCTGGCCATCCGCTTGGCGGCTGTCACCGGCGCCCGGCGTGGCGAGCTCGCGGCGCTGCAGTGGGCCGACCTGTCTGGCCGGGTGTTGCGGATCGACAGCGCGCTAGTAGCGGTGCGTCACGGTGACGGCGACGACGCCTGGACCGAGGTGCTCGACACCCCGACCAAGACCGCGGACCTTCGCGCGGTGACGCTCGACCCCGACACCGTCGCGCTGTTCGAAGCGCAACGCGCCGAGCGCGCCCAAGCGGGTCCGTGGGTGTTCGGCGACGACGACGCGCCGCCGCACCCCGGCCGGGTTGGCTACTGGTGGAAGCTCGCCAAGGAGCGTTCGGGCATCGCACCGACTTGGCGTCTGCACGACCTTCGCCACTGGTCGGCCACGCACGGCGTCAGCAACGGCTTCGACATGGCGACCGTCGGAGGTCGGCTCGGCCACTCCGACGCGTCGACGACGCTGCGGATCTACGCGCACACGCAGAGCCGAGAGGACGCGCGCCTGGCCGACAGCATCGGCGCCACCCTGCGCCGCCCGCGCACCGTCTGACCGAGAGAGCCGCGACGGGGGTTCCCCACGCTCGAGGCGGGCGCGCCCAAGCGTCGCGGTCCCGAGACGGATCGGATTCCATGGTCCGGGTGGCGGGACGGTCGCCCCGATGCGTCACGACGCGGGCATTGGCGGATCCAGAGAGGTTCGACGGCCGTGCCGCGCCCCCGGGCACGTCACGGATCTCCGTTCCGACTTGACCCCTCCAGGAGCCGACCGTGGATGTCGACCACCTCCCGCCCTTCCTCCGCGTGCCCCAGGTACAGGAGCTGCTGCAGCTGAGCCGCACGCAGGTGTACGCGCTCACGCGGCGCTGGCGCGACACCGGCGGCCGCGAGGGCATCCCGGTCGTGCGCTTCGGCGGTGCGCTGCGGATCCCGACTCAGGCGTTGCTGCGACTCGCGCAACTCGACGACGCCGACGGATCCGATGATGCGGTCTGACCGACCGGTCGACCGGACTCGCTGAGGGGGATGGTCGTGCTGGGTCGCGCGTTGCTGTGGGGGTTGGGGACAGGCGAGTACACGCTCTCTGGAGAGTTCCCGAATGCGAGCGGAAGGTATTGAATGCCGACTGCGGTCTAGACTACGTGTGATCCCTTACGCGAAGCCTTGGCTACGCAGCTCAGCCCAATCTCGCCGAGACATTCTTCTAAGAGCACTAGCCGGAAGCGCCCGATGCCGACGCCCTCGTGGATATCCCAAACGCAAGAATTCTTTCGATCTCAACTCGGTTCAGATGAATCGAGCGCTGAGGACGAAGCTTCTCTGTCGGCAGCGGTAGAACGCACCGAAGAGGCCGTCTCGTCGATGGACGAAGTCGATCTCGGAGGGAACGAACATCTTTCGATGCCGAGATGTAGCGCTTCAAATGCTTATGAGATCGCAACGCAACTGCTCAACAGCTGGCACGCTGATCTTGAGAACTCATTCTTTGTAGACATAGCGGAGGCGGAAGAGATCGTTGAGACCCGAGAATACATAGAACACAATCCCATAATTCTGGCGAGTGCGTTTGGTGCACCAATTGCTATGCTGTCACGCTGGTCAATGAGTTCGCACGAGACAATGTTACCTTTGGGACGCGGCGAAGACATCCTACTCAATTGCTCAGCTGTGAACACCTTTGCCAATGAAACGCGAGTGGAGAAGCGGGCCGTCTATGAGCTTGTCGTTCCTGAGGCCATCGCCGCACACCTGCTCCTCGGTGAAGCAACCTATGCCGACTTGGTGCACCGTCTATGGGTCCGAGCCCTCAGTAACGATGGGGTAGATCAGAATCTCCTGCTCGGTACCGCCGTTCGTCCCATTCCGGCTCTACGCGGTGGAGTGTGGGGCGGTGTGAGTTGATCCGGTTGGGATAGGTATCCACCAGCGCGGCCAAGGGCCTCGCCATTCTGCAGGTATCTGACATCTGCTGAAGGAGAGACCCTTGTCCGTGATTGACGGTAGTCGTGGCGCGACCGCGCTTGTCGGCTTGCCTGGGTTCGTTGTGGGCGCACAGGAGTTGGTCGACGACGAGTGGTGGCTGTTCATCGAAACCGACGCTGACGTGGTGGGCTGCCCAGACTGTGGGGTACGGGCGGTCGGTCATGGTCGGAGACTTACCGCGGTGCGGGACTTGCCGGTGGCTGGTCATCCGGTGGTGCTCGTGTGGGCGAAACGTCGGTGGCGTTGCGGCGACCCGGACTGTGCGACGCGGACCTGGTTGGAAACCTCGCCCGAGATCGCGGCGCGGGCGTCGTTGAGCCGACGGGCACGACGCCGGATCGCGGACATGGTGAACATCGACGGTGACTCGATCGCGCACGCGGCAGCGGTCTTCGGTGTGGGGTGGGCAACAGCGAACGGTGCGGTCGTCGAGTTCACCGATCCGGTGATCGACGACGAGGAGCGCCTGGACGAGGTCACCGCGATCGGCGTGGACGAGAAACGCTTCACCAACGCCACCGCGACGCATCACACGACGTTCACGACCCAGATCTTCGATCTGGACGCCGGGCTGCTCCTCGAGGTGCTCCAGGGCCGTTCTGCGGACACGTTGGGTGACTGGTTCAAAGCCCAGGGAGATGAGTGGTGTGCCCGGATCACCCTGGCGACGTTGGACCCCGCGGCTGGGTATCGCAAAGCTCTCGACGAGCATCTTCCGAACGCGCAGCGTGTGGTCGATCACTTCCACGGGGTCAAGCTCGCGAACACTGCGATCGACGATGTGCGACGCCGTGTCCAACACGAAACGCTCGGTCATCGGGGACGCAAGGGTGACCCGCTGTTCCGGATCCGCCGCAAAATCCTGATCGGCTACGAACGTCTCGGCGACGAGAAGTTCAACGAGGTTCTCGCCACGGTTGCGGCCGGTGACCCTGACGGCGAAGTCACCGCGGCATGGCTCGCCAAAGAGCTCCTCTGTGCCGTGTACGCCGCCCAAGACGAGGCCCACGCCCGCCGCCGACTGGTCGAGTTCTTCCAACACTGCGCGGACGCCGACGTGCCCGAGCTGACCCGGCTCGCCAAAACCATCAACCGCTGGAGTGACGAGGTTCTCGCCTACCACTGCACCGCCGGCGCATCGAACGGCCGAGTCGAGAACATGCACATGCTCGCCGAGAAGATCCGACGCACCGCCCACGGCTTCACCAACCACGACAACTACCGGCGCAGACTCATCGGCAGACTCGGCATCAAATGGGATACCGTCCCCACCCGCAGAATCCGAGGCCGCAAACCACACTCAGCCGCGTAGAGCCCGATTCCGCCCATTTGTCAAGCCTTCGTGAGTTCAGCGCCTCGGAGGGCGAGCGGACCCCTGGCACCGACGCGCAGCCATGCACTTTCGAGCCCGCAATGGAGCCGACAGTCGTCTCGGATCTGGCTCATCGCCGCGACGAGCTCGTCGAGCAGCTCCTCGAGATCCGGGCAACGGCCCCCTCATTGCCGGATGGATGCACAGTCGAGATCGCCATTCCACAGATCTACGCCGCTACTCATGCCAAGGAGGTGGAGGACCTCGGGGTCGATCACTCGCCGGCCGCATCGGAGAGCGGCATTCCGATCCTCGAGCTCTGAAGCTGCCAAAGGGCGAGTGGAACCGGCCTCGTGTCTGCGATTAGCCCAGTACGTTCCGGTTCGATGCTGGAGCTGCCGCGTAGGCCAAGCGACGATCGTCAGGAAAGCGTGACGTCTTGGACGACGCTGCCCAGAGCTGACAAGTCCATGGGCGGACGATTTGGAGCAACCATCATCCACGAATCCGCGCGCATTGTTGATAGATCAACAGAGACCTCCATTGCCGTACTGTGAATGGTCTTTGTTGGCGGGGGCTCACCTGGGCCCGGGGCCAGGCCAGTCGGGACAACCTCCTCAAACGCCCCGTATACCACCATGGCGACTACTGGAGCCTCTTCGTTATCGGCGGGGTTAGCGGAATCAAAGTGTGCCTTGATTTTACCGTGGGTTGTTTCGACGAACTGCAGACGAGTGGGGCTTGTATCGCCGAGTGTCGCCGCCTTTTCCTTCGCGATTGCGATGAGCACACCGCGGTCGGGAGCACTCGTGGCAACCGTGGTTAAAGGCTCGTCTGCCGCTGAGCCCACGACGGCCGTGCTCGCATCTTGGTGGTTCGCCGCGATGAAAGCAAAACTGGCACCTACAGCTACCAAGGGCAATCCGATAGCAAGTAGAGCCTTCCACCGTCTTCGAATGTGAAACATTACTCGTTCCTCCTTAGATGATGGGACAGCCATCCACCGGTGTGTTGTTAAACGCACGCATCCATGATGGCCATGAAACAAAGTAAGCCCCAGATCCGGCACCGATCTGCGAGCTCACATTGACATATGGATTAACCGCACCCCAGGGTGTCGTCTGGTTCGTGTCCATGCCTTCATGCACATCCCCCGAGAGTGTCAAATAGAAGATACTAGACGCACTTCCATAAGCCTTGCTGGTGGTAGAGTTCGTCCTCAGCAGTCCTGCACGAATGTTTTCGGCGGGCCATCCCGCACCCTCTGCTGTATAGTGAGCGCCATTCGCGACGATCGTGGCCTGGACTCCCGGCGATGTATTTTTCGCGATCCAGAGCGGAGCACTCTGGGTAAGGGTGTACGGGCCTGCATCGTGATCAATTACAACACCAAAATGTGGGCCGTAGGTTGACCAAACGAAATACGGCCCACTGAAGCCATTCCGGATATCTACTCGATACCACGCGATCTGCGAGTTCTGCTCCTGAACTAGCTGGACGCCAAAGTCGACCAAATCGTAAATGTTGGACCCGCCTATGCAATTTACGCGGATATTTGCCCCTACCCCATTAAAACCGGGATTTGACACAGAGGAGTCTGTCGAAGCCCAGCACTGTGCCGAATTAGTACAGTATGCACCCTGCACGGCAGATGCGGGCTCAGCCATAAATCCCGCAGTCACGATGATCACAATCACGGCCCCCCAGCGTGTCACGGTTGATGAACTCAAGATTCGCCTCCGGAACGCATAGTTCACGAGCAGTCCGCATTTGACGCTGTGAGAATAGTTGGGTGGAGCGGAACCTGTCAAGGGATTTGAGACACGAGCGGGTTACGTGTTCTGTATGAGCGCTTCTCGTGATGGATCGTTGATCCAGGCGACGGTGGGGAGTGTGGGTGGGGTGGGCCGGCGACCACGGAATCGGTCGGGGTTGGCGGCGTAGGCGGCGTCGAGGGTGCGGGCCCGCTCCGCGCGGATCTCGGCGGCGGTGCCGTAGTGGACCGAGGCGGGGGTGTGCAGGCCGATGCCCGAATGGCGGTGTTCGTGGTTGTAGTGCGCGAAGAACGTCTCGCAGAAGCTGCGGGCGTCTTGGATGGACCCGAAGCTGCCGGGGAACGCCGGGCAGTACTTGAGGGTCTTGAACCCGGCCTCGGAGAACGGGTTGTCGTTGGAGACGTGGGGCCGCGAGTGGCTGCGGGCGACGCCCAGGTCGACGAGGAGCTGCGCGACAGGCTTGGAGGTCATCGAGGTGCCCCGGTCTGCGTGCAGGGTGAGCTGGTGGCGTTCGATGCCCTGGCCGGCGATCGCGGCGTCGATGAACTCCTTGGCGAGGTCGCCGGTCTCGGCGGCGGCGATCGTCCAGGCGATGACGTAGCGGGAGTAGATGTCGATGATCACGAACAGCTCGTAGTAGACGCCTCGGGTCGGGCCGCGAAGCTTGGTGATGTCCCAGGACCACACCTGGTTCGCGGCCTGTGGCCATCAACTCGGGTTTCTTCTTGGCTGGGTGGGTGCGTTGGCGGCGCCGTTCACGGTTCTCGCCCGCGATCGCGAGCAGCCGGTACATGGTGGCGATCGAGCACAGGTAGATGCCGTCGTCGAGCAGCCGGGCCCACACCTGGGCGGGGGCCAGGTCGCAGAACTCCGGCGATCGCAGCACCGACAACACGTGCTGGCGTTCGACCTCGCACAACGCGTTGGGTGGTGCGGGGCGCGGTGGCGGCGGGCCGAGCAGCGGGCCTTGGCGGCGCCGGTAGTGGCTCGCACGGGGCCGCCCCAACAACGCCGCAGCCCGGCGGGTGCACGTCGCTTTCGCAAGCTCGTCGAAGTGGTCGTCGATCACGGCTTCGACCTCGGCTCGGTGTCCGCGCTCTCGGAGATGGACTCCAAGAGCGCGTGCACTTTTCCCGTGATCTCCAACGCGGTCTTGGTGCGCTCCAACTCGGTCTCGAGCGCCTTGTTACGCCGCCGCAACCTGTCGAGCTCGACCTGGTCCGCGGTGCGCTTCGCTGCCCGTGGCCGCGGGGCCAAAGCGTTCAACGCACCCGCGTCGCGGGCCTTGCGCCACTCCGACAGGTGCGACGAGTACAAGCCCTCCCGGCGCAGGTACGCGCCCCGCTCCTCGCTGCCCTTAGCCAAGGCGTCGTACGCGTCGAGATGCGCCAGCTTCTCAGCCGCGGTGAAAGTCCGGCGTTTCGGTCGGGGGGCAGGATCCTCGGTCTCGTCCACCCCGCCAGTTTGGGCGCGACCAACCAGATCTGCAGTCGTCAACGTCATCGCAAACATCCATTCTCGCCCCAGTGGGAGTGATGAACCGCTACACCAGGTGTCTCACCTCACCCTGACAGACAGGGGAGGCGGCCAGTTCCAGTGATCGGTGCACGGTGAGGGCATGGTAGAGCTCGGCGGGGCTGTGGTAGGCGAGGTTGCGTCGGCGTTGGCCGTTGATGATGGCGGCGACCCGGTCGACGTGGGTCTGGTCGAGGTTGTCGAGGCGCATGCCGCGGGGGAACCACCAGCGCCAGGTGCGGTTCTGGTTCTCGATCTGGCCGCGTTGCCAGGGCGAGTGCGGGTCGCAGAACCAGACGTCGATGTTGTAGGTCGCGGCGATCGTCTCCCAGTTGGCCCATTCGGATCCTTGGTCGAAGGTGACCGAGCGCAGCAGCCCGGCGGGGATGAGCTCGAGGCCCTCGACGAGCCCGGCCAGGGTCGCTGGGGCGTCATATCCCTCGGGCATGGTGATGCCCATCGCATAGCGGGTCACGCGCTCGGTGA
>CAWELZ010000004.1:0-310900 GCA_963810075.1 uncultured Actinomycetes bacterium | reverse complement strand
CACCGTCGCCTGGATCAACGATCCATCACGAGAAGCGCTCATACAGAACACGTAACCCGCTCGTGTCTCAAACTCCTTGACAGGTTCCGAGCCGATGGGGCGCTCCGGGGAGTCGTACTGGTCGCCCGGAAGCGTGGTGCAGGCGTCTCAGACACCGTCTTGTGGCTGGTGGAGATCGACGGTCACCTCGTTCCAATACCCGGAAGAAGGACGAAGTCCGATATGCGCTCCGCCGTCGACAACCTCGCGGCCGCGCTCTGCTGGGGCGGGTGGGCGCCGCGTTCCTTGGAACCGCCCGGCAAGAAGAGCGGCAGCGCCAACCCATGACGAATGGGGAGACTGCCCGCTCACCAATCGGCGCCGTCCACGTCGTTGAGCTCCGTCGTCATCGCAACACCGACAGCAAGTCTGCCGAAACTGGGCAAGCTCGGGCCGCGCACCTCCGCCGCGGTCATTGGAAGCGGACCCGCATCGGGCCACGTGAAGACTGGGAATACAGGTGGGATTGGCGAACGCCGACGCTCGTGAACGGCTCAGCACCCGTGGACTCCCGGCGTACCGTTTACCGGCTCCCCATCTGGTCCGAGTGACTCAGGAAGGCTCCTGGGCCCGGTCCCAGAGGGCCGACCAGGTGAAGTTGACGCTGGTGACCTCGAAGACGAAGTCCTCGCTGCGACCCTCGAAGGGGCGGCGCAAGTAGCGGACGATCTCACCGCCGGCCGGCGACACTTCGACGAGGGCAAGGATGAAGCGGTCGGGCTCGTTCATGCTTGTGAGGATCTCGTTCCGGCTCACCGTGACCGTGGGGGCGCCGGCGATGCGGCCTTTGACCTCGATGTGGCGGACGTCGCAAGGCGTTCCATCGGGGCCGCGCCTTATGGATCGTATGTCGTAGCCGGGGTGATTGCGCTGCTCCTCGTTCAGGTCTACGGGGAGCCAACCAAGCGCCTCTTCACTTGCCAGGACGGCCTCGATGGCCCGTTCCTCGACTTCGCGGCGCGACATGGCGAACTCGTCGGGCTGAGCGTCGGCCGTTGCCCCACACGGTGGAGCAGGCCGACAGGAACGACGAGTGCGCCACCGACGACGACCGGGGGAAGGGCCGGAGGCTCCGTCCTGCGGCCGAGCGCAGCGAGCGGGTATGGAGGCGCTGGGCGAGGCGGTCCGCGCGTTGGCGGGCCCGGTCGACGTTCATCGCGGGGTCTTGCCGGCGTCGCCCTGGAGCTGAAGCTCGTTGGCCCGGTGGTCCCAGTAGTTGATCTCCCGGGTGAGGCGGTCCTTCACCGCGGCCTCGAGATGCTCGACCCGCTGCCGGGTGTGGACGCGGACGTCGCGAGGTGTCGGGGACCGCGACCTCGATCGCGTGATCCTCGGCCGACTTCCTCGAGGTCGCCGTCGAGCCAGGCGCTCGTTCAGCACTCAGGGAGCGGGATGCCTCGGTCGTCAGCAAGGGCCGGTAGTCGAGGTAGGGGGCGTAACCGACGGTGCGGGGCTCGCCGCCGGGGGATCTCGACGAACTCGAAGCGGCGGACTGACGACCGTGTGGCGATCGGTGCGCGGTTGTCGGGCGTCGGCGATTGCGTGCTCGAGGATGACGAGCACCCGAGGCTCGTCGCCGGGTCAGCGTCGTCGACCAGGACGGTGCCCTGCGTGAGCAGGTCGCGGTGTCGTTCCAGGATGAGGTCGATGGTCGCGTCGAGCAGCGGGTGGCCGGGGCAGACGAACTCGGCCACCGGCTTGCCCTGGCACCGCTGACGAGCTCCTTGTCGAAGGTGATGCGCTCGTAGCGGCGCAGCACGCGGCAGCCGGCGCCGATCTGCGGTCGCGGCTGGCGCACGTCGGCGGGCACGTTCTTGATCTCGTAGCGCCCCGGCTCGCGCTCTGACCATTGCCCGCCGAGGCGCTCGAACGCCCTCGAAGAAGGCGCGGATGAAGTGCGGCTGCAGCCTGCGCGCCTCGGCCTTCTCCATCTCGTCGCGGATGCGCTCGACGTCGGCGGCGCGATCATCTCGTCGGCCGAGGGCGCGCTCGCTCGATGCACCTCGCTCAGGCCTGCTGCCGACCGCCGTCGTCGATGACCTGCTCGAAGCGGTCGCGCGACCTCGGGCTGGTCGCCGTAGCGGATCGCCTCGAGCAGCAGGCCGCGCAGCGGCGCGTCCTCGAAGACGCCTCGCCGAGCACGTCGAAGACCTGGCCGCCGAGCGCCTTGCGCTGCTCCTCGAGCTTGTCGAGCAGGCGCTGGTAGACCTGGCCCTCGCGGGTCTCGTCGGCCACCAGGTTCCACAGGTGGCAGACCTCGGTCTGCCCGATGCGGTGGATGCGGCCGAAGCGCTGCTCGATGCGGTTCGGGTTCCAGGGCAGGTCGTAGTTGACCATCAGGTGGGCGCGCTGCAGGTTGATGCCCTCGCCGGCCGCGTCGGTGGCGACCAGCACGAGCACGTCCTTGTCCTGGGTGAAGCACTCCTGGACTCGCGGCGCTCCTCGCGGCGCGATGCCGCCGTGGATGGCGACCACGGCCTCGGGGCGGCCGAGGAAGGTGCGGATCCTGTCGACCAGGTAGTTGAGCGTGTCGCGGTGCTCGGTGAAGACGATGAGCTTGCGGCGGTCGCCGTCCGGACGTCGAACATCTCGGCTCGTCGTCCTGGAGCAGGCCGGAGAGCTCGCTCCACTTGCGTGTCGGCGCCCGGATGCGGCGGACCTCGTCGGCGAGCTCCTCGAGGCTGGGCCAGCGTGGCGATCTCGGCTGCGAGCTCGTCGATGGTCTGCGCCGCGGTGGCCTGGTCGACGACCTGCTCCTCGAGCTCCTCGAGCTCGTCGTCGTCGAGGTCGTCGAAGTCATCGAGGTCTCGTCATCGAGGTCGAGCTCGGGCGAGAGGTCGCCGAGCAGCGTCGCTCCTGCGGGCGTTCACCGCGCGCCGCGGCGCAGCGAGCTTGCTGCGCTCCTCGACCACGGCTTCTCGAGGCGCTTGCGGCGCCGCGGGCAGCGACTGGTAGATCGCCTCGGGCGAGGAGGCCAGGCGGCGCTGCAGGATGGTGAGCGCGAAGCCGACGGTGTTGCCCCGGCGCCCTCGCCCTCGTCGCCAGCCGGTCGGCGCGGTTCATCTCCTCGCGGACGTAGTCGGTGACCTCGTCGTAGAGCGCGGCCTCGTCGTCGGAGAGCGCGTACTTGACGGTGTAGGCGCGGCGCTCCGGGAACAGCGGCCGGCCGTCGAACGTGAGCAGCTTCTCCTTGATCAGGCGGCGCATCATGTCGCGCGGCGTCGGCGTTGTGGACGCCGTCGCGGAACCGTGCCCTCGAAGCGGTCGGCGTCGAGCAGCGCCATGAAGAGCTGGAAGTCCTCCTCCTTGCCGTTGTGCGGCGTCGCCGTCATCAGCAGGAGGTGCCGGGTCGACCGCGCCGAGCGCGCTTGCCGAGCTTGTAGCGCTTGGTCTCCTTGACCTCGCCGCCGAAGTAGTGCGCCGACATGCTGTGGGCCTCGTCGCACGATCGACGAGGTCCCACTCGGTCTGCGCCGAGCTTGGCCTGAGCAGCTCCTCGTTGCGCGAGAGCTGGTCGAGGCGGGCGATCAGCAGGTCGCTTCTCGACGAACGGGTTGCCGGTGCGGGCGCTTCGATCATGTCGCGGGTGACGATCTCGAAGCGCGAGGTGGAACTTCTCGCGCAGCTCGTCCTGCCACTGCTCGACCAGGCTGCCGGGGCAGACGATGAGGCAGCGCTCGAGGTCGCCGCGGACCATCAGCTCCTTGATGAGAGCCCGGCCATGATGGTCTTGCCGGCGCCGGGGTCGTCGGCGAGCAGGAAGCGCAGCGGCTGGCGCGGAGCATCTCGCCGTAGACCGCCGTGATCTGGTGCGGCAGCGGCTCGACTGACTGGAGTGTGCACGGCCAGCATCGGGTCGAAGAGGTAGGCGAGCCGGATGCGGCGGGCCTCGGACAGCGAGGCGGAAGAGCGTGCCCGTCGCCGTCGAAGCTCCAGGCACGGCCGCGCGTTCGGTGAGCTCGAAGGTGCCCTCGTCGCCGCGGAACACCATCTGTTCGCGCACTTGGGCTGCCCCGTCTCGTACACGAGCGTCACCGCCTGGGTGCCGTGCCACTCCGCGGTGACCACCGTGATTGGCCCAGCCGGGTCGATTCCCCTGACGACCGCTCCGGCCACGAGATCTTCGAGCTTGCCGCCTTGCGTCATCCCACCTTCCTACTCCCCGTCAGCCTGCGGCGCGGTTGCAGAGGTCTGGCGCGCGAGGTTGACGCTCTGACCTCCGACGAGTTAAACGACTGGGTCGGCTCTGGTCGGACGAAGACCGAGAGTGGGAGCCTCGCCCTTTTCGGCGTCTGAAGCGACCCCGCGGTACTAGTTGACCGCGAAGAACCCGACGCCACCGGGGACGTCCGTGTAAGTGATGTTGGGCGGAAACAGCAAGATCTTCCCGGCCGCTGCATCTGATGGGATGAATAAGTAGCCTTGCACGGAACCGCCATTGAAGGTGTCCGCCTGATCCTCGAAGGCCATGGGGTCTCCGCCGCTTCCCCCAGATACGGACGTGGATCGTACGTGCTGCTCGATTCGTCTGCGATGTTGAGGGTCACGAAGAGGGGACTCCCAGTGCCCGTCCCGGGGTGTAGGTGGCCTGTACCTTCACTCGGAAATATTCGGAGCCGGCGGGAGTGGAGTCATTGAACTGGTTGAATGCTTGGGCATTGATTCCGGCTCGTAGCCAGCGATGGTGATGTCCCAGTCGCCCGCTGGTGCAGAGGTCCCGACGGGAACCGGGTTAGACCTGGTGCCCACGGCCGGAAGTGTTGTGGTTGGAGCCTCGGTAGTAGGAGGTTCGGTCGAAGGCTCCTCCGAGACGGCGGTCTCCGGCACGGTCGTGCTTCCTGCCGCCACGGCTGTCGACTTCTTGTCTTTCGAGCCGCCCGAGCCGTCCGCGAGGACGCCGATCACCAGGTACGGCCAGACCGTCGACCCGACGAGCGGACCGGATCTCGGGAGGTTTGAACGTTGCCCTCATCGGGACCTGGAAGGGGTACCTTGTGTCGCCGGGGCCGATGACGTCGTTGGAAGGTTGACGGGAGCGGCGGTAGCGCCGCCAGGAGGCGGAGGCGTTGTCGGCGGAACCGGCCACGGCGCGTGACCGACCGGCGCGGCTCGGCGGTGGCGGGAAGGCAGCCGGGCGGTCAGCAGGTACCCGGGGAGCCGTGGGAGGCGGCGGGTTGCTGCCCTGTGGCGCTGGTGGAGGTGGAACGGGGCTTGAGGGAGGGGCCGCGCTTGCTGCTTCCATCGGTGACTGCACTCCGAGCAGAAGCGCCCGCTCACCGGGCTCCACAATTCCGACAGTGGGCGGACGGGGTTTCGGTCACGGCGACTTCAATTCAGACATCAACCCTCCACAGGAATCGGTTGTTGGCTGCCATGGGCGCCCTAGAGCTAGCCAACAATGCTCTACGTAACGTGGGCAAGTGCCCCCGTCTTACCACGCCCCAGCGACAACTTGCTCGTCTCTTCCAACTTGTGACGCGGACAAGTCCATTTTCAAGCAGAGCGGAGGCGGGCGCCCTATCGGTGCCTAGAACGCACAAAAAGCAACGGCCCACCAGAGTTCTGTATTGGCCGGAAGACGTTCGCTTGCCGTCAGGCGGTTGACCGAGCGAACTCAGGGTTTGGCGGTGTAGCGCTCGACTCGCAGCTCAGCGGGCATCCGACCGAAGCGGCCCGGCTCGTGTGGAGGTGGTTCTCGACGGAACCTCGAACGACGGCGAGTTCGACCGGTCATTGCGACAGCGACGTGGTAGCGGTCGTGGGTGGTGTCCCAGTTGAGTGAGCGTGTGGGATGGTGTTGATGCGTTACTCGACGAGGCGGAGCGTGTCGGGGTCGTGAACGCCAAGGTCGGTGCTCTTGGGGAACCAGCGGCGCAGGAGCCCGTTGCCGTTTTCGTTCGTGGGCCGTTGCCAGGGCGAGTGCGCTTCGGCGAAGTACACCTCGATGCGGCCGTCCGCGACGGCGGGCCGCGGACCAATCAGGTTGAACGTGCCAAGCGGAATGGTCTTCAGCGGGGTTTGCCTGGGGCCCGGCGGTGTTTGCGGCAACGGCGCAAAGCAGGTACAGCGCCACTTCGACGCCCTCGTCTCTGACGGCACCCTTGCCATCCAAGACAGCCATTCGCCCTAGAGTTGCGCGGAACCAAGGGCACTTGCGCAGGTTTCTCGCAGGCCGAGGTCGAAGTGTGTAAAGTGGGGACGTGGAAGTCGGAGGTGGGATCGCAATGTCAGAACGAGGGATCCTCACCGCCGTCGGGTTGTCCTCGTCCTACTCGGTGGAGTCCTCTACCTGAACGGTCGGCAGTCGAAGTACACGGATGGGAAGTACGTCTATCCAAGCCACACGATAGTTGTTGGAAGCAACTGCAATGACGGCGGTCGCCATCGATTGGGTCCGGAACGTGCTCATACCACGGTGGGGTTGCAGCTCTTGCGACCGTCGTATCCACCATCCCCGGTCAACTCCTCCCGATTGGCCACTTCGAGGATCCAGAACCCCGGCCGTTCTGGATCGCCAACTGGTACTTACCGATTCTGGTCGGGTTTCTCATCTTGTCGGCATCGTCCAAAGCTGAAATTCGCCCGCCTCATCCGTGAGGTGGACGGTTGCCCAGCCGGGCAATGTCGATGGCATGACCGAGCCGCCAATGGACGCCACCCAGGTAGTTGCAAAATCCAGAACCGGTACGGCAATCGGGGCCCCTTGGTGGTGAAGGTGCTTTGTGGAGACGGCAGCCAACCCCGACTGCCATCAGGAGCTTGCCGGTGGCGGGAGGGCGGGTCTGGACCGCAACTACCTTGTAGCGGATGCGCACGATGAGTGACCTGACCGTCTTCGACAACTTCGACCCGGAGTGGCTGATCCAGCCGACCCGGATCGCGGACGGAGGCCGCGACGACTGGTGTGCGGCGGACCCGTTCGGGACGCTGCTCGTCTGGAGCTACGAGATGGTCGAGGCCGTGCTGGCCCACGAAGAGCTTTGGGCGCCGACGATCTGCGAGTCGTCACTCGGCGCGGTGTGCGACGGGCCCGGCAGCGGAGTGGGCGTCCGCGACCACGTCCTTCAACGACGGCGTGAAGCACCGCAAGCAGCGCGCCGCCATGGGACCGGCGTTTCGGTCGTCGGCCGCCGAGGAGATGCGGCCCACCGTCGCCGGCATCGCCCACGACCTCGTCGAGTCGATGGCCGCCGGATCGCACGAGCTCGTCGGTGATCTCGCCGTTCAGTACCCCGTCGAGGTGTTCGCCAAACTCATTGGCGCCGACCCGGCCGTGCTCGGATCCCTCGGCGAAGACGTGTCGACGATCGCCCGCCTCTGGGGCTACGACGCAGGCGAGTGGCGCACCCGCATCGAGCCGTCCCTGGAGCGGGTCGGCGCGTTCGCCGACGAGCTCCGCAAGGACCCCCAAGGAGTGGTGGGTCGCATCGAGCAGCTCGACCTCGACGAGGACGCCCGGCGCGTGCTGGTGATGCAGCTCCTGGTGGCGGGCTGGGAAACGACCTCTGCCCAGGCCGCGTCGTTGCTGTGGACCCTGTCGAGCCGCCCCGAGCGCTGGGAGGCTGTGCGATCGGGCGAGTACCCGGCGCGGGCCCTCGTCGAGGAGTGCATGCGTTGGCAACCGGCAGCCTCCGGAGCCCTGCGCTTCGCGCACACCGACACGACGATCGGCGATCTCGAAGTGCCGAAGGGGACCCGAGTGTTCGGATCGTTCCTCTGGGCGAGCCGCGACCCTGACGTCTATGACAGCGCCGAGACCTGGGTGCCCGGGCGCTTCGCCGTCGAGCAGCCGCCTCCCCCACCACTCGCCTTCGGTGGCGGGCGCCACCGCTGCCTCGGGATGCCGCTGGCGCTGCTCGAGCTCGAAGAGCTCGTCACCGCGCTCGCCGATGTCGGTCCCGAGCGAGGCTGGGAGTTCGCCGAGCCGATCGAGTGGACCAACCACCGTCGCCCGCGACGGCCGATCAGCTCTGGCGGCTCAGCCGCGCCGGTAGTCGCTCGGGATCTCCGCCGCGGCGCTCAACGCGACGAAGCGGTTGAGCATCAGTTGCACTGACTCCTCGAGGTCGTCGATGCGGGTGTGGAACCCTTCGACCGCGGCGGGCGTCTGGATGACGTCGCCGACGTGTTGACCGAAGGTCTCGATCGCGTCGCGCCACGCTTGGTCCCAGGCGAGCAGCAGCATGCCTGGCAGAACCGTGGCCAGCCTCAGCGGCCCGACCACGGCCGTGTTTGCGTGCACGGGCTCGGCCACGTCGATGATCCGCTTGCGCATCTCGTCGGGGAGCGCCAGGTGCGCGTCGGTGGCAGTGGTGAACAGATTGAGGTCTCGCAGTACGAGCCGCTCGATGCCTCCGACCTCCTCGACCCCCTGCTCGATGCGCAGGTATCGGCACTTGAACTGGGTCGCCTGCGCGGCGTCGCGGTACCAGCGCATCAGGTCGGGATGAACGTTGACCGCCCAGTTGTAGGCCAGCGCCCGCAACGGGACGTCCGGCTCGAGTGGCGCACGATCGACTGGCAGGCCCAACGACTGCACGAGCTCGCACGCCTGGGTGATGATCGACCGCCGCTGCAGGGCGTAGGCGAGGATGTCGTTCGCTTCGGATTCGGCTTGGGTCACGGCTGCTCCACGAGTCGTTGGACGAGGGTTACTGCGATGTCGATGCGGTCGGCGGTGAGGCCCATGCGGTGCAGGGTCGAGGCGATCTGTTCGAGACCGTCTTCGGCGGAGAGCTGCTCGGGCGTGGCGGCTTCGAGCGAATCCGGCTCATCACCGGCGAGGAGCCGGGCGTTGGCGTCGATCGCCCAACCCAGTCCGAGCGCAACCGAGCGGCGCGTGGCCGGGGAGCAACGCCCTCCTGCCTCCATGCGGATCCAGGTCGGGTTCGACACGCCGGCGCGCTTGGCTGCCTCGGCTTGGGTCAACCCAAGCTGCTTGCGGCGTTCCCGAAACAGCTGGGCGACCTCGGACTGGTTCCTCCCCTGCATGTAAAAAATCTATCACCTTGCCTGGACATTGTCATAGGTCTGATCTACGTTGCCAGCCCTGCACGGACAGTCCGTGCCGCACAGACACGTTACGTCAGGCAAAGAAGGTCGCGCACGCAATTGGTAGCCCCCACTTCCGACAGCTCCTCCACGACTGCGCACGGAGGGCACAGCCCGTCTGTGCATCGGGCGCCGTCGGCTCAGCCACTGCTATCGATAGGTAGCACCGGCGAAGGGCCGGGATCTGCCAAAGCGAAGGACTGGAGGCGCACGAGATGACCGTTGTCCCCATCACCAGCAACGTCTCCCCACAACCGCCCGGACCGCTCCCCGGGACTTGAGGCCTCGCCAGTTGGCACCACCCTGGCTTCCTACGGGACCCAATGGATCGCCGAGCGACTCACGCCACGTGGCGAGCCGCTTCGCCCTCGGACCCGCGAGCTCTACGAGGACCAGCTTCGTCTCCACATCGCCCCGCAGATGGGCCAGCTGGACATGGCCGCCATCACGCCTCTCGTCGTGCGCATGTGGTGCCAGGAGATGCGAGGCACCAGCGGGCCGGGTACCTCGACGGCCGCCAAGTGCTACCGACTCCTCAAGGCGATCATGAACACCGCCGTGGAAGACGAGATCATCTCCTCGAACCCCTGCCGTGTGCGCGGCGGCGGTCGCGAGCCCACCTCCCACCGCGAGATCCCCACGGTGCTGGAGCTCTTCGAGCTTGCCGACGCAATCGACCCGCGGCTGCGATGCCTGGTGCTGTGCGCCGGCTTCCTCGGCCTCCGCAAAGGCGAGCTGCTCGGACTCCGACGAGGCGACGTCGACCTCGACGGGCTCGATGTCGTGGTTGCCCGTTCCCGAACGCAGCTCCGCAGTGGGCAGCCCCTGCTCGGGCCGGCCAAGACCGACGAGAGCCACCGGCGCGTGTCGATCCCACGCCTGCTCCAGCCCGAGCTGCGCACCCACCTGGCCAACTTCGCCCAGCCGACCGACGACGGCTGGCTGTTCACCGGAGCCAAGGGAGGACCCCTCGGTCCGTCCTGGCTCACCGCGCAATGGAAGGAGGCACGGGAGTACGTCGGACTCCCCGACCTGCACCTGCACGACCTGCGCCACCTCGCCGGCACCCTCGCCGCGATCACCGGCGCCACCACCAAGGAGGTCATGGAACGACTGGGCCACGCCACGATGGAAACGGCCCTGCGGTACCAGCACGTCACCCGCGAGCGGGAACGTGCCTTGGCTGACGCGCTCGACGAACTCGTCGTCGCGAGCCTTCCCGAACCCCGCCGTCGCTATGTGGAGGTCAGATACGGCTGACGTGCGACCCGCACCGGGCATCCCGTCCGTGCGACACAGACCGTCCGTGCCGCACAGACCGCCCCCACCCGGTGCCGAGTGGCGAGCGCTCGCACTGAGCGCGCCCCCACTCCAGGTCTGCAGGGTCTTCGTTCAACCCCCCGCGTACCCAGCTTCCCAAGCTGAGAACGCGGGTTCGATTCCCGTCACCCGCTCTCCAGAAACCCGCAGCTCAGAGGCACTATATGGATGCCTCAGGCCTGCGGGTTTCGTCGTCTCCGAGGCGAGCGTGCCACATACGTGCCACACCGGTTCGGATGTGCCATGATCAGGCCCATGGCAACGGCCAAGGCGTCATGGGGCAGCGTGCGCAAGCTGCCGTCGGGCCGGTACCAGGCGCGCTACCGCGCTCGACGGGAAGATGGCCGCCGCGCCCACTACGTTCCGGACCAAGCGTGACGCCGAGGCGTACCTCTCGACGGTGCGAGCCGACATGGAGCGCGGGACGTGGGTTGACCCGGTCGCCGGGAAGGTGACGCTGCCGCGAGTACTCGAACCGATGGCTGGAGCAGCGACCCGACCTTCGCCCTCGCACGGTCGAGCTCTACGAGAGCGAGCTACGGATCCACATCCTTCCGGTGCTCGGCGACCTCGAGCTGGCCAAGATCGCACCGGCCAAGGTGCGCGACTGGCACTCGGGGATGCTCAAGGCCGGCAAGCCTGGCCCGACCACGATCGCCAAGTGCTACCGGCTGCTGCACGCCATCCTGAACACGGCCGTGGCCGACGAGCTGATCCTGCGGAACCCGTGTGTGATTCGGGGCGCCGGCCAGGAGAAGACGCCGGAACGGCCGATCGCCTCGATCCCCCAGGTGTTCGAGATCGCCGACACGATCGAGCCCCGGTTCCGGGCGATGGTGCTCGTGGGCGCGTTCGTCGGGCTGCGCCTCGGCGAGATGCTGGCGCTCACCCGCGAGCGCGTCGACCTTCTGCACGGGCGGATCAAGGTGGTCGAGCAGTACCAACAGCTCAAGGACGGATCCCACGTCCTCGGCCCACCGAAGTCCGACGCGGGCGTCCGCACCGTGGCCATCCCGGCCATGCTCAAACCCGAGCTGGAGGCGCACCTTGCCACGCTATGCGGCGCCGGGGAAGAAGGGCCTCTTGTTCTGTGGCCCGAAGGGCCAACCGCTGCGTCGGGCGACCTGGTACTCGGCGTGGAGCCGGGCGATGGCCGAGTTGGGCATCGAGGGCATGAAGCCCCACGACCTTCGCCACACCGGCAACACGCTGGCGGCGATGACCGGCGCGAGCACCAAGGAGCTGATGGCCAGGTTCGGCCAGTCGACCTCACGGGCGGCGCTGATCTACCAACACGCCACCCAGGACCGCGACCACGAGATCGCCGACGCCCTGAACGGCCTGATCGAGGCGAAGCTCAAGCAGCGCCCGACGGGAACCGGTGGAGCGACGCCGATCGGGTAACCGCCATCCGAGTCCTTGCTTATCTGGCACTTTCTTCGGATATGAGCTGTTATCTGGTAGTTTCTTCGGATCAGCCCGGAGGAACCGATGGATAACGGGATCATCTTCGCCGAGGACGTGCCCGACTCGACCCTGCACGACCGCGTCAAGCGGGGCGAGATCGTGCAGCTAGCGCGAGGCGTCTACTCCACCGACGTCGCAGCCGACCCTATCGACGTGGTCCGCCGGGCGTGGCGGGAGATCGTGGGGCGACGGTTCCCGGACGCAGTCGTCACCGACCGCTCCGCAGTGTGGGCGCAACCGCACGACGGCTACCTCTTCATCGCGTCCGCCCGCGACGGCAGCCTCGAGCTTCCCGGCCTCGTCGTCGTCTCCCGCAAGGGTCCCGGAGCGATCGAAGGCGACATCGCAATGGGAAGCGGCGTGCATCTCGCGTCGCGACCGCGTGCCCTGCTCGACAACACCCGACCCACCCGCAAGCGAACCGACCTACCCGCAGCAACCTTGGCGCGGGCCGAGCTCGCCGACTGGATCGACCACCTCTGCGCCGTCGACGGTGCCGAGCAGGTGGGCGCCTACCGAGACACCGCCGAAGCACTCGCCGAAACACTCGACGTGTCACCTGCTCGCGTCGAGACGCTGAACGAGATCGTCGGCGCCGCGCTCGGTACTCGAGACTCCACGTCCGGGTCGACGGCGATGAAGGCCCGCGCCGCCGGTGTTCCGTTCGACCAAGGCCGGGTAGTCCGCTTCGAGCTGCTCGCCAACCATCTGCCGCGATGTGGTCACGACGCATCCCGCGCTGCCTGCCGAACGCGGCGCGGCGGGCGACGCTGCCGTTCTGGGAGGCGTACTTCTCGAACTTCATCGAAGGAACCGAGTTCACACCTGACGAGGCCGAGCGCATCGTGTTCGAGGGCGAGGTCCCTGCAGCGCGCCCGGAAGATGCGCACGACGTGCTGGGCACCTACCGGCTCGTCGCCGACGAGCCGGAGATGCGTCGTCGTACCGGGTCAGCCGACGAGTTCATCGAGCTGCTCCAGGCCTGGCATCGCCTCATCCTCGGCGGCCGTACCGACAAGCGCCCCGGCGAGTTCAAGCTGTACCCGAACCAGGCCGGCAACACCGTCTTCGTCGCGCCCGACCTGGTCGAAGGCACCCTTCGACACGGCTACGACATCCTCGACTCGTTGACCACGCCAACCCAACGGGGAACGTTCGCTGCCTTCCTCGTCGCCGAGGTCCACCCCTTCGACGACGGGAACGGCCGCCTGGCCGCGCCGTGATGAACGCCGAGTACGTCGCCGGCGACGAGCAACGGGCCGTGATCGCGACCATCTCCCGCAACGACTACCTACGGGCGCTTCGCCGGCTCAGCCGACAGGACCGGCCCGACCTGTTCGTCACCTACCTGGATCGCGTGCGACGTTGGACCGCCCGCATGGACTGGTCCACGCTCGCCACCGCACGCGAACTTCTCGACCGGACCAACGCGTTCGTCGATGCCAACGATGCCGAGGACCGCGGCCTCCAGCTCCTCGACCCAACCACCTCCGTGCCTGCGATCGCCACCGGAGAACCGACATGAACCAGGATCCGCCGGCCGGCGCGCTCACGATCGAGGAGGCGGCGGACGTCCTGAACGTGAGCCCCGCGTTCGTCGCGGACCTGATCGGAGGCGGGACGTTCCACGTCCGCGGCGGTGGCGTCGACCGGTTGGCAACCACGGACGTCCTCGCGTATCGGGATCGAGTCGACGCCGTGGCGGAAGAGGCCCTCGACGCCATGACAGCAGACGCGGAAGCAGTAGGCCTCTACGACGAGTAGCTGGTGCTCGAAGTCGATGAATCTCAGGAAGATCCTCAGATTCGTCGATTCAGTGCATCGCCCCTTCGACGAGTGCCTTCAGCTCCTGGTCGGGGCTGATGTGGCGCTTGTAGAGAGGGCTCATCGGGGTTTCGGCTAGGCGGACCGAGAGCGCGACGAGGTCATCGTCGGCGCCGTGATCCTCCCGGTGGACGTTGGCGAGGAAGGTGAGCTCGTTCATCACGCCCAGCAGGCTGCGGCTCGCGGTCTTGGCGTAGTGACCCGCGCCCATTGAGCGGATCTCGTTGTCGACGAACCGGGGATCGACGCCATGAGCGTCGAGCACACGCCGAAGCTCGTCAGGGAACCGCCGAGCCAGCGTGGTGGCCGGCGCGAGAGGAACGAACACCGGGAGCAGCGTGTGCTCGTTGACGAGGAGCGCCACCTGGGGCTTCCAGAACAGCGCGGTGGCGTACCAGTTCCCGAGGTGGGTGGTCGGCTCGACCGGATCGACGACCGGCTGCTTCACCCGATCGAGAAGCTTCTTGGTGGAATGGATGGTGAAGCCGGCTGCCGTGTCCACGGTGCTCAGCCTCCCACGGCGTCACCCGAACAAGTCCAGGCCGGGGTCGTGCTCGAGGGCGCGGGCGACGGGCTCGCGCTCTCTCTGGATGGTGACGACTTCGAGGCGGGCCAGTGCCTCGGCTCGTTCCCGGGCGCTTCCCGGAAGGGACGTGTGGACTTGGCCAGCCGGGACCCGGTCGGCGATCTCGAGCATGAGGTGTCAGCGCTCCCTCCAGGACAACCTCCCCGCGTGAACAGCAAGCGACCACAGGTCGCGATCGCGGCACCACCAGCGCTTCCTCGTTCATAAGTAGCACTTCTTCACCAAATGCTACTAACGTCGGTGGGCGATGGCAGATCCTGGCGATTCAGCCGACAGAGGTTGGACCACCTGGCCAACGCTGACCTACGAGTCGGTGCCGTGGTCGCTCCCCGACGACATCTCCGTTCCGCGCAGCCGACGGGCTGCGCACTCGGGCCCCTACGAGTCAGCGATCCCACCGGAGATCGCCAAGCTCGACGTCCCGCTCACCAGCGAGACACTGGCGCTCACCGACGAGGCGTCGACCGAGATCGCCCGCTTCGACGCCGAGCTCGGAGCTGACATCGCCCCCTACGCGCCGCTGCTGCTGCGTTCGGAGTCCGCCGCCTCGTCGAAGATCGAGAACCTGACGGCATCGGCCAAGGCGATCGCGCTCGCCGAGCTGGGCGACCCCACGAAGCACAACGCCGGCATCATCGTGGCCAACACCCGAGCCATGCAGGCCGCGCTCGACCTCGCCGACGACCTCGACGAGCAAGCGATCCTCGACATGCACGAGGTGCTCATCGGGCCGTCGCATCCCGAGTGGGTCGGCCACTGGCGCGACCAGCAGGTCTGGGTGGGCGGGAGCAACTACGGGCCGCACGGCGCGCTGTTCGTGCCCCCACGTCACGAGCGCGTTCCCGGAGCGATGCGTGACCTCGCGGCGTTCATGCGGCGCGACGACATCCCGGCGTTGGTCCAGGCGACCGTCGCTCACGCCCAGTTCGAGACGATCCACCCGTTCCCCGACGGCAACGGCCGAACCGGTCGCGCGCTCATCCACTCACTCCTGCGGGCGAAGCGGCTCACCCGTACCGTGACCGTGCCCGTGTCAGCAGGACTGCTCACCGACACCGACGCCTACTTCGCCTCGCTGACCGCCTACCGCAACGGGAACCCCACCACGATCGTCGAGCTGATCGCCGAGGCATCGTTCCTTGCCGTCGACAACGGTCGGACGCTCGCCTCAGACCTCGGCACCGTCCGCAAGAGCTGGAGCGACCGCATCACCGTGCGCCGAGGTGCTGCGGCCCACCGGCTCGCCGATCTGCTGGTCCGTCAGCCAGTGGTCGACTCGCCGCTCGTGCAGCGCGAGCTCGGAGTCGCCGCCACGAACGCGAACACGGCTATCGACCACCTCGAAGACAAGGGCATCGTCACCAAGGTGTCCGGCAACCACCGCAACCGCAAGTGGGCCGCTCCCGAGGTGCTCGCCGCGCTCGACGAGTTCGCGGAACGCGCGGGACGCCGTTCGCGGTCGTCCTAGCAGTGCGCCGGCAGGGGACGGGGTGGACCGCGACGACACTGCTGCCTTGCGAGTTCACGCCGATGCCCTGCTCAGCGGCGACCCGTTCGCCTGCTTCCCAGGCTGAGAACGCGGGTTCGATTCCCGTCACCCGCTCCATTGAGAAGGTCCAGGTCAGCCGAGGTTTCCGAGGTCGTCCGCTTCGGGGACGATGATGGCGAACTCGATCAGAGCCTCGTCCCGGAACTCGCCGGAGCAGGTGCTACCGACACGGGAGCGGAGGGCACAGAAGATCGCTTCGAGCAACACCATTCCCGCGTCAGGCCTCGACGCTGATGCGCGTCCGAGCTCGCAGCGGATCAGGCCCGACCGCTGAGGACGAGCAGGCGCTGAGCGATTGGCGCGTCGTCCCCCACCTCGGTCCCGGTGTCGGCGAAGATGCCGAAGGATCTCGCGCTGGTCGACGTTCGGCAGGTAGACGGCGTGGACCTGCTCGGCCAGTTGGCCGTCGAGCGATTCGTCGCCGCCGGTCGAGCGGGCGAGGTCCCATCCGTGCAGCAACAGGTCACCGGCGCGGAGACCGATGAACGCCGCGCCGGGCATGTCGCCGGCGGGATGGTGCACGATCCGATCGAGCGCACCTTCTGCCTCGAACGCAGCGAACTGCGCGGCGGCGGTCTCGTCGAAGCGCTCGACGGGGTCGCCCTCGAAGCTGCCTGTTCGCACCGCAGCGATGGCCTCTTCGGTGCTCGCTCCTTCGAGGAGGGCGACGGCGAAGCGATTGCCGCCCACGATGTGGTCCGCCACCTCCTTCACCGTCCACTCCCCGCACACCGACGGGTCGCCCCAGCGGTCGTCGGGCACCGCAACAAGGCGGGCGCGGTACTCGACGGCGGTGCGCTTCAGCAGATCGAGGGGTTCCATGCCGGGGACGCTAATCCCCATGCACCCACAATGTCCTTGGCGTGTGGGGTTCGGCGCCGCGGTGGGGCGCACCCCGGCGTGACGTCGCAACCGCGCCGCACTCCAGTACGGCGATGCCAACGCCCACTCAACACGTCCGCTCTTCGGGCGGCCCGTGTCACTGCGATGGTCGCTTACCGCGGCAAGTTGGACTCAATGAAGGGAGCGAAGCCGCAGCCCTCGGACTCGGTCGAATTCCTTGACGTCGCGGGTCGATAGCTGCCGCCCGTTCTCGAGTGCGGTCGCAGCGACGATCGCGTCGGGGAGTCGGAGCCGGAGCTCACGCACCGCCCGGCCCGCTGTTTCGGCGATGTCCCGGTTGACGGGCAACTCCCGGAAGGGCGCCAGGAGCTGGGCTGCCAGGCCTGTCGCCGTGTTGCCTGCGAAGAGCTCCGCCCGGGTGATGACCGAGTAGTGCAGGCGATGTTTCGCCGGGTGGATCTTCGCGGCCCCTCGGAGGTGGTCGATGAAGACGTCGATGTCGATGAGCAGGTCAGCCACGGCGCCAACCGTCGCGAGACGGCACCTCGGCGTCGGGTTCGGCACCGAAGGTCGATGCGAGAGCCGTCGCCGGGTCAGGTTCGTGATCCAGGTACGCATCAAGCGCTCGGCGGATGACCTCGGCCATCGTGAGTCCCTCGGCTGCAGCCGCGCGGTCGATGCGGCTTCTTTGGTCTTCCGTGAGGTACACCTGGGTTCGGGTCGCTGACATACAGCAAGGTTGTACAGCACGTACTAGCCGCACATACGCCCCGGATGTGCCGTTCGGTGACGACGCCCATGACGCCGCACAGCGGAGCACACGCACACGACGGACGCATCCGTGTCGTCAGGGTCGGTCGGTCTTCCGCGCCCAGCTCTCGACGTCGGACCAGGCAACGCTCCCGCGTCGGGTCACCCTCGATCTCGACGACGCACGCCACAGGTGGCTCAACGAGCAGCCCCAGGACGGCAAGGGCGCGAGGCCGCAGCAGACGCCCGGTGAGTCCGGCAAGCCGGGAGCCCCGGTCCGCGCGTCGGCGCAGGCACCCGCGGTGACCCACACCGACCTATGGAAGTGGCAGCTCCATGTCGTTGCGCCTGCCCAGGGGCAGATCTCGTGCGGCAGCCTGCCTCCCCGGCGAGTGACATGCGCGATAGCGTGGGTCGCTGCACATCCCGATGGATCATTCGGTCCGGGAGGAGTTCGTTCATGGTGCAGAGGCCAAGCTGGATACAGGAGTTGCCCTCCGTTTCAAATGTGGGGATCGTCGGTTTCGACGCTGCTGGGACGGTTCGGACCTTCAGTCGAAACGCCGAGACGATGTTCGGCTATTCGGCGGAAGAGGTCATCGGACACGACGTCTCGTTGTTGCTGCCAACGTCGGACCGCACAGTCCTCGAGAGCTACCTCCATGTCCGCGACCGCGCCAATGAGGCCCCGGCCACCAATAACAGCTGGAACGTGCAGGCGCAGCGTGCCGATGGGTCGCTGTTGTGGGTCAGGCTGACCCTAGACGAGTCTTTGATAGAGGGCCAGACCCTCCATGTGGGTATGGTCGTCGATGACCTTGATCATCAGGAGGCTCGCTACTGGCTAGACGAATTCTTCGAGCTGACTTCTGAGTTGATATCAGTCACAACATTTGATGGCCAGTTCGTCCACCTGAACCCGGCCTGGCAGTCGATCCTTGGATACGACGTCTCTGAGCTTCTGACCCGGTCGTTGTTGAGTTTAGTTTATCCAGAAGATGAAGAGGCTACTGCCACAGCAATAGCAGACCTGATCCGAGGCGAGCAAGTGGGCAGGTTTGAGAACCGCTTATGCAAGGCAGACGGCAGCTACCGTTGGTTTGAATGGTCCGCAAAGCCGATGCACGAGCACGGGCTCATCATGGCTACCGCTCACGATGTTAGCCGTCGCCATCGCACGGAGGCCCAGTTGCGTGCTGCGCGAGACGAAGCCACCAAGGCGAGCCAATCAAAGAGCGAGTTCCTCTCACGCATGAGTCACGAACTTCGTACGCCGCTCAACTCGGTAATTGGGTTTTCGCAATTGCTCGCTATGGATGACTTGAGCAACGAGCAACGAGCAAGCGTGAGCGCGATCCAGAACTCTGGCCGACACCTATTGGACTTGATCAATGAAGTGCTCGACATCGTGCAGATCGAGGCCGGAGAACTTCGCCTTTCACTCGAACCCGTCGAACTGGCAGAGGAACTACACCTCGCACTGGATCTGATTGCGCTTCAGGCGAAGGATCGGGAGATCGCGCTACCATCGGTTGTCGACTCACAAGGGATATGCGTACTCGCTGATCGGCAGCGACTTCTGCAAATCTTGTTGAACCTGCTGTCGAACGCAGTGAAGTACAACAAACGCGGCGGTTTGATATCGATCGAGATAGACGCGTCCGGGGATACGGTGTCGATCGCCATAACGGACACCGGTATTGGGATAGAGCACACGAAGCTCGATGCAAGCTTCATGCCATTTGAGCGGCTCGGAGCCGAGACGACCTCGATCGAGGGCACAGGCATCGGTCTTGCGCTCTCGAGAACACTTAGCCAACAGATGGGTGGAGCACTCACCGCCTCTTCCACGTTTGGCGTCGGATCGACCTTCTGCCTAGAGCTCCCCCAGGCCGACCCGCCTGATCGTGTTTCCGATGTGGCGATGGCGGCGGAAGGCGACGAGACGACCGATTCGGTCGGCGACCGAAGTCTCAAGGTGCTCTACATCGAGGACAACATCGCGAACTCTCAGCTGATGGAGAGGGCACTTCGAACCCAGGGGAACATCGAGCTCGTGATTTCGGTCCAGGGACGTCTGGGCTATGACCTCGCCAACCAAATAGAACCGGACCTGATCCTGCTCGACCTGCACCTCCCCGACCTGTCGGGTGAGGAGGTTCTCCAGCGAGTTCGGGCGACGCCGGCAATTGCCGACACCACCGTCGTGGTGTGCTCGGCAGACGCTTCTCCCGGGCTGTCCCGTCGTCTTCTCGATAGCGGCGCGGACGCCTATCTCACCAAACCAATCGACCTGACCGATCTCTTCGATGTCGTGCGTCGGGTGCGCGCCAGAGAGCCGCTCGACGATCCGCGGTCGGACCGCAACTGAAGCTTCGTTGTGGGATCTGCCGTGGCATCAGCGGTCATGCCGGTTGTGCCGCGACCGCCCAGGTCTGGGGGGATGGCCAGCGGGTCCGGCAAGGGCCTGCACACCGGGCTGCACCGGCGACACCGCTGCCGCAAACACCGCAGAGCCCCAGGTGAGACGACCCAGGGACACGGTTGGGAGCGGCGTCACCAATCCGCGCCGGTCCTTCGTGGTGCTTCACGCTGGCACCTGCACTCGAGCTCGAGCTGAGTGCGTCATCGCCGGTTGGAGACAGTCCAATCCGTGAGTGGGTCGTGCTCAGTCGAAGTCTGGGATGTTGGCAACTGTGACCGGGAGCTCGGCCGCTTGTGAGAGAAGGAATCCTTGACCGTGGCCAATGTCGAGTGCCTTCAGCGCAGCGAGCTCCTCGAGTGTCTCGATCCCTTCGGCGACAATCATGATGTCGAGCTCGGTCGAGAAATGACCCAATGCGGCGACAAGTGACCGCCGCACAGGAGACGTATCGAGACCCATGATCAGGCTGCGGTCGAGCTTCACGATCTCCGGTCCGAGCTCGAGGATGTGGTGCAGACTCGCGTAGCCGGACCCGGTGTCGTCGACGGCGATCCGTACGCCGCGCTCCCGCAGGTCCGCGATGGATGCGAGGAGCTCACGGTAGTCCGGGATGCGCTCGTGCTCGGTGAGTTCGAGCACGATCCGCTCTGCGGGCACGGCACTCAGCTGCTGGCGCAACGCAGGCGAGCGGATCGTTTCCGGTGACACGTTGAGCGCGATGAAGTGATCCGGTGGAATCTTGTCGATGTTGCGGAGCGCCGATGCGAGCGCCGACAGCTCGAGCTGGACGCCGAGGTCCACCTCGTGTGCCTCGCGGAACCAAGTCTCGGGGCCGATGTCGGGCCACTCCGGGAAGCGCGCAAGTGCTTCGACGCCGATGATCGTGCCGTCCGACAGATCGACGATGGGTTGAAACAGCATCTTTGGCCCGGAACTTGCCAACACGGACTCCGTCCGCAAGGTGCTCGCCCGCTTGCGCTCGATCTCCGCTGACGCGGCCTGCTTCTGCTCCTCGATGGTGGCGGCCATCGAGATGTTCGCTCGCAGGAGCTGTTGGTGCTGGTGGCGGAGCGTGAGGAGGTTGCGGAGGCGAAGGAGCAGCTCCGGGTACTGGAAGGGCTTCGTGAGAAAGTCCGTCGCGCCCTCGCCGAGCGCTCGGACCTTCGTGAGCTCCGTGGCGTCTGCCGTGAGCACCAGCACCGGCAGGAACTCGTCGGGCTGCATGCGCTCACTGAGCTCGCTCATGAGCTCGAAACCGTCTGGCTCAGGCATGTGCAGGTCAAGCAGGATCAAGTCGGGTTCGGAGGTGCGCACCATCCTCATCACCGCGCTCGAGTCGGTCGTCGAACCCACATTGCTGTAGCCCGCACGTTCGAGCATCTTGGTCAGCAGCTCGACGTTCACCGCCTCGTCGTCCACGACGAGGACGCGGAGCGCGGGTATGGAGGTTCGATCATCGTGAGCTCCGAGCGCGGCTGCTGTCTTCATTCGGTCCGTCGGCGCCGGAGGCAATCCGTGCGCGCAGAGCGCCGGCCCTCGGCAGCCGCACTCGCGTCAAGTCGAGCGGGTTCATGAGGTAGTCCACAACCTCCATTCGGCGCGAGTCGCCAAGAGATGAGGTTGCGCCATCTCACCTTTCATTGAGCGCCCTTGGGAGGTGGATGACCCGCGTACGAGTTCATCGGGAGGCTTGCTTCGTGCCAGGTAGCCCCACCGTCGAGCAGATCGCAACGGCCTTGCGCGCCCAGCGAGGCTGAGCAACGGCCTCGGCCGCCGCGCGTGGAGCAAACACTCGCCTCAGACCTCAGCACCGTCTGCCAAGGCTGGAACGACCACATCACCGTGCGCCGAGATGCCGCGGCCCACCGGCTCGCCGATCTGCTGGCCCGTCGGCCGGTGGTCGACTCGCCGCCCTCGACGACTTCGCGGAACGCGCCCGACGTCGCTCGCCCTCCGCACGGCCCGAGCCGATGCCCGGATTCCATGGCACTTCGGAAGTTCGTCGGGATCGTCGATTCAGCGCATCGCGTCGTCGACCAGCATCGGTCGCTCACGGTCCGGGATGACCGCCAACTCGTCACCGACCAGCCCCGCCTGAACCTTCGCAAGTGTGAGGCACAGACGTGGTGGGTCAACGCGACTCCTCAGGACGCCCAATGCAGGGCCGTCACCGAATCGAGTGACAGACCGTTCACCTAGGAGGGGAGGGGTGCGAAGCCGCAACGGACTCCGGGCGAGTCTGGAAGGCCGGGCGCCCCGGTCAGTGCGTGGGCGCAGGCGAACACGCTGGCGTTGCCTGCGTCGACGTGGACAAGGGTCGGAGGCTTCGCCGGGGTGGCGGTCCCCAGCGTGGCCGACCCCAGGGTGAGCCCGGTCGACTTCGGGTTGCCGGCCTTGGGGTCCAGCCACTGCAGCGACCCATCGACACCAAGGCGGAATGCCGCGCCGTTCGATGCGATGGACGGCATGTTCGTGCCCGAAGGACTGGAAGGTTCCTTGACGACGTGCCAACCCCCAGAGGACGACCAGCTCTCCGCCAGACGGCTGCCGTCCACGAGCCACATCCCGCGTGCCCCGCAGGCGAAGTCCGGGGCGATGCCCGCGTCCGAGGTCTCGCTGTCGGGCACCGGCGCCCACGACGACCCGGTCCACCGCTCCAACGAGATCGTCGCTGGGGGCCCTTTCGAGCCGGCTTCGATGTGGGCGGTCTGGTGGCCGTTGCGGTCGGTCTGCAGCGAAGGGAGCTGGTAGTCGACCTTGTAGAGCGTGCCGTGGATCAAGCACGAGTTCCTGCCACCCGGGACGTCGATGGTGTCCTTCACCGCACCCGCGGCATCGATCTCGTACAGCTTGCTCGGTCCCTTGAGCCAAAGGTTCTGCCCGTCGGGTCCGACGAAGGTCGGTGAGGACCCTCCCCCTCCGGCCTCCTGGTCGTGCCACAACCTGACCGTGGCGACACGCTTGCCGGTCGAGTCGTACAGGAGGACGTAGCCCGAGTCACGGGCGCAGCGGCCGTAGTTGGGGCCGACGGTGCATCGCTGGGCGAGGACCACCAGGTCGCTGCCCCAGGCCGCGATCCCGAGGCTCGCCGACTGGTAGCTCGCGAACGATTCGAGGCCGAGGAACTTGGCGGCCGGCGCGTCAGGGGTGAGCTTCCAGATCGCGGCGCCAGAGCCCGAGGTGAGGACCCATCCGACCGACCCGTTGGACGCGACCGTCGCAATCGACGAGTCGGCGGGGAAGCCCTTGACGATCGACGGCGACACGACCGGCGGTGGCGACACGATGGCGGGACCATCCGCCGAGTGCGTCGTCGACCCGGATGCTCCACCGCATCCTGCGAGCGCGACGAGCGCCGCGACCGCAACGAGACGGGGACGCCAGGCGCTTCGCCCTCGCTGCGGTGGCCGTGGCAATCGACTGGATTCGTGCTCGGCTTCGATCACCGGCCGTTCTCCCCGATCGGTTCCGATCACGCCAGTCAGATCCACCAGAGGTCATGCTACCTCCCGAATCGCCACCGCTACCGAGCTGTGGCAGGGTCGTCGGGATGAGCGCAGACCACGACCACGGACCCGGCGACGACGAGTCAGGAGCGGTTCACGATGGGCCGGGCTTCTTCGACCAGGCGGCGAGGTCTTGGGACGACGACCCCGCAAAGGTTGAGCGGGCCCGGGTGGTCGCGGCACAGATCGTCGAGCGGCTCGACCCTTCGCCCGATGCCCGACTGTTCGAGTACGGCGCGGGGACCGGGCTCGTCGCCCAGCACCTGCAAAGCCACGTTGGCGCGCTGACGTTGGCGGACAACTCCGCCGGCATGCGAGACGCCATGGCGGACAAGGTCGCCGGCGGGCGCCTCCCCGAAGGCAGCCGCATCTGGGACCTCGACCTGGCGACTCAGGCACCGCCTGCGGGAGAGCGGTTCGACCTGGCGGTCACCGTCCAGGTGCTCCACCACGTGCCCGACCTCGGACCGGTCCTCGGCGGGTTCGCCGCGCTCCTGGAGCCCGGCGGGCACCTGTGCATCGTCGACCTCGAACAGGAGGACGGGTCGTTCCACGGCGAGGGCTTCGGTGGCCACCACGGGTTCGACCGAGACCAGCTCGGCGCACAGCTCGAAGCCGCCGGCTTCACCCAGGTCACGTTCCAGCACGCCTACGACCTCGAGAAGAACGGCCACCCCTACCCGCTCTTCCTCGCGATCGCCACCCGCTGACGCCCCGCGGCTCACACGAACTGCGACAGGTGGCGCTCAGAGCGAATCGGCGATGCCAGCCAGATCGCCATCGACTGAACGCCACCCACGTCGGTGGCGGCCTCCCAGGGATCGTCTCACAGGATGAGCGGGCAGAAGGGCGATGCGCAACCGCTACGGCGCCAGGATCGGGTCGTGGGTCGGTTGTGACGCGACGACGCACCTGCTCGGGGCCGCCGAGGTGACGTAGATCGGACCCGAGACCTCCCAGGGTCCGTAGCCACCGATCGGTGCCGCGTTCTCCTCACCCACGTTGACGACCTGCACCCCGCTGGGATATCCGGCAGCGGCTGCGGTGTAGACGTACAGCCTGACGACGGCGCCGTAGCGGTCGTAGACGTTGGGGGCGAATCCACCGTTGGTGTAGCCACCTCTTGCGGTCACCTGCTGCCCGCTGACGACGCAGGACGTGGGCTGCAGGATCGACGACGAGGGTCCGTTGTTTCCCGCGGCCTTCATCTCGGCGTCGGACTGGACCGCGATCGGGAGGTTCACGGGCGCTGCACCCGGCGGTGTCGAAGCCCCCGGGATGGTCGTGGGCCCCGGAGCGGCCGTGGTCCCCGGCCGAGTCGTGGAGCCCGGCGTCGTCGTCGGTGTCTCGGGCGCCGGCCGGTTCGTCGTGGTGGTCGTCGACGTGGTGGTCGTCGTGCCGCTCGGTCCGGCCACCTCGCCGTGCCGATCGCCGGCAGCGCGAACGGAGGACGGGGAGGACCCCGCCGACGAGCGGTGGACGACCAGACCGACCAACGCGCCGAGCAACACGATGACGACGAGCGAGGCGCCGAGTCGCGCCGTTCGCTTCCGTCGGGCGCGGCGCTCACCCCTTGCGATCACCTGGTCGAGGTCGAGTCCCACCCCCGAGAACGGGTGCGCCTCGACGATCTCACTGCGCCACCGGTCTTCTTCGATCATCGGGTGGTCTCCACATCTCGCTCGGATATGACGTCCCGCAGCTTCTGCTTCGCCCGATGAAGGTGCGACTTCACCGTCCCCTCCTTGATCCCGAGCAGACTTGCGGTCTCGGCGATCGACTGGTCCTGGAAGTAGTGCACCAGCACGACCGCGCGCATCATCGTGGGAAGCTGGTCGACAGCGGTGCGAAGCGGGCTGGACGCGACGGTCGGCGGCGCAACAGCGGGGGTCGTGGCGAACAGCTCGATCAGCATCGAACGCTCCCTCGTGCGCTTGCGCTGCAAGCGAACCGCGTCGCGGATGACCACCCTGCGCAGCCACGCCCCCGGCGAGTCGTAGTTCCGGACCTTGTCCCAGTTCTCGACGAGCCGGACCAGGCCTTCAGCGACCAGGTCGTCACCGAGGCTGCTGTCGAGCACGATGGCAGACGCCAAGCGGGCAAGTCGCTCGTACTCGACTCGGTAGATCGTGGCGATCTCGACGCGTACGGAACCATCGGTCATCGGTCAACACACAGTACCGAGGACCCCAAAAGGGTTACATCGGGAGAGAAATCTTCGAGGATCGCGACGTTGCCGCGGCGGCCACGAGCGCAGTCGCGGCGAGCAGGTCAGCCTCCTGCGCGCTCCACGGTGACCGTGTGACCGTGGGTCCGGGCGAGGTAGGTGGACCCGTCGTTCGTGACCATCACCGACGTGTTGCGGGGGAGGCTCCGCACCGGGCTCCAGGTGCCGTCCGCCCGCAGCGTCTGGTAGGTGGCCGTGCGCTCGGCCACCGTCGCCGCCACCTTCGTCGAGGAGGCCACCACCACGTTGCCGAGCACGTCGGGCCGATAGAAGACCTGCCCGTCGAGGTCCGACGCCGGGACGGCCTCCACGGTCATCGTGCGCTGCGCGACGTCAGGGTGAACCAGGTAGGCGGTCGTTCGACTCGACTTGTGCGGCTCGCCCCGGGTGAACTGCACCAGCGCCGCACCACGGACGCACCCGTTCGAGAACACGAGGCCCGCGCCAGAGGGCAGCTGCGCTCCGCTGTTCGTGAGCGGTTGCCATCCGGTGCCCTGCAGCACGACGAAGCCCGGCGCCGGGACGTGGATGCCGGGGCCACTGCTTCCCGAGTCCCACGGTGGCAGGCCACCGTCCGACTTGCTCCACGATCCGGCCTCCGCCATGAAGCCACCGGAGACCCGGCAGGCCGGCGGCCAAGCAGCTGCACCTGAAGGAAGCAGGGTTGCCGTGCCGCGGTCCACGTCGATGAGGTCGAGGCCCGTCGAGGGAGCGCCGTCGCTCACGGTGCCGATGAGCCGGCTCCCGCTGCCCACGGCGAGGTCGACGGCCTTGCCGTGCAACGCCACGGCGCCCTCGTGGTCACGCCACGTCTTCGACGACATCGAGAACGCGAGCACACCCAGGTCGACCGTCGGGCAGTCGAGCCAGGTGTTCCCCATGTCGTCGGTGGTCGTCGTCTCTTCTGGCCCCGGTACCCGGCACCGGTGCCCGACCACCCGCACGACGTCGCCGTCGAGCCACGCCACCGCGCCACCCAACGGGCCGACCGCGTCGTCGCTCACCCACTCGTACGCACCCGACGGCGTCGGCACCGCGATCGCCGGATGCCCGTTCCGGGCCGCGTCCACCACCACGACCCCGAGCGGGGTCTCGACGAACGTCGCACCTCTGACCGAGACCAGCCCGTCGAGGCCCGCCGAACCGGCCGTGTTGACCGCCCCCGACGACCCGCACGCCGCGCACAGCACCAGCAATACGCCGCAGATCGCCACCCGTCTCATGCAGCAAGCCTAGGGAGATGCTCGCCAGGACGCCTCGAAGACGGGAGGAGGCCAGGTGTCCACGCGGGCCTGCCTGCGACGCGAAGATGACCCCGTGACCGGACCATCCCACCACGAACCGCCAGACGGCGTGGTGTTCCCCATCGACCTCGAAGACCTGACCGCGGAGGTCCTCGGGGCCGCGCTGGCCGACCGCGTGCCCGGCGTGGTGGTGGACCAGGTCGAGATCGTCTCCGCCAAGCACGCCGGTGAGGGCGTGGCCTCGACGGCGGACCGCGTCGTGCTCGACCTCACCTACGCCCCTGGCACGGGGGGCGACCTGCCCGAGCGGCTCATCCTCAAGACGATGCTCGCCTCGCCCCACGCGCCCCACGCGATGTACGAGAACGAGGTCCGCTTCTACCGCGAGATCCGCGACGAACTCGACATCGAGGCGCCCCGGGCCTTCGCCAGCCACTTCGACCGACCAACCGGCCGCTTCGGCCTCCTGCTCGAGGACCTCACCGCGCGCGGCGCACGCTTCCCCTCGGCCCTCGACCCGGTGAGCCTCCCCGAGGTGCGCTCGCTCCTCGCGAACCTCGCGACCCTGCACGCCCGCTACTGGGACAGCCCTCGCTTCGCCGCCGAGCTGTCCTGGCTGCCCACCCCGACCAGCGGTGGCATGTTCACGATCTTCGACACGATCGGCCTCGAGATGATCGAGGACCAGGTGGCGCGCTACCCGTTCAAGGCCGAGCTGATCGCACCGCTCGGGCGCACCGTGGCCCAGATGTGGGAACCGCTCTGGCAGCTGCAGCAACAGCACACCCTCGCGCCCACCACCCTGCTGCACGGCGACCCGCACATCGGGAACATGTACCTGCTGCCAGGCGAACGCGGCGGGCTGCTCGACTGGCAGCTGATGGTGCGCGGGAGCTGGGCCCACGACGTCACCTACATCCTGACCACGGCGCTCGACACCGAGGTCCGCCGGGCCCACGAACGCGACCTGTTGGCCGAGTACCTCGACCGGCTCGCGTCCGCCGGGGTCGCCACGGTGCCGACGCCGGACGCCGCCTTCGCCCGGTACCGCGCCGCGGCGCTGTGGGGCCTGGTGATCGGCTGGCTCATCTGCCCGCCCGAGAACTACGGCCCCGAGATCACCGCCGCCAACATCACCCGCATGGTGGCCGCCGTCGAGGACCTCGAGACCTTCGCCGCCATCGCGGATGCATCACCGAGCTGACCCGACTGGGGAACCACATGGACGACACTGCCGACTTCGGCGACGACGGAACGGTACCGGGACTCGACCGCCTCGCCGACCGAGAAGCGATCAGGGATCTCGCGACCGCGTATGCGTACGCCGTCGACGACCGCGACTGGGCCCGGTGGGAGCGCCTGTTCCTCCCCGGGGCCCACGTCGACTACACCGCGTCGGGCGGCATCGCGGGCACCGCGGCCGACCTCGCGGCATGGCTGCCCGAAGCCCTGGCCATCTTCACGTTCTGCCTTCACACCACCTCGACCCACGAGATCCGCTTCACCGGCCCCGACCGGGCCCGCGGACGGGTGCACGTGTTCAACCGCAACGGCGTCGTGTGGGAGGACGAGGAGCAGATCTTCGACGTCGGCGCCATCTACGACGACACCTACACCCGGCAGGACGACGCTTGGCGAATCGCCAGCCGCGTCGAACGCACCGTGTACTTCACCGGTGGCAGCTTCGCCGACATGATCCGTGACTCGGTGGCCGCGAACGGCTGACGACCACGGGCGGCGCGGGAGTGAACGGACCCGCGACCTCGGCGCGGTCGTCGCTGCTCCGACCGTTCGGGCGCGTGCTGTTGCACCGGTCACGAGCTACCACCCAAGAGCGGTGCGGGTGGAGCCGGTCAGGATTCGGAACCCGTCGCGGGGTCGGGCGGCGAGGTCCGCTCCACGAGTGGGAGGCCCACGAGCAACGCCACGACCACCACCCCGGCGGCGACCAGCGTGAGCGCGCCGTACCCGAAGTGCGCGGCCACGACCGACGGCACCAGCGCGCCGATGATGGAGCCGGCCGCGATGGCGCTGTTGAGCACACCCATGGCCGAGCCCTCCGAGAACGGGGTGAGGCTCGCCGTCAGCATCGTGGCCGCCACCACCTCGAACGAGTACGCCACCGCGGCCGTCACCAGCGCGGCCAGCGCGGCACCCGCCTTCCACGACGGGTCGGTCCAGTCGAGCAACGCCATCGCGCCGAACGACGCGGCGCTGATCGCGAGCCCGATCCCCAGCACGCGCCCGGGGCCGATCCGCGTCGCCAACGCACCCAGGGCGGGGAAGATGGCCGTGCCCACGACGGCGCCGACCATGAAGGCGATCGACGACGCCGACGGCGAGACCCCGAAGCCCGAGCGCATGACCAGGGGCACCACGTTGAAGAACGTCTGGAGCCCGACCATCGTCAGCAACCAGGTGACCACGAACAGCCCGAACCGGCTGTCCATGGCCCGCCACAGCTCACCGAACCGCGGCCGGTGGTAGGCGTGGAGCACCCAGCTGATGCCCCCGACCTGACGGGCTGACGCGCGCGGATCGGCGCCGAGCTCGCCGCGGCCGCTCGCGGTGCGCGCCGACAGGCGCGGCAGCCCGAGGCGACCGAGTGGCCACGCGACCAGCACCGCCGCCGCCGCGACCCACCACCCCATCCGGAGGTGGGTGGCCGCGAACGCAGCCAGGACCAGGCCCACGACCTGGCCCGCCCCGTAGGCCAGGCGGAACCAGGCGATCCGCTGGTTCCACTCGGCCTTGGGGTGGGCTTCGACGATGAACATGCCACCCATCGTCCCGGCGACCGCGCCGGCGCCCCCGAACGCGGCGGCCAACAGCGCCCACTGCCACACGGCGTGTACGGAGGCGAACGCCACCATCGTCACCGCCATGATCGGGAAGCACGCCAGGAACATGGTGCGCTGCCGGCCGGTGCGGTCGGCGATCGAACCGGCGAGCGGCGTGAACAACGCGCCCACGTAGAACGCCGCCACCACCGCACCCACCGCGCCGGCGCCGGCCCGCTCGACCGTCAGCGGGACGAGGATCGGCCCGACGCCGAGGAGCACCAGGCCGTCGAGGCCATAGGCCGCGTACCACGGCTCGACCCACCGCAGGCGTCCGCGGGATCCCCGCGGCCGATTCGTGTCGTCGACAGCGGTCACACTGCCACCTTGTCAGGAACCGGCTCCGCGTACGAACGTCCGGCCCCGTGAGCAAGTGCCCCGGCCGGCCCGCGCCAACCGCAACTAGAGTGCAGCAGGATGGACTGGCCCCTCAGCGGGCGGGAGGAGGAGCTGCGCTCGGTCCTCGTCTGCCTCACCGGTGCTCCGGCACGTTCCGTCGTGCTCGCCGGACCCTCGGGTACCGGCAAGACTCGACTGGCCGACGAGGTCGCCCACCGTCTCGCGGACCAGGGGTGGTCCGTGCACCGCATCGTGGGTACCCGTGCCGCGCAACCGCTCGCGCTGGGCGCGGCCGCCCACCTCCTCCCACCGGCCCGCGAACCCTGGCACGACCACCTGCAACTCCTCCGGGAAGCCCGTTCCCAGCTCGACGCGCACCTGGCCGGCCGCCGAGCGCTGATCGTGGTCGACGACGCCCAGCTGCTCGACGACCTCACGGCCACGCTCGTCCTGCAGCTCGCCACCGCGGGGCCCGGACAGGTCCTCGTGACACTGCAGACGCCCGCAGACCCACCGGACCCGATCACCGCGATCTGGCGCGACCGCGCCGCCGAGCGACTCGACCTCGAGCCGCTCTCCCAGTCCGCCAGCGCCCAGCTGGTCGAGTCGGCGCTCGACGGTCCGCTCGAGCTCGCCGCCCACCGCGAGCTCTGGCAGCTCACCGAAGGCAACGCCCTGTTCCTCCGCGAGCTCGTCCTCGAGGCCGTGGAACGCGGCGCGCTCGTCCCGCGTGGCGACTACTGGACCCAGGTCGGCGCCCTGGCGCCCTCGACGCGGCTCGCCGAGGTGGTCGAGCACCGCCTCGCCGACCTCGACGCGGACGCGCGCACGGCGCTCGAGCTGCTGGCGCTCTGCGAGCCCCTCGAGGTCGACGTGCTCGAGCAGGTTGCGGGTGCCGACGCCCTGGCCCTGCTCGAGCGCCGCGGACTGATCCGGGACGCGGGCACCCGAGTCCCCACCACGATCCGACTCGGCCACCCTGTGCACGGCGAGGTCCTCAGGGACCGCATCCCGACGGCGCGGATGCGCCAGCTCGCCCGTCAGCTCGTCGCGGTCGCCGCCGAGAAGGGCGAGCGCCTCGACGTCGTGCAGCAGGTGAACCTCCAGCTCGAGTCCGGTGACCGGCCGTCGACAGAGCTGCTGGTCGAGGCGGCGCGTCGAGCAGTCGAAAGGCTCGACCTGCGCACCGCCCGCCGGCTCGCCGAGACTGCTGTAGAGCTCGACGACACCTTCGACGCTCACCTCGTGCTCGGCGAGATCCTGGGGTTCGCCGAGCTCGGCGCCGACGCCGACCGGGCGCTGTTGCGGGCGGGCGAGCTCGCCGCCACCGATCGCGACCGGGGACTCGCCGCGCTCGCCCGAGCGCGCAACCTGTTCCTGCGCCAAGGTCGACCGTCGGAAGCCGTCGAGCTCGTCCGGACGGCCGCACACGACATCGGCGACCCGGAGTTGCTCGACGAGCTCGACGCCCTGCGCGCCTTCTTCGCCACGCTGCTCGGCGACCTCCCCGATGCGACCGCTGCCGGCGCGCGCGTGATGGTGCGCGACTTCCGGGGCACCGGGGCGCTCCACACCCTGACCGTCTCCACGGTGGCCCAGGTGCTGGCCGGCCAGCTCGAACAGGCCGAGGAGCCGCTCGCGCTCGCCGAGCGCCTCGCCACCGAGCACCCCGAACCGATGACCGGCCAGCTCATCGCGGTCACGCGGCTCATCGGTCGGCATGTCCGGGGCGACCTCCGCGCGGCCGCCGACTTCGGCCGCGCCGGCTTCGCACAGACGATCGAACGGCGGGACGACGCGGCCGCCGGCGTGTGGGCCGCCAACCTCGTGGCCGTCCTCACTGACGCGGGGCAGGTCTCCGAAGCACGCCGCATGGCATCCGAGGCGAGGTCCCTGCTCGGACGTATCGACCGACTGGGCCTGCTCGGCGCGACCATGGCGATGGAAGCCACGCTGCTCGCCGTCGTCGACGAGGTCGACTCGGCCTCGGGCCTGCTCGACGCGATCGGACCCGGCGAAGGCGACCTGCGGCTGCAGGTCCTCCACGGCCGGGCCCGGAGCTGGATCGCCGCGGCCCAGGGAAGGGTGGGGGAGGCGGCGGAGATCGCGGCGGAGACCGCCGCGCTCGCCGAGGGCGCGGCCGCGCGCCTGCACGCCACGATCCTCGCCCACGACGCCGCCCGCTTCGGGTGGGTGGGCGCCGTCGCGCTCCTCGACGACCTCGAGGCGCACATGGAGGGCGACCTCGTCACGATGTGCGCGGCCCATGCCCGGGCGCTCGATGCCGAGGACCCCGACGTGCTCGACGCCGCCTCTGCGACGTTCGAGGCACACGGCGCGCAGCTCTGGGCCGCCGAATCCGCCGCCTTGGCGGGCCGGTGGCACCGGCAACTCGGCGATCGCCGACCCGCCGGCAGGTCCACCGCCCGGGCGGTGCTGCTCAGCGAGGCGTTCCCAGATGTCCGGACACCGGCGCTGACGCCGGCAACCGAGCTGCTCACGCCACGCGAGCGCGAGGTCGCCCTGCTCGCTGGACGACGCCTGAGCAGCCTGGCGATCGGCGCCGAGCTGGGCATCTCCCGCAAGACCGTCGACAACCACCTTGGCGCGGTGTACCAGAAGATCGGCGTCACCTCGCGTGCCGAGCTCGCCGAGGCGCTCGGCAACCCGGGCGACTGAGCGGCTCGGACCCCTCCGCCTCGCTCTGGGTGACGTTCGGGAGGCGTCTGGGTAGTCCAGTGCTCAGGACACAGGGATCGTGGCTGGGCTATCACCGTTCGTGAGCGTCGCGTCAGGCGGCCGACACGGATCCGGCAACGGGAGGAGGCCGACAGATGCACCCACGAGCAGCCTCGCCTCCCGATCGGCCCGTCTCACCCAGGCCCGTCTCACCCGGGTCGGTCTCGACGGCGAGCCCGGTGCGACGGATCGGCCGCGGGCCGAAGCCGACGCGATGAACCGGACGTCGGCCCGCCGATTGGCGCTCCACCGGGTGACGGTCGCCCCCGCGGTCGCCGCGCTGGCCGTCCTGACCCTTCTGGTCGCCCGACCGGCGACGCCGGCGACGCCGCAGGCCTCCCCCGCCGCCGATGTGACCGTCGCCGGCGGGGCCGACGTCAGCATCGGCTCCACCACCGCAACCCCGGGCACCGTCCAGATCGAACCCGGCCAGAGCGTCCGTTGGACGAACGCCTCCGGCACGGTCCGCTTCGTGTCCTCGGACGGCGGCGAGCTCGAGTCCGGCGTGATTCCCGACGGGGGCGGGTACGCCGTCGCCTTCCCCCGACGCGGGACCTACCGCTACACGGTCCGGCCCGGCGGGTTCACTGGGATCGTCGAGGTCGGCGACCGCGCGATCGACGGTCCGGCCGACGCCACGGTCACCGACCACCTGGTCGACGTCCCCTTCCCGCTGCTCGACCCCGCCGACCTCTCGATCCACCCGACGTTCGCCTGGAAGGCGTCGCGGACCCGGGCGCTGGTCGGTTTCGCCGACGGCACGACCGTGCAGCAGGCGAACGACGCCCTGTCCGGCGCCGGTGTCGTGGTGATCGGCGTGCTCGCCGACGAGGGCGAGCTGCTCGTCGCCGCGCCCGACTCGCCGGACTTCTCCGCCCTGGACGGCGCCCTGGCGAAGCTGCGCGCCGAGCCGGTCGTCGCGTATGCCGCGATGGACGTCGTGGACACCCCGGACGCAGTGCCCCCGGGCGAGATCGACGCCGCCGACGCGACGACCTGGAAGCTCGGCTGGGACGTGCCGGCCACCGCGGCCGGCGTCGGCGACGGCGGCAACTGGGACCTCGAGACGGCCCGGGCACCGCAGGCGTGGAACCTGCGGCGGGCGGCCGCCGACTCCGGCTCCGCGGCGCCGCCTCGTGCTGTACGACAGCGGCTTCGACACCGGGATCGCCGCGCTGCAGGGCGTGGCCACCGTCCACGAGCTGTGCTTCGGCCCCGGCGGCACCGACTGCGACGCGAACCAGCCGAACACGACCAAGACCGACTCCTCCGGGGCGCCTGAGGGCCTCGTCGGAGACCACGGCACCGTGGACGCCGCCATCGTGGGTGGAGCCTTCGAGGCCGCATCCCCCGGATCCCCCGGCGTGGACCCGGTCGCAGACGTCGTCGCCGTCCCGAAGAACCCCTACCGGGAGCCGGTGGCCGGCATCGCCGCGCTCACCCGCGCCATCGAGCGGGGCGACCTCGGAGACGTCCGGGCCGTCAACCACAGCTACGGCGAGCCCCTCGACGTCAGCACCTGGATCGGGGCGCACGCCGCGTTCACGTGCGGTCCGGGGCCGAACGACGACGCGACCGGAAGCGGGCCCTGCACCCCCTGGACCGAGGACCGCACCGTCGCCGAACGAGCCCAGCGCACCGAAGCCCTCCGACCCTGGCTTCGCCGCCTCGCCGCCGACCAGGTGCTGTGGGTGAACTCCGCCGGCAACGACGGCGGCAAGCTCTGCGACGGCGGCGGCGTCCTGCAGCAGGGCGACCCCCTCCTCGACTCGGTCTGCCCGCCGCTGGTGCGTCCCGCCTCGACCAACAACGCCATCACCCTCGCCGGCGCCACGTGGCACGCCGCGGACGGCCCGAACCCGGTGCTCACGGTCGGGGGCTACGGGACGATCGCACCGGACCCGAACACGGCCGGCAAGCGCATCCTGTCCCAGAGCCTCGATCGGATCCGCTTCAGCAACGACGGCGCCACCGTCTCCGCCGCGGGCTGGCTCGTCTCGACCAAGGTGGGCGGGTCCTACAACGTCTGGGGCGGCACGTCGCAGGCGGCGCCGCAGGTCGCCGGCCTCGCCGCCTACCTGGCGGCCATGCCCGCGCACCCGTCGATGGCAGCGATCCGCGACGCCATCGTCGGCTGGTCCCGCTCGGACACGACCGGCGGCGTGGGTCCGCGTGTCGACGACTTCGCGTCGCTGCTGAGCCTGCCCGGCGCCGCGAGGAGCCTCGTGGACGTGAACGACTCGAGCCCCGACGGCAGCCGGCGCCTCGTGCCGAACCCGGGTGGCGCGGACGTGCTCGACACCACCATCGACCCGAGCGACCCGAGCGCCGGCACCGCACCCGACGGCGCCGTCGACCTGCGCGACTTCCGACGCTTCCGCGACGCCTGGTTGGAGGTCTGCCAGCTCGGCAGCGCCGACCCGTCCTGCCCCGACCCGGCCCACATCGCCCTCGACGGTCCTCCCGACCACCCCAAGCGCGACCTGAACCTGGACGGCTGCACCGACTTCGCGGTCAATGGGACCGACCGCCACTGCGCCGCCGGCGAGGACACCTACTCGCGCTTCGACTTCAACGGCGACGGCCGGATGACCGCGGCCGACCGCGTCGAGGTGCCCCTGGCAGCCGATGGCTCCCCGGCCGCGGGACCGTCCCAGGCGACCGCGATGACCGACCTGGAGGTCCTCGCCAGCCAGTACGACACCCCGGCGCCCGGTCAGTGGACGGCCGGCGACCTGTCGTCGCTGATGACCTCGGGAGATCTCACCGCGCAAGTCGGCGGCCTCTTCGCCACCGGCGCCAGCAAGGTGACCGTCACCGCCACGGACGCCTCGACCCATCAGGCGCTCGTCTCGGTCGACGCCGACCCCGCAGCCGGCGAGGCCGTGCTGACGGTGCCGGCGGGCACCGCCGTCGAGCTCTCGGCGGACATCACCCGCCCGGCCGGCGCCGAGCACGTCGACCTGCCGGGCACCTTCACGCTGGGCATCGGCGAGGACCGCACCGTGTCGGTCTGCGGCCTCCGCCTCCTGGCCGACCCGGCCAACCTCCGACCCGACGGCACCTCGACGGCGACGCTCACCGCCACGATCGACGCCTGCGCCACCCCCACGGTCTCGGGCGTCGACGTCGAGCTGTCCGTCGATCCCGTCGGGCCCGGCCAGCTCACCGTCGACCGCTCCACGATCACCACCGACGCCGGCGGCCGCGCCACGGCCACCCTCACCGCCGGCACCGAGCGGGCCACCACCACGATCACCGCCCAGGCGGAGGTCGACGACGGCGCTGGCGGCACCGCGACGCTTACCGGCCACGTCCTGGTGCGCGTCGACCAGCAGTACGCGCTCGACGTGATCGCCCAGACCGGCGGTGGCGGGAACTTCGCCTCGCTCGGTCACGGGCCGGGCATCGACGACGCGGGCGACGTGGCGTTCACGGGCACGAGCGCCGGCAGCAGCGGCACGCCCGGCGTCTACCGCAGCGACGCCGCCGGGCCGGCGAACCGGATCGACGGCTCCCTGCTCGTCGACGGCGAGACGGTCGCCGGCCAGGTCGACCTCGTCGGCAGTGGCGACGCGTTCGTGCTCACCGAGCACGACACGTTCGCCACCGACGGACCCACCGGCGCCGACGTGCGCCGCGCGGTCCGGATCCCCGACGGCGGCTCGCCCGAGGTGCTCGCCACGAGTCGGGCGATCCTGACCGGGATCCCGGCCGAGCCCTACTCGCGGCCTGGGCCTCCCGGCGGGCTCCACCGACGGCTGGGTGCTGCCCGCCGTGCCCCAGGGCGGCTCGGCGGCCGCCGCGCCGCTCATCGCCCCCACCACCTACGAGCCCGTCGCGGGGCCGGCGATCGCCGCGGTCGGCACCGACCCGGCCGACGCGGCCACCAGCGACATCCCGGACCACGCGACCGGCGGCACGACGGTGCTGCGCGCCGACGAGGTGACCGGAACCGACGCCCGTGGCCTGCCCGTGTTCACGCGCGAGATCCTGGTCGGCACCAACGCGCTCGGCGCGGGCGGCTTCCTGTCGGCCACGCCGCTCGCGTCGCAGCCCGCGGACGGGTCCGGCTGGGCGGCGCTCGGCAACGCCGCGGTCAGCGACGACGGGCAGGTCGTCGTGTTTGCGGGCGATCCGGGCGACGGCAGCGGACCGGGCGTCTTCGTGAGCTGGCGGAGCGGGGGCTGGACGACCCCGGTGCGCATCGTCGGGCCGGGCCGGATGCGCGGGTCGATCTGAGCGCCAGGCTCGACCTGATCCACCGCGGCGGCGGAGCCGCCGGGATCGTCGGCGACTCGATCGTGGTCGCCTTCCTCGGCACGCCGACCGCCGCCCACGCGCCGGCGACCGACCAGCCCGGCCTGTTCACGGTGCAGGTGGCGTTCCCCGCACCCCGCGGCGGCGCGGCGGTCGCGCCGGCGCCCGACGCCCCGACGCCGGTGGTGCAGCTCGGCGACCGGGTGCTGGGCGGCGATCCGGTCGAGGCGATCGCCATCCACGACCCGATCGGCGCCGCCGGCACCAGCACCAGCGACCACGAGCTCACCTGGTGGCAGCAGGCCGGCTCGACCCAGCAGGTCATCCGCGCCACCTGGGTGGGCGACGGCAGCACCATGGCCACCGCGAGCCACGCCACGCCCGCGACCGCCGACGCCCCCGGCGGCGGCTTCGCCGTCGCGGGTGCGCAGCTCGATGCGCCCACCTCCGGTCCCCCCGGGTCACGCCCCACGCCGCCGTCAGCGAAGCGGTGTTCCCCGCTCTCGTCGCCTCCTCGGTCACCGGTGACACGAACACCTCGATCACCTTCACCAACGTCTCCCGAACGGGAGCCGGGAACGGGGTCGCCGCCGTCGTCGACCCGGGCAACGGGAACCCGCCGACGACCGTCGACCCGGGGGACTCCTTCGACGTCGTCGAACCGGCCGGCAGCCCGACGGCGCGCGCCACCGCCGACCTCGGCACCGACACGCTCAGCGCCACGCTGCCGTTGACGATCGCCGGGTTGGCGGACCACCAGCCGGTCGCCGACACGGGGGGCCCGTACCGGGTCGACGCGGGGAGCGGCGTGACGCTCGACGCCTCGGCCAGCACCGACCCCGACACCGCCGACGTCCTGTCGTACGCCTGGGACCTGAACGGCGACGGCGCCTACACCGACGCCACCGGCGAGTCGGCGACGCTCGATGCCGCGCAGCTCGCGAGCCAGGTCTGCGGAGGGACGTGCGCGACGGGGGTGCCGTACCAGCTCGGCCTGCGGGTCGACGACGGGCGCGGGGGCGTCGCGACCGCCACGACCACGCTGACGATCGCCGGCACCGGCGACTTCACCGTCTCGCTGTCGCCCGCGACGCAACCCGTGAACCCGGGCGGCTCGGCGAAGTTCGCGGTGCAGGTGTCGCCGCTCGACGGCTTCGACGACGCGGTGCACCTCGCCGTCGAAGGCCTCCCGACCGGCTGGACCGGAGGCTTCGACCACACCACCGCGCTCCCCGGGCAGGCCCGCACCCTGATCGTGCACGCGCCGCCGGACGCGACCGAGGCGCCCGTCGACCTGACGGTGGTGGCCACCTCGGGCTCGATCACCCACACCACCCACGTCACCGCGTCGGTCACGTTCGCGCTCATCCCCACCTGCACCGGCGACGTGGCGGTGCGGGCCGTCGACACGACGACCGGCGACCCGGTCCCCGGCGCGTCGGTCGCCATCGACCTCGACCGCACGAACGACACCCTCGTCGGCACCACGGGAGCCGACGGCACCTTCACCGCCACGGACGTGCCCGAGGACCAGTTCAGCGTGGACGCCAGTCACTCCGGCTACGTCGACGCCCAGGTCGCCACCTACACCTCGGTGGTCTGCGGCGCCGAGGTCCACCTCGACGTGCCCATGACCCCGTACGTCACGGTGGTGCTGGAGGGACGCGTCGTGCGGGGGATCTCCCACCTGCTCGGCGTCTACCCCACCGACGAGGGCGTCCCGTCGGCGTCGGTGTCGCCGTCGGGCGCCGGGATCGCCTCGCGGCTCTACACCACGGACGCGAACGGCCACTACCGCATCCAGACGCAGATCGACCCGACCACCTCCAGCGGGCACGTCACGGTGAACCTCGGCGCCCGCAAGACGGGCTGGTGGCCGAGCTCGACGTCGGTGCGCTTCGACCCGACCCGCGTCACCCACGTCCAGGTGCCCGACCTGCCGATCGTCGAGGTCTGCTCGGCGACGATCCACCTGAAGGGCAAGGTCGTCGACCAGGACGGCAACCCGGTGGCGGGCAGCGTCGTCCAGGTGCCGTGGGACACGAACGCCGTCACCGGCGCCGACGGCACCTTCGACACCCCGCCCACGACGACGACGCTCTACCCCGACAACCGGCCGCGCAGCTTCACGACCAAGGCGATCCCACCGAGCGCCTGGCCCAGCAGCAGCCGGAGCTCGCCCGAGCAGGACTTCTCGCTCGACACGTGCGGCACCACCGCCGAGTACTCCACGGTCTACGTGGTGACCCGCGGCCAGGAGCAGCTCACCGGGACGGTCCAGGGCGTGGTGGTCGACCAGCGCAGCGGCGGACCCGTGGCCGGCCTGCTCGTGCAGCTCGGCGGGACGGGTTACGGCCGGGGCAGCGCGGTCACCGACGCCGACGGCACCTACCGGATCGACGTGCCGGTCGGCACCGAGCCAACCGACTCGCTCGCCGGGTTGACCGTGGGGACCACCCCGTCGGGCACCACCGACTACTGGCCGGGGGACAGCCCCACGTTCTCGCTCGGCGTCGGCGAGGTGCAGACGGTCGACCTGAGCTTGCTGCCGCGCGAGACCGGCTCGATCGAGGGCACGGTCACCGACGCCTCGACCGGGGATCCCGTCGCGGGGATCACCGTATGGGGCGGTGGCCGCTCTGCGGTCACCGCGACCGACGGCACCTACCGGATCGACGACGTGCCCCTGGATGACCGCAACGGCCCGGCGCACGACCAGGTGTACACGGTGGCCGACCCCGCCTCGTCGCCCTGGTTCAGCGCGAGGGAAGACGTCGTGGTGACCGCCGGCGACCCGGCGCAGGCCGACCTGGCCCTGGTCCCGGTCTGCGGCGGCGGCACCGTGCACGGCCACGTCGTCGACGCCTCGACCGGCGCGGCGCTCGACGGGGTCACCGTGTCGGTGCGCGACTACCGAGGCGACGAGCACGGCACGACGGGGCCGAACGGGGCCTTCGAGCTGACCGGGTTGGTCCCGGGTGTCGACAACCAGCCGAACCAGGTGCGCGTCACCGCGTCCAAGACCGGCTACGTGACCCAGTACCGCTACGTGACACTGTTCTGCGGCGGCACGATCACCGTCGACTTCGGCACCCCCGACGGCGGCACGGGCTCGGTCGTCGGGACCGTGACCGACGCCGACACCGGCGACCCGATCCCCGGCGCGTTCGTCGGCGGCGAGTTCGGCAACGCCGACACCACCGGCGCCTCCGGCGTCTACCGCCTCGACGACGCGCCCGTGAACCCGGACGGAAGCCCCCGCGACTGGACCATCACCGCCGTCACCCCGGACGGGCGCCGCCAGGAGGCGACCGTCACCGTGTCCGACGGTGTCGAGACCCGGCACGACTTCGCGTTCGCGACCAGCAGCAACGCCCCGCCGACCGCCGACGACCTGCACGTGACGGCGACGTCGGGTACGAGCGCGTCGATCACGCTCACCGGCGCCGACCCGGACATCGACCCGCTCACCTTCGCGGTGCAGGACGGGCCGAGCCACGGGACGTTGACCGGCACCGCCCCCCACCTCGCCTACACGCCGGACGCGGGCTTCACCGGCGACGACACGTTCACGTTCACGACCAGCGACGACGCGGGAGCGACGAGCCAACCCGCCACGGTCACGATCACCGTCGAGGAGCAACCACCCCCACCGCCACCCGACAACCACGACCCGGTGGCGGTCATCGCCGAAGTCAGCGCGATCTCCGAGGGTGGGTCCGTGCACCTCGACGCGACCGGGTCCACCGATCCCGACCACGACCCGCTCAGCTACCGCTGGCAGCTCGATGGCTCGACCTTCACGGGCGCGACCGCCGACGTCCCCTCCACCGACGACTTCTCGGGCGACGTCGCGCTGACCGTCGACGATGGCCACGGCGGGACCGACACGGCGACCGCGCGGGTCGTCGTGGCGAACGTCGCACCATCGGTCGCGCTGGATCCGCCCACGGACGCGACGGTCGATCGTGCGGTCCAGCTCGGCGCCACGATCTCCGACCCGGGCCGCGACTCCCACGAGGCGACCATCGACTGGGGTGACGGCAGCGGTGGGCACGTCGCCCTCGACGTCGGCGCCGAAGACCTGGCGCTCACGCACACCTACGCCAACGCCGGCGACCACCGGGTCGAGCTGCGCGTCTGCGACGACGACGGCGGCTGCGTCACCCGCGAGCTCACCGTGCAGGTCGCGGACGCGCCTGCGGCGTCTACCCCGACCACCCACACACCTTCGTCGACGACACCGCTGACGTCCACTTCGAGCCCCGCAGCACCGCCGGCCCCCGCCACCCCGGCGGGCGCCGAGCCCGCGGCGAAGACGCCTTCCGGGAGTGAGGCTGGGGGAACCCTTCCCCGCACGGGCGCCGCATCGCGCGCCCCGCTCATCGTCGGGTTGATGCTGGCCATCGCGGGCGCCCTGCTCATCGCGCTGGGACGGCGGCGGAGACGCCTCCCGAGCTGACCGCCGAGCCGGAACAGCCGCGTTCCGCAACGCGGGCGCCTCAGACGTCGAGGCCGGCGAGGAACTCGAGCAGGAAGGCGTTGACCTCGTCGGGCTTCTCCTGCTGCACCCAGTGTCCGGCGCCGTCGATCACGTGCGAGCCCCGCAGGTCGGGCACCCAGCGGGGCATCGTGTCCGCCGACAGCATCAGGTTCACCGGGTCCTGCGAGCCGGTCAGGAACAGCGCGGGGATGTCGACCCCGACGCCGGCGAGGTCCTCGCTGCGCTCCCAGTTGCGGTCGATGTTGCGGTACCAGCTGATCCCGCCGCGGAAGCCGGTGCGCGAGAACTCGGCGGCGTACACGTCGAGCTCGTCCTGGGTCAGCCAGTCGGGCAGCCCCTCGGGCTTCGCCAGCCGCTCGACCATGCCCATGTCGCCGTAGGGCGCGCTCATGCGCGCCGAGGCCTCGGGGTCGGTCGTGCCCATGCCGGCCAGGAACCGCAGCATCGTCTCGGCCGGGTCGGCGTCGAGGTCGGCCTCGGCCACGCCCGGCTCCTGGAAGTACACCATGTAGAAGAACGTGTCGCCGAGCGCGGCGCGCATCGTCGCGATCGGCGGGTTCGACCCACGGGGCACGAACGGCACGCTCATCCCGACCACCCCGCGGAGCCGCTCCGGGTGCCGCTGGGCGAGGTTCCAGGCGATCATCGAGCCCCAGTCGTGGCCAACCACCACGGCCCGCTCCGCGTCGAGCAGGTCGAGCAACCCGAGCAGGTCACCGGTGAGGTGCGCCATGTCGTAGTCCTCGGTGGCTTCCGGGACGGTCGAGCCGCCGTAGCCCCGCTGGTCGGGGGCGACGACCCGGTAGCCGGCCTCCACGAGCGCGGGCACCTGGTGACGCCACGAGTAGGCCAGCTCCGGGAAGCCGTGGCACAGCAGCACCAGCGGCCCGGTGCCCTCGTCGATGCAGCGCAGCTCGACGTCGCCGACGGAGTACGTGGTGGTGGGCAGGATCGCGCCGCTCATGCGACCGGGGCGGCCTGGGGGCCACGCAGCAGGGTGCCGGGATGCTCGCCGGTGGGCTGGTCCTTCTCGCGCACGACCACGCCCGACTTGACGGTGGCCTCGTAGCCCCGCGCCCGCTGGATCAGCCGCTTGCCGCCGGCGGGGAGGTCGTAGACCATCTCGGGCGCGTCCAGGGCCAGCCCGTCGAAGTCGATCACGTTCACGTCGGCGACGTGCCCGGGCGCCAGCAGGCCCCGGTCGAAGAACCCGTACAGCTCGGCGGTGCGCCGCGTCTGGTGGTGGACCACCTGCTCGAGCGGGATCCGCTCTCCCCGCTCCCGGTCGCGCGCCCAGTGGGTCAGCATGAACGTCGGCAGGCTGGCGTCGCACAGCACCCCGCAGTGGGCGCCGCCGTCGCCGAGGCCCAGCACCGTTCCGGGGTGGTTCAGCATCTCGTAGGCGGCGTCCAGCCCGCCGCCGGCGTAGCCGAGGATCGGCAGGTACAGCAGCTCGCGCCCGTTGCGCCGAAGCATCAGGTCGTAGGCGACCTCGAGCGGCCTGCGGCCCTCGCGCTCGGCCACCGCCGCCACGCTCTGGTCGGGCGAGGGCTCGTAGTCCGGCGGGTCACCGAGCGGGAACAGCTTGTGCAGGTTGCCGGCCAGCACCGCGGCGACGCCGCGCGGCGGCACGTCCTCGGCGAGGATCGCTTCGCGCACCTCCGCGGTGCGCAGCTTGGCCACCCGCTCGTCGAGGGGCAGGTCCGCGATCGCCCGGTACGCCTGGTGGTGCACGAACGGGTGGAAGGTGGACTCGAAGCCGATGAGCAGCGAGGCCGGCTTGCCGGCCACCTGCGGCACCAGCCAGGCACCGTTGCGGTTGGCCTCCAGGCCCCGGCCGATCCAGTCGCGCCACAGGTCCGGCGCGAAGTCGGCCTGGAGCACCTGGTAGGTGACCGGGACGTTGGCCCGCTTGGAGATCTCGGCCATCCAACCGATCTCGTGGTCGAGGTCCATCATGTCGCTCGCCACCGAGAACACCCGGCGTCCCTGGCCACCCATGGCCTCGCCGAGGCCGATCAGCTCCTCGGCAGCGGCGGTGGTGCCCGCCGCCAGCTCGCCGTCCTTGGCCCGGTGCAGCAGCGTGCGGGTCGTGGACACGCCCACCGCGCCGGCGGCCAGCGCCTCACGCACCAGCCCGGCCATCTCGGCGATCTCGGCGGGCGTGGCCTCGTCGTTGGCGCGCCCCTCGCCCAGCACGTAGGCGCGCAGCGCGCCGTGGGGCAGCAGCGCCGCCACGTCGAGCGCCCGGCCCATGCCGGCGACCTCGTCGAGGTACTCGGGGAACGACTCCCAGTTCCACGACATGCCCTCGGCCAGCGCGCTGCCGGGGATGTCCTCGACGCCCTCCATGAGCTGGATCAGCCAGTCGCGGTCGCTCGCGCGCGCCGGGGCGAAGCCGACGCCGCAGTTGCCGGTGACCACCGTGGTCACGCCGTGCCAGCCCGAGGGCGACACGTCCGGGTCCCAGGTGACCTGGCCGTCGTAGTGCGTGTGGATGTCGACCCAGCCGGGCGTGACGAGCGCGCCGTCGGCGTCGATCTCCCGGGTGCCGCGCCCGTCGACCTTGCCGACGGCGGTGATGCGACCGCCATCGACGGCGACGTCGGCGGAGCGCGCCGGGGCTCCGGAGCCGTCGACGACCCTCCCTGAGCGGATGACGAGATCGTGCACGAGTGCCTCCTCAGGCGACGGCGGCGAGTGGCTCACCGCGGGTGGGGCCCTCGAAGGGCCGGGGCGCGGGCGTCGATTCCCCCGATCCCCTGTTGTTGGCAACGCTCGTTGCCACGCTAGGACCTGGGCACGCACGTCGCCAGCGGTCCGAGCTCGGATCGGCGGCCAGCCGGTCCCGATCGCAGACGCGGCACGGTTGCTACCGCGGCTCCGCAAGATACCCTCAGGGGTATGAACACCTGCGCCGCCACCCGCCTCCTTATCCCCGCGTTCTTCGTCGGCTTGATCGTGTCGACCCTGGCCGGAAGCGACCTCGCCGGCTGGGCGGCCGCTGCCGTGACCGCCGGGCTGCTCTTCATGGTCGGTCGGGCCCGGGGCACGACCACGACCTGTGCGCTCCCCGCCCCGCGGGACGACGTGCGCGAGCCGGTCGACGCGGGCGCCGGGCCGAACCCCTCCTGACCCCAGCCCGGCGAGCCGGCTCAGGCGACGCGGCCCCGCTTGCCGCGGCTGCTCACGACGGGGAGCCCGGCGGCGTGCCAGGCGTTCATCCCACCGACGAGGTTCACCGCATCGTGCCCGGCCTTCTCCAGCTGCTTCGTGGCGCGCGCCGAGCGGTTCCCCGATCGCAGACGACGACGAGGGTCCGCTGTTCGGGGAGTTCGGTCATCGAGGTCGACAGCCGTCGGAGCGGGTGGTGCTTCGCTTTCGGGGCATGCCCCGCGTCCCACTCGTGCTCCTCGCGCACGTCGATCAGGAGCGCGCCCGCCCGCAGCAGTTCCTGCGCGCCGGCGGGATCGACCGCAGTCCGTCTCGGAACCGAACCACTTCGTCATGATGCCCATGGGAGCCCTCCTCGGGAGCCGGGTGTTCGGTCCAGCATACCCCCAGGGGTATCAAGCCCCAACGGGCTGGTCGGTCAGCGCCGTGGCAGGAACGGCACGAACCGCGGGGTGCGCGCCGCGTAGTCCGCGTATCCCGGGTACCGGCGACGGAGGTGCCCTTCCTCCCAGCGGGCCTTGACCGTGAACCAGCCGACCAGGGCCAACGAAGCAACCGCCACCGGCACGCTGGCGGACCGGATGCTCACCCCGATCGCCAGCGCCATGATGCCGGCGTAGATGGGGTGTCGCACCCACCGGTAGAGCCCACCCACGCGGAGCACGCCGTGTTCGATCGGGGTGGGCAACGGGGTCAGCGAGGGGCCCAAGTTGACCATCGCCGCGACCAGGACCACGGCGCCGATCAGCTCGCATGCCAACCCGACACGATCGAGCCAGAGGGGTACCGTCCAGGCGCTTCCCGGCGGCAGGAGCGCGATGGCGACCAGCAGTGCGAACTGGACTGCGACGAACAGCCACGCCAACGCGGTGTCGCGCGGGGTCTCGGCTGTCAGGAGGCTCATCGGGCTTTCCCTCCGGGCGGGCGCAGGCGGAACCACCGCACGACCAGGAACCACGCCAACGCGATCCCGTCGACGCCCCACGACAGCGCCGATCGGCCGGACCGTGCGAGCACCTCGCTCAAGATGACGAGCGCGACGACACCCACCCACTGCAGGACCCGCAGCGGCAACCAGCTGCGCCCCGCGCGGGTGACCAGCTCGGGATGGTCCTGGCGCAGGGAGCGAAGCAGCCGCCTCGGCCGGGGGGCGACCAGCGCCTCGCCGTCGTAGGAGACCGTCGGCACCGTCTCGTTGCCACCGGCGACCGAGCGCACGAACGCGGCTGCGGAGGGGTCCTCGTAGATGTTCTGCCACGTGGCCACGACCCCCGCCTCGTTCATCGCCATGCGCAACGAGGAGCAGGCCGGGCAACCCGGTCGCCAGTACACCTGCAGCGGCGTCTCGTTCGTGGTCATGCCTTGGAAACCACCCGGACCGCTCGGTTCCATTCCGTCGGCTTCGGCAGACGACCGGGCGAACGCCGCCGGCAGCGGTCAGGCGCGAAGGTTGCGGGAGGCCCAGACGAGGCGCTGGACCACGTTGACCGCGACCAGGGTCGCCATCGCGGTGAACAGCCACGGGGCCGCGTCGGGGAACAGGACGAACGCCGAGTAGCAGACGACGGTCTCGGTGCCCTCGACGAGCGCGGGCGGCATCGTCACGGTGGTGAGCTCGCCCGTCGCGGCGGCGCCGGCGCCCCGCTTCTCGAGGACGGCCGCCAGGTACGCCCAGGAGATCCCGTTGACCCAGAGCACACCGAGCAGCACGGCCACCGTCACCCAGCCGCCGGTCCGGTCGATGCCCAGCGCCACGCCGAGGGGGATCGCGGCGTAGCCGACCGTGTCGGCCAGCACGTCGAGGTAGCCCCCGAAGTCCGACGTCTGCCCGCGGCGGCGGGCGACGGGCCCGTCGAGACCGTCGAGCAGGCGGCCGAGCAGCCAACCGGCGAGCGCCACCCACCGGAGCCCCGCCCAGGCGGCGCCCGCGGCCCCGAGCGTCACGACCAGCGCGGCCACCGTCAGCGTGCCCGGTCCGACAGAGCGTGCGAGCACCGTGGCGAGCGGATCCAGCACCCGCTCCTTGGTCGGCCGGAGCCGCAGGTCGAGCATCGCCTCAGTGTCGTCGGATCGGGAGCAGCTCGACCAGCCGGCGGTTGGCGACGGGATCCAGGACCGAGTGCTGCACGCAGGCCGGGACGACCTCGCCCGTCTCCGGGTGGCCCATCGTGTAGGCGCAGGCTTGCAGGCGCTCCTGGGTGGCCCGGATCCGGGGCTCGTCGCTGAGCCGGTCCTGCTGGAGCAGCTCCCACGCGGGCGCCACGTCGCGGGCGTCCATGAACGAGTGCATGACGAAGGTGACGGGACGGATCCCGCCGCGCAGGGCCCGCAGGCCACCGGCGCGCCGCACGAACCGCCCGAACCACGCGACGGCCGCGGGGATCACGCCGGGGTGCGATGCAACGGCCCACAGCGTCCTGAGGGTGAACGCGAACGGCGTGGCGTGCATGCGGTTGCCGCGGAACGCCGCGAAGAAGCGGTCCCGTGCCGCGGCGTCACGGGGATCGTCGTCCTCCAGCGCCGGCACGTAGCGGTCGCCGACGAGCGCGCCCCAGCAGACCCGGTTGCACCGCAGGTCGCCGAACTGCAGGACCCGGTACGGGAGGTCGCGCCCCGCTCCCGCGGAGATCTCCGCCCAGCACCGCGTCGTCGTCGAAGGCGCGGTAGCCCTCCGCCCAGCGCGCCTCGTTGCCCACGTAGGCGGCCGGTTGGAACGAGAACATGCGGAAGCCCATCCCGATGGCGTCGCGCACGACCCCGGCGATCTGGTCGAGGTTCTCCGGAGTGACCGTCATCGTCTGCGCGACGTACGAGCGGACGCCGTGCGCCTCCTCCAGGTGCGCGAAGCGCGCGCACGCCTCGGCCCGGAACGGGTTGAGCTCGGCCTCGGAGGCCGGCTTCTCGGCGCCGCGGCGGCCACGCATCGTGGTGTCGATGTGCAGGGCCCAGGACACCGCCTTGAAGCGCGGCGTCCCGTCGGGGCGCAGCACGACCCGGTGCAGGTAGTCATCGTCGAAGTCGCCGTGGCTGAAGCTCATGGGGATCCGACCCTCGGCCCACATCGCCTCGAGGGCGGCGGCGTGGTCGTCGGCGTCGAGGAGCGACACCTCGCCGCCGATGAGCTGCGCGTAGGCGGCCGGACCGCGTCGATCCCGGAGGAACGCCATCTGGGCCCGGATCTGCTCGACGGTGTGCCGACCGTCGACGCGCACCCGGTTGGCGTCCGCTGAGTGGTAGCAGGGCTTGCAGGCGAAGTCGCACTGCGGGAACACCCCGTGGGTTCCCTCGCAACCGAGCGACTGGCGGCCCAGCAGCTGCGCCGACGTCTTGACGTGGGGTGGGAGCTCGTCCCAACGACGGCGCAGCGCGGCGTCGGTCGCCGTGTCCAACGGGCGGGTCGCCTCCACCAACCGCCGCGGGATCGTCCTGAGCCGGGACAGGAGCGACTCGGGCGCCGACCCGGGCCGCGGGTCGGTTGGCGACCGGCTGTGGCTACGTCGCACATCGCTCATCAAGGTCACGGTCGGGGAACCCCGCTCGTGGCGCGCGGCATTCCCACCCGTCGGGCGATCACCCGGCGCAGCGGCACCCCGATGTCGACGGGCACCATCGCCCGGGCGCGTCGCCGGGCGGCGGCCTGCCGGTCCGGGGACACGCCGGGGAGGTACCAGGAGTCCACGAAGCGGTCCGCGTCGACCGGCTCGGCGACCCGGTGTGCGAACCGGCGCGCCTCGTCGGACTCGACGCGCAGCCCGTGCGTCTCGAGCACCGCGCCGGCACGCCGTGCGGAGCGGCGTCGGCGGGAACTTCGTCGTCGAGCGCGCCGACCAGAAGAGCTGCGCGTAGCGCCACTCGGTCCGTCACGGTGAGCGGAGCATAGCGCCGGGAGCAGCAGCCGCAGCTCGCCGTCGTGGCGCAGCACCCGGCGAATCTCCCGGAGCGCCTCGTCGAGCGGTCGGACCAGCATCAACGACATGGAGCAGACGACCGTGTCGACGACCCCTTCGCCGATCGGGAGCCCGGTGGCGTCGCCGAGGACGAGCGCGCCCCTCCCCGCCTTCCGGGCCGCACGCAGCTCGCCGACGGAACGGTCGATGCCGACCCAGCGTTGCGCCCCCGCCGGCCTGGCCGGTCCGCTCCCACAGCCGAGGTCGACGATGCGCCCGGTCGCGTCGATGCCGTCGAGGAGCCAGTCGTACGGCGACGAGCCGCCGGCGTGGCACCGGGTCAGGACCTGCTCGGTGATGCCCGGGCTCCGGGCGTGGAACGCGGCGAGGTAGCCGTCCCAGTCGATCGGTTGCGCACTCACCTTCGCCTCGCACCTCCAGGAACAGCCGGCGGACCGCCCTCCCGTGCGGCAACCCGCCTTCGGCCACCGATCCTTCCACCTGCAGCGGCGGACCAACTCACCGGCCATCGCCGCCCGGGAGACCGGTCGATTGCGACGTGGGCCTAGGGTCACGGCGTGGAGGACCGACCGTCGACGCTCACCGGCGAGGACCGGTTCGCGCACTACGTGGTCCCGGAGATCGAGGTCATGCTGCGCGTCGCCCGGTCGATCACCCGCGACCCCGTCGAGGCCGAGGACCTCGTCCAGGACGCGCTCGTCCGGGCATTCCGGTCGATCGACCGCTTCGACGGTCGCCACCCGCGGGCATGGTTGCTGACGATCGTGCGCAACACGCACGTCAATCGCAACCGCCGACGACGGCCGAGCCTCCTCGACGATCCCGACGCGCCGGGCACCGAGGTGCGGGACACGACGGCGCCCAGCGTCGAGGACGAGGTCGTGGACCAGACGTTCGAGGCCGCGGTGGAGGCGTCGCTGCGGTCCCTGTCCGACGATGCACGCCGGGTGATCGAGCTGGTCGACCTGGCCGGCCTGAGCTACGCCGAAGCCGCGGACGTGCTCGAGGTCCCGGTGGGCACGGTGATGAGCCGCCTCCACCGGGCCCGAAGCAAGATCCGCGACGAGCTCCGGCGCCGCGGCATGGCCCCGAGGAGGTTCCGATGATGCGGCTCTTGCTCCACCTGCGTCGCAAGGAAGGGATCAGCTGTGCACGCGTGCAGGCGCTCGTCCAGTCCTTCGTCGACGGCGAGCTCGAAGGCCCCGAGCGCGATCGCCTCGCCGCCCACCTGGCGGCGTGCCGGCCGTGCGGCGTCGAGGCCGCCACCTACGAGCGGATCAAGGGCGCGCTCGCGCCCGAACCTCCCGCCGACTCGGTCGACCGGCTCCGCCGCTTCGCCGAGACGATCGCCGACGAACCGCCCGAGGACTGAGCCCGGCGGGCGGTCACCGGGCCGGCGGGACCCCGCCCGTCGAGAGCCGCGCCGCGAACGCCCGCAACCGCTCGACGTCGCGATCGTCGGGAAGCGCCGGACCGGCTCGCAGCGCGGCCACGATCCGCTCGTACGCGGCGGCCTCGAGCCCACAGCGTCGACATGCGGCGAGGTGCGCCGCGACCCGCCGCGCCCGGTCGGGGTCCAACTCGCCGTCGAGGCAAGCCTGCAGGACCTTGCCGACCTGGCGACACGACGGCCGCTCACGGGTGCCGACGACCCGTCCGACGACCTTCACGACCTCGACCCGACCCCCCTGGCGCCCGGAACGGCGGCGGTGACGCTGGAGTAGCGCCGCACGGTCTGGGGCACCTCCGGGTCGACAGCTTGCCGACGTGGCCGGGGCCTCCACCGGGGCCGAGCCCACTCGCCGGTGCTCCAGGCGCAGCAGCATCATGGCGGCACCCATCGCGAACATCACGTGCGCGACGGCGAAGACCCACGGCGTGAAGGTCGAGCTGGCGGTGCTGTCCACCGCCGGCCACGCGAAGGCCTGCACGGTCCACGCACCCACGCCGAGCACCAGGCCGACGGTCAGCACCGACAGGCCGTCGAGCGCCCGGTGCTCCACGAGCACGGCCATCACCAGCCCGATGGCCATCGAGATCATGAGGTGCACGCTCATGCCGATGGCGAGCGCCGGCATGCTGAACGCGCCGTCAAGTGGCGCACCCTTCCAGAACGTGTGGGCGATCAGGTTGACGGGCGTCCAGAACCCGTGACCGGTCACGGCCAGCGCCATCATCGACCACATCGCCATGCCCGTGCCGCCCACCATCCCCACCAGCAACCCGAACTTCACGGTTCGTCCATTCATCCCCTGCTCCCTTCGTCGTCGTCCCGACGGTCGGGACGCGTGCGAGGGGAACCCGCCCCGAGCCGCTCGACTTCCCTGAGGTCTCCGACGCCAGTGGTGCGGACCCCGTCGGCGTGCGGCGGGCGCGGTGGGCGCTCGACGCGCGAGGCTGGTGGGATGGGGACAGGGAAGCAACGTTCAGTGACGTCGTACGCCGCGGCAACGGTGGCTGGCGCGCTCTCGTGGTCGTGGGCCGAGTACGGGCTGCACCGGTTCGCCATGCACGAGCTCCGCGGCAAGGGGCTTGCGTCGCGCGAGCACCTCAAGCACCACGCGGACGTCACCTACTTCGCGCCGACCTCGAAGAAGTTGCTCTCCGCCGTCGGCACCGCGACCGTCGCCTGGCCCACCGCCAGCGCGGTCATCGACCGGCGCTGGGCCACCGCGTTCACCGGCGGGATGCTCGGCACCTACTTCTGGTACGAGCTGGTCCACCGGCGGCTCCACACCCACCCGCCGACACACGCCTATGGCCGGTGGGCTCGCCGCAACCACCTGCAGCACCACTTCGGCTCGCCGATGCGCAACCACGGCGTGACCAGCCCGGTGTGGGACAAGGTGTTCGGCACCTACGACGAGCCGGGCCAGGTCACCGTGCCCCGCCGCATGGCGCCCGTCTGGCTCCTCGACGAGCGCGGCGAGGTGCACCCCGACCTCGCCGACGACTACCTCGTCAAGGGCGGCGCCAAGCGCGAGGCCGACCAGGTCGACCGCGACCGGACCGACGCCTTCGCGAACGTCGCCCCCGCGTACTGATGCCTGAGGTGACGGCGCGACCGCTTGGCGCGCTGGGCACCGCCACAGGCAGCCCTGACGCCGAGACCACGATCACTCGAGGGTCGAACACGGCTGGTTCACGGTCCTCTCTGTGGTTCACCACCGTGCTGCTGATCCTGCTGGTCGGGTGGTCGGTGGGCTCCGCCGCTCCCGCAGACGCGATCTGCGGCGCACCAAGGATCGCGGCCTCGACACACGTCGCTGCACGGGGAGACGCGATCACGATCACCGGAAGCGGCTTCGGGACCGCCTGCAACGACGTCGGCGTCAACGGAACCTTCGCTCCCGGCGGCGTGCTCGGGGCCCCCAAGACCCACATCGCGGTCACCATCGAGCAAGGCGACCAGCGTGTGGTCGTCGCGCGCGGCGATGCGGGGAACGACTACTCCTTCACCACCACCGTCCGGGTTCCGTCGACGCTCCGGCCCGGTGCGGCCGCGATCACCACGCCCGGTGGAGACGTCCCGATCGAACTGCAGATCACCGACGCTCCACCCACGCACCACACCGACGGTTCGGTCGCCGCGTTCGACAACCCCCCGGCCACGAGCGTCGTGGCGGCCGCCGCGACCACGAGCACCCGGGGGAGGACCAGCCGTGGGGCGTGGTGGGCGATCGCAGCGATCGGGCTCGTCGTGGTCGCGGGGTTCGCGACGCTCGTCACCAGGGCACGCCGCCGCTGACCCGGCCGGAGCGATCCCCGGCCGCAACAGCCTCCGATCACCGACCGCGGCGGGGCGTGTCAGGGGGTCCAGAGGTACCTCTGGACCCATCGCCGCCCTGCGCCGGGGTACCCCTCCTCCAGGAGCGCGACCGCGCGGCGGTCAGGTGGGGCCAGGACGGCCCGCTTGCCGTTCGTGCTCATGGCGACGAGGAACCTGCTCCGCTCGATCGGCTGCAGCCAGCCGCGCTCGCCGCCTTGTTCGACGGCCATCGCATAGCTGGGCCAACCCGTTCCCGGGTCGAGGAACAACACGGTCCGCTGCCGCGACGACCGTCGCGCTTCCGCCACGACGATCGCCTCGACCGGTTGCCAGGGCTGGATGAGGAGGTACCGCTCGGCCGCCCGCCAGTTCCGGTTTCGGAGCACGCCGCCGACCACGTAGAAGAACGTGGCCGCCGCGAGCAGTCCCAGGACCCAACACGCGACCGTGACGAAGGGGTTCGGGCCGAGAGAAGCCACGGCACTGCTCGCGATGATCGCACCGACGATCGCGGCCCAGCAGGCCAACGCCGTGAACCGCGCGCGACGTCGGTCACGGCGAAGCGTCTCTACGGTGGCCGGGTCCTGCATCCCGATCGGCGCCGCCGGTGGCCAGACGTCGGCCGGCCACGGAACCGGGCCGAGGGTTGCCGGCTTCATCTCGTACGGCACCTTCCCGAGCCAGTGGTAGCCGCAGCGCGTCGCGGCCGAACCCAGCTCATCGAGCCGGAACCAGCCGATCCTGCGGGCGAGCAGGATGCGATTGTCCGGGGCGCTGACCAGCAGACGGGACGCGCCCTTGAACCGGCTTCCCGAGTCGAGGACCACCCCGCCGCGCACCGTCCCACTGACCCACACATGGGCAACCTCCGACCGCGGCAGTCTGCGCACCAACCCATCCCGCGTCGACACGCGCACCTCGGTCGGCGTGAACGTCACCTCCCGCACCACGCCCCGCGAGCACACCGGCCTGAGCACGAACCCGAGCGACACCGCGCCGATGAGGTAGTACCAGAACGGCGCGTCAGGAGTCGGGACCACGATCACGATCGTGCCGACACCAATCGCCAGGACGACCGCCGCAAGGCCGACCCCGATCCGCACGACGTCGTTCGCGCGCACCACCACCGTGTCCCCGGCCTCACCCATCGTCACCACTGGTGACCCTAGGTCGCGCCCGCACTCGGCTCGAGGCGGGCCGCGCCGGTGGGTCGTGCAACCCCGTGGAGACCCGACTTCAGCTCGGGGCCGGTGGCGCCAGCTCGCCCACGAGGCCGACGAGGGTCGCCAGGCTGGCCAGGATGTCCGCGTGGCTGCCGTCGAGCTTCGCGAGCAGGGTGGTGATGCCGGCGTCCCGGTAGTCGACGAGGCGCGTCGCGATGGCCGCTTCGGTGCCGACCAGGTTGGTGCGTGAGCCCAGCTCGAGCGGAACCGCCTCGGCGGCCTCCTCGCGCTGGCCGGACCGCCACAGGCGCGCGACCTCGGCGATCTCGTCTGCGAAGCCCAGCCGGGCGAAGGCCTCGTTGTAGAAGTTGGTCGACCCGGTGCCCATGGCCCCGATCGTGAAGGCGTAGCCGCGGGCGTGGCGGCGCGCCGCGGCTTCGCCCTCGGCGTCGTCCGTGGTGATCTCCAACGCGACCGGCGCGACGAGGTCGAGCTCGTCGAGCGACCGGCCCGCCCCCTCGGCGCCGGCGCGCAACGGTCCCAGGAACACCTCCGCCGACTCGGGGATGAAGGCGTTCGCCAGCCACCCGTCGGCCAGCTCGCCGGTGAGGCGCAGGTTGGCGGGCCCCATGGCGGCGACGTACACGGGCACGTGGTCCGGCCGCACGAGCGGCCGCAGGGCGCGGCCCTGGCTGTCGGGCAGCGGGAGCGGGTAGATCTCGCCCTCGTGGACGAGCCGCTCGCCACGGCTGACCGTGCGGATGATCTCGATCGTCTCCCGGGTCGTCTGGACCGGGCGACGGAAGCGGACGCCGTGCCAGCCCTCCATCACCTGCGGGCCCGACACGCCCACGCCGAGGCGGAACCTCCCGTGCGAGAGCGACTGGAGGCTCAGCGCGGAGGTCGCGAGCAACGCCGGGCTGCGCGAGCCGAGCTGCACCACGAACGTCCCGAGACCGATCGTGGTCGTCTGCGCGGCCAGGTGGGCAAGGCCGGTGAGGGCGTCGTAGCCCCACACCTCGGGCACCCAGAGCGAGTCGACCCCGATGCGCTCGGCCTCCTGCGCGAACGCGGCGGCCTCGGGATGGTGCGGGTCGATCGCAGCGGCAACGCGCATGGGTCCCCAATCGGTCGGTCCCGCGGCGCCGGCCGCGGAGGCCTCACCCTATTGTCGCTCCAACGTTGTCGATCGACCTCTGCCCCGAACGCCTCCCCGACGGTCGACGACCCCTATCCTCGGGCGCGAACCCCGGTGGCCGGGGCCGGCCAGGAGATCGAACCATGCGCTACCGAGACCACCCCACCGTCGAGGTCGAGGAACGGGTGCACGGCGACCCCGCCGCCATCTGGGAGCTCGTCACCGACATCACCCTGCCCACGCGCTTCTCCGAGGAGCTGCAAACCGTCGAGTGGCTCGACGGCGCCGACGAGGTCGCCGTCGGGAACCGCTTCCGCGGGCACAACGAGAACGCCTCGCTCGGCAAGTGGTCGACCGAGTGCACGGTCGTCGAGGTCGAGCCGGGCCGCCGCTGGGCGTGGCAGGTGCGCGCCGGCGACAACCAGATGGCGACCTGGGGCTTCGAGGTCGACCCCGGTCACGAGGCGGTCACCGTTCGACAGTGGGCGCGCATGGGCCCGGACCCGTCAGGCCTCAACGTCGCCATCGAGGCGATGCCCGACAAGGAGGGACGGATCATCTCCCGCCGACTCGGGGACTGGCGGTCGAACATGGCCGCGAACCTGGCCGGGCTCAAGGCGCTGGTCGAAGGGACCGGACATCCTGGGGGCGCGACCGGACACCGGTAGCGGTCAGTCGACCTTGACCATCACCTTGCCGGTGTTGCCACCGGTGAACAGCAGGTTGAGCGCGTTGGGTGCCTCCTCGAGGCCCTCGACCACGTGGACGGCGTGCTGCACCTTGCCCTCGAGCACCCAACCGAACATGTCGGCCTGGGCCTCGGGGAAGCGGTCCAGGTAGTCCAGGATCAGGAAGCCCTCCATCCGGGCCCTCTTGATGATCAGGTTGAAGGTGTTCTTGAGCCCCGGCACGTCGCCGCGGTCGTTGTAGCCGGAGATGGCGCCGCACAGGACCACGCGGGCCTTGAGCGCCAGCTGGCCGAGGCAGATGTCGAGGATCTCGCCGCCCACGTTGTCGAAGTAGACGTCGATGCCCTTCGGGCAGAGCTCGTGCAGACGCTTCGCGACGGACTCGGTCTTGTAGTTGATGGCCGCGTCGAAGCCCAGCACGTCGACCAGCCAGGCGCACTTCTCATCGGTGCCCGCAAGCCCGACGACGTTGCCGGCGCCCTTGATCTTGGCGATCTGGCCGACGATCGACCCGGTGGCGCCTGCGGCGCCCGACACCACGACCGTGTCGCCCGGTTCGGGGCGGCCGATGTCGAGCAGCCCGAAGTAGGCCGTCATGCCCGTGGTGCCGAACACGCTGAGCGCGGCGGTCGGCTCGACGCCCTCGGGCACCACCTGCGCGGTGCCCCCGTCGGCGCCGACGATCGCGTGGTCCTGCCAGCCGAGCATGCCGAACACCGTGGCGCCCACGGGGAAGTCGTCGTTCTTCGAGCCCACGACCGTGCCGATGCCGCCGCTGCGCACCACCGCGCCCAGCTCGATCGGGGGAAGGTAGCCGGGGGCGTCGTCCATCCAGGTGCGGATGGTCGGGTCGATCGAGATCCACTCCACCTTCACCACCGCCTCGCCCGGGCCGGGCTCGGGCACCGGGACGCGTTCCACCTTCACGGTGTCGGCGTCGCACATGCCGGTGGGTCGATTGGCGAGGATCAGGCGTCGGCTGTCGGTCATGCCCGCATCATCGCACTGTCGGTAGGGCATGCGAGACTCGGACCATGTCCTTCGGCCAACCGTCCGGGCCACCGGCGTCCTCACGCCAGGTGCGCGACCTGCTCGCGCTGCTCAACGAGGCCGGCCACGTCGACTTCCGCGACGCCCGCGGCCCGATGGGCTTCACGCAGCGCCAGGCCGGCGGCAAGTTCACCAGGGACGAGGCCGACGCGTTCATCGCGCAGCTCACCGACGAGCAACCACCCGAGGGCGGGGACGGGTCGGGCGCTCAGGCGCCGCCACGGCGCGGTCCGGTCACTGCCGCTGAGCGGCGTGCCGCCGCCCAGGCGCGCGACGTCCGCGCGCTGCCGTCCGAGTTGCTCGCCGCTGAGCTGCAGCGCCGCGGCTGGGCCGTCATGGAGCCGTAGTCGACGCCGCCGACTTCTCCCAGGCGCGGCGCAGCCCGAGCAGGAACCGCTCCACGTTCTGCGCGCCGGGGATGGCGAAGCGCCCGTCGATGAGGAAGAACGGCACCCCGTTGACCCCGAGCTGCTGGGCCCGCTCCTCATCCGCGCGCACGGCGTCCGCGTAGCGGTCGCCGTCGAGCACCTCGGCCACCTCGCCGGGGTCGAGACCCGCAGCGACCGCGACGGCGGCGATCTCGTCCGCAACGCCGATCGCCACGCCGTCGGCGAAGTAGGCCTGCATCAGCGCGGCCTTCACCACCGCCTGACAACCGCGGTCGGCGGCGAGGTGGAGCAGTCGGTGCGCGTCGAAGGTGTTGCCGACCTGGGTGCGGTCGAAGCGCATCGTGATCCCGTCCACCGCTGCGGTCTCGGTGAGGTGCTCATTCGCCGTGCCGGGCCTCCTCGACGGTCATCCCGTACTTCTTGGCGAGCAGCTCGGCCATGTCGCCCGAGCGCCGCTCGGGGGCCCGGGGATCAAGCTCGAAGCTCCGGAACCGCACGTCCACCTCGTCGCGGTGCTCGAACTCCTCGAGCGCCAGCTCGAAGCGACGCTTGCCGATCGCGCACCACGGGCACACGACGTCCGACCAGATCTCGACCTGCATGCGCGCTCCTCTTCGACGACGGCGCCGCACCCCATCCAACACGACCGACCCACGTTCGATTCCCGGCCGACGACAGGCCGGGCGCTCCCGCCCCGACGGGACTCGTTCTCGGAACGAGTCGTCGGGAACTACCATCGCCGCCATGTCGGAGCTCGATGAGACCATCGTCAACCGGCTCCACGTCGACCGGCAGCGCTACACCCCGAGCCGGCGCTCGATCGTCCACGAGCTCGAGCGCAGCGACCGGCCGATGAGCATCCCGGAGCTGCTCGCCGCGCACGACGGCCTGGCCCAGAGCTCCGCCTACCGGAACCTGGCGGTGCTCGAGCGCGCCGGGGTCGTGCGGCGCATCGTCACCCACGACGACTTCGCCCGCTACGAGCTCGCCGAGGACCTCACCGAGCACCACCACCACCTGGTGTGCACCACCTGCGGGATCGTCGAGGACGTCACGCTGCCCGCACCGGTCGAGGCCGTGCTCGACGGCTGCCTGCAGGAGATCGCGGACGAGCACGGCTTCTCCGGCGCGGACCACCAGCTCGAGCTGATCGGCACCTGCGCCCGTTGCCGGCAACGATGACCGAGCCCGCCGCGGCGCCGCACAGCGGCACCGACCGGCGGCTCGACATCCAGGGGCTCCGGGCGGTCGCCGTGGCCCTGGTGGTGCTCTTCCACTCCGGGGTCACCGCGCCGGGTGGCTACCTGGGTGTGGACGTCTTCTTCGTGATCTCCGGTTTCGTCATCACCCGGTTGTTGTGGCGGGAGCTGCGCACCACCGGCTCCATCGGGCTCACGGCCTTCTACAGCCGACGCATCCGGCGGCTTCTGCCGGCGCTGGCGCTGGTGCTGGTGTTCGTCGCCATCGGCTCGGTGATCTTCCAGAGCCCGGTCGGCCTGCAGCAGCAGACCTCGACGATCGGCAGCGCCGCGTCGGTCTTCCTGGCCAACGCTGCGCTCTACCTGCGTGCCGGCGGCGGGTACTTCGACGTGTCCAGTGCGCTCATGCCGCTCCTGCACACCTGGACGCTCGCCGTCGAGGAGCAGTTCTACCTGTTCTTCCCGATCACGCTGCTGGTCACCTGGAAGCTCGGCAGGCGCCTCACTCCCTCGCGCCGCACCAAGCTGGTGGTCGCCGCCGTGGTCGGCGTGGTGATTGTGTCCTTTGCCGCCGCGGTGGCGCTCACGTACCGCAGCCCCGACCCGTTCTCCCGCGCCCGGGCCTTCGCCTTCTTCGCGTCGCCCACCCGGGCCTGGCAGTTCGGGGTCGGTGCGCTGCTGGCCTTCGGCGAGGCGCGGTTCACCCGACTGGACCGACGCGCGGCGCTGGTCGCCGGCGTCGCCGGCATCGGCCTGGTGGTCTACGGGGCCTGGCACTTCACCCCGCTGACCGCCTTCCCCGGCTTCCCCGCCCTGGTGCCCACGATCGGCGCCGCGCTCCTGATCACGGCCGGCATCCCCACCACCGACGGCGTGCCGTGGCTGCTCGCACGCCGACCGTTGGTGTGGGTGGGTGACATCTCCTACGGCTGGTACCTGTGGCACTGGCCCGTCATCGTCTTCACCCGGATCGCCTTCCCGGCGGCCCCTCCGTGGGTACTCCTGCTCGCGGCGTGCGCCTCGCTGGTCCCCACGTGGCTCTCGTACCACTTCGTCGAGAACCCCATCCGCCGGGACCGCAGGATCCTGGGTCCGGCCGCGCTGGCGCTCGGCGGGCTCTGCGTTGCGGTCCCCTTCATCGGCTTCCGGATCACCAACTACCTCGCCAAGCACCCATCCGCCGCGGTGGCCGACGTCATCCACCAGCGGCGCGGCCACCTCGACCTGACGCAGGGCTGCGCCGAAGGCAACCTCCCCGAGGACCCGCACACCACCACCAACTGCACGTTCCTCACCCCCGGGGCAACCGGGACCGTCCTGCTCGTCGGCGACTCCAACGCCGGGCAGTTCGCCGAGCCGGTCGTGGCGGCGGCGCACGCCGCGCACCGCAACCTCGTGCTGGCCACTGCGCCGGCGTGCCTGTTCGCCGACGTCGAGGAGACCCACGCCGACTTCGACGGCGCGGCGTGCCGCACCTTCGTCGAGCGCTGGACCTCGTGGGTGTCCGCAGGCCACGCCGACCTGGTCATCCTGGGCAACGACGCCTCTCGGCTCGCGCACGACGGCGCCTACCGTCTCACCGACCCGCGCACCGGGAGGTCCGCGACGGCCGTCGCCGGCAAGGCTGGGATCTGGAGGGCCGGGCTCGACCGCACACTCGGCGCGCTCACCCGGAACGGCACGCCGGTGGTCGTGGTCCACACCGTGCCGCAGTTCGGTGACTTCGACCTGCGGACCTGCCCCGGCTACCGGATGGACCGCGACCCCGCGTCGTGCGGCGTCACCCTGCCACGCACCGAGGTCGACGCCTTCGCGGCCCCGACCCGCGCGGCCGAGTCCGCCGCGGTCGCGAACCATCCCGGCGCCACCGCCGTGGACTTCGCCGACGCGCTGTGCGCCACCGCCACCTGCAGCACCAACCGCGGCGCCTTCTGGGTCTACCGGGACGGCGGCCACCTCAGCGTGGGTGGCGCCGAGACGCTCACCGGGCGCATCGCCGCGATCATCCGGCAGCAGACTGCGCCAGCACCCGCTCGATGATCGCGCCGTCGACGGTGTCGTCGAACTTCCGGGCGAACAGGTCCGCGGCGGCGGCCAGCGCCTCCTGGTCCTTCATGCGCAGGATCGACGGCTTCTCGTCGGGGTTGGACCAGTCGACGTAGCGCAGGTCGTCGTTCACGATCCGGCCCGCAAGATCCGAGTTCAACAGGATCGTGTGGAAGAAGACCTCGTCGGGCATGTCGGTGTGCCGGAAGAACGACACGTAGCGGGGGTTTGCGGCGACGAACGCGCGGATGTGATCGATGTGGTCGCGGTGCAGCGTCCAGTAGCCCGACCCGCCGTAGGGCGCGAGGTCGAAGGGCAGCGTGGTCGGGATCAACCCCGCGAAGCGCCGACGCCCGATCGAGTAGTGGCGCCGGTGCGTGTGGAGGAAGAGGCGGCTGAGTCGGTTCAGGCCGCCCCCGCTCCACCGCTCGGTGGGGAGCGCGAAGTGCTCCAGGTAGCCGACGCCGGGATGCGCCGCCAGGTGCGCCCTGATCGCCGCGTTGGACTTGAGGGGGAGGTCCTGCCCGGTCATGAGCGAGACGTAGTCAGCGGGGATGCCCGCATCGGCGAGGTGGTCGAGGCCGCGGAGGGTCGACGCCACGTGGCCAAAGCTCCGGTAGGGACTGCTGTGGCGCGGCAGGACGTGCACGTTCCGGCGGTTGGCGAGCCCGGCCCGCATCTCGGCGAACACCGCGGCGTCGGTCTTGCGGTCCACCGAGACCACGAAGTGGGTCGTGGGCTCGTCCAGCGCGTCGACGAGCCTGATCAGGTTCTGGGGCAGCTTGTACGCAGAGATGACGTACGCGAGGCGAAGTTCTTCAGGCACGGCCAGAGGGGGGCTCCAAGTGGGTCCGACGCAGGCTCCAGCGGAGGTACCGGGCGTCCGGCCGAACGATAGCGCTCACCCGCCGAACGCAGCAGCGAACTGGACCGCGGGCACCGGCCGGCCGAGCAGGAAGCCCTGGGCCCGTGCGCAGCCCAGCTCGACCAGCGCGTCGCGCTGCGCCGTGGTCTCGACGCCCTCGGCGGTGACGCCCAACCCCAACGCGCCGGCCAGCTCGAGCGTCGCGCGCACGATCGCCCGGTCGGCGGCGCTCTCGGCGACTCCCGCGACGAAGCTCCGGTCGACCTTCAACGCGGTCAGGGGAAGCGACCGAAGCTGGAGGAACGAGCTGTAGCCGGTGCCGAAGTCGTCGATCGCCAGTCCCACGCCCAGCTCACGCAGCGCGCTCGAAGTGCCGCGCCGCGCCGGCGGGATCGACGAGCAGGGTGCTCTCGGTCAGCTCGACGCACAGGACGGCCGGATCGAGACCACTATCGGCCAGGGCGTCGCCGACCTGGTCGACCAGGTCCGGTTGGCGGACCTGGCGAGCCGAGAGGTTGACCCTGAGGGTGAACGGCACCGAATCCCTCGACCGCTGCCAGCCCGCGGCGTCCTGGCACGCCTGGCGAAGCACGTCGCGCCCCAACTCGTCGATGAGTCCGCTCGCCTCGGCCAACGGCACGAACTCCCCCGCAACAAGGAGCCCATCGGTCGGGTGCGGCCACCGCACCAGCGCCTCGGCTCCTACGAGCGCCCCGCTGACGAGGTCGAACTCTCCCTGGTAGTGGACCACGAGCCGGTGCCGATCGACCGCCTCGCGAAGCTCGGTCTCCCGACGGAGGCGCACCGACTGCTCCCGGGTCGTGACCACGTCGGCGAGCAACACCGCGTCGCCGCCGATCGACTTGGCCCGGTACTGCGCGAGGTCCGCGGCACGCATCAGCGCGTCGACCTCTTCGGCCGGGTCGGTGGTGTGCACCACCCCCGCGCTCACCGTCACCGCGAGCACGCCCTCACCCACGTCGAACGGCGCGACCAGCGCGTCGAGCAACGTCTCGACGGCGCGGTGGCCCGCGTCCGCGGTCGCGACGTCCTCGACGAGCACGAGCAGCTCGTCGCCGCCCAGCCTGGCCAGCATCGTGCGAGGCGGCGCATGGCCGACCAGACGGGCCGCCACGTCGTGGAGGAGCCGGTCGCCGACGGCGTGGCCGAAGGTGTCGTTGACCACCTTGAACCGGTCGAGGTCCACGATCGCCAGCGCCATGCCCGACTGCTTGCCGGCCGACAGGTCGCTCAACGCCCGATTCAGCTCGTCGTCGAACGCCCAGCGGTTGGCCAAACCCGTCACTCGGTCGGTCCGGGCCTGGACCGCGAGCCGGACCTCGACCTCGTGTCGGACGAAAGCCCCGGCCAGCACCGCGCACGCCGAGCGCGCCGCGCTGAAGTGCGTGGCCCCGAACTCGTCGCCGAGCGTGTTCTCCAGGAGCAGCACCCCCACGAACTCGTCTCCGGCGGTGATCGGCTCGATGAGGACCGACGTGACCCCGGCCTCGTCGAAGAGCGCGCGCTCGCCATCGAACGCCGCGCCGTGTTGCCAGGGCAGGTAGAGGAACGTCTCCTGCCCGGCTCTGGCGCGCCGGAGGGACGCGTAGTCGTCGATGCGCACGCGCTCGGCGAGGGGCCGCGTGGGGACGTTGGCGGGCGCCTGCCACCAGGCGCGGCAGACCAGGCGATCGCCTTCGGCTCGCCACACCGACGCCCGCAGGACGCTCTCCAGGCTCCCCAGCTCGGCCATCGCGGCGTCGAGGCCCTTGTCGAAATCGTCCGTGGAGAGGTGAACGAACGCCGAGGAGAGGCGCACGAGGCGATCATCGTTGAGGACCCGCGTCCGCAACGCCCGCTCCGCGATGCTCACGGACGACTCCAGGCGCAGCGTCAACAGCAACGAGCCGATCGCTCCGAAGTCCTGGCCGATCGCCGCGTCGTAGCGCACCTCCACCCACCTTCCGTCCGCTGCCCGGACACGGATCGGGTCGCCCTGGGGACTACCGAAGCGGCCGGACCAGCGTGCGATCGCCTCGGCGACGAACCCCAACTGGTCGGGGTGGACGATCTCGATGATGTTCCGCCCGACGAACATCTCGGGTGCGTAGCCGAGCAAGGTCCGGAACGCCTCGCTGGCGAAGCGGACCGTTCCGTCGGCGTCACACCCCACCACCGCCTCGTCGGCGTGGGCGAGGAGCGCGTTCAGGCCGTTCGTCGTCACCAGCGGTGTCTCCGACGTGCTGGCATCCGAGCCGGTCATCCATCCCCCTCAAACCGAAGGTGCGTGCGAGGCTACGACGTTCGGGCACCCGGTGCCCGCTGATAGAGGGTGCAGCCGCTGGCGGACGTGACCGGTTCGAAGTCGCGGCGGACCACCGCGTTCGCCTCCTCGGAGCCGCGCCGTCGGGAGAGGTTCGGCTCGTGCAGCGCGATGTCGCAGAGGATGAGCACGTCGGCACCTCGGACGTCGTCCGCCAACCGGTGGCCGTAGTCGAGGGCGATGCGCGGGTGGAAGTCGTAGAAGTGCGCGTCCTGTTCGAACTGCGGGAGCAACGTGTAGAAGCTGAGGTCGACGTAGGAGGTCCTGGAGAGGTCGGTCGTGCCCACGAAGAGCGTCCGGCCGTTCCCGGCGAGCTGGTCGGCGGCCTTCACGATGACGGCGCGGCCCGCGGCGACCTTCGGGTCGAGGTAGTACCAGGTACGTCCCCGGTTGGACACGGCGTACGCCACCCCGCCCGTCGGCAGGTGGCGGAGGTCGCGCAGGGTCGGCTCGAGTGCGAGCTTCGGGCTGATGCCGAAGAGCACGACCGCCGCCGCGCCGATCGCCGCCACCTCGGCGAGCATCGGACGGCGCGCACGCACGCCGAGCGCGTCCAAGCCTTCGGCCACGAGCGCAGGGACGGATGCGAACGGGATGAGGACCACGAGCAGCGTGTGGAACTGGTCGGTTCGCTGCACGAACTCGGGGACGAGGCACAGCCCGATGACCGAAAGGCCGAGCAGGGCCCGCGCGCGGCGGGACGGGTCACCGCCCCGACGGCGCCACAGACCCAGCGCCAACGAGACGACGATCAGCACCAGCGCGACACCGACGACCAGGTTCGAGGTGTCCACGGCGAAGTGCCAGTGCAGGCGCCGCTCGGCGCCCACCCTGGAGCCATCGCTCACGATGGTGCGGAAGGTCGTCCCCCACCCCGCCTGAGCCACCACGACCAGGTACGGGACCAACCCGACGACGAACCCCACCCAGACGACCGGGCGCGCCAGGCGCACCAGCTGGAGCACCACCAGAAGCACGACCGCCCACAGCGCGAAGTCCGGGCGCAGACCCGTCGCGAGCGCGCCGGCCACGCCGACGGCGACGCTCGTCCGCGTCGTCGGCTCGAAGGTCACCGCCACTGCCAGCGCGACCACCAGCAGCGCCAGCGCGCCGGTGATCGGCAGCGCCGAGAGGCCCACGCCGCCGAGGACGACCGCGATCAAGCCCATCGACAGACCGATCCACCACGACCAACGCCTTCCGACGACGAAGAGCGCGGAGCCGAGCACCGCGAGGTACGCGGCGCCCACCGCCCGCTCGACGACGAGCGAGACACCGAGAACCCGGTAGGCGAGGGCCGGGACCCACAACGAGAGCGGCCCGTAGAAGTAGTCGAAGTCCCGACCCTGGACCGCTCCGTGGAGGACCCGCTCGGGGAGCGCGACCATGAACCCCTCTTCCATCACCTGCGCGGCGCCATGGCGTTGCGCCGCCCAGACCACCCCGCTGCACACGACCACGAGCCCGAGCGCGACGACGTCGAGTCGACCGAAGCGTGCAGGCGACCCCACCGCCTCGTCGTCGCGGTGCGTTGCGGGTTCCGGCATCCGGTGGGTCTGCTCCTGACTGATGATCGCAAGCCGCCCAGCGGTGGATCCGAGGAAGCGACGAGGCTACCGCTGCTCGGTGGGGGGCGACTCACGCACCGGTGGAAAGGTGACGACCAGGCTCGTGCCGACGCCACCGGGTCCAGGTTGCGCCGCGGCCGACCCACCCATCGCTCCGGCGAGCTCACGCACGATCGCGAGGCCCAGCCCCGTCCCCACCTTGGGGCGCGCGGCCGACGGGGTCGCGGTGCGGTGGCGATCGAACACCAGGCCGAGCTCCTCGGGTGCGATGCCGGGACCGTCGTCGGACACGACGAGCGCGCTGCCCGACGCATCGGAGCGCACCTCGACCCGCACGGTCGTCGCCGCGAACTTGCCGGCGTTCTCCAGCAGGTTCGCCACCACCTGGGCGACCCGGTCCGCATCCACCGACGCGCGGTGCGGACCCGCACCGACCACGAGCTCGAGCGCGAGCCCCGCTCGGTCGATCTCGGGCTCGAACGCCGCGCACGCCGGCGCCACCACGTCGGCGAGGTCGGTCACCTCCAAGCTCAGGGAGAACTGCCTGGCCTCGAAGCGCGCCAGGTCCAGCAGGTCGGCGACGAGGCGCTCGAGCCGGTGCGCCTCTCGCCGGATCACCTGCGCGGCGGCAACAGGATCGTCGATCGCCCGGTCCTCGATCGCCTCCGCGTAGCCGCTGATCGAGGTGAGCGGGGTGCGCAGGTCGTGCGACACCGACATCAGGAACTCCTGGGACCTGCCGCGGGTCCACGCGAGCGCCTCGGTCATCTGGTTGATCGAGCGCGTCAGGTCGCCGAGCTCGTCGCCGGGCCCGCTCGACGGTTCCTCGAGGCGCAGCGACAGGTCGCCGCCCGCGATGCGACGGGTTGCGAGATCGATCTCGCGCAGCGGACCCGTGATCCGCCGCGCCAACACGAACGCCACCACGATCGCGAGCACGACGACGACCCCGCCGGAGAGCAGAACCCAACGGATCGCGCCCGGCGAGACCGGCAGGTCGCGCGTCAGCACGACCACCACCCGCCGACCACCTGTCCCCGAATCGCTCGAGGCCGCGGCCCACACGAGGCGCGGGCCACCGCCCGAGCGTGCCTCGCCCGCGGTCGTGGCGAGCACCGCTTGCGGGTCGGCCCCGGTCGGCACGGCACCGGTGAGCACCTGGCCGTCTTGTCCCACGACCAGGATCGAGGCATCGACAAGTCCCAACGCGGTCCGGGCCGCCTTGAGGCGTCGTCTGGCCAGGGTGTTCTGCTCGCCCGTGGTGAGCGCGGCACGCAAGGTGTCCTGGGTCACGAACGGCTCGAGGGCGACCGCCTCGTCGCGCAACTGCGCACTGGTGTCCTGACGCATCTCCCGACGCACCAGCAGGGACGTACCCAGCCCGGCCAGCACCACGGCCGTCACGGCGACTGCGAGGATGGCGATGGTGATCCGACGTTGCATCGTGCGTCTCGGTCCCGATCAGTCGAGCCGGTAGCCGAGCCCGCGCACCGTCTGCAGCGCGAAAGGCGGTCCGAGCTTGCGGCGTAGCTGCCGAACGTGGACGTCGACCGTCCGTTCGTCGCCGACCCAGTCGGCGCCCCACACGCCGTCGATGAGCTGGCGGCGGGAGAGCGCCTGGCCGCGGTGCGCCGCAAGGTGGGCGACCAGGTCGAACTCGCGTGCGGCGAGGTGCACCGGCTTCCCGGCGACGCGCACCTCGTGGCGCCCGACGTCGACGACCAGGTCACCGAGGTCGATCACGTCGGGCGCCTCGGGCTCGGTGGCGCCGTCGGTTCGGCGGAGCACGGCGCGCACCCGGGCGACGAGCTCCCGGGGCGAGAACGGCTTGGGGAGGTAGTCGTCCGCTCCCAACTCGAGGCCCAGGATGCGATCGACCTCGTCCCCACGCGCCGTCGCCATCACCACGGGGACCTGCCGCCCCGTCCTGAGCCGGCGACAGACCTCCAGGCCGTCGAGCTCTCCCGCCAGACCGACGTCGAGCACCACCAGTCGGGGCGAGTGATCGGCGACGAGCTCGAGCCCCCGCTCACCCGTCGCCGCCTGAAGGACCCGGAAGCCATCGCGGCGGAGGTAGAGCTCGACGAGATCCGCGATGTCGGGATCGTCCTCGATCACCACGATGGTTCCGGGGTCGTTCATCGGTCGCAATGCTCCCACGTGGAGGGGCCGCTCATGCGGGCTTGCGCAGGTCCCTGACGATGGCCCGCCCGTCGGCGCGTGCAGCCTTGCCGTCAGCCGCGGCGGCCTTGAGCCGGGTCTTGGCATCTTGGAGGGTCGCGGTCGCGGACTTGTCGTTCACCTGCGCCGGGGTGAGGGGCAGGAGCGTGTCCAGCAGTCCGTCGACTTGGTGGTGGGCGTCGGTCGCCTTGGCCTGCGCATCAGCGGCCTTGGCCTTGGCGTCGGCGATCGCCGCGTCGGACACGCCGCGGCTCGGCGCCGTGGCGATGGCCTTCGCGAGGCGGGTCTTGGCCTCGGCGGCGTGCGCGTCGACCTTGGCGAGCCGGTTGGTCGCCACCAGGGCGGCGACCTTCGGCGCGTCGAGCAGGAACACGCGGTTCTCGGTGAAGATGCCCTTGCAGGTGCTGCGCAGCTCGTCAGCCGACGGGTGCCCGGCGATCACCGCTCGACGCTGGTTCAGGTCGGTGACGGCAGCCGAGAGCTGGCCATCGAGCTCGGCGCGCGTCGCTTCGGGAACGCTCGTGGCCGCGTCGACCTTGGACTTGCCGCGCGCCAGCGCGTCGAGCCGCTTGTCGATGGCGACGGTGCAGCGTGCCTCCGCCTTGGCGAGTCGGTCCTTCTGGCTCGCCCCGCTCGGTGTCGAGGTGGTCGACGAGTCCGAGGACGTGGTGCTCGGCGGCGCGCCGGCGGCGCCCGCGAGCGGGACGGCGATGCCCCCCGCGACGGCTGCCGCGGCGAGCGTGATGCCGGCAACCTTGGTGTTGAGGTTCAGCTTCATGGAATTGCTCCTTACGAGGTTCGGGTGGATCGTGCGAGCTCAGTGTCCGCACGCCCGGTGAGGGCGACGTCGGCGGAACATGAGGATCGCGTGAGGGATCGGGGCCGCCCATCGACCTTCGCCGTGGCGCTCATGGTCCGAAACCGGCGATTGGTAGCTTCGGGCCGTGTCCTCCGCCCGCCCTCGACTCGCCTTCAGCCCCGCTGAACGGCGCCGGCTGGGTGGGATGTACGGGTTCATCGTGCTGCTGCACGTGGCGGGGTGGGGCCTGTTCCTCCACTACGCGCACGGCCACGACCTGGGCGCCGCGTATGCCGGCGCAGGCGGGCTCGCCTACAGCTTCGGGCTCCGCCACGCGTTCGACGCAGACCACGTCGCCGCCATCGACGACACCACCCGCTTCCTGATGCGGCGCGGGGAGCGGCAGCTCGGCACCGGATTCGCCTTCTCGTTGGGTCACTCCTCGATCGTGCTCGGGCTCGCCGTCGCCATCGCGCTGGCGGCGGCATCGGTGCAACGGCACCTGCCCCAGTTCCAGCACGTGGGCGGCATCATCGGCTCGTGCGTCTCCGCGGGGTTCCTGCTCGCCATCGCCTTCGCGGACTTCATCATCCTTCGAGGGATCCTCGTGGTGTGGCGAGCCGCCAAGAGCGGTCGCTTCGAAGCCGACGAGCTCGACCACCTGATGGACCAACGGGGGTTCGTCAACCGTCTCGTCGGCCCGAGGCGTCGGGCCCGCCTGACGCGCTCGTGGCAGATGTTCCCCCTGGGTGCGCTCTTCGGCCTGGGCTTCGACACCGCGTCCGAGGTGGGTCTGCTCGCGCTCACCGCCGCCGCGGCCACCGGGGCCACCGCTCCCGTGAGCTCGGGGGGCGGCGCGCCCGTCGGGGCGATCCTGGCCCTGCCGCTGCTGTTCACCGCGGCGATGTGCCTGATGGACACCACCGACGGCGTGCTGATGTCGCGCGCGCCTACGGGTGGGCGTTCCTCAACCCGATCCGGAAGATCTACTACAACCTCGCGACCGTCGGGCTCGGCATCGCGATCGCGGCGACCGTGGGCGTCGTCGAGGTGCTCCAGCTCCTGAGCGAGCAGGCGGGCTTGCGCGGCGGCGTGTGGGAGTGGGTCGGTGGCATCGACTTCCAGGTCCTCGGCTACGTGATCGTGGCCGCGTTCGTGTGCTGCTGGCTCGGGTCGATGGCGCTCTACCGGATCCGCCGCATCGAAGAGCGCTACGGCTCGACCTGGTCCGAGGTGCCCTGAGTTGCCTGGCGTCGCCCCTCTCGGCCGGAGGCGCACCGGGTCAGCGTCGTGACGCGTCAAGGTTGTGCTCGGCGGAGCCGATCTGCCAACCCTGACGCCCGGGCGACGGGTCGTTGGATCGCCGCCCGCACGATGGCTTCGGAGGCCACCACGGTGAGGCCCGCCTTCGCGGGGTGACGCCGGTGTAGAGCAGCTCACGGCTGAGCACCGGTGACGGTTCGGCCGGGAGCGACACGACCGCGTCCGCGAACTCCGACCCCTGGCTCTTGTGGATGGTCATCGCCCACCACGTCTCGACCGCCCGGAGGCGAGACGGGCTGATCATGCGCACGTCCGCGCCGTCGGCGAGGGCGACGACCGGGCCGTCGGATCCGGCGACCACCAACCCCGTGTCGCCATTGACGACCCGGTTCCATGGGTCGTTCTCGGTCACCATGAGCGGTCGACCCACCTCGAAGGATCGGCCGTGTCGGGTGGCGACGCCGGCACGCTCCGAGAGCAGGTCGTTCCAACCGGACAGCCCGAGCGCGCCGTGCCGGGTCGCGGCGAGCACCTTGACGCGCGTCGCCGCGGCGAGACCGAGCACGGCGTCTCCCTCGCGGGCCGCCGCGACGACCTCGCGCGCGGCCGCCGCGACCTCGGTCCGGATCTCGGCCAGCGCGTCCGGGTCGTCCGGGTCGACCCACCGCACACCGGACCCGGCGCGCAGCGTCGCGACCCGCGGTGTCGGCGTCGCCGAGCCGCACCGCGTCCGCCAGGGCCGCGATGCCCGAGGTCTCGTCGAAGCGGTGCACGCGATCGAGGGCGAACACCGATCCGGCCAACGGCGACGGTCGTCCTTCGACGGCGTCACCGACCAGGTCACGCAACGCCGAACCCACATCGACGCTCACGAGCTGATCGGGGTCGCCGACGAACACCACCCGGGCATCGGGTCGGACCGCGTCGAGGAGCCGCCGCAGCAGGGGCAGGTCGACCATGGAGCTCTCGTCGACGACGACCAGGTCGTGGGGCAGGGGGTGCGCTCGATCGTGGCGGAACCGCCCGTCGGGCAACCAGCCGAGCAGTCGGTGCAGCGTCGTCGGCTCCGGTGGGTCGTCGAGCACGCCGGCCACCGCGTCGGCGAGTCGCGCGGCGGCTTTGCCCGTCGGCGCTGCGAGCGCGACTCGGGGCCTGGCGTGCCCCGGGGCCGACTCCTGCCCGACCGCCCGCAGCAGCTGCGCGACCGTCCAGGTCTTGCCGGTCCCGGGTCCGCCGAGCAGGAAGGTGACGGCGCGCTCGGAGGCGGCGCGGATCGCCGCGCGCTGCGCGTCGGTGGCCAGTGGGTCGACGCCGGCATCGATGTCGGCGACACCCGACGGGGCCACGGCACGGCTCGCGCGGTCGAGCACGTGGTCCAGCACCGCGTTCTCGTGGTCGCGGTAGCGCTGGAGGTAGAGGCGATCGCCGTCCAGCACGAGCGGCCGAAGGCCGTCGGTGTCCAACGGCCCGTCAGCCAATCCGCCGCCCACCGCGACGAGCGGGCTCGCCCTGAGCGCCGCGCGCAGTGCGGTCGGGTCGAGCTCGGGCAGCGCGGGGCTCTGGTCGCCGCGCGCTCCACCTGCCGCCGTGACGAGCACGCCGACGTTGTCGAGCAGGATGCAGACGTGCCCCAGGCGTCGACCGAGCGCGGCCAACGCCGCGCCGACCACGACCTCGCCGGCGACCGGATCGCCGGCGGATGCGTGGCGGACCAGCGCGTCGACGACGTGGACCTCGGCCGCGTCCAGCACGCCGGCCTGCACGTACGGTTCGAGCGCGGCGACCGTGACGGGAACGAAAGGGTGCGAGGCGCCCATCATCGGCCGGCCAACCGATCGCTGAGGGCGCCGACCAGCGCCGGTGGGATCGCCCAGCGGCACACGCCGTCGGGGCCGGCGTCCCGGACCCGCGTCTCCGGACCGGCCATGCCCCGCACGAACAGGTAGGCGGCGCCGCCGAGGTGCTCGTCGGGCCGGTAGTCCGGCAGGCGCCAGCGGAGGAACCGGTGGAGCGCGACGGCGTACAGCAGCGCTTGCAGCGGGTAGTCGTGGTCGATCATGGCGTCGACCATCGACGAGGCGTCGTAATCGTCCGGACCGGGCGCCGCCCCTGCGTCGTGCAGCCGGTTGGTCTTGTAGTCGACGACCACGAACCGGGGGTGCGCGGGTTCCCCGACCCGGGCCACCAGATCGATGGAGCCGTTCAGGCTGCCGGCCAGGTCGACGGCGAACCGCCCGGCGGCCAACTGCTCGGCCCACCCACGGAAGGGGTCATCGTCGGCGAGGTGCTCGAGCACCGTACGGCCCAGGTCGACGCCCCGCACCTTCCCGCCGTCGCCGCCGAGGTGCAGGTCGAAGTCGAGCTCGTTCAGACGGTCTCGCGGGCCCAGCTGCTTCAGGCTGCGGTCGTCGAAGGCCGGCCCGAGCGGCGAGGTGACGACGCCTGTCAGCCCGTCACGGAGCAGCTCGACCCCGGACGGGACGTCGGGGCCGTCGACGCCGACCGGCGTGAGGTCGAGCCGGCGCACGTCCAGCTCGCGCCCGATCTCGCGTCCGAGGTGGGTGCCGAGGTCCTCGGCGGAGAAGTCGACGCGCTCGAGCACGCCGTGCACCAGCGTGCCGAACGCGGCTCCGGCGGGAAGGGTGACGAGCTTCGACACCGTCGCGTCGTCGAGCACGCCCCGGACCGCGTCGGCTCGATCGGTCTGGTCGGCGGCCGTGAACGGGTCGAGACCCTCGTCTGGTCCTTCGTCGTGGCCGCCACGGATGCCGTCGTGCGTCGCCTCGTGGTCCGATCGCTGCGCGGTGATCGAGGTGTACGACCAGCGACGACGACCGCTCGCCACCGCACGATCGAGCCGGGCCGGCGTCAGCTCGCCGCCACCGGCCGCCGCGTGGCGGCCGCCCGACCACCGCGGCGCGCCGCTCGCGCCGACCACGGCGACCTCGATGCCCGTCGGGCAGCGAGCCGCGAGCCGCTCCGCCAGCGCGAGGGCGTCGTCGGGCTCGGGAAGCTTGATCTCGCCGACGTCGTAGCGCTCCGGGTCGATCGCCCCGGTGGCAGGGTCGCGGCCGAACAGCAACCGGGTGAGCGCGCTGTGCTTGGCGTTCCCCTCGTGGCTCCACCAGACCGCGGTCGCGTGCTTCGCCCGGGTCAGCGCGACGTACAGCAGCCGGGACGCGTCACCCTGCTGCTCGCGGACCGCCAGGTCCTTCGTGGCCGGATCGTCGCGCGCCAGGTCGAGCACCCGACGGCCGGTGTCGGGGTCATGGAAGAGCACCTCGGGGTCGCGCTTGCGCTTGTGGATGCCGACGACGAACACCGCACCGAACTCGAGGCCCTTGGACTTGTGGATCGTCATGACCTGAACCGCGTCGTCGTCGGAGTCGACCCGCCGCGTCGCGATGCTGTCGGCCTCGGCGTCGTCGTCGTCGGGGTCGGTCGCCAGGCACGCTTCCAGGACGGGAACCGTCGCGGGACCCGGTGGGATCTGGACGACCAGCAGCTCGCCGATGTGGTCGAGGTCGGTGAGCAGCCGATCCCCATCGGCGTCCGCGAGCGCACGAGCGGCGTACGAGGCGTCGCGACGCACCTGGCTGAGCAGCTCGGCGACGCCACGCCGGGCCAACGTCGCGCCCCAGTCGCCGAGGCGCTCCTGGAACGACTCCAAGGCGCTGTCCTCCACGGGGCCGAGCGGGTCGGCGTCCCCGAACACGCCCAGCGCCGCGGCGCGCGCCCGTCGGGGATCGGACGGGCGCCCGATGGCCGCCAGCAGGATGCGCCACTCGGTGGCCGCCGATGAGGCCAGCAGCGGGTCATCCACGCGCAGCACCGCCGGCACACCGGCGCGGCGCAGGGCCCGGTGGATCCGCGCGCCGTCGCTCCTGGTGCGCGTCAGCACGGCAAGGTCGCGGGCGCGAACGGGCGGTCGCCGTCCTCGTCTGCGATCCGGCCGTGCTCGAGGAGGTCGACCGCCTGCGCCACGACGTCGTCGACGATGGCCGAGGTTGCCGTCGCCTCGTCGATGGCTTTGCGGGCGTGCGGCTTGGACTTGAGCCGTTCGGGCAGTCCGTCGTCCCCTTTGGGGAAGAGCTCGTCGTCCACCGCCAGGCGGATGGAAAGGGCCGGCACGCGGGTCCCGTCGTCGCGCCGGAGCCGGGAGTCGGCGTGCTCGGGGGCCGCGTGCACGGGCTGGAACGCGATGTCGTCGCCGAAGGTGGCACCGTCGAAGAGGACCGCCAACGCGTCGACCAGCGCGGCGTCGGAGCGCCAGTTGGTCGACAGGGCGGTGCGATCGATGTCGCCTTCGGCGACGTGCACGTACGTCGCCACGTCGGCGCCGCGGAAGCGGTAGATCGCCTGTTTCGGGTCGCCCACCAGCACCATCCGAGCGCCATCACGACCGAAGAGGGTGTCGAAGATCTCCCACTGGACCCGGTCGGTGTCCTGGAACTCGTCGATGAGCGCAACCGAGAACCGCGCCCGGATGGCGGCCGCGGCGCGCTTCCCCTGTGGACCGCGCAGCGCGTCGCGCAGGTCGGTCAGCAGCTCGGAGAAGTTTCGGACGCCGGCGCGACGACGCCGCTGCCGAGCCAGCTCGACCGCGTGTCGAGCCACGCCGGCCTGCACCTGCACGTCGTCGGCGAGGTCGACGTCGATCCCGTCGGGTCGGAGCTCGAGGTCGGGCATGTCCGCCAGCTTCTTGACGACCTGGGTGACCGTGCCCGCGCTCGGCAGCGCGGCCACCGGTTCGCCGGCACGTCGGCGCTGCTGGACCTCCATCGACGCGACCGCGAGTGCATCGGCGCCGCTCGTAGGACCTTCGCGCGGGTCGGTGCCGACCAGCGCGAGATCGGGATCGACGCCGGCGCTGCTGCCGAGCGTCGCGATCGCCTGCTGCGCGAAGGCGTGGATCGTCGAGACGGCGATGCCGTCGATGTGGTCGAGCGCCTGCTGCAGACGAGCCCGACGGTCGGGCGCATCGGCTCCCCCGGCGATCGCCGCGGCCAGCGGGTCGTCGATCGTGCCGGAGGACGCACTCCGCTCGAGGACGTCCTGCATCCGCTTGCGGATGCGGTCCCGAAGCTCGTCGGCGGCGAGCCTCCCGAAGGTGACGACCAGGAGCTGTTCGACCTCGACCTCGCCGTCCGCGAGCAACCGGACCGCAAGGCTCGCCAGCGCGTAGGTCTTGCCCGTACCCGCACTGGCCTCGATCAGGGTGCGCGGACCGAGTGGCGCCAGCGGGTCGAACGTGGTCGGCGTGCTCACGAGACCGCCTCGGTCGTGGCGTCGAACCGACCCCAGATGTCAGCCGCGAGCGCTTCGAGCAGACCCGGCGCGGTGTCGTCCCCGGCGTCGCCACCCAGCGCCAGCAGATCCGACAACGACCAACCGTCGTAGAGGTGCTGCACGAAGCGGTCGGTGCGCTCGTGGTCGCGGGCCGCCGGGTCCCACCGCTTGACAGCGGCGGCCCAGGCCTTGTCCCGCTCGAATGCGTCGGCGCCATCGGCGTCCGCGCGCGCGACCTCGCGGGACATCGTCGGGAAGAAGGGTTGCGGGGCGTGCCGACCGCGGCGCATGAGCGCCACCAGGTCGGCGAGGACCTGGCGCGCGTCAGCCACGTCGAGGCGCAACTGCCGACGACGCACCTTTCCGGGCTTCCCAGAGGTCCTGGGTTTCTCGAAGCGCACCTTCGTGGCCGTCCACGAGGCCGCCGGCTCCATCGCGGTCAGAACCAACAGGTCGAGCCAGGACCGCAGATCGTCGACGGCCTTCTCCTTGCTGGGAGAGACGTCGACCACCCCGCGGTAGGAGGTGGTCTCGACGACGTCCACCGAGCCGAGGATGACGGTGCCGTCGTCGAGCTCGACCGCCACCGGCAACGGCGCACCCACCGCGCCGCCCACCAGCGCTCGGCGCTCCTGAGCGAGTGCCGACGCGGTCTCCCGCGCGGTCGCGAAGACGTCGTCGCCGAGCGCGCCGACCGGGAGGAGGTCTCGCGAACGTTCCTCGCTCAGGTCGTCCGCCGTCTGCTGGCCGCGCAGTTCGTCAGCCAGCAGCCGGGAGGTCAGGTTCCAGTTCTCGAGGCCATCGAGCGCGACCGGAAGGCCCTCCGTCCGCCGATCCGGCTGTTCCGGAAGTCGGATGCCCAGCCCGTCCTCGCAATAGAACCTGGACGGGTTGTCGAGGAAGCGTCGTAGCGCAGCGAGCTCGACGACCTCCCCCGCCTCGTCCGCGGAGAGGTCGCCCGTCTCACCTGGCAGGGGCGGCGAGGCGACGTGTCTCGCCGCGCGCGCACGGGCGCCTGCCGCGGCGATGGGATCGAAGCTCCACGGACCGTCCGACCCGAGCGTTCCGGGCACGAAGTTCTTGGCGTCGGTCGGCTGGAGCGGATGCTCGACGTCGAGTGCCGCGAGCTGAGCGCTGCGCGCCTCGGGGGCGACCACGTCTCCTATCGCAGCCCGCAGCTCGGTCACCACCACCGCCTCGGGTGTGACATCGTTGGAGGCGGCCTCATGTCCCCGCCGCACGACCACGAGGTGGTCGACCGCCGCCAGCACCGACTCGAGGAGCGCCTGGCGGATCTCGCCCCGTCGGTCCGGGTCGCCGGGCAGCGGCGCGACGGCGATCAGGTCGTCGCCGTCGGGTTGCGCGGTGGCCAGCGCTTCCTGGTCGAGGCCGAGGAGGCAGACGACCCGGTACGGCACCGAGCGCGCCGGGCCCAACGAAGTGACGGTGACGCCGCCACCGAAGAACCGCCCGAAGCCCGAGGCGGCGCCGAGCGCGTCGTCGACGGCCCGACGCACGTCGGCGAAGGAGACGACCACCCCCGCGCCCGCGGAGCCGCTCGCCGCCACCTGCAGTTCCCCCAGGACACGATCGACCGACTCCTGTTGCCGCACGCTCGCGTCGTCGAATTCGAAGTCGAAGAACGCGTCGCGGACTTCGCGCAGCCAGTCCAGCCAGTCGGGCAGGGGTCGGTCTGTCCGAACGTCGTCGACCAGCGACGCGAGGCGCGCCACGACGTCCGCGCACCCGCCGGCGGTCGCGACCCCGCCGCCCTCGACCCCGTGGGGCAGCATGCCGTCGAGCACCGGCCGGTCGACGTCGGCGAACGCCACGCCCAGCAGAAGTCGGTCGACGGCCCGTCGCCAGGTGTTCGCCTCGAGGTCGCCCGGCAGGCCGAAAGCCGCCCGGTGCGCGGCGTCGATTCCCCATCGGACGTTGAGGTCGCCGGCCCAGCGGGCGAGATCGGCGACCGCGCCCTCGTCGAGGCCGAACCGCCGACGAACCGGTTCGAGGCCGCAGAACGCGACCAGCTCGGCGACCTCGCACGGGGAGGCGAGCAGGTGCAGCAGCGCGCCGATGGCCCTTCCGACCGGGTTGTCGGTGGAGCGGCCAGGGTGCACGACGCGGTGCCCGAGGACCGGCGCCAAGACCGCGCCACCGTGCTCGTCGCGTGCAGAAGCGTCGGCGCCCGGCGCGGCGAACGTCGCTCGCACCAGGGGCTCGAAGCGCTCCAGGTCGGGGCACACCACCACGATGTCGTCCTCGGTCAGGGTGGGGTCGTCGGCCAGCAGGTGCAGGAGCGCATCCCGCAGGATCTCGACCTGACGGAGATCGGTGTGACCGGCATGGATACGGATGGACGCATCGACGCCGGGGGGGGCGATCCGTGCCGCCGACGCTCGACCGCGCCGGAGGTCCTCCTGGAGCGCCTGCAGGACCGTGGAAGCAACACCGTCCGGCGACTCGACGATGGTCGGCACGGATCCCGCCGCCGCGTCGGTGCCCGCGCTGGAGGTGGCCAGTGCGCCGGCCGCCGCGCGCGACGCGGCACCCCACGAACGGAGCAGCCGGTGCGCGACCTCCGGTTCGCCGGCCCTCTCGCGACCGGCGGGGGACGCGTCCCGGTCCGACTGATCCGCCGCCAGCCGCGTCGTCGACTGCCAGACCGACGGCGACGGATCGACGAGGTAGAGACGGATCTCCCGGGTGGGCGCCAAGGCGAGCAGCAACTCGGTCAACGCCGCGCCGCCCGGAACTGCGCTGAAGCCGAAGCAGGTGATCCGATCCGGGAGCTCTGGGGACGAAGGGTCGAACCCCTCGACCGCCTGCTCGGGCGGGCTCGGCACACCGATGGCATCGCGCACCGCGCGCCACAATCTCGGCTGCCACCGGTGCACCGCGGGCACGCGGCCCCCGACGCCGTCGAGGTCGTGGCCGTCCCGCCACGTGCGCACCATCGCCGGTCGGTGGACGTGGTAGCGGTCGAAGCGATCGGCGATCCGGTGCGACCAGGCCAGCGGCGAAGCCTGGGCGGGGAGCTCGGGCAGGCCCAGGCCGTCGTCGCCGGCGCGGAGGCCGAGGATCGTCCACGTCAGCCGTTCGACCGTCCACGGGTCGTCACCGGCACGATCGAGGCCACCGGCCAACAGGTGCCGACGCATGGGTCCCGGGCGTGCGAGGCGCAGGTTCGCGGCGACTCCGTCGCCCGCGCCCGGACCGGACGCCCCGAGATCTCGGGCGAGGCGGAGCTGCAGCCACTGCTCGACCCCGGCGGTGGGGACCACGACCCATTCCGGCGCCATCGGGTCGTCGACCGGCGCCGCGAGCACCCCCGAAAAGGGCGCGGCGAGCTCCTCGAGGGAGCCGGCGACGGTGACGTGCCACATGCCACGAGAACCTACCCAGCGGGGGTGACAGTGTTCGCGGTGAAGGTCGGGTGGTCGCAGACCCCGCTTCCACTCGGTGGTCGGACAATAAGCACTAAATAGATTCCGGCGGTAGGTTGGGCCTATGAGCACGTTCGTCTCGACCGTCACGGTCGACCAGCCGATCGATGAGGTGTTCGCGTGGCACGAGCGCCCGGGAGCCCTGGTGCGACTCTGCCCACCGTGGAACAGCCAGGTCGTCGCGGGGCCGTCCGACGGCTTGGCGGTCGGCTCGACGTCCACGTTGCGGCTCGACGTGCCCGGAACGTTCGGCAAGGTCGGCGTGCACTGGGTCGCCGAGCACGTCGAGCTGGACCGACCCAACGTCTTCGTCGACGTGATGGCGTCGGGCCCGATGCGCCGCTGGCGCCACCGCCATGCGTTCGCGTCGGTCGACGACGGCCGCGCCACGCAGCTCACCGACACCATCGACTACAGCGGTCCCCTGCCCGGACTCGACCTGGTGCAGCGCCCGTTCGTCACGCGCGTCCTGACGGACAACTTCGCGTACCGGGGTCGGCAGCTCAACGACGACCTCGTGTTCCACGACGCGCACCCGGGGCCGCCGCGCACCGTCGCGATCGCCGGGGCATCGGGGATGATCGGCACGCAGCTCGCCGCGCTGCTCTCCACCGGCGGGCACCAGGTGCGACGTCTGGTGCGTCGGCCGGCGCGGACCACCGACGAGATCAGCTGGGACCCCAAGGGCGGGACCATCGACCGTGCGGCGCTCGCCGACGTCGACGTCGTCATCCACCTGGGTGGACGAACCATCGGCGGTCGCTTCACCGACTCGAACAAAGGTGAGATGGTCGCCAGCCGAGTGGAGAGCACCAAGCTCCTCGCCGACGTCGTCGCCGAGCACGCCCGCCATGGCCACCCGATGACGTTCGTCTGCGGCTCGGCCATCGGGTACTACGGCGCCGACCGCGGCGACGAGCTGCTCAACGAGCGCTCGTCGGCCGGCGACGACTTCCTCGCCAAGCTCTGTCGCGACTGGGAGGACGCGACCGCGCCCGCCTCGGCGTCCGGTGCGCGGGTCGTGAACGTCCGCACCGGGATCGTCCAGACGCCGTCGGGAGGCGCGCTGGCCCAGCAGCTCCCCCTGTTCCGCGCCGGCCTCGGCGGTCGCCTCGGCAGCGGGTCGCAGTGGGTGAGCTGGATCTCGATCGACGACATCGTCGGCGCGTTCGCGCACGCCGCCCTCTCCCCCGACCTCGAGGGCCCGCTCGACGCGGTGGCGCCGCATCCGGTGCGCGCCGCGGACTTCGCGAAGGCGCTCGGGTCGGTGCTTCACCGACCCGCTGTGCTCCCGGTACCGTCCTTCGGCCCGAGCCTGCTGCTCGGCCGCGAGGGGGCGAAGCTCCTGGCGCTGGCCAGTCAGCGGGTCGAAGCCGACCGCCTGACCGAGTCGGGCTACACCTTTCGCCACCCGACGCTCGACGCCGCGTTGCGCCACGTGCTCGGTCGCTGAGGCGAACACCGGGCCGTCAGCCCGTCAGCGGGTCCGGCGGACCTCGCTGTACGCGGCGAGTGCCCGCTGCCGTGCGTCACGGTGATCGACGATCGGCTCGGGGTAGTCGACGCCCAGCGTGACCCCGGCGGCAGCCAGGCTCAGCGGGCCAGCTTCCCACGGCGCATGGACGTCCCGGTCGGAGAGGCCGCCGAGCTCGGGGAGCCACCGGCGGAGGTAGCGCCCTGCGGGGTCGTGCGCCCGACTCTGGGTGACCGGGTTGAAGACCCGGAAGTACGGCGCGGCATCGGGCCCCGTGCCGGCGACCCACTGCCAGTTCCCGATGTTCTGGGACACGTCGCCGTCGGTCAGCAGGTGGCGGAAGTGGCGCTCACCGACGCGCCAGTCGACGAGCAGGTCCTTGACCAGGAACGACGCTGTGATCATGCGCACCCGGTTGTGCATCGACCCGGTGGCACGCAGCTCGCGCATGCCGGCGTCCACGATCGGGTAGCCGGTGCGGCCGGTGCGCCAGGCCTCGAGGCCGTCGGGGTCGTCGCGCCAGGGGATCCGCTCGTACTCGGGGCGGAGCGAACGTCGGGCGAGCGAGGGCACCTCGACCAGCAGGTGAGCGAACCAGTCGCGCCACGCGAGCTGGCGCACGAAGGCCTGCCGGTCGGCGTCGGCGTCGCCCGCGGCGAGCACGACCTGCCGCGGGGAGATGGTGCCGAACTTGAGGTGGACCGACAGCTCCGAGGTCGCCGCCTCGCCGATCGCATCGTGGCCACTCCGGTAGTCATCGATCGGTCCGGCGAGGAAACGGTCCAGCGCTTCGTGGGCGCCGTCTTCGCCCGCGGGCGCGGCGGTGGGTCGGCGGACGACTCGAGCCCATCACCGGGGTCGGCGGCGACGCTCGCCGGACCGGGCTCCGGCCAGGGGTCCCAGGGCGTCGCCAGCCACCTCCGGTGGAAGGCGCTGAACACGCGCGACACGGTCCCCTGGCGCGTCAGGACCGACCCGGGAGCGAGCACGAGGTGGCCCTGCGTGCGGGTGGTCACCACCTCGTCGGGCAGCTCGCGCACGAACCCGGGCGTCGCGGCGGACCGCCGCGGGCGACACGTCCGCGTTCCAGTAGACCGCCCGGGCCCGGAACCGGGCCACCTCGCTCGCCACCACCTCGACCGGGTCGCCGCGCCGGACGAGCAACCGCCCACCCGCGTCGGCGAGCGCGCCATCGAGCGCCTGCAGGTTCGCCAGGAGCTGCGCCCGCCGAAACGGTCCTGCGGACGACAGCTGCACCGGATCCAGCACGAAGAGCGCGCCCACCGTCCGATGGGCTCGCGGTGGCTGCCGCCCACGCCGGGTTGTCGCTCAGGCGGAGGTCTCGGCGAAACCACACGAGGCCGAGATCCTCCATCGCCCTCAGCCGATGTACGTCGGAGCTTGCGAAGCCCGGAGCGGTGTGGCGGGCGCGGCCACCGGCAACGGCCCGGGAGCCGGGTCCGGCGCATCGGTCGACGACGGTCCCGGCGCGGTCGCGCTGCTCGGGCACGAGGCCCCGGACACCGAGAAGCTGAAGGCAGCGGCGGGGCCGGAGGTGCCGCCGTACACGTAGAACTCGACGACACCGCCCGACTCGAGCCGGGTCGGTCCGAAGTCGGTGAGCGTGGTGGTGCCGCTGCGGACCGCGACGTCTCGGCGCGGACCGGCAGGCACGACCGATGAACCCTCGCTGCGGTCCGTGCCGAGGTCGACCACCCGCTGAGCGGAACCGCCCGCGGACGCGACCCAGAGTGCGGGGGCGCTGGCCGGCTCTCCGGCGTCGCGGACCACCAACCGGGTCGACCCGGCGGGAACGCACGCACTCGAGTCGTAGACGCGCATCGTGGTTCCGGACGCGTCGAGGCCGATGACGAGCGTGGCCGCGGCGACCGCGGGGATGCGCACCGACGCGGTCACCTCGGGTGGACTCGAGCAGGTCGAGCCGTCGTGTCGGAGGCCGATGTGGTGCGCACCAGCGGTCAGCGCGTAGGGGCCGCCGCGCTGTGCGGTGATGAGCCGACTGGTCGTCACGTCATCGACACATACGGTCACGGGCGTGGCTTCGCCGGCGGCCCCGGCGGAGGCGTCGACGATCGTCACGGCGACCGTGGGCGCCGCGGCCGGTGCCGTCGACGCGGCCGCCGACCAGATCAGCGCCGTCAGCAGCACGCCGGTACCGATGTGGGTTTGGTTGCGCATGGAATACCTCGCCGTTCCGTAACGCTCGACGCCACACCTCCCGCCGCTTCGGGAGGCTGCGACCATGCTACCGCCGACCTACCGACATTACGAACGCATTACCGTCCGGAGACCAGGTCGACCATGGTCGTGGTGATCCGGCCGAGGTCGTCGGCGTCGATCACGTATGGCGGCATCGTGTAGAGCAGCCGACCGAACGGTCGGAGCCACACGCCGCGCTCGACGAGCCACGCCTGGTCGGCGGGGCCGAAGGGCTCGGTCGCCTCGATCACGCCGATTGCGCCGAGCACGCGCACGTCGGCGACACCGCGCGCTGCCGCCGCCGGCGCCAGGCCCTCGGCGAGCTGGGCCTCGATCTTCGCCACCCGTTGCCGCCACGGACCGGCCGTGAGCACATCGAGGCTCGCGGTCGCCACCGCGGTCGCCAACGGGTTGCCCATGAACGTCGGCCCGTGCATGAGCGCGCCGGGGCCGGCCGAGCAGATCCCCGCTGCGACGTCGTCGGTGCAGAGCGTCGCCGCCAGGGACAGGTAGCCGCCGGTGAGCGCCTTGCCGACGCAGAGGATGTCGGGCGAGATCCCGGCGTGCTCGCAGGCGAACATCCGCCCCGTGCGACCGAAGCCGGTCGCGATCTCGTCCGCGATCAACAGCACGTCGTGCGTGTCGCAGAGCTCGCGAAGCGCGGCCAGGTAGCCGGGCGCGTAGAAGCGCATGCCGCCCGCGCCTTGCACGACCGGCTCGATGATCACCGCGGCCACCTCGTCACGGTGCGCTGCGAGCAGGGACGAGAGCTCGGCGAGGTGGGCCGGCTCGAACGCCTCGTCGAACGCCGGGGCCGGGCGGGGTGCGAAGAGCTGCTTCCGCAAGGCATCACCGAAGAAGTGGTGCATCCCGTTCTCGGGATCGCACACCGACATCGCGGCGAAGGTGTCGCCGTGGTACCCGCCACGCACCGTCGCCAGTCGGGTCCGGCCCGGTTGCCCCTTGCCGGCCCAGTGCTGGAGGGCCATCTTGATGGCCACCTCGACCGCGACCGAGCCCGAGTCGCTGAAGAACACCCGATCCATGCCGGGCGGTGCGAGATCGACGAGCCGTTCGGCGAGATCGATCGCCGGCGCGTGGGTGAGCCCACCGAACATGACGTGCGACATGCGGTCCAGCTGCCCGTGCGCCGCCGCGTCGAGTGCCGGGTGCCGATACCCGTGGATCGCGGCCCACCACGACGACATCCCGTCGATCAGCTCACGCCCGTCGGCGAGCGTGAGGCGCACCCCGGCCGCGGAGGCCACCGGGTACAGCGGCGAGTCGTCCCGCGCCGGCGCGTAGGGATGCCACAGATGCGCGCGGTCCGCGGCGACCAGCTCGGCTGCGGTGCGCTCACCCATGGATCCGCACCGTCAACGCCGCGTCGTGCTCGGTGAACTGGTCGATCCGCACGCGCACCAGCACCCGCCACGTCCCCGGCACCGTGAAGAGCTTGCCGAAGCCCTGGTAGTGACCGGGACCGGCCTTGGTGACCGGTCGGGACATCGGACCGATGTCGAGGTCGGTTTGGGTCAACTCGACCGAGACCGACTCCTGGTGGTCGTCGGCGCGCCCCTGCGCGTCGAGCAGGTAGATGTGCATCTGCGTGTAGCCGGTGTGCGCCGGCTGGATGACGATGTTGACGCTGCCCGCGCCGAGCGGCGCCGACCCGCTGTAGAGCGCCCGCTGCGAGAGCACCGTCCGAGCCGGGACGGCGTTCACGAGCACGCCGGTGAGTCCCAGGATCACGACCATGCCCAGCGCCTCCCAGCGCATCGTCCTCGACAGCTGGCGCCACGCGGCCGATCCACCGGAACGGCGTTGGACCGCGGGGACGAGGCGGAAGTGGTTGTACGCCCCGATCAAGCCGACCAGCACAAGAGCAACCGCCTTCGCGAACACCAGCAGGCCATAGCCCGTGGTGAACAGGCCATCGAACGACCCGACCTCCAGCCAGCCCAACAGCAGGCCGGAGAGCCCGACCGCGATGATCGCGACCGTGGCCAGGTGGGAGAACCGCACCACCATCTCCGACGCGCGCACCGCCGGAGACGCCCCGGTGCCGGCATCGCGGCGGGCCTGACGCAACAGGACCAGCAACATGGCGAGGCCACCGACCCACACGACCCCGCCCGCGAGGTGGACGGCGTCGATCACGCTCGTGAGCCACGGCGGCCGGGTCGAGCGGGTGTGACCGCTGGCCACGTAGGCGCCCACGAGCAGCGTGAGCGCGAGCACCGAGGCGAGGCGGGACGCCCGACGGGCACGGAGACCCATCGCCCCCAGCGCGCCGCCGAGCGCCAACAGCACCCCCAAGGTGGTCAGGCCCACACCCTGGGCGAGGACCTGGCGCGCCACGCCCGGTTGGAAGAACGAGCCGATCCCCTGCCCGGTGGCCAGCAGTGCCTGCACCGGGAGCTGCAGCACCATCGCCAACCCGGCGATCACCGCAGCCACGAACGGGAGCCGACGGGCGCGTCGCGACGCTGTTCCTCGTCGGCGACGAACGCGAGGAAGACGGCCGCGCCGACCGCGAGGAACGAGCCCAGGTAGCCGAGCGCCCGCAACGCGGCGCCGATCCCCTCCCACACCGGGCTCGAGTTGGCGGTCAGGTACTGGTCGAGCGTGCCCACCGCGCCCGCTTCGCGCACCGAGAACACGAGTCCGCCGTGCACGGGGTGCGAGTCTGCGGAGATGACCCGCCACGCCACCGCGTAAGAGCCGCTGGGGAGATTCGGCTTCAGCCGAACCGTGAGTTGGGCGTCCGTCGCGCCGCGCGACGGCAGGCCCACGTCGACTCGCCTGCCCGACCCGTCGTAGACCCGCAAGCTCCCGACGGTGCGGGTGACGCGCTCGCTGAAGGTGAGCGTCACCTTCGGTGGGCTGTGCGGCAGCACGCTCTGGTCGGCGGGACTCGACGTCTGCAACACCGCGTGCGCGGAAGCGGGGCTCCCGGAGGCGAACGCGAAGCACAGCGTTACGCTCGTCAACGCCACAACCCACCGCCGCAGCAATGCAGCAGGTCGGGCTCTGCGGGTCACCCGAGCCGTTCTAGTCCACTCCATCCCAGGTTCTGAGATCGACCGTGCCTTCCACCCCTACCGACGACCAGGCCGAGCGGCGTGCGTTCATCAAGGTGGCAATCGGCTTCACCGTGCTGCTGGTCGTCCTGACCGGTGCGTTCGTCCTGCTCGGCATGCCGCAGCAGTCGAGATACGGCGGGGCGACCCCAGCTGAACGCAACAACATGCCGGCGTTCGACCAACCCAACAGCGGGCACGCGCCGACCTGGACCCGGCGATCGCGGCGGCTGGGAGCAGCTCGCCCTGCTCGGCCTGCTGGTCACGGTGTTCGCCGGAGGGACGGCATCGCTGGTCTGGTCGAGTCGCCGGTCGCGTCGCCGGCTCGCCGCCGCTGGCGGCACCGGCTCCGACACACTTGCTCCTGCTTCGCAGGAGCGGCTTCGCCAACCTGGTGCCACCGATCCCGCTGCTCCGCCTGGCGGCTCCGACACACTTGCTCCTGCTTCGCAGGAGCGGCTTCGCCAACCTGGTGCCACCGATCCCGCTGCTCCGCCTGGCGGCTCCGACACACTTGCTCCTGCTTCGCAGGAGCGGCTTCGCCAACCTGGTGCCACCGATCCCGCTGCTCCGCCTGGCGGCTCCGCAGCGTCAGGGTTGGGCGAGGAGGGCGAGCGCAGTGCGGCGGAGGACGGCGGCAGCCCGGGCTGAGGAGAGTCCGCGATGCGAACGGAGGTGGGCCCACGCGTCGAAGCTCACCGCCATGTCGATGGCATCCACGATCTCGCGGCGCTCCTGGTGGTCGAGGTCGTCCAGATCGTCGGCGAAGAGGGTCACGATCTGCGCGTGGAGACCCCGGTAGAGCTCGTCGAGGATCTGTGAGACCCTCGGGTGGTCGTAGTACCGCAACATCCACCCACGCCGCACGTCGAAGATGGCCTCGTAGAGCTTGCGTCGGCGGGTCACGAGCGCCGCCACGCGTGTCGTGACGTCGCCCGTGGTCGGAGGCGGTTCGTACAGGTGCGCGGTCCGACCCGCCTGCCGTTCGATCGCTGCCAGGAAGAGGCTGTCGAGGTCTTCGAAGTGTCGGAACACCGAGCGCAACGAGACCTGGGCCCGATCGGCGATCTCCCGGGCGGTGGGGTTGCCGTTCCCTTCGCCCAACAGCTCCAGGATGGCGTCCACCACGGCTTCGCGGTTGCGCAACCCACGTGCCTTGCGTCCATCGGACTCGGTGGGCGGGACCGGGGGCTGCACCACTTCGGCGCTCGGGTCCCCGAACACGGCAGACCTGGGGGTCAGCGGATGGGTCGACCCACGTACCGGTGCACCTGCGGAGACGTCACTTCCTGCCACGACGGTGAACCCTACCCGGGCGGGCTTCAGCCATTCGCCAGGGTCGCCGCAGCCCAGACGGCCATGAGGAGTCCCGCAGCCGCGAAGAGCCACGCGCGGCGACGCATGCCGGCCGCCGGGGCCGTTGCCCGCTCGCGTTCGGGCGGCCTGACGATGGCGGCGAGGTTGCCGACCGCGAGCGCCCCGCCGAGCGCGAGGATCAACCACGCGAGCAGGTCGGAGCCGAGAAAGAGCTGGTCAGACGCGAGCACGATGCTCCAAGGAGGTGGGACGGGGAAGCGGGATGCCGCCGCATCCGCACCAGAAGCTACCGGCTGGTCTCGAATTTTCCCGCTCAAGCGAGGTGAGAAGCCCGCCGATGACCGTCTTGTCGACGGTTCGCCTCCGTCGGCATGCCGGGATGCGGGAGGGGGGTCACCCTCCCTCCTCGTGCATCGCCACCGACGGATTCACCGTCGGAGCCTGCCGACCCCCTCCCGCCCCGGCTCCCGAATCGCCGCCCGCCAGACGACGGGTCCGAAGCGAGCGGGCCGAGGCCACCCGAGCTTCACGGCAAACCCTGGTGCACGAACGGGCGCCGGATTGTGCACACTGGACGCCAATGCAACCCAACGATGACCTCTCCGCGACGCCACCGGCCGCAGTACCCAGTCGCCGGCTGCGCGTCGCGACGATCCTCGCCTGGCTGGCCCTGCCCGTGCTCGCCGCCTCAGCGCTGCTCTTCGTCCTCCCGGTCGACAACCCCGGCGTGCAGAACTGCGGAAGTCCCGTCGTCTACCTGCTCAAGGCCAAGCCCGACCGGCCGCTCGTCAACAACGACGGCACCCCGATCAACGGATGGTCGACCGCGCGACTCAAGGCGGCCGATGCTCACCGCTGCGCCGTGACCGTCCCGCGCCGTGCAGTGCCGGCCGCGATCCTGCTGCTGGCGTTCTGGGTGATCGCCGCCGTCGCGCTCATCATCCGCTGGGTCGATCGCGCCACGCTGCGGGCGCGTGCTCGCTCCGAGGACTCGTCTCCACCCACCCCCGAGTCATCGCCAGAGGCGCCCGGGGAGGAACCCAACGATGACGGTCAGCCCGTCGGGCGGACGACCAGCTCGGGCGGACCCATGTAGAGGCTGCCGTAGCGGACCACGTCGCCGGTGTGCGGAGCGTGGATCACGCTGCCCCCGCCGATGTAGAGCGCGACGTGGCCGGCACCCCAGTAGAAGACGAGGTCTCCGGGCTGGATGTCCGAGAGCGGGACGACCCGGCCCTGGCCTTCCTGGCTGTAGGTCAGGTGCGAGAGCGAAACGCCCGCCTGCGCGTAGGCCCACATGGTCAGGCCTGAGCAGTCGAAACCCACACCTGGCGAGGCGCCGCCCCAGACGTAGGGAACGCCGAGCTGACTCCGGGCGGCAGCGATCGCGGTGGCCGCGGCCGATGCGTTGGGCGGCGGCACGAAGGCGGTCTTGGACGGCGTGTTCGACTGCTTGTTCGACGGCGCGTTCGACGGCGTGTTGGACGCCGCCGGAAGGTCTTGGACGCTCGGCACGGTGACGGAGGGCTGCGCTGCGGCAGCTTGCTGCGCCGCCGCAGCTTGCTTGGCCGCAGCCTGCTGGGCTTGGGCCTGGGCGGCCGCGCGGGCCTTCTGCTCGGCGGCACGTCGCTCGGCGGCCTGCTTCTTCGCCACCAGGTCGGCGAGCTGGCCGTCGAGCTGGCCCTTGACCGCCGCGAGCTTGGCCGATGCCTGCTGCGCGCTCGCCTGGCGGGCTTCCGCGTCAGCCTGGATGGCCGCAGCGTTGGCACGTGCCGACTTCAGCGCCGCGGTCTGCTCCTTGGTGACCTGCTGGCTCGCCTCGAGGTTGTCGACCAGCTGCTGCCGGTCACCCACCGCGGCCGAGGCGTACCCCTGGCGCTGGCCCAACTGGTTGGCGCTGGTGTCCATGACCGCGGCGAGGTCGCCACCACCATCGCCGCCGGTGACGTAGGCCTGCAGCGCGTACTGCGAGAGGTCCTTGCGGTTCGCCGCTTCGGAACGCCGCGCGTCGGCGAGCTTCCTGGAGGCCGCTTTGATCTGCGCATCGATCTGCGACGCCTTGTAGCGCGCCACCTCCACCGCATTGGTGTCGGCCTGGATCTGACCCTGCAGATCGTTCATCTGCTGCGAGATCTGGTTGGCACGGGCTTGCAGGTCGCCGATCGCGTCGCCATGCGCTGCGGGCGAGGAGAGCAGCGGCAACGCCGTCACGGCGAGGACAAGCCCGGTGCCGACGGCACGGCGCGCGAAGCGGCGGAGATGCATAGCGGGAGACCTTACTGCTTCGCGCCATCCATTACAACGACATGACGAATGTTGCGGTCGGGCGCGAGCGCCACTCCTCAGGCGTCGACGCCGAGTTGCTGGATCGCGATGGTGAGCTCTTGGGGCGACTGCGCCGCGGCGAGCGCCTCGCGCGGATGGATCTCCCCCTCGCGCACGAGCGTCAGCAACGCCTGGTCGAAGGTCTGCATGCCGTGGTACTCGCCCTCGGCCATGAGACGCGCGAGGGCCTGCTCGCTCTCGCCGGCGACCACCGCGTCGAACACCTTCGAGGTGTTGGTGAGCACCTCGGCGACCGGGATGAGCCCACGACCCTCCGTTCGATCGAGGAGCCGCTGCGTGACGATGCCGCGCAACGTGGACGCCAGGGAATGGCGGATCTGGGGCTGCTGCTCCGCGGGGAAGTACTCGACGAGGTGCTGCACCGTCTCCGACGCCGACACCGTGGTGAGGGTCGCGAGCACGAGGTGGCCCGCACTCGCCGCCGCGAGCACCTCACGTATCGTGTCGGCGTCGCTCAGCTCGGAAACGAAGATCACGTCCGGGTCGAGCCTGTTGATGCGACGCATCGCCTCCGAGAACGAGCGGGCATCCACCCCCAGCTCGCGCTGGGAGACCATCGACGACTTGTCCGAGAGCAGCACTTCGATCGGATCCTCGATGGTGACGATGTGGACAGCGCGACTCGCGTTGATGTGGTCCAGCATCGCCGCCGAGGTGGTCGTCTTGCCCGACGACGCCGGGCCGGTGACCAGCACCAGTCCCGACACCTCCGACGCCAGCTTCTCGACCACGGGTGGCAGGTTCAGCGCACCGATCGCCGGCGCGCCGGGCACCACCCAACGGATCGACATGCCGTAGCTGCTCCGTTGGCGGTAGACGTTCATCCGGAAACGGCCCAGCCCCGAGACCCCGTACGCGATGCTGATCTCACCCTGCTCGGCGAGCTCCTGGCTGCGCGACACCGGAAGCAGCTCTGCGACGATCGCTTCGAGCTCGGCCGGCGTGGTGGGGTCGTAGGCGGTGCGCAGGAGCCGGCCGTGCACACGAAGGTGCGGAATCGAACCGGCTTTGATGTGCAGGTCCGAGCCTCGTTGCTCGATGAGGTGCTCGAGCAGCTCGTGCAGTTCGGTCATCGCCTTGGGTCTCCCATGGGTGGATCGATCTCGACGCCGCGCCTCGAGTTCATGCGCCGACGGCCAGCCATCTTCCCACGCGCGGCGCGCGCGTGCTCGTCCGATCAGTTCCCCGCGTCGACCAGCAGGTCGATGACCTGGTGACCGGGACCGCCCGAGGTGGCGGGCTCCGGTCGGTACGCCGCCCCGGCGAGCGCGGCGAGCGACGCGCCTGTTGACGACGCCACCGCGTCGAGCTGGTAGCCGCCCTCGAGCAGGACGACCAGTCGACCCTCGGGCACCAACCGCTGCAGCACCGCCATGATGTCGGCGAAGTCGCCGGCGCTCAGGGCCACCCCGGCCAGCGGGTCGGCGCGGTGCGCGTCGAAGCCGAGCGACACGAGGAGCCAGGTGGGTGCGAACCGCTCGGCGAACGGCACGACCAGGCGATCGAGCGCGGCCTGGTAGACGTCCCCGGTCGCGCCCTCGGGGACCGGGATGTTCAGGTTCATTCCGGTCCCGTCGCCTCCGCCCACCTCCGTCGCCTCACCCGACCCGGGGTAGAGGGGCCACTGGTGGATCGACGTGTAGGCCACCTCCGGCCGGTGCCAGAACGCCTCCTGGGTCCCGTTCCCGTGGTGGACGTCGACGTCGACGATGAGGACCCGTTCCCCCTGCTCGGCGAGGGCCGCCGCGGTGACCGCCACGTTGTTGAAGAGGCAGAACCCCATGGCCGCCGCGGGGCGGGCGTGGTGCCCGGGCGGGCGGACGGCGCAGAACGCCGCTCCCGCGCGGCCGGCGCGCAGCGCGGCGACCGCGTCCAGTCCCGACCCCGCGGCGAGGCGCGCCGCTTCGAACGATGCCGGCACCACCCCGGTGTCGGCGTCGAGCTGGCCACCGCCGGTGAGGCAGAAGTGCTCGATCGCCGCGACGTAGGCGCGGTCGTGGACGAGCTCGAGCGACTCGGTCGTCGCGGGCGTGGGCTCGACCCGGATCAGGGCGTCTTCCAGGTCGGCAGCCTGGATCCCCGCCGCGACCGCTTCCAGACGCTCAGGGCGCTCGGGATGGCCGGCTCCGGCATCGTGGAGGCGGCACCGCTCATCCGCGACCACGACGATGTCCACGACACCACGCTACCGGAGCGGCTCGCGCCGTTCCCCGGCAACCCCTATCCTCGGCGTTGCAGGACCCGCCGGGGCTGGGCGAACCCGCTTCGGCCATCTCCGCCCACAGAGACGATGACGACCTCCGAGCTCCTCAGGATCGGCCCCGACCGGCTGCAACTCGACCGGTGGAATGACGAGCGACGCACCGTGGTGGTGCGCTCGGCGAGCCCGGACGGGCCGCCAAGCGTCGACACCCTCCGCCAGGCTCTCGAGCTCCTGCACCGACGCGGCATCGCGCAGGTCACGACCCCGGCGCTGGACGACGCCGCACAGGCCCCCTACCTCGCCGCCGGCTTCGTCGTGCGCGACCAGCTCCACCTGCTCCGGCACGGCTTGCAAGACCTGGCGCGACCGACCACCGTCCGTACCCGCCGCGGGCGAGGTGGCCACGACCTCCGACGGGCCGCGGAGATCGACCACCTGGCCTTCCCACCGGACTGGTGGCTCGACGCAACCGGCCTGCAGGGAGCGCTCCGTGCCACCCCGGTGGCGCGCTTCCGCTTCGTCGATCAGCAGGCCTACGCGATCAGCGGCGCCGCAGGGAACCGCGGCTACCTCCAGCGGATCGCGGTGGCCCCGGACGAGCGTCGCCGGGGTACCGGCAGCGCGCTCGTCCTGGACGGCCTGCGATGGATGCGCCGACGCGGCGCCACGCATGCGGTCGTGAACACGCAGCAGGAGAACCACGCGGCGCTGGCGCTGTACCTCGAGCTCGGGTTCGTGCCCATGCCCACGGGCCTCGCGGTGCTCGCCCACGGCTTCGAGGCACCGGCGGGCCACACGTGAGCCCTTGGTCGAGGCGCGTGCGGCGCGTGGTGCTCCCGCTGCTGGTCGCGGTGGGCGCCGCCACGGTCGCGGGAGCGTCCGCGTCGCCCGTCCGTGGGGCCGCGCCGGTCGGGATCCGCCTCAGATCCAGCACCCTCTGGGTGGCGCCGAAGGACGCAGTCGTGACGACCGTCGCGCTGTCCGGCGTGCCGGCCGGCGCGTCGTTGCACACGACGCTGCGCGGCGCGGTACCGACCCGGTCCGCCTACGCGCTCGCCGCGAAGGGCCAGAACGTGACCGCGGAGATCCACGCCTTCCCGGACCAGGACCTGCGTGCCGGAGCGACGTCGGCGAGCGTGAGGTTCAATGTCTCCGACGGCACGGGCGCCGCCCCCGCAGACGACGCTGTCACCCTCACACGCCCCGGCGTGTACCCCCTGCAGATCGAGGTGCGCGACCAGGCGGGCACCCCGACGGCGACGCTGAACACCTTCTTGGTGCGACTCGGCCCGGCGCCCGCCACGGGCGAGACCCGGAACCAGAAGCCGCTCCACGTCGCGACGGAGCTGCGCCTCGCCACGCCACCGTCGCATGATGCCCGCGGCGCGGTGGACCTCAGCACGACCACCCGGCGGCGCGTCGAGCGCCTCGTCGCGGGACTGAACGGTCGACCGCGCACCGGCGACGCGGCCGCGGTCGAGCTCGGGATCACCCCCGAGCTCCTCGACGCCCTCGCCCAGAGCAACCGGGCTTCGGATCGTCAGCTGCTCGCCGACCTCCGGCTGGACACCGAGCCGTACAGCCTCTCGCGCCTCACCTCGGTGTCGATCGACCTCAAGCGCTGGCTGACGACACCTTCGCTCACCGGCCGCGCCTCCGAGCAGCTCGCGTCGGGGTCGCGCACCACGACCGAGCGGCTCCACGGAGTCGACGATGGCACCGCAGACCTGGCCAGGTGGTCGACGACCTCCCCGGCGACCGTCGGCGAGGTGACCTGGCTCGCCGACCAGGGCGCGACCCGCTTCCTCGTTCCGGAGGCCTCGCTCGAGACCCTCGACCCGGCGAGCTTCCCCCGATCGCTGGCGGCGCCGTTCGATCTCGCGCTCCCCGACGGTCGTCACGTGCGCGCCGTGCAGACCGACCCGGCGCTGACCGCCTACTTCGAGAACGACGACCCGGTTCTGGGCGCCAACCACCTCCTCGCCGACCTCGCCGTCATGGCACTCGACCTTCCGGCTCTGGACCGCGGCGTGGCCGTCGCCAGCCCCATGTCCTGGTCACCTTCGCCGGCCTTCCTCCGCGCCTACCTGGACGGACTCGACAGCGCCGCGCCAACGGGCACCAGCCCGTTGGTCTCGTCGACCTCGATGAGCTCGCTGTTCGACGACGTCCCCCTGGCCCGGGCAGGAGGCGACGAGTCGACCGAGGGTCCGGTCCTGGTGCGCCCGCTGCGCCCGGCCACCAAGCCCGCTCCCCTGACCTCCCTCGGTGTCGACTCGGCGCGCACGACCGCCTCGATCGTCAGCCTGGCGGAGATGGTCCCCGGCGGGGCGCGCGAGAGCGCACGCACCGTCGCCGCGCTCAAGGGCCGCGTCACCGTTGCGGCGAGCTCGGCGTTGAGCGTCGACGAGCAGACTCGACGACTCGCGGCCGTGCGCGCCGACGTCCAGTCGACCATCGCAACGGTCAGGTTGCCCTCGACGCAGACCGTCACGCTCACGTCCCGGACCGCCGACCTCCCGCTGACGGTCCATCGGCCCGCCGATGGACCGACGGTCGTCCGCCTCACCTTCGACACCCCCACGCGGCTGCATCTGGTCGACGGCGCGTCGCGCGTCGTCCACCTGAAGGGTGCCTCCACGCAGATCCGCGTGCGTGTCCACGCCGACGCGCCCGGCGATTCCATCGTGCACGTCACCGCCACGTCGCCGAACGGCACCCTCCTCGCGGGCTCGACCAAGCTCGTCGTCCGCTCCACCGCGGTGTCAGGGATGGGGTTGGTGATCAGCTTCGGGTCGCTGGCGTTCCTCTTCCTGTGGTGGGGCCGCGACATCGTCCGGGTGCGGCGTCGGCGTCGTGCCGACCGCGTGCGCCCAGCCGACCTGATCGACCTGCCACACGGCACCGACATCGACGACATGTAACGGCGGGCACGGTCCGCCGGTCAGACGCCGAACGCGGCGTTCGATCCCGAACCGCCGGCCACCTCACCCACCACCTGCAAGGAACCGCCATGCCAGGCGTCCACATCGTCACCGACAGCGGATCCGACCTCACGCCCGCTCAAGCCGAGGAGCTCGGCATCACCGTGGTTCCGCTCACGGTTCGCTTCGGCGACGAGGAGTTCGTCGACCAGATCACGCTGGGCGTCGAGGAGTTCTACGAGAAGATGGCCGCCACGCCCGGTCTGCCCGGCACCGCGGCTCCCGCGCCCGGCCTCTTCGTGGAGGCGTTCCAGAACGCCGCAGACCGCGGCGCGACCGGCATCGTCTGCATCAACCTCGCGGGCGAGATGTCGGCCACGATCGAGGCGGCGCGCAACGCCGCAGCGTCGCTCGGAGACCGCCTGCCCATCCGGGTGGTCGACTCCGAGTCCATCACGGGCGGCCTCAGCGCGCTGGTCCGGCGGGCCGTGCAGGCCGCCAACGAAGGTCAGGACGTCGACCAGATCACGGAGATGCTCGCCGATCGGATCCGGCGCACCCGCATCTGGGGCGCGTTCGACACCCTGGAGAACCTCAAGATGGGTGGTCGCATCGGCGGCGCGCAGGCGCTGCTCGGAACCCTGCTCTCGATCAAGCCGATCATCTCGATCTCCGCTGGGAAGGTCGACGAGGCCGGCAAGCAGCGGACCCGACGCAAGGCGCTCCAGTGGATCCGCAACAAGGTCGACGAGCTCGGCGAGGTGGAGGACCTCACGATCTGCGAGGGGATGGCACCGGACCTCGCGGACTTCCAGGCGATGTTCGCCGACTACCCGGGGGGCGACTCCCTGCCGCTGGTGCGCATCGGAGCGACCATCGGCACCCACGGTGGTCCGCGGGTCATGGGCGTGAGCCTCGTGCTCCCACCGGGCGCCGCCTGAGCACCGACCGATCGACGTCGAGTCGCAGCTGAACCCGAGGCGGCCGGTAGCGTCAAGGGCGCTGTGGACCAACCGGAACCCTCACCGACCCGAGCCGCTTCGAACGACCCCACCGGAAGGGTCCTGGGCGGTCGCTACCGCTTGGTGCGTCCGATCGCGACCGGCGGCATGGCGCAGGTCTGGGAGGCCGTGGACGAGGTCCTGGTCCGCCCGGTCGCCGTCAAGGTCCTGCACGGTCACCTGACCAACGACGCGGCGTTCGTCGAGCGCTTCCGCCACGAGGCGATCGCCGCGGCGCGGCTCAGCCACCCGTCGATCGTGTCGATCTACGACACGGTCAGCGACGACGGGTCCGAGGCCATCGTCATGGAGCTGGTCCACGGCACGACCTTGCGGCGCCGCCTCGACGAGATCCACGTCATGTCGATCCCCGAGGTGGTCGCGGTCGGCTCGCAGGTCGCCGACGCGCTCGACACCGCGCACCGGGCCCACGTGGTGCACCGCGACATCAAGCCGGCCAACATCCTGCTCTCGACCGACGGCCGCGTGATGGTGGCCGACTTCGGGATCGCCAAGGCCCTCGAAGGCGCGGACCTCACCGCCGAGGGAGCGATGGTCGGCACCGCCAAGTACCTGGCCCCCGAGCAGGTCGACGGCAGCGAGGTCGATGGCCGCACGGACCTGTACTCGTTGGGGATCGTGCTGTACGAGGCGTTGTGCGGACGGGTGCCGTTCCAGGCCGACACCGACACCGCGACCGCGTTGGCCCGACTCCACCAGACGCCCTTGCGCCCTCGACAGGTTCGTGCCGAGATCCCCCACCGGGTCGAGGACGTGGTCATGCGGGCCATGGCCCGTCACCCGGGTGATCGCTTCGACGACGCGGCGCAACTGCGCGCCGCGCTCCTGGCGTGCGTGAGCGGTCGACCGACCGTGCACGTCCCCGTCGACGACGCCACGGTGACCGACCGGACCGCGGTCGCCGGTGTCGCCGTGCGCGACCGAACGCCGATCCCACCGGCGGTCCATGCCGGCGCCCCGACCGCCGCCCCGACCGCGCGTCCACCCAGCTTCAGCCAGTCGGAGCGCGGATGGCTCCTCCCGACCCTGCTCATCGTGCTCGTGGCGGTCGCGCTCGGCGTCGCGGGTGTGCTCTTCGGCCAGTCCGGAACCGGACACCGCATCTTCGGCAAGAAGTCGCCGACGACGACGACCACGACCCCGTTGGCACCCGTCAGCATCGTGTCGGCCAAGCCGTTCGACCCGCCCCCGGGCGACGGGGTCGAAGACGACCAGGACGCCTCCAAGGCGATCGACGGCAACCCGTCTACCCACTGGCACACCGAGATCTACCAGGCAGGACCGAGCTTTGGCGGGAACAAGAAGGGCGTGGGCCTCGTCCTCACCCTCAACCGGACCACCACGGTGGACCAGCTCGTCGTCCAGAGCCCGTCCGCCGGCTGGAGCGCCAGCATCTACACGACCACCGCGCCACCGGGCGCGACGCTCGCGTCCTGGGGTCGTCCGGTGACCTCCCGTCAGGACCTCCCGGCGGGCACGACGACGTTCGAGCTCGGAGGCGTGCGCGCCCACTCGATCCTCATCTGGATCACCCGGCTCACCGCGGCCGGCCAGGTGCGGATCGCCAACGTGACGGTCAAGGGATGAGCCCGACCGAGGGTTCCTCGTCGACGCCGCGGATCGTCGCGCTGGTCGCGCTCGTCGCGGCCTGCGCACTCGGCGTGTTCCTGGTCGCCACCGGCCGATCGACGGGAGGAACGCACTCGACCGCCGGCTCGACCGTTCCGCCGTCCCCCCGCACCACGGTGGCCTCGCCCTCGCTGCGCAGCTTGGGCGTCGTGGCGGACAACGAGGCCGCCCGGCAGGTCCTGGGCGGCCTGGACCCGGCCACGCTGCGACCAACAGCCACCTCGACCACCTCGGCCGCCGCTCCCCCATCGACCGCATCCTCGTCGGCCGTGACTGCGGCCATGGCCAAGCGCTGCGACGCGGTCGTTCCCCACCAGGGCACCGACCGACCCTTCGGCGCCCGGCTGGCCGCGGCGCAGCTCCGCGTCGGATCGATCGACCGGCTCGTCGTCGCGTACGACCTGCCCGCAGCCGGCGTCAAGCCCGCGGTTCGTCGGATCCTGCTGGTCGACGCAGCCTCGTGCCAGGTCCTGCTTGCCGTTGACGGCTGAGCGGCTCCGATAGGGTTGTGCGATGCCCTCGACCACGTCGCCACCGTCGTCGGGTTCCTGGCCCGATCAGGCAACCGAACTCATCGTCCAAGGTGTAGGGACGGTCCGGGACAAGACGGTCGGTCCGGCCATGACCGTTGCTCGAGCCATCGTCTACGGAACCTTCGCCCTGATCGTGGGGGCGATGGCGACCGTCCTGTTCTGCGTCTTCTTCGTCCGCATCGTGACGGTCTACCTGCCCAACAACCGCGGTCTGGGTCGCCGAGATGGGCCTCGGGGTGCTGTTCAGCCTCGCCTCGTTGGTGCTCTGGGGCAAAGCACGCAAGATCCCCCACCGCTGAGCCGCGCGGGTTCGACCTGGCGGAATACCCGGCCAACCGGGGCGGTTCCTCAGGTGGCACCTCGCCGTGCACCTCTCACCTCGAACGGAGCGCCGTGTCGAACGATCCCCGCAACGTGATCATCATCGGGTCCGGGCCTGCCGGCCTGACCGCGGCCATCTACACGGCACGAGCCCAGCTCGCACCACTGGTGATCGAAGGGGAGCCCTCGAGCACCTCGGACCAGCCGGGCGGTCAGCTCATGCTGACGACCGAGGTCGAGAACTTCCCCGGGTTCCCCGATGGGGTGATGGGACCCGATCTGATGGAGAACTTCCGCGCACAGGCGGAGCGCTTCGGCGCCGAGCTGATCGGGCGCAAGGTCTCCAAGGTGGACCTCTCGGCCAGGCCGTTCCGGATCTGGATCGGTGACCCGACGGCGCCGGAACCCACCTACCTCGCCAAGTCGGTCATCGTGGCGACGGGCGCCCAGTCGCTCATGCTGGGGCTCGAACACGAGCAGCGCTTGATCGGCCACGGCGTGTCGACGTGCGCGACCTGCGACGGATTCTTCTTCCGGGGCCACAACATCGCGGTGGTCGGTGGGGGTGACTCGGCGATCGAAGAGGCCACCTTCCTGACGCGCTTCGCCGACTCGGTGACGATCATCCACCGTCGCGAGGAACTGCGCGCCTCCAAGATCATGCAGGCCAGAGCGTTCGACAACCCCAAGATCTCCTTCCTGTGGAACAGCCGGGTCACCGAGGTGCTCGGCGACCAGAGCCTCACCGGCATCCGTGTTCTGAACCTCGTGACCGACGAGACCACGACTCTCGACGTCACGGGGCTCTTCGTGGCGATCGGGCACAAACCCAGCACCGACCTGTTCAAGGGCCAGCTGGAGCTGGCCGAGAACGGCTACCTGACCGTGCACGCGGGGTCCCGCACCAGCGTGGCCGGCGTGTTCGCCTGCGGGGATGTCCAGGATGACGTCTACCGCCAGGCCATCACCGCAGCCGGGTCCGGCTGCATGTCCGCCATCGATGCCGAACGCTGGCTCGAAGCCGAATCCGAAGGCGGCGACGGCACCCCGTGGTGATCGCGCTGCCCCACCACCAACCACCACCCTCAGGAGAAGCCCCATGGCTGACGGAATCTTGACCCTGACCGACGCAAGCTTCGACGAACAGGTGAACAGCGCCTCGACTCCGGTCGTCGTCGACTTCTGGGCGGAGTGGTGCGGTCCGTGCAAGAAGATCGCGCCCATCATCGCCGAGCTGGCGACCGAGCAGGCCGGGAAGTTGCAGTTCGCAAAGATCGACACGGACGCGAACCCGCAGGTTTCGATGCGTTACAACGTCATGAGCATTCCCACGCTCATCGTGTTCAAGGACGGGCAGGAAGCCAAGCGGGTGGTCGGCGCGAAGGGCAAGCACCAGCTGCTCGAAGAGCTCGAGTCCTTCATCTAGGTCGCCGCGAGCGTCGCCGCTCCCCTCCTCAATGCGCCGGCCCCGACCCGAAGATCCCGATCTCCCCGGCTTTCCGCTCTGTGGCGGTGATACGGGAGAGCCGGTGCGCGACCTGCAACGCCGACTGTCCCGACTCGGTCTTCCGGTCGGGTCCGATCCGAGCGGTTCCTTCGGGGACGCAACCGCTCGGTGCGTCGCGGTCTTCCAGGTCGGGGCCGGCCTCGACGAGACCGGCGAGTGCGACCGTGCGACGTGGTCTGCGTTGGTCGAGTCTGGCTACGAGCTCGGCGACCGACTCCTCTACCACCGACGCCCCATGCTGCGCGGCGACGACGTCACCCTGCTGCAGCGTCGGCTCAGCGAGCTCGGGTTCCAGAACGGCCGCGTCGACGGCATCTTCGGTCCGGACACCGCGGCCGCGGTCGTGGCGTTCCAACGCAACACCGCGCTGGTGACCGACGGCGTCGTGGGGCCTGCCGTGCTCGACCAGCTCCGCCGACTCGGGGCCAGCAGCTCCACCGTGACCAAGGCGCACCTCCGCGAGCGCCTCAGCCTCCTGGAGGTCCCCCGACAACTGGCCGGGACCCGACTGGTCGTCGCAGAGTCGGGAATGGTACCGGCCCTGGTCCGCGCCATCGCACAGCACCTCGACGCGGCCGGATCCACGACCCTGGTGGTGCACCACCCCGACGGCTCGACCCAGGCAGCCGAAGCGAACCGCTTCGACGCCCATGCGTTCCTCGGCTTCGCTCCCCGAGCCGCACCGGGGGCGCGCCTGGCGTCATACCGCACCGAAGGCTTCGAGTCGATCGGCGGCCGGCGCCTCGCCGCGGCCACGGCCGACGCGCTGCGGCGCGCCGGTTACCCCGGGCCGGCCGAACTGCAGGGCATGCGCATCGCGGTGCTGCGCGAGACGCGCATGCCGGCCCTGTGGTGCGAACTGGGGCCGACCACGTGGGTGGTCGAACACGCCGCGACGGTTGCTGCAGCGATCGTCGATGCGGTTGCCGTCTGGACGGCGGCGCCCGATGACGACGACGACCCGCCGGGGTTGGACGAGCCTTCGCGGCCGGTCGATTAGGCGTACCGCGCCGCCCACGATCGGGTGACGCACCCGTCCCCACGTCGCCACGCGTCCTCAGTCACCTCGGGATGCTCGATGATCGGCTCGACCTCTTAGCCACAACCTTAGGCACAGGTTGTGGATACCGCCTCAGGATGAGGGTTGGGCTCCGGGTTCGGTCATCGCCCGGTAGATTCGCTCGAGGTCTTCGAGCGACGCGAAGTCGATCACGACCTTGCCCCGCTTGGCTCCCATCGAGACGTTGACACGGGTGTCGAGGCGCTGCGACAGGAGCTCCTCGAGCTCGAGGAGTCCCGGAGGACGGAGGCGACCCGGCCCTTTCGAGCCCTTCTCAGGTGGGTCCTCACCCCGTCGCCGAACGGCTTCCTCAACCTGACGGACCGAAAGCTGGTCGCTCACGGCCTTGCGGGCGAGGGCTTCCTGAAAGGTCCGATCCGGACTACCAAGCAAGGCTCGGGCGTGCCCGGCCGTGAGCTGCCCGTCGTGCACCAATCGCTGCACCGTTGGCGGCAACTGGAAGAGCCGCATGGTGTTGGTCACCGAGGCGCGGCTCTTGCCGACGCGACGTGCGACCTCGTCGTGGGTGAGCTCGAAGTCCTCGAGAAGCTGCTGGTAGGCGGCCGCCTCCTCCAACGGGTTGAGGTCCTCTCGGTGCAGGTTCTCCACCAGCGCCTGCTCGAGCGCGTGGGTGTCGGTGGCCGTGCGGACCACGACCGGAACGGTCGACAACCCCGCGCGCTTCGCGGCGCGCCAGCGCCGCTCGCCCGCGATCAGCTCGAACGTCCCGTCGCCGACCTCGCGAACGAGCACCGGTTGGAGCACGCCCAGCTCGCGGATCGAGGCGGTCAGGGAGGTGAGGGCCTCCTCGTCGAAGTGCTCGCGGGGCTGGTACCGATTTGGCACCAGGTCGGAGAGCGCAACCTCACGGAGGCCGTTCGAAGACCCATCCACGGCCGGCGCGGCCGCGGCCGGCTCGTTGGGGATCAGCGCGCCCAGCCCCTTGCCCAGTCCGCTACGTCGAGACACTGCTGACCTCCTTGGCCAGCTCCCGGTAGGCGATCGCCCCGCGGGAGCTCGAGTCGAATGCGATGATCGGTTGACCAAACGATGGCGCTTCCGAGAGCCGCACGGTCCGGGGGACCATGGTTCGACACACCCGATCGCCGAAGTGCTCGCGGACCTCGTTCGCCACCTGGTCCGAGAGCTTGGTGCGAGCGTCGTACATCACGAGGACGATGGTCGAGATCTCGAGTGTCGGGTTGAGCCCCTTGCGAACGAGCTCGACGTTGTTGTTGAGCTGGCCGAGGCCTTCCAGCGCGTAGTACTCGCACTGGATGGGAACCAGGACCTCGGACGCCGCGGCCAACGCGTTGATCGTGAGGAGTCCCAGCGACGGTGGGCAGTCGATGAGGACGTAGTCGTAGTCATCGCGCACCTCGACGAGCGTGTGCTTCAGCTTCAGCTCCCGACTGAACGCGGGGACGAGCTCGATCTCGGCGCCGGCCAGGTCGAGGCTCGCCGGCGCCACGAACAAGCCCTTCACCGAAGAGGCTTCGATCGCGTCCTCGATCGGCGTGTCGTGCATGATCACGTCATACATGGACGCGTCCAAGCCCCGGATGTTGATGCCGAGGCCGGTGCTGGCATTTCCTTGTGGGTCGAGGTCGACCACCAGCACCCGATTGCCGAGGTCGGCCAGACAGGCGCCGAGGTTGACTGCGGTCGTCGTCTTGCCAACGCCACCCTTCTGGTTGGCGACGGCCAGGTACCGGGGGAGTGGCCGACCGACCGGACCGACGTGCTCTTCAACCGCGGTCGCATCCGTCTCGCCCGCGGCGCCCACTTCCTGCTCCGCCGCCTGGCGCTCTGGTTGTGTCACCCCTGGCGCCGGCGGGGTGGATGGTTCGGTCATCGCCACCACGTCCTCGGTCACACGCCACCCACGTCACGGTGTTGGAACGGGGCTGGGAATGTCACCGGCCAATCCTGCCTGCTGGCTCGACCCAGGTCAAGGACCGTCAACCGGGTTTCACGTGAAACATGCGACCTTCGAGACCGCACCCGTCCATTGGGCCCTGGCCGGGCCACGCCATGGCCTGTTTCACGTGAAACATGCAGACCTCCGAGACCGCACCCGTTCACCAGGCCCGGGCCAGGCCCTGCCGCGGCCCGTTTCACGTGAAACATGGCCGACCCCTGGTGGGCGGGGTCCCCCTCCGAGACCGCCGACCGCAAATGGACTCAGAAGAGCGGTCGCTTCGTGGGGATCCCGACTCGGCGTGGGTACCGGTCCGGGCAGGCGGACGCCTGGCGCGCCACCACGAATGCCGGGGGACCGGACCGCCGCGAGATGACCTGCAGCCCGACCTCGGCGAGTCCACCCGCCGGCCACCGCTCGGCCGGGCCGCCGCCGGGGGGTTCGCTGACCACCAGCAGGCCTCCCACCGCCAGAAGCGGGGCTGCGCACTCCGCTACGACCGCGGGTGGCCCAAAACTCCGGCTCACCACCACCTCGGCCGAGGTTCGCATGGTGGCATCACGGCCCGCCTCTTCGGCGCGTGCGGCGCACACCGTCACCCTGGGTGCCAACCCGAGCTGCTCCACGGCTGCCTCGAGAAACGCCGCTCGAGTGCGAGATCCGTCCAACAACACGAACTCCCGATCGGGCCACGCCAACACCGCCAACACCAGGCCAGGCACGCCGCCGCCACTGCCCAGGTCGATGCACCGGCCTGCCGACTCGGGGACGCACGCCGCAAATGCCCGCGCGTGCTCGAGGTGCTCGTCGATGTCCCCGGGTCCGAGGAACCCTCGGTCCCGGCCGGCCGCGAGCACGTCGGCAAGAGCTGCCGCGCCGGACTCGGTCATCGATGCAGGACGGTCATCGTCGTTCCGGGGACGACCCGGTTCCGCCTCGACGCACGACGTGCCAGGCGATCGCTCGGGCCGGGATCACCGGCCACCGCTCAGGCTTCGTCCGGAACGATCTTGACCCAGCGACGTGGGTCGACGCCCTCGGAGGTGGTGTGCACGCCGTCGATGCCGTTCACCGTGTCGTGGACCGCCTTGCGGTCCGACGCAGACATGGGCTCGAGCGCCTTTGCGGTGCCGCTCTCGAGCACGTCGGCCGCGACCTTCTCGACGAATCGACCCAGCGCATCCCGCCGCTGCTCACGGTAGCCGCACACGTCGACGTGCACGTGCCCCTCCCAGGAACCGCCGGCCTTCTGCAACAACGAGGTCCGCGTCAGCTCCTGGATCGCGTTGATCGTCTGGCCACGCGGGCCGATCAGGAGGCCGAGATCCTCACCCACCACATTGAGCTCGGCGTTGTCGTCGTCGGTGCGCGTGGTCTCCACGCTGCCTTCGACGCCGAACGCCTCGACGAGGCCCGAGAGGAAAGCCTCGGCGGCTTCGACCTGTTGATCGAGGGTCATTGGCATGGTGTTGCCTTCCGTTTTCGGTTCTGATGAGGACTTCTTGGACGCCTGCGAGCCCGAGCGGCCGCGGCCACCCTTCTTGGAGGTGTCCGACGACTTGGCGGTCTTCGACGACGAGCGCTTCGCAGCCGGTCGCTCGTCCTGAGCGGCGCCTGACTCGTCGGACGCACCGGCAGTCGAAGAGGAAGGCTCGGACTTCTCCGAGCGACGACCTGCGGACTTCCCGCGTCGGGGCCGCCGTTCGGTCTTGGCGCGAGGCGTGCGCGGCGCGACCCGGGCGCGGACCCGAGCAACGCCTCGCGTCTGGCGGAACAACCCTTGGCGGGGCTCCTCGACGACGACGAACTCGGCCTCATCGTGGTCGATGCCCAACTCGTCGAGCGCGGCATCCTTCGCCTCTTCAAGTGTCTTTGCGGTGGTTTCAACCCATTCCATGAACTCTTCCTCTCCCGGCGCTACGACGACTTCTTCGGCCCTGCGTTCGGTCGGGTCGGCGCCTTTCGACTCGGCTTGGTGGCCGGTGCCTTCCGGCTCGGCGCGTTCGGCGATCCATCGGTCGGCGGCGCTTCGCTGGCTCGCGCCGTGGACTGCACCTCATTCGCCTTCGTCGACGAGCTCGGCTGCTTGCCCCGCGCGGCTTCGGATCCCTTCTTCGCGGGCGTGGAGCTTCCGGTCTTGGACGAGCGGGACTTCGACGGCGGGCGTTTGCCTGCCTTCGAACCACCGGATGCCTTGCCACCGGTCCCCTTCGGTCCCGACGGCTTCTTGGTGCCCGACGACTCCGGGTCGCCCGATCCCTTGGCACCCCCAGCGGCCTTGGCGCGCGCGCCGACCCGCGGTAGCGACTCCTCGGACGGCTTGAACCGATCCACGAAGCGCTTCGGCTTCTCGTCGGTGGTCTCGACCGCCGTTGTCGGAATAGCGATGGCGTTCGGGCCCGAATAGAAGGTGCGGGTGACCATGGCCTGTTGGCCGATCCGGAACACCGAAGACACCAAGAAGTACAGCACGACACTGGCCGGAATGATGATGTAGATGACTCCCATGACGACCGGCATGATCTTCATGGTCATCTGTTGGGTCGGGTTCACATCCGCGCCCTTGGGGGTACGGCTCTGCAGCTGCACCTGCTGGATGTACGTGAGACCCACGACGACCAGCACCATGAACAGGTACGGCAGTGCCTGAAGGACGCCGTGGGGCAGGACCTTGAGGGCGCTCTGGGAGAGGTCGATGCCCATGAAGTCCATGGTCCTGGTGTGCGTCAGATCCTGGTACAACTGCGACGTGTGCTTCAGGTACTCCGGGTGGAAGAAGCCGCCCTGCGTGAACACGCCGTTGACGCACCTTGCGCCGTCGGACAGGTTGCAGGCGACGGAGGTGCCGAGGTCCTGGCCAAAGGGGCCGCGGCGCGTCAACCGCTCCAGCAACGTGTACAATATGAAGAAGATCGGGAGCTGCAACAACATCGGAAGGCACCCACCAAGAGGGCTGATCTTGTTCTCTTGGTAGAACTTCATCATCTCTTCATTGAGCTTCTGGCGGTCGTCCTTGTACCGGTTCTGAAGCTTCTTCATCTCCGGTTGCAACGCCTGCATGGCAAGCATCGACCGCGTGCTCTTGAAGGTCAGCGGAGTCAGCGCCAACATGACGATGACGGTGAAGAGGATGATCGATCCGCCGTACGAGGGCCAGAACGAGTACAGGACCTCGAGCAGTCGAGCGAGGATTCCGAACATCAGGCAGCCTTCCGTTCCGGCACGGGATCCCATCCGCGGCCACCGTGCGGGCGACAGCGGAGCAGGCGCCTCGCGGCGAGCCAGGACCCTCGGCAGGCGCCGTGGGTCTCAAGTGCGTCGATCGCGTACTGCGAGCACGACGGGGTGAATCGGCAGGGCGACGGCCGTCCGGCCCGCGCCGCTTGGTAGGTGCGCACCGCACCGATCAGGATCCGCTTCACGAGGACTCCCCAGGGTCTTCCAGGTCGCGCAGCATCGATTGCGCGTTGGTGAGCAGGGTCCCGAACGGAACTCGAGCCGCGGCAGTCGAGGCGCTCACCAGGTACGTTCCCCTCGGAAATGGGTTCTGACCTGCGGTTTCGATCTGTCGGAACACCCCACGCAAGCGCCGACGGATCCGGTTTCGCACGACCGCGTTCCCGACCCGCCGCGAAAGCGCGTAGGCGATCCGCACCCGATCCGGGGGCGACGGGACGAAGACGATGGTGAGCGGGCCACGCCGCAATCGGTAGCCGGCACGGCGGAGCTCCTCGAAGGAGGCACGGCCGGAGACGCGCTCGATCAGGCTGACAGCCGGGCGCGGCCCCGACGGCGGCGCGACCGCACGATCGAGCGACCGGCTCGGGTCGACATCCGGTGCCGAAAGCCGTGGCGCTTGGCCCGCTTGCGAACATTCGGTTGATAGGTACGTTTCACAACTGCCTCCTGGTGCGCCCCCGGACCCATTCGAAAGGGTCGGCCCGGAAGGGTCGGCGGACGTCCTGATGCTACGCGAACCGGCGATCCGCATGACCGGTCCACGTTAGAGGTCGGAGCCCGCGACGAGCAACCGCAGCGGCACGACTGCGGTCGGGGTGCTAGCTTCGCACGTCCGTGCTCCGTCGTGGTGGATCCCCCACCCCGGCTCGGAGCGCACCAGTTTTCCACAGATGTGGACCCATCTGTGGGTTGTCAGCACCAACGAGAGGCGTATACGCAGGTGGTACTCCCGCAAGACGTGTGGACGACCTGCTGCGACCTGCTGCGACCGCAGGTCTCCGATGCGGTGTGGCGCTCGACCTTCAACGACGCCCGGGCGATGTCACTCGAAGGCGACGTCCTCACGATCTCGGTGCCCAACTCGCTCAGCCGCGATCGGATCGCAGGCACCTACGAGTCGCTGGTCACGCGCTGCCTGCTCGACGCGGCCGGTGAGCCTCTGCTGCTCGAGGTCGAGATCAGCCAGACGGAAGCCGAAGACGACGCACCCAACGATCCCTTCTCGGCGCTGCTCAACCCCGAGGGAGCCCCGGCAGCAGCGGCCCCCACCGACACCCCGACGACGAACCCCGACGACGAACGCCAGATCTCCGCCGAGAGCGACGAGCGCTACACCTTCGACGCGTTCGTGACCGGCCCCTCCAACCGATTCGCCCATGCCGCGGCACTCGCGGTCGCAGAGACTCCGGGCCGTCACTACAACCCGCTGTTCATCTACGGCGACGCAGGCCTGGGCAAGACCCACCTCCTCCGTGCCATCAGCCACTACGTCAACGAGAACTATCCCGGCTCGCAGGTGCGCTACGTGTCCAGCGAGACCTTCCTGAGCGAGTTCGTCGACGCCGTGCGCGCCGGCGAAGGCAAAGCCGAGCAGTTCAAGCGGCGCTACCGCGACGTCTCCGTGCTCCTCGTCGACGACATCCAGTTCATCGAGCGCTGGAAGGAGACCCAGGAGGAGTTCTTCCACACGTTCAACGCGCTCCACGAGAGCAACCGTCAGATCGTGCTCTCCTCGGACCGGCCACCGGATGCGATCGGCGACATCGAGAACCGCCTGCGCAGCCGCTTCAAGATGGGTCTCATCACCGACATCCAACGGCCCGACCTCGAGACCCGGCTCGCCATCCTCCGCAAGAAGGCGGAGCGCGAGACCGCCGACATCCCCGCCGAGGTCCTCGAGTTCATCGGGACGAACATCTCCGACAACATCCGCGAGCTCGAAGGCGCGCTCACGCGGGTCACCGCGTTCGCCACGCTCACCAACGAGCCGCTCACCGTCGAGCTCGCCGAGAAGGTGCTGGCCGATCTGCTCGGCGACCACAAGGAGCGTCCCCTCACCCCCCAGGTCATCCTCGAAGCCACAGCCGAGATGTTCGACTTCAGCATCGACGAGCTCATCGGCAAGAGCCGGCAGCGTCCCCTCGTCACCGCCCGACAGGTGGCGATGTACGTGACCCGGGAGCTGACCGACCTCAGCTACCCGATGATCGCCCGTGAGTTCGGCGGTCGCGACCACACCACGGTGATGCACGCCGTGGACAAGATCGGCAACCTCATGAAGGAGCGCCGCCAGATCTACGACCAGGTCAGCGAGCTCATGAAGACCGTGCGGCAAGGCTCGTGAGGCACCGCTTCCCACAGTGCCGTGTGGAGCGGACGTGGACGACCCGGTGGATGACGCCCGGCCGTCCACCGACGTCGACCGGCGCGCCGACGGGCCTGTGGAACACTGTGGACCGCCGTGGGACGGTGATCGGGCCCCCGACCTGCTCGATCTCCACCTCGTCCACAGTCCACAGGACCTACAACAACAACAGAGTTCCTAGACATCAAAACCCTGAAGAGGAAGTGGGGACAGCGTGAAGTTCCGATGCGAACGTGACGTGCTCGTCGATGCTCTTGCCACCGCGGGCCGCGCCGCCACCAACCGGGGCGGCTCGCTGCCCGTGCTCAGCGGGGTGCGACTCGAGCTGACCGGCTCGCACCTGTCGGTGACCGGTACCGACATCGAGCTCTGGATCACGGTGTCGGTCGACGTCGACGGTTCCGACGACGGTGTAGCTGTGCTCCCCGCGCGGATCGCCTCGGAGGTCGTCCGCTCGCTTCAGCCGGGCGCCGTGTCGTTCACGGTCGACGACGCCGAGGCGAGCATCACCTCAGGTCGGTTCCAGTCGTCGATCCGGACGCTGCCGGCGGAGGAGTACCCGAAGCTGCCGGTGCCCGCGGACGCCGCGGTCACACTCGACGCGACCGCGCTCGCCGAGGCCCTGCACCAGGTGGTGCCGGCGGCGAGCAGCGACGACGCGCGACCGATCCTGACCGGGGTGCTGTTCGCCGCCGAAGGTGATGGGCTGCGGCTCGTGGCAACCGACTCGTACCGGTTGGCGGTCCGCGACCTGCCCGGCACGAGCGTGCTCAGCGCCGACCAGACCGTGCTCGTCCCGTCGCGCGCGCTCAAGGAGGTGGAGCGCCAGCTCGGGTCGGCCAAGTCCCTCACGATGCGCCTCGGAGAGCGCGAAGCCGACTTCGAGATCACCTTGGACGGTGCCACGACGCGCCTCACCACCCGACTGATCGAAGGGGAGTTCCCCAACTACCGGCAGCTCATCCCCTCCACCTACCCCAACGTGCTGTCGGTGGGCCGTGACGCACTGGGCGAAGCAGTCCGCCGTGTGAAGCTCATGGCGCGCGAGGCGACCCCGGTCCGGTTGTCGATGGGCGCTGACGGACTCGAGCTGGTGGCCGTCACCCAGGACGTGGGCCAGGCCTCCGAACAGGTCGACGCCACCTTCGAGGGAGAAGACCTCACCGTCGCGTTCAACCCCGACTACCTGCTCGAGGGCATCGACATCGCCTTGGGCGACGAGGTGACGCTGTCGACGCTCGACGCGCTCAAGCCCGCGGTGCTGCGGGGGAGCGAGAGCGCCACGTTCCTCTACCTGTTGATGCCCGTGCGCGTCTCCTGACTCGGGGCATCGCCTCCGTGCTGCTGACGGATCTGGAGCTGCAGGCGTTTCGCAGCTACCGGGAGCTGCAGGTGGCGTTCGCGCCGGGGGTCACCGTCCTGATCGGCGACAACGGGCAGGGCAAGACCAACCTGCTCGAGGCGATCGGGTGGTTGGCGTCTCTCGGCTCCTTCCGGGGTGCGCCCGACGACGCGCTCGTGGCGACCGGTGCAGACGCGGCGATCATCCGCGCCCACGGCACCCGTGAGCAGCGGTCGTTGCTGCTCGAAGCGGAGATCAATCGCAGCGGCCGGAACCGCACGCAGGTGAACCGCCAGCCGCTGCGACGTGCCCGCGACCTGCTTGGTGCGTTGCGGGTCACGGTGTTCGCGCCCGACGACCTCGAGCTCGTGAAGCAGGGTCCGGCGCTGCGCCGCCGCTACCTCGACGACGTGGTCGTGGCCGCGGATGCACAACGTGACGTGCTGCGCGGCGATCTGGAACGGGTGCTCCGTCAGCGCAACGCGCTCCTGAAGCAGGCGAAGGGACGCCTCACGCCGGAGGTCGCAGCCACCCTCGAGGTCTGGGACGCCAAGCTCGAAGAAGCGGGAACCGCGCTCGCCGTCGCTCGCAGCGAGATGGTGGCGCGGCTCGCACCGGTGTTGACCGAGGCCTACGCCGCGCTCGCCGGACCTGGCCGTGCCGCAAGCATGCGCTACGAGCCGGACTGGTTCCAGGTCGGCCTGGGCGTTGCGCTGCGCGATGCCCGCGACGACGACCTGCGCCGCGGGGTGACCACCGTCGGACCGCACCGCGACGAGGTCGTGCTCGCGCTCGCCGGCGAGCCGGCGCGCACGCACGCGTCGCAGGGCGAGCAGCGCACCCTCGCACTGGCGTTGCGCCTGGCGTCGCACCAGGTGGTCACCGACGAGACCGGTGCAGCGCCGATCCTGTTGCTCGACGACGTCTTCTCCGAGCTCGACGCGTCGCGTCGTGCGGCGCTGCTGGCCAACCTCCCGGTGGGGCAGACGCTGCTGACCACGGCCGCCGACGTGCCCGAGGGAACCGACCCGGATCTGGTCCTGCGGGTCGCCCACGGGACCGTCTCGCCGTGATCGTGCGCGGTGCGTCGCCGGTTTCGGCCGGGGGCCCGACCGGTACCGGGGACTACCCTCACGCGCCGTGATCCCACCGCGTCTGCGACCGATCCTCGACGAGGTCGCGCCCCTGGGTGAGGCGTTCGCCGCCGCCGGTCACCGGCTCTACCTCGTCGGTGGGGTGGTGCGCGACCTGTTGCTGGGTCGCGAGTTCGACGACGCGTCCGATCTCGACTTCACGACCGACGCGACGCCGGCGGAAGTGCGTGCGCTGGTCGCCCCACTGGCCTCGGCGCTGTGGACGCAGGGGGAGCGATTCGGAACGATCGGCGCGAAGGTGGACGGTCGCGCACTCGAGATCACCACGCACCGTGGGGAGGCCTACCGACCCGATTCCCGCAAGCCCGAAGTGGTGTTCTCCACCGAGATCGACAGCGACCTGGCGCGGCGCGACTTCACGGTCAACACGCTGGCCATCGAGCTGCCCGAGCCAACGCTGATCGACTTGCACGACGGCGCCGCTGACCTGGCGGCCGGGCGGCTGCGCACGCCGCTGTCGCCCGAGGAGTCGTTCTCCGACGACCCGTTGCGCATGCTCCGAGCGGCGCGTTTCATCGCCGGCTACGGCCTCGAGCCCGACGCGGAGCTGGTGGCGGCCGCGACGCGCCTGGCCGGCCGGCTCGAGGTGGTCTCCGCGGAGCGGATCCGCGACGAGCTCGACAAGCTCCTCGTCGTCGACGACCCGAGTCGGGGGCTGTGGTTCCTGGTCGACACGGGTCTCGCGGACCACTTCTTGCCGGAGCTCTCCGCGATGAAGCTCGAACAGGACCCGGTCCACCGGCACAAGGACGTGTTGGCCCACACGATCGCGGTGGTGGCGAACACCTCGCCGCGGCGACTCCTACGCCTGGCGGCACTGCTGCACGACGTCGGCAAGCCGCGCACCCGGGCGTTCGGCGAGAACGGGGTGAGCTTCCACCACCACGAGGTGGTCGGGGCACGCATGGCCCGCGACCGGATGCGGGCACTGCGCTACTCGAACACCGACGTCGCCAAGGTGCGCAAGCTGGTGTTCCTGCACCTGCGCTTCCACACCTACGGCATGGGGTGGACCGACAGTGCGGTGCGTCGCTTCGTGCGCGACGCCGGCGACGAGCTCGACGACCTCATCGAGCTGACGCGTTGCGACTGCACGACGCGCAACCAGCGCAAGGCCGACATGCTGGCGCGACGCATGGACGAGCTCGAGGCACGCATCGCGGCGCTGGCCGAGGCCGAGGAGCTGGCCGCGGTCCGTCCCGACCTGGACGGCGCTGAGGTGATGGCGCACCTGGGCATCGCACCGGGTCGCGAGGTCGGCGACGCGCTCAAGATGTTGTTGGAGCTCCGCCTCGACGAGGGCCCGCTCGACCACGACGATGCGTTGGCGCGCCTCGACGCCTGGTGGGCAGAGCGCCGTGGCTCGGCCTGACGCATGACCGCCGTCGGTTGGCTGCTCGCCGTCGATCCGCCCCAGCTTCTGCCCGCCCGGGAGCAGATGGCGCTCACCCTCGGGTTCCACATCATCCTCGTGCCCTTCGGCGTGGCCTTCACGTTCCTGATGATGGTGGCGAACTACCGGGGGTTGCGTCGCGACGACGCCGATGCCCTGCTGCTGGCCGAGCGCTGGTCGAAGGTCGCTGCGGTGCTGTTCGCGGTTGGGGCCGTGTCGGGCACGGTGCTGTCGTTCGAGATGGGCCTGCTCTGGCCGGGGTTGATGGGCCGCTTCGGCGCCGCATACGGCATCCCCTTCACGGTGGAGGGGATCTTCTTCCTGCTCGAGGCCACGTTCATCGCGATCTACATCTACGGCTGGAAGCGGATGGCGCCATGGACGCACTTCTGGACCGGCCTGCCGGTGGTGCTGTCGGGAATGGGCGGCACTGCGGCGGTGGTGGCGGCCAACGCGTGGATGAACCAGCCGGCCGGCATCACGCTGCAGGACGGGAAGGTCGTCGACGTCCAGCCCGTGAAGGTCTTCTTCAACCGGGCGTTCTGGTACGAGAACATCCACATGCTGCTGGCTGCGTACCTGGTGGCCGGCTTCGTGGTAGCCGGCGTCTACGCGACGGGCATGCTGCGTGGCCGGCGCGACCGCTACCACCGGATCGGGTTCCTGATCCCGTTCACCGTGGCCGCGGTGGTGATGCCCTTCCAGATCTTCGTGGGCGACGTGGCCGCCCGCGCGGTGTTCCACAACGAGCCCGCGAAGTTCGCCGCCATCGAGATCCTGCCCACCACGGGCACGCACGTCCCCGAGACGCTCGGCGGGGTCCTGAAGGACGGCCGCGTCCGTGGTGGCATTCCCATCCCTGACGGCGCCTCCTTGCTTGCCGGGTACAGCCCGAACACCCGGATCGAGGGGCTCGACGCGATCCCCGCCGACGTGCGCCCGCCCGACCACCTGGTGAACGTCGTCCACCTCTCGTTCGACCTCATGGTCGGGCTCGCGTTCGCGCTCCTGGGGCTGTCCGCGTGGTTCGGCTGGTCGTGGTGGCGGCGCCGCGACTGGCCCCGAAGCCGGTGGTTCCTCCGCGCCTGCACGGTGGCGGGCATCGCCGCGATCGTGTCGATGGAAGCGGGTTGGGTGGTCACCGAGGTGGGCCGCCAGCCGTGGACGGTGAACGGTCTGCTGCTGACCAGCGACGCGGTCACCACGCACGGCAACGTGTGGATCCTGTTCGGCGCGACGGTCGTCCTGTACACCGTCGTCGGCGTCGTGACGGTCAAGGTCCTCCGGGGCATGCAGCGCCGCTGGGCTGCGGGCGGCGACGAGGTCCACGTCCCGTACGGGCCCTCGCGGGTCGCCGCCGGCGCGCCGGAGGACGGCTCGTGAGCGACGTCGCGGCCGTGCTGCTGTTCACCGCGGTGGTGCTCTACGCGGTGTTCGGCGGCGCCGACTACGGCGCAGGGTTCTGGGACCTGACCGCCGGCGACGCGCGGCGTGGCGCCCGGACGCGGGCCCTGATCGAGCGCAGCATCGGACCGGTGTGGGAGGCGAACCACGTGTGGCTCGTGTTCTGCCTGGTCATCTTGTGGACCGCGTTCCCGGACGCGTTCGCGGCCATCCTCACCACGCTCTACGTACCGCTCGTCCTGGCGATGTTCGGCATCGTGCTGCGCGGCTGCGGGTTCGCGTTCCGCAAGCAGGTGGAGGGCCTGCGCGCCACCCGGGCCGCCGGCGCGGCGTTCGCGGCGTCGTCGGTGGTGACGCCGTTCTTCCTCGGCGCCACCGCGGGCGGCATCGCCTCGGGGCGCGTGCTGCTGCCGCCGGACCACGCCGGCGCCATGGAGGTGTGGTTCAACCCGACCGCACTGCTCATGGGCGCGTTGGCGGTGGTGGCCTGCGCCTACCTTTCGGCGGTGTTCCTGGTGGCCGAAGCCCGCATAGCCGGCGACACGGCGCTCGAGGCGCGCTTCCGACGGTGCGTGTTGGGCGCCGCGGCCGCGGTGGGTGTGCTGGCGGCCGCCGGCATCGGCATCCTGCGGGCCGACTCGCCGAGGATGTTCCACCGCCTGCTGGGACCCGGCCTGCCGCTGGTGATCGTGTCAGCGGTGTGCGGTCTGTTCACGCTGGCGCAGCCGCGGCGCGTCAGACCCCAACTCCTCCGGGTGGTCGCGGTGGCCGCGGTCGCAAGCATCGTCGTCGGTTGGGGCGTGGCGCAGTACCCGTACCTGTTGGGGACGCACCTGACCCTCGCCGCGGGCGCGGCGCCGCAGGCGACGCTGGTGACGACCACCGTGATCTTCGGCGTGGCGGTGCTGCTGTGCGGCCCCTCGCTGCTCTTCCTCTACGTGCTGCAACAGCGCGGCGAGCTCGAGACGGGCTGAGCCACGGCGGCACGTGGCGGCGTGCGCCAGCGGGTCGATTCGGATGTCGGTCCGGTCGGTCGGCCCCGCGGAAGGCGGCGCGGCCCCGGCACCTATGCTGCCCGTGTGGAGCGCTACGGCGAACTGGTCGACGCCGCGGTGGAGGTCACCTTCGAGCTCGGTCGGCGTGAGTTCGCAGCGCTGCTTCGCTCGGCCATGTTCCGACGTCGTGCGAACCTGCTGTCACTCTTCCTCGGGTTGGTCTACCTGGGCCTCGGCATCGTCTGGGCCTCGGGGCTGATGCTCATCCTGGCGGGTGCGCTCGTGGGTTCCTTCCTTCTCACGCTTGCGATCGTGCCCGCGTTGCGTTGGAGGCGCTTGCCGTCGTTCCACGGCGAGCAACACATCGTCTTGGATCCGGGCTGGATCATGCGCGAGTCCTCCATGGGCGAGGTGAAGGAGAAGTGGGCCCAGTACCGAACGGTGGTTGAGACGCGAACCCTCTACTACTTCCGCGCCAACAACCGAGGCGTGAACTGCCCCATCCCCAAGCGGGCCTTCGCGCCCGGAGACGAAGCCACCTTCCGGTCGCTCGCCGCCGCCCACCTCGACACCAAGTTTCGGGATCCGAGCCCTTCCTGAACGGGAAGCACCTCGCCCGATCCGGGTCGGACGCTTCGACGCGGGAACGCCGAAAGACGGGTCGTGGGTTCAGCCGGCGGCCCAGCTGGTGTCCACGTAGTCCTTGGTGATGCCGAGCGCCGCCAGGTTCGACCGGGAGGGGTGGGTTCGGCCCGCCGGGCCGTGGGCGAACACCCGGAGCAGGTTCGTCATCATGCGCGTCGCCTGCCCGTCCGGACCGCTGCTGCCGGGCAGGAAGTGGCGTTCCAACCAGATCGAGCCGCCCGAGAACACGCCCGCCCCGCTCGCGGTCGTGTAGTACGCCATGTCGGCGAAGCTGTGGTGGCCCCGGCAGACCACGGCGGAGTGGGCCAGCACCTGGATGTTCGCGGGAGTCGGCACGTTCAGGTTCACCCGGTCGTACTCGTTGCCCACGAAGTTCGGCCAGTGCTCGCCGTAGCGCACCCCGGTCCCCTCGAACATCCACGCCCCGGGGTCCACGATCACCATGTCGGCCGCCACCGGGTTGGACTCGTAGAAGGTGCCGATGATCGAGCTCTCCGGCCGGGGGTCCGGCTGGTCCCGCCAGCTCGCGGTCACGCGCGCCGGGTCGACGCCGTTCAGCGGGTCGAGTGCGGGGTCCCGGTAGTTCACCTGGACCCGGTTCGGGCCGATCGGCGACGGTTCGAGCCGGATGCGCCGGAACATGCAGTTCGCACCGAGGAACATGAGGTTCACGCCGTGGTCGCGGGCCTTCTCCACCCCGTCGCGCATCTCCGGCGACCAGTACTCGTCGTGCGCCGGCGAGATCCACACCTGGTGGTCGCGAACCCGCTCGGGGTGGGCATGGGTGTCCAGGCTCGTCGAGTAGGTCACCTCGTAGCCCAGCGACTCGACCAGCTGGCTGATCTCGTGCACGCCCCCCAGGAAGTTGCCCGAGCCGCTGAGGGAGTAGGGCCGGTCGAAGGTGACCTTCGTGGAGCGGCCCTTGTCGCCCTCGTAGAGGCTGGCACCGCCCCACTGGTTGTAGGCCTGCCAGGTGGTGACGTCGTGCTGGATGTGCACGGGAGCCGGTCGGTCGTCGTCCCGGATCACCAGCGGCACCTGCGACTGGCCGCCGTCGGAGCTGGTGAGCTTCAGCAGGTACGAGCCCGGCACCCAGTCGTCGTCGGGGTGCACGCCGAGCGACGCCTTCCAGGGCGCGCGGCGCATGTTGGTGACCGGGTCGGTCGTCGCGGGCGCCTGCTTCCAACCGGGGAGCCGTCCCGAATGCCACACCTCGCGTCCGCCGGCGCCGCCGTAGTGCCCCATCCGGTAGGCGGTGACCTCGTAGTGGGGCGCGGCGGTCGACACGTGCAGCGAGAACGCCTCACCCGGCGCGACGCTGGTGCGGCTCGCGTAGCCCCGGACCCGGTCCCAGGCACGTGGATCCTGGGGAACCGCCCAGGCGGCGGTCCCGGGCCGCCGGTTCTCCTCGGCGATCGAGATCCGACGGGGAGGCGTCGGCGCCACGGTGGTCGTGGGCGCCTCGGTGGTCGTCGGGACCCCGGTCGTCGTCGGGGCGACGGTCGTGCGAGGGGCGTTCTTCGGGCGAGGGCGGGCCCCGGAGCCCTCCAGCGGAAGCACGGCCGCGGCGACCGGTACGCCGAGGAGTGCGGTCAGCACCCCCCGCCGAGTCCACGAACCCAAGGGGTCGGGACGATCGGCTGCCTCGGGTCGTTCAGGCCGGAGAGGTCCCGCGGGATCGCTCATGATGCGTTCCGGAGCACAGACCACCAACGTATCGCCGCCACCCGCAGGTGCGGCGCGGGTCCCGAACGCGGTCAGCGCGTGTTGGAGAGCGGGTAGCTCGGGTCCGGCAGCTCCACCCACGTCCGCCCGGGCGTGAGCTGGATGACGTGTCCGGCCCGGTCGTGCAACGCGGCGGGCTTGTTCGGATCGGGCCGAGACCAGGAACCGGTGATGACGTGTCCCGCGGTGAAGACCTTGAGCGGGCCCTTGCCGATGAGGTTGGCCGCGTTGTCGGGGAGCAATGGACCCCCCGGGTACGGCACCGACATCACCACCACGTTCGTGGCGGTCACCTGCTTGCCCGCCCCCTCGATGTCGGGGGCGCCGAACTTCGTGCGTCGGTAGCTCCGGTCCTTCGGGCTCCACGACCAGGTCACGGCGTACCCCGACTGGAACCCGATGGTGGCCGATGAAGCCGGCGTGCCCGCGGGTCGTGTGCCGATCCGGCGGTACGAGAACAGCTGGGGCGGGGGGCCACCCGGGCAGCGGGAGTACAGCTGGCTGACGTTGGCGAACAGGTTGTTCGGCACCGTGCGGTTGGGGTCGCGGGTGAACATCGACCCGGCGGCGGTCTCGTCGACCAAGCGCGCCGAGACACCGTTCATCGCGTTGAGCTCGATCCCGTTCCCGCCCGAGAAGGCGAAGACGCCGTGGAGTGGCTGCACGAGGTTGTGGTCGGTGGGACGGGTCGAGCGGAGGCCACCGACCTTGGTGGGGGCCTTCGACTGGAAGACCGCCGCGAGGCGCGTGATGCCACCGTCGACCACCTCTTCGTACACGACGTCAGCCGCCTCGAGGCCCCACTGCGGCGATGCTGCGGCGGTGTTGCCGATCTTGACCATCACCGAGCAGCGCTTGGCAGCGGCAGCGCTGCTCGGAGGCAATCCGGTGAGGGGCGCGATGGGTCCACGTGCTCGAGCGGTCGTGGACGGTTCGCTGGTGGTGGCGGCCGTCGAGCTGGTTGGGCCCGTCTTGGCGGTCGTCACTTGCTTCGTCGTCTTGCCGGAAAACGCGGCCACGCCTACCACGGCAGCCACGAGCCCGACACCCGCCACGGTCAGGCCGACGCGCCGACGGCTCGGGCTCTGGGCGGGCCGACCCGGCGAAGGTTGGGTGTTCGAGCTCATCTGCGGTGAGCTCCGGTAGCGGCGGTTCGGACCCGTCGGCAGGAGTTCATCGGTGTCATCTCGAGCAGTGATCCCCTCTGGGACGAAGCAGGTTTCCAACGTAGCGAGGCCGCTTCGTCAGGTGGTGGACTGTCTATCGACAACCGCCCTGGAGTCCTGGACCCAAATCCTGCGGGCGGCGCGAAGTCGCCTCCTGACCAGGCGCGTTCTGCGCGAATTCTTTTTGCGGGGACGTTCCGCTCAGCGCGCGGTCGAATCGGTCGAGGTCCATCACCTTGGCCCAGGAGTCGATGAAGTCCCGTGTGAACCGGGCGCGCGGCGTCCGCGCTCCCGTAGACCTCGGCGAGGGCCCTGAGTTGCGAGTTCGAGCCGAAGACGAGGTCGACGGCGGTGCCGGTCCATCGGGTCTCGCCGGTGGCGCGGTCGACGCCCTCGTAGACGTGCTCGGTCGACGACGCGCGCCATTCGGTGCCCATGTCGAGCAGGTGCACGAAGAAGTCGTTGGTGAGCGTCCCGGGTCGGTCGGTGAGCACGCCGTGGTTGGTGCCGCCGGTGCTCACACCCAGGACGCGCAAACCGCCGACGAGCACGGTCATCTCGGGAGCGGTGAGTGACAGCAGGCTGGCGCGGTCGACGAGCAGCTCCTCGGGCCGACGCTTGTCGCCGGGCCGGAGGTAGTTGCGGAACCCGTCTGCGATCGGCTCGAGCACGGCGAACGCGTCGACATCGGTCTGCTCGGCGGTCGCGTCGGTTCGTCCTGGCGTGAAGGGGACCACCACGTCCTGGCCGGCCGCGCGGGCGGCATGCTCGATGGCCGCGCCACCACCGAGGACGATCAGGTCGGCCAGCGACACCTGCTTGCCGCCCGACGCCGCGGCGTTGAAGTCGGCCTGGATGCCTTCGAGCGTCGACAGCACCGTCGCCAGCGCGGCCGGGTCGTTGGCGTCCCAGTCCTTCTGGGGCGCGAGGCGGATGCGGGCGCCGTTGGCCCCACCCCGCTTGTCGCTGTGACGGAAGGTGGACGCGGAGGCCCAGGCGGTGCCGACGAGCTGGTCGACCGTCAACCCGGAGGCGAGGATCTGCAGCTTCAGGGCCGCGACGTCGGCGTCGTGGACCAGGTCGTGGTCGACGGGTGGTACCGGGTCCTGCCAGATCAGCTCCTCGTCCGGGACCTCGGGGCCGAGGTAGCGCGCCACGGGACCCATGTCGCGGTGGGTGAGCTTGAACCACGCCCGGGCGAACGCGTCCGCGAACTCGTCGGGGTGTTCGAAGAAGTGGCGCGAGATCGGCTCGTAGACGGGATCGAACCGCAGCGCCAGGTCCGAGGTCAGCATCATCGGTGCGTGCCGCTTGGACGGGTCGTGGGCGTCGGGCACGGTGTCGTCGGCCGCCCGGTCGGTAGGTCGCCACTGGTGGGCGCCCGCAGGGCTCTGCACGAGCTCCCACTCGTAGCCGAACAGGTTCTCGAAGAAGTTGTTGTCCCACGTGGTGGGCGAGGTGGTCCAGATCACCTCGAGCCCGCTGGTGATGGCGTCGTCGCCCACGCCCGTGCCGAAGGTGTTCCTCCAGCCGAGGCCCTGCTCCTCGAGGCCGGCGCCTTCGGGCTCGCGTCCGACGTAGCGGTCGCCGTCCGCGGCGCCGTGGGTCTTTCCGAAGGTGTGGCCGCCGGCGATGAGCGCGACGGTCTCGGCGTCGTCCATGGCCATGCGCGCGAACGTCTCGCGGATGTCCACGGCCGAGGCGACGGGGTCGGGGTTGCCGTTGGGCCCTTCGGGGTTCACGTAGATGAGCCCCATCTGCACCGCGCCCAGCGGGTTCGCGAGCTCGCGGTCGCCGCGGTAGCGCTCGTCGCCCAGCCAGGTGTCCTCGGGACCCCAGTAGAGGTCCTCCTCGGGTTCCCACACGTCCTCGCGGCCGCCGCCGAAGCCGAACGTCTCGAGTCCCATCGACTCGAGCGCCACGTTGCCCGCGAGGACGATCAGGTCGGCCCAGGAGAGTCGGCGTCCGTACCTCGCCTTGACGGGCCAGAGCAGGCGCCGTGCCTTGTCGAGGTTGGCGTTGTCGGGCCAGCTGTTGAGCGGGGCGAAGCGCTGCGTGCCGTTCCCGGCGCCGCCGCGGCCGTCGTGGATGCGGTAGGTGCCGGCGCTGTGCCAGGCCATGCGGATGAAGAGCGGGCCGTAGTGGCCGAAGTCGGCCGGCCACCATTCCTGCGAGTCGGTCATCACCGCGCGCAGGTCGGCCTTCACGGCGGCGAGGTCGAGGCCGGAGAAGGCCTCGGCGTAGTCGAAGTCGTCACCCATGGGGTCGATCAGCGGGGAGCTCATGCCGAGCGGTCGGAGGTTGAGCTGCTCGGGCCACCAGTGCTGGTTGGCCATCGAGCCCGTGGCCGTGTGGGAGTTGTTCAGCACGGGGCAGCGTTGTGCGGGCGCGTCCTGCTCGTCTGTGGTCGTGACGGCACCGGTGTCCTGGTCGCTCATGATCGTCCTCGGGTCATTGGGGGTGATGGAAGGTCGGGGGTTCGTGCGGTGGTCCGCGTCGGCACCGGCCGTTGGACCGTCACCCGGGGTCGACGCCCCCGGGCAGCTCGGAGCTCCTTGCCATGAACCTGAGGCGGGCCGCCCGGGCGTCCCAGGCGTACACCACCGCGGTCCCGGCGAACAGGTCGTGCAGGGCGCGCCGTTCGCGCCCCACCACGATTCCCACGAGACCCAGGCCGAAGACCAGAAAGCTCAAGGGCAGCGTGAGCGTGCGGATCACCGCTTGGCGCGGCCCCGCAGGCGCCCCGCTGGCCCGAACGACCCGCAGGCCCAGCACCGCCATGCCGAAGGACCTCCCGCTCACCGCCCAGGGGTAGGCGAAGTACACGAACTGCCAGGTCACCAGACCGATGAGCCAGGGCAAGCGGTGGTTGCTCCAGTCGAGGGTGTGCCCGAAGATGAGCCCGGTCGCGTAGCCGACGACCGCCAGGGCGACGACGTAGACCGACCAGCTGACGGCGATGTCGATGGCGAAGGCGGCGAGGCGGGAGACGCCACCGGCGTAGTGGCCCTGGAGGGTGATCCCGTCGTCGAGGGAGCCCGCCGCGGTCACGTGTTCTCGGTCCCGATGAGCAGCGGCGGCCCCAGTGGTGCAGCCTGCCGACGGCGGAGCACGCGGTTGACCCAGCGGTTGAGGAACAGGTCGAGGCCCACGCCCTGGCTGCGCACCGCGTCCAGCGCGGCGGTCATCAGGCCGCTGGTGGACTTGGCCACGATGCCGCCCAGCTCGGTCTGTTGCACGAGCGCGTCCAGGTCGACCCGGTTCATCAGCTCGTTCACGTCCAGGCGACCCACCACGGCGTCCACGTCCAGGCGACCCACCAGGTCGTTCAGGTCCACCCGGCCGATGAGCGCGTCCACGTCGATCCGTGCGACGAGCGCGTCCACGTCGACGCGGCAGATGAGTGCGTCCACGTCGACGCGGGCCACCACGTCGTCGACGTCCAGCCCCGCGACGATGGCCCCGATGTCGGCTCGGGCCACCAACGCCGCGATGTCGATTCGGGTCAGCAGTTGGTCCAGGTCGATGCGCTCCACCAGCGCGTTCACGTCGATCCGGTCGAGGAGCGCGTCCACGTCGATGCGCTCGAGCAACTCGTCGACGTCCAGCGCGCGCACCACTCGCTCGACGACCCCGTCCGCGACACCTTGGGTCATCCCGTCCATCGCAACCTCGACGCGCCGGCCGACGCCACCCAGCGGCGTCATCGGTCAGCCCATCGCCGGCCACACGGTCCGGAGCCCGGTACCGCTCCTTCGCCACGTCCAGCCATCGCGTGAGCGTACTGCCGCTGCCAGTGCGGTGAGGTCCGGGTCAGGACGCCACTTCCGAAGTGGTTTCCCTGGCTGACTCGACGGGCAACAGGACGGCGCCCACGAGGAAGCAGATCGCTCCGACGAAGGTGCCGAGGTTGACCAGCGTGATGTTGGCCAGCTCGCCGGTGGTCCGCAGGTACCGGGCCGCGATCGCCGCGATGCCGAACGCGATCGAGCCGGCCATGTTGACCGCGGCGATGCGCCAACCGGTCGAACCGTCGGGGTGGGGCCGGATCCGGGCGTTGACCTCTGAATAGGCCAGCCAGCTGGCCACCAGGAAGCAGATCGAGCCCGCCACGTCCGGGGCCCAGATGAGGCGGCGGGCCTGGGCCGTGCTGAGGTCGGCACGGGTCCCGGCGAAGGTGCTGACGTTGAAGAAGACGGTGCCGACGAGCTGGACCGCTGCCGCCCACCAGTCGATGCAGTGTGGCGCGATACCGAACAGCGCGCGCAGCCCCGACTGACCGGTCGCCTCGGGGTCGATGCCCGTCGGCGCGCTCCGGGTCTCGTGGTACTGCAAGGCGCTGGCACTGGTGAAGAACAACGAACCGACGAAGAACGTGACGGCGACGGCGGTCGGTGCGATGTGGTTGAAGTAGAGCGGGAGGGAGCCCAACGCGAAGCAGATCGAGCCGATGGCGAAGAGCCCACCCATCCAGCAGCTCGATGCCGACGGGCGACCGGTACGCGCGAGGAGCCGACGTGCGGGTCCCGTCTCGACCAGGCGCAGTCCGAGACGTTTGCGGTGCCGGCGCGACGTCCAGTCGACCTCGCTCCCGTCGGGCCTGCGGAGCCGGGCCCGGGTGACGAACGGCCCAGGGCCGGAGGTCTCGAGCACGCGCCAACCTGCGGGGAGGCGCGACAGCGGTGTCTGACCGCCGACGTCGGGTTCGGCGTCCAGGCCCTGGCGGTGGCTCACCGGGTCAGGCCTGGTTCGAGGCGGCCGTCATGACCGGACACCGTGCCATCAGCCATGCACCCTCCTCGGGACCTTCGTGCCTGGGGCTCGAGCCGACGGTAGCAGTCGCTCGTCGAGGCCCGGCCGGGAGGCAGTTCGGCTGACGGTGGTGGGCCGGCGGGGAGCGGGCTGCTCAGACGTTGTTCTTGTGCACCCGGTCGACCGCGATGCGCAGGATGACCCGCTCGGTCTTGATCGGGTTCGCGTAGTCGACCCCCTCGTACTTCTGCGACAGGGCGTCGATGTGGGCCCGGGCCTCGGGTCCGGTCACCGTCTCCACCACGGTGCCGCGCGCCTCGACGTAGCGATAGGGGTTGCCGTCGTCGAAGACGGTGACCGCGACCCGTGGGTCGCGGCTGATGTTGCGGAACTTCTGGCGGCCGGTCTCGGTGTTGATCAGCACGTGGTCGTCGTCGGCACCGACCCACATGATGTGGGTCGAGGGCGCGCCACCAGGACCGAGCGTGGTGAGCGCGGCGAAGTTGCGAGCGGACGCGAAGGCGTGGAGGTCGGGGTCGAGAGCCATGCCATCACGCTATGGCCGTCGATCTCGACCTGCCACACCTGCGGCGGGCACTCGGCGGGGCCGGCCGGGTAGTACGGTCCCCGCGGATGTGGTCCTGAGCAGATTTCGTAGAACGAGAGGCGAGCCACTCGAGCCACGCGACGAGCTGTACTCGTCGCGACGGTTCGTGACCCTGTTGGTCGCCGCCATGGGATTCGGACTTGTCGCCCGCGTCGCCTATGTGCTGGCGGTTGGGCGGCACGTGCACGTCGGCTTCGACGCGATCTGGTACGAGCTGCAGGGGAGCACACTGGCGAAGGGCAAGGGCTACATCGATCCGGCCACCTACTTCGCGACCGGCCGATCGGTGCCGACCGCGAACTTCCCCCCGCTGTGGCCGGCCTTGCTGGCTGTGGCCGACCGGCTCGGTCTCGACACGCAGACCTGGAACCAGCTTGTCGGCGCGATGGTGGGCACGATCACCGTGGGGCTGACCGGACTGTTGGGGCGCCGCGTTCGCAGGGGCCCGCGTGGGCCTGCTGGCCGCCCTGCTGGTGGCCGCCTGTCCGATGCTGATCGCAGCCGACGGGTCGCTCATGTCGGAATCGCTCTACGTGGCGTTGATCACCGCGGTTGCGCTGGGCGCCTACTGGGCCTTGGACGGGTCGTCTCCATGGCGGTTCGCATCGGTGGGGCTCCTGGTGGGCCTTGCGGCGCTCACTCGTGCCGACGCGTTGTTCCTCGCGCCGATCCTGGCGTGTGCGCTCGCCTGGCGCGTCAGAGGACGCTCGCCCGCTCGGCGCGTGGCGCTCGGCGCGGTGCTGCTGTGCGCAATGGTGGTCGTGTTGGTGCCCTGGGTCGTCTACAGCAGTTCCCGGATGGGCGGCACCGTCCTACTCTCGAGCAACTCCGGCAACATGCTCGAAGGTGCCAACTGCGCGGGCACCTACCACGGCAAGTTGCTGGGCGCGTGGGACGCCCGATGCCTCCGGAACAAGCCGCCGCAGGTTTCGGAGCTGGAGTGGGCATCGGAGTCGCGGGGTGTGGCCGTGGACTACGCCCGTGGCCACGCGGTCGACCTTCCCCTGGTGGCCGCGACACGGGTCATGCGGGTGTGGGGGCTGTGGTCTCCCGTCGATCAGGCCCGCCTCGAAGCCATCGAAACTCGGAGCGTGCCGTGGCAGATCTTCGCGTGGGGCTATGACCTGGTGATCCTCGCGCTCGCGGTCGTCGGCGCGGCGCTCCTCGTGCGGCGTGGGACCGAGCTCGCTCCGCTGGTCGCGATCGTGGCTGCCGTGGTGGTCACCGCGGCGCTCTCGAACGGGAACCAGCGATTTCGACTGGCCGCCGAACCGGTCGTCGCGGTCGCTGCCGCGGTTGCGATCCTGGCCGCTTGGTCCGCGCGACGTCCCGACCCTGCTTCCTGATCGACTCGCGCCCGCCCATCGCGGACGGCGTGAGGTTCACAACCCCTGTTTGCGACCTCGGAGGATCATCGTGGGCGGGACGTACCGCAGCACGTCGGCCCACGACGTCGCGGGAGCCTGCGCCCATCGCGGCCGGCGGCTCGGCCATGACGTCGACGCGGTAGTTGTTGCGCGTCATCGCGGTGAAGACCTCGGCGATGCTGTGCGGCTGGTCGAACCACGAGCGGCGGATGCGCAGCGGTTCCGCGGCCGATGGGTGGACCATCTCGATGGCGGGGTGGGGGAGCGAGAGCACCAGCGGCGCTTCCTGGCGCAGCACCCGGTGGACCTGGCGCAGGACGCGCGGCAGGTCGGGGACCTTCGTCAGTCCGTAGGCGCTGAGCGCGACGTCGATGCCGTCGGCGCGCAGCCAGGCGAGCTCGTGGACGTCACCCTGGTGAAGTTCGATCTTCACCTCGGCGGCGTCGGCCGCGGCGCGTGCCCGGGCGATCTGGTCGGCGGAACCGTCGACGGCGATCACCTTCGCGCCGGCGAGCGCCATCCGGATGGCGTTGTGCCCGGCGCCGCATCCCAGTTCGAGAACCCGGCGCCCGTCGAGGTCGCCGAGCAACCGCAACTCGGACTCGCCGGGGATGCCGCCGCCGAAGACGATGTCGTCGGGAAGCGCATCGGCGGCCGGCGCCGCCAACGTGAAGCGTTCCCACGTCGGCGCGGGCACCGCAAAGGCGTTGTCACTCATGGCAACGAGTCTGCTCGCCCACCGGCACCCCGGCGCGGATGGGCGACCGCGGCCCCAGCGTCGACGGTCGAGATGTTGCCAGCGCTGCGCAGCCGCAGGGCGGAGCAGCGTGCGGGGTGCCCGTCGGGAGGCGAAGACCGAGCGAGCAGGCCGGAGGCCGCCCGAGCTCGACAGGAGGTCAGCCTGCGGCGAACTGCTCGATCAACGTCCTCTTCCCCGCCCAACCGCCCCAAGGGGGCAGTTCACCTCAGGCTTCACCTGCGGCGAACTGCTCGATCAACGTCCTCTTCCCCGCCCAACCGCCCCAAGGGGGCAGTTCACCTCAGGCTTCACCTGCGGCGAACTGCTCGATCATCTCTTGGGCCTCGTGGTCGTGGTACTGCACGGGGGGGCTCTTCATGAAGTAGGCGGACGGTCCGAGCAGCGGGCCGCCGATGCCACGGTCCTTGGCGAGCTTGGCGCAGCGCAGCGCGTCGATGATGACGCCCGCGGAGTTGGGGGAGTCCCAGACCTCGAGCTTGAGCTCGACGTTCAGCGGCACGTCGCCGAAGTTGCGGCCTTCGAGGCGGATGTAGGCCCACTTGCGGTCCTCGAGCCACGGGACGTGGTCGGACGGGCCGATGTGGACGTCGTCCGCGGCGATGCCGTGGTCGATCTGGCTCGTCACCGACTGCGTCTTGGAGATCTTCTTCGACTCGAGGCGTTCGCGCTCGAGCATGTTCTTGAAGTCCATGTTGCCGCCGACGTTGAGCTGGTAGGTGCGGTCCAGCACCATGCCGCGGTCCTCGAAGAGGCGGGCCAGGATCCGGTGCACGATGGTGGCGCCGACCTGGCTCTTGATGTCGTCGCCGACGATCGGCACGCCGGCGTCGGTGAACTTCTGTCGCCCACTCGGGGTCCGACGCGATGAACACGGGGATGGCGTTCACGAAGGCGACGCCGGCGTCGATGCAGGCCTGGGCGTAGTGCTTCTGGGCCTGCTCGGAGCCGACCGGGAGGTAGGACACGAGCACGTCGGCCTGCGCGTCGCGCAGTGCCTGGGCGACGTCGACCGGCTCGGCCGGCGACTCCTCGACAGGTCATCTTGTAGTACTTGCCGAACCCGTCGAGGGTCGGGCCGCGCTGCACGCGCACGCCGAGGTCGCCGACGTCGGCGAACTTGACGGTGTTGTTCTGGCTTGCCCAGATGGCCTTGCCGACGTCCTGGCCGACCTTGGTGGCGTCGACGTCGAACGCCGCCACGACCTCGATGTCACGGATGTGGTAGCCGCCGAGCACCGACGTGCATGAGGCCCGGGACCTCGTCGGCGGGATCGGCCTCCGCGTAGTAGCTGAGGCCTTGGATCAGGGAGCTGGCGCAGTTGCCGACTCCGGCGATTGCCAGACGGATGGTGCTCATCGGGGGGAACCTCCAACGATGGGGTCAGGGACTTGGCTTTGGGGGGGTGCGGCGTCGTTGCCGGGGGTGGACTCGGGTGGGGCGTCGGTGAGACGGCCCAGCTCCTCGTCGATCAGGTGCTCGAGCCAGACCAGTTCGGCTTCGGACGCGAGTCGGTCGCGGTCGCGCAGGGCTCGGCGGTAGCGGTCGCGCAGGCGGGGCGACTCGGAGTCGATGCGCTGGCTCAGCTCGGCGTGGCGGCGACGCAGCAGCGCGAGGCGCTGTTCGGCGTCGAGGTGACGGCCGAAGGCAAGCTGCAGCGCGAAGGCCCGGTCGTCGTCGGACGGCTCGGCGAGCAGCGTGCGCAACCGCTCACGGCCGCTGTCGGTGATCGCGTAGACCTTGCGGTTGCGTCGCCCGCGGGGGGCGGGGGCCGCTTCGCCGGCGCGCAGGCTTGCCACCTCGGCGCCCAGCGAACCGGTCATGGGCAGGCGGGCGGCGCCGTCACCCGCGGCGGTGTCGGTGGTGACGAGGCCCTGTCGGTCGAGACGGCCCAGCGCGGGGTAGAGCGAGCCGAACGACACCCCGGCGCGGCCGTCGCCCAGCTCGCGCAGCCGCTTGGACAGCTCGTAGCCGTGCATCGGTTGGTCGGCGAGGAGGCCGAGAAGGGAGAGGTCGAGAAGCGTCATATCGAATCGTTATATCGAACTGATGTGTCGGAACAGCGTGCACGATTCGTCACCTCCTGTCAAGGCGGTGTTTGCTTTGAAGCTCGGGCGGCCTGCGGCCTGCTCGCTTCGGCTTCGCCACCTGGGTGTCATCGGTGGTGCTGCTTCGCCTGGCGGCTGCGCAGCGTGGACGCCCTCTTCAATGTCGGGAGCTTGGTCGCCAATAGTGCGACCGAGCCTGCTGCATCGAGCTAGCGCGCTCGTGGCGGCGGGGCTCGGGCGGCCGTTGGCCTGCCCGCTTCGGCTTCGCCTGCGCGGTGGCGGCGGCGCCGATAGCTTTGGGGACCGTGGCACCGCGCATCGCGCCCGCAGCACTCGGCCACCAGCGACCGGGAGAGATCGACTACCGCTTGGCGCGCCAGTCGATCATCTCCCAGTACCGAGGCGGCCGCCTCGCCCGTAGCGAGGTCTGCGACGCCCACCCCGAGCTCCGCCGCAACGCCTCGGCGCTGGGCATGCCCACGACCCGCCCGTGTCCCATCTGCGCCGAGACCGACCTCGTGCTGGTGACCTACGTGTTCGGGCCGCGCCTCCCCGCGGCCGGCCGCTGCATGTCGAAGAAGAACGAGCTCGCCGCCATCAACAAGCGAGCCGGCGCGTTCAATGGCTACGTCGTCGAGGTCTGCACTGGCTGCTGGTGGAACCACCTGGTGCGGTCGTTCCTGCTCGGCCGTGGGGTGGCGTCGGGCGACTGACCCCGACGGTTGGGCGGGTCGGGACCACCGGTAGCATGGCTGTGCTTGCTCGGGCCCTCCGAGTGCACGTCTCATGGCCAAACGATCCGCTCCCTCCCGCCGCAGACGAGCCCCCGCGCCGGACACGCCGGGGGCATCTCGTCGTTCCCTCTTCTGGCGGTTCCGCCGGTTCCTGTTCTTCGTCGGGGTCATCGTGGTCGCCAGCGCGATCGGCGGGCTCTGGGCGGCTTCTCAAGTACAGGTGCCCTCCACCAGCCCGGTGCTCGACCAGACCTCGTTCATCTGCACGGCGGAGGTCACCAAGGACTGCAACGAGTCGAACGCCATCGCCTCGCTGCACGGCGACGTGAACCGCGTCGTGGTGCCGTTGTCGGCGGTCTCGCCCGAGATGCAGAACGCCCTGTTGGCGGCTGAGGACAAGGACTTCTTCAAGCACGGCGGGGTCGACCCGCTGGGAATCGCCCGTGCCGCCTGGCTCGACATCCGCGGTGGGGCCGGCACCCACGGTGGCTCCACGATCACCCAGCAGTACGTGAAGCTCACCTACCTGAGCTCACAGCGCACCGTCCAGCGGAAGGTCAAGGAGGCGGTGCTGTCGGTCAAGCTCGAGCAGAAGCTCACCAAGAAGCAGATCTTCGAGCGGTACCTGAACCTCGTCTACTTCGGTCGTGGCGCCTACGGCATCCAGGCCGCGGCGCAGAGCTACTTCGACATCAACGCCTCCGAGCTGACGCTGCCCCAGTCGGCGTTCCTCGCCGGGATCATCCGCAACCCGAGCTGGGCCAGCGATCCCACCAAGGCCGAGGCGCTGCGCGGCGTGGTGCTGCGCAACATGTATGACAACGGCATGATCGACGCCTCCCAACGGGCTGCTGCTGAGAAGGCGCCGCTGGGCACGGTGAAGTACGTGCCCAGCGTCGGGGTCAACTGGCTGGGCGGCTCGCTGGGGACGAACGGCGTCGATTCATATGGCACTCGCTACTTCGTGCAGTCGGTCATCGACGACCTGACCGCGAAGCTCGGCAAGGACTCGCTCTTCAACGGCGGACTTCGCATCTACACCACGCTCGAGCCGCAGCGGCAGAAGGACGCGTACAACGCCGTCACCTCGGTGCTGAACTTCCCGAACCATCCCGCCGGGGCGCTCGTGGCGATCGACAACCAGGGCAAGGTCGTGGCGATGATGGGCGGCACCGACTACGCCAAGACGAAGTTCAACCTGGCGACCGGCGCGGGGGCGCACCCGGGGCGGCCGATCGGCTCGACGTTCAAGGCGTTCGCGCTCGCCGACCTCGTCAAGCGCGGCTACTCGATCACGTCGTCGGTTCCCGCCAACTACAAGATGACCTTCACCAAGGACGAGTACCCGATCCTCGAGAACTCCACGACGGGCAGCGAGTGGACGGTCAACAGCGATTGCTGCACCGGCGGCGTGGCGTCGGTCGTCGACGCCACCGCGCAGTCGATCAACTCTTCCTTCGCCAAGATCATGCTCGAGCTCGGTCCCAAGAGCGTTGACCAGACCGCGCACGACCTCGGCGTGTCGACGCAGTTCGAGCAGACCAAGAACGGGAAGGTCATCGACCTGCCCGGCTACGTCCTGGGCACGCAGAACATCCCCGTGATCGACGTCGCTGACGCCTACTCGACCTTCGCCCGCAACGGGGTGCAACTCGACCCGGTGCTGGTGAACCGGGTCGAGGACCGCAGTGGCAACGTGCTCGCCAGCTACACCTCCAGGCGCAACCAGGTGCTGACGTCGAGCCAGAACGCGAAGGTGGTCTACGCGTTGCAGCAGGTCATCCAACGGGGCACCGGAACGAGTGCGGACATCGGCCGACCCGCCGCTGGGAAGACGGGCACCGTCGGCACCGACAACACGAGCTCGGACGGTCAGTTGAGCGCCGAGAACAAGGACGCCATGTTCACCGGTTTCGTGCCCGGATTCACGGCGTCGGTTTGGATGGGGTACGTCGACAACTCGAACATGCCCGCCAGCTTCCAGGGCGCGAGCTACCCGGCCCAGATCTGGAAGACGTTCATGAACGCCGCGCTCGCGAAGGTGCCCAAGAAGGACTTTCCGACGATCAAGGATCTCTCCGGCGGCAAGTTCCTCACGAGTTGGGGCGGGTCGACCTACCTCGACCCGGCGCTCACCGTGAAGGACTACTCGAATGGCGCCGGCCCCACGCAGCAGGCGGTCGGCAGCGACCAGGGGCAGTGGCAGGGCCAGAACGGCGGACAGGGCTCAACCCCCACCACCGCCCCGCCCGCGAGCGATGGAACCCCGGCGTCGACCGCGCCGCCGGCCGCACCACCGCCTAGCACCGCTGCCCCGCCGGCGTCGACCGCGCCCCCGGCGACGCCGACGCCGACCGCGCCACCGGATACCGGCGCGTCGCCCTGACCGACGTCGGGTTCCGCCCGTTCGCGGGCAGCGGTTCCGAGTCGTCCGAAGTTGTGCACCGACGCGCCAGGGCGGGTAGCGTTTGGATACCGCCGGGAGCCGAATGGCCCTGGACGGACAAGGAGGAATCCCATGAGCCCCACCGTCTCCCGCGGTCGACCCACCGTTCCCGGTGTGGCGACCAGCAAGGTCCGCTCTGGTGCTGATCCGCTCGTCATGGTCACCGCCTACGACGCCCCGGGCGCCCGCATGGTGTCCGAGTCGGGCGCAGATCTGATCCTCGTCGGCGACTCGCTCGCCATGGTCGTGCTCGGCTACGACGACACCCTCCAGGTGACCGTCGACGACATCGCCCACCACACCGCCGCGGTGCACCGCGCCCAACCGACCAGCCTCGTCGTGGCCGACCTGCCGTGGATGAGCTACCACCTCAGCCCGGCCGACACGGTCCGCAACGCGGCGACGCTCGTGCGCGCCGGCGCCGAGGCCGTCAAGCTCGAGGGAGGCGCCAAGCGCGTCCCGATGGTCGAGGCGCTCGTCGACGCCGAGATCCCCGTGATGGGCCACGTCGGCCTGACCCCGCAGTCGCTGCACGCCATGGGCGGCTTCAAGGTGCAGGCCAAGACCACCGAGGCCGCGCAGGAGCTCATCGCCGACGCGCGGGCGCTCGAGGCCGCGGGCTGCTTCGCGGTGGTGCTCGAGGGCGTGCCCGAGGGCGTCGCCGCCATGGTCACCGACGCCCTGACGGTGCCCACGATCGGCATCGGCGCCGGCCCGCACTGCGACGGCCAGGTGCTGGTCCTCCACGACCTGCTCGGTCTCGAGGACCGCATCGAGCCCAAGTTCGTGCGGCGCTACGCGGCGCTCAAGGCCGAAGGCGTCGAGGCGTTGTCGGCGTTCGGCGACGACGTGCGCTCGGGACGGTTCCCCGCGGATGACGAGAGCTATCACCTGGCGTCGCCGGTCGCCGAGTCGCTCGGCCTCTACGGACACCAGGCCACCGGCTGACTGTTCCGGTCACGGGGTCGCGGACCGGGTCACGGGACTGCTCTGCACGCGGCCGCGGCCCGCGTCGGACCCGCGGTCAGTGGCGACGGCCCCGACGGAGCAGCGTGAGCAGCACGAGTGCGACCAGGCCTCCGATCACGAGCTGCTTCCGGTACGGCTGGGCCCGCTGCTTCGTTTCGGCGACCAGCGGCCCGACCCGCTCCGACGCACGGTCCACGGCGTGCTGCACCGGCTCGGGGGCTCGGTCCTTTGCCGAGGTGAAAGCGTCCGCGGCGACGGCACGGGCGTGGTCGACCTGCCGCTGGGCCTGGTCGGTCACGTCGAGCCTGCCGGCCAGTTCGTCGATCGTCTCGCCGAGATCCTCCCGGGTCCGGTCGACCTCGGCGCGCAGCCCCTCGACGTCGTGGTGCTCGCTCATCGGTGCGCTCCTTCGCTGACGGTGTCGATGGTCTCGCGCAGGCTGATCACGGTCTCCTCGGGCACCAGCGGTGCGGCGGACCGGGCCTGTTGCCTCCCGACCAACGCAGTCGCCCCTGCCAAGATCAGCACGGCGAGGCCCACCACAAGGGCAGCCAGCCAGGCGGGCCAGACGGTGGCGAGGCCGAGGACCGCGGCCGCGAGGAGGCAGCCCAGGCCCGAGAGGGCGAGGACTCCACCGCCTCCCACCAGGCCGATCCCGCGGCCGGTGCGCTTGCCCTTGGTGGCCATCTCGGCGGTGGCGAGCTGCACCTCTTCGCGCAGCAGCTGCGAGACCTGCTGCGAGACGCGCGCGGCGAGCTCGCCGACAGAGGCGCGCTCGTCGGCGTGCTGCTCCTGGTCGGGCTTGGCGGGGGCATCCATCGGCGGTCACTTCCTGTGCATGGGCGGTGTGACCTTCTGCTACCCCCATTCGGCCATCGGAAACGGGACGGCGCGGTGCGGACCGCGCCCCCGGCGATCCAACCGTTCCGAGTGTCACACCCCTCGGGCAGACTGCGTGGATGCGGTACCGAACCCCAACATCGCCTAGCGTTGCCCGGTCAATGCAAGCCCTGCCCCGCACCGTGCGGGGCCCCGGTTCCCCGGGTCCACAGGGAGGTGGTGCTCGCCATGCGGGCCTATGAACTCATGATCATCGCGGACGGCGACTTGGAAGAGTCCGACGTCTCACACCTGGTGAACTCCACGACCAAGACGGTCGAGGACGCCGGCGGCTCGATCGCTTCGGTCGACAAGTGGGGCAAGCGCCGGTTCGCCTACGAGATCAACAAGAAGACCGACGGCAACTACGTGGTCTTCGAGATCCTCGCCGAGGGCGGCGCCCTCGACCCGCTGGAGCGCAACCTGCGCCTCGCGGACAACGTCGTCCGCCACAAGCTCATCCGACTGCCCGACCACGAAGCGACCCGCCGGGGCCTCTTCGGTGAGGTCGAGGCAACCCCGGCGGCTGCCGACGAGTCGGCCGACGCCGAGCACGACGAGGAGGCAACCAGTGCCTGACAACACCATCACCATCATCGGCAACATCACCCGCGACCCGGAGCTGCGGTTCACCCCCAGCGGCCAGGCGGTCGCCTCGTTCGGCGTGGCGGTCAACCGCCGCTGGCAGAACCGCTCCACCCAGGAGTGGGAGGAGCAGACCTCGTTCTTCGACGTGAAGTGCTGGGCGCAGCTCGCCGAGAACGTCAGCGAGTCGCTCGGACGCGGGTCGCGCGTGGTCGTGGCGGGTCGCCTGGAGCAGCGCTCCTGGGAGACCGAGCAGGGCGACAAGCGCTCCAAGGTCGAGATCGTCGCCGACGACGTCGCCCCCAGCCTTCGCTGGGCGACGGCCGAAGTCCGCAAGAACGAGCGTCGCGATGGTGGCGCTCCCGCAAGTGGGTCGGCCAGCAACCGCCCCGCGCAGAACGAGCCGTCCGGTTCGGGCTGGAACACCGATGAGGAGCCGTTCTGATGGCAGGCAAGGGCGCCAAGGTGCGTGGCAAGAACAAGGACAACTCCCGGCGCGCCAAGAAGAAGGTGAGCCTGCTCACCTCTGAGAAGGTCGAGTACGTCGACTACAAGGACGTGAACCTGCTCCGCCGGTTCACCTCGGACCGGGCCAAGATCCGGGCCCGTCGGGTCACCGGCAACGACTCCCAGCAGCAGGCCGCGGTCGCCATGGCGATCAAGAACGCCCGCGAGATGGCGTTGCTCCCCTACACCAACCGCGTCACCCAGCAGCGCTCCAACCGGGGCGAGCGCGGTGAACGTGGCAGTCGGGCCGAAGGACCGCCCCCGACGCCGTCGGCACCGCCGCCCGGTGGCGACGAGGTCGAGCCCGAGAACGAGACGATGACCGACGCCGAGCTCACCGAGGCGTTCGCGACGTCGACCGACGACGGAGGCGAGGACTGATGGAGCTGATCCTGCGCGCCGACGTCGACGGGGTCGGCAAGAAGGGCGACCTGGTCACGGTCGCCGACGGCTACGCCCGCAACTTCCTGCTGCCCAAGGGCCGCGCCTTCAAGGCGTCGACCGGCGCGCACGCGCAGGCCGAGGCGATGCGTCGCTCACGCGACCTCAAGGACGCCGCGGCCCGCACTGCGGCCGAGGACGTCGCGAAGACCCTGGTGCCCACCACGATCACCGTCACCGCCAAGACCGGGGCGGGCGACCGCCTCTTCGGGTCGGTGACCACCTCCGAGATCGCCGAGGCGATCGAGGCCCAGACGGGCATCGAGATCGACCGGCACAAGCTGCACCTCGACGAGCCGATCAAGTCGCTCGGCACCCACATGGTGCCCGCCAAGCTGCACAGCGACGTCGAGTTCCCGGTCACCGTCGAGGTCGTTTCGGCCTGAGTGTTACCCGGCGTTCTCCACAGCACGTTTCCGTGCTGTGGCGGTGGTCACGCATGCCGTGCACAGCCGTTTGGCGTCGCGCAACTGCTTGCAGAGCAACGGTATCCCGCGCGTTGTCCACAATCTGTCCGCAGTTGTCCCTGCCGAGAACTTGACTCGTCCACATGCTGAGGTGGGTGCTGTGGAAAGCTTTCGGGGTTGCCCCTCTGGCAACCCACAGGCCCGATCAGCCATGGTGAACTGATGCCTCCCCAGGACCCCTTCGACGAAGATGGCCCCTCTGGTCGCCGCACCTCGCCGGGTCGGGTGCCCCCGCACAACATCCAGGCCGAAGAGTCCCTGCTGGGCGCCATGCTGCTGTCGCGCGACGCGGTCGCATCTGCGTCCGAGACGGTGACGTCGGCCTCGTTCTACAAGCCCGCCCACGGCCACATCTACGACGCGGTGAGCACGCTGACCGCCCGTGGCGAGCCGGTCGACCCGGTGACGGTCGCCGACGAGCTGCGCCGCGCCGACCTGCTCGACCAGCTCGGTGGGCCGTCGGTGCTGTTGAGCCTCCAGGCCAACACCCCGGCCACCTCCAACGCCGGCCGCTACGCCCAGATCGTCGAGGACCACGCGCTGCTGCGTCGGCTCATCACGGTCGCATCGGAGATCTCCGAGCTCGGGTACAGCCTTCCCGACGACGTCATCAAGACGCTCGACACCGCCGAGACGATGGTCTACGACCTGTCGCAGAACCGGATCACCGACTCGACCGCCGAGCTGCGCGACCTGCTGCCCGAGACGCTCAGCCGCATCGAGATGCTCTACGACCGCGGCGACGCGCTCACCGGCACCCCATCGGGCTACACCGACCTCGACGACCTCACCTCCGGGTTGCAGCCCGAGGCGCTCATCGTCGTGGGCGCTCGTCCCGCCATGGGCAAGACGGCCTTCGCGCTCGGCATGGCGACGCACGCGGCCATGAACGCCGGCAAGCCGGTGCTGTTCTTCTCGTTGGAGATGAGCCGCCTCGAGCTCTCCCAGCGCCTCCTCAGCGCCGAGGCCCGCGTCGACTCGCGCCGCATGGCGTCGGGCCGCCTCGAGGACAGCGACTGGACCAAGATCACCGGTGCGGTCGGTCGCCTCGCCGAGGCGCCCCTGTGGCTGGACGACAACCCCAACGTCTCGATCGCCGAGATCCGCGGCAAGGCGAGGCGGCTCTCGTCCAAGGTCGGCGACCTGGGCCTGATCGTCGTCGACTACATCCAGCTCATGACGGGGCGGTCCAACGCCGAGAACCGTCAGGTGGAGGTGGCCGAGATCAGCCGTGGGCTCAAGATCCTGGCCCGCGAGCTGCACTGCCCCGTGGTGGCGTTGGCGCAGCTCAACCGTGGCCTCGAGCAGCGAGCCGACAAGCGACCGCTGTTGAGCGACCTGCGTGAGTCCGGCGCCCTGGAGCAGGACGCCGACGTGGTGATGTTCCTGTACCGCGACGAGGTGTACAACCCGGAGTCACCCGACACCGGCACGGCGGAGATCCTCGTGTCGAAGCACCGCTCGGGCCCGCTCGGCGTCACCCGCCTGGCGTTCCTCAGTCACTACACCCGCTTCGCCAACATGGCCCGCGACGACTGACGCCGGGAGTCAGTCCATCGAGGACCGGCTGCCGGGCGTGGGACTGCACCCGGTTGGACATGGCTCTTCGGTCATCCGCACCTGGGTATCTGCCGAGGATCGGTCTTTGGCATCCCGTGCCAAGTGATGGGTGGGGGAACATGGGCGACTGTTCGAGGGCCGGGCTTGTCGAGGGCGGTCCGTTGCCGCTGACGAAGAAATCGGAGCGGACCGGTAAACCATCTTGCGTGGTCCTGCATCGTGAAGGTGACGGGTAGGCCCAACCGCCGACACTTCTCATGACCTCTTCGATCGACATCGACGAATCGAGCCCAGCTGTGGCCCACGACGATCCGGCACCACCCACGGGCGGCACCGGCACGCCTGACGTCACTCGTGCGGTGCCGGTGATCGATCCGGTCGAGGCACGCATCACAGAGCTCGCAAGCACCGAGTACCGGCGGATCATCGCTGCGGTCTCGTTGTGGTGCCGCTCACCTGATGACGCCGTCGATGCGGTCACCGATGCGGTCGGTCGTGCCTGGGAACGCCTGGATCGCGGCCAGAGGATCGACAACCTCGCCGCCTGGGTGACGACGGTCGCGATGAACCAGGTGCGCACCCGTCATCGGCGCCGCGACTTGGCCAGACGCAAAGGCCATCTGGTCGTTCAACTCGGATCGGCGCCCGGACCCGGCGATCGCGAGGCCGACCGGGTCGACCTGCAACGGGCCATGGGTCGCCTCGGCGAGCGCCAACGGCAGGTGGTCGCTCTCCACTACGGGCTCGGGCTGACCATCGGAGAGGTCGCCGCGCAACTCGGCATCGCCGAAGGCACCGTCAAGGCGACCCTGCACAAGAGCCGCCGTCTACTCGCAACTGCACTCGGTGTCGACGACGCCGAGGGGAGCGCACCATGACCGACCACGACGAACCAGTCGACGACGAATTGGATCAACGTCTCGGCGAGGCGGTCCGTGAGATGACAGCCATGGCCCCGAAGACCGCAGGACAAGGGTTCATATCGGCCGCCCGTGTCCGCCGGGACCGGGCGCGACGCCACCGACGGGTTTGGACCATCGCCATGCCGGTCGCCGCCGCGATCCTTCTCGTGGTCGTCATCGGGATCGCCTCGTCGGGCGGCCACGACTCGACGACCACGACCCAACTGGGCACAACCGGTGGAGACGGCGACCAGGCATCGATTTCCTGTCCGAAGAGCCCCGGCCAGCCGAACACGACATCGGGTACGCGGCTCTTTCAGTTCAGCCCGTCCGCACTCACGCTGTGCACCTACCAGACCGATGGCCGACTGGTGGCGACCAACTCGGTGCCGGGGAACGGCTCGGGCACGGTGGCCGAGACACTCAGCTACGTCGAGCGGAGCTACGTGAACCAGGCCCCGCCGTCGAGTGTCCCTGACTGTGCCGCCGACGGCTCTGTCCCCGTCGATCGGGTCGGGGTCATCGCCACCGACGGAGCGCACCATGCCACCGCCTGGATACCCATCTCCGGCTGCACGACGCTTCCCGGCAACGAAGGCGACGCCCTGAGCAACGACGCGACTCCTACGTTTCACGGCAAGTCGGGTGACGTTCGGTTCTCCGGGTCCGGGGCTGGGCTCGACGTCCAGATGCGCCCAGCGGGTGCCGCGGAGTACGGCCCGCGGCAGATCGTCGGACCCAAATCCGCGGACGCGTGGACGGCGATGCCATTCGGACTCCCCGAGGCGACGATCCACGTGGTCGTCCTGCCTGCTGGGTCGCAGATCATCAACATGAGCGACGTCGCCGACGTGACGGTGGGAACGGGCCCCTGTGGAGGCTTCCGCTGCGCCGTGTTCGAAGTGCCCCGCGACCGGCCCGGCCGACCACCCACCTTGAAGATCACCTCCGACGGCCAGATCTCATCCATCCCGCTCAAGTCGGTACCGGTTGGCCAATCGGCACTCCACTTCAACGTGAACAGCTGAACCCGAATCGGCACACGGAAGGACCTCGAGGTGCGATCGTTGGGTATGCCCTGCGTCGGGATGGTCGCGTTGAGGTCGATCGCGGTCGTCACCATCTTGCTGACCGGCCTTGCCGGCTGCGGCACCACCACCTCATCTGCGCCGTCCTGCACCGGTCCGACGATGTTCGCAGGACACCCCTACCGCGATGCGGGCCCCGGGGTCGAGTTCGAGGTTGCCGGACGCCTCGGCACGTCCACGTACCCGCCATGTCGGGACACCGGCGGCTCGGGCAACACGCTGACGCGCGAAGAACGCACGATCGTCGTCTATCGAGTCGTCGGTCTCGCCCCCGACGACGGTCTCGCGATCCAGTCGGGGAGCGACCCGGGCGGCTACCGGTTGCTCGGCCGCTCCACCGGACCTGAGCCCAGCTTCACCCCGACGTTTGAGGCTTTCCTCGCCGCACACCCATCAGCGGCCGCAAATCCGACCTCGAGCACGTCCTCGCTCCCATGAACCTCTCGTGGACGTCGGTGGGAGAGTGCGGGGCGACCGCGGTGCCTCCGTTGGGCCACGGTCGCTTGGTCGGCGGCGCGCCGATACCCTCGCGCCGGAACCGACCAGGAGGATCGACGTGTCCGCTTTCGACGCACCGTATGAACCGAGCCCGTGGGAGATGATCGCGCAGGAGGTCGAGCGCTACGAGCGCACGAACGGCGCCGAGCCGAGCGACCTGGTGGGCGACCAGTGGATCGTGCTGTGGACGCTCGGCGCCAAGAGCGGCAAGGTGCGCAAGACCCCGCTGGTGCGCATCGCGGATGGCGAGGGCCGCTACGCCGTGATCGGCTCCCAGGGCGGCGCGCCGACCGACCCGCAGTGGGCGCGCAACCTGCGCGCCAACCCGGTCGCCCGACTCCAGGACGGCGCCACGGTGCACGACCTCGCCGTGCGCGAGGCCGAAGGCGACGAGAAGGCGACCTGGTGGGCGCGGGCCAGCGAGATCTGGCCCGACTACGACGCCTACCAGGAAGGGACCGACCGGCAGATCCCGCTGTTCGTGCTCGAGCCGGCCGGCTGAAGACCCCGCCCGGAGCGCCTTCCCGCAACCGTTGACGTGCCCAGACCGCGCGACGAGCCGCACCCCGACCGCCTTCCCCTCGATGCCCCCGGACGTGAGGAGATCCTCACCGCGCACGCCGCAGCCCTCGCCCGCGACGAGCCGGGCTACGTCGATCCGACCACGGGTCTGTACGTGATGACCTCGGCGAGCCACCTGGCGCGGGGCTGCTGCTGCGAGAGCGGCTGCCGGCACTGCCCCTACGTGTGACGGGCCCGACGCACTCCTCGGCCGACCAACCCGGTTTGGCGAACAAGGTGGCCCGGTCCCACGCTCGCGGCGTGCGCGTGGTGAGCCTGGTGCCCTCGGCAACCGAGACGTTGCGGGCGTGGGGCGTCGATCCTGTGGCGTGCACCCGGTTCTGCGAGCAGCCCGACCTGCCGACGGTGGGCGGCACCAAGAACCCCGACGTCGCCGGGATCGTCGCCCTCGCTCCCGACCTGGTGGTGGTCGACGAGGAGGAGAACCGGCGCGAGGATCACGACGCCCTCGTCACGGCGGGGCTCGAGGTGCACGTCCTGGCGATCCGCTCACTCGATGACCTCGACGCGCAGCTCCCCGCGCTCGCAGACCGGGTGGGCGCATCGTGGACGCAACTGGGCCGGGTCGAGCCTCCCGCCCCGCAGCTCCGGGCGTTCGTGCCGATCTGGCGGCGACCGTGGATGGCGCTCGGCCCGGACACCTACGGCGCGTCGCTGCTCGCCGCCGCGGGCATCGAGGTGGTGCCCGCCGGCCAAGACCGCTATCCCGAGGTCGAGCTGTCGTCGCTGCGGGGCGCGGTCGACGTGGTGCTCGCGCCCGACGAGCCGTACCGGTTCAGCGACGCCCACCTCGCCGAGCTCTCGACGGTCGCGCCGGCGCTGCGCGTCGACGGCAAGGACCTGTTCTGGTGGGGCGAGCGAACCATGGGAGCGCTGGAGCGCCTTCGCGACCTCGACGGCATCGGGCGTCGGCGACCCGCTCGGCCCTGAGGTCGTCGCGCCCACGTGGGCGCCGCCGGGAGGGACGGCTGGCTACTCGCCAGCGGCCTCGAGCTGGTGGAGGCCCACCGTGAACACGGCGTCGTCGACCTCGGCGGGCACCTCGATCGTCGTCGAGCGTTCGTCGCCTCGGAACACCAGCGCCTTCCCTGCGGCGTCGGTGACGGTGGTCGCCGGGGTCGTCCGGAACGGCAGGGTGATCGTCGGCGACGGCGCCGAGGACGCCGAGCCGTCTGCGAGCCAGAGGTGCGCCCACACGGTGTCCCGGTGCGCGGTGTAGCGGACGTCGTGGCCCTCGGGGGAGCGCCCCTCGGCGCGCACCCACGGTCGGGTGCCGGCGACGCTCGCGCCGTGCGCGTCAGCCCGTTCGGCCAGCCAGCCCAGGCGGGTGAGCTGCTCGTCGGGGATCTGCCCGTCGTGGCGCGGCCCGACGTTGAGCAGGAGGTTGCCGCCCTTCGCGGCGATGTCGACGATCGACCGGAGCAGCTCGTCGCGGGTGAGGAAGTCGGCTTCGACCGAAGCCCGGTTGTAGCCGAATCCCCGATCCATGCCGCGCACGCACTCCCACGGCGTGGTCGAGATGTCGGCGAACGTGGCGTACTCCGGGGTGCGGTACTGGAAGAAGCGGGGCTTGGGCGGCACCGGCGTCTCGTCGCGCAGCGAGCGCGCCGCGACCCGGTCGAGCAGGCTGCGACCCAGACGGGTCTTGAGCGCACCGGAACCGGGAAACGTGGTGATCCACCGGTCGTTGACGACGCCGTCGGGCACCTGCCGGAAGTACTCGGCGAACAGGTCCATCAGGCGGGCGTGGCCGGTGGGCCACATGATGTCGTTCCACAACACCGACGGTTGGTAGCGGTCGATCAGCTCGCGCACCTGGGCATCCGCGTAGTCGAGGTAGTCCCCATCGGGAACGGCGGCGACCAGGTCGCCGAACGAACCGATCGGCCGGTCGTCGAACGTCCAGTCGAGGCCGCCCGAGTAGTAGAGGCCGAACCGCATCCCCCGGGCGCGCACGGCCTCGGCGACCTCGCCGACCAGGTCGCGCGTCGTGTGCCACCCGGCGCGGTGCGGGTTGCGCACCCCGCTGGGCCAGAGGCAGAAGCCGTCGTGGTGCTTGGCGACGAGCACGACGTAGGTCGCGCCGGTCGCGGCGAAGCGGTCGGCCCAGGCTTCCGCGTCGAAGTGGTCGAGGCCGTCCAGGAAGGGCTCGACGAAGTCGGCGTACGGGCGCGTGCCGTAGGTGGCGCGGTGGTGCTCGGCGACGGGGCTGCCGGGGAAGCGCAGCGAGTTCTCGTACCACTCGGCGTAGGGACTGTGCGCGAACGGGTTCGGGCCCCGGCTGGCCTGCAAGGCCGCCATGTCGTCCTCGACGGCCGCGAACGCGGGGACGGCGAACAACCCCCAGTGGACGAAGATGCCGAGCTTGGCGTCGGCCCACCAGGCCGGCACCCGGCCCTTGCGCTTGGTGATGTCGGTGGTCATCTCCCTGCCGAAACCAGGCGATGGCACTGCAGCGGCCAGGCCCACGTTGCGGGTGCGTTGACGTGCCCCATGGCGGACATCATGGCATCGGGAGTTTCCGGACGGTGGCTATCCGGGTCTGGGTGATGGTCAGCTCGACGTGAGGATGCATTCGGTCGACCGAGTCCCGACCGCCCAGCTCTGGGAGGAGAGGGGCAGCACCCCGACCTTGGTCGGGGGCGTGGGATCGTGCCCGAGGAACTTCCGCGCGGCGGGCGTGCAGTCGGAGCGCGCGAGAACGGACCATTGCTGCGCGGTCGGGACCGAGTCGTAGCGGCCGTGCAGATCGAGGCGCCCGACGACCTGGTAGTCGTGGGTCGCCGTGCACGAGATCCTCGTCAGCTTCAAGTGGCTCACCAAGCAGGTGCCAGCCGGCAGGTCGATGGATTGGTCCGCCCCCCGGGCATCGCCGGTCATGGGGGAGAACTGTCCCGTCGGCGAGAGTCCGTTCATGAGGCCACACCAAACGGCGTGCTTGCCCGCCTGCCATGCGACCTTCTGCGGGGACAGCACGAAGGTGCTGTAGCGGCCTTGTCGATCGAGGTCGTGACCGAGGACCGCTCGCGCCACCGTGACGCAGGCCGTCTTGTTCAGCCGGTTGAAGTAGGCCGAGCCGGGGTAGGAGCCCGGACCCTTTCCGGGTGCTCTGCCGGTGATCTGCACCAGATGGGACTTGGTGCACGGGACGACATCGGATGAGGTCCTGGCCTCGGCGGAGCTCTGGTCCCAGGTGACGCAGTCACCCACGCGGTAGTCGCGGAGCACGAGCGGCTCGAGGGTCGTCGTCGTGGCGCCAGCGTGCGCCGTGGTCGTCGGTGTTGCCGTCGCGGCTGCGGCGCCGTCGTGGTGGGTGAGGCGGTGCAGCACGTGGGTCTTCGCGACCACGGCGGACAGGACGACGATCGCGGCGACGATCACGAGTTGGGTACGGGAAGCACCGCTGGGCACTCGGGCGACTGTATCCAGCGACTCGCCGTCGCCGGAGGCGGCGCCATACCCACGAGGAGAGTTCCGTCGCAAGGTCCTTGCGTTGCGCAGACATATCGACTAGAGTCGAACGTATGTCCGATGCCCTCAGCCCTCCGGTGTCGCCCGCTGCCCGCGGCGCGGGCCTGTCGCAGGCGATGGCCTTGTTGGAGCAAGCCGCCGACGTGCTGGCCGATGTGGAGCCCGCGGACCTCACCGACGGCGAGCTCACCGAGGCGATGGTGGCGCTGGACGCGTTCCGCTGCCGCTTCGACGCGGCCCGCACGGCGCTGTCCGGCGCGTGGGACGCCCGCGGCGTCTGGGCGCTCGACGGCGGCCGGTCGGGCTCAGGCTGGTTGGCGGCGCGCACCGAGTCGTCCAAAGCCGCGGCGAGCGGCGTGCTCACCCTGGCCCGTCGCCTGCGCGACATGCCCGCCACCCGCGCCGCCTTCGCGGACGGTTCCCTGGGCACGGAGAAGGCCCGCTTGTTGGCCCGCGCCGCGAAGGCCGCACCGGAGCGCTTCGCCGTCGACGAAACGCTGCTCGTGCAGCAAGCGTCGACGCTGCGGGTCGCGCAGCTGCGCAAAGCACTCGAGTTCTGGGTGGCCCGCGCCGACCCTGATGGCGCCGAAGCCGACGACGCCCACCACCACGCCGCCCGCGGCGTGCACCTGTCCCAGACCTTCGAGGGCATGTGGCGCCTCGACGGCCAGCTCACCCCCGAAGCCGGCCAGATCCTCGCCGACGCCCTCGACCGCCGCGTCCGCGAGCTCTTCGACGCCGCCCGCGCCCAGGCCGACGCCGAAGGCACCGTCGTCTCGGTCACCTACCCCCAGCTGCGCGCCGACGCGCTCGTCGAGCTCGCCACCCAAGCCGTGACCGCCGCCGAGCACGGCGGCGGGCTCAACGTCCCCGCCATCACCGCCCTGATCGACCTCGCCAAGCTCACCGACACCCACACCTGCGCCGGCGAACCCGTCGGCGAAACCGACCAAGGCGACAAGGTCACCGCCGAACAAGCCCGCCGCCTCACCTGCGACTGCAGCCTCTCCCGCATCGTGTTCGACCCCACCGGCGCCACCATCGACCTCGGCGAGACCGCCCGCCTCCCGAACCCCGCCATGCGCCGCGCGATCATCGCCCGCGACCGCACCTGCGTGTTCCCCGGCTGCGACACCCCCGCCACCCGCACCCACGCCCACCACCTCATCCACTGGACCAAAGACGGGCCCACCGACCGCGACAACCTCGCCAGCCTCTGCAGCAGACACCACCACGCCGTCCACGAAGGCGGCTACGGGCTCACCCGAGCACCCGACGGATCGATCCACGCCACCCGACCCGACGGCACCCCCCTCACCGTGCCCAAGACCAACGCCCCACCCCCCAACCACCCATGGCCCCGACCGAACCGACCACCGTCGCACGCTCCTTCGCCAGCCGCGGCTACCCGACAACAGGAACGCGCCCCCACCCCAACCGGAGCTCGGTGAGGCGCGCCATGGAACTGCTCGTGTGCACGAATCGAACGCGTGCGAGACGCACTCGGGCGCCCGTTGGTGACGCCACGGCAACTCGGCTGGTTCGCCTGACGGTCGTGGGCCGGGTGGACTGCGTCAGGAAGTCGAACGCCGGCGCCGGACTGCGGTGCTCAGCCCCAAGCCCGCCAGCACCAGCATCGCAGCCACCCCGAGGAGCAGCCACAGGTCCGCGCCCGTGACCGGGAGGCCTCCGGAACCGTCGGGCGAAGTCGGTGCCGCGGCGCCCGGCGCCGTGGTCGGAGGCGGGGCATCGGTGGCGACCGAACCAGTCGTGGTGCTCGGCGACGTCGTCGTCGACGTCGTGGTGGTGGACGTCGTCGTCGTGGGAGCCGACACCGCTACGGAGTCGTTGGTGTAGGCCACGTAGTCGCGGCACGGCTCGTTGCGCAGCGTCGGACAGATCGGCAGGTCGGTCGGGATGGTCACGTCAGGGACGACCGGCAGGACCAGGCTCGAGGGCATCGAGTAGGTCGAGGCGAGCGACACCTGCGCGGTCCCCGTCGACGGCTGGGTCTCGTCGAACGCCCAGATCGGCTGGCTGCCGTTGGGCGCGGCGATCGTGACCCGGATCCGCGAGCCGGCACGGTAGGGATGACCCTCGTAGTAGAGGGGGATCGCGACCTGGACGAACTGGTCGGCGGGCATCGGCGCGGCGTCGGCCGTGGTGAAGCTCGGGATCGGGTCCAGCAGGGTGCTCGGCCGCTTCAGGAAGTTGTCGGAGCCGGTCGAGAGCTTGCGCTCCGACGCCCGGATCCAGCCGTTCTGCACGAACGACTCCTTGCCGTCGGGGCGCACCTCGGAGATCGTCGCCTGGAGGTCGACGTCGGGGGTCGACGACTTCACCCACAGGTACACCGCTCCCGAGCCGACGACGGTGGTGTTCTGGGCCAACGGCGCGGTGACGTAGGAGACCGCGTTGCCGGCCGGGTTCTGCAGCCAGTTCCACTCCCACTGCGAGGCGTTGCCCCAGAGGCCGCCGTGGCCGGTGTGGTCGATGTAGTCGGTGCGCGGCGTCGCGGACGCGTCCGACGTGTAGGAGTCGATGACCCCGCCCGTCGGTGGCTGGTCCGTCAAGGTCCCGTTGGGTCCGAGGTACCAGGTGCGGGCCTGGGTGCCGGGAACCGGCAGGTTGGAGAACGACTTCTCGAACGCGGCGTAGGGGTTGCCCGGCGTGGTGTCACCCGTGGGCGAGGTGCCCGCGCCGTTCTCGAAGCGCACCCGCACCATCGGCAGCTTCTCGAACGCGGCGAGCGCCGCGGCGTACGTCGGCTCGTCCTGGATCGGGTCGTCCGGGAGCGTGATGTTGTCGGTGTTCGGGACCCCCAAGGCCTGCTGGTAGAGGATCGGCGCGAGCGATCGGATGGCCGCCTTGTCGAGCGTCGGCGCCCGTTTGGCGACGTACAGCTCCAGGAAGTCGAACATCCGGTTGAGGGTGGCGGGGTCGAGCGAGTCGATGTGGGCGCCGTTGGTGAAGGTGAACCACTTCTTGTCCGTCCCGGTCATGTGCTGGACCAGCTCGGGGCAGTGGCCCCCGGTCTGCTCGTCCTGCCACTGGCACGCCATGAACACCGGCACGTGGATGTTGTGGACGAAGGTCACCGGGTCGACCGGGTCGGCGGTGGCGGCGTCGTAGTGGGAGTTGGCCCGAAGCTTCGCGATCAGGTCGACGGCTTCGCCATGCAGCGCCTGGTTCGCTGCGCAGACCGTGTCGCCGCCCTGGATCTGGTCCCACGCCCACTTCTGGCCGGTGTGCGGGCCGGCAGGCTGGGCGTCATCGACGCGCCCCTGCGCCCAGGAGAGCGCGAAGCCGTTGTTCAGGATGCCGCCGGGGTAGAGCGTCGTCGCGGAGGCATCGAGCACCGACATCGGCGTGATCGCCGCCAGGCTCGGCGGGTTGTTCTGCGCGGTGAAGAGCTGGCTGATGCCGCCGTAGGAGATGCCGAACATCCCGACCTTGTTGTTGAGCACCCACGGCTGGTGGGCGATCGTCTCGATCACGTCGTAGCCATCGAGCTGCTGGAGCGGCTCGAAGAAGTCGAACGCGCCGCCCGAACAGCCCGTGCCGCGCATGTTCACGTCGACCACCGCGAAGCCCATCAGGTTGGCGATGACCGAGATGCCGCTCTGCGGCCCGGCCGGGTTCGCGTAGCCGTAGCCCGCGTACTCGATCAGCGTCGGGAAGGGGCCCTTGCCGGACGGCAGGTGCACGTCGAGGGCGAGCTTGGTGCCGTCACGGGTCGTGAGGTACTGGTAGCCGCTGCTGTTGATCGTCTGGTTGTAGATGCTGGGGTCCCACGGCGCAGGGGCGTTCGAGTACACGGTGAGCGGTGACGACTCGGAGCTGTCGGCGAGGTTCTTCACCCGGTAGCCCGAGCCCGGGGTGACGTTGCGGAACAGCAGGCCGCCGAGCGGGTTCGCGCGTTGGGTGGCGACCGTGGTGCCGTCGGACGCCAGGAGCGACGCGTCCTGGCCGGCGGGCAGTCCGGTGACGTCCACCTGCTCGGCGCTGCCGCGCGCGTCGAACGTCGGTGGCGGCGTGGCGCCTGCCGCGGACGCGCCGAGCGTCGGCAACGCGCCGAGCATGGCTGCCACGGCGATTGCGAGCAGCACGAACCGGACACGCTTTCCCATTTTCCCCATTCCGAGAGATTCGCATCCCCGGTCGAGCGCGCCAAGTCGGGGCGCGTCCCGCAAGGAACCGCGCATTGCGTCACGGTATGCTCTGTGCATGACGCAGCTCGTGACAAGGGTCGACGATCAGCTTCTCGCCGATGTGGACGCGCTCATCGAGCGGGGCGAAGTACGGACACGGTCGGAAGCCGTGCGCATCGGACTCCGACACCTCATCGACGATGCTCGGAGGAAGCGGATCGGCGCCCAGATCGCACAGCGGTACAAGGACAAGCCGCAAACTGACGACGAAGGTGGCTGGTCAGATGCCGCGACCATCGACATGATCGCGGCCGAGCCCTGGTGACTCCCCGACAGGGCGAGATCTGGTGGGCCGAGGCAGAAGACAAGCGTCGACCGGTCCTCGTCGTCACGCGGAATGAGGCGATCCCGGTCTTGGATCGGATCGTCGTCGCACCGGTGACGCGCACCGTCCGAGACATCGGCACCGAGGTTGCCCTTGGTCGAGAGCAAGGCCTCGCGGTCGAGTGCGTCGCATCCTTCGACAACCTCCAACCGATCCGGCGTTCGTTTCTCACCGAACGCGCGGGGTTCCTCGGCGCGAACCAGGTGCACGAGATCTGCCGAGCGGTCGCCGCGCTCACCGATTGCTGAACCCGCCCGCCCAACCCACGGCGGCGGGTCGCGCACACTTGGGCGAACGGTCGAGCCGACCGGCGGCTACTTCTTGGCCTTGGACTCGTTCAGGGCGACGGCGGCGCGGAACAGGTCCTTCAGCGCGTCCTCGTCGATCGCCTCGCCCTCGTGGAAGTCGATGGCGCGCCGGACGTTGCCCTCGAGGCTGGAGTTGAACAGCCCCGTGGGGTCGTCGAGCGACGCGCCCTTGGCGAACGTCATCTTCACGGCCTTCTTGTACGTCTCGCCGGTGAAGAGCATGCCGTCCCGGTACCAGGTCGGCACCCCGCGCCACTTCCACTCCTCGACGACGTCCGGCACGGCTTCCTTGACCAGAGCGCGGAGCCGACCCAGCAGTTCGCCGCGCCAGTCTCCGAGCTCGGCGATCCGCTCGTCGATCAGTTCCGCTGGAGACTTCTCCGTTGCCATGGCCGACGCACCTCCGAGGTCTTGATGATCTCACGCGGGCTCGAGGAGCTCGATCCGGTTGCCGAACGGGACGTCCACGTTCCCACGTCGGACGGGGTCGCGGGGCGATCAGCGCGCCCGTGGGCGCCCGTGTCGTTCCGGGCGGCGACGACACGTAGCATGATCCGCTTGCGAGGTCGGTGACGAAGAGCACGCGACCGGCCTGACGCACGCGTTCGGGTACGACGACGGCCACGGGTCAACCGTGGGGGGCAACGATGAGCAACCGACTTCCAGCTCGCGCCATCCGACCTGCTCCGGCGGAGCAGGGGTGGCCGCGACTCGGTGGCGCGTTCGTGGCGGGCGCACTGGTGGCCGCGTTGGTGAGCGGGCTGCGGGAGCTCGACCTCGACCGGGACCGCCTCCCCGCCGCCGCCCTCCACCTCGTCGATCGAAGTCGGCATCGGCATCGAAGTCGACCGTGACCAAGACGTCGGAGCCGACTGACCCGGCCGACGAGATCTGCGACAAGATGGTCCGCGACGACCTTGCCGGTCAGCTCACGACCGGCAAGCTGGTGGGGGATCCGTCGCGCACCAAGCAGGGGACGGTCACCACCTGCATCTACACCGTCTCCGGCGGCGGGACGATGCGCCTCGTGGTCGACGAGCCGGGTGGCAACTCGGTGGCGAAGCAGGTGTTCGACGCGAAGCGCACGGCGGCCACGTCGCCCGAGACGGTGCCGAACCTCGGCACCGAGGCCTTCACCGACGCAGATGGCACGACGGTCACGGTCAAGGACGACAAGGTCCTCACCGTCGACCCCACCCACCTGCCCGCGGGCAACGCCCAGACCCAGATCGCGCAGTCGTTGTCGTTCGAGGTGCTCTCCTGCTGGGAGGGCTGAGGCCCGACTCGTCACAACCGTCCTACCCTGGGCGACCGATGCGTAGATCGATCGGACCGGCGACCTCGTGACCGCGGTCCTCGGCGTGGACTCGTCCACGCAGTCGTGCACGGTCGAGGTGCGTGACCTCGACACCGGCCGGGTGCTCGCCGCGGCGTCACGTCCGCATCCGGTCACGACCCCGCCGCGCAGCGAGGTCGACCCGACACGGTGGTGGGAGGCCCTCGAACCGCTGCTCGCCGCGCACGCCGGCGAGGTCGCGGCGCTCAGCGTGGCCGCACAGCAGCACGGCATGGTCGCGCTCGACGCCGACCGGATGCCCGTGCACCCCGCCAAGCTCTGGAACGACACCGAGTCGGCGCCCCAGGCCGCCGCGCTCGTCGAGCTGCTCGGCGCCGAAGCGTGGGCCCGGCGCACCGGCAGCGTGCCCGTGGCGTCCACGACGATCACCAAGCTGGCCTGGCTGCGAGACCACGCGCCCGACGCGCACGCGGCGGTCCGGTCGGTGCTGCTCCCGCACGACTGGTTGACGATGCGCCTCACCGGCGAGCTCGTGACCGATCGGGGCGACGCCTCGGGCACCGGCTACTTCTCGCCGGCCGCGGACGCCTGGTGCCCGGAGCTGCTGGAGCTCGTGGGCCTCGGGGTCGAGGTGTGCCCGGAGGTGCTCGGGCCACGCGACCCGGCGGGCCGCTGGGGTGGAGCGATCGTGGCGGCCGGCACCGGCGACAACATGGCCGCCGCGCTCGGCATGGGGCTCGCGCCGGGTGAGGTGGCGATCTCGATCGGCACCTCGGGCGTCGTCTCCGCGGTGTGCGAGGACCCGACCGCGGATGCCACCGGCGCGGTGTCGGGCTTCGCGGACGCCACCGGCCGGTACCTGCCCCTGGTGTGCACGCTCAACGCCGCGAAGGTGCTCGACGCCACGGCCCGCCTGCTGGGCGTCGACCACGACGAGTTGGCGCGACTCGCGCTCGCCGCGAGCCCGGGGGCGGGCGGCCTGGTGCTGGTGCCCTACTTCGACGGCGAGCGCACCCCCAACCGGCCCGATGCCACCGGCACCCTGCTGGGACTGCGCTCGGACGTGGGTCGCGACCAGCTCGCGCGTGCGGCGGTCGAGGGCGTGGTCTGCGGGTTGGTCGACGCGCTGGACGCCCTGCACGCGGTCGGGATCGCCGCCGATGCCGGCCGGCTCGTGGCCGTCGGCGGCGGTGCCCGCTCTGCCGCGGTCACCCAGGTGCTGGCCGACCTGACCGGGCGGCCGGTCACGGTCCTCGACGACACCGACTTCGTGGCGGCGGGTGCGTGCGTGCAGGCGGCGGCCGTCGCCGCGCAGGCCGCCCCGCTCGATGTCGCCGCGACCTGGCGCCTCGGTGGCGGACACGTGGTGGAGCCGGACGATCAGGTCGACGCGGCGGCGATCCTGGCCCGCTTCCATGACGCGGCGGCGGACCCCGGCGCTTGACGCAGCGGCCCTTGGCCAATACCTTCATATCTATGCAGGTATCCACAGACATCGACCTCGACGGCTGCCCCACGCCGGAGCTCCACGGCCCGCGCCTCGCCGCGGTCGCCGCGACGCTGCCCGCCCCCGACGAGGCCGCCGACCTCGGCGCGCTCTTCCGTCTGCTCGGCGACCCCACCCGCATCCGGATCCTCTTCGCGCTGCTCGAAGCCGAGGAGCTCTGCGTGAGCGACCTGGCGGACGCCGTCGACACGACCGAGACCAAGGTGTCCCAGGCGCTCCGGCTGCTGCGCGGGTCGGGCGTCGTGCGCAACCGTCGCGACGGGCGCAACGTGCACTACCGACTCGACGACGACCACGTGCGCACCGTGCTGGACCTGACCCGCGAACACCTCGCCCACCGGGAGCTCGGCTGATGGGGGCCGGCCACGACCACGGCGCGGCGCAGCTGAGCGCCGGCGGGCGTCACCAACGACGACTGCTGCTCGCCCTCGGGATCATCGGCGCGTTCTTCGTGGTCGAGGTGGTGGTGGGCATCGCCGCAAACTCGTTGGCCTTGCTCTCCGACGCGGGTCACATGTTCACCGACGTGATCGGACTGGGTATGTCGCTCGCGGCGATCCGGCTCGCCGCTCGGCACGACGCCGAGACGGCCGCGTCGACGGGTAACACGTTCGGGCTCTACCGCCTCGAGATCCTCGCCGCCTTCGTCAACGCGCTCCTGCTCTTCGGCGTCGCCATCTGGGTGCTCGTCGAAGCCGTCCGTCGGCTCTTCGCGCCCGCCGAGGTGCTCGGGGTGCCGATGTTCGTGGTGGCCGTCGCCGGCCTGGTCGCGAACGTGGTGGCGTTCTGGCTGCTGCGCGGCGGCGCCAAGGAGTCGCTCAACGTCGAGGGCGCGTCCCTCGAGGTGCTCGCCGACACGATCGGCTCGATCGGCGTGATCATCGCGGCCCTCGGGCTCCAGCTCTTCGGCTGGTCGTGGCTCGACCCGGTCATCGCCGCGGCGATCGGCCTCTGGATCCTGCCCCGCACCTGGCACCTGGGGCGGCGCGCGGTGCGCATCCTCATCGAGGCGGCGCCCGACGAGGTCGACCTCGAGGCGTTGACGTCAGACCTCAACGGCCTCGAAGGCGTCGTCGATGTGCACGACCTGCACGTCTGGACCCTGACCTCGGGGATGGACAGCGCGTCGGCACACCTCGCAGTCCGCGACGGGGCCGACTCGCACGCCGTGCTCGACCAGGCGCGAGCCCTGCTTGCCGACCGCTACCACGTGGCCCACGCCACGCTGCAGGTCGAGCCCGACACGCACCGGGGCTGCGACGACGTGGCCTGGTGAGCGGCCGGCCGGGCCCGTCGGACGCGACGCGCCTTCAGACGGACGGCTTCGCGCCGTGGGAGCGACGGAGCGCCAACACGATGTCGCTGTCCTGGTCCGACGCGTGCGGGCCGTAGCTGAGCACCAGGGTCGCGGGGGCGCCACAGATCGGACAGTTGGTGGCGACCACGAGCGCCAGGTCGTCCGGATCGGAGGCCCCTTCGAGCCGGCGCTCGAGGTGGACCACGAGGTCGCGCGCGGCGCTCACGGCGTCGCAGGTCGCGCACCGGACCGCTCTTCCCTCCTGCGCGACGAGCTGTCCGGTCCAGCCGGCCGCCTCGAGCTGGTCGAGCACCTTCGTGAGCGTCGTGTTGTCGCTGGGCTGTGGCGGGATCTCGTCGAGGTGATCACTCATGGGCTGCGACTTCCCCGCGCTGGCGTCGCCAATCGAACGGGTCGGTGCAGCTCCCGCGTCGCTCACATCGGCTCCTTTGTGCCGTGGCGCAGCAGCCACACGTTGGCCGGCCACGCGGTGGCGAACCCCAGCAGCATCCCCACCTGCATGAAGAACCAGTAGGCGGCTTCGTCCGGATGCAGGTGGGAGCGAGGGAAGAGCACGAGCTGGGTCAGCGCCATCCAGCCGAACATGCCGACCTCGAAGGCCGTCAGCGACAGCACGTCGGCGCGTGCCGCCTGGAGCAGTCCCTTGCGGAGCCCGAGCCCGCGCATCGGCGCGATCGCGAAGTACTGGAACGCGACGCCGAGCACGACCGCCGCCAGGTAGTCGGCGACGTACTCGGGGTACAGCGCCAGTCCCGCCACCGACAGGCCCAACCAGAACACGGCGAGCGAGGCGACGATGTCGCCGAGGGTGCAACCGCCGCCGCAGTGGCTCACGCCCAGCGCGACGTGCACCCACTCGGCCTGCTCGGGCATCTCGTCGAGACCCACCTCGTCGCGCCAGCGCCTGCTGCGGAGCCGGCCGAAGCGCCGGTAGGCCCACACCGCGAGCGGTCCGGCGTAGAGGGCGGTCACGGGCCACACAACCTCCATCACCCGCATCTGCTGGCGGTGGCCGTTGCCGAAGAGGTCCCAGGTGATCCACGCCGCGCACGCCGCCGCGGTGGCCAGCGCGACCCAGCTCACGACGGTCAACCAGGGAGGTGGCACGGCCGGCCACTTTCCGTCGCACCGCGGTGCAAACCGAGCGTGGTTCGGAGGTTCCCGTGTGTGAGCCGGTTCCGAACGGGGAGTGCTCGGCTGTGGGGGGAACCAACGACCGCAAGCACTGGAGGTGTCGAGATGGAACGGACGATCGATTTGAGAAGGCAGAGCGGAACCGAACCGCTGATCCGCTGGAGCGCCATCTTCTCCGGTGGCGTGATCGGCGTCGCCGGGCTGGGGCTGCTCACCTCGCTGTGGGTCGCGATCGGGTACGGCTCGGACGTGACCTGGTTCCGCGATCAGCTCGACTGGCTCGTCGGAGCCAGCGCGATCGTGGCCATGTTCGTGGCCGGCTGGGTGGCCGGCTGGCTGTCCGGGGCCCGGGGGCCGGTCGTCGGCCTCTGGCACGGCTTGACCGTCTGGGGGCTCGCTCTCATCACCCTGGTCTCGGTCACGTTGCCCAGCGTCGCGAGCAACGGTGGCTTCCCGAGCCCGACCAGCGCGACCTCGAGCGCCGCGCTGTCCCCGGCGTTCTACACGGGTACGACGCTTTGGGCGTTCTTCTTCGCGGTGCTCATCGGCGTGGCCGCGGCAGCGATCGGGGGCGCCGTCGGTGGCGCCACCCCCGAGGCCGAGATCGACCTCGTCGGCGAGCAGCAGCGGCGTACCGTGCCGGCGGCCCAGGACCAGCGCGTCACGGCCGTGACGCGGAACCCGCAGTACACGTCGTAGCGCTGCGGGCGCGAAGGTTGTCGTCCGCCGAAACCCGCACGCGCAGCAGCGCCGAGCGATCAGGTGAGCAAGCCTGATGCCGGCGCTGCTGCTCGCGTTCGGCCTCTCGCTGCTTGCGGCGGTGCTGCTGTCGAGCCTTGCGCACCGCACGGTGCTGTCCTCGGCGGTGCTGTTCCTCGTCGTGGGCATGGTGCTCGGCAGCGAGCCGGTTGGCGTCCTGCACTTCTCGCCGCGCGACCCGCTGGTGGGCGCCCTGGCGGAGCTGGCGCTGTTCAGCACGCTGTTCACCGACGGCCTCCGCATCGGTCTCCCCTCGCTTCGCCAAGCCTGGCGTCTGCCGGGCCGCGCCCTGACGATCGGCCTGCCCCTCACGTTCCTCGGCACCACGCTGCTCGCCCACCTCGTCGCGGGGCTGCCGTGGGTACCGTCGCTGCTGCTGGGCGCCGTGTTGAGCCCCACCGACCCCGTCTTCGCGTCGGCGATCGTCGGCCGTGAGGAGATCCCCTTCCGGCTGCGCAACCTCTTGAACGTCGAGAGCGGGATCAACGACGGTCTCACCCTGCCGCTGGTGATCGTCCTGCTCGCGGTGGCCGGCTCACAACCGGTCGACTGGCCGCGCCTGGGCGTCGAGGTTGCGGGCGGCGTGGCGATCGGGGTGGTGGTGCCGACGTTGGCCATCGGCCTCGCGCGGCTGCCGATGCTGTCGGCCACGGCACGGTACGAGCCGCTCAACGCGCTCGCCATCGGGCTCATCGTGCTGGCGCTCGCGGTGGCCACGCACGCCAACGTGTTCCTTGCCGGCTTCGCTGCCGGGGTCACGGTCGCGACGCTGAGCCCGGCTGTCCACCGCGCCTTCGATCCGCTCGGCGAGCAGCTCTCCGAGCTGTTCAAGCTCGGCGCGCTGCTCGTGTTCGGCGCGTTCATCTCGCCGGCGTTCCTGGGCTCGATCGGACCGGCCGGCTACCTCTTCGCGCTCGCCGCGCTGGTGCTCGCCCGCCCCGTGGCGCTCGCCGCCGCGTTGGTGGGTTCGGGACTGCCCTGGCGGGAACAGGTCGCGGCCGCGTGGTTCGGTCCGAAGGGCTTCGCCTCGGTGCTCTACGCCATCATGGTCCTGGAGGCGGGGTCCGCGTCGGGCGACCACGTCTTCCATCTCGCCGCGCTCGTCGTGACCGCGTCGATCGTCGCCCACTCGTCCACCGACGTCCTGGTCGCCCGTTGGCTCGATCGAGGCACGGTCGGCGAGGAGCGCGGCGACGCCGGCCGAGCGCAACGATCCGACGCCGACCGCTACCCGATGAGCGGCGGCAGTGGCGACGGGCCTCGTGGCGGGGGGTCTCCTACGAGCTCCCAGGCCTCGGGCGTGGACACGATCTGGAATCGCTCGTCAATGCCGGCGAGGGCGAGGGAGCGGCGCACGGCCGCCGGCACGTCGACCAGTGTGACGGCCCGGTCCTCTTCCAGGGCCTCGCACGCGTGCACCAGGATGCTGAGCCCGCGCGAGTCCATGAACGTCACCTTTCCCAGGTCGACCATCAAGCCGGCCCTGGTCCCGTCCAGCAGCACCGCCAAGCGATCCCAGATCTCGTCCCTCGTGGCGAGATCGATCACGCCACCGAGCGCGACGATCGGGATGCTGCCGGTCTCGACGACGACGAATGACGAACCCTGTTCCACCATCAGACCTCCGACAACCGGATGCAGTACACGATTGGAAGACGCCACCGGGTCTGGGATGGCCATGCCTTGCTTCGGCAGCAGATCATGGTAGCGGACGGCGGCGGCGATCCAACCGCACCGGCCTCGCACCGCGTCGAGGGCGCACCGAGGGTACGATCCGGGCCGTGGACCGCGGCTGACATGACCGACATAGCGAACGTCGCGTTGGTGGAGGCGTTCGTGGCGATGACCAGGGAGCTCGCCGTTGGCCGCGACGCCGACGAGTTCGTGCTCCACCTCGTCGAGCGCACCGCGGAGCTGCTCGGGGCCAGCGACGCCGGCGTCCTGCTCGAAGGTGAGCCGTCGCGCCTGCGGGTGGCGGCCTCGTCCAGCAGCGACATGCACGTCGTCGAGGCGCTGGAGGTGCACATCGACGAAGGCCCCTGCTACGAGTCGTTCACCCGCGGCGAGATCGTCTTCGAGCACGAGCTCCAGCGGGCGACGCGGCGCTGGCCGCGCTTCGCGCAGGCGGCCCTCAGCCTGGGCTTCGAGTCCGTCTACGCCCTGCCGCTGCGGGCCCAGGACCGATCGATCGGGTCGATGAACCTGTTCTGTGAGGGGCCGTTCGCCATGAGCGACTCCGACCTCGAGATCGGGCGCGGGCTCGCCGACTTCGCGTCGCTCGGGGTGCGGCTCGTGAGCTTCAACCGAGCGCGCGACGAGCTCACCGGGCAGCTCCAGCACGCGCTCAAGTCTCGGGTGGTGATCGAGCAGGCGAAGGGGATGGTCGCGGCGCAGCTCGGCGTCGACGTCGACCGCGCCTTCGCGCTCATCCGCGGCAAGGCCCGCCGGGAGGGTCGGCCGCTCCGCGAGGTCGTCGACGCGGTCGTGGACGGCAGCGTCACCGGGACGGCACTCGCGGGCGCGCCTACGCCGGATCCGATCTGATCGCCCGTCGCAGCAGCTCGGCCAGGTGGACCGGCGAGCGGCCCGTGCCCTGCTCGATCTGCTCACGGCAGCTGAAGCCGTCGGTGATCAGCTCTTGGTCCGGGTCCAGATCTCGCACCGCCGGGAGCAGCACGCGCTCGCCGATCCGTGTCGACACCTCGAGGTGGTCGGCCGAGAACCCGAACGAGCCCGCCATGCCGCAACAGCCCGAGTCGAGCACCTCGTGGTCGACGCCCATGCGCTTGAGCAGCGCCACCTCGGCGTCCATGCCGAGCACCGCCTTGTGCTGGCAGTGCCCGTGCACCGTGGTGGATGCGGCCAGCCGCGGCGGGTCGTAGCGCTGCCGCTCGAGGAACTCCGACAAGAGCAGCGTCTGGGACGACAGTCGGTGGGCGTCGGCGTCGTGGGGGAAGAGCCCGGGCAGCTCGTCGCGGAACGCCGCGACGCAGCTGGGTTCGACGCCGACCACCGGCACGCCGGCGCGGATCCAGGGCCGCAGTGTCGCCAGGGTCTGGCGCCACAGCCGCTCCGCGGTGTCGAGCATCCCGAAGTCGTAGAGGGGGCGGCCGCAGCACAGCGGGCGCGGCGGGATCTCCACCGAGTACCCGGCGTGCTCCAGGACCTCGACGGTCGCCTGCAGCACGTCCGAGGAGAGGTAGTTGTTGAACGTGTCGGGCCACAGCAGCACGCGGTCGGTCTCGAAGGGCGCATCGCGGCCGTGCCGCATCGACGGCGAGGAGAAGGTCGCCATCGCCAACCGCGGCACCTCGGCGGGGCTGACGCGCATCGAGTCGTCGTGGGTCGCTCGCCGGGGTGGGTCTTGGGACGCCCGACTTCGCGCGCGCCCGGAACCAGGCGGTGAAGGTGGGCGAGGCGAAACGTGGGATGGTGCGTTCGGTGGCGACGCCACCCGCCTTCTTGATGAGCGTCGACACGACGGGGGCGTGGGCGAGCGCGTTCACCAGCCGGGGAGCGTGGGAGGCGGCGCGGGCCCACCAGTAGATGAGGCCCATCGCGTAGGCCACGCGCGGCCGGAGCCGGCGCTTGTAGTGGTGCGACAGGAACTCCGCCTTGTAGGTGGCCATGTCCACGTTCACCGGGCACTCGTTCTTGCAGGCCTTGCAGGCGAGGCACAGGTCGAGCGCGTCCCGCGACGGCGTCGTCGCGCCATCCGTCGAGCCCGTCGCCACGGAGCATCTCGAACAGCAGGCGGGCGCGGCCGCGCGTGGAGTCCTCCTCTTCGCGCGTCGCCATGTAGCTCGGACACATCGTCCCTGAGTCGACGTCGCGGCACAGCCCGACCCCGACGCAGCGGTTGGTGGCGTTGGCGAAGTCGAAGCCGTCGTCGGCGAACGCGAAGTGGGTCTCGGGATGGCGCAGCGCGACCTCGGGGCCGGTGCGCAGGTCGTCCACCGGCCGGTTGGGGCGCACCACCTTGCCGGGGTTGAGGAGCCCGGCGGGGTCCCAGAGGTCCTTGAAGGCCGCGAACGCGCCGACGAGCTCCTCGCCGTACATCTTGACCAACAGCTCGGCGCGGGCCTGGCCGTCGCCGTGCTCGCCCGAGAGCGAGCCGCCGTGCGACACGACGAGGTCTGCGGCCCGGTCGAGGAAGGCGCGCCATTGGGCGACTCCATGGGCCGTGTCGAGGCGGAAGTCGATCCGGCAGTGGATGCAGCCCTGCCCGAAGTGGCCGTAGAGCGACGCGTGGTAGTCGAACTCGGCGAGCAGGTCGCGGAAGTCCCGGAGGTAGCCGCCGACCTCGTCGGGTGCCACCGCCGCGTCCTCCCACCCGGGGTGGGCCGGGGGCTCGCCCGGCACCTGGGCCGTGGCGCCCAGCCCCGACTCGCGGACCTGCCAGAGCTTCTCCTCCTCCCAGCGGTCCTCGAAGAACTTGATCGCCGGCGGGTCGTCGAGTTGCTTCATCGAGTCGATGAAGCGCGCCGCCTGGTCGTCCGCTTCCTCTTTGGTGTCAGCGCCGAACTCGACGAGCAGGAATCCCTCGCCCTCGGGCAGCAGGTCGATGTCGTCGGGGTGCAGGCCCTTGGCGCGCATGTAGTCGATCAGCTTGGCGTCGAGGCCTTCGAGCCCGACCGGTCGGTGCTCGCGGACCATCGGCACGTGGTCGCCGGCGGCGTAGACGTCGGGGTAGCCGAGCACGACCAGGGCTCGGGCGGGTCGGTGCTCGATGAGCTGCACGGTGGCGTGCAGGACGACGACGCAGGTTCCCTCGGTACCGACGAGCGCCTTGGCCACGTCGAAGCCGCGCTCGGGGAGGAGCCGATCCAGGTTGAAGCCCGACACGCGCCGGGGGATGTCGGGGTACCCGGTGCGGATGGCGTGCTCGTGGTGGTCGCGCAGGTCACGCAGGCGGCGGTAGATCTCGCCTTTGCGGTCGCCCCGCGCGATCGCTGGCCTCGAGCTCCTCGGGCGACATCGCGCCGACCGTCATGCGGTGACCGTCCGTAGGTGAGGACGTCGAGCTCGATCACCTGGTCGGCGGTGAGCGGGCCCGGTCCGTAGAACTCCGCCATGACCGAGTGCACGCCGCACGAGTTGTTGCCGATCATGCCGCCGAGGGTGTTGCGGTTGTGGGTCGCCGGGTCGGGCCCGTACGTCAGTCCGTGGGCCGCGGCGGCCGACGGAGGTCGTCGAGGGTGCAGCCGGGCTCGACCACCGCCGTCCGGGCCTCGGGGTCGATGCGGACCACTCGGTTGAGGTACTTGGAGAAGTCGATGATCACCGCGACGTTGGTGGACTGCCCGGCGAGGCTCGTGCCCCCGCCGCGGCTGGTGATGGGGATCCCGTGGCGGTGGCACGCCCCGACGGTGGCGACGACGTCGTCGACGGATCTCGGGCACCACGACCCCGATCGGGACCTGGCGGTAGTTCGAGGCATCGGTCGAGTAGGTCGCGCGCGACCCGCGGTCGAAGCGCACCTCGCCTTCGACGAGGTCGCGCAGCTCGGCGACGAGCGCCGCGCGTCCGAGTCGTCGAGCCCGTCGGAGATGGAGACCGGGGTGACGGTGTCCATGCCGTCGAAGTGTCGGGCAGCGGTCATCGGTCGGTCTCCTCGTGGTCGTGGTCGCTCATCGGGCGAGCCGCTCGGCATCGGCGCGCTTGAGCTCGATGCCCGAGCCCTGGTCGGTCGGGGTCGGGCCGCAGGTGCCCGGCGACCGGCTCGAGCACGCCGTCGAAGAGCAGCGACTCCAAGCGGACGTGGTCGGCGAAGTACTCCAGGTGGCGCAGGTGCCACAGGCCGGCGCAGGCGTGTGCGCTGACCGACGGCGCGGTGTGCGCCGACACGTCGACGCCGTGCGCGTCCGCCAACGCCCCCACCCGGAGGAACCCCGTGATGCCGCCGCAGCGCGTCACGTCGGCCTGCAGGCAGTCGACGGCGCCGGCGTCGAGCATGGACCGGAAGTAGGGCAGGTCGTAGCCGTACTCGCCGGCGGTGACCTCCATCCCGGGCGGCGTCGCGGCGCGCACCGACGCGCAGGCCGTCGAGGTCGTCGGAGCTGACCGGCTCCTCGAACCAGGTGACGCCGTGCTCGGCGAAGCGCTGCGGCCAGCCCGACCGCCTGGGCGACGTGGTACGCGCCGTTGGCGTCGACGAACAGCGCCGCATCGTCGCCGATCGCGGCACGGGCGACCCCGACCCGGCGCGGGTCGTCGGCAGGGTGGCGGCCGACCTTCATCTTCACCGCGCCGATGCCGTGGGCGACCCAGCCGGCGAGCTGGTCGGCCAGCTCGGCGTCGTCGAGGCTCGTGAACCCGCCGCTCCCGTAGATCGGGACGGCGTCGTGCGACCGACCGACGGCGTCGGCGACCGACACGCCGAGCAGGCGCGCCTTGAGGTCCCACAGCGCCACGTCCACCGCGGCGATCGCGCAGCTGGCGATTCCCGGCCGCCCCAGGTTGCGGATGGCGTCGACCATCGCGGCCCAGCTCGACCCGGTCGCCAGCGCGTCGGTGCCGGTGACCACGTCGGCGCAGCAGATCGTTCACGAGCGATGCGGTCGCCGGGGCGGCGTAGGTGTAGCCGAGGCCCGTCTCGCCGCCGCCCGTCGCGTGGCACACCACGATGGTCGTGGCATCCCAGGTCAGCGTCCCGTCCGACTCCGGGGCTGGCGTCGGGATGGTGAACGGTTCGGCGTGGATCGTCTCGACCCGCGCGGGTCGCTCAGTCGGCATCGCCGGCTCCGACGGCCGCGCCGATGCGGGCGAACATCTGCGCCGCGACGGCGCGGGCGCTGTTGTCGGTCACCGCGAACGCGTCGGGGTCGCCCTTGACCAGCGAGTCGAGCACGCCCTTGGCCTGGTCGACGCTGATGTGGGCGGGCAACGGCGGCACGTTCTTGTCGACGACGACGTCGAGCACGGTGGGCCGGTCGGCCTCGAACGCCTGCTGCCAGGCGGCCTCGATCTCGTTGGGGTTGTCGACGCGGATCCCGCGGAGCCCGAGGAGCTTGGCGAAGCCCGCGTAGTCCACGTCCTCGAGGAGCTGGCTGGTGTCGTAGCGGGGGTCTCCGGCCTCGCGCATCTCCCACGACACCTGGTTGAGGTCGTCGTTGTGCAGGATCAGGACGACGAAGGTCGGGTTCGCCCACTCCTTCCAGTGCCGCTTGACCGTGATCAGGTCGTTCATGCCCAGCATCTGGAAGGCGCCGTCGCCGATGGTGCACACGACGGGGCGGTCGGGGAACGCGAACTTGGCGGCGATCGGCGTACGGCATCGCCGCGAGCATGGTGGCCAGGCGTCCCGACAGGTTGCCCATCTGGTCGGGCCCGAGCGTGATGTGGTGGCCGTACCAGTCGGCGGTGGTGCCGGCGTCGGCGGTGATGATGGCGTCGTCGGGGAGCTGCTCGTTGAGCTCGTGGTACACGAGCCGCGGATTGATCGGGTTCGGCCTCGGTGTGCGCCTCGCGGTCGAGGACCTCGTCGCCAGGTCGTCATCTGGTCGGCGATCCCCTGCTGCCACGATCGGTCCTCGGTCCGAGTCAGGTGGGGGAGCAGCGCGGCGAGGGTCGCCTTGGCGTCGCCCCAGAGGTTCACCTCCATCGGGTAGCGCAGGCTCAGGTGGCGGGGCATGAGGTCGATCTGCACCCCGCGCGCCTGTCCGTCGGGCGGGAGGAACTCGCGTAGGGGAAGTTCGTCCCGACCATGAGCAGCGTGTCGCAGTCCTGCATCATGTCCCAGCTGGGCTTGGAGCCGAGCAGGCCGAGCTGCTGGGTGTGGTACGGGACGTCGCCGTCGACCGCGCCCTTGCCCGAGCAGCGCGGTGATGATCCCGGCACCGAGCCGCTCCGCGACCTCGACGACCTCGTCGCGTGGCGCCGAGGGCGCCCTGGCCCGACCAGCATCGCGACCCTCGAGCCCTCGTTGAGCACCTCGGCGGCGCGGCGGAGCTCGTCCTCCGGCGGCGTGATCGCGGTCGAGGCGTGACCGACGCCGGTGCGCGACACCCAGTGCTCGAGCGTCGGCTCCTCCATCTCGAGGTTCTGCACGTCCGCCGGCAGGATGACGACCGTCGGTCGCCGGTACGCCTTGGCGAGTCGCACCGCACGGTCGATCACCAACTGCGCCTGCATCGGGGTGGTGACGGTCTTGACGTACTCGGCGACGTCGCCGAAGATCCGCTCCATGTTCAGCTCCTGCTGGAAGTCGCTGCCCATCGCGGCCTGGCCTTGTTGGCCCACGATCGCCACGACCGGCTGGTTGTCGCAGTAGGCGTCGTAGAGCCCGTTCAGCATGTGGACCGCGCCCGGGCCCGACGTCGAGATGCACACCCCGACCTCGCCCGTGAACTTGGCGTGCGCGCACGCCATCAGCGAGGCGGTCTCCTCGTGCGCGGGGCGGATGTAGCGGAAGTCCTTGCCCGCGCGCTCGGCGCGCTCGAGGGCGCCGTCGAAGCCGCCGATGCCGTCGCCGGGGAAGCCGTAGAACCGGTGCAGGTCCCACTCGATGAGCCGGTCGATGATGAAGTCGCTGACGGTCGTCATGGGTCTCCTCGAAGGTCGGGCGGGTCGGTTGGGGGTGGCCGACGTTCCTTCTCGTCCACTGACCCGGAGGGCCGGCGGTCAATCCGATCTGCTGGGTGCCCATCGATCCGTGTAGGTCCCCGTTCGCCCGGGAAGGGGTCGGAGGCCCACCCGGCGCCCCGGCGTCGCCCCCAGATCCCGGAGAGGAAGGCCCATGGACCGAACCGATGCTCCTGCCCCCACCCGAGCCGACGACGTCGGCCGGGACGGCGCCGGCCGGCGCGTCGCCGTCGTGACCGGTGCCTCGGCGGGGTTGGGTCGCGCCACCGCGTTGGCGTTCGCCGACGCCGGCTTCGACGTGGCGCTGCTTGCGCGGGGCTCGACCGGCCTGGCCGCGGCAGCGCGAGACGTCGAGGACCGGGGCGGGCGCGCGCTCCCGGTGCCCACCGACGTGGCCGACTTCGAGCAGGTGTCGGGGGCGGCGGCCCAGGTCGAGACCGAGCTGGGACCGATCGACGTCTGGGTGAACGACGCCATGACCACCGCGTTCTCGCCGTTCCAGCAGCTGGACCACGACGACTTCGCCCGCGCCGTGGAGGTCACGTTCCTCGGCCAGGTCTGGGGCACGAAGGTCGCCCTCGAGAGAATGGGCCCACGCGACCGGGGTGCAATCGTGAACGTCGGCTCCGCCCTCGCCTTCATCGGGATCCCCCTGCAGTCGGCGTACTGCGCGTCGAAGTTCGCCTGCCGCGGCTTCTTCGAGTCGGTGCGGGCCGAGCTCCTCCACGAGGGGAGCAACATCACCTTCGGCATGGTGCACATGCCGGCGATCAACACGCCGCAGTTCGGGTGGTGCAAGTCGGCGATGGACCGTCATCCCCAGCCGGTTCCCCCGATGTACCAACCCGAGGACGTCGCCCCGTTCATCGTCCAGGCCGCCCTCGACGGCCGGCGGTCGAAGGTCGTGGGGTCCTGGAACCGGTTGGTGGCCGCCGCCGGGCGGCTCACGCCGGGGCTGGGGAACCAGTTCGCGGCACGCGGCGCCTGGGACAGCCAGCTCACCGACCGCGGCGCGGACCGGTCTCGTCGGGTCAACCTGCGTCGCCCGGTCGACGACGACCACGACTTCGGCGCGCGTGGCATCTTCGGCGACCAGGCCGGCGGGTTCTGGGACCCGAGCTTCCTGCGGTCCCTCCCGGACACGGCGGCGACGTTCGCCCGCGCCGCGGGCGCGACCCTCGAGGAGAAGGCGGCCTGGCTCCGCCGCACCGACCAGGCGCAGCAGCGCCGCGTGGCGGCGGCCTCGATCGGCGTCGTCGCGGCGGCGGCGCTCGCCGTCGGCGTCACGCGCTCGACGCACCGCGAGGAGCGGGCGCCTCACCCGGTCGCGGCCTCGGCGCCCTCCGATCGCTCGCGTCGATCCTCGTGCGCCCGGCGCCGGCGGTGGCGTGCCGCGGCGGCGCGGTGCCGGGCGTCGCCGTCGGGGCCGCTCGGTCGCCGGTCGACCTCGGCCAGCGCATCAGCCGGGCCGTAGACGACGAGCACGTCGTCCGGGCGAATCCGGGTCGAGCCCGCCGGCACCCCGACGAACCGGCCGTCGGGCCGGGTGATGCCGAGCACGACGACCCCCTCGTCGCGCAGGCTCAGGTCCTCGAGCGTGGCGCCGGCCACCCAGTCGCCCTCGGCGACGGCCAGCTCACTCACCTCGAAGGGGCCGCTCAGGTCGAGCAGGGCGTCGAGGTCGCGCGTCGGCAGGTCCGTGTAGCGGCCCAGCAACCTGGAGATCAGGCGGGTGAGTCGCTGGTCGACCCACTTGCTGCGCGACAGGTACACCAGGGCGAGCATGCCGAGGCCCAGCTCCAGGACGCGCAGGCCCTGCGCGCCGGCAGCGCCGCTCTTGAAGCCCAGGATCAGGGCGCTCGCGGCGGCGACGATGCCCGCGTTGCCGAGCAGCATCAGCGCCATGATCACGCGGCGGCGCACAGGATGCCGGAGCGCGCTCTCCGACTCGGTCGTGGTGAAGCCGGCACCGGTGAACGCCGACCGGGCCTGGAAGCGGGCCGTCTGCTTCGCCATGCCGGTCGCGGTGAGGATCACCGTGGCGACCCGCGTGATGAGCAGCGAGGTCGCCACGACCACGAGCAGCGTCGTGATCGCGAGCATCGCCGATCGTGCCCGAGTGAGCTGGCGTCAGCTCGACGGCGCGGCGTCGGCGAACCGATCGACGACCGCTTCGCAGAAGGCGTCCAGGTCGTCGGGCTTGCGGCTCGAGACGAGGACGTTGGGCCCGGAGTCGCAGACCACCACCTGCTCGTCGACCCAGTTCGCGCCGGCGTTCTCGAGGTCGGTGTGCAGACTGGGCCAGGACGTGATCCTCCGCCCGTCGACCTGGTCGGCCTCGATCAGCGTCCACGGCCCGTGGCAGATCACGCCGATCGGCGTCCCCGACTCGGCAGCCGCGCGGACGAAGGCGACGGTCGCTTCGTCGGTGCGCAGTCGGTCGGGGTTCGCGACCCCGCCCGGGAGGACCAGGCCGTCGAAGTCCTCGGCGTGCGCGTCCGCGGTGAGCAGGTCGACGTCGAACACGTCGGCAGGCTCGAGGTGGTTGTAGGACTGGATCCGGCCCGGCGTGAGCGAGAGCAGCGTGGGTACCGCGCCCGCTTCGGACACGGCGGCCCAGGGCCGCGCGAGCTCGACGGACTCCACGCCGTCGGTCGCGACGAAGGCGACGCGACGGCCGTCCAGCGGTTGTTCGTTCGTTGAAGGTGCCATGCCGCGCGCCCTTCCCCTCGTGAGGCCGGAGAAACGTGGCCCGCCACCGGGGACGGTGGTCGTCAGTCGGCCGGGTGGCCGGGATCGATCCTCGACGCGTCGTCGACGGTGAAGGGCGGTCTCCCGTCGGTCCCGTGGACCTCGATGGGGTCGAGGACCACCAGCACGTGGTCGCCCACGTCGAGACGGGTCACCTCCCGGCCGACCAGTCGATCCGGCAGGGCGTCGATGAGCGGCACGCCGTCGGTTCCGGTCGTCGTCGACCAGTCCGCGAACGTGTCCACCTCGTCGCCGGTCGAGCCCCCGAACCACTCGGCGGCCGCCGCGTCGCTCCGGCGTAGCCGGTGCACGGCCAGCGTGGCCGGTGCCTCGGCGACGATCCGCCACGTCAGGTTCGCCTTCGAGAGGCACACGGCGAAGCGGCGGGGATGGATGCTGCACTGGGTCGCGAAGCCCACCAGGCAGGCGTCGGAGCGCTCGCCCCGTGCGACCGAGACCACGTACGCCGGCGAGCGGCCGGAGGCGACGAAGCGGTCGAATCGGGCGCCCAGGTCCATGCGTCGATCATGCCCGATGGCACGTCGGGGTCCGGTTTGCTGCCGCACACCGGTGGGAGGGCCGGAGCATGGATGCCATCACGATGCTCAAGGACGACCACAAGGCCGTGGAGAAGCTCTTCAAGGAGTTCGAGAAAGCGGGCGATCGCGCCCGGGTCACCAAGCGCAGGCTTGTCGACCAGATGATCGAGGCGCTCTCCCGTCACACCGCCATCGAGGAGCAGGCCTTCTACCCGGCGACCCGCGCCACGGTCGCGGACATCGACGGGTTGGTCCTCGACAACGTGGAGGAGCACCACGTCGTCTCGTGGTTGCTCCACGAGCTCGAGGACCTCCCGGTCGACGACGAGCGCTTCGACGCCAAGACCCATGTGCTCATCGACCAGGTGCGGCGCCACGTCGAGCGTGAGGAGCACGACTACTTCCCGAAGGTGCGCGACGAGTGGAGCCGCAACGAGCTCCGCGACCTCGGCGACATCATGGCGGGGCTGAAGGAGCAGGCGTCGCCCCACCCGCACCCGGACGTGCCGAACACGCCGCTTGGTCGGAGCCTCGTCACCGGCGCGACCGCCACCGTCGACCGCATCGCCGACGTGGTGAGCGGCATCGGCCAGGGCAGCGTCGACGTGGTCCAGGACCTCGTCGACCGGGTGCGCGGCGTCACCCCACGCCGGAGCAGCCCGACCGGACCGTCCTCGGCGCGCGCCGTCGCCCACAAGGTGCGCCGCTCGGCCGACGACGCCGTCACCGCGACCGTCGACTCCGTGCGCGCCGCCCGAGACGCGGGGGAGGACTCGGTCGATGTCGTCCAGGACGCGGCCCGCGACCTCGCGGACGTCTCTCAGCGCACCAGCCGTCGCATCGGCTGACCGTCACCTCGGCCGACCGTCAGGGCCGGCGAACCACCGCGTCCGGCTCGAGGTCGTCGCGTGGCCCGAATCCGTAGGCCCGCTGGACGAGGCCGTCGGCGGGCCAGTCGGTGAACTCGACGTCGCCGGCGACGACCGGCGACACCCAGCGCAGCCCGCGCTCACGCGGGGGGCCCGACATCGCCGACCCCTCCTCGAAGGGCGAGGTGACGCGGCTGTGCCGCTCGAGCAGGTCTCGCGTCTCGTGCGAACAGGCTCGGTCCAGTCCGTCGTGCACCGCGCCGGCGAACTGGAAGCCGCCAGTTGGTCGATGCACGCCGAGCCAGAGGGTGTCGAGCGGCCGCTCGTCGGAGGCGCCCGACCTCCAGGCGCCGATCAGGAACGGCTGGCTCTCGGCGCGGTGCATGACCTGCCAGTGCGGGGTGGTCGTCCCCGGTCGGTACGCCGAGCCGATCCGCTTGGCGACGACGCGGTCGAGGCCCACCGGCCCGGCCGCGTCGAGTGCGGCGCGCAGCGAGCGGTCGGACCAGGCCGGCGTCGTCGCCCAGTGGGCTCCGCGGAAGCCGAGCGCCTCCAGGCGCGCCCGGCGCGCCGCCGCGGAGAACGGCAGCAGGCAACGACCGTTCTGGTGGAGCAGGTCGACGGCGAGGAACGTTGCCGGGTAGCGCAGGCTGAGGCGCTTGGCCTCGACGGCGTCGGCGGCCCGGAGCCGGGCCTCGAGGGCGGCGTGGTCGAGCTGGTGGTTCGCGTCGAGGACCACGATGACGCCGTCGAGCAGCAGCTGGTCGGCCAGCGCGGCCGGTCGCACCGCCCGCAGCTCGGGGAAGCGCTCGGTGTGGTCGGTGCCGCGCGCGTTGACCACCGTGGCCTGGCCGCCGTCGATCCGGCAGCGGGCGCGAAGCCCCCGCCAGCACGGCTCGTACCACGCGGCCGGTTCCGGGTCCCGAGGGTGGCCGACCGAGGCGCTCATCGGCAGCACCACGTTCGGGAGCTCCTCCCACGCCGCCGCCGTCGGGCCAGAGAGGTGGACGATCCAGTGGTCGTCCCGATCCCGGGCGATGGCGAACGCCCCGTCGACCTTCCCGCCGCGGAGCTGGACCTCGATCCGGTCGTGCCGCCAGCTGCCGACTTCCAGCGAGCCACGGTCCCAGACGGCGAGGCTGGTGGGTTCCGTCGCCTCCTCGTCTAAGCCGTCCAGGTCGATGAAGTGGCGAAGGCGGTCGCCGACCTGGATGGCCGGCTGGTCGACGTCGCTGCGGTCGGGGAGGCCGTACGGCAGCGACCACCGGACCACGCGGTCCTGGTGCGCGAGGCCCAACATCCAGGTCGCGGGCTTCGAGCCCCGTGGTTCGTGGATGACGAACTCGGGGCCGGCTTCGGCCGTCCGGCCGGTCCGGTTCGAGCCGTCGTGAGGAGCGGTGGATGTGCTGGTCGTCATGAGATCCTCGGTCGTCGTGTGCCGGGGCCGTCTGCGCGCTCCCGGACCCGCGCGACCTGACTCCCCGCTCCGCGGCGGGACAAACGACTTCGGCCGCGACGCCGCAGGTGGTGGCCGAATCGGTGTGCGGGGCGCGCGGCGGGGTAGAGGCGGTGCATGTCGTCGCAACGCATCTGGGGACGCATCCGCCAGGCCCTGGGCTGGGCCACCAACGACCCCCGGGTCGAGCACGAGGGTCGGGTGCGGGCCGAGCGCGCCGCGCTCGACGAGGCGCTCGACCCCGTCGAGACCGCCGATCTCCCGGCCCGGCCCGAAGATCGTCGGTCGGGCTGACCCCGGCGCTCGACGCGCACGCGCTCGGGGAGAAGCGGTTTGGGGGCGGCCGACCAGGGCAGGGGTCCGCGCATGCCGTCGCGCGCGCAACGCTCATCCCCGCGCCTGGTCGTGGACCTGGTCGCAGCATGCGCGGTGCTTGCCGTCGCCGTCGGGCTGGTCGTCGTGGCACGGGCCACGAGCGCGACGTCGTCCGCTCAGCGGACTCCGGACGTCTCGACGGGGCGGCACCTCTGGCTGCGCGACTGCGCGGTGTGCCACCGGGCGGACGGCTCCGGCGGTCCGAACGGCCCCGACATCCGATCGTCAGGCACGGCCGCGGTCGACTTCATGGTCTCGACGGGGCGCATGCCGATCGGCTCGCCGGGGGAGCGGGCGACCCGCCATCCGCCGGCGTACACGCCCGCACAGATCCGGGCCCTGGTGGCCTACACCGGCACGTTCGTGCACGGTCCGAAGGTGCCCCGCGTCGACGTGACGCGCCGCGGCCTGTCCCCCGGCCTCGAGCTCTACAGCCAGAACTGCTCCACCTGCCACCAGGCCGCAGGCGGCGGCGGCGCCCTCGCATTCGGCGTGGTCGCGCCGAGCCTGGCGCACGCGACGCCGGTTCAGGTCGTCGAGGCGATGCGCACCGGTCCCGGAGCGATGCCCGTGTTCGACGAGCAGTCGATCGACGCGAAGCAGGCCGACCAGATCTCGAGCTACGTGCAGCAGCTCAGGGCGCCGGAGGACCCGGGTGGCGCCAGCCTGGGACACCTGGGCCCGGTACCCGAAGGCCTGATCGCCTGGGTGGTCGGGCTTGGCGCGATGGTGCTGATCACCCGGTTCCTGGGGTCCCGTCGTCGGGACGCTCGTCGAACGTGACGTAGCCGTTCGTTCCGGCCCGCTCGATCTGCCAGATCATCCTCGGCTTGGCGTTGCGGATCGTCAGCTTGCCGCGCCGCAGGGCGTCGGCGGTCTCCACGATCACCGCGACGCCGTGCGAATCGAGGAAGGTGACGTCGCGGCAGGTCGAGCACCAGCTCGTCGGGGTGGCTGGCCAGCAGCTCGGCGAGCAGCTCGGACGCGGTCGTCGCGGTCGACAGGTCGAGCACGCCGGCGAGCTTGACCCAGGGGCGCGAGCCGTCGGGCGAAGTCTGGAACGTGAGCGGTTGCGGAACGTCCATCGCGGTCAAAAACTCCGTCGGCGCAGGGTCTCGAACTAAGGATCTCCCGTACGTGGCAATCGTACGACGGGGGTGGAGTGATCGCCAGTCGGCCCGGTCGGCGTCCACGGCCCCGAGCGCGGACCGGGTCGAGTGCGTGGTTTGGCGGTCGCCGCGCCGGGAAGGGCCGTGCCGCACCGTCGTCGGCCGCCGAGGTCCCTTCATGTCCACCGACCCCCGAGAGGAACGCATCAGCGGGGTCGAGCTCGGGATCGCCGCGTCGTTCGCGGCGGCCATCCTCGGGGCGGTCGGGTTCGTCGTGGCGTACTGGCAGGACGCATCGACCCAGCTCCTCGGCGTCGCCGCAGCCGTGGCCGTCGGGGGGATGGCCCTGGGCCTGGGCCTCTGGGCGAACGCCGTGCTCGACCGCGGCGACGCGGTCTCCGAGCGCGAGCCGTTGCCGTCGACCGAGGAGGAGCGCGCCGAGTTCGTCGCCGACTTCGAGCCCGGGGAGAAGGCCGTGGTTCGCCGTCGACTGCTGGTGGTGCTCGGCGGGTCGAGCCTGGTCGCGGGCGCGGTCGCCGCGCTCGTGCCGTTCCGATCGCTGGGGCCCCGTCCCGGTGGGGCGCTCAAGCAGACGGCGTGGCGACGCGGCACCCGCCTGGTCGACGAGCACGGGAAGCCGGTCCGTGCCGACCAGCTCGAGGTCGGCACCGCGCTGACCGTCTACCCCGAGGGCGCCCACGACCACGCCAGCTCGCAGACGGTGCTCGTGAACTTCGGAGACGCCCCGTTCGACGCGCAACCGGGTCGTGCCGACTGGACGGTCGACCACTGCGTGGCGTACTCGCGCGTCTGCACCCACGCCGGCTGCCCGGTCGGTGTGTACGAGGCCACCACCCACAAGCTGATGTGCCCGTGCCACCAGTCGCTGTTCGACGTCCTCCACGGCGCGCGACCGCAGTTCGGCCCGGCTTCGCGCCCGCTGCCGCAACTGCCCCTTGCCACGGACGACGCCGGTTACCTGATCGCCCAGCACGGCTACGACGAGCCCGTCGGCCCCGGGTTCTGGAACCGCTGATGGCGGCGGACGGATCTCCGGGCGACCAGGACGCGGAGAAGCAGGAGCCGCCGCGTCGGCGCAAGCCGCTCACGCTGCGCCTCGCGCGCGGCCTCGACGACCGTCTGGGGGCGGCGAGCTTCACCAGCCGGGTGCTCGGCAAGGTGTTCCCGGACCACTTCTCGTTCCTGTTCGGTGAGCTGATCCTCTACTGCTTCATCGTGCTGGTGCTCACCGGCGTGTACCTGACGCTGTTCTTCACACCCAGCACCCGCGACGTCGTGTACCACGGGTCGTACCTGCCGCTCCAGGGCCGGCACGTGAGCGCGGCGTACGCCTCCGCGGTGAACCTCAGCTTCGACGTGCGGGCCGGACTGCTCATGCGCCAGATCCACCACTGGGCGGCGCTGGTGTTCCTCGCGGCGATCGTGGCGCACCTGGCGCGCATCTTCTTCACGGGCGCCTTCCGCAAGCCCCGCGACCTCAACTGGTACGTCGGCGCCACGCTGCTGGTGCTGGCCGTCGCCAACGGCTTCGCCGGCTACTCGCTGCTCGACGACCTGCTCTCGGGCACGGGGTTGCGCATCGCGTTCTCGCTCATGCAGTCGATCCCGTTCGTCGGGCCGGACCTGGCGTTCTTCGTGTTCGGCGGCAACTTCCCGGGCCAGGACATCATCGGGCGGCTCTTCATCGTCCACGTGCTGATCGTGCCCGCGGCGATCGCCGCGCTGCTGAGCGTGCACCTCGGGGTGGTGTGGCACCAGAAGCACACCCAGTTCCCCGGCCCGGGTCGCACCGAGGACAACGTGGTGGGCAGTCGCATGTGGCCGACCTACGCCGCACGCGCCATCAGCCTCCTGCTCGGCGTCGTGGCGGTGCTGGTGGCGCTCGGTGGCCTCGTGCAGATCAACCCGGTGTGGCTGTACGGGCCCTACAGCCCGACGGCCGCCACGACCGCCGCCCAGCCCGACTGGTACATGGGCTGGACCGAGGGGGCGCTGCGACTCATGCCGCCGGGTGACCTGGTGATCTTCGGCCACACGATCCCCAACATCTTCTTCCCCGGCGTGCTCCTGCCCGGGCTCAGCTTCGCCGCCCTCTACGCCTGGCCGGCGATCGAGCGACGCCTCACCGGCGACCGTGACGCCCACAACCTGCTCGACCGTCCCCGGGACAAGCCGTGGCGCACCGCGCTCGGTGCCGGGGTCTTCACCTTCTACACCGTGCTCTTCGTGGCCGGCGGCGACGACGTGTTGGCCGCGCGCGCCGGTATCTCGGTCAACGCGATGGTCGACGTGCTGCGCGCCGTTCTCCTGGTCCTGCCCGTGCTCATGGCGCTGCTGGTGGCCAAGTGGTGCCGCGACCTGCGCGCGGGTGAGGAGGCGGAAGGCCCGGACGACGACGCCGCCCGTCCGTCGTTCGGACCGTCACGCGACCCGGCGTCGCCTGCCGCTCGTGCGGGGGACGCAGACGACTCGGGAGGCAACCCTGCGATCGCACCGCCGGCAACCGCGTTGCGGCGCGCGTTGGGCGTGGTGCTGCGCATCGCCGCGGCGCTCGTGGCGGGTTGGTGGCGCGCCCTGCGCGCCGTCGCCGCCGACCGACCGTCGGTCAAGCCACCAACGGACCCTGCGCCTCGTGACGCTCGTCGGGAGCCCGGAGACGACTCGGGCCGGAGCCGAGCCAGCGCACCGCCAGCACCGACGCGATCGTGAGGTAGATCGCTCCCCCCGCGACCCACATGATCACGCCGCCGAGCTGCTGATCGCTCAGCCGGGTCAGGCCCCACGGCCGCAGGGCTGCGGCCGAGGTGGCGTAGACCGGCGTCGGGACGATGGTGAGCAGCGCGCCGATGATGCCGGTGCCCACCGCCGCGCCGAAGAGGTACAGGATGGCCAAGGCGCCGCGGTCGTGCCAGCGGGCGCCCAGGCACACCCACCACAGCAGCAGCCCGGCGACGAAGAGGCACAGGTGCTCGAGGGCGTGGAGCACGTCGTTGCGCAGCGCCGCGTCGAACAGGGGCGGCAGGTGCCATCCCCACCAGACGGCGACGTGCAGGCACATCGCGGCAAGCCCGACGCGTGGCACGTTCCGCCGCAGGTCCCACCGCCGCCGGCCCGTCGCGATCCAGCGGTTCACCCGACGGCGACCCGCGGGTTCGAGGATCGACGAGAAGACCAGGGTCGGACGGGCCAGGCTCCACAGCAGCGGCGCGACCAGTCCGATCAGCAGGTGCTGGACCATGTGGAGCGACACCGCGACGTCGGCGTCTGCGTCCAAGGGCGAGCACAGCGCGACCCAGAGCACCGCGAGTCCTCCCCAACCGGCGGCCAGGTTGCCGCGTCGCACCACCCGGCGCACCGCGCTTCGGCGGGCGAGCCGTGCCGTGCCGACGGCCCACAGGAGGGCGGCGAACACCAGCGAGATGTTCGCGAGCGGCGCCACGACCGGACCGCTGTGGGCCAGCGTGCTCATCGCGGGCAGGAGGCGACGCCGACCAGGTTGGGGACTCCCTCCATGACCGTCGCGACCAGCGAGATCGTGCCCCACAGGAAGCCCACCAGCGCGATGAACGCCACGGCGGCGCTGCGCGGTGTCCGGGGCGCCCGCAGCGCCCGGCGGTGGACCCCCCACGCCACCGCCATCGAGGCCAGCCCGGCCAGGACCAGCAGCACCGACACGGCGTCGATGGGCCACGTCACCCCCTCCTGGCACTGCCAGGGCGCGAGCGCACTCGACGCCGAGAGGTGCGCCGCCCAGATGAACGGCCCGGCGACCACACCGAACAGCAGCGACCACACCGGCACCTTGTAGGTGGGGTGCGACTCCGGCTCGGTCAGCGCGCCCTCGGGGATGCGGCGCGGCGCGGGCATCAGATCCGCTCCGAGAGGTACAGCACGCCGAACACCGCGACCCAGATGGCGTCGACGAAGTGCCAGTACATGATCCCGCACATGACACCGGTCGGTGATCCGCCCTGGTTGTAGCGGCCACGCAGGCTCTGCACCACCAGGTAGCCCAGTATCAGGAGCCCCACGAAGAGGTGCACGGCGTGCAGGCCGGTGACCAGGAAGAAGACGGACCCGTAGGAGTTGGTCGTGGGGGTGAACACCTTGGACAACCTGAGGTACTCCAGCGTGTGCCCGACGAGGAACGACACGCCCATGGCCATCGTGAGCCCCACCAGCCACCGGAAGCGGCGGACCTCGCCCCGCTTCAGCGCACGCTCGGCCAGCACCGCGGGGATGGTGGAGGCGAACAGGATCACCGAGCGGAGGGTGCTCTTGACCAGCTCGGGTCGGTCGATGCCCGGGGGCGGCCACGGGTGGTTGTTCGCCCGCAGGAAGATCGCGACGAACAGCAGCAGGCCGAACAGCGTGCCCTCGGTGGCGAAGAGGCCGATCATGCCCCACCAGCCGAGGGGTCGCTCGGCGTAGGCGGTATCGACCAGGGGGACCCGGTCGTCGACGGGCGGGCGTTCGATGACCGTCACGTCAGCTCCCGATCTCGTGGTGCCAGCGGATGAGGAACACGGCGCAGGCGCCCGACGCCGGCCAGCTCGACGAACGTGTTGCCGTGCGAGGAGTCCGACGCAGATCACCAGCATCGACAGCGCCAGGAGCAGCGGCACGTACGAGGGACCGGGCATGGTCGCCATCGACGGGTTCGCGGCGTTGAGGGGTGTGGTCAGCACGGCGTGGTGGTGGTCGTCGTCGGGGTCGGGCAGGTCGTGGTCGCCGATCTCGGTGAGCACGTCGAAGTCCTGCCCGGCAGCGTGGTCCCACACCGGCTCGGCGCTCTGGACGACCGGGACGACCGCGAAGTTGTACGGCGGGGGAGGCGACGACGTGGCCCACTCGAGCGACTCGGCCCCCCAGGGGTTCGAAGGGGCGGGTGCGCCGCGTCGCCAGGCCCAGATCAGGTTGGCCACCGTCAGCCCGATCCCGGTCGCCAGGACGAACGCCCCGACCGTGGAGAGCAGGTTCAGCCAGTCCCAGCCCAGGCCCGCCCTGGTACGTGTACACGCGGCGGGGCATGCCCCGCAGACCCGAGGATGTGCTGCGGGAAGAAGGTCAGGTTGGTGCCGATGAAAGTCAGCCAGAACGAGGTGACGGCCGGCGGCGCGGCGTCCACATCCGCCCGGTGAACTTGGGGAACCAGAAGTAGAGCCCGGCCAGAGCGGGGAAGAGCGTCCCGCCGATCAGCACGTAGTGGAAGTGCGCGACGACGAAGTAGCTGTCGGTGACCTGCTGGTCGAAGGGCACGACCGCGACCATCACGCCGGTCATCCCGCCGATCACGAACACGATCACGAACCCGATCGCGAACAGCATCGGCGCTTCGAAGCGCACCCGTTTGGCCGCCAGCAGCGTGGCCAGCCACGCGAAGATCTGCACCCCGCTGGGGATCGCCACCGTGAGGCTCGCAGCCGAGAAGAAGCTGGTCACCACCATCGGGACGCCGGTGGCGAACATGTGGTGCACCCACAGGCCGAAGCTGATGAACCCGGTGGCGACCAGCGCGCCCGACGACCAGTTGGTACCCGACGATGCGGTGCCGCGAGAAGGCCGGGATGATCATCGAGATGATGCCCGTCGCCGGGATGAACAAGATGTAGACCTCGGGGTGGCCCCAGATCCAGAACAGGTGCTGGTACAGGATGGGGACGCCGCCGTGCAATGGGTCGAAGAAGCGCATCTTGAACGCACGGTCGACCTCGAGCAGCGCGCCGGCCAGCGTGATGGCCGGCAGCGCGAACACGATCATGAACGACATCGTGAGGATGCCCCAGCAGAAGAGGGGCAAGCGGTTGAGCGACATGCCCGGTGCGCGCAGGCGGAGGATGGTGACGATGAAGTTGACGCCGCCGATGGTCGTGGCGACACCCAGGAAGGTCACGCCGATCGCCCAGTAGTCGAGCCCCAGGCCGGCCGAGTACTCCGAGGAGGACAGCGGCGTGTACGCGAACCAGCCCGCCGCGGGGATCTGGTGCACGACGAACCCGCCGTACATGAGCAGCCCGGCGAGCACGTACACCCAGTAGCTGAGCGCGTTGAGCCGCGGGAACGCCATGTCGCGGGCGCCGACCTGCAGCGGCACCAGGTAGTTGCCGAAGCCCGCGAACACCGGGGTGTTGAACAGGAAGATCATGGTCGTCCCGTGCATCGTCATGATCTCGTTGTAGGTCTGGGCGCCGAGCACGGTGTTGGCCGATCCCGAGAGCTGGAGCCGCATGAACAGCGCCTCGACGCCACCGACCAGCAGGAACGCCACGGCGGTGACCAGGTAGCGGATGCCGATGCGCTTGTGATCGACCGTGGTCAGGAAGCCCGGGATCCCGGGTCGGTCCTCCCAGGCCGCGTGCAGCGACGGGTGGTCGTCGGCGAGGGGGAGGTCGTGCGTCTCGACCAGCACGGCGGCGTCGCGGTGTCGGTCACTTGAGCTGCCTGAGGTAGGCGACGACCGCGTTCAGCCTGCGCGTTGGTCAGCGGGATGGCCGGCATCTTCACGCCCGCCTTGAGCGACGGCGCGTCGAGGTATCCAGCGCCGCAGGTGCGCGGCGTCGTTCGGAACCGTCAACGCGCCGAGGGTCCGACGCTGCCGCGAGGTGGGTCAGGTCCGGGCCGAGGGTGCCGGTGGCCGAGGTGCCGCGGATCGTGTGGCATCCCGAGCACGACTGGTCCTCGAACGTCGTCCGACCCTTGCGGCCCAACGCGTCTCGTCGGGGTTCGGGCGGTCGTCGCCTCGTGGGCAAGCCACGTCTTGTAGGCGGCCATCGGTTGCGCGATCACGTCGAAGGCCATCTGGGCGTGGCCGATGCCGCAGAACTCGGCGCACTGCCCCCGGTAGGTGCCGGCCGAGTCGGCGCGCAGCGTCATGTGGTTCACGTGTCCCGGGATCATGTCGGTCTTGCCGCCAAGTGACGGCAGCCAGAAGCTGTGGATGACGTCGTCGCTCTCGAGGGTGAAGCGCACCTCCCGACCGACCGGGATGTGGATCTCGTTCGCGGTGACCGCGCGGGTGCCCTCGTAGTGGACCTCCCACCAGTACTCGTGCCCGACCACCGTGATGTGCACGTCGCCCGAGGCGGCGGCCGGGTCGGTGCGCAGCGCCCACACGGTCAGGACCGAAAGGGTCAGCAGCACCACTGCCGGCAGGATGATGCCGCCGCCCACGATGAGTCGCCGGCCGTTGAAGCTCCGTCCCTCCGCGGTGCCGTCGCGGAAGAGGCCGACGACGAGCAACGTGAAGACGAGCAACGTGATGAGCGTCGACAGCACGAACATGAACCACGCCAGGTTCGTGGTGCGCGCCGCGTACGGGCCGTGGGGCGACATGATCGAGTGGGTCCCGCCGCACCCGCCGAGCAGCGCGGCAGATGCCGCTGCGAACGTCGGCGTCGCCCACCGACCCCGCCGGCGACGACCGCTCATGGGACCCGGGGTCGGGTGCGGCGCGCGGCGTCGGGCGGTTCCCATCGACGCAGCGACTACCCCGCGGCCGGCCCCGCAAACGGATCGCCGTCGGATTTGGTTGCCGAGCGCGCGCCGGGGAAGCGACAGAGGGTGGAACGGTCGGAGTACCTCCGGTCGCTGCGGGCTGCGGTCGGTGGCGAGACGAAGTCTTACGGGTTCACGCTCGTGGTGTGGGGGACCGGCGCGCTGTCGATCTCGCAGCACGGCAGCTTGACCCGGCTCGACGTGGTCGCGTTGGTCGGTGGGGTGCTCGGTGCGATGGCGGTGGTCATCCTTGTCACCTTCGGTGGGCCGACCGAACCACGCGCGCCCTTGACGCTCAACCGCAACGCCGTGGGGGCGATCCACCTGGCCTCGGTCGTCGGCGGTCTGGCGACGGCGTGGGCGATCACCTCGTCCGTCGACTCCGATGCGTGGGCGTACCTCACCTCGGGGTTCGCGGCGATCCTCGTCTACCAGCTCCTGCTGGGGCTCGAGGTCCTGGCGTCGTTGCGGCCACCGAGGGAGACCGACGCAGGTCCGGCCCCGTGATCCGGGCACGGGCGCGGGCCACACCTGTCAACATCATGTCGATTGGCCGGTCAGCAACGGGGAAGGAAAACGATGTGATCGGCGTGCAACACACCGTCGGAGTCCGGGCGCAGTCCCTAAGGTCGGGGACGTGACCGCCATCGGAGAGGTTGAGATCTCTGACATCTCGGTGCCCGCCGAGCTCGGCTACGTCCGGGTGCTCCGCCTCGCCACGGCGGGCGTGCTCTCGCTGTTCGAGTTCGACCACCAGTTCGTGGAGGACGTGAAGGGCGCGGTCGGCGAAGCTGCCGCACTGGTCCTTGGCACGCACGGCGCCCCCGGCCGACTGCGGCTCACGATGCGGTGCGACGACGACTGCGTGGGCGTGGCGCTGCGTGGGCGCTTCGACGACCGACCCGAGCACGCCCCGAACGAGGACGACCTCGCCGAGGTGCTCCTGGAGCCGCTCGTCGACTCCTTCGAGATCGATCGTGCCCAGCACGCCGTCACCTTCGAGAAGCGGCCCTGATCCTGCCGGGGATCCTGCGGGTCTCGGACCACGTCAGGCGTCGACGTCGAGCAGGCGGGAGGCGAGGCGTCGGGTCACCGAGCGGACCCGTCGGGAGATCTGCATCTGGCTGACCCCGTAGCGGTCCGCGAGCTCGGTCTGGGTCCGCTCCTCGAAGAAGTACTCCTTCACCAGCCGGCGGTCCCGCTCCTCGAGGGTGGAGAGCGCCGCACGCAGGTCGATGGTGTCCTCCCGGTGCGCGAAGGCAGGATCGGCGTCGCCGATCACGTCACGCGGCTCGCCGTCCTCGCCGGTGAGCAGCGTGGAGAACGAGCCCAGTGACCGGGCCCGCGCCGCTTCCTGGGCTTCGATCAGCTCCTCGACGTCGACCCCGAGGCGGGTCGCGACGTCGTCGAGCGACGGCACACGGCCCAGCTCGATGGTGAGCTCGTCGGTGACGCGCTTGGCCGGCGCGGCGAGCTCGTGCACGCGGCGGGGCACCCGCAGCAGCCAACCCACGTCGCGGAAGTGCCGCTTGAGCGCTCCGGTGATGGTCAGCGACGCGAACGCCGTGAAGGGCACGCCCCGTTCGGGGTCGAAGCGGTCGAGCGCGACCAGCAGCGCCTCGAACGCCACCTGGCGGAGGTCGTCGAGCGACTCGCCTTCGCGGTGCATGCGACGGGCGAGCGACCTGGTGTACGCGTGGTACTCCTCGACCAGCAGCCGCCGCAGCTCCGAGTCCGGGTGGCGGGCGTAGCAGACGTGCAGGAGCCACACGCCCGGATCGACCCCCTCCTTGCCGGGTGCCCCGCGGTTGCCGGGGATGGTGCGTTCGGCGACGGCGCGGTCCTCGGGGTCCGCACGGTCGGCAACGGCTCGATCGATTGGGTGGGTGGGCTGCCTCATCGGCGCGATCAACTCCTGACAGTCAGGGTAGTCACGCACTGCCCGCTCTGGCGATGCCCAAACGGAAAACCCGCCAGGAGGGCCGTCTTCGCAGGCTCTGACCGGAATCTGCGTGCCGGCTGACCGTCGGGGCAGTGCCGCGGTGCCCATGGCCGACCGTCGGCCTGAACGCAAAGGAGTCCACTCATGGCCGTCCTCGTCGCCCTTCTGCTCATCCTGATCCTCTTCGGGGCCGGCTTCGCCCTCAAGGCGCTCTGGTGGGTCGCCGTCGCCGCGCTCGTGCTCTGGCTCGCAGGCTTCCTGCTGCGCAGCGGGGAAAGCCGTTGGTATCGCTGGTGAAGGCGCTCGTCGCGCAACACCGGGGACGGGACGCTACGGCTCGACCTGATGGGACGCGGCCTGTGCGGACTTGGGGTTCCCATCGTCGTGAGCCGTAGCCTCGGACGGTCACCTTCCTGGGAGCTCCCGCACTCATGTTTCGTCGTGTACTCATCGCGCTCGCCGCCGCCTCCGGGGTCCTGGTGCTCGCCGCACTCCCGGCCGCGGCGCACATCGAGGTCGACCCGTCGTCGGCCACAGCGGGCTCCTCCACGCTGCTCACCTTCCGGGTCCCCAACGAGATGGACAACGCGGACACGGTTGGCCTCAAGATCAAGATGCCCACCGACCATCCGCTCGCGAGCGTGTCCGTGCAGCCCAAGGCGGGATGGACCATCACCACCAAGACGGCCAAGCCGTCCAAGCCGCTCTCCGGCGACAACGGTCCGGTCGACACGATCGTGACCGAGGTCGACTGGTCCGGCGGCAAGATCCCCCCGGGACAGTTCGACACCTTCGAGCTCTCGATCGACCCGCTGCCCGATGTCGCCGCCGCGCTCGTCTTCCCCACGATCCAGACCTACAAGGACGCCGCGGGCAAGACCTCCACGGTCGACTGGATCCAGACCTCGACCCCGGGGGCGGCCGAGCCCGAGCATCCCGCACCGACGTTGCAGCTCGTGTCAGCCGGTTCGACCACGACCGAGGCGCCGAGCGAAGCCGATGCGACGACCGCGACGACCGCGCCGACGGTGACCGCGGTGCCGACGTCGAGCTCCTCCGACAAGGCGTCGAGCACATCGGTCCTCGTGGCGATCATCCTCGGTGCCCTCGCACTGGTCGCGGGGCTGGTCGCGATCGGGATGAACATCTCGAAGAAGCGTGGACCGGAGATCACCAACTTCACCGCCGGCAGTGAGGGCGAAGCGGGTCCGGAGTCGCCGAAGGGCAACCCTCCGACCTCACGCCCGGATCAGTCGCGGTCGGGCAGCGGGCGGGCGAAGCTCAGCTCATGGCCGTCCGGGTCGCGCACGTGGAAGTAGCGCTCGCCCCACGGGGCGTCGGCGGGCGCGACTCGGCGGCGTAGCCCGCCTCTTGCACGCGTGCGTGCAGCGCGTCGACGTCGTCGACCCACCAGATCGACCGGCCCCACACCGGTCTCCCCACGTCGCCTCCTCCGGCGCCGCCCGGATCCACGAGCTGCAGGTTGAGGTACGAACCCGACACGCCGTAGCTGGTGAAGGCCTCGTCCGGCCCGCCGAAGAGCCGCTCGAAACCGAGCGCCTCGTAGAACGCGACCGACCGCGCCATGTCGTGCACCACAAGGGTGACCGCGCTGAGCCGCTCGATCGGACCGCTCACGACGGGAGCTCCCCGAAGCGCGCCAGCACCAGCGCCGCGCCCACCGTCACCACGAAGCCCGCTGCGGCGACAAACGCCCAGCCCGGGCGCGGCCGCTCCCCGAGCACGAGGGTGTCGTAGAGCGCGGGGAGCAGCGTCTCGGCGACGACCGAGGCCCCCGTGGCCACCGTGACCGCGCCGCGCTGCAGCGAGGTCGCGAACAGCAGCACACCGAGCAGCGCGCCGCCGACCGCGACCAGCGTCGCCGGGTTCGTGACGAGGTGTCCCGGGTCGAACGACGGGATGACGCGCAACGCCGTGTTGCCGATGCCGAAGGCCGCGCCCGCCAGCGCTCCGAGCACGCCCGCGCCGCGCGCGTCGACGATCCGGGCAGCGGGCACCGCCAGGAGCGCCACGGCGCCCAACGCGGCCAGCAGCACGAGCCGGGCGGCCGTCGAGGTCGACGGGGGCGCTTCCGGTCCCGCCGAGGCGACGACGAGCACCAGGCCGACCCCGACCGCGGCGATCGCTGCCCACTCCTGGGACGCCAGACGGGTGTGGAACACCTTTGCGGCCCCCAGGGCGGTCACCGCCAGGCTGGCCGCGATCGCGGCCTGCACCACGAACAACGGCAGCCGGCGCAACGCCACGATCGTGCACACCGCGCCGACGACGTCGAGCGCCAATCCCACCATGTAGGGACCCTGGTGGGCGAGGCGAACCATGAGCCGCAGGTCGAGGGCGTCGGTCTGCTCGGCGCGGCGGGCGCCGACGGACTGCAGGACGGTGGCCGACCCGTAGGCGACCGTCGTGCCGAGGGCGCAGAGCAGGGCCAGGAGCACGCGGGCATCGTACGACCGGACGTCACCAGACGCGACAGCAGTCGGGTGCGGTCCGCCGCGGCTCACGCCAGGTCGGCGGCTCGCCAGAGGTACCACGAGGCCACGCTGCGCCACGGTCGCCAGGCTTCGCCACGCGCCGCCAGCTCGCGAGGCTTCACCGAGGCGCGACCCTCCAGCCGAGCCAGCCCGTTGCGGACGCCGAAGTCGTCGACCGGCAACACGTCGGGCCGGCCCAGGCGGAAGATGAGCAGCATCTCGACGGTCCACCGGCCGATGCCGCGCACCGGCGTGAGGGCGGCCACGACGGCGTCGTCGCCCATCGTGGCGAGCGTGGCGAGGTCGGGGATCTCGCCTGCAAGCGCCCGACCCGCGAGGTCGCGCAGCGCCGCAAGCTTCGAGGCGGACAGCCCGGCGCCACGCAGGGCGGCGTCGTCGAGGGACAGCAGCCCCTCGACGGTGGGCCCTTCGAGGGGGCGGGGGAAGAGGGTGCAGAGGCGGGCGAAGATGCTCGCGGCCGCTCGGCCGTGGAGCTGCTGGGAGACGATGGCCTCGCTGAGCGCCGAGACGGTGGTGCCGATCGGGCGCAGGCGCGGGCCGCTCCGACCGACGGACTCGATCAGCGCGCCCAGCGCCGGGTCAGCGACCGCGAGGTCGTCGAGTGCGGCGTCGATGTCGTAGCTCGGTGCCGCCGAAACGGCGTCGCCTCGCGCCTCGGCGCGGAGCATGCGCACCTTCGTGGCGGTGCCGCCGGTCGCGGAGAATCCGCCGAGGCGGCCGTCGGCGGCGACGACGCGGTGGCAGGGCACGACGATCGGAACCGGGTTGGCGCCGAGCGCCCGCCCGACCGCCCGGGCGTGGCGCGCCGGGTCGAGCCCCGCAAGGGAGGCGATCTTGCCGTAGGTGGCGACGCGGCCTGGACCGATCGTGCGGGCGGCCTCGTAGACCGAGCGGGCGAAGTCGCTGGTCGAGGCGAAGTCGACCTTCACGGAGCGCAGGTCGTCATCGGCGCCGCCGAGCACGTCCGCGATGCGCCGGACCGTCTCGGCGATCTCCGGCGGCAGGTCGGCCCCGTCGCCGAGGAGCGTGGCGCCCGCCGCCCGCGTCGCGGCCCGCAGCGCCGCCGGAGTCGACTCGGGCAGGTGCACCGACGTGACTCCACCGTCGCCCCACGCCAGCGCGCAGCGTCCGATCGGAGAAGGGAAGGTGATGGCCTGTCGGGGGCTGGGCGAACGGTCGGTCACCTCCGCATCTTGCTCCAATGGTCGGACACGGGCGACTCCCTGCTCGTCGGGCATCGATGTTGGCTAACGTCAGGTTCCGATCACCTCCGATCAAGAAACCGGACAAGAAGGAACAAGGCGATGACTCGAATCACGGCGCGCAAGGCGGCGACGGCAGGAGCTGCGACGTTGGGACTGGTGGGCGCCTCGGTGGCGTTCGCGCTTGCTCCGGGAGCCGGCGCGGCCGCGCTTGACCCCCAGGTCTTCTCCTACACCGGCGCGGCGCAGCGCTACGTCGTGCCCGCCGACGTCTGCTCGGTCACCGTCGACGCGCTCGGCGCGCAGGGCGGCACGGGCTCCACCGGCGCCGGGATAGGGCCTGCCATCGAACGGCCACCCGAGGCCCAGCCGACCGGCTCAGCGCCGGGCGGCCATGGGCGGCGAGGCGACGTCGTCCGTGGCGGTGACCCCGGGCGAGGTCCTCGTCGTCAACGTGGGTGGCGCCGGTGCGGACGGCGACTACACCAATCAGACCGGTGAGGGCGGCGACGCCGGCTGGAACGGCGGGGGGACGGGCGGCGACGGTTCGCACGCGGAAGACCCTGGTGCCAGCAAGGAGCTCCAGGGTGGTGGCGGCGGCGGCGGCGGCGGTGGCGGTGCCTCCGACGTGCGACAGGGCGGCTCGACGCTGGGCGACCGCGTGGTGGTCGCCGGTGGTGGCGGCGGCGCAGGTGCTTTCACCAACGACTTGACCCCGCCGCTGGCGATCGGCGGCGACGGTGGCAACCCGGCGACCCCCGGCGGTGACGGGGAGCCCGGCGGAGACACGGGCGAAGTTGCGCCCACGGGCGGTGGCGCCGGAACCGGAACCGCCGGCGGCGCGGCCGGCGTCGGCGGGCAGAAGCCGGGGAACACCCAGATCGACGGCATGCCGGGAGTGCTTGGGATCGGCGGCGACGGCGGCACGTCCGACTCCGACCACGCAGGCGGCGGAGGCGGTGGCGGCGGCCTCTACGGCGGCGGTGGCGGCGGAGCCGGGGCGTTCGACTCCGCGGCTGGTGGCGGCGGCGGCTCCAGCCTCGGCGACACGACGACCGCCGGCGTCCGCTCGGGCGACGGCCAGGTGACGATCACCCCGGCCGGCGACTGCCCACCGACCACGACCACGACCACCCTGCCGGTCACGGTCGCGCCGTGCCGCGGCTACGCCCGCCGAGCCAGTCGCCGCCAAGCCGACCTATACCGGCTGACCGGTCGGGGTAGGGTCGCCGCGACCGACCGCGGGGGCGCGCCATGACCAGTCGAGGGACCGCCGGGGATGCACCCGGTCGGCGGGGACGCTCCCTGGGCATCGTCGGTGTCGCGGTGGTGGTGGCGGTGCTGGCCGTGGCGTGCGGATCGAGCGGGACGCACGCGGGCGCACCTGGCTCGCCGACCACGACGACACCCGGCGTGCTCGACGGCGCGCACGCCGACCCGGCGATGCTCCTGACTGCGGCCGACCTGCCGAAGCTGACCGGCCAACCGGCGTTCACGCCTGTCGCCGGGCCGGCCGGCGTCCTCCCCGGTCCGGTGTTCGGCGACGCCGCGACGCTGCAATCCGCCCTCGCCCAGCAGCACAACGACGAGGTGTCCTCGTTCTGCGCGGTCGGCCAGGCCATCGCCGCAGCGGACGACCCCGTGCCGTCGACCCTCGGTGACCTGGGTTGCGGGTCGACCACGACGCTGCCGGCGACGTCGCCCCGCACGAACTGGCCAGAGCCGGTGTGGGCGATGCTCGGCCACCCGTCGTGCGACTCGATCCCGGTTGCGACTCCCACCGCCTGGGGCACGGTCTCGCTCGGCGCGGGCGGGGAGAACGGTGCGTCGCGGGGTGGGCTCGGCAACGCGATTGTCTTCGAGCTCGTGACCGTCTACGCCTCTGCTGCCGACGCCGAGGCGGCGATGTCGCTTCGGGGGACCGCGCTGGTGAGCTGGCTCTTGGGGACGTGCCCCCACACGGCATCGTGGACCTCGGACCTGCAGTCGACGTTTCAGGCCGGCGCATGCACGACCGCGGTCGGCGACGAGTGCCTGACCCTGACCGAGGAGCTGGCCACGTCGGTGCCGACCATCGAGGGCACCTCGGCCCTTCCGGCGAGCCTGCTGGCGCGACGGGGCAACGTGGTGGTGCTGGTCTTCGGTATGGACTTCGGCGGCATGAACGAGACGACCTGCGCGATGGCGGCGGAGCTCGCCGGTACCGACACCGGCTCGGGTTCCACCCCGACTTCGACCGAGGACTTCGGGCTTCCCGACTGCGGCCCGAGCACGACGGCCGATCCGGTCGAGCACCTCACCTCCGAGCGGGTTGTCGGCATCACCCGCACCGCGCTCGCCAAGCTCCCCTGACGCGACCCCCACTGGTCAGCCACGCGGTCCGGGTCGAGAACGACTAGGAATCGGACCATGGTCGAAGCGGTCGTTGTCGGGGCCGGGCCGAACGGCCTCGCGGCAGCGGTGCACCTCGCCGGCGCGGGCCGGTCGGTGGTCGTGCTCGAGGCGTCGGACTCGATCGGTGGAGGGACGCGCACCGAGGAGCTGACCGTGCCCGGCGTGCTCCACGACGTCTGCTCGGCGTTCCACCCGCTCGCGGTCGCGTCGCCGTTCCTGCGCTCGTTGCCGCTGGCCGAGCACGGCCTGCACTGGCTCGAGCCCGAGATCGCCGTCGCCCACCCGCTCGACGGGGGTCGGGCCGGCGTGCTCGAGTGCTCGCTGCCGGCCACGTGCGCCGGGCTCGGCGCGGACGGCCCGGCCTGGGACCGGGTGGTCGGGCGCGCGGTCGGCGGGTTCGACACATTGCTCGACGAGCTGCTCCGACCCATCCTGCACCTCCCGTCGCACCCTGTTGCGCTCGCCCGGTTCGGCCCGGCCGCACTCTCGTCCGCGCGCCACGTCGTGCGTCGCTTCTCGACCCCGGAGGCGCGGGGCCTCTTCGGGGGACTCGCGGCCCACACCTTCCAGCCGTTGCACCGACCCACCACCGCCGCGATCGGCGTCGTGCTGGCCGCGTCGGCGCACCACGCGGGCTGGCCGGTCGCAGAGGGCGGGTCGCGGGCGATCACCGACGCGTTGGCCTCGTTGCTGCGCGCCCGGGGCGGGACGATCGAGACCGGGGTTCGCATCGATCGGCTCGCCGACCTGCCACCCCACCGGGTGGCGCTCTTCGACGTGTCGCCCACCGCGATGGCGCAGATCGCCGGCACCATGCTCCCGGCTCGAGTCGCCCGCGCCTTCCGGCGCTATCGCTACGGACCGGCGGCGTTCAAGGTCGACCTTGCGGTGGAGGGCGGACTCCCCTGGACGGCCGAGCCCGCCCGGCGCGCCGGCACCGTGCACCTGGGCGGCACGTTCGAGGAGGTCGCCGCCGCCGAGGCCGCCGTGCACCGCGGCGAGATGCCCGAGCGGCCCTTCGTGCTGGTCGGGCAGCAGCACCTCGCCGACCCGACCCGCTCCAACGGGGACACGCACCCGATCTGGGCGTACGCGCACGTGCCCCACGGGTGGGACGGCGACGCCACCGATGCGGTGCTCGGCCAGCTCGAGCGCTTCGCGCCAGGGACCCGGGCGCGCGTGGTTGGCTCGGCGGTGCGCGGCCCGGCCACGCTGGCCGCCCACAACGCCAACTACGTGGGGGGAGACATCGGCACCGGCGCGAACGACCCGTGGCAGGTGCTCTTTCGCCCGCGTCTCGCGCTCGACCCCTACGCGACCGGTATCCCCGGCACCTACCTGTGTTCGGCGGCGACCCCGCCGGGCGCCGGGGTGCACGGGATGTGCGGCTACCAGGCGGCCCGTCGGGCGCTGGCCCACCTCGCACGCACGTGAACTCGCCTGAGCCGCGGCGAGGCTCAGGCGACGGGCCAGGTCCGCTCGAGGATCGCGTCGACGTCGGCGTCGGGGGGCAGCGTGCCGAACGCCAGACCACCGTCGCCACCCAGGCGGGTCGCGCAGAACGCGTCGGCGATCGCCGTCGGCGCGTGGCGCACCAGCAGGGAACCCTGCAGCACCAGCGCAGCCCGCTCGACCACTCGCCGGGCGCGGACCTCGAGGTCGTCGGTGTCGGCGAGCTCGGCGTGGAGGTCGGCGACCGCGCGGTCCAGCCGGGAGTCCGCACCGGCGGAGGTCGAAACCTCGGCGAGGAACGCCTCGACCGAGTCCGGGTCGCGGGCGATCGCGCGGAGCACGTCGAGGCAGATCACGTTGCCCGACCCCTCCCAGATGCCGTTCAGTGGGCTCTCCCGGAAGAGGCGCGCCATCGGCGCTTCCTCGACGTAGCCCGCGCCGCCGAAGCACTCGAGGGCCTCGGCGGCGAACATCGGCGCCCGCTTGCACACCCAGTACTTGCCGATGGCCGTGGCGATGCGGGTGAAAGCGTGCTCGCGCCGGTCGTAGCCACCCGCGAGGCGAGTCATGACGATGGTGGCGGCCTCGGACTCGACCGCCAGGTCGGCGAGGACGTTGCGCATCAGCGGCTGCTCGACGAGCGGACGACCGAACGCGCTGCGCTGGCGGGTGTGGTGGAGCGCCTGGCTGAGCCCGGCGCGGAGTTGGCCTGTCACCCCGATGATGCAGTCGAGTCGGGTGTGGTTGACCATCGTGAGGATGGTCGCGATGCCTCGGCCCTCGTCGCCGACGAGCCGACCGAGCGCGCCGTCGAGCTCGATCTCGCTGGAGGCGTTCGAGCGGTTGCCGAGCTTGTCCTTGAGCCGCTGGACGGCGATCGCGTTGCGGGAGCCGTCGGGCAGCCGGCGCGGCACCGCGAAGCACGACAGCCCCGCGTCGGTGTTGGCGAGCATGAGGAACAGGTCGCTCATGGGGGCGGAGCAGAACCACTTGTGGCCGGTGAGCGCGTACTCCTCGCCGGGTCCCGCGGCGCGGGTCGCCACCGCCCGGGTGGTGTTGGCGCGCACGTCGGAGCCACCCTGCTTCTCGGTCATGGCCATGCCCGCGATCGCCCCGGACTTGGGTGCCGCGCCGTTGCCCAATGCCCAGCGGTCGGCCGGGTCGTAGGTGCGCGACGTGAGCAGCGGCTCCCACACCGACGCCAGGCTCGGCTCGGCGCGCAGCGCGGGCACGATCGAGTAGGTCATCGAGATCGGGCAGCCGTGGCCGGCCTCGAGCTGGGTCCAGACGGCGAACTTGGCGGCCCGGCCCACGTGGTCGCCCGCGGCCTCGTGCTCCCACGGTCCGCCGGCGAGCCCCTCGGCCACCGCGACGTGCATGAGCTCGTGGTACGCGGGGTGGTACTCGACGGTGTCGATGCGGTGGCCGAAGCGGTCGAAGCGGTGCAGCTCGGGCGAGTTGACGTTGGCGAGGCTCGGCCCGGTGGATCCACTCGGGGTCGCCGACCATCCGGCCGAGCCGGCCGAGGTCGTCGAGGTGGGCCGCGCCACCTTCTCGGGTGACGCCCTCGAGGCAGCGCGACGTCGAGCGCGGCGGCGTCGTGGCCGGTGAGTGGCGTGGACTGGTTGAACACCTCGTGCGTGGCCATGCCCCGGTTCTACCGTGCGTCGGCGAACCGTGCACCCGCGTCCCTAGGCTCGGGGCTATGAACGAGCCGGTCGAACACCCGGGGCGCCACCGTGTCGTGGTCGTCGGGGCGGGGTTCGGCGGCCTGCGCTGCGCCCGCCACCTGGCCGGCCAACCCGGCATCGACGTCACGGTCGTCGACCGGCACAACTTCCACACGTTCCTACCGCTGCTGTACCAGGTCGCCACCTGTGGCCTGAACAGCGGTGACGTCGCCCACCCGACCCGGGGGATCCTCCGCGCCTTCCCGAACGTCGATTTCCGCAACGGGGTGGTGCACGACGTCGACCCCGACCGCCGGGTCGTGACGGTGGGCGTCGACGAGGTGCCCTACGACGACCTGGTCATCGCGGCCGGCTCGCGCCCGCACTTCTTCGGTGTCGACGGCGCCGAGGAGCACACGCTCCCGCTCTACTCGCTGCCCGATGCGGTGACGTTGCGCAACCACCTGCTCGGGTGCTTCGAGGCGGCCGCGGTCGACGGGTCGCTGGTCGACGAGGGCGCTCTCACGGCGGTCGTGGTCGGCGCCGGGCCGACGGGCGTCGAGACCTCCGGCGCGCTCGCCGAGCTCTTCGACAAGGTGCTCAGGCGCGACTTCCCGCACCTCGACGTGGGCCGGTCACGGGTCGTGCTGCTCGAGCAGGGCGACGCGGTGCTGGGAGCGTTCCGGGAGCGTTCACAGGACCACGCCCTCGAGACCCTCCGCGATCGGGGCGTGGAGGTGCGGCTCGGAGTGACGGTGCGAGCGGTCGACGATCGCTCGGTGCGCCTGGAGGGCGACGAGCGGATCCCGACGCGCACCGTCATCTGGGCGGCGGGGGTCCAGGCCTCGGCGCTCACCGCGTCGCTCGACGCAGAGCTCGACCGCGGCGGCCGGATCGTCGTGGGACCGGACCTGTCGGTTCCCGGCCACGAGGGGGTGTGGGCGATCGGCGACGCCGCGCACATCACCGACGCCGCCGGTCGATCCCTTCCGCAACTCGCGCAGGTGGCGATCCAGAGCGGCGACCACGCCGGCTGAGCAGCTCCTGCGCCGCTTGTGGGGCGAGCCCCCCGAGCCGTTCCGCTACCACGACAAGGGCATCATGGCGACGGTGGGTCGGCGGGCGGCGGTGGTCGAGCTCCCGAACGGGCTGCGCATGCGGGGCGGGATCGCGTGGCTGGCCTGGCTGGGTCTGCACCTCGTCACCCTGCTGGGGATGCGCAACCGCCTGTCGGTCCTGGTCAACTGGGCCTGGAACTACACCACCTGGGACCGCGGGCCACGCCTCATCTTCGACGCCGAGATCGACCGCGATGCAAGCGGGGCCGATCAGTCGTAGCTGATGAGGCTGCGGACGGGAACCCCACCGAGCCTCGACCGCCCGTCGAGGAAGGCCAGCTCGATCACGAAGCCGAAGCCCGCCACCTCCCCGCCCAGCTTGGCCACGAGCCGCGCCGTGGCGGCCGCGGTGCCACCGGTGGCGAGCACGTCGTCGACGATGAGCACGTGCTCGCCGGGTGCCACCGCGTCACGGTGCACCTCGAGCAGGTCGGTGCCGTACTCGAGCTCGTACTCCTCCTGCTCGATCTGCCAGGGCAGCTTGCCGGCCTTGCGCACCGGCACGAAGCCGGCGCCCAGCCGGTCGGCGACCGGCGCGGCCACGATGAAGCCCCGGGCCTCGACGCCCAGCACCCGGTCGATCGGGGTGTCGTCGAAGTGGTCGCAGAGGCCGTCGATGGTGGTCCGGAACGCACCTGCGTCCGCCAGCAGCGGCGTGATGTCCTTGTAGACGATGCCGGGCTTGGGGAAGTCGGGGATGTCGCGGATGTACGAAGCCAGGGTCATGTCGCCATCGTTGGTGGGCACGCTCGTCACCTCGCCCTGGCGGTGCAGGAGTCGACGGGCGTGTCGCCGGCGAAACGGGCCGCGACCCACGCGTCGATGCGCTTCGCGCCCCGGGTCAGCTCCGTGCCGTGGTCGGCACCGTCGATGACGTACTCCTCGGTGACCTGGCCGACCTTGCAGAGCCGGTCGAAGAGGGCGGCCACCCGGGCGGGCACGACGAAGTTGTCCTTGGTGCCCTCGAAGAGCAGCAGCGGTGACGGCGCCCTGACCTTGCCGGGATCGTTCGCCTGCACGACCGACTTCGCGGGCTCGGTGGTGATCGGGTCCTTGACGAACACCTGGTCGGCGGGAAGGCCCGCGAAGTCTCCGGTGATCTCGTTCAGGCAGCCGGTCGTGAACACGTCCTTGCCCGCGAGCACCATCGGCCCGACGTAGTCGGCCGGGTCGAGGTCGGGGTGGTCGGCGGCGATGCCGAACACGGCCATCAGCTCGACCATGCGGGGGATGACCACGTCCGCCGGGCCGTAGGTGTGGGTGAGCATCGACGCCGGCGCTGCCCACGGCGGTGCCGAGCAGGTCGAGCTCGGGCGCGTACGAAGCGGCGAGCTGGTTGGTGAACAGCGCCGAGTGGCCGCCCTGGGAGTGGCCGAGCGCCACCCACCGCTTGCCGGCGTGCGCGTCGGGCAGGTTGCGGGCGGCGCGCACCGCGTCGATCACGCTGTGGGCCTCGCTCGGGCCGGACAGGTAGCGCTGTCGCTGGCCCTTGACCATGCCGATGTAGTCGGTGAGCACGTGCACACCGGTGACGCCGTACGCGGGCGCGGGCTGGCCGAGCCGGCTGAGGCCGCAGTGCGTGTCGAGCCCGACCGTGCCCGGCGCAGTCGCCACGACCGGCCAGCCGCCCGAGGGCGCCGCCGCGGTCGGGTACGACACGATGCCGGTGACGGGCTGGTCGCGCTGGTCGGCGTCGATCGAGTGGTACATGACCCGCACGGTGGTCATCCCATCCGCCGAGCTGACCGGTTGGATGCGGATGAGCTGTCCGGGCTTGCCGGCGGGGAGCGGCGACGGCGGGTCGTAGAAGGCGTCGACCGATCCGGTGAACGGCGCCGGGACGGTGGCAGGTGCCGCCGACGCGGTGGTGCTCGTCGTCTGGCCGGCCTTGGCGCCACTGCTCGAGCAACCTGCGGTCAGCACGGCCGCGACAGCGAGGACGACGGCGAAACCTTGGCGCATCCGATCACCCTAGAGAGCTTGCGAGGGACCGTCGACGCGGGACCGGGCTCGCGGCTCGTGTGCGGTCGTCCCCCCTCGAAACCTCGGCGTCGGAACGGCGCGCGACCGGCGGCGGCGTCGAGCGGGCGGTAGCGTCCCGCAACAAGAGCGCCAACCCCGGTTCGACGTCGGGAAGGCACCGAGGACAGGAGGTCGACCATGGGACGAAGGACTCGCCGACACGGGTTGGGACTGCTCACGGGGGCGACGGTGGTCGGTCTGGCCGCCACCATGCTGCCCGGGCTGCCCGGGCTGCCGGCGGGTGCATCGGCCGGTGTGGCGCAGTCGTCAACGACGTTCTCCTTCACCGGAGCGCCGCAGTCGTACACCGTGCCCGCTGACGTGTGCCAGGTATCGGTCGACGCCTTTGGCGGCCAGGGCGGCCCGGGGTCGATCACGACCGGGTTCGTCTCGGTCGGTGGTGGGCACCTGATCATCCTCGGCCCCATCGACGGCGGGCTCGGTGCAGAGGCCGCGTCGATGCTGTCGGTGGCACCGGGCGAGACGCTCCAGGTGGACGTCGGGGGTGGCGGCGACGGTGGCGTGGGCGTGGTCGACGCGGGGGCCAGTGGCTCCTCGACCCCCGACGCCGGCAAGCCCGGCTGGAACGGCGGCGGCGCCGGCGGCGCCGACGCGCTGGGCACTGCGGGCGGGGGCGGCGGCGCGTCTGACGTGCGCCAGGGCGGCACGTCGCTCGCCGACCGGATGGTGGTCGCGGCTGGTGGCGGGGGGAGCGGCGCCGGCGGCATGGCCGCGGGTGGCGTCGGCGGGAACTCGGCGACCCCGGGTGGCGACGGCGCGCTCCAGCAGTACCGCGCCACCTTCTCCGGTGGCTCCGACACGTTCGTCGGAACGATCGGCACCGACGCCGCCGGCGGTGGCGCTGCGGGCCCGACCGATCCGGGGCTCGGCGGCACGGGCGGGGTCGCCGGATCGAACACGGCATCCTCGGGCGCGTCCGGTGCACTCGGGGTCGGCGGGGCAGGTGCGTCGCTCCAGCTCCCGCATTCGGCGGCAGGCAACGGCGCCTACTCGGGAGGCGGCGGCGGTGGAGGCCTGCAAGGGGGCGGCGGTGGCGGCGCGAGCCCCCCTGACGACTCCGTCCAGGTCCCGCTCGGTGACTACGTCCAAGCATCCGGCGCCGGTGGGGGCGGTGGCTCGAGCCTTGGTGCAAACGTCACGCCTGGCGTGTGGCAGGGAAACGGGAAGGTGACGATCATCCCGATTCCGGGAGGTTGCCCCGCGGCGCCGACACCGGCCCCAGCTACCGCGCCGGCCGCAAAGCCGGTCGCGACCGAGCCGACCTACACCGGGTGAGCATCGAGATGCCTCATCGGGCGCGTGGCCGAGCCCAGGGAGCGAACCGCCCGCGACAGAGAGACCTGACAACGTCGTGATCAGCGGAGACCGATCGTGAGGCGGACGACGAGATCGTGCCTGAGCGGCATGCTCGCCGTGGCGGCGGTTGGAGTGTTCGCCGGGTCGCTCCCCGAGACGGTGGTCGCCGCCTCCGGGGCCACGCCTCCTGCGGTCACGTTCGCGTACACGGGCGCCCCGCAGACCTATGTCGTGCCGGCCGGCGTCTGTGCAGTGTCGGTCGATGCCTTCGGAGCCCAGGGCGGTAGCGGGCTGACCCTGAGCGTCGCTCCCGGAGTCGACATGCCCCCGGTGGTCCCCGTGCCCGGCGGGCGCGGCGCCGGGGTGACGTCGCGGCTCGCCGTCGTACCCGGCGAGACGCTCCAGGTGGACGTCGGCGGCGAGGGTGGCGGTGGCCCAGAAGCCACATCGGGCCCCGAGGCGGGCGGGTGGAACGGCGGCGGCCGAGGAGGAGACCTCCATCCCGTCTTCGGCGGAGGTGGGGGCGGGGCATCGGATGTTCGCCAGGGGGGTACCTCGTTGGGCGACCGCGTGGTGGTCGCGGGTGGTGGCGGCGGATCGGGCGCCGGGTCCGGGTCGCCGTATTCCGATCCGCAGCCAACAGGTGGAGGCGGCGGCGCGACCGGCAAGGTCGGGGGGCCGGGTCGTGTCGTCGTGCTCGAGGGCTTCGGCGTTCCGACCGTTACCCAGATCGGTGACGGACCCGGCGGTGGTGGTGGTGGCTCGGCCACCGCGGGCGGCGAGCCCGGCAGCGGTCAGGTCGTCGTCGGGGCACCTTCTGGTCCCGACGGTGAACCAGGGCTCCTCGGTCGGGGCGGCGATGCGCCGCAGAACACGAGCCACTTCCTGGGGGTGCAGACCTTCGCGGGTGGTTCCGAGGGCGGTGGCGGGGGAGGTGGGCTCTTCGGCGGCGGCGGCGGTGGCGCAACGAACGGACTCGGTGGGATCGGAGCAGAAGTCGTCTGGTGGCTCACCGGCGGTGGTGGTGGGGGCGGGTCGAGCCTGGGCGACGAGGTCAAGTCCGGCGTGCGCGAAGGCAACGGCCAGGTGACGATCCAGCCGCTCGCCATCCCCTGCCCGGCTCCGGCGACCACGAACCCGCGAGCGACCACGGAGGTCCCGCCGTCGACCGCAGGTGCGCAGCCGACGACGACGTCGTCCCCGCGCCTGACCGCCACGGCGCTCCCGGCTGAGGCGGTGGTCGCGACCCCCGACTACACGGGCTGACGGTTCCGTCCGAACGTTGACGGTCGACGGTCGGAGTCGACGTCGCTGACGCCGGTCGACGTGGAACGGAAGTCCAGGCGACGCCAGGCGGAGGTCCCGCGTGGATGACGGACGCGCCCCGTGGCGCGTCTGGTCGCATGGATTCCGTTTGCTCGGGCTTGATTGTCACACCCACTCATTAGGCTGAACGAACACCAGTTCGTTCAGCCCTAGCAGTGAGGAGCGGCCATGACCGGAAGAACAACCACAACGGTTCCGCAGCACGAATCAGCAGGTCAGAAGGTTGGCAACGACTCGGGAACGCGCCCGCGGGCGCGTGACACCGCCGCTGAGCTGCCCGCCGACGCGTTGCGGACCGAGCTGGTCGAGGTGGCCCGGCGGCTCTCAGCAGGCACCTATGAGCTACTCGTGCTGGTCGGCGAGCTCGACGCGCGGGGCACCTGGGCGCTGTGGGGTGCGCTGAGCTGCGCGGCGTGGCTCGCCGATGCGTGTGACGTCGAGCTGGGCACCGCCCGCAGCCAGGTGCGCGTCGCCCGCGCCCTGCGCGCCCACCCACTCCTCGACGACGCGATGCGCACCGGCGACCTCTCCTACGCCAAGGCCCGGGTGCTCGTGCCCCATCTCTGCGACGACAACGTCGACGCGCTCGTCGACCTCGCCGTCGTCACCCCGGCCGGTCGCCTCGGCGCCGCGATCGCCGCCTGGGCCCAACGCCACGACGACCCCGAGGCGATCCGCCACCGCCAACACGACGCCCGCTCAGCGTGTCTGGCGCACCGAGCCCGACGGCATGGTCGTCATCACCGCCCGGCTCACCCCCGACACCGCCGGCGCGGTCTGCGCCGTGATCGACCAGCAGGTGACCGTCGCCGACGCGCCCGTGGCGCGTCCCTCGCCCAACAACGCGCGGATGCCCTGGTCTCCGCCACCACCGACGGCGGCGGCGACGTCACCGCCGAAATGGTCGTCCACGTCGACGAGACCGGCAACACCCTCCCCGACGGCACCCCGCTGTCCGACCACGCCGTCACCGGCCTGCTCCCCGACGCGTTCGTCTCGCTGCTCATGCACGACACCGACCGCCAACCCATCGACGCCAGCCCCCGCAGACGCTTCCCCACCCGACGCCAACGCCGCGTCATCGACGCCAAACAACCCGAGTGCCAACACCCCGGCTGCCACGCCCACACCTTCCTCCAACACGACCACATCCACCCCTACGCCCACGGCGGACCCACCATCATCGCCAACCTCCAACGACTCTGCGGACCACACAACCGCGCCCGACAACCCAGACCCACGACGTGAACGGGCGCTCCGGTACCACCAGTTCAGGGTGCGGCAAGCTCCAGGAACGCGTCGATGATGCGCGCACCGACCGGCTCGATCGCGGCGAGCTCGTCGTCGGTGACCGTGTGGCGGCGCCCGAGGTGGGCGCGCACCACCTCGCCGTCGGCGGCGCGCAGCTCGACGTGGAACTGGAGGCCGTAGGCGTTGCGGACGCGGAACGCCTGGCTGGGGTAGCGGGCGCTGAACGCGAGGTGCACCGCACCGTCCGGCAGGTCGAAGGTGTCGCCGTGCCAATGGAGCACGGGCAACCGGTCGTCGCCCACCACGCCGAAGAGCGCGTCGCCGGCCGCCTCGGCCGTGAGGCGCACCGATCCCGGGCCGATCTCGGGCGCCGGCCCGCGGCGCACCTCGGCGCCGAGCGCCGCGGCCAGGAGCTGCGCGCCGAGGCACACCCCGAGCACCGGGACGCCGGCGGCCGTGGCGGTCGCCAACAGCCGTCGCTCCTCGGCGAGGAACGGGTGCTCGAGATCGTCGTCGGCGCCCATCGGGCCGCCCATCACGACCAGTTGCTCGACCTCGTCCAGCGGAGGCACCGGGGCGCCGTCCCACAGGTGGTGCAGGCGCACCTCGATGCCCGCGGCTTCCGCACGGTCCCCGATCGCAGCCGGGCCCTCGAAATGGACGTGGGTGAGCACATCGAGGGTGCGGGGTGCGGAACCGGCCACGTCCCGAACGCTACCGAGCCCACAAGCGGGGGCCTGCCCGTCGGACCTCTTCCGCAAGATCCGTGTGGCGCGCGCCTGCGCGGGGTAGGAAGGGGGCATGCTCCGCTCCCGATTGCTCGCCGTTTCCGCCGCGCTCCTGACGTTCACGATCGGAGCGGGCGCGTGCGGGAGCTCCGGATCGACCGCCAAGAGCTCGACGGGGTCGTCGACGTCGACGAGCACGTCAACCGCGCCGACGACCTCTGCTCAGTCGTCCGCGCCCGGAGGCCTGGCCACGACCGCGCCGCCCACCACCACAGCCGGGAGCACACGGTGCCGGGCCGGTCAGCTCACGGGCAGTGCGACCCAGGCCGGCGCCGCGGCAGGCAACCGCTACCTCACCGTCGTGCTCACCAACACCGCCGACTCGACCTGCACCCTGCACGGCTACCCAGGGGTGTCGCTCGCCGACGCGAACGGCGCCCGGATCGGCCAGCCCGCGCAGCGCGAGGCGAACGCGACCTCGGGTTCGGTGACGTTGGCGGCGAAGAACGGCAAGGCCAGCTTCCTCGTCCACACCACCGCGGACGTCAACGGCACCGGGTGCCAACCGCCGTCGACGACCATCGACGTCATCCCGCCCAACGACACCGGCACGGTTCACGTCGCCGGCAAGGTGACGGTCTGTGGCGACGGGTTCTGGGTGACGCCGGTGGTGGCGGGCACCGCCGGTCGCAACTGACGCTGCACGCCGGGCACGTCGTGGCACGCACCCGGCCTGGCGGCGCGAAGATCAGTTCGTGGTGATCGAAGACCTGCCCTCGCGCCGCGACGATGTCGACCCGCGGCCGCCGCGCCCGCTCGCGGGGGAGGTCGATCGCGTCCTCGCGGGTCTGGGCGCACCGCCCGCGCCGGTGCTGGCCGTCCTGGCCGAGCAGTGGGCCACGATCGTCGGCCCGGTGGCAGTCGAGCACTGCACACCCAGCTCGTTGGTGGACGGCCGACTCCGGGTCGATGTCGACGAACCGGCCTGGGCCTCGCAGATCTCGTGGCAGGAGTCGGACCTGTTGGATCGGATCCAGGCGTTGGTTCCCGGCGCGCGCGTGCGAAACCTGCAGGTCCGCGTCTCGTACGCTCCGTGACCCCTCGCGCGCGCCACCGCACCCCGTAACCTTCTGGACGGCATGGGTGCGCTGCTGACATCGACCGACTCCTCGGCACGCGCCGAAGGTGATCGGAGCGGGGACGACCACTCCGAACCTGCAGCCGGCCGATCGGGCGCGCCAACCCGCCCGCTGCCCCGCTGGGCGTTGCCCTTGGCGACGGTGCTCGCGCTCGCGCCGCTGTTCACGTCGGCGGTCCGCAACGGTCTGGCGCACTGGACCCCGACCTGGGACGCCGCCACCACCACCGTGCGGATCAACGACGTCATCTCCCGCCACCCGCCGCTGATCGGCATGGCCGCCTTCCCGTCGCGCTTCACCGACACGCTCTACAGCTTCCCCGGCGCGCTCGAGCTGTACCTGTTGGCTCCGGCCGTCCGCCTCTTCGGCACCACGTGGGGTCTGCTGCTGGGCATGGCGACCCTCAACGCGATCTGGGTGCTGCTGATCATCTGGTTGGTGCGACGCAGGGCCGGCGACCTGGCTGCCGTGATCGCCTGCGCGTTGGTGGCTTCGCTGCTGTGGACCGCAGGCAGCCAGGTGATCGTGGACCCGACCCCCATGCAGATCGGGGTCATCCCGTTCCTGCTGGTGCTGGTGGCGGCCTGGTCGGTGGCCGACGGCGACGCCCCCGCGGTGCTGGTGCTGGCCGTGGTCGGCAACTACCTGGTCCTCGACCAGCTCAAGTTCACGCTCTCCGCTCCCACGCTCGGCGTCTTCGCTCTTGCGATGCGCCACGGCTACCTGCGTCGGGTGCGACGCGACGACCCGGGCCGGTGGCCGGTCGTGCAGCGCCGACAGTTCCACTGGCTGATGGGCGCGCTGGCCTTCACGTTCCTGGTGTGGCTGCCGCCGCTCGTCCAGCAGTTCACGTCGTCGCACGGCAACCTGAGCGCGCTCCTCAGCGGGAGCACCGGGCAGCTCACCAACGGCCGTGGCGTCGGCAATCCGCATTCGCTCCTGGGCGCGATCGGCGCGGTCGTCGCTACCACCGTGGTCCCGCCGCTGTGGCTGCGCCCGACGTTCCACAACCCCACCTTCGACTCTTCCGGCGGCGGGACGCCGTTCCTGGTCGGCGCCGCGTGCCTGCTCGCCGTGGTCGGTGCGCTGACGTGGTTGCGGGGCTCGGCCAGGCGGCGCGGCGATCGCACCACCACGACCGCGGCCGCGACCCTGCTCGTGGGTTGGCTGGCGTGCCTCGTCACCACCCGCCTCACCCCCGATCAGGAGGGCTACACGCCGGCGTATCTGCACGCGCTGTGGCCGTTGTCGGTGTTCGTGTGGCTGGTGACGGCGGTCGCCGTGCTCCGACAGTGGCCACGGGTCGACGCGGCGCTCCGACGACCGGCGCCGGCCGGCGCTCTGGTCGGTGTCGTGGCGCTGGTTGCGGCGCTGAGCGTGCCGCTCGCCAACTTCGGGGCGGGTACGCCGGACGGCACGGTGGCGGCGGCCAGCTCGCTCGACCCGCAGCTCCGCGCGGCGCTCCACGCCAGCGGACCGGTGCTGGTGCGCGCCGATGGGGACGTGGCGCGTCGGTTGCTGCCGACGGTGATGCTCGACCTGCAGGACATGGGCATCGAGTTCCGGGTCGAGAAGCCCTTCGACGTCCAGCAGTTCGGCTCGCAGCGCCGCTTCGGGCCCGACGACGTCAGTGCGGTCGACGTGCTCCTGTTGTCGACCGACGGGCGCACGCCGGAGGGCTACACGAGGGTCGCGACCGCGGCTCCGCTCTGGACGATCGATCCGGGACGCTTCGCGGAATACGACCACAAGGTGCGGTCGTGGATGCGCAACCAGACCGAGATGCACGTCGCCGACGGGGTGACCAACGAGCCGAGCCGGATCGACCAGGCGAACGCCACGCTCGCGTCGGCGATCTTCGACGCGACGGCCGCTGGGACCGACGTCGCCGATGATGCCGGCCTGACCAAGCTGCTCGCACAGTCCGCAGACGCGCAGGGACACTCCTGGGTGAAGGTGCCGGGGATGACGTCGGATCAGGTGCGCAGTTGGGCGCGGGCGAAGCTCTCGGGACAGGGTGCGGTGGTGGCCGTGTTCAAGGCGCCGATCGAGGTGCCGCTGTCCGGTCGGGTGCACCGCCCCGACGCATGATCCCCGGTGCGGAGATGCCCATGGTTGTCGCACCTCCCTGGTAGACTGGGTTCATCGTGGTTCAGGCGTTTCACCAGCGGTTTTGTGCCGATTCCGTCATCGGATCGACCGCCGTCGAGTGCCCTGCACCCGCTGCTCTCGTCCAGCGCTCGCTTCGACCCTGAAAGGCCGCGTCTTGGCCACGAAGTCCACCCAATCGTCGGGCTCCTACGGAGCCGACAACATCCAGGTGCTCGAGGGCCTCGAAGCCGTTCGGCACCGCCCCGGCATGTACATCGGGTCCACCGGCCCGACCGGCCTGCACCACCTGGTGTGGGAGGTCGTCGACAACAGCGTCGACGAGGCGATGGCTGGCCATTGCTCGAGGATCGACGTCACGTTGCTGCCCGACGGCGCCTGTCAGGTGTCCGACGACGGCCGCGGCATCCCCGTGGAGCCCTACAAGAACCCGAAGTACAAGGGGATGTCGACCGCCGAGGTCGTGCTGACCGTCCTGCACGCCGGCGGCAAGTTCGGCGGCGGGGGCTACAAGGTCTCCGGCGGGCTGCACGGCGTGGGCGTCTCGGTCGTCAACGCGCTCTCCGAGCGGCTCGAGGTCGAGATCGACCGCGACGGAAAGCACTGGTTCATGGACTTCGCCAAGGGCGGCAAGATCCAGAACAAGCTGAAGGAGGTTGGCAAGGCGCCCCGAGGCCGCACCGGCACGCTCACCCGCTTCTGGCCCGACCCCACGATCATGGAGGAGACCCAGTTCCGGGCCCAGACCATGCTCGAGCGCTTCCAGATCATGGCGTTCCTGAACCGGAGCCTCGAGATCCGCTTCACCGACCAGCGTCCGGGGCACGAGGTCGAGCCCACCACCTACAAGTACGCCGGCGGCATCATCGACTTCGTCAAGCACGTCAACCGCACCAAGGAGGCGCTGTTCTCCAAGGTCGGCTACTTCGAGGGCTCCGACGGCACCAGCGAGGTCGAGGTCGCGTTCCAGTGGAACTCCGGGTTCAACACCGACGGTCTCCACAGCTACGCCAACGGCATCTCCACCCTCGAGGGCGGCACCCACGAAGAGGGCTTCCGCACCGGACTCACCTCGGTCGTCAACAAGTACGCCCGCGGCGCAACCTCCTCAAGGAGAAGGACCCGAACCTCGGTGGCGAAGACGTCCGAGAAGGGCTCACCGCCATCATCTCGGTGCGCCTCGCCGACCCGCAGTTCGAGGGCCAGACCAAGTCCAAGCTCGGCAACACCGCGACGCGTTCGCTGGTGATCAAGGTCACCAACGACAAGCTCGGCCAGTGGCTGGAGGAGAACCCCACCGAGGCCAACAAGGTCGTCAAGAAGGCCATCGCGGCCTCCCAGGCCCGAGCGGCGGCCCGCAAGGCCCGCGACGTGGTCCGCAACAAGACGCTCCTCGACGGCGCCGGCATGCCCGACAAGCTCAAGGACTGCTCCTCCAAGGACGCGGCCGAGCGTGAGCTGTTCATCGTCGAAGGTGACTCCGCCGGCGGCTCCGCGGTGCAGGCCCGCGACCCTCACACCCAGGCCATCCTGCCGATCCGAGGCAAGATCCTCAACGTCGAGCGGGCCCGCATCGACAAGATGCTCAAGAACAACGAGATCCAGGCCCTCATCTCGGCCATCGGAGCCGGGGTGGGCGAGGAGTTCGACGTCACCAAGCGCCGCTACAACAAGATCATCGCCCTCTGTGACGCCGACGTCGACGGCAGCCACATCCGCACGCTGCTCCTCACCTTCTTCTTCCGTCAGATGCGCCCGCTCGTCGAGCAGGGGTGCATCTACATCGCGCAGCCGCCCTTGTACTCCACCGAAGTCGGCAAGGAGAAGATCTACCTGAAGGACGACGCCGCCAAAGAGGCGTTCCTGGCGGAGAAGCCGAACCACAAGAAGGACTTCGCCCGCCTCAAGGGCCTTGGCGAGATGGACTACGGCGAGCTCAAGGTCACCACCATGGACAAGGACCACCGCACGCTGCTGCAGGTGACGGTCGAACAGGCCGCATCCGCGGACGACGCGGTGTCGACCCTCATGGGCGATGACGTCGAGAGCCGCAAGCAGTTCATCCAATCGAACGCGAAGGACGTCAGGTTCCTCGACATCTGAAGGCCAGATGCGGACGACCGGCACCGGCGAGCAACACAACTGAACGGACACCATGAGCGACATCCCCACCGACATCTCCTCCGACGACGGACGACTCGGCATCGAACCGATCGAGATCCAGGAAGAGATGGAGAACTCCTTCCTCGACTACGCGATGTCGGTCATCGTGTCCCGGGCCCTGCCCGACGCGCGCGACGGCCTCAAGCCGGTGCACCGTCGCATCCTGTGGGGCATGTACGACATCGGCGCCCGACCGGACCGCACCTACATGAAGAGCGCCCGCGTCACGGGTCACGTGATGGGTTACTTCCACCCACACGGCGACTCGTCGATCTACGACGCCCTGGTGCGCATGGCCCAGAACTTCAGCCTGCGCCACCCGCTGGTCTCCGGCCACGGCAACTTCGGTTCACCCGATTTCGGCCCGGCTGCGGCCCGCTACACCGAGTGCCGTCTCGAGCCGCTCGCGATGTCGATGTTGGCCGACATCGACCAGGACACCGTCGACTTCACCGACAACTACTCCGGGGAGGTCACGGAGCCCTCCGTCCTGCCGTCCCGCTACCCGAACCTGTTGGTGAACGGCAGCCAGGGCATCGCGGTGGGCATGGCCACGAACATCCCCCCGCACAACCTCGGTGAGGTGATCGACGCCACGATCCACCTCATCGACCATCCTGACGCCACGCCCGACGAGCTCATGGCCTTCGTGCTCGGCCCCGACTTCCCGACCGACGCGCTGATCCTGGGTCGCGCCGGGATCATGGACGCGTACCGCACCGGGAAGGGATCGATCCGCCTGCGGGCACGAACCGAGATCATCGAGGGTTCCGGCCGCCAGCGCGACCGCATCGAGGTCACCGGGCTGCCGTACCAGGTGGGCATCTCCTCGACGGCCGCCAAGATCAAGGACCTCGTCGAGAGTCGCACCGTCGAGGGCATCGCAGACGTCAACGACGCGTCGTCAGGTGAGGACACCAAGCTCGTGATCGAGCTCAAGAAGGACGCCCCCGCGCTGGTGATCCTGAACAACCTCTACAAGCACACCCAGCTCCAGAGCAACTTCTCGGTGAACTTCGTGGCGCTCGTCGACGGGGTGCCTCGCACCCTGAACCTCGCCCAGGCGCTCACCGCCTACGTCGACCACCAGGTCGAGGTCGTCCGTCGTCGTTCGCAGTTCCGGCTCGACAAGGCCAGGGCGCGGGCCCACATCGTCGAGGGCTTCCTCAAGGCCATCAACGTCATCGACGAGGTCATCGCCACGATCCGGGCCTCCGAGGACCGCGGCGCAGCGCTGGCGGCCCTCATGGCGGAACCCTTCGAGTTCTCCGAGACCCAGGCCGAGCACATCCTCCAGATGCAGCTGGGTCGGCTCACCCGCCTCGCCAGGGTCGACCTCGAGACCGAGATCGCCGAGCTCAACGAGACGATCGCCGAGCTGCAGGCGATCCTCGGCGACGAGACCCGCCTTCGCGAGGTCATCAAGGCCGAGCTGGGAGAGGTCAAGGAGAAGTTCGCCACGCCGCGCCGCTCCGAGATCACCTACGACCCGGGCGACCTCGACATCGAAGACCTCATCGACGACGAGGACCTCGTCGTCACGCTCAGCGCCAAGGGCTACGTCAAGACGATGTCGCCCGACGTGTTCCGCACGCAGGGCCGTGGCGGCCGTGGCGTCACCGGCACCAAGCTGCGAGATGAGGACTACGTCATCCGCATCCTCACGACCACGGCACACGCCTACCTGCTCTTCTTCTCGAACAAAGGTCGTGTCTACCGCCTCAAGGCGCACGAGATCCCCCGCAAGGAGCGCACCGCGCGCGGCACCGCGATCGTCAACCTGTTGCCGCTGCAACCCGAAGAGCAGATCGCGGCGATCATCGACACCCGCGACTACGAGACCAACCAGTACCTGTTCTTCGCGACCCGCAAAGGACAGGTCAAGAAGACCAAGTTCACGGCCTACGACTCGTCGCTGCGGGCCGGGATCATCGCCATCAACCTGCACGACGGCGACGAGCTCGCCAAGGTCATCCCCGCCAACGACGGGGATGACATCTTCATGGTCAGCGAAGGCGGGATGACGGTCCGCTTCGCCGAGTCACAGGTGCGCGCCATGGGTCGCAACGCCGCCGGCGTGCGGGGCATCCGCCTCAAGGACGACGATCGCCTGATGTCGTGCGACGTTGCCCGGGACGACGCGACCATCCTGATCGTGACCGACGCCGGCTACGGCAAGCGCACCAAGCTCGAGCACTTCACCCGCAAGAACCGGGGCATCCAGGGCGTGATGGGCATCAAGCTGACCGCCCGCCGGGGTCGGGTCGTGGCGGCGTTCATGGTGGCCCTCGACGACGAGATCTTCATCATCGCCTCGACCGGCACCGTGATCCGGATGCCGGTGCGCGAGATCTCCTCGCAGGGCCGGGGTGCCACCGGGGTGCGGGTCATGAACCTCGACGACGGCGCGAGCGTCGCGGCCGTCGCCCCCGTCCTGGGCACCGACGACGAGTAGTCCCGCCGCTTCGGCCCCAACCGCACCACCGCCCTTCGGGCCTCGCGTGCTCCGATCAGGAGCCGCCTTCGCCACGACCCCGACGAAGAGGAGCCCGAATGCGTCACCCGGATGGCGGAGCCGCGCCTGCGGAGCAGCTGCAGAGCCAGCGGTTGCCGGGCCAGCACGGCCAGGTCGTGCCGCTCATGGCGGCGGCCATCGTGCTCGTTGCCGCGCTGGCGCTCGCGATGGCCCAGCTCGGCGTGCGAGCGGTCGACCGGGCCCGGGCCCAGAACGCGGCGGATGCCGCGGCGCTTGCTGCGGCCGGCGTCGGACCGGTGCCGAGGCAGCGCGCGCTCGCTGAGCGGCTGACCCACGCGAACCGCGCCGAGCTGCGCTCGTTGCGCCGCGTCGGGGCGGTCGTCGTCGTCGAGGTGCAGGTCGGTTCGCAGCGAGCTGCCGCGGCCGCCACCTGGGCGGTCGACGAGCAAGGGGTACGGCGCGCCAGCTCTGGTCCGTAGACTGTGCCGGTGGTGAGCACCGACCCGTCGACGAGCCGCGTCGACGACTCCGACGACCCCGACGCGACCGGCGTCCTGTCGCCGGATGAGGACCGCGCGGCGTCCCGCGACGATGAGATCGGTCGCGCCGACGGCGACGAGCTGGAAGGTGCCGTCGACGCCGCTCCGACCGGCCGTCGACGCCGCAGACGATCGGAAGCCGGCGTGCCGGAACGTGGGGCGCGGGGTCCCTGGCTCCAACCCGCCCGGCGCCCGGGTCACCGCGTCACGCGCGTGGTGCGGCGCGTGCAGCTCTGGTCGGTCTTCAAGATCGCACTGCTGGGCTCGCTGGTGTTCTACGCCATCTTCCTGGTGTCGGTCGCTGTGGGGTGGTCGCTGGCCAACTCGACCGGCCAGGTCCACCACGTCGAGAAGTTCATGCGTGACATCGGCTTCGACAACTGGTCCTTCAAGGGTCCGGTGCTGTTCAAGGGCTCGGTGCTCCTGGGAGCGGTCGTCACCGTCGCATTGAGCAGCTTCATCACCTTGTCGGCGGCGATCATGAACCTGATCTCGGAGCTCACCGGCGGGATCCGGGTGACCGTCATCGAGGTCGACCCGCTCGATGACCCCGAGCTCGACTTCGACGACCTTCCACCAGCCGCGACCTGATCAGCTGGCCCGACTTCCCGGTCAACCGCTACCGTCTTCCCTTCGCCGTTGCGGGGCTATAGCTCAGTCGGTTAGAGCGCACCCCTGATAAGGGTGAGGTCGCTGGTTCGATTCCAGCTAGCCCCACCGCACGGCCGGTCGGGTGGAGCGGGCTCGGTCGCTGCCGAGCCCCACTCCCGTGGCCGGGCGCGAGCCCGGGTGCGTCGTGGCACACTTGATGGATCGACCGAGAGCGCAGGAACCCGATGACGCATCCCAAGGCCCGACCATGACGCTGTTGCGACGGGCGATCGTCGCGCTCGGACTCGCCGGCATCGTGGCCGCCGTGTTGCGCCTACGCGGCAGCGGTGGTGTTCCGCCGCGCGACGGAGGCTGGCGGGAGCTGTCCGGCCCTGAGCTGCGCTGATGCGCGTCGCAGTCGTCGGGCTCGGCGCCGTAGGCACCCGGGCCGCCCGCCAGCTCGCCTCGACACCTGGTGTGGATGCGCTCGTGCTGTGCGAACCCCATGCGGTGCGGCGCGCGTCGGTCGCCGAGGTGCTCGGCGCGATCGCGGAACCGGTCGACTGGGATGGTCGGGGCGACCTGCCCGATGAGGTCGTCGGGTGCGACGTGACCCTGCTGGCGGGTCCGTCCGGGCGGCACGTGGAGCACGCTCGACATCTGCTGGCACTGCGCCGCCCCGCGGTGTCGGTGTCGGACTCGCTGACCGAGGTCGAGTCGCTGCTCGAGCTGGACGCCGAGGCGAAGGACGCAGAGGTCTCGCTGGTGCTGGGCGCGGCCTTCTCCCCGGGGTTGAGCTGCGTGCTGGCACGCCACGGAGCGAGTTGGTTCGAACAGGTCGACGAGATCCACGTGGCGCGCATCGGCACCGGTGGACCGTCGTGCGCCCAACAGCACCACGTGAGCTTCGGCGGGCGGGCCGTGGAGTGGATGGACGGCGAGTGGGTCCATCGGCCATCGGGCTCGGGTCGCGAGCTGTGCTGGTTCCCCGATCCGGTGGGCGCGGCCGACTGCTACCGGGGGGCGTTGCCAGAGCCGCTGCTCCAGCTCGACGCATTCGACGGCCTGCAGCGCCTGAGTGCCCGACTCGCCGGAACCCGGCGGGATCGGATGACCGCCCGGCTGCCGATGCTCCGGCCACCCCATCCCGAGGGTTCGATCGGCGCGATCCGTGTCGAGCTGCGTGGCTGGCGTGCGGGCGGCAGCGACACGGTCGTGCTCGGGGCGATGGATCGACCGGCGGTCGCCGGGGGCGCAGTCGCCGCGCTGGCCGCGGTCTGGGCTGCGTCGGGGCAGCTTGCCCGACCCGGCGCGGCGGGTCTCGCCGAGCTGGTCGAGCCACTTCCGTTCCTGACCGAGTTGGCCCGGCGAGGGGTGCGCGCCGCGGTCTTCGACGGCACCGAGGTGAGCGCCAAATCAGCGTAATCATGTTGCGATGGTGCGACGGATGGCTCAGTATCTCGGTGTAAGACAGTGGCGGATACTGCGTTTCAACCCATTTCCTGTTTGTGCCCGGTGAGGCGATCGGACTATTCGATAGGCGCCGTCTGCATCGCTGGCAGATCGGGGAGCCTGGTCGATCTAGGGCTCGGCGTCGCCTCAAGTTGGGTCGACGAAGTGCCGAAGCTCTTGGTCGACCGCATGAGGAGATGGTCATGGGGACGACAACCGACGACGCAACACGCAAGAAGCTCATCGAGGAGCACCTGCCCCTCGTGCGGCACGTGGTGTTCCAAGTGGCGGTGCACTTCCCCCGCCACGTCGACCGGGAGGAGCTGGCCACGGCCGGGGCCCTGGGTCTCGTCGAAGCGGCCCGCCGGTACGACGCATCGCGCGGCGTGCCCTTCGACCGGTTCGCTGCGCAGCGGATCCGTGGTGCGATCCTCGACGCCGTCCGCGCCGCCGACTGGGCGCCTCGTTCTGTGCGGACGCTGGCCCGCCGGCTCGAGTCCGTCGAACAGGGACTGGCCACCGAGCTCGGTCGAGTGCCGTCCGTCGAGGAGGTCGCCCAGGCGTTGGGCCTCAACCGCGAAGAGCTTCACCGACTCCAGACCCGGCTGTTCCGCTCGGTCGTGCTGGCGCTCGAATACGAGGTCAACGACTCCGACGAGGACCTCACCCTCGTCGACGTGCTCTCCGACGACTCCACCGTCGAGCCGTCCGAGGAGCTCGAGCACCGTGAGCTGCTCTCCTACATGCGCGACGCCATCGAGCTGCTGCCCGATCGGCACCGGGTCGTCATCGCCGGCTACTTCCTCCACGGTCGCAAGTCGCAGGACCTCGCCGATGAGCTCGGGGTCACCGAGTCGCGGGTGTCTCAGCTTCGCTCAGAGGCCTTGATGATGCTCCGTGAGGGAATCCAGGCGCAGTACGAGCCCGCGACGGTCGCCGAGCCGGTGGGCCGGGTGGCCAAGCGCAAGGCCGGCTACGCAGGGGCCATCGCCGACAAGCGCGTGGGCCGACCGCCTGTCGGTCTGACCGGCGCCGCGCCGCCGGTGCGCGGCAATCGCGCCGAGGCTCACTCCGGTCTGCGCAGGAAGGTCAGCGCAGGAAGGCGATGAGCGAGGGGACCTGGAGCTTGCCGCTCGCGGAGAGCGCGTCCTGGTAGGCCTTCTCGGTGGTGAGCAGCGTGAGGTCGGAGTCGTCGGGGAAGACGTCGTCGTCGAAGCTGAGCGGCACCCAGCTGCTCAGCGCGCTGGGGGCATCTGCGGGACGGTGCTCCACCGGATCGTCGGTGTGACCGCGGTCGGGCACCCGCGCCCGGAGCTCGGTCGAGGCCTCTTCCGCCGACTGGACGTCTGCGACGCGACGGATCCCCTGGCGGGCAGCCTCGGCCGTCTGGTGGGCGACGACCTCGATCTCGGCGACGAGCCGGGTCAGGGCGTCGTGGTGGTCACGCAGCATTCCCGCCCAGGGACTGCCGGCAAGGGTGGCGAGCTGGCGGAGGGTGGGGGTCTGGCGATTCAGGCCACGTACGCCCAGGAGCTGGACGTTCGCGGCGCGCAGCAGGTCGATCTCCCGGACCTGTTGACGGGCGCGCTCGATCTCGGCCGCCGACCAGGTCAGAAAGCGTTCATCTCGTTCGCCCAGCAGGGCGCGCGCCACCGTGAGGCGATAGAGCAGACGTTCGAGTGCATGACGCTCCTGTCGGAGGACGTCGGCGACTTCCTGCATTGGTGGGCCTCCCGGCCCGAATCCATCGGCTCCTGAAGGGTCGCGCTGAGGAACCCAGCGAGGAAATTCGCTTCCGGAGCCGGTCAGTCCGGCTGGGTGACCGGCGTTCCGCCGTCATCTGCAGCGTCTGCGAGCCTCGTCGGCTGCCACGCGTCCGGCAACACCTCGGTGACCGGGTGCGCGGTGCCGGGTTGGGCATCCTCGTCGGGACGAACGACGACGGCCGAGGGCAGCTCGGAGGTCAACGGGTGGTCGACGGTCACGGTGCGTGAGGTCGAGTCCTGGTTGCGCTCGGCACGACCCGCCGACTCCCGGGCGTTGCGGCGGTCCTGGGCCATCGTGAGCCGGTCGTAGGGGCGCCGGTAGAGCTCGCTGAGCCGCTCGGCGACCACCATGATCCACCAGGCCAGTGCCACGATGCCCACGGCTGCCAGCAGGATCGTGGGCGGCGGGAGCGAGAGCGCGAAGTACTCGCGTCCGAAGGGCACCGCCAACACCAGCAGGAAGCCCACGACCATCGAGCCCACGAGCAGCTGGCGGAGCTTGGTCATGGGCGAGGCGAGCTGGATGAGGATCAGCAGGCCGAGCGAGACGAGCACGAGCGTCGCGGTGGTGCGCTGCTGATCGAGGGTCAGCGAGGTGTCGAGGTGAGCGACGTAGTAGCCGGCGAAGGTCGCCGCCGCGCAGAGCAGGCCGGCGGGCGCGGCGAAGCGCATCACACGTGCGACGAAGTGGGGCTGGGCGCGCCGATCGTTGGGGGCGAGCGCCAGGAAGAACGCGGGGATCCCGATGGTGAGGGCGCCCACCAGGGTCAGGTGGCGCGGCAGGAACGGGAAGGGCAGGCCGGCGACCCCCACCGCCAGCGCGATGAGCATGGCGTACACGGTCTTGGTGAGGAACAGGTTGGCGACCCGCTCGATGTTGGCGATGACGCGCCGGCCCTCGCCCACGATCGGGGGCAGCGCCGCGAAGTTGCCGTCGAGGAGCACGAGCTGCGCGGCGGCGCGGGTGGCGTCCGCACCCGAGCCCATGGCGATGCCGATGTCGGCGTCCTTGAGCGCCAGGACGTCGTTGACGCCGTCGCCGGTCATCGCGACGGTGTGCCCGTTGGCCTGCAGCGCGCGGACCATGGCCCGCTTCTGGCGGGGCACCACCCGTCCGAACACCGTGCCGGACTCGACCGTCTCGGCGAGCGACTCTGGGTCGTCGCCGAGCGTGGCGGCATCGGTGCCATGTCCGATATCCAGGCCGGCACGGCGGGCCACGGCGCTGACCGTGGTGGGGTGGTCGCCTGAGATGATCTTGACGGCGACGCCCTGGGAGGCGAAGTACGCCAGGGTGTCGGCGGCCTCGTCACGCACACGGTCCTCGAGGAGGGCGATGGTGTGCGGCCGCAGACCGTTGGGGAGGCCGTCGTCGGTGGGTGGACTCGTCGAGGTGGCGAGCAGCAGCACCCGGCTGCCCTGGGCTGCGTAGGTCTCCACCGCCTCGGAGAGGGGGCGCGGCTCGTCGACGTGGCGCAGCAGCACGTCGGGCGCGCCCAGCACCCACGTGGCCCCGTCGGTGAAGGTGGCCGAGCTCCACTTGCGCGCCGATGAGAACGGCACCTGCGACTCGAGTGCACGGCGGGCGGCCTCGGCCTGGGGCGCGGCGGGGTCGACGTCGCCCAGCACGCCGGCGGCGAGGGCACGCAACGTGGCGTTGGGGGCGGGCTCGACGGCCACGACCGCGGCCAGCGCGGCGCGCCCGTCGGCCTCGGTGATGCCCGGACCGGGCACGAGCTTGGCGAGCTGGAGCTCGCCCTCGGTGATGGTGCCGGTCTTGTCGAGGCAGATCACGTCGACCCGTGCGAGGGTCTCGACGGCCGGCAGCTCCTGCACGAGGACGTTGCGCTTGCCCAGGCGCACGACGCTGGCCGCGAACGCCACGCTGGTGAGCAGGATGAGCCCTTCGGGGACCATCGCGACCAGGCCGGCCACGGTTCCGCCGATCGCGTCGGCGACGCCGAGGTGCAGTCGGAGCTGGTTGACCAGCAGCAGGGTCCCGGTGGGGATCATGAGGAGGCCGACGATCTTGATGATGAGGTCGATGCCGCTGCGCAGCTCGGAGTTGGCGAGCGTGAAGCGCCGGGCGTCGGCGGCGATCTGGCTGGCGTAGGCCTCGGCGCCGACGCGGGTGGCCTGGAACGCTCCGGACCCGGCGGCAACGAAGCTGCCAGAGAGCACCTGGTCGTCGAGGCGCTTGGCGACGGCGTCGGACTCGCCGGTGATGAGGCTCTCGTCGACCTCGAGCTCCACCGACGACACGACGTTGCCGTCGACCGGCACCTGCGAGCCGGGGGTCAGCTCGACCACGTCGCCGAGCACCACCTCGTTGACGGCGATCCGGTGGGAGGCGCCGTCGCGGCGGACCACGGCGTGCGGCGTGGAGAGCACCGAGAGGCGATCGAGGGTGTGCTTGGCGCGCACCTCCTGGATGATGCCGATGAGGGTGTTGGCGATGATGACGCCGCCGAAGAGCGCGTCGTTCAAGGGGCCGACCAGCAGGATGACGACGAGCAGTCCGCCGAGCAGGAAGTTGAACGGCGTGAGGACGTTGGCCCACACGATCTCGCGCACCGAGCGGGTGGGGTTGTCGGGAAGGTCGTTGACGAGGCCCTGGGCGCGCCGCTGGGCGACCTCCGCGGAGGTCAGCCCGTCGAGCAGCGCGGCGTTCTCGGCGACCGGCATCAGGCCTTCAGGTTAGAGGTTGGCCTTGCGGTGGCGGGCGGGCGCGGCCACCGCAGCACGGGCCGGGCTCAGTTGGCGAAGCCGTGGCCGACGCAGGTGGCGGGGCGGTGGCGACGGTGGTGTCGGGGCAGGTTGTGTTGGCGTAGTAGGCGGTTGAGCCGCCTGCTGGGTTGCCGGTGGCGCCGGTGAAGTTCGCTGAGGTGAGGGTGGTGTTGGTGAGGGTGGTGCCGGTGAGGTCGGTGTTGGTGAGGTTGGAGTGGCTGAGGTCGGCGCCGGTGAGGTCGAGGTTGGACAGGTCGACGCCGGTCATGCCGAAGCCGATGAGGTAGCCGTCGGGGCCGACGAGGAAGCCGCCGCGCAGCGCCCAGTCGGTGGGCAGCGCGGCGGGGGTGCCCGTGACGGCGCCGGCGCGTAGCCGGGTGAAGCTGGCGCCGGTGAAGTTCGCGCCGGTGATCGTGGCGTGGTTCGCCGTGGCGCTGTCGAGGATCGCGTTCGACAAGTTCGCGGTCGGTGAGGTTCGCGTACGACAGGTTCGCCCTCGAGAGCGTGGCGCCGGTGAGCGTGGCGCCGGTGAGGTCGGCCCCAGCGAGGTTGGTGCCGACGAGGTAGCCGCTGGTGAGGTCGGCGCCGGGTCCGACGAGGTAGCCGCTGGTGAGTTGCCAGCCGGTGGGCAGCGTGGCGGGGGTGCCGGTGATGGACCCGCTCCTCACGCCGGTGAGGGTGGCGCCGGTGAAATCGGCCCCAGCGAGGTTGGCGCCGGTGAGATCGGTGCCGGTGAGGTCGGCGCCGGTGAGGTCGGCGCTGGTGAGGTCGGCGCTGGTGAGGTCGGCGCCGGTGAGGTCGGCGCTGGTGAGGTCGGCGCTGGTGAGGCCTGCGCCGGGTCCGACGAGGTAGCCGCTGGTGAGTTGCCAGCCGGTGGGCAGCGTGGCGGGGGTGCCGGTGATGGACCCGCTCCTCACGCCGGTGAGGGTGGCGCCGGTGAGATCGGCCCCAGCGAGGTTGGTGCCGGTGAGATCGGTGCCGGTGAGGTTGGTGCCGGTGAGATCGGTGCCGGTGAGGTTGGTGCCGGTGAGGTCGGTGCCGGTGAGGTCGGTGCCGGTGAGGTTGGCGCCGGTGAGGTCGGCGCCCGACAGGTCCTCGCCGTCGAGGTTCGCGCCGGGTCCGATGAGGCAGCCGGCGAGGACGGCCCAGCCGGTGGGGAGGGCGGTGGGGGTGCCGGTGAGGTTGCAGGCGTGGACGCCGGTGAGGTCGGCGCCGCTGAGGTTCGTGCCCGACATGCCGGAGCCGCCGAGGTCGAGGCCGGAGAGGTCCGCGCCCGAGAGGTCGGCGCTGTCGAGGTCGGCGTGGTTGGTGACGAGGTAGCCGCCGATGAGCCGCATGCCCTCGGAACCGGTCGGAAGCGTCGCCGGTGTGCCGGTGATGCCGCCGGAGGTGATCGTGGGATCGCTGGGCAGCCGGGTGATGGAGGAGAAGTCGGCGCCGTCGACGTTGGCGCCGGTGAAGACGGGCGCGACCAGCGCCAGCGGGTGGTTGGGGACGACCTGCGCCAGCTGGCCGGTGACCGAGCGGCTCACCAGGTTGGTGAGGTTGGCGTCGGTGAAGTCCGCGGTCTGCACGCCGTCGTCGTGGACGACGTTGCCGGCCATCTCGGCGCCGGTGAGGTCCGCGCCGTGGAAGTCGGTCTGGTGCAGGTCGGCGACGCTGAGGTCGGCGTTGGTGAGGTTCGCGTCGGTGAAGTTCGTGCCCCAGAGGTGCGCGCGGGTGAGGTCGGCGCCGGAGAAGTCGGCGCCGGTGAGGTCGAGGCCGTCGAGGTTCGCGCCGGAGTAGTCGGTGCCCGACCCGGTCAGCACGCCGTCGACGATCCCGTAGCCGGCGGGGAGGCTGGCGGGGGTGCCGACGATGCCGATCCCCCGCGAGCCGTCCAGCTGCGCGCCGAGAAGCGTCGCGTCGGTCAGGTTCACGCCCGACAGGTCGCAGCGGCGAAGGTCGATGCCGGTCAGGTCAGCGTTCGACAGGTCCGCGCCGGGGTGGACGATCGACGGGCTGCAGGCCGTGCCCGTCCACGGACCCGCGGTCGAGGGGTCGTTGAGCGTGTACACGACATGCCCGGAGGAGTAGAGCAGCGATCCGTTCGCGTCGACCGCGAGGCCTTCCGGGGTGATCGACCGTTCGGGGCCGTAGCCGGTCTGGGCAGCGGTGCCAGGGTCGGGGGCGCCGGCGCCTGCGATCCATGTCTCGGTGCCCGGACCGAACCGGACGATCCGATTCGCGCCCAAGGACGAGTAGTCGCCGTAGCCAAAGCCGACGGCCGCCATGTAGCCGATCTCGATGCGGCCCTGGGCGCCATACAGGGTGCCGTCGGGCGCGACCGCCAGGTTGGTGATGGTGTGGCTCGAGGTCGCGTACGGCGACGTGGTGCCGTCGGAGTGCAGCAGCACGATGTCGTCGGTTCCGGTCGCGGAGCCGTCGATGCTCAGGTAGAGGTCGCCGCCGGGCGCCGGCGCGATCGCGTGCACCGGGCTCGTCGAGTAGACCTGCGTCAGCGTGCCACCGGCGCCGACCTTGCTCACCCCGTTCCCGCCCGCGAGGTACAGCGTGTCGTCCGCGGTGACGCGCGATCGTGCCAGTCACCCACCGGCCGAGCTGTGACCTCCCGGGGAGATGACGCTGGACGAGACCACCGTGCTGATGGTGCCCGACGGGTCGATCCGGCGGATCCGCCCGTTGAAGGAGTCGACGAGGTAGAGGTTCCCGGCGCTGTCGAGCGCGACCTGGCCGGACTCCGAGTCGTCGGGCACCGGCACCGGCACGTAGAAGCCTGGCTTGATCGAGAACGAGACCCCCGGGTCGATCTCGGCGGACATCGCCGGGCCGCCGTCGCCGGAGTAGCCGCAGGTGCCGGTGCCGGCGACGGTGGTGATGGTGCCGGCTGCGTCGACCTTGCGGATGACGCAGGCGGTGTCGTCGACGACGTAGTAGCCGCCGCCGGGGATGGCGACGATGCCGCCGGGGGCCTGGAACGTGGCGGCGGTGGCGGGGCCGCCGTCGCCGGTGTTGCCCGAGGCGCCGGTGCCCGCGGTGGGCGTGACCTTGCCGGGGTCGCAGGCGGTGGCGACGATCGCGATGACGGCGACGACGCCCAAGGCGCGTCGAAGTGATGTTGGGTGCTTCCCCCGGTTCCGCATGGCGGGGACGCTAGTGCGCTCGTGCAGCGGCGTCTCGGCGGCTGCTGGGCTAGCTGGCGAAGCCGTGGGTGACGCAGGTGTCGGGGCTGGTGGCGATGGTGGTGTCGGGGCAGGTGGTGTTGGCGTAGGTGGCGGTGGAGCCGCCCGACGGTGTGCCGGTGGCGCCGGTGAAGTTCGTCGAGGTGAGGTCTGTGTTGGTGAGGGTGGCGCCGGTGAGGTCGGTGTTGGTGAGGGTGGCGCCGGTGAGGTTCGTGTTCGAGAGGTCGGCGCCGTTGAGGGTCGCGTGTGGTCGAAGTCGCCCCCGTTGAAGTCCGCGTTGGTCAGGTTGGCGCCGGTGAGGTTGGCGCCGGTGAGCTTGGTGCCACCTTGGAGTGCGCCGGAGAGGTCGGCACCGGAGAGGTCGGCGTACGGGGCGATCAAGTAGCCGTTGTAGAGCCGCCACGAACCGGTGATGGGCAGGGTCTGACGGTGTGCCGCTGACCCCACCGGAGGTGACGGTGGGATCGCTGCCGAGTGCCACGACGCCCCGAAGGACCGCACCGTCCACAGTGGCGCCGGTGAACACCGGGGCGACGAGCGACAGCGGATAGTCCGGCCTGGTGACGAGGTTGGTCAGGTTCGCGTCCGGTGAAGTCCGCGCTTCGCACGCCGTCGTCGTGGACGACGTTGTCCAGCATCGTCGCGCCGGTGAGGTCGGCTCCCGTGAAGTCGGTGGCGTGCAGATCGGCCCCGGTGAAGTCGTCGCCGGCAAGGTGGGAGTTGGTGAGGTCGGTGTTCCAGAGGTGCGCGCCGGCGAACGACACCCCTGTAAACTCGGCGCCGGCGAGGTCGAGGCTGTCGAGGTTCGCGCCGGAGTAGTCCGTGTCGGGTCCGGCGAGCACGCCGTCGAGGACCGCGTAGCCGACAGGGAGCGAGGCCGGTGTGCCCACGATGCCGAGGCCACGCGAGCCGTCGAAGCGTGCGCCGGTGAGGATCGTGTTTGTCAAGTCCACGCCGGACAGGTCGCAGCGGCGCAGGTCGATGCCGGTCAGGTCCTTGTTCGAGAGGTCGGCACCAGGATGGATGACCGTCGGGCTGCAGCTTGTGCCGTTCCAAGGCTCGGTTCCCGAAGGGTCGTTGACCTTGTAGACGACGTGGCCCGAGCTGAACAGCAACGATCCGTCGGCCGCGATCGTCAGCCCTTCGGGCGTGACTTCGAGGTTGGGTCCGTAGTCGGTCTGTGCACCAGTGCCGGGGTCGGGTTCGCCGGTGCCGACGATCACGGTCTCGGTTCCGGGGCCGTACCGCGCGATCAGGTTCGAGCCCGACTGGGCCCAGCCGACGGCCGGCAGAGAACCGGTGACGGTCCCGAAGTTGCCCTGCGCGCCGTAGAGGGTCCCGTCAGGGGCGACGGCGAGGTTGGTCACCCGGTGGCTGGCGGTTGCGTACGGGCTCGTCGTGCCATCTGGGTGGAGCACGATGATCGCTCCCGTCGACGGGTAGCTCCCTGGGATGCTCAGGAAGAGGCCACCGTCGGGTGCCGGAGCGATCGCGAAGGTCTCTCCCGAGTAGCGCGGATCCAGGGTGCCACCGGCGAGCACCGCAGAGACGCCGTTGTGCAGATCGGCGACGAACTTGGTGCCGTCGGACGCGATCGCGAAGCCCCGGATGTTCGCGTCGGAGACGAAGGTGGTGATCGTGCCCGACGGGTGGATCTCGCGGACGCGGTCATTGGCCGTGTCGACGAGGTAGAGGTTCCCCGCCGCGTCGAGCTCGATCTGACCGGAAGCAGAATCCGTGGGAACCTCGGCGTTGGGGGCGTGGAACTGCGGCAACGACAGCCCCGGGTGGATCTGGGCGGCGGTGGCGGGGCCGCCGTCGCCGGTGTAGCCGCAGGTGCCGGTGCCGGCGATCGTGGTGATGGTACCGGCGGCGTCGACCTTGCGGATGACGCAGGCGGTGTCGTCGACGACGTAGTAGCCGCCGCCGGGGATGGCGGCGATGCCGCCGGGGGTCTCGAAGGTCGCCGACGTGGCTGGGCCGCCATCGCCGGTGTTGCCCGAGGTGCCCGTGCCCGCGACGGGGTTGGTCTTGCCGGGTTCGCAGGCGACCGCGACCAAAGCAAGGACGGCGACGACCGCGGCGACGCGTCGCATCGACCGGGACTTGCTTCTCCGTGCCCGCATCGCCAGGACACTACCGCGCCGGTTCGAGCACGTCCCGGCAGGGCCTGAGACGCCCATCGGCGACGCCGCAACGGTCCACACTGGACTAGAACGGTCTGCCATGCCTGCCACTTCGCCCGCCCGTCCTGACGACGTCGCCGCCTCGCCGACGGTCGTCGTCACCGGCGCCGCCGGCTGGCTCGGCCAGAACCTCGTCCGGGCGCTGGCGCCCGAGCGCACCACGGTGCGCTGCCTGGTGCAGGACGCCGAGCAGGCCTCGCTGCTGGACGTGATCGGGCCGAGCGTCTCCTCGGTCGTCGGCGACGTGCGCGACCCCGACGCCATCGACCGGCTCTTCGAGGGCGTCGCCTCGCCGACCGTGGTGCACGCCGCCGGCGTGATCCACCCGACCAACGGGGTGCGCGAGTTCTTCGACGTCAACGTGGGCGGCACCGAACTGGTGCTCGACCGGGCGCGGCGCGTGGGCGCAGGCAGGGTCGTGCACGTCTCCTCCAACTCGCCCTTCGGCGCCAACCCCACCAACACCGACACCTTCACCGAGGACTCCCCCTTCAACCCCTACATGGGCTACGGCGAGTCCAAGTACGAGGCCGAGCAGATCGTGCGTCGCAACACCGAGCGCGGCGACATCGAGGCCGTCATCGTCCGCCCGCCGTGGTTCTACGGTCCGTACCAGCCCGACCGCCAGACCCAGTTCCTGCGCGCTGTGCGGCGCGGTCGCTTCCCACTCATGGGCGACGGCACCCAGCGCCGCTCGATGGTCTACACGGGCAACCTGGTGGACGGCATCCTGCGCGCGGAGGTGGCCGCCGGGGCCCCCGGCAACGCCTACTGGATCGCGGACGCCGAGCCGTATGCCCTGCGTGACGTGTTCGCCACGGTGCGCGAGGCGTTCGTGGCCGAGGGCTTCACGGTCGGGTCCCGCCAGCCGCGGATGCCCCGCATCGCCTCGGTCGTCGCCGAGCACGTCGACCGACGGCTCCAGGCACTCGGAAAGTACGCTCAGGCGGTGCACGTGCTCGGTGAGCTCAAGGACACCATCGCCTGCGACATCACACGGGCCCGCGACGAGCTCGGCTACGAGCCCCAGACCGCGCTGCTCGAAGGGATGCGCACGAGCATCCGCTGGTGCATCGAGCGCGGAGAGCAGCTCTGATGGGCACGCGCGTCCTCATCACCGGTGGGAGCGGCTACTTCGGGACCGTGCTCGCCGGCCAGGCGCTCGACGCCGGCCACGAGGTTCGCATCCTGGACCTGAACCCACCCGACGAGCTCACCGATGCCGGTGCGGAGGTCGAGTTCGTCCAGGCGGACATCCGCGACCGGGCCGCGGTGCGCGGTGCCTCGGAGGGCGTCGACGTGGTCTTCCACAACGTCGCCCAGGTGCCGCTCGCCAAGGACAAGGACCTGTTCGAGTCGGTGAACGTGACCGGCACGGCCAACATGCTGCTCGCCGCCCGCGACGCCGGGGTCGGCAAGGTCGTGCACACCTCGACCAGCGCCATCTTCGGCATCCCCGACCACAACCCGGTCGACGAGACGACCCCGGCCAAGCCGGTCGAGGACTACGGCAAGGCCAAGCTCCAGGCCGAGGGCCTCTGCCACGACGCCGCTGCGGCCGGCCTTGACGTGACCATCGTGCGACCGCGCACGATCATGGGCCACGGACGGCTCGGCATCATGGCGATGCTCTTCGAGCTCGTCGCGGACGGTGCGCCGGTGTTCGTGATCGGCAGCGGCAACAACCGCTACCAGTTCGTGCACGCCATCGACCTCGCCTCGGCGTGCCTCGCCGCCGGGTTCCGAGAAGGCTCCACCATCTACAACATCGGGGCGTCGGAGTTCGGCACGATGCGCGAGACGCTGCAGGCGCTCGTCGACCACGCCGGCACCGGCTCGTCGGTGCGCTCCCTTCCGCTCGGCCCCGCCCGCCAGGCCATGAAGGCCGCGTCGGTCGCCGGCCTCGTGCCGTTGGCGCCGTACCACTGGTTGCTCTACGGCGAGTCGCTCTACTTCGACACCACGAAAGCCGAGCGTGAGTTGGGCTGGTCGGCCACGCACTCCAACGCCTCGATGGTCATCGAGTCCTACGACTGGTTCCTCGCCCACCGCGACGAGCTGGCCGACCGCCACGGCTCGCACCACCAGTCGCCCGCCAAGCTCGGCGCGATGAAGTTGCTCAAGTACCTGCCATGACCCGGCTGCTCCGCCGGCCGGTCGTCCTCTGGAGCGGGCTGCTGCTCCTGTTCGTCATCCCGTTCGTGGTGACAGCGGTCGTGCTCAGGCACCCGCGCCCCTACGTGCTGCTCGACTTCGCGCAGACCGAGCTGCGGCTCCGCGCCGTGTTCTCCTCGCACCCGCCCCTCATCGGGCTGCCTGGTCGCATCGGCATCTACGGCGTCGACGTCGGCAGCCACCCGGGCCCGCTCAGCTTCTACCTGCTCGCCCCGTTCTACGCCCTGTTCGGCAGCACCCCCTGGTCGATGTTCGCGTCGGCGCTGACGCTCAACCTCGTCTGGATCGGCGTCGCGCTCTGGCTCGGACACCGCGTCGGCGGCCGGTCCGGGCTGCTCGCGGTCGGCGTCGGGATGCTGGTGATGGTGCACGCCTACGGCATCTTCGTCGTCGAGCAGCCCTGGAACCCCTACATGCCACTCACGGCTTGGGTGGTCGTGCTTCTGGCCGCTTGGTTGGTGCTCCTCGAGGACGCGCCGATGCTTCCGGTGCTGGTGGCGTCGGCCACGTTCTGCATGCAGACCCACCTGCCGTACCTGGGGCTGGCCGGCGGGCTCGTGGTCGCCACCGTCGTCGGCCTGGCGCTGCTGGTGTGGATGCGGGCGCGGGCGAGCCGTGCCGGCGGCGCTGACGGGCGCGCCAGGGATGGTGACGTCGACGATGAGGGCGCGCCGGCTGCCGCGCCGGTGCGGCGCGGGTGCGCGCCGCGCTCGAAGCGCGGGAGGCGGGTCCGCCCGACGTGCGCCGCCTCGTGCGTTGGGGGATCGTCGCCGTCGTCGTCGGAGTGGTCCTGTGGCTCCCGCCCGTGGCCGACCAGATCCGCCACACTCCTGGAAACGCCACGCTCATCTGGCGCGACCTGACCAGCCCGCCCGGACAGGCCGGCGGGCTCAGCCAGGGTGTCCGCCTGATGCTCGTGCACCTGAACCCGCTCGAGCTGCTTCGCGGACACGTGAGCATGTCGATCGTCGTGTACTCCCGCCTGCCGGGAGCGGTCTTCCTCGCGGTCTGGCTCGCCTCGGTTGCCGTCGCCTGGAAGCTCGCCGACCGCAAGCTGCTGCTCCTCGACGCGGTCATCGCGGTGTGCCTGGTCCTGGGCACCTACTCACTGGGCAAGATCTACGGCAACCTCTTCTGGTACCTGATGCTGTGGGCGTGGGCGTTGTGCGGCCTGATGATCGCGACCGTGCTGGGGACGGCGCTGGCGTGGTGGCGGACGCGCGCCGACGCCCACGCCTGGGCCACCACCGTCCGCGGCGGCCTCGCGCTCGGCTCGGTCGTCGCGCTCCTGCTGGGAGTGGCGCTCACCGTCGACGCCACGCAGGCCGAGATCCCCGATCGGACCGCCAGCATCCAGATGGGCCACGTCATACCTCCTACCATCGCGGCGGTCCGGGACGGCGAGGTGCCCGGCGACCGGGGCACCGGTCGGTACCTGGTCACCTGGGAGGACCCGGTCAACATCGGCGGCCCCGCCTACACGATGCTCGATGAGCTCGACCGCCACGGCCTGCCCGCGGGAATCGAGCCCAGGTTCCGCGGGATCGTGACCGACGCCGAGCTGGTCGTCCCGGGCACCGAGCGGGGCGTGGTCCACGTGTCGATCGGCAAGCGCGACATCGAGAAGTGGCGCGCCTTGCCCGGGGTGCGCGAGGTCGCCTACTACGACGGGCGGACCCCCCAGCAGATTGCCCGCTTCGCACAGCTCCGGGCCGACGCCATGCGACGGATCGCGGCGGTCGGCGGCGACCCGTCGGTGGTGGACAGCAGCATCGTCCGCGCCTCGCTCGACGGCAACGTCCCCCTTCCCGCGCGCACCGAGCTCACCGAGATGGGCAGGATCGGCGAGCCGGTCGCCATCTTCCTCGCCGCGCCCGGGACCGGGAGCGGCAGCTGACGAATTCTCGGGTCAGCTCTCGTCGAGGAAGGCGGCCACGTTCCGGGTGGCGAGCGCCATGATCGCCGCCTGCGGGTTCACACCCGGCGCGTCGGGCAGCAGCGAGGCGTCGTTCACGCGCAGGTTCGCCACGCTGGGGATGCGCCCGAAGCTGTCGGCGGCGGCCAGTGCACGGTTCTCGCCCATGCGCACCGTGGAGGTGAGGTGCACGGTCATCACGTTGGCGCGGCTCCGCGTCATCGCGTCCCACCACTGCACGAGCTCGTCGGGGCGGCGCACGATCGGTCCGCCCACGATGCTCGGGTAGAGCTCGGTGGCGTCCGCCGCGAGCAGCACCGCGCCCAGGTGGATGGTGCCCCGCGCCAGTCGGCTCATGTCGGCGTCGGGCATCGAGTAGGTCACGATCGGCGACCGCAGGCCGGGCACCGCGGTCACGCGGCCCATGCCACCCCGGATGGCGGTGTAGTAGACGCCGACGTTCTCCCAGTCGGCCAGCGCTTCTTCGTACGGCAGCGACGCATCAGCGAGGGCGAGTGCCACGTGGCCGCGACGACTCGCCGAGCCGCCGATGGTGAGGTGCGGACCGAACTCCATGACGCGGTGCATCGGCACCTCGTCATGGTCGACGCCGTGCGGGAAGCGTGCCGCCACCTTGATGGTGGGGTGGAACTTCAAGCCACTCCCGATGCCGCGCCGCAGACCGCTGCGCTGCAACAGGAACGGCGTGTGGATCGCTCCCGCGCACACGATCACCTCGTCTGCTCGGATCACGATCGGCTCGTCGACACCGTCCGGCCCGGTGTGGACTCCCCGGGCCTCGCGCACGCGGCCGTCCTTGATCACGAGGCGGTCGATGCGGGTGTCGGGCTGCACCTCGGCGCCCGCCTCGACCGCTCGGGGGATGAACGTGCGCGCCATCGTCTGCTTGACCGCCCGACCGGACGGTTCGTAGCTGAACGCACGGGCGAACTCCGTGGCGCGCCATCCCAGCTTGCCGGCGCCCTCCTCGAGCACGGCCGACAAAGGTGGCGGTGGACCGGGGATCGTCGTGACGTCCAGGAAGGACTCGACCTGGTCGGCGTAGGCGTCGAGCGACGCGGGCGAGAAGTCGGCGATGTCGTAGCGGCCCGCCCACTCCTCCGCGAGGTACTTGGGGAGGCGCCGGTAGAGGCCGCTGTTGACCTCGGTGCTGCCACCGACACAGCGGCCCTCGGCGTACGAGATGCCAGGGTTGCCGAGCGCGGCGGTGAGACCCTTGTTCCGGTACTTGGCGACCATCTCCTCGAGTGAGAAGGGCTCGACGGCGCCAGGGGTCTCCCAGGGGCCCTCCTCGATGACGAGGACCTGTCGGCCGGCTTCGGCGAGCAGTGCGGCGCTGACGGCGCCACCGGCACCGGACCCGATGATGAGGACGTCGGTGGTTCGCGTGGTCACGACGCCGCCTCGGCGCCGACCGGCGCGGGCGCAGGCCGATGCTCCTGATCGGCGAAGAGCACCAACGACGACAGCAGTCGGGCGTATTGACGGATGGGGGTCAACGGGCTCGCCTCCCACTCGACCACGAGCGCACGCAGTGTCTCGTCGTCTGGGATGCGACCTCCGTGGGTGGCCCGGCAGATCACCTCGAGGAGGATCGAGTCCGCGGCGATGCCCAGGTGGAGGTGTTGGGGGAGGTCGTCCAGTGACGTGTCGACGAAGGCCTGGACGGCCGGACAGCGTCGCGGGGTCGACCGCGCCCAGCAGGGCACCGACGACACGGCTGCGGAACGACAACATGGTCGGCGAACCCTACCGGATCGCCGGAGATCCATGCTCGTCGGGCGTCCCTCGCTCAGGCTCCGGCAGGGCTGGTCCCGGCGTCGTCGACCGGGTCATCGCCGTCGAGGTCGTCGTCATCCTCGTCGAACGCTTCGAGGCGCAGGGCGAGCCCACCCGCCGCCACGACGCCGATCGCCGCGCCGACCGCGGCGCCCAGCGCGCCGGCGCTGATGAGACGGGTGAACGTCGGCGCGAGGTTGCCGAGCGGGAGGGCCTTGCCGAACGAAGGCACCCGCAACGCGGCCCAGACGCTCAGCGCGGCCGCGCCCGCGAGGACCACGATGGTCCGCGAGGCGATTCCCCGCAGGCCGAACGCGACCAGCGACACGAGGACCGCGAACGCCGGGAGGGCCACGGAGATCGGGTTGGCGCCCGCCTGCGCGGGCACCACCGCCAGCTCGTGCCAGCCCGAGAGCAGCGCGAACGCCCCGGCGACGAGCACCGCGCCGGCCGCCACCAGCGCGCCCCGCTCGTGCAGGCTCCACGACGCCAGCGCCACACCGAGGGCGACGAGCACGACGACGAGCCAGGGCAGCACGGGGCTCGGCGCGGGGAAGAGCACCAGTGAGCCGATGACCTCTGTGGGCGTTCCGTCGACGGTCATGGGCACCACCCAGCGCCCGTCGGGTCGGATGCCGATCGCCACCCGGTTGGTGCCGGGTACGAACCGCGGCGCGATCTGGGGGGTCATGTAGTGGATTCGGTGGTCGTGCCAGACGTAGCGGCCGTTGGTGTCGACCGTCTTCCAGATCGGGTGCTTCCGGGCGTTGGTCTTGTTCGCCGACGCCGGGATGGTGACGGTCGCGGTCGAGCCGTAGCGGCTCACGTTCAGGTAGGTGGCGGTCGAGCTCTGGTTCTCCTGGACCCGGCCGTCTGCGAGCACCCGCAACCACGGCTCACCCTCGTAGCCCTCGACGGCGGCCGTGTGTCCGCGTTGCACCTCGAGCTCGAGGAAGCCGTCGCCGCCCACCACCTTGACGTCGATCGCGTTCGTGGCCGGGGTGACGCGCTCGACCCGCGACCGGTAGTTGGTCGGTTTGGCCGGGTCGGCGGCGGCGGCCGGCGCCCACGCCAGCGCCAGCATCCCGACCGCGGCAAGGCTGACGACCAGGCGGCGGACGATCACGTGGTCGACGAGCCGCGCGGTGCGAACAGCTGCTGGAGGTCGGTGTGCAGGGTTCCGTTGGTGGCGAGTCCGGAGCCGCCACCAGGCGTGTTCGCACCGGACAGGTCGCTGAAGCGGCCGCCGGCCTCGGCCATGATCACCGGCACAGGTGCCAGGTCGTAGAGCTCGGCGACGATGTCGACCATGCCCTCGGCGCGCCCGGTGGCGACCAGCGCGTAGCCGTACGCGTCGCCCCAGGTGCGCAGGTGCAGCCCCGCGGCGTTGGCGCGGTCCACCAGGTCGCCGTCCCAACCGGCCAGTCCCGAGGTCATCACGTACGACCCGCGCACCACGGCCGAGTCGTTGACCCGGATGCGCTCGCCGTTGCACCAGGCGCCCTGACCGCGCGCCGCGTAGACGGTCTCGCCCAGCGCCGGGATGTTGATGACCCCGATGGCGATGCCGTGCGCGTCCTCGAGGGCCAACAGGTTCGTGTAGAGCGGCACGCCGTGGGTGAAGGCCTTGGTGCCGTCGATCGGGTCGATGATCCAGCGCCGACCGGAGGTGCCGAGGTGCTCTGCCTCCTCCTCGCCGAAGATGCCGTCGTCGGGGAACAGCCCGCCGATCTCGGCGCGCAGCTGCGCCTCGGCGCCGCGATCGGCGACGGTCACCGGCGTGCCGTCGCCCTTGGTGTCGATGGCCAGCTCAGCCGAACGGAAGTGCCGCTGGGTGAGCTCGCCCGCCCGTCGCGCCAGCGCCACGGCCTCGTCGAGGAGCCCTCGATCGACGATCGGGCCCGACGCAGACGACATGGCCCCAGCATGGCACGCACGACCCGGAACCCGGCAGAGCGGCGCAACCGGGCCCACGTGTGCGGTGCGGGCGCCCCACCCGATGAGATGGGAGCCACAGCGAAGTCAGGAACGCCGGTCGTGCGCCCTACGCTCGGCCGGGTGAATGCCACCGTCGCACGCCTGCGCCTCCGATCCGTGCTCGCCGTCGCAGCCGGCGTCCTGTTGGCAAGTTGCAGCTCGTCGGGATCCACCGCGAGCGATGCCACGGTCGCCTCAGCCTCCGCCTGCGCCGAGGTCCCGGTCGTCGCGGCCCCGACCGAGCACCTGCCTGCAACGACCGCGCTCGGCGAGGTGACCGTGCACGGCAAGGCCCTCACTTCCACCCCCGACAACGGCAAGGCCGACCCGGAGAAGGGTTGCGCGGTGCCGATCGTCGACGGGCAGGCCTTCGACGGCACCCCCGTGCGCATCGGTGGCCCGACCGACAAGCCGACGATGGTCGTGGCCGCGGCGCACTGGTGCCCGCACTGCAACCGCGAGCTGCCCGAGCTGGTCAAGCTCGTGAACGGTGGCGGTGTCGCCGACCGGGTCCGGTGGGTGGTGCTCTCGACCGGCGTCGACTCCGGCTCGCCGCACTACCCGCCCGGGCCCTGGCTGACCAAGGACATGGGTTGGACGGGCACGGCGATGGCCGACGACGCGAAGAGCGACGCCGGCCACGCGCTCGGCGTGGCGGGGTTCCCGACGTTCATCCTGATCAACACCGAGGGCAAGGTGGTCGAGCGGTTCAGCGGGGAGGCCCCCAACGCCGAGATCACCAAGAAGCTCGACGCGTTCTTCAAGACGTTCGACGGCACGGGCACCGACACGACTCCCCCCGCCGGTCCCCGACCTCGGCCGCGACCTCATGACCGACCCCGCCCCCCGGCGGACGTTCGCGATCATCTCGCACCCCGACGCCGGCAAGACGACCCTCACCGAGAAGTTCCTCCTCTACGGCGGCGCGCTCGGCGGGAGCGCCGCCGGGTCGGTCAAGGCGCGCGGCGAGCGACGCTCCGCGACGTCGGACTGGATGGAGCTCGAGCAGAAGCGCGGCATCTCGATCACCTCGACCGTCCTGCAGTTCCCCTACCGCGGCCACGTCGTGAACCTGCTCGACACCCCCGGCCACCGCGACTTCTCCGAGGACACGTACCGCGTGCTCGCCGCGGCCGACGCCGCGGTGATGGTGCTGGACGCCGCGAAGGGCATCGAGCCGCAGACGCTGAAGCTCTTCGAGGTCTGCCGCACGCGTGGCATCCCCCTCATCACCTTCGTCAACAAGTGGGACCGACCGGGGCTCGACCCGCTCGAGCTGCTCGACCAGATCGAGGAGCAGATCGGGCTGCCGGCCACGCCGATCACGTGGCCGGTCGGCATCGCCGGCGACTTCCGAGGGGTCATCGACCGGCGGGACGACACCTACGTGCGCTTCACCCGCGTCGCCCGCGGCGCCAGCGAAGCCCCCGAGGAGGTGGTGCCCGCCGAGCGGGCCGCGGCCGAGGAGGGTGCGGCGTGGGACGAGGCGTTCGAGGGCATCGGCCTGCTGAGCGAGATCGGTGCCGACTTCGACGCTGAGCTGTTCGAGGCGGGCGAGATCACCCCGACGTTCTTCGGCTCCGCGCTCACCAACTTCGGGGTGCGGCTGCTGCTCGACGCCGTGGTCGACCTGGCGCCAGGACCGAGCCCGCGCCTCGACGTGCACGGCGACCCGCGTCCGCTCGACGCGCCGTTCTCCGGGTTCGTGTTCAAGGTGCAGGCCAACCTGGACCCCTCGCACCGCGACCGCATCGCCTACGTGCGGGTCTGCTCGGGCAAGTTCGAGCGCGGGATGGTCGTCACCCACGGCCGCACCGGCAAGCCGTTCGCCACCAAGTACGCACACACCGTGTTCGGGCGCGACCGCGAGACCGTCGAAGACGCGTGGCCGGGCGACGTCGTCGGGCTCGTCAACGCCACCGACGTGCGGGTCGGCGACGCGCTCTGGCTGGACGAGCCGGTCGAGTTCCCAGGCATCCCGAGCTTTGCCCCCGAGCACTTCTCGGTGGCCCGGGTGCGCGACACGGGCCGCTTCAAGCAGTTCCGGCGTGGCATCGCGCAGCTCGACGAGGAAGGGGTCGTGCAGGTGCTGCGCGACGCGGACCTGGGTGACCAGGCGCCGACGCTTGCGGCGGTGGGACCGATGCAGTTCGAGGTGGCGGTGCACCGTCTCGAGAACGAGTTCGGGGCACCGGTCGAGCTGAGCCCGACCAGCTACACCGTCGCCCGCCGCACCGACGCCGCGAGCGCCGAGGCGCTGCGTGGCATGCGGGGCGTGCAGGTGCTGGGTCGTGCGGACGGCACGCTGCTCGCGCTGTTCGAGTCGAAGTACTGGCTCGAACGGTTGCACGGCGACCAGCCGGAGCTGGTGCTCGACCCGCTCGTGGGTGCCGGGCTCGCCGGCTGAGCGGTCCGGTGGCCGTTGGTCACTTGCAGCGCAGGCCCTTCTCGGGCCGCTGCAAGGAGATCAGGTACGCGTTGACCGGGTCGTCGACGCACGACGAGCCCTGGTTGTAGGCGGTGTGGGTGGTGCCGACCTTGGTGATCAACGCCGCGTCGGGGAGCTGCTTCGCGAGATCGACGCCGTTGACGTACGGGGTCGCCGGATCGGCGGTGGTCGATACCACCACGATGAGCGGTGAGCCTTTGGCCTTGGGCGGGGTGAGCGGTTGCGGCGGCGTCGGCCAGTAGGCGCAACGGATGTAGTCGGTCACGATGCCTTCGGCGAGGCGCGGCCCCTTGACCGCGGCCGCCCGTCCGGCGGCGAGGTAGGCGTCCGGCTGTGACGGCCACGACCAGTCGAGGCAGCTCACCGCGAAGTAGATCTCGATGCCGTTGTCGTAGGTGCCGTCGGGCTGCCGGCCCAGGTACTGGTCGGCCAAGGCCAGGATGCCGGTGCCGTTGCCCTGGTCGGCCTGGTGGAGGGCCGAGGCGAGCTGGGGCCACAGGAACTGCGCGTACAGCGCCTGGCCGACGCCGAGGTGGAAGAGCCCGATCGGCAGCGTCCGGCTGCCGTCGTCGGTGGGTAGCGGTTTGACCAGCAACTTGGCGGCGATTCGGTCGTACACCTTGGCCGGGTCCTTGCCGAGCGGGCACGACGCCTGGGCCTTGCAGTTCTCGAAGAAGTTGTCCAGCGCCTTGTCGAAGGCGATGCCCTGATCGGCGGACGCCTCGAGCCCGGGTTGGCCGAGCTTGACCACGCCGTCGAGCACCATCGCCCGCACCTTGGTGGGGAAGAGGTCGGCGTAGACCTGGCCGATGCTCGTGCCGTAGGAGTAGCCGAGGTAGCTGATCTTGTCCTCGCCGAGGCCCTTGCGGATCTGGTCCATGTCACGGGCGACGTCGCGGGTGCCCAGATGGGCAAGCAGGTCGCCGTACTTCGCGTCGCAGCCCTGCACGAAGGTCTTCGAGACCGACTCGAGGGTGGCGACGGCCTTGGGGGTGCGAGGTGCCGGGTTGACCGAGTACATGGCCTCGAGGTTGTCGTGGCACTCGAGTGGACTGCTCTTGCCGACCCCACGCGGGTCGAAGCCGATGATGTCGAAGTGCTTCGAGATCTCGGACGGCCAGAGGTTGTTGACGGCCAGGTCGATGCCGGAGCCGCCAGGTCCGCCGGGGTTGACCAGCAGCGGGCCGATGCGGTCCGAGGCGCTGGTCGCCGGGTGCTTCACCAGCGCCAGGTCGAGGGTGTCGCCGTTGGGGTGGGCGTAGTCGACGGGCACCTTGATGGTGGCGCAGGTGATCGGTGCCGACTCGTTGGCGCAGGAGTGCCAGGCGATCGGCTCGGTCCCCTTCGCCTTGCCCCCACCCGTTGTCGCGGAGGGGGCCGACGTGCTGGTGGGCGCCGTGGTCGACGCGGGCACCGACGTGCTGCACGAGGCCATGACCGTGAGCAGCGTCACCACGGCGAGCAGGAGGACGGGCGGCGTTCGGCGTTCGGCGAGCACGACGTGGGAGGCTACCCAGGTGGCCGCAGAAATCGCCGATACCTGGCTCGTCGGCGTCGTCGCGCACGACGACGCGCTCGCCGGCGTGCGGGTGCACGGCGGCTGGGTGGCGGCCGGACCGGCGAGCGGCCGGAGCAGCCGGGTGCACGTCCGTCTCCGCTTCGATGGTGACAGTTCGACCGGCTTCCCGGATCCCGCGGTCTCCGAGTCGCTCCTCGCCGCCGAGGAGCAGCTGGTCTCGGCGCTGGACGACTGCGCCGAGCTCGTCGCGGTCATGACCGTGCCGGGCTTCCGTGACCTGCTCTTCCACACCGACTCTCCCGAGGCGTGCGTCGCGGCGATGGCCGCGCTCGACCCGGCTCAGCTCGGCTACGAGGTCGAACCCGACGTGGCGGACGATCCCGCCTGGAGTCGCTACCGCGCGCTGTTCGCCGATGCCGTGCCGGCCGATGCCGACCGGCGGCGCGTCGTCGAGGCGGCTCGTGCGACCGGCGAGAGCGCACCCGAGGTCCTGATCGCCCACCGGTTCCGGTTCCCGACGCTGCACGAGGCCGACCAGGCCGCTGCGGCGCTGCGCACCTCGGGCATCGCGGTGGTGTTCGTCGCTTCCGACGACGTCGACGCCGAGGCGCCGCCGGTGTTCGAGGCGCACGAGGTGGAGGTGCTCACCCAGGGCGACATGGCCCGCTCCCGCGACGCGCTCGAGCGCCTTCGCGACGAGCTGGGAGGGCGTCTACGAGGGCTGGCTCGTCGTCCCCGACGCCTGAGCCCCCACCGCCCCCTCCCAACCACGAATGTCGGGAGCTTGGTCGCCGTATCGGCGACCAAGCTTGCTGCATTCGGCAAGCACAGGGGTCGAGCGGTGAAGCGCGTCACACGTTTCTCGGTACCCTGCTTCGATGCCCGCTGATTCGAACACCCCCGACGCTCCCGACGGGGGACGCAGCACCCCGGCGGCCGATGGCGGGTCCGGCGGCGGGGTGGGCCGCCGGGGCTTCCTGGGCGCGGTCGGCGGCGCCGCGGTTGCCGGCGCCGGTGTCGCGCTGCTCGGCGACCACCTGTTGTCCAACGACGGGTCCAGCAGCGGTTCTGATGACACCTCGTCCGCGACGTCCGAGAGTGGCAGCAGCGTCAGCAATGCGGACTTCTCCAAGGTGTCGCCGAACGAGGTGTCGCTCGTCGACATCCCCGCCGGTCGGGTCGACGACGCCGTCGGCAAGCTCGACGACCTGGCGGCCGGGCTGCTGAAGCAGACCGGGGTGCCGGGCATCGCCATCGCGGTCGTCCACGGGGACAAGGTCGTCTACGTCAAGGGTTTCGGTGTCCGGAACGTCGACTCGGGGGCCAAGGTGGATGCCGACACGGTCTTCCAGCTCGCTTCGCTGTCCAAGGCGATCTCGTCCACGGTCGTCGCGTCCGCCGTCGGCAAGAAGAGCGTGTCCTGGGAGGACCCGGTCGTCGCGCATCTCCCGGACTTCCAGTTGGCCGATCCGTACGTGACCGCGCACGTCACGTTGGCGGACATGTACAGCCACCGCAGCGGACTGCCCGACCACGCCGGCGACCTGCTCGAGGACCTCGACTTCACCCAGGAGCAGATCCTCGCTCGGTTGCGCGAGTACGAACTGGAACCCTTCCGCGCGAACTACGCCTACACGAACATGGGGTTGACCGCAGCGGCGCTCTCCGCGGCCGCGGCCAACGGGGTGTCTTGGGACCAGCTCTCCCAGAACCTGTTGTACGGACCCGCCAAGATGACCTCGACGAGCTCGAGCTACGCCGACTACCACAAGGCCGCCAACCGAGCTGACCTCCACACCAAGCGCACCGGCACGTGGAAGGCGACCTACGTGCGCGATTCCGATGCGCAGACGCCCGCCGGCGGGGTCAGCTCATCGGCGAACGACATGGCCCGTTGGCTGCGACTGCAGCTTGCGGGAGGCACGCTGGACGGCAAGCGCATCGTCGCCGAGAAGCCGCTGATCCAGACGCACGCGCCGCACTACACGAGCTCGCCGTCCGAAAGCCTCACCGGCCGGAGTGGCTTCTACGGCCTCGGATGCGGCGTCGGCTACGACGGCGCCGGCCGGCTCGTGCTGGCCCACTCCGGCGCGTTCGCCATGGGCGCCGCGACGGCGTTCACGATCATCCCGTCGGCCGACGTGGGCATCGTCACCTTGACCAACGGTCAACCGATCGGCGTGCCCGAGGCGGTCAACTCCACCTTCGCGGACCTGGTCGTCGCCGGTCGATCGACCCGGGACTGGTTCGCGGCCTACGAGCCGCGCTTGGCACCCCTCACCGAGAACGCCAGCGAGCTGGCGGGCAAGAAGCCGCCCGCCAACCCCAAGCCCGCCAAGTCCGACGCCGCTTACGTCGGGACGTACACCAGCGCGCTCTACGGGGACGCGGTCGTCAGCGCCGGTGCGAAGGGGCTCGAGCTGGCGCTCGGACCGAAGCCGCAGCGATTCACCTTGTCCCACTGGGACGGCGACGTCTTCTCCTACGAGCCCATCGGCGAGAACGCCCTGGGCATCACGGCGGTCACCTTCACCGTGGGCGCCAGCGGGAAGGCGTCGAAGGTCAACATCGAGAACCTGAACGGCGTGCCGCTCATCGATCCCGAGCTGGGCACCTTCGCCCGCGCCTGACCTACATCCGGGTCGCTGGCCGGTGGCGACTCCTAGGGCGAGCTGGCCGCGAGGGTCGCGGTGGGTGGCTGCTGCGCGTCCTTCGCGATCGTGGACGGGTCGACGGCGTAGCCGCCGAGGGTGAGGTCGAGGAAGTCGACGGTCACCCGGTCGACGACGGCCGACCAGGCGTTGGTCGCCCCGAACGGCGGCAGGTGCGCGACGCCGTGCAGCTCAACCCACCAGCGCGGCACGTCCACGGCGTCGTAGAGCGCCTGGCTCTGCGACCGGGGCACGAACTCATCCGTGTCGGACACGATCATGAGCAGGGGTGGACCGGCGGCGTCGCTCGGGTACGGGCCCATCCCCGAGGGGAACTCGCCGCTCTCGTCGACGACAGCGTGGATGCGCGGGTCTCCGAGCTGGCTGCTGTAGCCGGTGGCGAACGCCACGTTGGCCCCGTCTGATTGACCGGCGACGCCGATCCGCGCGGGGTCGAGCAGACCGGCCAGCGGCCCCGAGGCCGCCGCGCTCCGGGCGAGCAGCGCGGTGATGAGGAAGCTCACGTCGGCGGGCTCGTGCACCATGTCGGCTTCGTCCTGGACGCTGCCGCTCTGGGACGAGGTGAGCGGGAGGAGCGGCGCGGCGACCGCGTACCCGGCGCGGGCCCAGTGCTCGAGCATGGCGGTGTACGTGGCCGGTTCGGCGTTGTACCCGTGGAGGAACACCAGCCATGGGAGGTGGTTGCCGACCGCGTGGCCCTGGGCGTCGGCGGGTAGCCACACCGTCGTCGGCAGGGTGCGCGAGGTCGCCACGGTGGTGCCGTGGCTCACGGTCGGGCGCGTGGTGTCGACGAGGGTGAGCTGCAGCGTGGTCGTTCGTGGTGCCGTGGCAGGTGGAGCAGCCGCGTGCTGCGTGGTCGTGGACGCGCCCTTCGGCGGTGCACCCGTAGGCGTCGTCGAGGTCGACCGGCTGGTCGTAGCAGGGGCCGAAGCCGGCTCGGACGACCCGGCGCACGCGGCGGCGACCACGACGAGCACCGAGGCCAGCGCGCACGCACGAATGGGGCGGGCGATCATCCGCCGCACGGTATCGCCGGTTCGGTTCGGCCCGGACGGTGTCCCGGCCGAGGGCGCCCTCCTACGATGGCGGCGTGCCGAGCACCGAGCCCTCCACCGCCGACGACGCCGAGATCCACCGTGCCCTCGGGTTGACCGACGACGAGGCTGCCACCATCGCCAACATCCTCGGCCGCACCCCCAACCACCTCGAGCTGGCGATGTACTCGGTGATGTGGTCGGAGCACTGCTCCTACAAGTCGTCGCGCATCCACCTCCGGCGCTTCCCGACCGAGGCGCCGCACGTCCTCGTCGGCCCGGGCGAGGGTGCCGGCGTCGTCGACGCGGGCGACGGCATCGCGCTGGCGCTGCGCATCGAGAGCCACAACCACCCCTCCTACATCGAGCCCTACCAGGGCGCCGCCACCGGCGTGGGCGGCATCCTGCGCGACATCTTCTCGATGGGTGCCCGACCCATCGCGGTCATGGACCCGTTGCGGTTCGGGCCGCTCGACGACGCCCGGAGCCGCTGGGTGGCCGAAGGGGTCGTCTCGGGCGTGTCGGGCTACGGCAACTCGGTGGGCGTGCCCACGATCGGCGGCGAGGTCGTGTTCGACGAGACCTACCTCGGCAACCCGCTGGTGAACGTGCTCGCACTTGGCGTGCTGCCCGTGGAGAACCTGGTGCTGGGGCGCGCCACCGGCGCGGGCAACCTCGCGGTGCTGCTCGGCTCCACGACGGGTCGTGACGGGATCGGTGGCGTATCGGTGCTGGCGTCGGCGGGTTTCGCCGACGACGAGGCCGACGCGGCGAAGCGCCCCAGCGTGCAGGTGGGCGACCCGTTCGAGGAGAAGCGGCTCATCGAGGCGTGCCTCGAGCTCTACGATCGCAACCTCGTGGTGGGGGTGCAGGACCTCGGTGGCGCGGGCATCACCTGCGCGACGTCGGAGACCGCCGCCAAGGGCGACTCGGGGATGGACGTCTACATCTCGGAGATCCCCCAGCGCGAGCCGGGCATGGAGCCCTTCGAGGTGATGACGAGCGAGTCCCAGGAGCGGATGCTGGCGATCGTCGCGCCGGACCGCCTCGACGACGTGCTCGAGGTGGCGGAGCGCTGGGAGGTGCGCGCGTCGGTGATCGGCACGGTCACCGGCACCGGTCGCCTCCGGGTGCTGTCGAGCGCGGCAGGCGGCGCCGAGGTGCTCGCCGACACGCCGGCGAAGTCGCTCGAGGAGGACGCGCCCCTCTACGACCGGCCGCGTGCCGCACCGACAGACCTCGCCGAGCGGCGCGCCGACGATCCCGCCGGTCACCTCGCCGGGCTCGATCGTGCGGCGACGCTCGGCGCCGACCTGCTCGGCATGCTCGCCGACGCGACGTGGGTGTCGTCCCAGTACGACCACCAGCTCTTCCTCAACACCGTGACCGGCCCGGGTGGCGACGCCGCGGTGCTGCGTCTGCGGCACCCGATCACCGGCGACGAAACCGGTCGAGGCATCGCCTTGACGACCGATGGCAACCACCGGTGGTGCGCGGTCGACCCACGCGAAGGCGCGGCGGCGGTGGTGGCCGAGGCGACGCTGAACCTGGCGTGCGTCGGGGCCCGGCCGATGGCGCTGGTGAACTGCCTCAACTTCGGCAACCCCGAGCACCCCGAGGTGATGTGGCAGTTCTCCGAGGCGGTCGACGGCATGTCTGACGCCTGCCGGGCGCTGGGCGTGCCGGTGATCGGCGGGAACGTCAGCTTCTACAACGAGAGCCGCGGACGCGACATCGATCCGTCGCCCGTGGTCGGGGTGCTGGGCATGCTCGATGACCTCGAGCGGCGCCCTGCTGGCAAGGGGTTCGCCGACGGTTGCCGACTGGTGCTGCTTGGCGCCGACCCCGCCGGGGACGGGCTCGACGCCGACGCGCCGTCGGGCCTCGCCGGCTCGCGTTGGGCGTTCGACCACGGGTTGCGCGGCGGTTCGTTGGTGCCCTTCGACGCCGACGCGCACGCCCGACTCCTGGAGCTGGTGCGCGGCATCGTGGCCGACGACCTGGTGACCGGGATCGCGGATGTCGCCGAAGGCGGCCTGGCCGGCGCGCTGGGCGAGCTGGTCGCACACAGCGGCGTCGGGGTGCAGGTGAACCTCCCGGACGACGCGGGCGTGCCCTGGCTGTTCGGCGAGTCACCGTCACGGGTCGTGGTCTGCCTGACTCCCGAGCAACTCAAGGTCGTGCACCAACGTCACCTCGACGCTGACGTGCCGGCGCGGCTGCTCGGTTCGACCGGCGGCGACCGTCTGGTGATCGCGCCCAGAGATGGGGAACCGCTGATCGACCTCGGCGTCGACGAAGTCGCGACGACCTGGCGCGACCGCCTCCCCGACGCGTTCGGCGCCGGCACCACCCAGGGCTGAGCGATCATCTCATCACGGCGAGTGCGGAACACCACGGTCTACAGTTCGACCAGCGAAGGCCGCCCGCGCCATCGGCACGTGAAGTTGTCAACCCGAGGGCCGACCACCCGGTCGGTCCGCAGCCGGTGAGGAGCTCCATGACCGACCTGACTCCCGCTCGACCAGACCGGCTCCCTGTGGTCGGCAAGCACGGGACGAGTCCGCGATGATCCGCTTGTTCGCCAGGCTCGTGGTCAGCCTGATCGCCGATGCGGTCGCCTTGATCGCCGCCTCGGCGCTCCTCACCGACATGACCCTGGACGTCTCGGGCTTCGTCATCGCACTGGCGGTCTTCGCCGGCACCTCGCTGCTGATCGAACCGCTCATCCGGCAGGTCGCGCTCAAGAACACCCCTGCGTTGCTGGGCAGCTCCGCCCTCATCGCGACCTTGGTCAGCCTGATCGTCGCCACCGTCGTGAGCTCGGGGATGACCATCACCGGCGCGAAGACCTGGGTCCTGGCCACCGTGGCGGTGTGGGTGATCGCCCTCGTGGTCCGCTTGCTGCTGCCCTTCTTGATCTTCAAGGAGGCGCTCGGACGGGCACGGGAGCGAAACGCCTGATCGAGTCGTCCGACGAGTGAGTAGGCGTCGGTCGCCGAGCGTGCGAACGCTGCAGATCCGGGCATTGGTGGAAGCGGCGTCCGGACGTGCGAGGATGGGACGGTGCCGCCGGCCGCCGACGACGTTCCTGAGCACTACGCAGACGACGACTCGCCGAAGGAGGCGTGCGGCGTCTTCGGGGTCCGTGCCCCCGGGCAGCCGGTCGCCCACCTGACCTACCTGGGTCTCTACGCCCTGCAGCACCGCGGGCAGGAGTCTGCGGGCATGGCCGTGTCCGATGGGGAGGACATCACCGTCGTCAAGGACATGGGCCTCGTCTCGACGGTCTTCGACGACCGCACCCTCGCCCCGCTCACCGGTCACCTCGCGATCGGCCACACCCGCTACTCGACGACCGGTTCGTCCACGTGGCGCAATGCGCAGCCGGCATACCGCGGGGTGGGCGCGACGGGCTTCGCGCTCGGCCACAACGGCAACCTCACCAACACCTCCGCGCTCGCTGACGAGGCCGGCATGCTTCCGGGAATGGTCACCTCCGACACCGACCTGGTGGCCGAGCTGCTGCTCGCCGAGCTCGAAGGGGACGCCGAAGCTGAGGACGACGGCCGCTTCGAGGCCGCGCTGCTGGCGGTGCTCCCGAGCCTGGAGGGAGCGTTCTCGCTGGTGTTGATGGACGATGAGCGCGTCTACGGCGTGCGCGACCCCAACGGCTTCCGGCCGCTCTGCCTCGGCCACCTCGACAACGGCGGCTGGGTGCTGGCGTCGGAGTCGCCGGCACTCGACGTGGTCGGCGCCCACTTCGTGCGCGAGCTCGACCCCGGCGAATTGGTGATCATCGACGCCGACGGCGTGCGCTCGGTTCCCGCGTTCCCCGCCGAGCGGCTCGACCCGAAGCTGTGCCTGTTCGAGTTCGTCTACTTCGCCCGCCCGGACAGCCGCCTCTACGGGCGCAGCGTGCACCATGCGCGGGTGCGCATGGGTGAGTTGCTCGCCGATCAAGCGCCCGTGGAAGCCGACATGGTCATGGGTGTACCCGAGTCGGGTCTGCCCGCGGCCGAGGGCTACGCCCGGGCGAGTGGCATCCCCTACGGCCAGGGCCTCGTCAAGAACCGCTACATCGGACGAACGTTCATCGCGCCCAGCCAGCAGATGCGGGCCCTGGGCGTGCGCATGAAGCTCAACCCACTGCGCGAGAACATCGCCGGCAAGCGTCTCGTCGTGGTCGACGACTCGGTCGTTCGCGGCACCACGCAACGCCAGCTCGTGTCGATGCTGCGAGAAGCCGGCGCGGCGGAGGTGCACCTGCGCATCTCCTCGCCGCCCATCAAGTGGTCGTGCTTCTACGGCATCGACACCGGCACCCGCTCCGAGCTGCTCGCCGCGAACCTCTCCGTCGAGGAGATCCGCGCCTACCTCGACGTCGACTCGCTCGCGTACATCACGCTCGACCGCCTGGTGTCCTCGACCGGCGCGCCCGGCGCAGGCTTCTGCGACGCGTGCTTCACCGGAAAGTACCCCGTCGAGGTCCCCGTCGAACTGCGCAAGGGCGTCCTCGAAGCCGACTCCGGCGACCCGATGCCGAACATGTTGGAAGGGCTCTCGAGCCTGGTGGTCGGCGGACTGCCGTCCGACGAGCGCCGGGGGAGCTGAACGAGTGGGCGAGACGTACAAATCGGCGGGCGTGGACATCGCCGCCGGCGAAGAAGCGGTGCGGCGCATCACCGAAAAGGTGCGCTCCACGTTCCGGCCCGAGGTCATCGGCGACATCGGTGGCTTCGGCGGGCTCTTCGAGTTCCCGTCGCACCGCTACCGCCGGCCCGTGCTGGTGTCGTCGACCGACGGTGTCGGGACCAAGGCGCTCATCGCCCAAGCTGCAGGACGCTTCGACACGATCGGCGTCGACCTGGTCGCGATGTGCGTCGACGACTTGGTCTGCCAGGGCGCCGAGCCGTTGTTCTTCCTGGACTACATCGCGGTGGGTCGTCTGGATCCGGACCACATCTCCGAGCTGGTCGAAGGCGTCGCGGAAGGCTGCCGACAGGCCGGTTGCGCGCTGATCGGCGGCGAGATGGCCGAGCACCCCGGTGCGATGGAGGCCGGCGACTTCGACCTGGTCGGCTTCTCGGTGGGCGTTGCCGAGCGCGATCAGCTCATCGGCGGCGACAAGGTCGCTGACGGCGACGTGCTGCTCGGTCTGCCCTCGCCGGGACTGCGCTCCAACGGCTACTCCTTGGCCCGTCGGGTGCTGCTCGAGAGGGGCGGTCGGTCTTTGGAGGCTCCGGCGTACGACGGTGCCAAGCACTCCCTCGCGGACGAGCTGCTCGAGCCGTCGGTCATCTATGCGCCGTCGGTGCTCGCGCTGCTGCGCACCGTCGAGGTGCGCGCCGTGGCCCACGTCACCGGTGGCGGGTTGCCCGGCAACCTGGTTCGGGTGCTGCCCGCGGGTTTGGACGCGGTGGTCGACACCGCGACCTGGGAGCAGCCGCGCATCTTCACCGAGATCCAGCAGGTCGGCGGGATCGCCGACGACGAGATGGCGCAGGTGTTCAACCTCGGCATCGGCATGGTTGTCGTGGTGCCGCCCGACGAGGCCTACCGGGCGCTCGACCTGCTGCGCACCAACGACGTGCGCGCCGTCGAGATCGGTCGCCTCGAGAAGGGCGACCACCAGGTCCGCCTCGTGGGCCGCGGTAGCTGACCTCTCCCGGAACGGTTGTCGGTCCGCAGTGCGGCAGAGAGGTGGGATGATCGGGGCACCCGTGAACCCGACGAACGAAGCGAGGCCCCGTCCGTGACCGACGGCCCGTCTGACCCAACCCCCTCGGCGCGCTACCCCGCGCTGCGCGACCACCTGCTCGAGCACTCCGTCAAGCAGGGCGACTTCACCCTCAAGTCCGGCAAGCGCAGCACCTGGTTCATCGACGCGAAGCAGACCACCTGCAGCCCCGAGGGGATGCTGCTCGTGGCCGACGCGCTGCTCGCCACCATCGACGACGACATCACCGCGCTGGGCGGGCTCACCATGGGCGCCGACGCCGCGGCGTTCGCCACCGCGGGCATCGCCGCGACGCGGGGTCGCATGCTGCGGGCCTTCAGCGTGCGCAAGGAGGTCAAGGACCATGGCGGCGGCGGCCGCATCGCCGGCGCGCTCGAGCCCGGCGACCGCGTGGCGATCACCGAGGACGCCGTCACCCGTGGCGTGTCGATGCTCGAGGCGGCCGACGTGATCCGGGATGCGGGCGCGACGCCGGTGCTGCTGGTTCCGGTGGTCGACCGTGGCGGCACCGTCACCGCGATGGCCGCCGAGGCCGGGCTCGTGGTCCGGGCGCTGGTGACCGCGCCCGAGCTGGGATTTCCCTACGAGGGACCGATCTGACACGACCGTGAACGGTTGGGGCCGTCCGTGGGAGGTTGAGTAGCGTCGAGCCATGCCGACAACGCCGTCAGCCGCGTATTCGGTGCGCCTCTTGGTGCGCCTCGACAACAGACCGGGCGCGCTCGGGCGCCTCGCCGAGGCCATCGGTGATGCCGGGGGGAACATCGGGGCGCTCGACGGCTTCGAAGCCAAGGGTGACTTCCTCGACGAGACGCTCATCGTCGACTGCACCGACGAGGCGCACATGATCGTGGTGCGCCGGGCGGTCGAGGGCCTCGACGGCGTCGAGGTGCTCGAGGCCGGCGACCGAACGTTCGAGATGCACGAAGGCGGCAAGATCGAGGTGCTGGCCCGCATGCCGGTCCGCGACCGTGACGACCTCTCGATGGCCTACACGCCCGGCGTGGCGCGGATCTGCAAGTCGATCGAAGCCGAACCGGCGCTCGTGCACGATCTGACCATCAAGAAGAACACCGTCGCGATCGTCACCGACGGCACCGCGGTGCTCGGCCTCGGCGACATCGGGCCGGCCGCCGCGCTGCCGGTGATGGAGGGCAAAGCTCTCCTGTTCAAGAACTTCGCGGGCGTCGACGCCTTCCCCATCTGCGTGGACATCCCCGAAGGCACGCCCCACGACGAGCGCGTCGACGAGATCGTCGAGACGGTCCGGCGCATCTCGCCCGTGTTCGGCGGCGTCAACCTCGAGGACATCGCGGCGCCGCACTGCTTCGCCGTCGAGGAGCGCCTCCAGGCGACGCTCGACATCCCCGTCTTCCACGACGACCAGCACGGCACCGCGGTGGTCGTCCTGGCCGCCCTCGAGAACGCGTTGCTGATCGTCGACAAGAAGATGGCCGACCTACGCGTCGTGATCGCCGGGGCGGGGGCCGCCGGAGTGGCGATCTCGAAGATCCTGCTCGAGGCGGGTGTGCCGGTGGTGATCGGCGCCGATCGCAAGGGCGCCATCCACAAGGGCCGCACCGACCTGAACGAGGCCAAGGTGCGCTTCGCGGAGATGACCAACCCTGGGCAGGTCACGGGCTCGTTGGGTGATCTGCTGCAAGGCGCGGACGTGTTCATCGGCGTGTCCGGGCCCGGGCTCATCACGGCGGACGACCTGCGCACCATGGGGGCCGATCCGATCGTGTTCGCACTCGCCAACCCCGAGCCGGAGATCCGGCCGGAGCTGGCCCGTGGCATCGCCGCGGTGCTCGCCACCGGCCGCTCCGACTTCCCCAACCAGATCAACAACGTGCTGGCCTTCCCGGGGATCTTCCGGGGCGCGCTCGACGCCGGCGCCACCCGCATCACCGAAGGCATGAAGCTGGCCGCCGCGAAGGCCATCGCCGCGGCGGTGCCGACCGAGGACCTGACCGCCGAGTGGATCGTGCCGTCCGTCTTCGACACGACCGTGGGACCGCTGGTCGCCGCGGCGGTCGCGGCGGCGGCTCGGGCCGAGGGCGTGTGCCGGTGACGTTCGCGCCATGAGCGTCGAGGCGGTCACCTTCGACTTCTGGTCGACGTTGGTCCGCGAGGACCCGACCGTCTGGGAGCATCGCCTCGCCGCGTGGAGCGCGATCCTCACCGACATCGGCAACGACGCCGACGAAGCGACGATCAAGGCGGCGTTCGACGTCGGCTGGAAGGCCTACCTCGAAGCGTGGCGGGACAACCGCCCGTTCGGCGCGGCTGACGCGCTCGAATCCATGCTTGCCCACCTCGGCGTGGCGCCCGATCCCGAGGTCGTGGCGGCATTGCTCGCGGTGATCACCGAGCCGCCCACGGATCGGTTCCCGACTCTCAACCCCAACGTCCTGGGCTGCCTCGATGCGCTCCAGTCGGCGGAGGTGCGCATCGGCATCGTCTGCGACGTCGGACTGACGCCATCGACGGTGCTGCGTCGCTACCTCGATCAGCAGGGCGCGCTCGGGTACTTCGACCACTGGTCGTTCTCCGACGAGGTCGGGGTCTACAAGCCGGATCGTCGCATCTTCGAGCACGCCCTCGAGGGGCTGGGCGGCATCGAGCCCGGCCGCGCCGCGCACGTGGGCGACCTGCGTCGCACCGACATCATGGGCGCCCGGACGATGGGCATCCTGGCGGTGCGGTACCGGGGCGTGCACGACGACCCCGTCGACCCGGACTCGCCGGTCGTCGAGGGCGACCACGTCATCGACGACCACCTCGATCTCCCGGTCGTCCTCGGCCTCGACTGAAGCCGCCCCCGCTCGCTCACCCACCACCGGTTCCGAGGGTCGGGAGCTGGGTCGCCAATGGTGCGACCGGTTGCGCCGGATGGAGCGAGCACGCGCGTTCCGACGCGCCGGTCGGTCGGGCGCTCAGCCGGTGTAGGTGGGGCTGGCGTCGACGGGAGTTGCTGGCGCCGGGGCGCCCGGAACCGTGGTCGTCGGCGCCACGCTGGTCGGCGCGACGGTCGTCCCGGTGCCGGCGAGTGACGAGGTGGTGGTGGGGACTGGGATCACGGAGTTGATCGAGAGGTCCCACACCTCGTGGATGTCGGTGACCGCCCCCGTCGAGCCCGAGAAACCGAACTTGAAGCTGGAGGCGCCGAGCAGTGCCGCCGGGGCAGGGATCTGGAGCACCTGGGTGCCGTTGAGCGACACCGTGACGTGGCGGGTGCCATTCCCGGCCGGGTCGATGACGATGTGCACCTGCACCGTGGCGGAGGCGCGATCGGCGCCCGACAAGGTCGAGCCGAGGTCGGCCGAGGCGCCCAGCCAGCAGTACCCGGCCGTGCCGCTTCCTTCACCGCGGATGGCGACGACGTTCGGAGTCTGGCCGGGGCCGGCCGAACCAACGCCGGTGCCCGCCGCGCAGCCGGTCCCCGACGACCAGGACGAGCTGAAGTTGCCCCACTTGTCGATGCCGATCCCGAGCAGGCCGCCATCGATGCCGGGGGTGTAGCTGGCCCCGTTGGTGTTGCCGGCCGAGTAGCCGAGTCCCCCGCCCGCCCCACCGGGGGAGGTGAGGTCGACCGCGCCGTCGACGAGGAAGAAGCCGATGCCGTCGGCGCCGCTGCCCCCGTACTGCGCCTGGTCGAAGGTGATGTCGAGTCCACCGGAGGTGGGCAGCGCGTGGTTGTACAGCGTGAAGCCAGCGTCGTCGTTCGTGGCCGGCGAGAGACGCAAGGCGCCGGATCCCGAGGCGTCCGGGCTCGAGAGCGCGCATCCCTTGATCGGCGTCTGGGCGGTGCTGGATCCAGCGGTGAGGCACGCGGCGGCGGGCCAGCCCTGCTCGGAGCCGCCGCTGCCACCGGCGACCCAGTCGGCGGCGTTGGCCACCGTCCCGTTGGTGAAGCTCTCGATCAAGAGGGTGTCGGCGTGGGCGCTCGGTGGCACCGACAGCAAGGTTGCGCCCGCACACAACATCGATGCGCCGACCAGCGCGACGCGCCTGGTGAATGTCCCGCTCATGTCTTCTCCGCTCGTCAATTCTGGTGAGGAGGAGAAAAATACTCGCCCGATCGACGCTGCGGAGGTCAGGGCCGGGGCTTTTTGGCGTCCTACTCGGTGCCGTGTGGTCGGCGGGCACCGACCGACGCCATCAGGCGCACTTCTGGAAGGCGGCCAGGTGCTAGCGTGAGGCGCTCTGGAGGCTCTCGAAGACCTTGGTGACGTCCGGGTAGGCCGTCACCTTCGGCAGCAGCGTGTCGTAGAGGGCGATGTCGTCCTGCTCGATCTGGACACCCAGCTGGCACGCCGCGGTGAAGGTGGTCGGCGTCGCCTTGGCCGTGCCGGTCGCCGAGGACAGGTCGACGCTGTGGTTCGCGGCGGCGGTCTCCAGCGCCGTGATGTGCTGGCGCTCGGCCAACAGGATGTTGGCGAACGGGCTGCGCCCCGGGTAGGTCGACCAGGACATTCGAGTACGTGCCCTCCGCGGTGCGCTCCTCGACCATGGCCTGTCGCAGGATGTCGGCCACCGGCGCCGACGCCGCCGCGCCGCTGGTCGAGGAAGCGCCGGTCGTCGCGGTCGGCCCGGACCCGGCCTGGCGGTGGAACCGCTGGTCGACCGGGTGGTCGAGGCGGTGGTGCTCTTGTTTGCCGAGCTGCCGCAGCCGACCAGGAGCAGCGCTCCCACGGTGATCATTGCTGCACCTGCGTGTCGGTGGTCCATGTGGTCTCCTCACGTGTCTCGGTGCTGCAGCCATCGTGGAGACCCCGGCCACGTCCCGGTAGAGGCCAAGGTCACGACCGGTGGGTGGCGGCCGCGCCGCCACCCACCGACGGTGAGGTGGGGTCAGAGTGCCGCCCCATCCGGCGCCGGTGGGCAGGGAGCAGTCTGTCCCGCCGGCGGCGCGACGGCGTCCGCGCAGGCGGTCAGCCGATCTTGTCGGTGGCCGGGCGTGCGCCGTCGGTGGTGGCGAACCCCGCAGGCACCGGGTACTTGCCGAGCAACAGGTTCAGGATCGCCGAGTGCTGCATCTCCACGGGCTGGATGGTGGCGGCGATCTTGATCGCGGAGGACAGCGTCAGCGCGTTCTGGATGCCGTTGAGGTAGGTCGCCGCGGCGACGTCCTCGAGGCTCAAAGCGAACGCCGCGAGGTCGCCGACGCTCGTCACCTTCTTGAGTCCGGGCTGCACCACCGCGGTGTCGACGGTCGTGTCGACACCGGTGACCTTGTCCTTCCCGGCGCCGGTCAGCACCGAGTTCCACGCACCGGCGTGGTCGGCATGCTGAGCCATCGCCGTCTTGGCGAACGTGCCCACCGCGGGAGGGACGTCGCCGAGCTTGCCGGCGCCGGCCGCATCGAGCGCGGTCTGGTACGTGTTGACCGCGAGGTTCTCGAGCCCGGCGGCGAGGCCGGCGACCGCGAGGTCGACCGACTTGCCCGACGGCATCGTGGTCGAAGGGGGCGCCGTCGTCGCCGACGAGCTGGACGAGCTCCCTGACGAGCCACATGCGGCCAGAGCGAGGGCGCCGCCGGCGGCGGTGCCGGCGATCAGGAACGACCGGCGGTTGACGGACCTGCCCGAGGTCGCGTCGCGCAGCTGAGCCGAGAGCTCGGCGATGGCGTCGCGCATCAGCGGCATGGTGGCGTGGTGCGCCTCGTCCAGGTCGGTCGTCAGTGCGGCGAGCTCGCGCTCGCTGATCTGCATCTCCTGCTGGCGGGTGGTCACTTGACAGCTCCTTCGGCCGCGGGGCGGGCCTGGTCGAGGGGGAGGAACGCGTCGGGGAAGCCCACGTCGCCGGCAGCGGCGGGGAGCTTCGCGAGGTCCGGTGGGATCGTCACCTGGCCGGCGAGGTCGTTCTGGAGCAGCGCACCGACGGCGAGCAGGACCGCACGGTGCTGGTTCTCCACACCCATGATGCTGGAGAAGACCGTGCGCAGGTTGGCGTCGGCGACCGCCGCGGTCTCCGCGGCGTAGGTCTGGGCCGCGACGAATTCGAGATCGGCGGCGAACATCACGACCTTCAACGGGTCGGTGAGCGTGGGTAGCGCGGGGGTGACGACCTTGTCCATCACCACCTGGTCGATGCCGGTCTGCTCCTTGCCGCCCAGCTTCTTGACCGCGGCGTTGAACGCCCCGGCGTGGTCGGTGTGCTGCTTGACCGTCTTCTTCACGAAGGTCGTGACGGTCGAGCCGGCGGGGTCGGGGATCTTCGCCATGAAGGGCAGCGCCGCAGCCTTGCCGTACACGGCGATGGCGAGGTTCTCGAGCGCCGCGGCGGTCTGCGCCGCCTGCACGTCCATGCTCGCCTCGGCGTTGGACGACGTGAGCCACGAGACCAGGCCGGGCAGGATGCCGAGACCGGCGAACGCGCCGGCGCCCTTCAGGTTGCGATGAAGCGACTTGCGGCGCTTCGCCTGGTAGTCGGCTTGCTCGTCGAGGTCGATGGTGGCGGTGGCGCGACGATCACGACCTCGCTCGACGAGTCCGTCGAGGTTCGACGTGGTGGCACGCATGGCGTCGGTGTGCAGGTCTTCCGATGCTTCGAGAAGCTCTGCCGGGATGGGTTCTGGTTGCTTCATGGTTCCTTCTTCGTTGAGGCCGCATCCGACGGATGACGGCACATGGGGAGAGGTCGCGGATGAGCGGTCACCACCCGTCACGGCTCGACGGTGATGGAGCCCTTCATGAACTGGTGGATGCTGCAGATGTAGGGGACCGCGCCTGAGCCGCCGGTGGGGGCCTTGGCGGTGACCGTCACCGACTTGCCCGGCTGGATGTCGCCGGTGTCGAACGCGCCGTCCGGCGCGGTCGCGGTGTGGGTCACGCCGTCGTCGTTGACGAAGGTGAGCTTCGTGCCGGCCTTCACCGTGAGGTCGGCGGGCGAGAAGGCGTAGTCCTTGATGTGGACCGTGACCGTGCCCGACCTCACCGAGCCGGCGGCGTTGGACGGCTGCGGGCCCGAGGTCGTGGTCGTCTTCGTGCTCGTCGGAGCCGCTGCGGCGCCGCTCGACCCGCCCGAGCCGCACGCCGCGCCGGTGAAGGCGACGGCCGCCACGCAGACCACGGAGGTGAGCGCACGGCGGAGGGAACTGAGGCGGCGGGTCGTTGGCATGTGTGTAGGTTCGGAGCCGTGGGTGTGCTCGGATTCCCGTCATCCGGCAGGCGGGTCCGCAACGAACCCCAGGTCGAGATGTCCAGAGACCTGACCGAAGCCAGCGATGCCGTCCTCGTGATGGCGATCAGCCGCTGGCGTTCCGACGCGCTCGCCGAGGCGTACCGACGCCACGCCGGGGCGGTGTTCGGGCTCGCGCGGAGGGTGCTGCCCGAACAGGGCATGGCCGAGGAGGTCGTCCAGGAGGTGTTCCTCCGGCTCTGGAACGACCCGTCCAAGTTCGACCCTGATCGTGGCACCCTGCGCACCTGGCTGCTGGCGCAGTCGCACGGTCGAGCGGTCGACCGAGTTCGCTCGGACGTGGCCAGGCGTCGTCGCGAGGAGCGCGACGCCGAGCAGGGCGACTGGAACCTCCCGGCCCGCTCCCTCGACCAGGAGGTCGAGGACCTCATCGTCTCCGAAACGGTGCGAGAAGCGGTTGCTGCGTTGCCGCCCGACGAGCGTCGGGCGATCGAGCTCGCCTACTTCGGCGGACACTCCTACCGGGACGTGGCGCTCATGCTCGACGCGCCCGAAGGCACCATCAAGTCGCGCATCCGCAGCGGCATGGGCCGGCTCCGCACCACCCTGGCGACGCTCTCGACCGTCGAGGTGACCGGAACGCGCGTGGCCGAACGACGCGCAGGAAGGACCACGGCCGTGAACGAACACGCCGACCACGAACAGCTTCGATCTCTTCTCGGCGCCTACGCGCTCGACGCGACCGACCAGCAGGAGACCGTCGCGGTCGAGGACCACCTCCGGTCCTGCGACGACTGTCGTGCCGAGATCGACGCGCTCCACGAGGTTGCCGGCCTGCTCGGCACCGACGACGTCGAGCCGCCACCGGTGGTGTGGGAGCGCATCGCGGGCCGGCTCGGGTCCGAACCGCCGGAGGTGGCGACAACCATCGACCTCGCCCGCCGGGCAAGGCCCGCCCGCCGGATCGCGGTGCTCGCGGTGGCGGCCGCCCTGCTGCTCCTCGCCGGGGTGATCGGGCTCACCAGTCTCGCGGTGCACCAGGATCACCAGCTGCAGCAGGCGGACCAGAAGATCGAGCAGGTGCAGGCGAACCCCGCGTTGCGGGTTGCGGCAGAGCGGGCCGCGATCGAGCCCGGGTCGCGCACCATCGCCCTGCGCGACGACAAGGGCACGACCCTGGCCTCGATGGTCGTGACCAGCGACGGCCAGGGCTACCTCGTTCCTGATCGCTCGTTGCCGTCGTTGACCGCGGCGCAGACCTACCAGCTCTGGGGCGTCGAGGGCTCCACGGCGATCTCGCTCGGCGTCCTGGGAGCGGCTCCCGGAGTCTCCCGCCTCGAGGTGCCCGGCGGCGTCGAAGCGCTGGCGATCACCGCCGAGACCTCGCCGGGCGTGGTGACTTCGACCCACCAGCCCGTCGCGGTCGGCAAGGTCGTCTGACCTCGGCATCGACTCGCCGGCAGCCGCGAACCCGCTCGGCGGCGGATGTCACGACACCTTCGTGGTGGTCGGGACCGGCGTCGATCCGGTGACCTCGCGCTTTTCAGGCGCGCGCTCTGCCAACTGAGCTACCCGACCTCGTTCCCGGACGAATCCGGTATGACCGGGCAAGCCCGGTTGAGCGGTCCCGACGGGATTTGAACCCGCGACCTCCGCCTTGACAGGGCGGCGTGAACTCCTGACTTCACCACGGGACCTGGGTGATCTCCCGCCGGTCGCCTGACCGGAGGGGAGCAGCGAACCCTAGCCGCGCATCGGTCTCGGGGGCACACCCGATCCGGGCGCCGGAGGTGGGGGGGTGACCTGACGGCGCCAGAGACCTACACTCGCAGCGATGTCTATCGGCGAAGCGGGGAGTGCGGGAAGTGCCAGCGGCGGCGTGCGCGCCGAGATGATCGTGTTCGTCCTCGACGGCACCGATCGGGTGCGTAGCGTCGGCCCCGCCATCCAGCGGATCCTCGGATTCCGCACCGCGGACGTGGCCGGATCGCCGATCCTCGACCTGCTCGACCCCTACGACCGGGATCGGCTCGGCGAACACCTCCGCGCGGTGCGCCGAGACCCGACGGTGCTCGACCGCTCCCTCGCGGTGCGCCTCGTCGACGCCACCGGACGACCGGTTTGGATGGAGGCCACGGTGCAGCGCGTCGGCGACTACCCCGGCGCCGACCGGGTGCTCGCCGTGCGCCCGTACGGGCCGCGCAGCGGCGAGGAGGCGCTGGTCGGCTCCAACCGCGACTCCAACCGCTTCCACGCGCTCGTCCAGAGCTCGGCTGACATCGTGATGGTCCTCGACCCCGACGGCACGGTGCGCTTCGCGAACCCCGCGATGCTGCGCACCCTGGGTCTCGCTCCCGACGACCTTGTCGGTACGCAGATCCTTTCGATCATCCATCCCGACGACCAGGTCGCGGTCACCGAGCTCATGGTGGCGGTCCTCGAGGAGCCGGACCAGTCGCGCAACGTCGAGTTCCGGGCTCAGCACGTCGACGGCTCCTACCGCTGGATCGAAGGCTGGGTGCAGAACCTGCTGGCGCACACCGAGGTCGGTGGGATCCTCGGTAACGGGCGCGACGTCACCGATCGTCGCCTCGCCGAGGAGGCGCTCCGGGCCAGCGAAGAGCGGTTCCGGTCGTTGGCGGTGTCGTCGCCCAGCGCGATCTTCGAGCTCGATTCGGTCGGTCGAGTGCTCTATGCCAACGACCGCTGGTCCGACATCACCGGGCGCGCGCTGGAGTCCGCCGACGACGTCTGGGGGGTGCTGCACGCCGACGACGGCCGCCGGCTGCGCGCGGAGTGGTCGGATAGGTCCTGGCCGAACGGCCTCGACGCCCGGGTGCGGGTCGCCCGTCCCGAAGGAACGCAGCGTTGGGTGGAGATCCGCACCCAGCCGGTGCGCGACGCCTCCGGGGTCGTCACCGGGCATGTCGGGACGCTCCACGACGTCACCGAGGTCCAGCAGTACCAGGATGAGCTTGCCCATCTCGCCCACCACGACCCGCTGACCGCGCTGCCCAACCGGGTGTTGCTGCTCGACCGGCTCGAGCTGGCGGTCGCCCGGGCTCGGGACACGGGCACCACCCTGGCGCTGCTGTTCGTCGACCTCGATCGGTTCAAGGTCGTCAACGACAGCCTGGGCCACCACGCGGGCGATGAGGTGCTCGTCAACATCGCCCGCCGACTCCGCCATCTGGTGCGACCCGGCGACCTCGTGACCCGGTTCGGCGGCGACGAGTTCGTGATCCTCTGCGAGGGCATCACCGACCGGGCGCGGGCGATCGAGCTCGCCGAGCGGCTCCAGCGGCGCGTGGGCGGGCGCGTCGATGTCGGCGACGAACAGGTCCATGTGTCGGTGAGCATCGGCGTCGTGGTGGGAGTCGGCCTCGAGTCCCCCGGCGACCTGCTGCGTGACGCGGACGCCGCCATGTACGAGGCGAAGACTCGTGGGCGCGACCGGGCTCAGGTGTTCGACGACGCGCTGCACCACGCCGCGGTGTCGCGCCTCACCACCGAGGCGGCGTTGCGCCGCGGCCTCGAGCGCGACGAGTTCGCCCTGCACTACCAACCGATCGTCGACGTGGTCGACGGCCGGATCCTGGGGGCCGAGGCGCTCTTGCGGTGGGACCACCCCGAGAGCGGCCTGCTCGGTCCCGATGACTTCCTCGCGGTCGCGGAAGAGAGCGGTCTGCTGCGGCCGCTGGGCAGCTGGGTGATCGAGGAGGCGTGCCAGGTCGCCCAGGGCTGGCCGGCCGGACTCGACGGCGAGCCGGTGAAGATCTTCGTGAACCTGTCCGGTAGCCAGCTCGCCGACCCGGGGCTGTCCGACGAGGTTGCCGAGGTCGTGGGTCGCACGGGGATCGATCCGGCGCGACTGCACCTCGAGGTGACCGAGGGAACCCTGATGGCCGGCGCGGGCGCCGCGGCAAAGGTGCTCCACGACCTTCGTAACCTCGGAGTCCGCATCGCGGTCGACGACTTCGGCACCGGGTACTCATCGCTCAGCTACCTCACGCGCCTCCCGGTCGACCTGCTCAAGGTCGATCGCAGCTTCGTGTTCGGCATGGGCACCCGCCCGGGTGATCGGGAGGTCACCGCAGCGATCGTCGCGCTCGCGCACACGTTGGGCCTGCAGGCGATCGCGGAGGGCGTCGAGACGACCGAGCAGCTCGAAGTCCTTCGGGAGCTGTCGTGCGACGCCGCGCAGGGCTACCTGTTCAGCCGTGCCGTGGCCGGCGACGCCTTCGCGGCGCTGGTGACCGGTTGAACGTCATGGCGGTCGACAGGACCATGCGCGCCTACCGGGTTCTCGACTGGGGTCGCGCACCCGAGCTCGTGGAGGTCGCGGTGCCGGAGCCCGGACCAGGCGAGGCGCTCGTGCGGGTTGCCGGCAACGGGCTGTGCCACTCCGACTCGCTCATGTCCCAGCTGCCCCAGGAGCTGGGCGAGCTGCTCGACTGGCGGGTGCCCTTCACCCTCGGGCACGAGGTGGGCGGCTGGGTCGAGTCGCTCGGGGAGGGCGCCAGTGGCGTGGCCGTCGGTGATGCGGTGGCGTTGGTGTCACCGAGCTCCTGCGGAACCTGCCGGGAGTGCCAACGCGGCCTCGAGAGCATCTGCGCCGAGTCGAACGTCGGCCGGGGGTTCGGACGGGACGGTGGCCTCGCGACGTTCGTGCTCGTCTCCTCGGTCCGCGACCTGATTCCCATCGACGACCTCGACCCGGTGCTGGCCGGGCCACTCACCGACGCGGGGGCGACGTCCCTGCACGCGGTCAAGCGCTGCCTACCTCGGTTGGCCGAGGGTTCGACCGCGGTCGTGATCGGCGCCGGCGGGCTCGGGTCGTTCGCGATCCAGTTCTTCCGAGCGCTGTCCGACGCGTGGGTCATCGCGGTCGACACGAGTCCGGTGCGGCGCGCGGTGGCGACTCGCCTGGGCGCCCACGAGGTGATCGACGGCGTCGCGGACGACACGGTCGCGCTCGTGCGCGAGCTGACCGGCGGTGCCGGCGCCGACGCCGTGGTCGACTTCGTGGGGGTGGACGGCACTCTGGCCGCCGGGTTGGCGATGACGCGCCAGGCGGGCGCGTTCGCGCTGGTGGGTGCCGGCGGCGCGGCACTGCACGCACCGTGGTTCGGGACGATCCCCCGTGAGGCCGAGGTGTTCACCTTCCAGGGATCCGACGTATCCGACGTGCGCGACGCGTCTGTCGCTCGCCATGTCGGGACGGATCACGAGTCAGGTCGACCGCTTCGACCTCGACGACGTCGGTCGAGCGTACGAGCTGCTCGAGCACGGCGAGCTCGAGGGGCGCGCCGTCGTCGTCCCCGACGCACCGTGACCCTTCGGCACCCGACGTCTCGTCGCACCCCCCTTTGCCAATGTCGGGAGCTTGGTCGCCCATAGGGCGACCAAGCTCCCGACATTGGCGCGGGCGCGGGTCGATTCTTACCGAACTCTTCCATTTGGGCCTGAATTCGACCGGTAGAGTGCGCCCATGAGGGAGCAGCATCTGAGGCCGTACCGGGTAGGACGGGCAACGGCCGTGCTCGGGGCCATCGCGGGTTCGCTGCTCATCGTCGCGTGCGGCAGCACATCCCACGACGTCAAGGTCTCGCCGTCGACGACCCGCGTCACCACGACCACGTCGAGCACGACCACCACTGAACCGCCGACGACGCAGCGTGCGACGACGACCCCCAAGCCCACCACGACCGCCAAGCCCACCACGACCCCCGCGCTGCGCCCACCCCCGCACCAACACCCGCTCCCGCGCCGCCCCAGCCGGGCACCGCGCCGCCGCCGGCACTCGTCGCCGGCACCTGGACGCCCGTCGTCGTCGCCCACGGCCAGACGCTCGCCAGCGCGATCCCGGTCAACGTCGGTGGCGCCCAGTTCACCGTCGTGCGCATCGCGGCGTCGGCCCACCTGCACCTCTACTCGGGTCAGGGTGGGAGCACTGTGATCGACGCGGCCACCCGGCCGCACGCCATCGTGTCGTTCAACGGCGGCTTCGATTTCACCACCGGCGATTCGGCGGTCTCGGGTATCCGGGGTCCCGACGGCATCCACGGGGCGCTGAACCCCGGCATGGCCGCCGTGGTGGGCTACGCCGACGGCGGCTTCGCCCTGGGGCAGTGGGGACGCGACGTGCCCGCGGGAGGCCGGCAGCTCGCCTGGGCGCGGACCAACGTGCAGCTGTTGGTCGACGGCGGCCACCCCACCGCCGCGGCGGGCGACGTCAACCTGTGGGGGGTCCCACTCAACTCGGTCGGCCCCAACACCGCCCGTTCCGCCCTGGGCATCGACGGCTCGGGCAACCTGCTCTACGCCGCCAGCATGGCGACCTACCCGGGCCCGCTCGCCGACGCGCTCGTGGCGATGGGTGCGCAGCGAGCCATGGAGCTCGACATCAATCCGTGGTGGGTGCGCAGCTTCGCCTACCCGAACGGGCAGTCCAGGTCGCTGTTCAACAACCCGAACGGATCGGGCGACGTGTTCTCCAGCGGTTGGAACCGCGACTTCTTCGTGGCCGCCACCCTCTGACCCGCCTCGTCGCAGCTTCCGCGGTGCCCGAGCGTGGACGGTACGGTGCTGGACATGAGTGACGAGGGGTACACGTTGGCCGGCACGGACGTGCGGATCGGCACGTTGGGGGTGGGCACCTGGGCATGGGGCGATCGATCCACCTGGGGGATGGGTGGCTACGACACCGACCTCACCGAAGAGACCATCGCCAACGCCTGGCGCACGTCGATCGACGCCGGGGTCACGCTGTTCGACACCGCCGAGGTCTACGGCAAGGGCGAGAGCGAGCGGATCATCGGCAAGCTGCGCGCCGCCGATCCGGAGCTCGCGACCAAGGCGGTGATCGCCTCGAAGTTCATGCCCCAGCCGTGGAAGCTTGACGTGAAGCGATCGTTGGTGGCGGCGGCGAAGGCCTCGGTGGCGCGCCTCGGCGTCGACACGATCGATCTTTACCAGATCCACGGCCCCATCAGCCTGCGGGGCCACGGTGCCCTTGCAGACGGCCTGGCCGCGGCACACGAGGCCGGCCTGGTGCGCGCCGTGGGCGTCTCGAACTACTCCGTGAAGGAGACGCGCTCGATGGACGCCGAGCTGCGCAAGCGGGGGCTGCGCTTGGCGAGCAACCAGATCGAGTTCTCCCTGCTCCGCACCATGCCCGAGTCGGGCGGCCTGCTCGCGACCTGTGAGGAGCTGGGCGTTGTGCCCTTGGCGTACTCGCCGATCGGGCAGGGCCGGCTCACAGGCAAGTACTCGGCCGACAACCCGCCGCCCGGCAAGCGGAGCTTCTCGGCGCACCCGATGGCCGAGGTCGACGTCATCGTCGCCGAGCTGCGGCGGATCGGCGAGGCGCACGACGGTCGGACCCCCAGTCAGGTGGCGCTTCGCTGGATCATCGAGAAGGGCGCGGTGCCCATCCCCGGTGCCAAGAACGCCAAGCAGGCTGCGGACAACGCCGGCGCGCTCGGCTGGACGCTGGGCGCCGACGACGTCGCGGCGCTCGACGCGGTCGCGAAGCGCGGCATGCGGTCGTTGCAGCACAGGATCTGGCAGCACGGCTGACGGCTCCTTCGCCGGCCCGGGTGAGGAGCCCGTTGACCATGGGCTGAACAACTGGTTAGTATCCTGAACATGCGTTCAGTCCTGCCGGAGCTCACCGCCCAGGAGGCGATCCGTCGGGTGGCGATGGACCTGTTCGCCGAGCGCGGCGCCGACCGGGTGACCATCCGCGACCTCGCCGCCGCGGCCGGCGTCTCGCCCGCGCTCGTGATCCACCACTACGGCTCCAAGGACGGCCTCAAGCGGGCCGTCGACGAGCGGGTCATCGAGCTGATGGAGCAGCTCATCGCCGACGTGGCCGGTTCGATGGGTGAGGGGACCGCGACCTCGATCACCGAGCTGCTGTCCAGCGGCCTCGAGGCCGAGCCGCACCTGCTGGACTACCTGCAACGCATCCTCCTCGACGGCGGCCCGACCGCTGATCTCGTCTTCCGGCGCCTCTTCGAGGTCACACGCGAGGCCATGTCCGCCATGGACGATCTCGGCGTGCTCCGGCCGGCCGTCGACCCTGCGGTGCGGGACGCGTTCCTCCTGGTCAACGACCTCGCGTTGATCCTGCTGCACGACCAGATTGCTGCCGTGGTGGGCACCGACCCCCTCGCCGGCGAGGGGCTCGCCACATGGAGCGCGCAGGTTTTCGACGTCTACGCCAACGGGATCATGGACGACTCGGACGACGAGGGAGCGGAGGCATGAGCGTCGTGGTGAAGACCGAAGCGCTCGCCAAGGAGTTCGCCAACGGCCGCGGCGTGCACGGCATCGACATCGAGGTTCGTCAAGGGGAGATCTTCGGCTTCCTCGGTCCGAACGGGGCGGGCAAGTCAACGACCATCCGCGTGCTGCTCGGCATGGCCCACCCCACGTCGGGCACCGCGCACGTGCTCGGCTTCGACCCCCAGAAGCAACGGACCGAGTTGCTGAGCCGCATCGGCTACCTCCCCGGCGAGCTCGCACTGCACCCGCGCCTCACCGGCCGCGCTCACCTCGAACGCATGGCCTCCTTGCGTGGACTCCACGACACGACCCGACGAGACGAGCTCGCCGAGCGCTTCGGTGCCAACCTCGATCGCCAGGTGCGAAGCATGTCCAAGGGTGAGCGGCAGAAGATCGGCATCCTGCTCGCCTTCATGCACCGCCCCGAGTTGTTGGTGCTCGACGAGCCCACCTCCGGCCTCGACCCGGTGATGCAGGACCAGTTCGCCAAGCTCATGCGCGAATCCGCCGACGACGGCGCCACGGTCTTCCTCTCGTCGCACGAGCTCGAGGAGGTGCAGCGCGTCGTCGGCCGCGTCACCATCATCAAGGACGGTCGGGTGGTCGTCACCGACTCGATCGACGGCCTGCGCAGCCGATCACCCCGAACGGTCCAGCTCCGATTCGCGGACCCGGTCGACCGATCGGCGTTCGACGCGCTCGACGGCGTGGTGGTGCGCGAGGTCGATGGCGACCTCATCTCGATGGCCGTGACCGGCAGCGTCGCGGAGCTGCTGCGCACCGCGGCGCGCTTCGAGCCGGTCGACATCGTCGCCAGCCCGGCCGACCTCGACGAGCTCTTCCTCGCCTACTACCGCAACGAGGCTTCCGAAGGAGCCGACCATGCCGACTGACGTCGCCCGACTCGACCTGCGCCTCCGCCGCCGGTCCACGATCGGCTACGCGCTGGGCATCGCCGTCTACACCTTCGTCATCGTCGCCCTCTATCCGCAGTTCCGCACCGACTCGGGTCTGAACAACCTCACCAGCGGTGACAACGCGATGGCCGCCCTCTTCGGCGCGGTCGGCTCGCTCACGACGCCCGACGGCTGGCTCAACGCCAACCTCTACGCCAACTTCGCGCCCCTCATCGTGCTGCTGGTGACCATCGGCTATGGCGCGTCGTGCATCGCCGGTCAGAACGAGGACGACACCTTGGGCCTCGTCGCCACCCAGCCGGTTTCCCGTCGGAGCATCGTCGCCCAGAAGATCGCCGCACTGGTGGTGCAGGCGACCGTGGTGGCGATCGCGATCGGGGTGGTCGTGGTGGTCGGTCGGAACTTCGAGCTGCCGATCCCGGTGGCCAACGTCGTGGCGGCGTCGATCGGACTGCTCCTGCTCGGGCTCGACTTCGGTCTGTTCGCCCTGCTGGTCGGCTCGATCACCGGCAGCCGGGGCACCGCGCTCGGCGTGGCCAGCGCCGTGGCGACGGTGTCCTACGTGGTGAGCTCGATGGCGCCGGTGGTGACCTGGCTCAAGCCGCTCCGGCCCTTCTCGCTGTTCTACTGGTCGATCGGCGACAACCAGCTCGTGTACGGCCTCTCCGGGCGGTCGTGGCTGGTGCTGGGCCTGGTCGCCGTGGCGCTCGTCGTCGCCTCGATGGCCGCGTTCGACCGCCTCGACATCCGCTGAGCCCCAACCCTCCGCGTCCCCTCCGCGTTTTGGGTGCCGATCCGCAGGCCATGGCCTGCGGATCGGCACCCAAAACGCGGAGGGGGGCGGCGCGGCGAGTCGCCGTTGACGCCACCTGGCGAGTGGACTATCGTCTGGACAGATGTCCAGTTCTGTAGGGGAGACCGAACGCGACTCGACCGTCGTCGCGCTGCCGATGGAGGCGACCCGTCGCCACCTCTCGACGCGTCAGGCGCGCACCGTGCAGCGCCTCACCGACGCCGCAGTCGCCGAGCTGCGCGAGGTGCGCTATGACGGGCTCACCGTGCGCAACGTGGCCGGCCGCGCCGGCGTCGCCCCCGCCACCGCTTACACCTACTTCGCCTCCAAGGATCACCTCGTCGCCGAGGTCTTCTGGCGTCTGCTCGACGCGCTCCCGGAACGGCGCGCGGACCGCCGCGCCGCCCAGGTGACCCGCGTGAGCCGCGCCCTCGCCGACATCGCGCTGCTGGTGGCCGACGAGCCCGAGGTGGCCGCGGCCGTGTCCTCCGCAATGCTCGCTGCCGACCCCGACGTCAAGGTGCTGCGCGACCGGATCGGCGCCGAGATGCACCGCCGGGTCGTCGCGGCGCTCGACGACCCCCCCGACCCGGTTGTCGTGCGGACCCTCGACCTGGCGCTCGCCGGGGCACTGCTGCACGCCGGGATGGGCCACGTCGCCTACCAGGATCTCCCCGAGCTGCTGGCGGGGGTCGCTTCGGTCGTCCTCGACCACGGGTCCGCAAAGGAGCCATCGTGAGCCAGACCGCCACCGACGCCACGGACCTGTACTTCGATCCGTACGACTACGCCTTCCACGAGGACCCGTACCCGCTGTACGCCCGCCTGCGCGACGAGGCGCCCGTCTACCACAACCCCGATCTGGGCTTCTGGGCCCTGTCGCAGCACGCCGATGTGCTCGACGGATTCCGCGACTCGGCGCGGTTCTCGTCCAGCCACGGGGTGTCGCTCGACCCGGCCGCGTCGGGACCGAACGCCCACAAGACCATGTCGTTCCTGGCGTTGGACCCGCCGCGGCACGGCCGCATGCGCGGCCTGGTGAGCCGTGGCTTCACGCCCCGGCGGGTGGCGCAGCTCGAGCCGAGCATCCGCGACCTGGCCACGCGCTACCTCGACGAGGCCGTCGAGCGCGGCTCGTTCGACTTCATCGCCGACTTCGCCGGCAAGCTGCCGATGGACGTCATCAGCGAGCTCATCGGGGTGCCCGAGGCCGACCGCGCCGAGGTGCGACGCCTGTCCGACCTCCTGGTCCACCGTGAGGAAGGGGTCACCGACGTCCCCCCGGCCGGGGTCGAGGCCGCCTTCGCGCTGGTCGGCTACTACGCGGAGATGATCGCCGAGCGGCGGGCGAAGCCCACCGAGGACCTCACCACGGCGTTGCTCGCCGCCGAGATCGACGGCGACCGCCTCGACGACGACGAGGTCATGGGCTTCCTCTTCCTCATGGTCGTCGCCGGCAACGAGACCACGACCAAGTTGTTGGGCAACGCCTGGTACTGGGGCTGGCGCAACCCCGAGCAGGCGGCCAAGCCCCTCGCGGACCCCGGGCGCATCTCCGACTGGGTCGAGGAGACGCTTCGCTACGACACCTCCTCGCAGATCCTGGCGCGCATCACCACCGAACCGGTCGAGCGCCACGGCGTCACCATCCCGGAAGGGGAGCGCGTCGTGCTGCTCCCCGGCTCGGCCAACCGCGACGGGCGCGTCTTCGACGAACCCGATCGCTACGACCTCGAACGCCCCGACATCGCGCAGAGCCTCGCCAGCTTCGGCTTCGGCCGCCACTTCTGCATGGGCGCCTCGCTGGCGCGCCTCGAGGCGCGGGTCGCGCTCGAGGAGGTCGTGGCCCGGGTGCGCAGCTGGGACATCGACGAGGCCAACATCCGCCGGGTCCACTCGGTCAACGTGCGCGGCTTCGCCTCGTTGCCCTCGGTGGTCGAGGCGCGCTGAGCCCGATGCCCCGATTCCTCCCGCACCCCGATCGTCGTCCCGCGGTGGTCACCGGCGCGTCCTCGGGCATCGGTCGCGCCATCGCGGTGGCGCTTGCCGCTGGCGGCCACCCGGTCGCGCTCGGCGCCCGTCGGGTGGAGCGCTGCGAGGAGACGGCGGCGGAGATCCGTGCTGCCGGTGGTGAAGCGATCGGTTTGGCGCTCGACGTGGTCGACGACGACTCGGTCGCGGCGTTCGCCGCGCGGGCCGTCGACGCGCTCGGCGACCTGGACGTGGTGGTCTCCAACGCCGGCAACGTGGAGCCCGGCACCGCGGTCGAGACGACGCCGGAGTCGTTCGGGGCCCAGGTGCAGGTCAACCTCCTCGGGCCGCAACGGGTCCTGCACCATCTCGTGCCGCCCATGGTCGTTCGAGGCCACGGCGACGTCGTGTTCGTGACCTCCGAGGTCGCCCGCTACCCGCGGCCCCGCACCGCCGCATACGTCACCTCCAAGACGGGCCTCGAGGGCCTCGCCGACGTGGCGCGCATGGAGCTGGAGGGCACCGGGGTGAGGGTCGGCATCGTCCGACCCGGTCCGTCGTCCACCGAGCAGGGCACCACCTGGACCGAGGCAGAGGTCAACGACGTCGTGGCGGCCTGGGACCACTGGGGTCTGCTGCGCCACCACGGTGCCCTCCGCCCGCGCGAGGTCGCCGCGGCGGTCACCACCATGGTCGCCGTCCCGCGTGGCACCCACTACACGCTCCTGGAGGTTCAACCCCAGGCGCCCACCAACCCCCGAGAGGTCACGGCATGACCACGATCAGTGCTCCCCCCAAGGTTTCCGGCGACGACGGTGGCACCGGCCACCTCGAAGAGCTGCGTCGCGACCCGATCGGCCTGATGCAGCGCGTGCGCGACGAGTGCGGCGACGCGGGGGAGTTCCGGCTCGCCGACAAGGAGGTCGTGCTGCTGACCGGCGCCGAGGCCAACGAGGTGTTCTTCCGGGCCTCCGACGAGGACCTCGACCAGGCGGCGGCGTACCCGTTCATGACCCCGATCTTCGGCGAGGGCGTCGTCTTCGACGCGTCGCCCGAGCGTCGGCGCGAGATGCTCCACAACCAGGCGCTGCGCGACAAGTTCATGCGCGGCCACGCCGAGACGATCGCCGCGCGAGGTCGCCGGCATGGTCGAGTCCTGGGGCGACGAGGGCGAGATCGACCTGCTCGACTGGTTCGCCGAGCTGACCATCTACACCTCCTCGGCGTGCCTCGTCGGTCGCAAGTTCCGTGACCAGCTCGACGCTCGGTTCGCGCACCTCTACCACGACCTCGAGCAGGGCACCGACGCCATCGCCTTCGTCGACCCCTATGCCGACATCGAGAGCTTCCACAAGCGCGACGCGGCGCGCCTTGGACTGGTCGCGCTCGTGCAGGAGATCATGGACGGCCGCCGCAACGGACCTGCGGCCACCGAGGACGACCGCGACCTGCTCGACGTGCTCATGTCGATCCCCGGCGACGACGGCGAACCGCGGTTCAGCGCGGATGAGGTCACCGGCATGTTCATCTCGATGATGTTCGCCGGGCACCACACCACCTCGGGCACGGCCTCCTGGACGCTCATCGAGCTGCTGCGCCACCCCGAGTGGCTGACCGACTCGGTTGCCGAGCTGGACGCCCTCACCGCCGAAGGCGAAGCGGTCACCTACCAAGGCCTGCGGGAGATCCCCCACCTGGAGTCGTCGATCAAGGAGGCGCTGCGGCTGCACCCTCCGCTCATCCTCCTGCTGCGCGTCGTGAACACGCCCTTCGACGTGGGCGACGTGCACATCGAGGCCGGCAAGCTGGTGGGCGCCTCGCCCGCGGTGTCGAACCGGATCCCGGATGCGTTCCCCGACGCCGACGCCTTCGATCCGGGTCGCTACCTCGACCCGCGCCACGAGGACACCGAGAACCCCTGGAACTGGATCCCCTTCGGCGCCGGTCGCCACCGCTGCGTCGGCGCCGCGTTCGCCATGATGCAGATCAAGGCGATCTTCGCGGTGCTCCTGCGTGACTGGACCTTCGAGATGGCCCAGCCCCCGGAGTCGTACCGCAACGACCACTCCAAGATGGTCGTGCAGCTCCAGCAACCCTGCCGCGTCACCTACCGCCGGAGAGAGCGCCCATGACCTTTCTTGTTCGGGTGGACCGGGACCTGTGCCAGGGGCACGGGGTCTGCGAGTCCGAGGCCCCCGAGGTGTTCGTGCTTCCCAAGAAGGCGACGACGATCACCGTGCTCGTCGAGCAGCCGGACGAGTCCCGAGCGCGCCGCGGTCGAAGCCGCGGTCCGCTACTGCCCTACCCACGCCCTTTCCATCGAGGAGATCGAATGACCGCCGGATACCCACGAGCCGAGCTCGAAGAGATGGTCGAGCGTTGGTTGCAGGCCAACCGCGACGCCGAGGCCGCCGGCGACTGGCGCACCATGGCCGAGCTGTACACCCCCGACGCGACCTACGGATGGAACTACGGCCCCGAGACCGACTTCATGGCGGTGGGGCGCGACGAGATCCGCGACATCGCGCTCGGCCTCGAGATGGGCGGCCTCGACGGCTGGCAGTACCCGTACCAGGAGGTGATCATCGACGAGGTGAAGGGCCACGTCATCGGCTTCTGGAAGCAGGTCGCCGACGCCACCCGGGCGGACGGAACCCACTACGAGGTGGCCGGCATCGGCGGGAGCTGGTTCCGCTACGGCGGCAACTTCCAGTGGTCGTGGCAGCGCGACTGGTTCGACTACGGCAACGCGGCCGCGCTCTTCATGGAGATGATGACCGACGGCACCCTCTCGGAAGGGATGACCGCCCGCATGCACCGCTCCTTGGGCGGCAACCTGCCGGGCCACTACCCGGTGCACCACGCGCCGGTCGGCATCTGGGAGACGGCATGAGCATCGAAGCACTCGGCGACCTGGGCGTCCTGCTCGTCGACGGCAAGCTGACGCCGGCCTCCGGTGGTGGAACGTTCACCACCGTCAACCCCGCGACCGAAGAGGTGCTCGGGACCGCAGCCGACGGCACGAGCGCCGACCTGGACGGCGCCCTGGACGCGGCGCGGCGCGCCTTCGACACCGACGCCGGCAACTGGACGACCGACCCGGCCTTCCGGGCCCGCTGCCTGCGCCAGCTCCGCGACGCCCTCCAGGCCGCCGGCGACGACGTGCGGGCGCTCACCACCGCGGAGGTCGGGGCCCCGACGTTCCTCACCACCGGGGCGCAGTTCGACGCCCCGGTGGCGGACCTCGGCTTCTCCGCAGACCTGGCCGAGTCCTACGACGGCTGGAAGGTCGACCTGGGCGAGGCCGCCCCGATGGGGATGCGCTCGCGGCGCTGGGTGCTGCGCGAGCCGGCCGGCGTCGTCGGCGCGATCACGCCGTGGAACTTCCCGCACCAGATCAACCTCGCCAAGCTCGGTCCGGCGCTCGCGGCGGGGTGCACGGTCGTGCTCAAGCCTGCCCCCGACACGCCGTGGTGCGCGTCGGTGCTGGCCCGGATCGCCACCGAGCAGACCGACATCCCGCCCGGCGTGCTCAACGTGGTCACCTCCTCGGACCACGCGCTCGGCGCACAGCTCGCCACCGACCCGCGGGTCGACCTGGTGTCGTTCACCGGGTCGACGGCGACCGGTCGCAAGGTCATGGCCGGTGCCGCCGAGACCATCAAACGGGTGTTCCTCGAGCTGGGCGGCAAGTCGGCGTTCGTGGTGCTCGACGACGCCGATCTCGGCTCGGCCGCCGCGCTCGCGGCGTTCACGGCGTGCACGCACGCCGGCCAGGGCTGCGCCATCACGACCCGCCTGCTGGTGCCCCGCGCCCACTACGACGAGGCCGTGGACGCCGCCGCAGCGACGATGTCGGCGCTCGGCGCCGGCGACCCGCTCGAGCCCGGGACGATCTGCGGTCCGCTCATCTCGGCGCGCCAGCGCGAGCGGGTCGAGGGCTATCTCGCGCTGGCCCGCGACGAAGGCGGCGCCTTCGCCACCGGCGGTGGCCGCCCGGCGGATCGGGACAAGGGCTTCTTCGTGGAGCCGACGCTGGTCACCGGGCTCGACAACTCGGCGCGGGTGGCCCGCGAGGAGATCTTCGGCCCGGTCCTGGTGGCCATCCCCCACGACGGCGACGACGACGCCGTGCGCATCGCCAACGACTCGCCGTACGGCCTGTCGGGCGCGGTGCAGTCCGGCGACTCGGAGCGGGCCTGGTCGGTCGCCAAGCGGATCCGGACCGGCACGCTCGGCATCAACGGCGGGGTCTGGTACTCGGGTGACGTGCCCTTCGGCGGGTACAAGCAGTCCGGCATCGGCCGGGAGATGGGTGTTGCCGGTTTCGAGGAGTACCTCGAGACCAAGTCGATCGCGGAAGGGATCTGAGATGGGTGCCAACAAGAGGTTCGAGGACAAGGTCGCGATCGTGACCGGTTCGGCGGGCGGTATCGGCGAGGCGTACGCGAGGGCGCTGGCCGCCGAAGGTGCCGCGGTCGTCGTGGCCGACATCGACGAGGCCAAGGCCGGCCAGGTCGCGGCGTCGATCAAGGCCGACGGCGGACGGGCCATCGCCGTGCGGGTCGACGTGTCCGACCCGGCGTCGGCCGAGGCGATGGCCGCGGCCACCGTCGAGGCCTTCGGGGGCATCGACCTGCTCGTCAACAACGCCGCCATCTACGGCACGATGCAGCTCGACTTCCTCATCACGATCGACTGGGACTACTACAAGCACTTCATGTCGGTGAACCTCGACGGCGCCCTGGTGTGCACGCGGGCGACCCACGAGCACATCGCGGCGCGGGGCGGCGGCGCGATCGTCAACCAGTCCTCGACCGCCGCGTGGCTCTACTCGGGCTTCTACGGGCTCGCCAAGGTCGGCGTGAACGGTCTCACCCAGCAGCTCGCCACCGAGCTCGGGGGCGCCAACATCCGCGTCAACGCGATCGCTCCGGGCCCGATCGACACCGAGGCGACGCGCTCGGTCGTGCCCGGCACGATGGCCACGGACATGGCCGCCAAGCTGCCCTTGGCTCGGATGGGTACCCCCGAGGACCTCGTGGGCATGTGCCTGTTCCTGCTCTCGGACGAGGCGAGCTGGGTCACCGGGCAGATCTTCAACGTCGACGGTGGACAGGTGATCCGATCGTGAGCGACGCCTACCCATCGGGCGCTGAAGCGGTCGGGGTCGGTTTCATCGGCCTGGGCAACATCGGGGGCCCGATGGCGAAGCGCTTGCTCGACTGGCCAGGTGGTCTCACGGTCCTCGACGTGCGCCCGGAGGCGATCGAGCGCATCGTGGCCAAGGGAGCCCGTGCGGCGACGTCGCCCGCCGATGTGGCCCGCCACGCCTCCGTCATCTCGGTGATGGTGTTCGACGACGCGCAGGTGCGAGAGGTCGTCGCCGGTGAGGACGGCATCTTCTCGGCCGCGACGCCGGGCACGACCGTCGCCATCCACTCCACGATCACCCCCGAGACCGCGGTCGAGCTCGCCGAGCTGGGCAAGGCCCACGGCGTCGCGATCGTCGACGCGCCGGTCTCCGGCGGGTCGATGGGCGCGCACGGCGGCAACCTGGCCGTCATGGTCGGCGGCACCGATGAGGCCGTCGACGCCTGTCGCGGGCCGTTCGGCTGCTGGGCCGGGCTGGTCGCGCACCTCGGGCCGGTCGGGGCGGGCACGCACGCCAAGCTGGCGCGCAACCTGCTGCACTTCGTGGCCTTCACCGCGGTCGGCGAGGCCACCCGGCTCGCCGAGGCCGCCGGCGTCGACGTCGCCAAGCTCGGCGAGGTGGTCCGCCACTCGGACGCGGTGACGGGCGGTCCCGGGGCCATCATGCTGCGCGACACGGCCGCGCCACTCGCCACCGACGACGGCCTGTTCCCGATCTTCACGCACACCCGCAACCTCGGCGAGAAGGACCTGCGCCACGCGCTCGACCTCGGCGCCGACCTGCAGGTCGATCTGCCGCTCGCCGCGCTGGCGCTCGACGGTCTCGCTGCCGCATTGGGCGTCCCCCACCTCGACGAGACCGATGACCAGGAGGACCGATGACCGATTCCGAAGACCCCCGCCGCGCCCGCGGCCGGGAGATGATGCGCCAGGTGTACGGCTGGGACATCGACGAGGTGCACGGTGATTTTGTCGAGCAGACCGTCGACCACCTCTTCGGTGAGGTGTGGGCGAACGGCAAGCTCTCGGTGCGGGAGCGGCGCCTGGTGCTGCTCGGCCTGCTGGTCGGCAGCGGCCAGGACGACGTCGTGGGTCTGCAGCTCGACTGCGCCATGAGCATCGGCGAGCTGCACGAGGACGAGCTGCGCGAGCTGGTCGTGCTGTTGGCCCACTACGCCGGTTGGCCGCGGGGTGCCAAGTTCAACCAGCAGGTCGAGGAGCTCGTGGCGCGGCGCGCCAAGGCTGCGGCGAAGGCTGCGGCGCGCGACGAGATGCGCGACGGCGAGTGACGATGACCACCGGTGACGACGTCCTCGCGGGCTTCGATGGCGACCAGCTCGCCGCCTACGTGCGCGAGTTGCTGCTGTGCGGGCACCTCATCGACCGGGCCACGATGCCCCACGTCATCGGCGCCTGGGGACGCGAGGAGATGCGTGACATCGCCATCGACGAGTGGATGGGCGGCGAGCCCGGTCTACACGCGAGCGGATGCAGCACCTGCTCGACTTCGCCGGGAGCGACGTCGCCACGATCTTCAAGGGCATGCAGCTCGACATCGGTGCGCCGCCCCAGTTCATGGACTTCCGGTACCGCGTCGACGACGAGCGACCACGGCGCGTTCCACCTCGACCACTGTGGCGCACTGATGGACGTGGAGCCGATGGGCGACGAGTACGTCGTCACGATGTGCCACGACATCGAGGACCCCACCTTCGACGCCACCGCCTGCGCCACCAACCCCCGTGCCCGCATGCGCCCCATCCACCGACCGCCGCGCACCCCCGCCGACCGGTACCCGCACTGCTCGTGGACCGTGACGATCGAACCGGGTGCCGAGCCCCTGCCCGAGCCCGAGATGGCCGAGCTGGTGGCCGGGACCCGCATCGCACAGGCGCCCCTCGCGGTGATCGAGGACGACGGTTCGCGCCGGGCGCACCGACTACGCCGGGCCGCTCGTCGACGACATCGACTTCGCGGGCTTCTCGACACCGACGCTGCGGGCCATGGCCGACGAGGTGGCGATGCAGGGCCACCTGCTGTCGCTGTCGGGCCTGCTCACGATCGCACGCCGCCACGGCGAGGACGCGGCCCGCGACGTCGGCCTGCACCAGCTCACCGGGTGGGCAGGGATCACCGCGGGGCGCCTCTGCGGTGCCGCGGGTCCGCTCGCCCCCTTGCGTGCCTCCGGCGTCGAGCCCACCGCGGACGTGGTGGCGGCACTGCTCGCGGTGCACCCGCTGTTCCGTCCTGCCACGCTGGCGCGCACGGTGGTCGCCGTCGACGGCGAGACCGTGCGTCTCGATCTCGGCGACGGGCTCGCGTTCGACGAGCCGTCGGGGTTGAGCTGGTCGCAGCTGCTGACGGCGTCGGGATCCGTGGCGCCGATCGAGGCGATCGTGCGCGAGGTCGATCCGACGCTGCGCGTCGCGCGCCGCGACGATGACGGCGCGACAGTGGTCTTCGAGGTCGCGCGCGGCGATGAGGCCGCGACGCGACACACCGACGTCGACCTGGCCCGGTTCAGCACCGGCACCGAATTCGCCTTCGCCGACGAGGGCGTCCGCGTCCAGCTCCGCCGCATCCGATCGGTCCATTCGTAGGAACGGACCGATCGGATGCGGCGAACCGCACCACCGCACCACCGACCCGCCCACTGCTTGCTCAATGCAGCAGGTGCGGTCGCCAGAGTGACGACTCAGCTCCCGACATCGGGGATGGATTGGGTGGTGGCGAGCTCGGCGAACGCTGCGAGCAGATCGATGGCGCCAGGTTCGGCGAGCACACCCGGATCGGCCACCGCGCTGACGATGCCCTGCAAGCGCGCCACCGCGTCCACCGCGGCGCGAGACGCGTTGCGCGGAGAGGCCGCCACCACGACCGACGTCACCGGTCCGTCGGGGGTCGACGCGACCAGGCCATCGGCGCCCTCGCGCAGCGAGAGCTGGACCGTGTCGGGACCCGACGGGCCGAGCACGATCCCGAGGGCATCGCTCGTCGGCTCGACCCGACCGTGCAGCGCCAGCACCAGCAGGCCGGCTGCGGGTTGCTCAGCGACGGAGTCGGTCGTTTCGCCCGACCTCAACGACGCTGCGTCGCAGACGAGCCCTGCGGCCTTGAGCCGGCGCAGCACCTCGATGATGTTGCGAGCGGCGACCGCGTCGAGGGCAGTCGGGTCGATGCCGAGGGCCTCGGCGACCGGTCGCCCATCGAGCGCGGCCCAGGCGGTCGCCCAGTTCGGCGTGAGCGGCTGCACCGCTGCCTTGTCGACGACCACGACGACCGGCGTGGCATCGACCTCGGTGTAGAACGCGCCCGGGGCACGCACGAGCCGGGCCGTGAAAGACACCGGCTCGATGGGTTCGAGGGGAGCGTGCGCGGTGTGCTCAGCCACCGGGCTGCTCCGCCACGAGAGCCCGGAAGCGTTCGATGAAGGATCGTTCCGAGAACTGTTCGGCGCGGGCGCGTAGGGCGGCGCGATCCCAATCCTGGTGGTCGGCCCGCCGGAGCGCATCGCACAGTCCGCGCGACGTCGGGCGCGTCGAAGTGCAGCCCCGAAATCCCGTCCTCGACCGTCTCGAGGAACCCGCCGGCCGCGATCGCCACCACCGGTGTACCGAAACCCATGGCTTCCAGGGGCGTCAGGCCGAAGTCCTCCTGGGCGGCGGTGACCAAGGCGGAGGCGTTGGCATACAGCCACCGCAACTCCTCGTCGGTCACCGATGGCAGGAAGAGCGTCCCGGCCGGGGCGCGCTCCGCGAGCCGGGCCGCGTCCGGACCGTCGCCGACCACCACCACCGCGACTCCCGGGAAGCTCGGCGACGGCGTCGAGCACCAGGTCCACCCGCTTGTAGGGCAGCAGCCGCGACACGTTCAGCAGGAAGCCCGGCTCCAGGTCGTCCACCGCCCGCTGAGGGCCCTCCGCCGAGAGGCCGGGCGGCGGGTAGATCACCTCGGCGTCCCGGCCCCAGTTGCGTCGGATGCGTCCGCGCGCGACCTCTGAACCCGCCACCACGACGTCGGCGGACGCGGCTGCCCGTCGATCCCAGCGCCGCAGCGGCCGGGACAAGGGCGCGAGTCCCCAGCGGTACCAGCCGGGCAGGTTCGCCAGGTACTCGTCACGCTGGTAGAGCCAGCGCGGGGTGTTGTGCGCGTACACGATCTTGACGCCACTGACCGGCAGGCCGTGTGCCCACCCCGTTGTCTGGCAGATGGTCACGTCGGCGTCCACGTGGTGGCGACTCACCACGGGAGCGAGGACGGGCAGCGCCAGCCGTGGGTTGCGGCGCAGCGGACCGATCCGCTGGAGCGGTGTGGTGTGGACGTCGCGTGCGTCGAACTCGGCGTAGGTGGTCGTCGGCTCGTGCACGGTGGTGTGCAGCGACGCGTCGGGGAATGCGTGCCCGAGGGCCAACAACGCCCGCTCCGCGCCGCCGCGCTGCGTCAGGTAGTCGTGGGCGAGCGCCACTGCGGGACGTGACATGCCGTTGGGGGCCGGCGGCGGCAGGTGGTCAGTACGCGCCGCGGCCGGCGAGCACGGCCTTGGCGGTCTTGGCGAGGATGATCGCGTCGAGCACCGGTGACCAGTTCTCCACGTAGTACAGGTCGAGGCGGACGCTCTCCTCCCAGCTCAGGTCCGATCGACCGCTCACCTGCCACAACCCGGTGATGCCCGGCTTGACCATGAGGCGGCGCCGAACCGTGTCGCCATACTGCGCGACCTCACGCGGCAAGGGTGGCCGCGGCCCGACGAGCGCCATCTCGCCGCGCGCCACGTTCCAGATCTGGGGCAGCTCGTCGAGGGAGAACTTGCGCAGGAACCGGCCGACCTTCGTCACCCGGGGGTCGTCGCGGATCTTGAAGAGCACGCCGTCGTGGTCGTTCTGGTCCTCGAGGTCCTGGACGAGGTGCTCGGCGCCGTCGACCATCGAACGGAACTTGAGCATCGAGAACTCGTCGCCGTTCTTGGCGACGCGGGTCTGCTTGAACAGCATCGGACCGGGGGTGTCGATCTTGATCGCGACGGCGATCGCTGCGTACACGGGCAGGAGCAACACCGACGCCACGAGCGCGATCGTGCGTTCGACGACCGATTTCAGGAACTGGGCAACCCCGCCGGTGTGGGGCTCGTCGACGAGCAGCAGTGGGAGCCCACCAGCAGGTCGGGACACGATGCGCGGGCCGGCGATCTCGGCGAGGTCGGGGGCCATGAGGAGCTGTACGCCGGTGTCGTGGAGCTTCCAGGCGAGCGAGCGGAGCGACTCGGTCTCGAAGAGGTCCCCGCCGCTGAGCGCGACGGCGTCGATCGCGAAGTCGTCGAGGTCTCGGATGAGGTCGTCGGGCTCGCCGAGCAGGGCCACGCCCACGTCGGGCGGAGGCTCTGAGCGGGATCGCAACGCCGGGAGGTAGGCACCGACGACCTCGTAGCCGGCGTGAGTGGTGCGGCGGAAGTGGTCGCTGAGGTTCGCGATGGCCGAGGTGCGGCTGACCAGCACCACCCGCCGGAGGTCCCGTCCCTCTTCGCGCCGGTGGTGGAGGCTCTTGCGGACCACGAGACGCGCCACCAGCACGAAGACCAGCAAGAGCGGGAAGAACACGGCGAAGAGACCACGGGACATCTTGACGCCGCCGAGGAACGAGGCCGCGCTCACGATGGTGAACAGCGCGATGGTGGCACGAGTGACCAGGCTGTACTCGGCCGGTGAGCTGCCGATGATCGAGCGATCGTAGGCTCCGGACAGCGCCAGGACCACCAGCCAGCTCGGTAGGCCGATCGCCCCGAACACCGAGTAGGGCACGTGCTGTCCGAAGACGGCAAGGTTCTCGGTCACGCGATCGCCGCGCAGCTCCCACGCGCACAGCGAGGCCAGCGCGAAGGCGATGAGGTCGACAACCACCAACTGGCGCACCAGGCGCGGCTCCCACACGGTCCGGGGACAGCCATCGGCCACCAGTGCGGCGCGCGCCTCGGCATCGATGGAGGTGTGGTGCTCGTGCTCACGAGTGCGCGCGTGGAGGTCGTTGGCTGATGGGTTCTCGAGGCGCTCTTCGGTCGTGCGCTGGTCGGTCACCAGATCCTCAACTTCGACAGCATGCGATGGTGGTGGTGCTTCAGGTCGTGCTGGAGAATCGAAGTGGCTGAGGGCCACCGGAAACGTATGAGACGCAAGGTGGGCGCCAGCCTCGTCGCAGGGCGCAGCAACGCCAGTTCACCATGTGACGCACCTCACGTCAATGCAAGGACGCTCGCAGCGTGCGCTCACATCAGCGTCGCGTGACGCCACGGCGAGTGCCGGCATCGTCAGGTGGGGCGCCGTCCTCCTCGTTCGGTTCGCTCGACGAACCGCTCCGTTGCCACACTCGCTTCTTCTCGCCCGATCCGTAGTAGTAGCCGTACGCGTAGTACGTGTCCATGTCCTTGCGGTCGCAGCCGTTGAGCACCACACCGAGCACGTCCGCACGGAGCCGGCTCAGCACGGTGGCGGCGCGCTGTGCCGACGCGGTGCGGGTGTGGCCGGAGCGGAGCACCAGCACCACTGCGTCGGCTGCAGCGAGCAGGTCGGTGGCGTCGTTGGTGGTCAACATCGGCGGCGTGTCGACGACGATCACGTCGAAGTCGTCCTGGCGAGAGGCGATGAGGCGTCGCAGTTCGAACACCACGTCACCAGGGGTGTCACGACCGCGCGGGGCGGCGAGGAACGACACGCCGTCGACCCGGGTCGTGGCCGGCCCATCGGGGTCCACCAGGTTGGGGACGGGGGTCAGGTAGCGACCCAGGGCCGGGCGTCGGAAGTCGGCGTCGACCACGAGCACTCGACGTCCGGTGTCGGCGAAGGCTGCGGCGAGGTTCGCCGAGGTCGTCGTCTTGCCTTCGCCCGGGCCGGGCGAGGTGACCAGCACGACCGGTGCGTGACCTCGACCAGGTTGCGCCATTGCCATTGCCGTTGCCATTGGCATTGCCACTGCTCGAGCCGTTGCCGTTCGAGAACTGCGCGTCGGGTCGACCGGTGGCGGTCTCGCCCAAGGCGAAGAGCACCGCTGTGCAGGTCGCGCGGTAGCGCTCTGCGGTCGGCGACTTCGCGTTGTCGACCATCGAGACCGCAAAGGTGCTGGCCTGTTCGTGGGTCAGGTTGGGGATCTCGGCCAGCACGGGAAGGTCGGTCAGCGACTCGACCCGGGTGCGGTTGCGGATGCGATCGTCCCAGGCCTCGATCGTGAACGCCACGATGAATCCGATCAGCAGCCCTAGGCCGCCACCGAGCAGGATCAGCGAGGTCCGCGACAAGGTCGAGGGCTTGGGGATGTGCGTCTCGTTGGTGCAGCCGTCAGATGAGGAGGTGGTGGTCTGGTTGGTGGGCGAGCCCGGAGCATTGATGTTCAGGTCGCGACGGGCGCTGTAGCACGCCTTGTTGATCTCGATGGCGTGGGCTTTGCGCAAGGTGTTGAGCTGGAGTGTGGGCGCCGTGGCGCCGAGACTCTCGATCTGGGTGGTCAACCCCTGGAGCTGGCTCACGTCCGAGTCATATTGCGACTTCAGCGCCGCCTCGTTGGCCGGGTGCCCGCTCATGGTGTCGAGGAGCTTGTTCATCTCGTCGGTGAGCTTCGTCTTGGCCTTGGTGTAGGTGTCGAGCTGCACCTGGTACGCCTCCGTGGCGGCGTCGCGGGCTGCGGTGTTCAACAGCGACGAGGCCGTGTTCGCCAACGCGACGGCCGTCTCGGGGTTTGTCGAGATCCCGGTGACATCGAGGGCGTACTCGTCCTGGCGGGGGATCGCCGAGAGGCTCTGACCGGCCTCGATGCCAGTCATGTTCGTCTTCTTGCCGACTGCGTCGAGCAGCTTCTGCGACTGGATGAGCTGCGCTGCCTGAGCGAGCGAATAGACCACCGATCCGCTGGACTGCACCGAGGCCGTACCCGAGTCGAGCGTGAGGGTGTTCGTCGCCTTGTAGTAGTGGGTCGTGATCGGCTTGGGCTTGATGACCAGACTGGCCAGACCGCCCAGCACGACACCGAGGATGAGCCCGAAGAAGATCCACCGGGAGCGTCGTTGCAGCACGCCCGCGTAATGGCGTAGTGGGTTGTCCGGCTCGTTGAGCATCGCGCCCGATTGGCGATCAGGCGCCGAGTCGATCTCAAAACTGGTCAAGGCAACCTACCTGGCGACGGAAGACGTGACAGCTTACTGGACATCGGGCTGTTCAGGTGACTTCTGGACCGAACTTCGGCTTGCGCCATGAACCGGACGTCGTCGTTGCGATCGGCCGGCAAAGCGTCGGAGCCGCGTGGCCGGTGTGGGGTCCGTTCCGGAAAGCGGTCGCCACCACGCGCGGGCCTGGATGCGACGTCCCGGGCCACGTGGCAGGGATGCGAACACCGCGACCTGTTCGATGCCACGGACCGGCGAGGTAGGGCGTTCGATGCGAAGGCGAATGCGGTCGAGGCGGGACACGGGCTGCTGTGCCGCCCAGCGCAGCAGGGGGCTCGTTCGTGTCGGTAGCGCCAGGTCACGCTCGGCGAGCCGGATCGCGGTGGCCAGCACGGATTCCTGCCGCCGAGCGCGACGCGACCGCGAGCGTCTCGTCGATGTCCAGGAGTGGATCGGCGAGCAGCTGTGCGACGTCCCGCGCCTCGCTGAGCCGCCAGGCGCCCAGGAGCAGCAGGTGACCGGAGACGTGCACCAGGGTGCGAGGTCGGTCGAAGGTGATCGCGGGGACGCCCAGGTGGTCGAAGGTCCGGCCCGGCGCCCAGAGGTCGTCCGCCGGCACGCGCACGCCGAACGAGCCCCAGGAGAGAAGCCGGTGCAGGTCGACCTCGAGCCCCGACTCGAGCAGCACCGTCAACCCCTTGAAGACGTGGGTGGCGTAGCCATCGGCCGGCTCGGGGTTGAGGAGCTTTCCGCCCGACTCGACCAGCAGGTCGACCGCGTCGTGAAGGTCCGACGTTCGCACGAGCAAGTCGAGGTCGGACGTGGGTCGAAGCTGGGGATCGGGGTAGTCGGACCAGGGCAGCGCCGAACCCTTGAGCATGCGGACGTCGATGTCGGCGTCGGCGAGGGTCGCGAGCGGCGCCCGGCACCATTCGTCGTACGCAGTTCGCCGGAGCGTCAGCTCGAGCTCGCATTTCGCGACCTCCGCCGCGCTGCGCAGGGGTCGACGGCAGGGCACCGTCGCGTACGGCCGCGACGAGCATGCCCTCGAGCCGGTGACCTCGGCACTCGTCGCGCACCACCGCCCAGGCGGTTGCCGACAGGGGCTCCTCGGGCGGTTTGAGCTCCGTGGGCAGGTCGTGGGCGGCGAGCCAGCGGGTCGTGGATTCGAGGTCACGAAATCCCCATGGGGGAGCTTCAGCCACCGGAACGTCTTGGGGCAGGACGGGAGCAGGTCACTCGAGGTAGTGGCTGGTGTCGCCGTAGGTCGAGTCGACCAGGCGCTTCTCCACGTCCGTGAAGATCACGCCGAGCGGTGTCGTGTGGAAGCGGCGGACCTGGTTGCTCGCGCGCTCGAGTGCCGGTCCCCGCGTCTGGTCCGCCCTCGCGACGAGCACGACGCCGTCCGCGTGGTTGATCAGGTCGGCGGCGTCGTTCGTGGCGAGGATCGGCGGAGTGTCGAGGATCACGATGTCGAACTCGCTTCGCCACTTGGTGATCATGCGGAGCAGTTCGATGTTCGCCAGCGAGGGCGACGACTGGTCGCGTGAGGTGCCGAGCAGCCGGACCCGTTCGAGCTGGGTGACCTGGGGGTGGTCCTGGTTGACCAGATCGGGGATCGGGCGGAGCAGCTTGCGCAGCGACGTGCGGTGCGCGTCACCGTCGACTGCCAGCACGCGGAAGCCATGGGACGAGAACGACGCGGCGAGCGCGGCCACCGAGGTGCTCTTGCCTTCGGACGGATTGGCCGAGGTGATCATGAGCACCGGTGCATGCGGTGACGGCGCATCGACGGAGGTCCGTGTCGACAGGGGGTTGGCGCCGGGAACGTCTCGGTGGAGGCCGAGGTCGCGAATGAGGATGGTCGTGGCCTCGGCGTACCGGGCACGCGCGCGTGCTGCACCTTGATGGGCGCGACCAGCCACGAGGTCGCGCACGGCGCGCATGCGCAAGTGGGGAATCTCGGCGAGCACCGGAGTGCCGCTGGTGAGCGCGGCGGATTCTGCGTCGTGCAGGCGCTCGTCCCAGGCCTCACCGAGGGTCACCGCGGCGATGCCCATCACCAGTCCGGCGAGCGCGCCGAGCGCCGCGGTCTTGACCGGCGAGATCGGTGGTGGCGCTGGGAGGTCGTTCTCGGCCGTGGTGACGTTCGACTTGACTCCGGACAACGTGGTGACGTTGGGTGCGTACTGGTGGGCGTTGAGCAGCGCGCTCGCCGTGAGACCCGCTTGGCCGGCGTAGCCCCCGGCCCAACGTCGGTAGTACGCGTTCGCGTTGATCTCGATCGGTCGCGGGCCCTGGGTGATGACGAACAGGGCCTGCTGCGGCGGTTGCTTGAGGACCGCGACCTCGGTGTACAGGCGGGTGGAGTGGACGTTGATCGCATTGAGCTGTGCGTCGAGGCTGCCGACCGGGTCGGGTTGGGCCTGCAGCTGCTGGGCGACTTCGGCCTGGCGTTGGTTGGTGAGGTGGAGCTGGCGGCTCGCCGCTGCCTCGGCGGTCTTGTAGACCTTGGTGACCTGGCGCTTCATCTCGTCGTTCAAGTTCTGCGCGGCCGTGATCGAGAGGTTCGTCGCGAGCAGCTCGCTGTTGGTCACCGCGGTGATCGCGAACGTCTGCGACTGGTAGTCGGGGATCCCTTGGAGGTGGTTCGAGACGACCCCGTCCGAGACGTGCAACTCGTCGCCGACCTTGGCTTGGAGGGTCGGTGAGGCCAGCGCGATCTGGGCGATCTGGAAGGTCCAGCTGAGCGCGTCGGCATCTCCGATCGGCTGTGCGGTCGTTGCGACCGACATCAGCGTCGTGGCCTTGTAGTAGTGCACGGTGCGCACGGGCGGCTTGGTCACCGCGGCTATGACCGCCCCACCGATCAGACCGCCGATGAGACCGAAGATGATCCAGACGCCTCGCCGCCGCAGCCCGCCGCCGACGTGGTGCAGGAAGGTACCGAAGTGCCGGATCGCGGGATCCAGGCGGCGCGTGACTCCACCGGAGCCGGACGGGGATGGGGAGGAGGTGGGTTTCATGGCGCGCAATCCGATCCACGAGCATAGCGATTGCCGGGCGCGATCCGCCTTGGGCTCGAGTCGTCCAGTCGGCAGATCGATCGCCTGGAGAAGCGGCGATGTGGCAACATGTCCGCCTCCGACCGCGGCTGTGGAGAACCTGATGGCGTCTCATATGTGCGTCCCCTCCGGGCGCGGCGTCTCGTGAGGGGGCTGCGCGAGCTGCTGCGGGACCTGGAGCCGCTCTTCCCACCGTCGTCGCGTCGCCGACCGATGTTCGCGATCCTCGGCTCGGTCGCGTTGTCGCTCGCAGAGATCGTCGGCCTGCTGACGGTCCTGCCGCTCATCGAGATGCTCGGCGGCGCCGACACCTCGACCGGCACGTTGGGACGCATCTCGTCCGCGCTCGGGAACCCGACCGATGGTCAGCTCGCGACGATCTTCGCGGCGGTGCTGCTCGGTGCCTACCTCATCAAGGGCGTCTCGACCATCTGGTTCCGATGGTGGTTGCTGGGCTTTCTGAACCAACAGGAGGCCCAGACCGCGGCAGATCTGCTCGAGCGCTACCTCTCCGCGCCGTACCTGTTCCACCTGGACCGGAACTCCTCGGAGATGGTGCGCACGTTCAACGAGGCGACGGTGCAGGTCTACAGCGCGGTGGTCCTCGGGCTGCTCAGCGCGCTCGCCGAGGCGGCCTCGGTGGTGGCGATCATCGGGGTGCTGTTGGTCCTTCGTCCGCTCCCCGCAGCGGTCGCCATGGTGTACTTCGGGCTCGTCGGGTTCACATTCTCCCGGCTCATCAAGCGCAAGGCCGCGGCGGCGGGGGAGCGCTACCACGTGGCCGTCGACGCCATGTACCAGTCGGCGTTCCACGCGCTGGGCGGGGTGAAGGAGATCAAGGTCCGCCAGCGCACCGCGGACTTCGCCGCGGACTTCTGCGAGAACCGCCAGCAGTTCGGCGCGGCGAAGCGTTCGGTCCAGTTCCTGACCGATGTCCCGCGCTACGTGCTCGAGGTGGTGTTCTACATCGGCGTCGCGCTGCTGACGGTCGTGGTGTACCAGAGCGCCCCGTCGGACCAGGTCGTCGCCGAGCTCGCGCTCTTCGTGGCGGCCGGGTTCCGGGTGCTTCCGAGCATGATCCGCCTGCTCAGCTCCGTGAGCTTGGTGCGAACCGGTCGTCGGGGGCTCGACCTGGTGGTGGACGACCTGCGCTCGCTCCCCGCGGTCGACCAGGTCGAGGCCGCGTCGCACGCTCGTCTGCCCCTCACCGAGTCACTGCGGTTCGAGCACGTGTCGTTCCGCTACCCGACCAGCGAGGCCGACGTCCTCCACGACGTCAACTTCGAGATCCCCGCCGGGAGCTACGCAGCGTTCGTCGGGCCCAGCGGCACCGGCAAGAGCACCCTGATCGACGTGCTGCTCGGGCTCCACCACCTCGACCAGGGACGCGTGCTGGTCGACGACGTCGACACCGCGACCGAGCTGCCGAGCTGGCAGCGCAGCATCGGCCTGGTACCCCAGGACGTCTACCTGCTCGACAGCAGCCTGCGCGCCAACATCGCGTTCGGCGAGCCGCTCGACGAGGTGGACGAAGAGCGCGTGGCCGAGGCGGTGACCCTGGCCCAGCTCGACTCGCTCGTCGATGAGTTGCCCGCCGGTCTGGAGACCTTGGTGGGCGAGCGGGCCGTTCGAATCTCGGGTGGCCAGCGCCAGCGGGTCGGGATCGCCCGGGCCCTGTACCGTCAACCGTCGATCCTGGTGCTCGACGAAGCGACCTCGGCGCTCGACAACGAGACCGAACGACGCATCATCGAGACGATCGAGTCTTTGCAGGGCAGCCTCACCATCGTGGTGATCACGCACCGCCTCTCGGCCGTGCGGAACTGCGACGAGCTCATCTTTTTGGAGAACGGCACGGTCGCGTCGATCGGCACCTTCGACGAGGTCGAGGCGACCAACTCCAACTTCGCCTCGCTGGTGCAGCTCGGTCGCCTGGGCGGTGCCGACCACTTCGACGTCGGCCGAGACGCGCTTACACGGACGGGCTCGGCCGAAGGATCCGCGCCGTGACGGGCGCGGTCATCGACCACCGCCGGGTCCTGTTGGTGACTCCGACGTTCCACGGCTACTGGGGCGCGATCCAACGGGCGCTGGAGCGGCGTGGCCACGAGGTCGTGGTGCACCGCTACGACGAGCTGCCGACGTTCGCCAGCAAGCTCGACCACAAGGTCCGCCATGAGCTGGTCGACCGTGTCCGGCCCGGATTCGGCAGCGACGCGCAAGGTCGTGCGATGACCGAGACGGCACGCCGGATCCTCCGTGAGGTCCGGCCGGAGGTCGTGGTGGCGATCAAGGCAGATCGCATCGGCAGCGCGTTCTGGGATGACGTCGACGACCTGGGTATCGTCCGCATCCTCTGGCTGTACGACGAGCTGCGGCGCACCGCGGAGGTCCCCGAGGACCTACGGCGCTTCCCGAAGGTCGTGTCCTACTCGCCCGGCGACGTGCGCGACCTGGTCGCCATCGGCGTCGACGCCGAGTACCTTCCCACGGGGTTCGACGCGGACGTGCGCGCACATCCTGCTCGCACCGGCGCGGTCGTCTTCGTCGGCGCTCGATACCCGAACCGCGAGGCACAGCTCGTGGCCTTGCACCGCGCCGGCGTGGCGGTGCGCGCGTACGGCCGCGACTGGTCGCACCACCCGGTGGACCGGCTTCGCACCTGGTCGTGGCACCGTCCGGAGGTGCCCAACGAACGGGACGTGCCGCTCCAGCGCGCCTACGACCTGGTGGCGGGCAGCGTCGCGGCCGTGAACATCCATGCCGACCAGGACGGGTTCACCCTCCGGACGTTCGAGGCCCCCGGTGTCGGGGCGCTGCAGCTCATCGACCGCCCGGATGTCGACACGCTCTATGAGCCGGGCGTCGAGGTCATGACCTACACCAGCGTCGACGAGCTCGTCGACCTCTGCCAGCGCAGCCATCGCGACCCGATCTGGCGGGCCGCCATCGGGCGCGCCGGGCAGAAGCGGACGTTGGCCGAGCACACCTTCGACCATCGGGTCGAGCGATTGGCGGCGTTGTGGGCCTGAGGTTCCCGCGCGACCTCGACGCCTGGCAGCGGTGGCAGGCCAGCCGGAACCGCTTGCGTCGCGCCCGTGCGCGCCTGACGGGGGCGACGTCTCCGGCGCTGGTGGCGACCGCCGGCGGTCCTGAGCCGACGGTGCTCGTGGCGCTCGACAGCGCGACGGCGAGCAGCCGGGCCGCGGTCGGCGTGCTGACCACCCGGTTGCCGGCCGACCAGGTCGTCGTGCTCGCGCCGGAGGGGATCGAGACGGGGATCGCCGCGCACCGGAACTGGACGGCCACGAGCCCCGGCGTGCTGGTCGGCGAGCTGCCCGAGGTCCGATCCGTCGTGTCGCTGGGGCACCACCTGCCGGCCGGTCGACTTGGCCACGAGGTCGCGCGGCGCAGTGGCGCCCGCCACTTCGTCGTCCAACACGGGCTGCTCACCCCCCTGGCTCCCCCGTTGCCGGTGGACACCACCTTGCTCGCCTGGTCCGAGGAGGATGCCGCGTTCTGGCGCGCGACGCGCAGTGATGGCGACTTCGAGGTCGTCGGCAGTCAGCTCCTCTGGGATGCCGCAGCCGCGGGTGCCGTGGACGCCGGCGAGCAGGCGCCGCTCACGTTCCTCGGACAGCTTCACGGCGTCGAGGTCGGCAGGGCGCAGATGGCCCGGGTCGCCGTGCAGTTCTGCACCGCGCACCATGCGGTCTACCGGCCCCACCCGGCCGAGGTCGACCGACTCTCGCGCCTGCAGCATCGCTGGTGGCGGCGGCGCGGCATGACGATCGACGACTCGGGGCGCCCTCTGGCCTCCCTGGACGGGGGCGTGGTCGGCGTGTTCTCGACCGGCGTGCTCGAAGCCGCGGCGCGTGGCCTGCGGGCCTGGGTTCACCACCCCGACCCGCCCGCCTGGGTGGGCGAGCTGTGGGAGCGCTACGAGCTGTCGCCGTTCGGGGGCTCGCCGACGGCGAAGCCGGACCTTCCCGCGTGCGAGCCCGCGGCGCGCATCGAGCAGCTCGTGAGCCCCGCCGACGTGTCGACCCCATGAGCACGCTGCTGGTCATCCCGGTGCGCGGGGGCTCCAAGGGCGTGCCGCGCAAGAACGTGCGTGACGTCGGCGGCAAGCCGCTGGTGGTCTGGACGATCGAGCAGGCGCTCGCCGTGCCCGGCGATCGTCGGGTCGTGGTCAGCACCGACGATCGCGAGATCGCCGAGGTCGCGGCCGAAGCCGGTGCAGAAGTGCCGTTCCTGCGACCCGCAGCGCTGGCCCGCGACGAGACCGCGACCGAGCCGGTCGTGCAGCACGCCATCGAGCACCTTGCCGCAGAGGGCTATCGACCCGCGGCGGTCGTGCTCCTCCAGGCGACGTCGCCGGTGCGCCTTCCCGGCACCATCGAGCGGGCGATCCGGCAGTTCAGCGACGGCGACGCCGACTCCCTGGTCGGCGTGGTGCCCCAGACCCCGTTCCTTTGGCACCTCGGCGAGCCACCGGCAGCCGAGTACGATGTCGGCCACCGACCCCGTCGACAAGAGCTCGCTCCCGAGTCGTTCTTCTACCGCGAAACCGGCTCGTTGTACGTCACCAGGACGGCCCTCTACGCTTCTCCGGGCAACCGCATCGGGGGCCGCGTGCAGCTGTTCGTCATGGAGGAAGTCGAGGGCATCGACATCGACTCGGAGGCTGACCTGTTGCTCGCCGAACAAGCCATCCGCAGCATCGCCCAGGAACCGTCGTGATCATCGAACGCAACCTCTCCCGCTACGTCGTCCACTCAGAGGACACTCTGGCGCGCGCCCTCGAGAAGATCACCGCCAACAAGGCGCGCGTGATCTTCTGCACCACCGAGCACGGGTTGCTCGAGGGTGTGCTCTCCGACGGCGACGTCCGCCGCTGGATCGCCGAGCACGGCCGCGTCAACGTCGACGTGAGCGCGCTTTCGGTCGCCAACCGCTCTTTCACGTCGGCGCCGATCGACTCGGCCGGTAGCGAGCTGCGTGCCCTGTTCCGCCCCGGCGTCGACCACATCCCGCTGGTGGACGACCGGGGTCGCGTCGTCGCCGTGGCCATCGACCGCGCGGACGAGGTCAGGATCGGGCCGCTCGTGGTCGGCCCCGACTCGCCGGCGGTGATCATCGCCGAGATCGGGATCAACCACAACGGCTCGGCCGATCTCGCGAAGCGCCTGGTCGACGAGGCGGCTGTCGCGGGCGCCGACTGCGTCAAGTTCCAGCTCCGCGACATGTCGACCCTCTACCGGGGGAGCGGCGTCGACGTCGGGGCCGGCGAGGACCTCGGACCGCAGTACACCCTCGACCTGCTCAGCCGCTTCTCGCTCGATGCCGAGGCGCTCTTCGGGGTGTTCGACCACTGCGCGGACCGCGGGCTTCCCGTGATCTGCACTCCTTGGGACCTTGCCAGCGTCGACGCGCTTGCCGACTACGGCATCCCGGCGCTCAAGATCGCCTCCGCCGACCTCACGAACCACCAGCTGGTCGCCCACGCTGCCGCGACGGGCCGACCGTTGGTCCTCTCCACCGGCATGTCGACCGAGACCGAGATCCGCGAGACGGTCCAACTTCTCGAGCACCACGGTTCGTCGTTCGCGCTGCTGCAGTGCAACTCCACCTACCCGGCGCCCTTCAAGGATCTCAACCTGCGCTACCTCGAGCGCCTGGGCGAGATCGGCCGCTGCCCGGTTGGCTACTCCGGCCACGAGCGCGGGATACACGTGCCGGTCGCGGCGATCGCGCTGGGCGCCAAGGTCATCGAGAAGCACTTCACCATCGACCGGAACATGGAGGGCAACGACCACAAGGTGAGCCTCCACCCGGACGAGTTCGCCGAGATGGTCACCAAGATCCGCGAGGTCGAGGAGGCGCTCGGCGGAACCGGTGAGCGCGCCATGTCGCAGGGTGAGATGATGAATCGGGTCAACCTCGCGAAGAGCCTGGTGGCGACCCGGGACTTCAGCCCCGGCGACGTGGTCACCATCGATTCGGTGGCGGTGCGCAGCCCCGGGCGCGGCCTGCAGCCGAACGCGCTCGAGCGGCTCGTCGGTCGGACCGTGGGCCGGTCGATCGCGCAGGGCGACTTCTTCTACGCCACCGACCTCGGCGATGTGCCGCGCCACGGGGCGCGACTACCAGTTCCGTCGACCGTGGGGGCTCCCGGTCCGCTTCCACGACTACGCGCCACTCCTGGCGCAGTCGAACCCGGACTTCCTCGAGTTCCACCTCAGCTACAAGGACATGGACCTCGACCTGGCGCCGCTGTTCGACGAGCCGTTCGACATCGGGTACACCGTCCACAGCCCCGACCTCTTCGCCAACGACCACATCATCGACCTGGCCAGCGACGACGCCGAGCACCGCAAGCGATCCGTTGCCGAGTTGCAGCGTGTGGTCGAGGTGACGCGCGAGCTGGCCCAGTGGTTCCCGAACCAGAGCGATCCGATCGTGATCATGAACGTCGGTGGGTTCACGCGGAGCGGACCGGTGACGCGCGAGGCGCGTCGTGCCATGTACGAGCGGGTCGAGGAGAGCTTCAACATGGTCGATGCCGACGGCGTCGAGCTGTGCCCGCAGACCATCCCACCGTTCCCGTGGCTCATGGGCGGACAGCTCTACGGCAACCTCTTCCTGGAAGCCGAGGACACGGTGTGGTTCGCCGAGACGTTCGGTCGGCGACTCTGCCTGGACACGTCGCACTCGCAGCTCGCAGCCACGTTCACCGGTCGGCCTTTCCCCGAGATGGTCGAGCAGATCGCGCCGCACACCGGGCACCTTCACCTGGTCGACGCAACCGGGGTCGACGGCGAGGGCGTCCAGGTCGGCGAGGGGGACATCGACTTCGGTGTGCTCGCGCGCCTGCTCGACGAGCTGGCGCCGGGCATCGGGTTCATCCCCGAGATCTGGCAGGGCCATGTGAACGACGGCGAGGGCTTCTGGATCGCGCTCGAACGTCTGGAGCCACTCCTTTGACCGACACCCCAGTCGCGGATCTGCCCCACCGCGAACGGCACGCCTTGTGGGTGGTGCCGGTGAACGACATCGGCGGCGTCGCCCGGCACGTCCTCGACGCGCTCGGAGCGGGGATCCCCGGTTGGCGGGTCACCCTGCTCGCACCCCCGGGGCCCCTCGCCGACGCCGCATCCGATCAGGGTCTCGACGTCCGCGCCGGCGCGTTCGGACCTGAGCACGGGCTCGCCGCGTCGTTGCGAACCCTGCGTGCCACGACCATCGAGGTCGCGCCGGTCCTGGTGCACTCGCACCTCTCCTACGCCGACATCGTGTGTGCGCTGCTCCCGAACCGATCGGTGCTCCGGGTGTCGACCGAGCACGGCATCGCGGCGGACGATCGCGTCTATCACTCCACGGCCTGGACGGCTCGTGCCATGGCTCAGGCGCACCGGCTACGGCTTCGGCGCCTCGACGCACAGATCGCCGTCTCGCACGCGACGGCGCAGGCGATCCGCGAGAAGTGGCGGCCGCCCCGTCGGCTCGCCATCGACGTCATCCCGAACGGCGTCGACCCCGGCGTCGGGCCCTCGCCCCGCCGGGGGAGGGTCTGCGCTTCGCGGCGCTGTCCCGCCTGGCGCCTGAGAAAGGTCTGGACGACCTGGTGCGCGCGTTCGCGAAGGTGCACGCGGGACACCCCGATGCGCGCCTCGACATCGCCGGTCTCGGTCCGATCGAGGACGAGGTCCGCCAGCTCATCGCGTCCTGCGACCTGGACGACGTGGTGCGACTGATCGGCCAGGTCGAGGGGATCGAGGGTCTCGGGCCCGTGGATGTGGTGGCCCAGCTCTCTGTCTGGGAGAACTGCTCCTACACGCTGCTCGACGCCGTGAGCGCCGGTTGCGGGGTCGTCGCCACCGACGTGGGTGGCAACCCGGAGGTGCTGCCCGATCGGTGTCTCGTGCCGGTCGGTGACACCGACCTGGTCGCGGCACGCCTCGTCGAGCAGGCCACCGACCTCGACGGTCGGCCGGAGCTGCCCGCGGGGTGGCCGACCGTCGACGAGATGTGCACAGCCATCGGCGCGGTGTACGAACGGGTTGCCGCGTGATGGCTCGCACCTCCCTGATGCTGCCCCGCTGGGTCCGCCAGGTGGGGCGCGCGGCGTTGGCCCTCGGGTGCGGCGTGCTGGTCGGGCTCTCCGCGGGCAACCCGACGCTGCTGCTGGCTTTCGCCGCGCTGATCACGGTGGCGCTGGTGGTGGCCAGCTTGCGGCGCCCCGACGCGCTGGTGTTCCTGGCATTCGCGGTGATCGCCATGCCGGCGGCACGCGTGCCCGGCTCGCCCCTGCCAGCTGGTGAGGCGCTCATGTTGCTGGCGGTGTTCAGCGCCTGGTTGACCCGCGCCGGCGACGAGCGCCCGGTCCCGCGGTGGTTCAACGTCGCCGCCGTCGCGGTGGTGGTCATCTATGTGGCATCCAGTCTGGTGAACGGACTGGTCGACTACGCGGTGTTCAAGCGCGTCCTGCACATGCTCCTCTACGTCTTCGTCGCCGTGTACCTCGGCCGCGGTCTGCTCCCCAGGCACATCGCGGCTCGCGGGCTCGTCGTCGGCCTCTCGATTTCGACCTTCTCCGGTCTGATCCTGGCCAACTCGGCTCACTACCAGGGTCGACTCACCGGGCTTTTCAGCGACCCGAACGTGGCCGGATTCCTCCTGGTCGTCCTGGGCCCGCTGGCCGTCGACGAGATCGAACGACCGGTGGTGCGTCGGCTCTTCGCGCTGTTCCTCCTCGTCGGTGTGGCCTTGACGCTGTCGCGGACCGGGCTGCTCGCGGTCGCGGTCATCGGGATCTGGTTCTTGATCGGTCGGCGCCTCAAGCGCGGCCAGGCGCTGTTGCTGATCGGGCTCGTCGTGGTGGCGATCGCCTTCCTGCCGACCAGTGTCCAGAGCATCGGGCCGTGGAGCGACCGGAGCGGAAGCGACCAGCTCCGGAACCGTGTGGCGACACAGGAGTTCGACGCAGTGCGCTCTTCGCCGATCTGGGGACACGGAGCGGGTACGGCGTTCGTGCGCGTGAACGCCAACCACGTCAAGTTCTTCTTCCACAACAGCTACCTCGCGCTCATGACCGAGGGTGGAGTGCTCGCGGCGGCGGCCGTGCTCGTCTTGCTGGTCGGTACGTTCCTCTCGTTGATCGCGCTCGATGCGCGCCTCCGAGATCCGTGGCTGGAGGGTTCGCTGATCGGTGTTGCGGTCATGGCGTTGAACCTCGGTGAGGTGCTGGTCGAAGTTGCCGCGGCGATCTCGGTCGGCTTCGCGATGGCGTACCTCCTCGATGTGCGCGAGGCGCGCGCGCTGGAGCGGAGCGAGCGGGTTGCCGCGTGATCTCGTCGGTCGACTTCCTGGCCAACAACGGAACCGTTGGAGGGGGCGAGGTCATGCTGCTGTCGATGGCGACGATGGCCGCCGAGCTGGGCCTTCGGGCACGGGTGGTCGCGCCGTCCGAACCGGGCGAGGTCATCGAGCGTGCCAAGGCGATCGGTCTCGACCACCTGTCCGTCGACGCGCGCGATCGCCGGAGCTACTTCAGCAACCTGGCTCGGCGGCGCGAGCTGCACGGTGACCTCTGGTGGTGCAACGGGTTGGTGCCGGCGCTGGCCACCGCAGGCTCGCGTCACCGTCGAGTCGTGCACCTCCACCAGGAACCGACCGGTGCGCAACGGAGCGCTGCGCGGCTCGCCCGCGCCGGCGCCGAGCGCACATATGTGCCCTCGGAGTCGATGGCGGCTCGTGTCCCCGGCGCGCACGTGCTCGCCAACTGGACGCGGGAGCTGCCTCGAACGTCGCCGGTTCCGGCCGCCGGTGGGTCGATCCGCATCGGCTTCATCGGGCGGTTCTCGACCATCAAGGGCCTCCACGTGCTGGCCCGTGCGCTCCAGCGCCTCGAACGACTGGACACCCCGAACGTGCAGTTGGTGCTCGCCGGAGACGAGCGCTTCGTGCCTCCCGACCAGCAGGAGGCTGTTGTTCAGGAGGTCGGTAAGCTTGCCGACGTGGTCCGTTTGGGATGGGTTGAACCGCAGACGTTCTACGAGCAGGTCGATGTCGTCGTCGTGCCGTCCGTGTGGGCCGAGCCGTTCGGGCTGGTGGCGGCTGAGGCGATGGCGGTCGGTCGGCCGCTGGTGGTGAGTGACGCCGGTGCGCTGCCCGAGGTCGTCGGGCCGGACCATCCGTGGGTGGCACGAGCAGGGGATGCTGTGGACACCTCCGAGGTGATCCGGGCGGTCCTGCGCGCGGACGAGGCCGAGCGCGCCGCGGTGTGCGACCGGGCGAGAGCGCGCTGGGCGGCGAACTTCGGGCCGGTGGCGGCGACGCGACGCTTCGGCGCGGTGCTGGGCGAGCTCGGCTTCTTGGGCGACGATGGAGCGGTACCCGAAACATCGACCGGATGACGAGACCCGACGTCAGCCTCGTCGTCCCCACCTACCGCGGTGCCTCGCGCCTGCCCGCGTTGCTCGAGGCATTTGCGCGACAGGACCACCCCGGAGCCTGGGAAGCCGTGATCGTGATCGACGGCGTCGTGGACGACAGCGAGGCGGTGGTCGCGGCGGCCACCGACGCACCGGTCCGCACGGTGGTGCTGGCGGAGAACCAGGGTCGATCCGCGGCGCTCAACGCGGGCTTCGCCGCGGCCCGGGGCGAGATCCTCGTGCGGTGCGACGACGACCTCGAACCGCGGCCCGACTTCGTACGGACGCACCATGAGGCCCACCGGTCCGGGGCGCCGCACGGCGTCATCGGCCTGGTGCGCAACGTCTTCCCGGAAGGCAGCTACGGCACCTCCTACGGCGTCGACTACGACACCCGCTTCCGCAAGATGGCCTACTTGGCGCCCGCGTCGGAGCGGTGGCGGTACTGGGCGGCGAACTGCTCGGTGCCGCGTGCGCTCTACGACCGGGTGGGCGACTACGACACGGGTTTCAACACCTACGGCTGGGAGGACATCGACTGGGGCTTCCGCCTCGCGCAGACCGGCGCCGAGATCGAAATCGTCCGCGACCTCGAGACCGTGCACCACGCGGCGAACGTCAACGCCCGCCTCCGGGTGGCGCGGTCGTTCCACGCCGCGAGGTCACGGGCGCGCTTCGACCGCAAGCACGACCTCCCGCCGCCATCGGACGGGCTTGGCAGCGGTTTCGCGCAGACGTCCTGGAACGGCCTGGTCCGTGCGACGTCGTACCTCGGCTCGGAGCAGCGGTACGTCGCCCTTGCCGGCCGGCTCGACCGCGTCCTCGAGCGGCTTCCCACCGGGCTCAGCGTGAAGGCCATCGCGCTCCTCGTCGAGTCATCGGCGATCGCCGGCTACCGAAGCCATGCCGGCGATGACACGACCTCGGACTGAGCCGGCGCTGCCTCAGTTGCCCGTCAGCGGCGAGGTGAGGTCGTAGAGCGTCGTCCCCCCGGCCGTCGTCGACCGGAAGTTGCTGGCGACCCAGGACGAGATGGCGCTGGACGACGACGCGCTCCGGTTGCCGCCGCGCCCACCGGGTCCGGTCCCGCCTCCGATGAACCAGTGGATCTTGTTCGCGGTGACCATCTGCTGGAACTCGGCGAGCGTCGGCGCCGGGTCGGTGCCGTTGAAGCCGCCGATCGCCATGACCGGTCGACCGGTCGCGAGCTGGTAGCCGGAGGCCTGGTTGGCCGAGACGGTTGCCGCCATCCAGGTGTGGTCGCCGGCGTTGGTGGTGAGCGCGGCGGTCGTCGCCGTCGACGGGGTCGACCCGTTGAGGATTCCCCCGAGACCGCCTCCCCCTCGGGTCGGGGGCCCGCCGGCGACGCCGTTCGTCGGGCCGTTGGTCCCACCCAACCCGGGTGGCGCACCAGCGAACCCGCCGGCTGGGGGCGCACCGCCGCCGGGCCTGTTGCCGCCTCTGAAGCCTCCGCGTCGTCCAGGGCCGAACCCGGCGGAGCTCGTCGGACCTGCGGTCGGCAACGACCCTTCGTGCGGAGTGCGAACCGTCTGCCAGGTCACCGCGACCGGCGCCGCGAGGGCGCACACCAAACCGCCGATCACCAGCGCCTTGGCGACACCTCCGGGGCGTGCGCCGAGCACGACCAGCTCGACGGCCAGCACTGCGCCGAGGATGAGGAGCCAGGTGTGCAGCGCCGGCATCCAGGTCGGAGTCCTCGAGAGCAGGACGTTCGCCCACAACACCGTCGCCCCGAGCGTGGCGGCGAGCGCCAACCGGGCCGAGAGGTGCGTGCGGCGCTTCCAGAGCTCGACCGCACCGATGCCGACGAGGGCGGCGATCGCCGGAGCAAGCGCGATCGTGTAGTAGGTGTGGATGATCCCCTTGCCGAGGCTGATCGCCAGACCCGTGACGAGGAGCCACCCGCCCCAGAGGATCGCCGAGGCGCGCAACCGGTCGGTGCGGGGGGCACGCCAGGTGAGGGCAAGCAGTGCGACGCAGCAGATGAGCGCCGCGGGCAGCAGCCACGAGATCTGGCCGCCGAAGTCGCTGTTGAAGAGTCGACCGATCCCGGTTGCCCCCCAACGTCCGGCCTGTCCCGCGGCGCCGCCGACGCTGCCGTTCTCGTTGCCGGTGAGCCGGCCGAAACCGTTGTAGCCGAAGATGAGCTCGACGACGCTGTTGGACTGCGACCCCCCGATGTAGGGGCGGGACGAGGCGGGCCAGAGCTCGACGATCGCGACCCACCATCCGGCGCTGACGAACATGGCCACTGCGGCACCGGCGAGTTGGAGCACCCGTCGACCCAATCGGGGCGGGGCGGCGATCAGGTAGGTGAACCCGAATGCCGGGAGCACCAGGAGCCCCTGGAGCATCTTGGCCAGGAAGGCCCAGCCGACCAGCGAGCCGAACGCCAGCACCCAGCGGGTGCGTCCGGTCTCGACGGCGCGCACCACCGCGTAGGCGCCCAGCGTCATCAACAGCGTGAGCATGGCGTCCGGGTTGTTGAACCGGAACATCATGGCGGCGACGGGGGTCGCGGCCAGGGCCGCTGCGGCGATGAGCCCGGCGGCCGCGCCGTGCCAGCGTCGCACCGCGGCGTGCAGCACCGCGACCGCGGCCAGCCCCTCGGCGACCTCGGGCAAAAGGATCGACCAGGTGTTGACGCCGATGACCCGTGCCAGCAGGTCCATCGGCCACAGGAACGCCGGTGACTTGTCGACGGTGATGAAGTTCGAAGCGTCGAGCGACCCGAAGAAGAAGGCCTTCCAACTGCTCGAGCCGGCCTGCACCGCAGCCGAGTAGTACGAGTTCGACCAGCCGTTGATGCCCAACCTGAACGTGTAGGCGAACGCGGTGACCGCGAGGATCGCCAGCAGCGCCGGCCGCGCCCAGGCGGGGTCCTCGGGCGCGCCCCGAACGAACCGACGCAGTCGCGTCTGTGCGGTGCGGCTGGTGTGGCCCGCGGGTGCGTCGGCGCGGGGTTCGAAGGTCGCCCGGTCGAGGGTGTCGACCGAGTCGAGGGCGGTCATCGTGACCCCAGGAGCTGGTTGGCGACCTGCATCGCGTGGCCGATCGGGATGGCGAACCCGATGTTGGCGGCCTCGACACCACTGCTGCTCGCGGCGACCGCCGTGTTCATCCCGATCACCGTGCCGTCTGCCGCGACCAGCGGACCGCCCGAGTTGCCCGAGCTGATTGCGGCGTCCGTCTGGAGGAGCCCGGTGAGCGAGCTCGCGTCGGTCTGGATCGAACGGTTCGTCGCCGAGATGATTCCCTGGGTGACCGTGAGCGATCCTTCGAGCGCCAGGGCATTCCCGATCGCGACCACCGGTGCTCCGACCGTGGTGGTGTCGGAGGTGGCCAGGGTCGCGGGGGTGAGGCCGGAGGTGTTGTGGACGCGGAGCACCGCGATGTCTGACGAGGGGTCGGTGCCGACGACGGTCGCCGCCCGCTTCTCGTTGCCCCCGTGCAGCGAGACCGTCACCGAGGTGGCGCCGGAGACGACGTGGGCGTTGGTCAGGACGGTGCCGTTGCCGTCGATCACGATCCCGGTGCCGTCGGCCTCGCCCGACTGCGCCCATGGCCCGTTCTGGGTCTGGACGCTCGATTGGATGGACACCACCGAACCGGACATCTTGGTCAGCACCGAGGAGGCGGAGATGCCGGAGTAGGAGACGGAGCGGACGTTGGTGGCGCTGGTGGCGGTGCCACTCGTGGTCGCGGTGAGTCGCCCGCCGACCATGCCTGCGGTGAGCGCGAGCACGAGCCCGAGCGCCACCAGGGCGCCGCTTCGGGCTCGCGGGTGGCGCGGTGGTGCCGGGAGCGGCGGCGAGGCGGTTGGCGGGGCCGGGGGCGCGGCTGCGAATCGAGGTGTGCTCGGCGCCGAGGGCGGCACCCCGGGCCAGACCGCGGTGCTCGTTGGGGGAGCGGCCGGGATCTGGGTCGGCCAGTGCGCGGCGGGCGGCGCAGCTGGCTCCGGGTGGCGCGAGATGGGTTCGTCGTCGGCGGGCATGGGGCGATCGTGCCCACCCGCCCCGAGAACGCGGTCCACGGATCCTCTGAGTTCGCTCAGAATTGCTTGGAGCCCTGGTTCCGGCCTTCGGAGCTCAGGGCCCAGCCCGGCTCACCAGGTGAGGCCGAGGGTCTCCCGCATCGTGGCCTCGAAGGCTGCGTCGTCGAGCCGGCCTCGCACCGCGGCGATCATCTCCGCGTCGGCGCCCACGGGGATGCGCACCGGTGGGTCGGCGAGCTCGAGCGCGTCGGCGATCGCCACGGCCACGACCTCGGGGCCAGGGCGATCGGCGCCGAGCAGCTTGGCGTCGGCGCCGCTCCACTGCCGCTGCAGCTCCTCGTACGGCGTGCCCTCGATGGGCACCGGGTTGGCCTTGTGCTGGATCGGGGTCGCGATGTAGCCGGGCTCGATGAGCAGCACGCGCACGCCGAAGTGGCCGAGCTCGAATCGGGCGGCCTCGCTGATGGCCTCGAGCGCGTGCTTGGAGGCGGAGTAGATGCCGCCCATCGGCGAGGTCACGAACCCCTCGACCGACGACACGTTCACGATCGCGCCGCGTCTGCGCGTCCGCATGCCGGGGGCGAGCGCTTGGATCATGCGCAGCGCGCCGAAGGTGTTGGTGGCGAAGACCCGCTCGGCGTCTTCCATCGGGTAGGTCTCGATGGCCCCCCGGTGGGAGATGCCCGCGTTGTTGACGAGCACGTCGACGTCGCCGGCGGCGGCTACCGCGGCGTCGACGGAGGGCTGGTCGGTGACGTCGAGTGCGAGCCGTGCCGCGACGTCGAGGTCGTCCAGGGTCGTGACGTCGCGTGCGGTGGCGACGACGTCGTGGCCGCGGTCGGCGAGCTCGATGGCGGTGGCGCGGCCGATGCCGGTCGACGCGCCGGTGACGAGGGTGCGGGTCATGGTGCGATCATCGCAGACCGCGCGCCCGCCCGCCCTGAGCGGTCAATCGGTCTGGGTTGGCGGTCCGCTTCGGTACGAGCTGAGCAGTCGGGTCGACAGGTCTGCGAGGGTCGCGGCGCTGCGCGCCGGCTCGAGCAGTCCGTTGAGCTCGAGGGAGACGGCGCCGTGGGTGGTCGCCCACAGCTCGGTGGCGAGGTGCACCGGGTCCGCGTCGACGAACGCCCCGCTGTCGATGCACCGTTCGACGCCGCGCACGAGTGCCTCGAAGGTGGCGAGCCACTCGGGCTCGTCCGGGACCGCCGCTCCCTGCGACGGGTCGTCGGTCTCCGGCCGGGGCGCGACGCCGGGGAGTCGGTCGAGGAACATCGCCCGGTAGAGGTTGGGGTTCTCGCGGGCGTTGGCCACATACGCGCGTCCCAATGCGGCGAGGTCCGCGACCGGGTCAGCGGTGCGCTCGACGCGACCGAGGTGTGCGGCGAGGCGCCGGAAGCCCTCGTTGCAGACCTCGACGCGCAGGTCGTCCATGCTGCCGAAGTGGGTGTAGACGGCCATGGTCGAGGTTCCGACCTCGTTGGTCAGGTGCCGGAGCGTGAGCCGCGACGGCCCGTCGGTCGCCAGGATACGCGCGGCGGTCTGCACCAGAGCGTCGCGGATGTCGGGGTCGGCGGTGCGCGGAGACACGTTGACAGGATGCCATATCACTGCTATCACTTATGACATACCATCGCTATCGAAAGAGCGGACCATGCCCACGGACGTCTCCACGACCAACAAGTACCTCTCCGGGGCATACGCCCCCGTGCACACCGAGGAGACGCTCACCGGCCTGCCGGTCAGCGGCACGCTGCCCGATGTGCTCGACGGTCGGTACCTGCGCAACGGCCCGAACCCGATCGGCGCGGTCGACCCGGCCCGGTACCACTGGTTCACCGGCGCGGGCATGGTGCACGGCATCCGCCTGCGCGACGGCGCGGCCAAGTGGTACCGCAACCGGTGGGTGCGGTCGCGCTCGGTCGCCAAGGCGTTGGGCGAGGCTGCCCGACCGGGCCCGATCCACGACGACTTCGACTTCGCGACCAACACGAACGTCTTCGGCCACGCGGGTCGGACGTTCGCCGTGGTCGAAGGCGGGAGCAACCCCTACGAGCTCACCGACGAGCTCGACACGATCGGACCGTGCGACTTCGACGGCACCCTCGGCGGCGGCTACACCGCGCATCCTCACCCCGACCCGGCCACCGGTGAGCTGCACGCCATCTCGTACTACTTCGGCTGGGGCAACAAGGTCCGCTACTCGGTGCTGGGCGTCGACGGACGGGTGAACCGGCTGGTGGACGTCGAGACCGCCGGCGCGCCGATGCTGCATGACTGCGCGCTCACCGATCGGTCCGTCGTCGTCTACGACCTACCGGTCACGTTCAGCTTCGACGCGCTGTCCGAGGGCGCCTCGTTCCCGTACCGCTGGAACCCCGACTACGTGGCGCGGGTCGGTGTGCTGCCCCGCGACGGGGGCAGCGACGACGTGCAGTGGTTCGAGGTCGACCCCTGCTACGTGTTCCACACGCTCAACGCCTACGAGGACGACGACCGCGTCGTGCTGGACGTGGTCAGGCACCCCAAGATGTTCGACGCCCGGCTCCTCGGGCCCGACGAGGGCACGCCGACGCTGACCCGATGGACGCTCGACCGGGCGTCGGGCACGGTGGCCTCGACAACCTTGGATGGCCGAGGGCAGGAGTTCCCCCGCATCGACGAGCGCCGGACGGGGCTCCCGCACCGCTTCGGCTACTCGGTCGGCGTGGCCGACGGCGGCGCCGGTCGTGCCGACTTCGCCGACGCGGTGCTGCGCCACGACCTGGTCACCGGGTCGTCGACGAGCCGACGCTTCGGTCCGGCCTCGAGCGTCGGCGAGTTCGTCTTCGTGCCCGCGTCTGACGACGCCGACGAGGACGACGGCTACCTCATGGGCCTCAGCCACGACGCGCAAGCCGACCGGAGCCGACTCGAGGTGCTCGACGCCGCGACGCTCGAGTCCGTCGCCGCGGTCGAGTTGCCCGTGCGCATCCCGATCGGGTTCCACGGCAACTGGGTCCCCACGCCCTGAGCTTGGGGCTGCGGCGCTTTCTCGGGCCTGGTCCGGTTCGCCATCCGACGCGCCAGGGAGGTCTCGGGCCGCGGCTCGACGAGGTGTCGAGGCGCATCGTGAGCCGGCCTACCCCCTGCCCATCCGTCGCAGGAGGAGTCGTGCCGCGGCGGGCCACATCCTGCTGCGTTGGTCACGGGCCGCGAGAAGCAGAAGCGCAACCTGGTCGAGGACGCCATCGGGGTCGGGGTCACCGTAGTGAGCCTGGATCGCGAGGCCGTCGCCGATGGAGATCAGCAGCGAGGCCATCGCAGCCGGTTCCACCCATCCCTGGATGTAGCCGTCTCGTCGCATCTCTGCGATGAGCTCGCTGAGGTATGCCCGCAGATCGTCGTGCAAGGCGCCGAGCGATCGAGCCAACTCCGCGTTGGACGACGATGCGGCGACGGCATCCGCGTACACCTGCAGATCGCCACGTCCAATTGCGAAGGCCGCACGGATCCTCGAGAGGGCGGCGAAAAGTCGCTCCGCCGGGTCTCCTTCCGCTTCCAGGGCCTCCCGGATCGGGTCGAGGCGACCGTGCACCAATTCGGTGAGCGCCGTTGCCACGAGTGAGTCCTTCGAGCCGAAGTGGTACGTGATCGCCTGCAGGTTCACACCGGCCGCGGCCGCGATCTCCCGGGACGTGAGCCCGTTCACGCCGTGGGCTCTCAGTGACTCGACGGTGGCGGCTACCAGACGGTTGCGAGTCGACGTGGGTTGATCCTGATTCACCGCTGCGAGGATACCGCCTTGCAAATCATACGTATGTATGAAATGGTGGAATGCGCCCGACAGTCGTTGGGCACCCGTCCTCGAGGAGGCACACATGGGGTCGATCGATCTCGTAACAGGCGCAACCGGCTACTCCGGCTCATACGTGGCTCGCAGACTCGTCGATCGAGGCAGAGTCGTCCGCACACTGACTCGAGACCCCGCCGACGTGCCCCCACCGATCGAGGCCTACGCGTATCGCTTCGACGTGCCGGACGAGATGGCCGAGGCGTTCCGAAATGTCGACACCTTCTACAACACCTACTGGGTGCGGTTCGGGCGGGGCTCGTTCACCCACGAGGACGCCGTGCGCAACAGCCTTGCGCTCATCGACGCCGCAGTTGGCGCGGGCGTGCGACGCGTGGTGCACGTGAGCATCATGCATCCCGATATCGATTCGCCCTACTCGTACCACCAGGGCAAGGCAATCGTCGAACAGGCCTTGCAGGAATCTGGGATGCAATACGCGATCGTACGGCCGTCGGTGCTGTTCGGGGGTGGTGACATCCTCATCAACAACATCGCCTGGCTGTTGCGGCACGTTCACCTCTTCGCGGTGCCGGGCGACGGTCGATACCAGGTCCGCCCGACCCACGTGGAGGACTTCGCCGACCTGATGGTCCGCGCCGGGGAAGAACGCGGCTCATCCATCCGAAACGCGGGCGGACCGGAGACCTTCGCGTTCGGACAGCTGGTCCGCCTGATCCGAGACGCCATCGGCGCTCGGGCCATGATCGTGGACCTGCCCAAGCTGGCGGTGCTCCCGATGATCTCCATCGTCAACCGGGTCACCCACGACGTCACCTTGCATCGCGAAGAGCTCGACGCGCTGATGGACGGACTCGCCTCGAGCGATGGAGAGCCTGCTGGGCAGCGGAGCCTCAGCGAGTTCCTTGCCCAGCACGGCGACAACCTGGGAGCGAGCTACGCCTCGGAGGTCGCCCGCAACTTCACGACCGAGCACAGCGTCGGGAGGCACGAGCGGTCAGCGCCCGCCGGCCCCGGATGAGAGGTTCGCAAGTCCCGTGGCAACCGGCCCACGGAGTCCCGTGACGCCTCACTCGCCGGTGCCGACGACCAGGTCGGCGAGCTCCCACCCGCCCTTGCGGTCCCGCTTCACCTGGTAGAGCGCGCGGTCGGCGGCATCCATGAGGACGTCGATCGAGCACGCCGCAGGCTTCGCCGCGGCGACGCCGATGCTCGCGCCCACCTGCACGCGCTGGTCGCCGATGTCGATGGGCTCGAGCAGCACCGCCACCAGGCGTTCCGCCAGCAGCTCGAGCTGTGACACGTCGTCGACAACCGGGCAGAGGATCGTGAACTCGTCGCCCCCGATGCGCGCCACCAGGTCGTCCGCTCGGACGTGGTCGGCGAGCCGCTGACCGGTGACCTGCAGCACCCGGTCGCCGACGCCGTGGCCGAGTCGGTCGTTGACGGGTTTGAACCCGTCGAGGTCGACGTAGAGGACGCCCACCAGGGGACCGGCGCGGCTGGCGCCGTCGAGTGCGTCCTGGAGCCGTTCGAAGAAGTTGGCCCGGTTCGCCAGTCCGGTGAGCGCGTCGTGCAGCGCAGCTCGGCGCAGCGACCGCGCCGCGGACTCGTGCTCGAACAGCAGCGAGGTGAGGCGTACGAGTCGGTCGAGCGAGGCACGGCACGTGTGGTCGGGTGGTTCGTCGAGCCGACGCCAGAGCACCAGGCACCCGGGCCACGCGTTGGCGTCGGTCGCCGGCACCGGCCAGGCCCAGCACCACCGGTGCCCGCGCTCGGCTGCCTCCTCCGCCAGCGGGGCAGGAAGCTCCTCGACCGGCGACCACTGCGGCTCGCCGGTGCGCACCGCCACGTCCCACGGCGCATCCGCGATCCGCACCTCGCCTCGCTGGGCCGGCCCGAGCCCCGCCGCGCTCCGCGAGGTGGGCGAACCGGTCTCCGGGTCCACGTAGCGCACGACGCCGTCGCCGTCGAGGATCTCCGCTCCCATGACGCGCACCAGGAGGTCGAGCGTGTCGTCGAGGGGAGCGGAACCGGCGATGGCGTCGAGCGTCTGGTCGAGCAGCCAGCGCTCCTCCCACGGCCGGATGTAGACAGCGAGGCCGTCGATGAGCGGATCGTCGAACTGGGCGTTGGCCGTGATCTCCACCACGACCTGGTCCCCGTCGGGACGGTTCAGTCGGAAGAGCATCGGGCGCTGCGGGCCGGACGCGGTCATGGCGTAACCGACCGAGTCGAGTGCCTCGGGGCTCCAGTCGACGTCGACGTGGTCGAGGATGTTGGTGCCCAACAGGTCGCCGGCGGCGATGCCGAACATCCGCTCGGCGGCCCCGCTCGACCAGGTGATGGTGCCGTCGCGGCGAACCGTGAACATCACGAACGGGGCCAGCTCACTCAGCCGTTCGGCCGGGTTCGTTTCGGTCCCTCCCGGGCCGGTCATCGACGCAGCCTACGGGATTCCGACCGCGTTGCTCACCCGTCTCAGGTGCTTTTCGCTCAGCGCGGGTCCGGGAGGCGATACCACGGGCCGGCGCGCATGACCTGGCCGGGCAGCCGGCGTCCGATCACCGTCTCGAGGTGCAGCGCCACCGCGATGAGCGCGTCGAGGTCGACGCCGGTCGTCGCGCCCAGCGCGTCGAGCAGGTGCACCACGTCTTCGGTGGGGACGTTGCCGGTCGCCCCGGCGCGAACGGGCAGCCCCCAGTCCACCGACCGACGCGTCGAACCGCGCCACGCCCCGCTGCGCGGCGACGAGCAGGTTGGCCAGGCCCGTGCCGCGCGTGTTGTGCAGGTGCAGCGCGACCTGCATCGGTCGAGGTCCCAGATGCCTCGAGCGCGTCGAGCAGCGCGTCGATCGTGGGCGGGGTGGCCATGCCGGTCGTGTCGGCGAACGAGAAGGTGTCCACCCCGACGTCCGCCAACCGACCGGCGAGCGCGACGACGGCAGCCGGGTCGACGCGACCCTGGTACGGGCAACCGAACGAGGTGGCGAGGATCGCCTCTACCGGTGTCCCGGCCGCGGCGGCACGCGTCACGATGCGTTCGATCTGGTCGACCGAGTCGTCGACGGCCATCTTCAGGTTGCGGCCGTTGTGGGTCTCGCTCACGCTCACCACGACCTCGAGCTCGTCCGCGCCGGCGTCGATCGCCAGGTCCGCGCCGCGCACGTTCGGAACCAGCACCCGATAGCGGACGCCGTCGCGTCGGGTGATGGCGGCGAGCACCTCGTCGGTGCCAGCCATCGCGGGGATGGCGTCGGGGCGCACGAACGAGCCCACCTCGATGGCGCGCAGGCCCGTCTCGGAGAGCGCGTCGACGAGCTCGACGCGCGCACCCGTCGAGATCGGCTCCTCGTTCTGGAGCCCATCTCGGGGACCGACCTCGCGCACCTCGCTGGCGGTCGGGTAGCGCGTCGTGGTCACCCCCGCACGACACCTTCGAGCGGTCGTCGCGGCGAGTCCCACGGTCCCCGGTCGGCGTGGCCGGTACCCTTCGGCCCGTGAGTCAGCCGACCTCCGCGGATGCGTACCGGCAGATCCGTCGCTGGATCGTCGAGGGGCGCCTGCGCCCTGACGAGCGACTCGTCGAGCAGCGCCTCGCGGAGGAGCTCGCGCTGTCGCGCACCCCGGTGCGCGAGGCGTTGCGCATGCTCCAGTCCGAAGGTCTGGTGCACCTCGAGCCGAACCGCGGGGCCCGGGTGCGCTCGCTGTCGGTCGCCGACATCGCCGACCTCTACGAGCTGCGGGGCCGGCTCGAGGCGATGGCCGCCGAGCTCGCCGCGGACCGGGCCACGCCCAACCAGCTCGAGCGGTTGATGGCAGCGGATGAGGACTTCGCCGCGGCCGCCCAGCGGGCCCGCACCGGCGACCTCGACGCGCTGCGCGCGGTGTTCCACCTCAACGACGTGTTCCACCTGACCATCCTCGAGGCCGCGCACCACGAGCGCCTGGTGCAGTCGCTGGTGCGGACCGTCGACCACACGCTGGTCTTCCAGGCCTTCCGCCACTACGACCCGGCCGGGCTCGAGCGGTCGGTGACCTTTCACGGGCTCATCGCCCACGAGATCCGGGCCGGCGAGGGCGCCCGGGCAGGACGGCTCACGCACGAGCACGTCCTGCAGGGACGCGACCGGCTGCTCTCGGTGGTCGGCGCCGACGACACCGTCGACGCGCTCTACGACGAGCCCGCCTCGCCCTCGTCCGCAGATCACGACTCGACCTGAACGGCGTCGCCGACCAGCGCGTCGGTGTCGGCGCCCAGCGCCGGCCCGGCGGAACGGATCGAGCCGGGGGTGCGCGAGAACCTCGGCACGACTCCGGGCACGGGCATCGTGGTCCCACCTGTGGAGGTGAGGTGTTGGACCATGCCGCGTGCCGCGTAGTGCGGGTCCGCGAGCGCGTCGGCCGCGGTGTAGACGCGTCCGCTGGGTACGGCGTGCTCGGCGAGCAGCGCCAGCAGGTCGTCCGCGGTGCGCGTGCGCGTCCAGTCCTCGATGCGCTCGTCGAGCTCGGTGGCGTTGTTGCCGCGCGCCGCGTGGGTCGCGTAGCGACCGTCAGTTGCCAGTTCGGGTGCGTCCATCGCGTCGCAGAGCCGCGCGAAGACCGAGTCGGCGTTGCCCGCGATGAGGACCTCGGCGCCGTCCGCGGTGGCGTACGCGTTGGACGGCGCCACGCCGGGGAGCACGCCGCCGGTGCGGCCCCGCACGGTGCCGGCGACGTCGGCGTCCGCGAGGCTCGACTCCATCAGCGCGGCGACCGCCTCGTAGAGCGCCACATCGACCTCCTGCCCGCGGCCGCTGAGCCGACGCTCCTCGAGCGCGGCGAGCGCGCCGATCACCGCGAACATGCCGGCGAGGCTGTCGCCGAGGCTGATGCCGGCCCGCGATGACGGTCCGTCCGCGGCGCCGGTGGTGTGGCGGATGCCGCCCATCGCCTCGCCGATGCTGCCGAACCCGGCCTCGCCGGCGCGGTGGCCGGTTCGGCCGTAGCCCGAGACGTGCACCAGCACCAGTCCGGGGTTGTCGACCACGAGGTCCTCGTAGCCGAGGCCCCACTGCTCGACCTGCCCGGGGCGGAAGTTCTCGATGACGACGTCGGCCGTCGTGGCGAGTCGCTTGGTCGCGGCGGCGCCGTCGTCGGTGCGCAGGTCGAGCACGACCGAGCGCTTGTTGCGGGCGATGCTCGTCCACCAGAGCCCTTCGCCCTCGTGCACGACGCCCCAGCGACGCATGGGGTCACCGGTGGGGGGCTCGACCTTGATGACCTCGGCTCCGTAGTCGCCGAGGAGCTGGCCGGCGAACGGACCGGCGATGAGGCTGCCCAGCTCGAGGACGCGCAGGTGCGCCAATGGTCCGCTCGCCGAGTCCATCCGCGGATTGTATGCAATACTCCGCGATGCGTGCCATCGCCAGAGACACGCCCCTGAATCCGCGCTGCATTGCGCGCAAGAACCCTGGAGGTCCCTGATGGGGAACGAAACGCGCCTCGAACTGCAGGGTGTGAGCCATCTCGCTCTCGTCTGCAGCGACATGGCCCGCACCGTCGACTTCTACTCGAACGTGCTCGGTCTGCCGCTGATCAAGACCATCGAGCTGCCGGCGGGGATGGGCCAGCACTTCTTCTTCGACATCGGCAACGGCGACGCGCTCGCCTTCTTCTGGTTCCCCGACGGTCCGCCTGCAGCGCCCGGCGTCGCGGCTCCGGTCGCCCGTCCCGACAACGGCGACCTGGTGTCCGCCGTGGGGTCGATGAACCACATCGCGTTGCAGGTAGCGCCCGAGAAGATCGACGAGTACCGCGACGCGCTCGTCGAGCGGGGCATCGAGTGCTCGGTCGTGGTGAACCACGACGACAGCGAGTGGACCGTGAGCGAGGAGGTCCACCCGGGGGTGTTCGTGCGCTCGGTCTACTTCCAGGACCCCGACGGGATCCTGCTCGAGCTGGCGGCCTGGACCAAGGCGCTCGGACCCGACGACGTCCGGCACGAGCCCGCAACGGCGGGCGGATACGCGGCCGCGGCCTCGGCAGCGCGCTGATGGGTCGGCTCCGCCAGGTGCCCCGCGCCGAGACCGACGACCCGATCGTCAACGGCATGTACGACCTGCTCTTCGGCAAGGGGGTCGACCCCGTCGCCGAGTCGAAGATGGGCACCGCCACCGGGAGCGAGGGCGACTGGTGGACGACGTACGCGCTTTCGCCGGACATCATGGAGCACGCCGTCGCCGGGTTCGTGCTCTACCGCAGCCCGGATCGACTGCTCGACGGCGTGCTGCGCGAGCTCGCCCAGTCGCGCATCGGCTGGGCGATCGGCTCCAAGTTCGTCTACTCCCAACACGTCCAGGCACTGAGGGGCCTGCACGCCGATGAGGCGAAGATCGACGACATCACGTCGTGGCAGACGTCTGACGCGTACACGCCGGTCGAGCGCGCGGTGCTGGCGTATGCCGACGCCATCGCCTACGACGGCGGCCGCGTCAGCGACGACCAGTTCGCCGCGCTCCAGCGGGAGCTGAGCGACGAGCAGATCTTCGAGCTCACCTACGTGACCGCCATGTACCTCCAGCACGCGGTGATCACGCGGGCGCTGCGCCTCGAGTGGGACGACCGTCCCGAGCCCGTCGAGGAGGTCAGGCCGCCCGAGGAGTTCGACGCCGAGCACTACATGGCGGTCGGCTCGAACCGCGAGGCCAAGCAGCAGCTGCGCGACGCCCGCCGATGAACGACGCGCCGCTGCCGTTCCGCTGCGCGGCCGACGTCACCCCCGAGTCGCTGGACACGGCGCTGCGTGCCGCGGGCTCGCTCACCACGGGCCGCGTCACGTCGGTCGCCACGGCCCCGGTCGGCACCGGCCAGATGGCCGAGTCGGTCCGCCTCTCGATCGGCTACGACGGCCCTTCGGACGGGCCGACGACCCTCGTGGCCAAGCTCCCGTCTCAGGATGATCGCAGCCGCGCCACGGGTCGCGCCCTGCGCGCGTACGAGGTCGAGGTCGGCTTCTACAACGACGTGGCGTCCACCGTCGACGTGCGCACGCCGCGTTGCCACCTCGCGGCCATCGACCTCGAGACCCACGACTTCGTCCTGCTGCTCGACGACCTCGCCCCGGCTCGTCAGGGCGACCAGCTCGCCGGCTGCGACGTCGACCTGGCCGAGCGGGTGCTCGACCAGGCCGCCGCGTTCCACGCGCCCCGCTGGGCCGACCCGTCCCTCGAGGCGATCCCCTGGCTGCAACCGCGGCACGCCCGAGTCGGCCGCCACGACGTCGGCGATCGTCGCCTCGCTCTACCCGGGCTTCCTCGAGCGCTTCGGCGACGCGTTCGACGACGAGATCCTGCGCGAGCTCGACGCGGTCGATGGCAGAGATCGACACGTGGTGGCAGGGCCCGGGCGGTCCACGGACCGTCACGCACGGCGACCTCCGCCTCGACAACCTCCTCATCGGCGAAGGCGACGACGACCTCTGGGTCGTCGACTGGCAGACGACGTGCTCGGCAACGGGGTCAGCGACGCCGCGTACTTCGTCGGCGGCAACCTGCTCGCCGACGACCGTCGGGCTCACGAGGAGTCCCTCGTGCGGGGCTACTTCGACGCGCTGCTCGAGCGTGGGGTGCGCGGCCTCGACTGGGACGAGTGCTGGCGCCTCTACCGCCACGGCGCCTGGCACGGCGTCTACCTCACCGTCGCCGCCTCGATGCTCGTCGAGCAGACCGAGCGCGGCGACCGCATGTTCACCACCGACCTCGAACGACACGTCCGCCACGCCATCGACCTCGAGGCGCGTGCGGTGATCGGAGCAACTGATGGCTGAAGTCCCCAACCCCGCGCCACCCGTGGTCGACGCCGCGGACGAGCGTCGTCACGAGCCAGATCCCGAAGACCTGTGGAACGAGTCGTGGTACTTCGACGTCGCCGACCCGACGACCGAGTTGGGCGCCTACCTGCGCTTCGGCCTCTACCCGAACCGGAGCCAGACGTGGTTCCAGCTCACCTTCGCCGGGCGGGACCGGCCGCTGGTGACGTTGCGCGACGAGACCGCGCCCCTGGCCGGCGGCGACGGTCTGGAGCTCGAGACCGAGCGCTGGTCGTGCGCGATGTCGATCGAGGAGCCGCTCGAGCGGTTCCGGGTGGTCGCGTCCGGCACCGCCGACCAACTCGACGACCCGGCCGCGGTCTACCGCGGCGAGCGCGGTTCGCCGGTGCCGATCGAGGTCGACCTCACGTGGCGTTCGATCGCCCCGCCCTACCACTACGGCGTGACCACCCGCTACGAGGTGTCGTCGCAGGTCACCGGCACGATCCAGGTGGGCGACGAGCGCATCGAGATCGACGCGCCAGGCCAGCGCGACCACTCGTGGGCGGTGCGCGACTGGTGGGCGTTCGGGTGGTGTTGGTCGGCAGGCGCGCTCGATGACGGCAGCCACTTCCACCTCTCCGACATCCGGCTACCGAACGGCTCGGCCGGCTTCGGCTACCAGGTGCCACCGGGCCGCGAGCTGTTGCCGGCCTCGACCGTCACCGCCACCGAGCAGCTCGGTGCCGACGATTTCCCGACGAGCGCCGCGATGTCGATCGACGACGACGACACCCACGGTGGCGACGGTGAGGGCCTCGTGATGGACGTCGAGCCGATCGCGTTCAGCCCGCTGGTGTTCACCTCGGACGAGGGTCGGGTGACCCACTTCCCACGGGCGCTGTGCCGCTTCCGGACGCCCGACGGACGGTCGGGCACGGGATGGACCGAGTGGAACCAGGTGGTGCCGGGACCGTGACCGGCGAGCCGTCGCCCACCGACATGGTCTGATCAGGGCCTGTCGCGGCTCAACGGGCCGCGACGACGACCCCCGACACGACGCCGGCGAGCGCGATCATCGTGCCGATCATCCAGACCATCGACCGGTTGATCGCCAGGTGCATCTCGGCGCGGAGGTCGGCCAACTCGGCCCGGACCGTGCCGATCTCGGTGTGCAGCTCTGAGCGGAGGGCGCCGATCTCGGTGTGCAGCTCCAGTCGCATGCCGACCATCTCGGAGCGGAGGTGCTCCTTGGTGACGGGCTCCTCGACGTCTCGTGCTGGGAAGTAGGACAGCATCTCGCTGGTTGCCTGGTTGCCTGGTTGCCTGGTTGCCTGGTTGCCTGGTTGCCTGGTCGCCGACGATGGGGGACAGGTGGTGGAAGATCTGGGATCGGGCCTCCTCGCTCAGGGCCATGGGCGCTCCAGGGGACGGTCGGCGCGGACGGGACGAGGGGAAGGTGGGTTCAGTCAACCACGTGATGGATGCGTCCGTCAACGGACCAGCCGAGCAGGGTGGACGATCCAACTGGGCCTCCTTCCTCCGGGTTCACCCCCAGGATCAGGTGCCGGTAGCATTGTGGACGGAGCAGTAGGCAGAGGTGGACTCGTTGCTCCACACGGACGCAAGCGGTCTTGCATCTTTCGCCGGCAACTCCAGCTTCCCGTCAAGTAGGTGGTACTCGTCCCACATGAGCTCGCACTGTGCCCCGAGGTCAAGCGCGCTCCGACCTATCTGCCGTGCCCGCTCGCTCATGTACCGCACCTTGGTACGAGATGGTGGGTCGATCTGATGCAATGCCTCCGCACCTTTCTGATCGGACTGGCGCTCTGGAGCCTCCCATCGCTGATCGATCTCGAGATGGGCGGGTATGGCTTTGCGGCGACGACCTGGATGTTCTGGCTGGTCGCCGGTCCACTTGGAGCCTGGCTGCTCTTCCGTGAGGGCCGTTCGGCGAACAAGTTCGTGGCCGCGTCGATCGCCGCGGGGTTCGGGATCGCCTGTGCGGTGCTCGCGATGAGCGTCCTCTATGCGCGGTGGCGCGACGACCCCGAGAGCCTGGGTGGCGGCATCCAGGGCTTCAGCACCGAGTCCGAGGTTGCTCTCTTCGTGGCGCTCGCCTTGATCGGGTCGATGGTGTGCGCGCTCCCGACAGGCGTCGGCGTCATCGTCCGACGTGAACGGGACCGGACCGGCCCGGCGGGCGGTCACGGTTCCCCTCTCCAGCGCTCTTGACCTCACGTCACCCGCATCGTGGGACACGATCCGCCTCCACCCCGGCCGTGCCCCGTGGAGTGGTGCACGTAGCGCCGTGATGCTTGGCCTCGCCGGCCGAGGTTGGGCGGTCAGGGGCTATTTGCGGAGGTCGAGGAGTTTGGTTTTGGCTGCGACGTATTCCTGGGTGGTGAGTTTGCCGGCGTCGTGGAGTGCGGCGATGCGTTCGAGTTGGCTGACGAACGCCTCGTCGCGGTTGACGGCGCCGGTGGTGGTGGCCGGCGTGGCCGGTTTGGCCGGGTGGATGTCGGTGAGCGTGGCCGAGGGCACCTGGGGGATCGTGCGGAGCGCTTTGAGGATCGGTGTGGTCAGCTTGGTGAGCTTGTCGTCCGACAGCGACTTGGTCGACACGACGATGTCGGGGCCGTCGCACACCGAGATGAGCAGGTGGATGCGGGGCTCGGCGCTGGGCAGGACGTAGGGCGCGATGTCGGCGAGCTCGGCGTGGGCGGCGGCGAGCAGCGAGGCGGTCTCGGCGCCGGCGACGTGGACGTCGACGATCCGGCCCCAGGGGACCTGAAGTCGGATCGTGTTGCTGGTGCTCAACTCGAGGCGGTCTGCGCTGGTGACCTCGACGCCGGTGTCGTCCCAGCGCAGGTCGACCTTGGGCACCGGCTGGGGGTACGCGTCGGTCCAACCGTGGTACTCCCAGATCTGCCCGCGCAGCAGGTCGCGGCCGTGGGGCGGGATCGACGCCCACCACGGGTCGTCGGGGATCGTGAGCTCGACGTCACCGTTCACGAACTCCTGCAACGTCTCGGTGAGTGGGCGGGCCAGCTCGGCGGCGACCAGCACCCGCAGCATGGGATCGCCTTCACCGACGAGGCCGGTGTCGTACAGGTCGAGCTGGGCGCACACCCCGGCCCGCCACGACAACGAGTCGGCCGGTGGGCGGGCCATCGACACCGTGGCGTGGTGGACCATGAACCGGGGACACGTCCACTCGAGCTCGGTGCCGGCCTGAGTCAACAACACGACGTCATCGAGCAGGTAGAGACGACCGAGCTGCGGGACGCCATCGACAGCGAGCTCGACCACGAAGGCCGCGACGTCCCCAGGGGCGACGTCGGGCGAGAGGTGCCGGTCGAGCGCGGGCGCGTCCGACCTGGGTGCAGCCACCCCCACGTCGCCCGCGTCGGCGAGCTGCTCCGAGCGGAGCTTGCGCGACAAACGGGTGCCGAACTCGTCGTCCAGTGACATGCAGGTCAGCTCTCCCTCAGGTCCGTCTCGACGTACCTTCGGCACGTCGAGTCCACAGCACAAGCCATTCCCCCAAAGCACGGAAGGAACGCCTCGAACGTCGGAATCCGGAGGGAGTGCAGGGAACGGTCATCGCGCGTACGACAGAGGAGCGCCCCATGAGGAACGTTGCCCGGCGGTGTCAGCCCGTGTAGGTGGGCGACGCCGCGACGGGTGTGGCTGCCGGGGCGGGACTGGTTGGTGTGGTGGTCGTGGGTGGGCTGGTCGTCGTGGTGGTCGGAGCCACGACGGGCGCGAACTGCGCGAACGTGTGGACGGTCTCGGTGTCAGCGGCGACGTAGGACTCACCGACGATGGTGCCGCCATCGTTGATGCCCTGAGCGTTGGAGTACGTGCCGCCGAGGGTGCCCAGGTCGGCCATGGTGTGGGTTCCGGGGTCGTAGCTGAACGCGTGGCTCTCGCCGCCACCGGTGGCGACTGATGAGCCGACGATCATGCCGGCGTCATTTATGCCAGATGCAGACGAGTAGGTGCCGCCGAGGGTGCCCAGGTCGCTCATGGTGTCGGTTCCGGGGTCGTAGCTGAACGCGTGGCTCTCACCACCGGCGGTCCTGGCGTCGCCGACGATGGTGCCGTTGGTGTTGATGGCAGCCGCATTGGAGGTGGTTCCGCCGAGGGCGCCCAGGTCGGTCATGGTGTGGGTTCCGGGGTCGTAGCTGAACGTGTGGTATTCACCACCAGCGGTCCTGGCGCTGCCGACGATGGTGCCGGCGTCGTTGATGCCAGTCGCAGTGGAGGTGTCGCCGCCGAGGGTGCCCAGGTCGGTCATGGTGTGGGTTCCGGGGTCGTAGCTGAACGCGTGGCTGTCACCACCAGCGGTCTTGGCATCGCCGACGATGGTGCCGCCATCGTTGATGCCGTTCGCGCTGGAGTTGGTCCCGCCGAGGGTGCCCAGGTCGGTCATGGTGCCGGTTCCGGGGTCGTAGCTGAACGCGTGAGACTGACCACCACCGGTGTCGGATCCGCCCACGATGATGCCGCCGGTGTTGATGGCCGCCGCGTTGGAATAGGTGCCGCCGAGGGTGCCCAGGTCGCTCATGGTGTGGGTTCCGGGGTCGTAGCTGAACGCGTGGTATTCGCCACCAGCGGTGTCGGATCCGCCCACGATGGTGCCGTTGGCGTTGAGGCCGGCCGCAGCGGAGCTGGCGCCGCCGAGGGTGCCCAGGTCGGACAATGGTTCGCCCGCTCCGGCGGGCGCCGCGGCAAAGGCGAGCGCGGCGAGACAGGTCGCTGCGACGAACGTCAGTGGTCGCGAGAACTGGTTGCAGCGAAGCGTGTTGAACATGGCGCGTGTCTCCTTGTTGTCGGCTGCCGGCCACACGGCGGCTCCGCCGCAATCTGCCAGACGTGATCTACGCCCATCCGAACGCCGCCATTCAGACATCCGAAAGAGATGCGAAAGATGGTAACAAACCGTTGGGGCTGCATCGCCACGGTTCGCGGTCCACGTCGAACTCCGAATGGGGTCCGCCCTTGGCACCTGAGTTGGCCGACGAACGCCGCTCCGCTGTCGACGGGGCAGGGTCGCTCGCTGTCGCGTGGGTGATAGCGCTGATCGCAGCCGTCTCTGCTGGACGGCGGGTCGTCGGTGCCGGGCCGTTGCCTGGCGGTGTCAGCCCGTGCAGGTGGGCGAAGCCGCGACGGGCCGGGCCGCTGGAGCGGTGCTGGTTGGTGTGGTGGTCGTGGTTGTGCTGCTGATCGGAGCTGAGGTCGTGGTGGCCGGGGACACGACCGGTGAAGCCCACCGCGGTTGACGGCGCCGACCGAGCGGTGGGAGGACCGGGCGCGGGTAGGCTCGGACCCCGAACGTGCGGCAGTGGCAGGGTGCCGATCGGTCAACGACGCGTTCGGGAGAGGCGGTGCGGGATGGTGCGAGTGCTCAGGTTCCGATGGCTGCTCATCGCGGGTGCGGCTCTGCTCGCGTTGTTCGGCCTGGCCGGCTGCGACGCGCCGGTCGTCGTGATGCGCGGCACCGTGACCGACCTCGGTGCGTCCCGGCTGGCGGGTGTGGAGGTGGCGGTGTATGCCGACGGCTCGCCGACGATGGTCGCTTCGACGGTCACCGACGCGCAGGGCGCCTACTCGTTCGATAGTGGCCAGGTGCCCGCATCCACCTATCGCGTGCGCTTCTCCGATGGCGACTGGTGGCAGGGCGCGACGTCGTGGACGGCCGCGACCGCGGTGACCGTGAACACCACCTCGGCGACGGAGATCGACGAATCGCTCGATCCCGCGATCGGCGGGTTGTCCGGGACCGTGACCGACGGTGTCGGGCCGGTCTCCGGGGCGACCGTGCGCGCGTCGAGCGCCGTAAACGGTGTCGAGGTCGCCACCGGGTCAACCGGAACCGACGGCACCTGGAGCCTGCCGGGGTTGCCAACGGGCAGCTACCTCGTGCGGTTCTCGTCGCCGGGGCAGACGACTCGGTTCGCCGGTTCGGTCGACGTCGTCGCCGACACCGTCACGACCGGAGTGGACGTTGCGCTTGCCCCGGAGTCCACGATCACCGGTCGGATCACCGACGGGACCCGTGGGGTCACCGGTGTTGCGATCGTCGCAACTTCGCCTGACGATGCGTGGACCCCTGTGGCGACGGCGACCTCCGGTCCGGACGGCAGCTTCGTGCTCCACTCGTTGGGCGCGGCGCCGGTCGAGGTGCACGCGATCGATTCGACAGGCCGTCTTGCCCCCGCGTTGATCGGGTCCTTCACGCCACCACCCGAGGCCTCGCTCGACGCCGGCATCTTCGCACTGCACGGCACCGACTGCGCCGCGGTCCCCTCGGGCAGCAACCAAGCCGGCGCCGACCTTGCCGGGGCGCGCCTCGCCAACTGCGACCTGAGCGCCGCGGACCTCTCGGGTGCCGACCTCTCCGGCGCCGATCTTTCAGGTTCGAACCTGGCCGACGTGAACATCGCGGGCGCCAACCTCGACGGTGCAGACCTCACCAACACCTCGCTGGTGGGAGTCCGCTCCGGCGGAGTCGCCGGGACCGTCGTCGCAATCCCGGCCGGTTGGCACCAATCGGATGGCTTCCTGATCGGTCCCGGCGCCGACCTGGTCGGCGCCGACCTGTCGGGAACAGACCTGACGGGGCAGGACTTCGCCTGGGTGAACCTCACGGGGGCGAACCTCACGTCGAGCACCGTCACCGGGGTCGACCTGGAAGGCGCCACGCTCGCCGGTGCCACCCTCGGCGGGGTCAGGTCGGGGGGCATCGTCGGCACGCCGGCCACGCTTCCCACCCCCTACGTGCTGGCCAACGGCTATCTCCTGGGCCCAGAAGTGGACCTCAGCTGCGAGGGGTGCAGCCCCGAAGACCTGACCCACTTGGACCTTTCGGGAATCGACCTGCGCGGCGCGAACCTGACCAACGCGTCGTTCGTCGGTTCGAACCTCACCGGCGCCGACCTGCGCGACACGGTCGGTGTGCGCGACCTCCACCAGGCCACCATCACGGGCGCCAAGATCGACGGCGCCGACTTCGGGTACGTCCTCACCGACGGCCTGACCAGCGGCGGCCTGGTCGGTACGCCGGCGCACCTCATGCCATCGGCTCGGCTTCTGAGCGGCTACCTCGTGGCGCCGCTGGTCAACCTCACCGGTGCCGGGCTCGCCGACCTGGACCTGAGCGGGATGAACCTGAACGGAACGAACTTCTCGGGTGCAGATCTCTCCGGCGCCGACTTGTCGGACACGAGGCTGGGGTCGTCGATGCTCGGCACCGCCACGCTGACCGGCGTGCGCAGCGGTGGGATCACCCTCACCCCGGCTTCCCTGCCGGGCGGATGGAAGCTGGTGAACGGCTACCTCCTCGGCGCGGGCGTCGACGTGAGCGGGGTGGACTTCTCCGGCGAGACGCTCGACGGGTTGCGGCTCACCGACGCTGTCCTGGTCGGGACCGACTTCAGCGGCGCCAGCATGAAGATGGTCGACCTGAGCGGGTCCGACCTCACCCGCGCGGACTTCACCGACGCCCGTCTCACCCAGGCGACGCTCGACGACGTGGACCTCACGGGGGCGTCGTTCGCGAACGCCGATCTCTTCGGGGTGACGTCGAGCGGCGTGTCCGGTGTTCCCGCGGCGCTGCCCGGTGGGTGGAGCGTCGTCGTCGGCATCCTCGTCGGCCCGGGAAGTGGATCGACCGCGCCCTAGTCCCGGTCGGCATCGCGGACCGGGCCCGGCTGCGGTCCGGCGACGGTGCCGTGTTCATCGTCCATGTCCCTGACCTCCGAAGGCCCGACGCTGCGGACTGCGAGTCGCACGTGCGGCGGAGCAGAGGTGACGCTGCTCGAGCTTGGCGTGCACGTCCGCGAGGCACCCGGTCGGCGCGCGTCCCCGTCACCTCGGCGGCGACGCAAGAGTCTGAGCCGCTGCCGAACCGCCGAGGGAAGGCAACCGAACCCTGGGACGGAATCTCGGCGGCCCGTTCGCGCTTTGTTCGCGCCGTGTGTCCAATGGTCTCTCCCAGAGCCCGGTGCTGGCCCGGGGGTGAAGGTTCCGAGCGATCTGACGAGGATGTTCATGCGGGTAACATTCAGGCGACGTCTGCAGGTCTTGGCCGTGTTGTTGGTGGTGCTGGTGTCCACGGTGTTGCATCTGCCCGGGGCGCCGAAGGCGGACGCGATGGTCCACAACCTGTTCCCGGCTGACGTGGATGGGTTCCCGAAAGGCAATTTCCGGGCTGATGATGCGATGTTCATCGACCTCACCTCCGATTTTCAGGGCGGAAAGGTGTGCGTGGTGGACGCGTCGGTCACCAGCCCGGCTGCGGCGAACTGTGTGAACCCGCGGTGGGCTACTGCGCAGACCTATGTGGGTCTGGGCACGCTGACGGGGGTGCCGTTCGCTGGCGGGCCCCACAAGTTGTTGCGTGTGGGCACGTGGAAGTTGCTGGCGACCAACATGACGGGCCACAACGGGAACGAGTTGTCCGAACCGTTCACCGTGGTGAGCTGTACGCCGACCTGCAACACCGACACCGCCAAGTCACAGTTGCAGCCGTGGAAGGACCGGGCCAGCCAGGCGTTACCGACGGAGGACGCGCAGAAGTTGGCGTTGGCGGTCGACATCGCGACGCGCACCTACAGCATCATGTCCTCCGCCTACACGGGTTTGTCGTTCGGTCTGGGCGCGGCGATCTTCGCGGGGGGGTGGACTGCGGCGGGCTTCGGGCAGATCGTGCCGGGCACCGAAGACATCGCCAAGGAGCTGTACAAGCAGTTGCGCGTGTCGGTGTCCAAGATGTGGGCGGGTATCGCCGCGGATCCGCCCGACCCGAACTTCGCCACGGTCGCGCAACCCGTTTTCCAGACGTTGGCTTCCACCGGTGACACGTCGTATGACGATCTTGCCGACGCGTTGATGCGTGAGGCCGCGTACGGTGATGCGTCGCGGATCGCGAACGAGCGTTACCAGGGGGCCGTCGCGGCGGGTGATCATGCCGCGGCGGCGATGCAGGCCGAGGCGTCCGCGAACTTCACCTACGACATGATCGGCCAACTCCGCCGCGAAAAACACCCTCCAGCCGCAGGTCGCCACCGCGGCATGGGCGAACGAGCCGATCGTGCAGCCTCCCGCCGGTCAGGACGCCGCGACGTGGTGGACGAACGAGATCGACGGTATCGCCGCATTGACCCCGGCGGATCTGTCCGCGTCGGACCGCCAGTTCCTCAAGGACCACGACCCCGACATCACCGACGCGCAGATCGACGCCGCGGTCGCAAAATGGTCGGACCCCACCTGGATCGCCCAGATGCGCTCGGTCGACCCGAGCCAGACGATCGCGGACACCCTGAACGACAACACCGCGCTCATTCCCGACACGATCACCACTCTCGACGCGTTCGGCCGGTGGATGTCACTGAACTCCGCCGACGAACAAAACCTGGTGCCGACCCCGCCAACGAACCACAAGCCGGTCTCCTCGTTCAACGCCGACAAGCTCACCGGCACCGCACCGCTCACGGTCACCTTCGACTCGACCGCCACCGACCCCGACGGCGACGCGCTCAGCCTGCACTGGGACATCGCCGGGACCGACTCGGCGGATGGCGTCACCTCGGTCACCCACACCTTCACCACGCCGGGCACCTACGGCGTCTCACTGGTCGCCACCGACCCCGCCGGCGCGTGGGACCAGGCGGTCAAGTGGATCACCGTGTATCCCGACGGTGTCGACCCCGGGTCGACGAACAACCCCCCGGTCGCCCAGTTCACCCCGCAGATCGTCGACGCGAACGGCCCGATCACCCAGACCTTCACCTCCACCTCCTTCGACCCCGACGGTGACCCCCTCACCCAGACCTGGTACTTCGGGGACGGCACCACCGCAACCGGAGCGTCGGTGACCAAGACCTTCCCGCCCGGCTACATCATGAGCGTGCTGTTGGTGGTGTCCGACGGCGACCTGACCGGACAGGCGGCAGGTCAGGTCACGTCCCGGGACTCCGGTGGGCCCGATCCAGGTCAACCACCGACGGCGTCGTTCACCGCAGACCCCAGCAGCGGCACGAGCCCCCTCGCGGTGAACTTCACCTCGACCTCGTCCGACCCCGACGGTGACCCCCTCACCGAGACGTGGTACTTCGGCGACGGTGGAACCGCCACGGGTCCGACTGCGACCCACACCTACACCGCGGCGGGCAGCTACACCGCGACGCTCGTGGTCTCCGATGGCACCAACAGCCACAGCACCACCCGACCGATCGTGGTCAACGCCGTTACCCCGATCAAGGCGGCGTACACGATCTCGAGGTCTCACGATGCCGCCGCGCTCGCCGATGGCGCGCGCGTCCTCGACACCGGGGTCTCCCAGTTGTCCGGCCACCCGGTCACCGACGCGTTCGGTCCCTCCTCGTACTGGCTGTCGGCGAACGGTGACACCGGCGGGCAGGAGATCATCGTGCGCCTTGCCGGGAACGGCAGCGACATGCTCGACCACGTCGTGCTCCAGGGAGCGAACACGACGACATCGACCAAGACCTTCTCGGTGGCGCTCAGCCAGAGCAACGACCCGTTCGGCACGTACACGACGGTCATCGACCACGCGACCCTGCCTCGAGACAGCGCCCAGCACGCCTTCGCCTTCGCGAAGCAGACGGCGCGCTTCGTCAAGCTGACCGTGCACGACAACTACGGCAACAGCAGCTATGTGCGTCTCGACCGGTTCTCGGCTCCGACGAGCGGGGCCGATGGAGGCATCGTGTCCTTGAGTGCCGGGCCGCCGGCCACGATCGAATCGGCCACCAGCGAGTACAACACCACGACCTGGGCCGCGAAGAACATCCTGTTGCCCAACGCCTCGTCGTGGTCGTCGGCCAACGGCCAGGTCACCGACCAACGGATCCGGGTGCGCCTCGGAGGCGACACGACCCACGACATCTCGTCGATCGTCCTGCGCTCGTCGGGCAACTCCTACACCGTTTCAGATTTCCAGGTGTACGCGTCGACGACCGGTGCCGCCGGCTCGTGGACCAAGGTCCTCGACGACACGATGGCCGCGAACAACTCCGCGCAGACCTTCACGCTCACCTCGCCGACCGCGGCCAAGTTCCTGGAGCTACGCCTGAACGGAACCGGCAGCTACCTGTACCTCAGCGAGCTGCGCGCCCTGACGTCTTTCGGGCTGAACGTCGCCGACGGTGCCGGGGTCGGCGCCCAGATCGTCGACTCCTCGCCCGTCTACAACTCGAACACGACGGCCGACCATGCCATCGCCCCGGATTCGGACTCCGGCCGCTGGCTCGCCACCGGGTCGACCGACAAGTCCTTCACGGTCCTGCTCAAGGACGAGGCCATCGCCACGATCGACCACGTGTCGCTGTTCGCGACGCAATACCGCGCCAAGAACGTCCACGTGCAGGTGTCCACCGATGGGGTCAACTTCACCACCGTCGCCCAGCGCACCTTGGACGATGTCAGCGATGTCCAGGCGATCTATTTTCCGCCCACTCAGGCGCGTTTCGTGAAGCTCGTCGTCGACGACGGCTATTCCGCCACCTACGTCGGGGTCAGCAAGTTCCGGGTGTACTCCATCGGGACCGGCAGCGGCGCAGCGGTGCCGTTCGTCGACACGTCCACCGGGACGTTGCCGGTCACGTCGTGGCACTGGGACTTCGGGGACGGCACCACCTCGACCGAGCAGTACCCGACCCACACCTTCCCCGGGCCTGGCACCTATCCGATCACCCTCACCGTCACCGACTCCGGCGGCGCCTCCGACACCACCGTGGGTTCGTACACGGTTCCCGGGGTGCCCGGCATCGGCCTGACCACCAGTGCCACTGAGCTGCCTGATGGCACGGCGACGATCGGCGAGGGCACGAACGTGTCGCTCACCGCCGCCGACGACGGGAGCGGCGAGCCCGTCGTCGCCTGGGAATGGGACCTGGACTACACCCAACCCTCCTCGACCGGGGCCACCGTCACCGCGAAGTTCCCCGATCAAGGGACCTACGTGGTGCGATTCCGGGGGTTGACCGCCGACTGGGTCTGGACGCCTTGGGCCACCAAGACCTTCGTCGTGACCAACATCGCACCCTCGGTGGATGCGGGCGCCCAGGTGTCCGGCCTTGCGGGCGACCCGCTCAACCCCGTGTCGTCGGTCAGCGACCCGGCCGGGACAGCCGACCCGCTCACCTGCACCTGGGACTGGGGAGATGGCACGGCGATCGAAACCATCACCGACTGCACCTCCAATCGCACTCGAACATCCCACACCTTTGCTGCGGCCGGGACCTACACCGCAACGCTGACCGCCGATGACGGCGACGGTGGGGTCACCACCGACACCACGACCTTCGTCGTGGCGAAGCGGCCCACCTTCCTCAGATCACCGATGCGTCGGTGTCCGGAAACGACCTGCACGTCACCGCCCGGCTGTTGGACCAGTCCACCTTTACCTCGGTCCCCGGAGCCGAGCTGGCGATCTCGGCGGACGGTTCCACTCCGGTGTCCGCGGTCACCAACGGTGACGGCTCCGTTCGGTGACGCTGCCCGGCACGGTGGCGTCCACCAACGTCTCCGCCGCCTATGCGGGCATCCCCGCAACGTGGCATCCACCATCACCCGACCCCGCCGTGTTCCCAAGGCCGACATCATGTTCATGGTCGACGAGTCGGGCGGCATCGGTGGCATCCGGTAGCGATCGGCGACAACCTGCGGACGATCGCCGGCGGCCTCACCACGTCGCTCGACTTCCGGCTGGGACTCGTCGGCTACGCGAACCGGGACCTCCTCGGCGTCGTCCACCAAGGGCTCGATCAGGACCTGCAACGCTTCAACACCTCGGTGAGACGGATTGACCGCTGGGTACGGAAATGCGAACGGCTACGAGGCGATCCTCACCGCGTCGGACTATCGGTTCCGCAACGGCGTGTTCAGCGAGACCAACCTGGTCGGCCTGCAACCGCCGGCAGCGAGCTGCGCCGTGCTCGTCACCAACGGTCCGGTCTCCGAGGCCGACTACCTCATCAACTCGACAGACCCGAACAACCCCCACGCCAACTACGACCAGGCGCTCGCGGCGTTGCAGAGCCGGAACACGACGCTGTTCTCGATCACCTCGAACGACCAGGCCACCAAGGACGCCTACGGCATGGGACCCGGTCTTGCCGGCCAGACCGGTGGCGACTGGTGGGATATCGGCGACTTCAGTCGGGACCCCTCGGCCGTGCTCGATGCGCTCACGACCAAGTGCATCACCAAGGCCAAGACGCCGAACCTGTCGGTCACGGTCGACGCGCCGGCGGCGCCGGTGGCACCCGGCGACGACGTCACCTGGACGGTGACCGGCACCAACACCTCCGCGATCGACACCCCCGCAGTC
>CAWELZ010000003.1:0-88176 GCA_963810075.1 uncultured Actinomycetes bacterium | reverse complement strand
GGTAGAGGACAACCTCGGTGACCTGGATCGGGCACTGGAGGCTCGCAAATGGACTCGACCGCCACCGAAGCGGCCGACGAGGCGATCGGGGTGGGGGCGGAAGCGGTGCGGTCCCAGCTCGGGAAGCGCTGGCCGTGCTGTTGACGACGCGACGCTTAGTGGTGGACGCCGTTCGCGTCTCGACAGCAGCAGCTCCAAGCGTTCGTCGTCACAGCCCCAGAGGTGATCACGGCCCGGTTTCGAGACAAGGCCACCAAGGTCACACTCAACATCGTCGTTCAGCTGCGGATCGATTCACGATGGCGCTTTGAAAGCCGGGCCTACGCTGGAGTCATGCACGGCCTCGCCCGGCGCTGTCGCAGCCTCCAGGCCGAAACATTGGTTCACGAGAAGTCCCATCGTCGAGGTGATCCAATCGTGGCGACCTGACTTACTCGGCGAGAGCGGCGTAGGGCCGATCGTGGCCGCCGCCGTGCTTTGTGCCTGGTCGTGTTCGAGATGAGGGCGCCTTCGCTAACCTCCGCGGGGGTTGTCCCGATTCCAGGATCTTCCGGGGCTCACCACCCGACACCGCCTCAACCACCGTGGAGACCGACGACTCAAAGGGGCCCTGCACCTCGTCGCGATCCACTCGTCTGCGCCATGGCCCCGTGACGCAGGCCTATGCGCAACGACGGCCCGCTGAGGGCAAGACCGACCGAGAAAATCAAGCGCCGCCTCAAGCGCTTCATCGCTCGCCCGCTCTTCCGATAGCTGGAAGCAGGCCTCATCCGGAACTCAACACGACAGAGGAGCGTAAGACACGGCGATGGCCTGCTCGCCTGACGTTCAGCCTGGATGGGCGACAGATGGCATGCACGATCTCCGTGATGCTACGTGCCAGACACCGTCCCTGCTCCGTTGCGCAGCGAGGTGTTTACCGACTCAGTGGATCGCAGCCGTGATGATGCCGGCGAGGGTGAGCATCGTGGCGATCATTCAGATCGTGTGGTTACGAAGTCCGCGCTGGGCGTCGATAGCCAGTGCGACGATGTCGGATTTGAGTTCGGCGCGTTGGTCGGCGAGTTGAGTTTCGAGTCGCCCGGTGCGGTCGCGCATTTGGTGCGCAGCCCGGCGATTCCGGTGTGGAGTTCGACGCGCAACTCGGCGGCCTGTGCGCCGGCTTCGGGGTTCGTGAATGTCTCCATCATGAGATCGGGTTCCCTTTCTCCGACGACGGTGACCAGTCTGTTGTGTAAGAAGCGACGACCGGGTTCGTTGACGGGCATGGGCGCCTCTTCGGCGGGGTCAGGGCAAATTTCAGAGGAGGGCCTGGTGCCCACGGGCCATCGATCGTGTGGGGACCATGATCGTACGGGCGTGTGGGATCCTCACCCGGCCCGCTTGTTGACGGGCGCGGCGAGGGTATCCGGGCTCTCCCCCTTGCACCATCCACCCATTGTGAAGGGGTGCGCCGTGCGAAGTCGGCCCGACGGCCGAGTGACCCACGCTCCACGGCGACCGGCGTGCGGCGGGTCACCCGTTTCGGCAATGGGGCCGAAGGCGGGGGGCCGCGGCCCGTACTGTTGGCCGGGGCTTCCGGCGGCGAGAACCTTCGGGGGGAGGGCGCTGAGTGGGGTGGTGACCGTGCCGTCGTTGGTGACCAGGACTTGCCATCTCGGGGTCGGTTTCAATAACACGAGTGCGGCGGCTTCCTGTTCGCCGGGGGCGGTTGCAATTCAAGTGTCCAACTGCCCTCGGTCGGATTCAGTGGGGCTGCGGCCGCTCAGGGCATGGTGATCAGGATTGTGACCATGAGTCCTCGATGATGATCCTCACCGTGACAGGCAGGGCGTAGGCCTACCGGTGCAGGTCAGGGACGAGCCTTCGCCGAACTCGGCCAGCGAAGCCTCTGAGTCCGGCCGCGTCGAGAGCGTGCAGGACCGACGGCCGTTGGGCGGATCGTGCAACCGCCGGGAGGACGTCCTCCTTTAGCCACTCACTCACGGTCACCGGGTTCGGTCGGTTCAGATCGCTGGGAAGGGTATTGTCCCCCTTCACAATCGCGGCCATGTTGTGTCGAGCCCTGATCTCGACGATTGAAGTGTCCAGCGCGGATGCGTGCACGTTCGGCAGCTTGAGCTCCGCGTGGTTCAGGCCATCCAGCCGATCCTTGAGGAAATCCATGGTCGTTCCGCGTGCCCGTCGACGGAAGCGTCCCCCCCACATGGGCCAGTACGAGGTCGAGAGATCCTCGATGACGTAGATGCCCGATGGGGCCAGGAACGGATATAGCAACTCGAAGGACCGGAGCGTGAGCGAAGGGATGTGACTCGTGTTGTTGACGACGATGTCGAATGGCCCCGCGCTGTTGGGCGAGGTCTTCCAAGAGCTGCCGGTCGGTCTGTCTCCCTTGGAGGATGTGAATGCGCTCGTCTTCGAGGGCGTGCTTGTCGAGGAGATCAGACCCCCAGTCTCGGCTCTGGGGAAGAACCCCTGCCACATGCGTAGTGACGCGCCGCCGCTCGATGGATCTTCCGGCTCGTCGAAGCCGCCGACGCCGAGCTCGAGGATCCGAAGCTCGTCTCAGCGGCGCGGTGAAAAGAGCGCTTCATAGAAGTCGCAGTAGCCGTGGGCTGCCTTGTCTGAGTCGAAGCGGAGCGCCAGCGACAGCAAGGTTGACTTTTCACTTTCGGGGCATTGTCATCAATTGACTCCATAGGAGGCGAGTTCGGCCGGTTATCGCGAGAGCGGCATGGTAGCGGTCTTGCGCGGTGTCCCAGCTGACTGAGCGGCGAGGGATGGTGTTGATGGGTAGTCGATGAAGCGGAGGGTGTCGGGTAGGTGAACGGCGAGGTCGGTGTCCTGGGGAGCCAGCGGCGCAGAAGTCCGCTGCCGTTGTTGTTGGTGGGGCGCCGCCAGGGCGAGTGCGGCTCAGCGAAGCACACCTCGATCCCCCACCCCTCGGTGAGCTCGCGGTGGCCGGCCATCTCGGATCCTTGGTCCCAGGTGAGCGTGCGACGCAGCCCAGGTGGGATACGGTCGCAGATCTTGCCGGGTACGGCGGGCGATTTCCGCGTTCGGCGCCGGCCGTTCGATCCCGACGCGTATCTCCTCACCTTCGGGCGCGGACAACGGCCCAGCTGGCATGCTGGGATCCCCCACTGGCCAGGTGCGCTGTGAAGAAAGCAGCCATCCTGGCTGCCATCACGCTCTGACCGGTGTAGACCCATCACGTCACGGCGTTGATAGTCGCCACTTGAGTTCGCCCCCCTCCCGGAACTCAGGGTCATACTTTCGACGTTTCTCTGACATAGTAACTCCTCGTAGCGGGAGTCTCCACGATCAGAGGGGAAGTTCACGCCCTCGATACCCAGGCCGTATCAGGGGCACCCACACCTGGTATCGTACGCAGGTGGCTTGGGGGGTTGGATTTCAGCAACGCGGCGACACGATCGACGTCCACGCCAATGCTGCCGAGCGTAGCGGTGAAATCGCGCCGGGCGCCGACTATATGCCGGCCCTCGATGGCCTGCGCGCCTGCGCGGTGGCCGCGGTGTTCCTGTTGCACCTCGACCAGCCACATTTCCCGGGCGGTGCTGTCGGCGTGGACGTGTTCTTCGTGATCTCGGCCTACCTGATCACCGGACTACTGCTCAAGCGCTCCGGCGAGCTGCACCCGTATCGCAACTTCTACTGGCGTCGCGTGTTCCGCCTGTATCCCGCGCTCGTGCTGTTCGTCGTCCTCGCGGCGGTCACAGCCATCGCGGCCGGACAAGGTCGGCGCGCCCCTCTCGCGGTCGTCGGGTCGCTGCTCTATGTCAACGACTTGCTAATGGCATTCACGCACCGGATTCCCACGGGCTTCGGCCAGACCTGGTCGCTAGCGGTGGAGGAGCAGTTCTACCTCGTCTGGGCGCCGATGTTGCTGCTGGGCGTCAGCCGTTTGCGCCGGAACGTGCAGCTTGGAAGCCTGGTTGCAGTCGCAGCTATCGGGTTCGCATTCCTGTTCGTGCACACGAACTGGAACTACTTTCTTCCGACGGGCCATCTTTTCGGCCTCGCTCTCGGTTGCATCGCAGCGTGGGCGCGTCATGAGGGTTGGAGTCCCCCGTGTACCGAGCGTCGCCTCATTTGCGTCCGCAGCGATACTGGCTGCGGCCGTGGTCTGGGTTCCCCACGGGTGGGTGACCTGGCCGCTTTGGCAGGGGTTGCGCGTTGCGTCGGCGACGCTTCTGATCCTCGCCATCGATCTCTGTCGTGACGCTCCGATGAGTCGCATCCTCGCGTGGCGGCCGGTCGTCTGGGTTGGCGTGCGTTCCTACGGCGTGTACCTGTACGGCTTGACGCTCTTGATCCTCATACCCGATGCAACGGGGTTGTCCCTGCGACTCGTCGCACCGCTCAGCGTGGTCATCACCGCTGCAGTGGTGGCGGCGTCGTATCGGTGGGTCGAAGCTCCGGTCCGACGCCGCGGGCGGAGTTGGATTGCAGACACATCGGGGCTCAACCGAAAAGGCTCATGAGGCTGAGGGCTCCCCGAATTTGGGCACCGCCATTGGTCAGACGTTTGTCGGGAAAGGAACAGACTCTTCGTCGGGGAAACCGTCGGGGAGGCGCACCATCGCGACTGCTTTGTAGTTCTCGGTCCCAGGTGTCATCTCGAACGACGCTCCGAAGTCTCGCCTCCACCGTTCTAGTATCGAGCTGTCACGATCCGCGTCGTCCATCAGCAGCACGGCATTGTCCAGTCTCCGCCCCAGCACCGGAAGAGCGCCGTAACGTCCGCCGCGAGTACTACCCGGTGGGCCATCGCATACGACCAGCGCGTATGAATCCGCCATGCTGATGCCTGAAATATTGTACCAGTCGAACTCTCCGTACGAGGCGAGGGGGGCCTGGACGACGCCGGTCGGCACCTGCCCTTGTAGGACTGCGTCGATACCGTTCAGGACGTACCAGTCTGCATCATGTTCCAAACAGAGATACGGCCGTCCAGCGGCACTCGCCAGCGCCCGCAACATCGTACTACTGAGTCCCGAACCGAGATCGAGAACTGCACCCTCGGTGTCGTCGAAGGACGCCGCTGCCCTTTGCAGAAGCCTCGCGTCCGCCGACCAGCCATTCGCCCAGAGATCAACGAGCTCTTGGAAGGTCGAAATGTCCCGGCCCCCGCTTACGATGTCGCGAAGGCACGACCGAATCTGCACCACTCGTCGGGGATGAGTCAGTTCAAATCGCAATCGTCCGAAAATGCTCACCGCTTCAGGCCGCGCTCCTGCTAATTTGCGTCAGGCGCACTGTAGCAGCCTTCTGGTGCCGGTCAAGGTGGCCCCGGACGCATCGGCACAAGGTCGGCAGTGGCGCGACGGCAACGTTGGGTTGTCGGGGTTGCCGAGGTCCACGTGGGCCAGGCGGGCAGGCGAGTCCGCATCCTCAGCGCCATGTGACTCGGCCGCGGGTAGCCTGAAGGCGTCGGCTGCCCTGCAACGTGAGCCCACGCATGAGTTTGCGCGATCGTCCCGCAAGATGTCGAAGGACCCGTCGGTCCGGTGGGTGTCCCCAGCGCGGGAATCGATTCCAGACGTCCGCATCGACGAGTTCGGCTAGCAGGTCGCCGACTCGATCGAAGGTGACGTCGGGCGCGAAGTTCTCGTCGTACACGTGCTTTGCCTCGATCCCCATCTGCTCGGCTTCGGCTTCGTTCGCTTCGAGGAATTCGATGAGCCCGTCGGTTGACCGCTCGGGCCAGCGAAACGCGAATGTCTTGAGATCGACCCCTGCGGCGGCACCCAATCGTCCGCGATTACTACCGGTACACGTCCGAGCGCCATTGCCTCGTAGAATCGGATCGAAGACGTGGCGCGTCCTCGGGGACACAATACGAACTTCGATCGGAGCGTCGTGCGGGCGAAATCCGAGCGGCGCACGTGGTAGCCAGGCTGGTTCGGCTCCCAGTTGATGTGGCCGTCAACTCGTTTCACGACGGCGCGCGGGTGTTCCAGCTGCAAGAGTGGTACGCGACAAGGGTGTGAAGCGCCAGTGCCGACGAAGCTGAACAATAGGTCCGGCTGGGTCGTCGCGAGTTCCGCCGGATCTAGCAAGGCTCGCGGATCGGCGATGCGGTGGTATCCCCAAGCCAGCTGAAAGTCGGGACGGATCACCGAAGCCGGAACGCTCGAGTAGATGCCCGGCAAGCTGCAGTAGGCTCGCGGCCGTTGGTCGTAGACAAAACACTTGGCTCGGAACGAGCGGAAGACTCTGGTTCGCTGTATTCGGGCCAGGGAGATGGGATCGCCGAGCTGGTGGCACTCGGTGAAGAGACAGGCATCTGCCTCTTCAGGTGAGTCGACCAGATCATGTCGACGATCCCGGCTGATCGATGCCAACTCCTCGAATTCGGCAGAAGCGACTTGAGCGCCGGGCACCCCAAGCTGGGGCAAAAATATCTTCACGAGCGGGCCCAACGGGTGCGACGGCTGCGGGTCATTTGGCATGTATAGACCTGTTCGTACTTGGCCGTGACCGCGGGCCACGCGAAGTCCCTGGCTCGGCGGCACCCGGCGGCGCTCAAACCAGCGCGTTCTCCTGGGTCGACCAGCAGCCGGGTGATCGTGTCCCCGAGGTTGACATCTTCGGTGATCTCGCCGAAGGCACCGCCGCCCAGTACTTCCATGGCACCGACGTTCGGGGTGGCGACCACCGGCGTACCTGACGCCATCGCCTCGAGGTAGGGCACCCCGAAACCCTCATAGGTGCTGGGCAGACAGAACACCCAGGCGCGCCGGTAGCGGGAAGCAAGCTCCTCATCGCTGAGCCGTCCCAATATCTCCACACCCGCTGCATCGGGGGCATCGGTGCACACCATCCAGAGTTTCGCCTCAGGTAAAGCCGGTCGTATTTCCGATGCGAAGACGTCCATCAGGAGTTTTCCGCGCTTGCGATTGTGGTAAGTGCCGACAAACAGGATCGTCGGAACTGATTCCCGTTCGCCGTCCTCAGCCGGACGGAAAAGGTCGAGGTTCACGCCGCAGGGGACTACGGTTTTACCCACGGGAACCAGCGCCGAGTGTTTTCCGATATCAGCACGGTGCGGTCCGCCACGAACGTGGCGAGCACCTCGCCGAGCCCGAGTGCAATCATGCGTGCCCGCTCCTTCGCTCCCCGGATGTGCAGAGCTTCGGACAGACATGACCCCATCACCGTTCGGATGTGCGCGGGCGCTTCTTGCCCAGGAACCAGTAGTCGTCGCCGGCAGCGTGCAACACATCAAAGCTCGAAAGATCCAGGCGGCGGAGCGCGAAGGCCCAGCGAAAGGTGGCCATCGGCTTTTGCACCCGACCTGCTCGTGGTGATAGCGCGCATTGTCGGGTTTGGCGCAGGGGCTGAACATGGTCACGTCGTGGCCGGCGCGAACCAAGGCCTGGGCGAGCCCGTGGGCCGGTACCCGGCGCCGATCTTCGACTCGGACGGCAGGTAGTACGAGCTCATGGCGATCCGCAATGGCCGATCGGGCTCGGGCTTCTCGGCACGCTGGGCTTCGCGTGGTTCATGCACCATTAGTTCCTCGGGTGCGCCGAGAGGCCGTCAGTTCGTCGCTGATGATTTCGAGGTAGCCGTTCCCGAAGCGAAGGTCGGGTTCGAGATGGTTGCCCTCGGCCCACTCGTTCCACGACTTGACGAAGACGAGTTGTTCGCCCGCCGGGAGCCCGGCGCACGCGGTCGATCGTGTGACGGACGTGCGTGCGGAACTTCTCGGGTGCCGAGCCGTGCAGAATCACGGCGCGGCGGCCACTCCGCGGTGAGTTGTCCCAACCTGGGTAGATGGTCGTGTAGGTGCGTCCGAACCGGGGGTCGACAGGCACCGGGCATCGGGGCCCGGTCGTACCGGAACACCTCGCCGATCCCAAGCTTCCGGGCCGCTCGCATGGCGAGGTGCCCGGAGTAGGAGCGGTCAGCGGGCAGGCGCATGTACAGCGACGCATCGAAACCGTCTGCTGCCGCGCCGGTGTATACGGGGCCTTTGCCGAGCAGATCTGACACCTCAGCGACGAGATATAACCCCGAAAGGCCCACTTCGGAAGCCATCTTCTGCCAGCGCTCCACGAAAGCGGACGCGTCGGGGAGTTGTTCGGGCCTGAAGATGTAAAAGAACGGTTTGCCGTTCACGGTGATGTAGCGGGGGTCGGTGAACATTGAAAGCAGGTACTCGAAGTGCATCTTCTCGTCATCGACGCCCGGGTACTGCTGCTCCATCAGCACGCTGGTCTTCGGCACCGTGCCAGATTCCGGACCAGCTCTGGTTGGCCCAGCCGATCGCGAACGGGAAATCGGGCGCCCCAGACGCGACGATCTCCTCGACTGGCCGCTGGAGAAGCTGGCGGCCATCTCCGAACCAGTAATGCCAGTAGATGAACCCGCCGATGCCGTATTCGTGGGCGAGTTCAGCCTGTGCGTAGCGAGTCTCGGGAAGGCGCAGGTCGTAGAAGCCCAGGTCAGCAGGAATATGCGGCTGGTAGTGGCCGGGAAAGCGCGGCCGCGCCTTGGCGGTGTTGGTCCACTCGGTGAACCCTTTGCCCCACCACTGCATCATTCTCCGGGATCGGGTGGAACTGGGGAAGGTGGAACGCGAGCACCCGAGGTGGCGCTTCCGGCTTCGGAGCCTCTTCGGAAATCACCCGGCATGTTCCAGCGATTCGAGCGAACCGAGCTCTACCAAACGCGCGAACGAACGCGTTCTTGTCTCGTACCTCCTCGAAGCTGCCGGCCGACTCGATCTGACCGTCGGCCATGAAGATCAACTGGTCGCACCGCCGCACTGTCGACAGGCGGTGCGCCACTACAACCATCGTCAATTGCCCGCGCAATGCATCGATCGTCGAGGTGATCTTGCGCTCGGTGACATTGTCGAGAGAAGAGGTGGCCTCGTCGAGCACGAGCAGCTGCGGCCGAAGGTACAACGCGGCGGGCAATCCCGATGCGCTGGATCTGGCCGCCCGACAACCGCACACCCCTCTCGCCCACGAAGGTCTCCAACCCGTCAGGCAAACCCTCGACCAGGCCATGGAGTTGCGCGCGTCTCGATCGCCTCGGCAAGCCGCTCCTCGTCGATGAGTTGGCCGGGTTCACCGAGCGCAATATTTGAACGGAGCGAATCGTCGAACAAGTACACGTCTTGTGGGACCAGGCCGATCGACCTCTGCCAGCTGGCTTTCACGTCCGCCATGTCAGCCCCGTCGATAGTGATGCAGCCACTGGTCGGGTCCAGTAGGCCGAGCATGATGTCTACCAGCGTGGTCTTGCCCGCGCCTGAAGACCCGACAATCGCTACCGATTGCCCGGCAGGAACTTCGAAGGAGACGTTGCGCAGCACTTCACGGGTCGACCCTGGATAGCTGTAGCGCAGCCCGGCCACCACGATACGGTCCTCGACGCTCACCCGGTCGGCGCCGTCATCCTGGCCCCCAGGCTCAGGGATCGCCTCGAGATCCTCTAGTACGAGGCCGATCGCCCGTGACGCGACACGCAGTCCCGAGGTCGAGGCCATCATGCGCGACAGCGACGGTAGTAAGCGAAATCCGGCCGCCACAAACAGCCCGAGCGTCGCCGCACCTTGGGAAGTGTTGCCCGTCGAGAAGACGATGACGCTCATGATCGCTACGCCCACGATGAACAGCATCTCAATAGCGAACCTTGGCGACTCGTTCAAGAACATCTGCACGCGCTGCGCCGTAGCAGAACGGTGCATCGCAGTGCGGTAGCTGTCGGTGAAGAACGGGGTTTTGCGTCGCACGAGAATTTCCTTCACGCCACCGAGACCCTGCAGCGCCGCCTTGTTGGAGGCGCTGCTGGCTGCCATCAGCTCGTCGCCTGCATGGTTCGCTCCACGGCGAACCAGGCGTAGAAATCCGAAGCCGATCACCGAAAAATACAACGCTGCGCCGATTGCCGGTAACGGTCTGGCGACCAGGAGCACCAGGAGCACACAGGTCGAGGTCACTGCCTCGGTAGCAATGATCAGCGCAGCATTGACGGCGCCCCCGTAACTCTGCGACACCGCCTGACCCAACGTGCGCAACAACTCCGCGGAGTTGCGCTGCAAATGAAAGGGATACGGTGCCCCCATGTAGCGCTCGAACATGGCGGCGGACTCATTCGCCTGGTTGTGGACGATGAAACCGAGCATCCACCACCGGAACGCGAGCGAGAACAGTCCCTTGAGAATGAACGCCGCAAAGACCATCCCGGCGAGGATGAGGACCAGCTCCGACGACGACGGGTCCCCGAAGAAGTCCGCAATCCGGCCGACCGCGCCGCTGCGGTCATGGCTGTCGGTCAGAAGCTGCATGAGCGGGAGGACTAGTGCCAACCCAACTACGTCGAGGGCCCCGGCCACCAGCATTCCCAGGAACGCCACCTTCACACGCCGACGTGCCGGGCCGCTCATCGTCCAGTAGAGGGCGATGAGTGATTCCCTTATCGACATGCGCATCACCCTCCGGTCCAAGACCACGTCACAACGCTAGCGGGTGGTCCCGGACCGCGAAGAGTGCCTCAGCTACCGAATCGGCGCCGAGTCCGCCTCCTCCAGCTGATCCACCCTCGAATGGGCAAGCCCCGTTAGGTCGACCTCAACCAGGGGCCCACTCACCACCTGGGCGCTACTCGACAGCGTCACACCCCGCTCAACTCCGAAGAGCCTCCGATGGTGGGTGTCCGCTCCTGGCAACTCCAGCCCGCCAAGCCGGCTATAGTGTCAAACCACCCCGGCCACCAAGCCGGACACCCAGTATCCCGAGCAGTCACTGAACCTGGTGCCCTTCAGTCGTCGGGTTCGAGCCGTATCTTGGCGAATGCCTTGAAGGAACCCGAGCCCTCGACGAAGTCAACGGTCGCCTCGGGCGTTCGTCCGCCGTCCAGCGTTCAATCGCCTCTTGTTCGCCTGGCCGATCCGCATCGTCGATCAAAATCACCGATCGGCGGACCCGGGCACCCAGCACGGGGACGATGCCGTACCTGCCCCCTTCTGTGTCGCCTGGCGGCCCATCGCAGATCACTAGGCCGAACGAGTCTGGCAGCTTCGCGGACGAGGGAATCCCATACCAGGAAAAATCCGCGTACGAACACACTTTGGCTCGAATGAGTCGAATGTCTCGGCAGCCCGACAGGGCGGCGGCGAGCCGGTTGAGTACATACCAATCCCAGCTGTGCTCGACACAGATGAATTCTCGGCCCAAGCTTTTCGCCAGAACGTGACAGAGGATGGAGCTGAGCCCGGATCCTGCCTCGAAGACTGGGCCATCCGTCTCATCGACTGCATTCGCGATCTGTCGGAGCAGTCGGGCGTCGGCCGACCAGGGGTTGGCCCCACGCGTCGGCTAGGCGTTCGAACACGGCCAACTCGCGACTCCCTTCGACGATCGCTTGGAGTTGGTGTCGAATTGTCGCCGTGCGCGGCCGGATTTCTCACCTGCTTGAACAAGCGCTGGAGGAACCGCAGATAGCCGCGAATGGGCTTGGGAACGTAGTCCTTGAATTGCAATTGACCTTCAGCGCTCCTCAGTTGTCTGGGGTCCCCTGCTGACCGACCACGTTAGTTGCGCGGTCTTGTGGGCTTGGGGTCGACGATACTGCTGGTCCCACTCGATCGGCGGGATGGAAGTCCCCCGGGTTGACGGACACTCGAGTTGAGGCGACCGTGGTCGTCTCTGAGAGGAGTCCAGATGCCCGCTCCCCATCCCCCGGAGTCCCGTCGACGGGCCGTGGAGTTCGGCGCGGTTGCGTGAGAAGCCCGTGTCGAAGATCGCGGCGGATCTCGGGATCTCTGACAGCTGCCTGCGGAACTGGATGCGCCAGGCTGATCTCGACGATGGCCGCCGCGATGATGGCCTGACCAGCTCCGAGCGAGCCGAGCTGGTTGAGCTGCGCCGTGAGGTGCGGGTGGCGAAGATGGAGCACGAGATCCTCAAGCGTGCCGCCGCATATGTAGGTGATCGGCGTCAAGTGGGAGTTCTGGTCAGCCGGCTTGTTCGTCATGGAGGCGGTCGAGGAGTCCGTTGAAGATCTTCTCGCGGCCGATCTGGCCCTTGTCCTTGGCGTCGTCTCGTTGGCGTTGGAGGGTGGGTTTGAACTCGATGGTGGTGACGAAGAACGTGCAGGACTCGCAGATCGATTCGAAGTGGCAGTCGAGCTCGACGGGGCGGGCGCAGTAGCCGTTGCCGAGCATGCGGCGGTGCATCTCGGAGCGGAGTTTGCGCATCTCGGTGCCTTCGTCGCCGGCGGGTAGTTGGCGGGGTTGGTCGTAGAGCGCCTCGACCTTTCTCGGTGACCGCGAAGTACTCCTCGGCGACGGTGCGATCGGCGATGCGGGCGTAGACCATGGTCATGGTCAGCGACTTGTGGCCGAGCAGGGCTGCGATTGCTTCGAGACTCATGCCACGGTTGATGGCCTGGGTAGCAATCGTGTGGCGTAGCTGGTGAGGGTGGACGTGACCGATCCCGGCCGCTTCGGCGGCTCGCTGGACGGCCCGGTCGACTCGGGTGGACGGGACGGGTCGACCCCGGTCACAGAACATGAGGTCACTTCGCAGGCTGTTGGGTCGATCGGTGAGCCAGTCGTCGAGGAGATCCTTCAGGTTCGGGTGCAGCGGGATGTAGCGGTCGTTGTGGAGCTTGCCGACAGGTGTGCGAAGCCAGAACGCTGAGCCGATCTGGACGACGGCGTCGACAGTGAGGCCGAGGAGTTCACCGCGTCGCATGCCGGTGCGGGCGAGCATCTCAACGACAAGACGATCGAATGCGTCGGGCAGATTCCGGGCGGCGATCAAGAACTTGCTGGCCGTGGGGTCATCGAGGAACCGGGGTAGTGGCGGTTGCGGATCGGGAAGTCGCCGATGAACACCGGGACCCGGCGTGGAGCGTCGGGATAGTCCCACTCGATGATTCGGGCGAAGAAGCCGCGCATGTGTCCCAGACGCATCCCGATCGTCGTTGGTGTCAGATGAGCTTGGCCCCTGCGGCCAGGCCGGGCCGCCAACCAGGGCTTGAACGACTCGATGTGAGCACGGGTGATGTCGGCGGCGCCCGAGACTTCGCCGTGGTGATCGGCGATGAACCGTCCGAACAGGCGCAGCGTCGTGTCGATGGTCTCGACACTGCCGGGCCGCAGCGACAAGGCGAGCTGGTCCAAGTAGCGGCGCATCGTTGCGGCCAGAACGGGGACCTCGGTGTTGAGGGCGACCCAGTCAGTTCGGCGGTTGCCGTCACGGGTTCGGCGTTTAGGTGCCGGGCCCCGGTGGAGGTGGAACATCACCGAGTTGAGGCCGAACGCCGGGGTCCCAAAGATTTTCGGGATGGCTCCGCATCGCCGCTCGACCGCTGCAAGGTAGAGGTCTCGGGTGTCGATGTAGGACGAGTCCGCGATGGTCGCGGCCGGGATGCCGGCGATCACTGACAGCTTGGCCAGTGTGGCCCACATTCGCTTGATCTCCGGTGGGTTGAACCCGAGGTCGCCGGCCATGGCCACGAACTCAACGTGAGCAACTGGTTCGCGTCCACGGACGTGGTCGGCCCACTTCGTTGGCGTGCCGACCACATAGTCCACGTCGACGGGGTCCCCACGATTGACGACCGCCCACGCGGCGTAGCTCCGAAGCACCACCGAATCTGCGAGGCGCTCAGCGGCGGGCACCTGCGCCCACGCATCGAACCCGTCGTAGCTCCGATGGAACCGACGGGCGATCACCCGACGGTTCTGACATGCCGCTGGTGTAGCGCCGAGGGCTGCGTAGGCGTCGATCAGCGCGTCGTCGTCGGTGGTCAACCGCCGGGCCGGAGCGCGGTCACGAGTCACTCCCCGTGTCGATGGCGAAGACGGCCCGGTGGTACTCCTCGGCGAGCCAGTCGTTCGCAAGGTGCAGATAGAGCCTGGTGGTCTCGATCGACCGGTGACCGGCTTGGGCTTGGACCGCTTCGAGTGCCATGCCGGCTTCTCGCAAGCCGGGTCAAACAGGTGTGGCGTAACTCGTGACAGGTCGCGTGGCTGAGCGATGCCCGGTGACGGGCGCCGCGCATGACCTGATCGAGTCCGGTCGCTGCCAGCGGATCACCTCGACGAGGACCCTTCAACACCACGAACACGCGGTCGGTGCTCGTCTCGGGTCGTTCTTCGTTCAAGTAGACCGCCAGGGTCTCAAAGAACCGATTCGAGATCGGTGTGATCCGCTGGTGGCCACCCTTGCCATCGGTGATGAACACGCGACGCTCCCCGGCGTTGATATCTCCCAGACCGAGACCAAGTACCTCGCAGCGCCGTAACCCGCCCAGCAGCATCGCCTGGATCATCGCCCGGTCCCGCCACGTTCTCAGCGCAGCCAGAAGCGCATCGACTTCGGCGGGGTCCAGGATCTTCGGCAGGGTTCGCGGCGAACGGATCAGCGGGACGCCTCGCCGCCCGTTGGTTCGGCTGCCCAGCCCCTTCGGGACCGGGTTCTTGGCGACCGCCTCGACCGCGACCAGGTACTCGAACAAGCCCGACACGCTCGAAAGTCGACGGCGGATCGTTCGCGCCGACAACCCGGTCTCGCCGTCCTCGAGTCGAACCACGTTGTCGCCCCGGACTGGTCGACGCTGAGCTTCGATGAAACTGAGGACGTCTGCAGTAGTGACATCGGAGGGGTCCTTGGGTACCACGGTGAAGAAGACCTTCAGATCGAAGCCGACCGCCAGCAAGGTGTTGTGTCGGGCCCGAGCCCACACGAACCGAAGGTAGGCATCGATCACGTCGTGCCCGAGTTGGATCGGCACCTTGTCGGGGTCCTCGCCGCGCACCAGACAGGGCATCCACAACGACGACATAGCCAGGCTCCTCAGGTCGGGGCCACCAGCCTCTGACATGAGGACAAACAGGTGGTGGATCACCTACATATCAATGCGTATTTCGCCAGGGAGACGAACGCGGTGATCGGCTTCCGCTTCGTCGACGAGCACCAAGCCGAGTACCGCATCGTCGATCTGTGCCGAGTGGCGGAGGTGTCGCGCTCGGCGTACTACGCGTGGCGCAGCCGGACGCCGTCGGCCCGCCAACGCGGCGACGCCGAGCTGCTCGCAGAGATCCGCGAGATCCATCCAGGCGTCGCGGTGCACCTACGGGGCGCCGCGGGTCTGGGGTCAGCTCCGCCGCGCCGGGCGCCGGGTCGGCCGCCACCGGGTGGCGCGGCTGATGCGCCGCCGACGGGCTCATCGGCGCCCACGCCCGCCGCAAGTGGCGCAAGGGACGCCACCCGGCGATGGCCCCGGCCCCGGACCTGCTGCGACCGCGACTTCAGCGCCGAGCGCTCCGATCTGCGCTGGGTCGCCGACATCACCGAGTTCGCCTGCAGTGACGGCAAGCTCTACCTCGCCGGGATCCGGGACCTGTACGACCACACCCTGGTCGGCTGGTCCATGGGCGAACGCCAGACCACCGACCTCGTCGTCGCCGCCCTGGTCATGGCGCTCGGCCGCCGCGAGCCCAGCCGACGAGCTGTTGCACCACGCGGACCACGGAGCTGTCAATACACCAGCGTGGAATTCACCAACCGGCTTGCCGACTGGGAGCTGCGACGGCTCCTACGGCAGCGTCGGTGACGCCTACGACAACGCCGCCATGGAGTCCTTCTGGGCCACCCTCAAGAAGGAGATCCGCCACATCTGGGGGCCCTGCGGAGACGTCACCCGCTCCGAGCTGCGCACGATCCTGTTCGACTACATCGAGGTCTTCTACAACCGGCGACGCCACCAAGCCGGCCTCGACCACCGCACCCCCGCCGAGACCTACGCTGCGAGCCGAGCAGCCTGATCTATCGAAACCCCGTGTCCACCAGACCGTGGCAACTCCAATGTCGTGCTCTGCACTTTCAGCGCCCAAGGCCCTCGTATTCGGAGGCGGCCATGGTGGAGGTATGACCTGAACTTGTGGATCGGCCACTTGCGTGAGGGCGCGACGTACCTTCCTCGTTGACCGTAACGAGAGACGTCGGGGTTGCCGCCCCGGCGAGGAAGGCACGCCGATGTTGACAGTAGTGACCGACGACGGGGACAGCGCGGAGATGCGCTCGGCTCTTGATGAGATCGTGGCTGAAGGGGCCCGCCAGATGTTGGCCGCAGCGTTGGAGGCTGAGGTCGACGCGTACATCACGGCCCTGGCCGATGAGCGCGACGAGCGGGGCCGGCGCCTGGTGGTGCGCAACGGCCACGCGGTGGAGCGCGAGGTCGTGACCGGCGCCGGGGCGGTCGCGGTGAAAGCCCCGCGGGTGAATGACCGCCGGGTCGATCCTGACAGCGGTGAGCGGGCCCGGTTCCGCTCCGCGATCCTGGCGCCGTGGGCCCGCCGCTCGCCGAAGGTGTCTGAGGTGTTGCCGTTGATGTATCTGCATGGGATGTCCACCGGGGACTTCGCGCCGGCGTTGGCCGAGTTCTTCGGCACGGGCGCGGGTCTGTCGCCGTCGGTGATCACCCGGTTGACGACGCAGTGGCAGGGCGAAGCGAAGGCGTTCGCGGAGCGTTCGTTGGCGGAGAGGGACTACGTGTACGTGTGGGCCGACGGCGTCCACTTCAACGTCCGCCTCGAAGAGGAACGGTTGTGTTGCCTGGTCATCGTCGGTGTCCGTGTCGATGGCACCAAAGAGCTCGTCGCCATCGCGGACGGCTACCGGGAATCGACCGAGTCCTGGGCTGATCTGCTGCGTGACCTCAAGCGCCGCGGGATGGGCGCCCCGATGCTCGCGGTCGGTGACGGCGCCCTCGGGTTCTGGGGCGCCCTGGCCGAGGTGTTCCCCGAGACCAAGGCCCAGCGCTGCTGGGTGCACAAGCTGGCCAACGTGTTGAACGCTCTGCCGAAGTCCGCGCAGCCCACCGCGAAGAAGATGATCGCCGAGATCCGCGACGCGCGAGGACCGCGAGCACGCCGAGACCGCCGCGAAGGCGTTCGCTGACGAGTTCGGGGTCAAGTGGCCCAAGGCCGCAGCGAAGATCACCGACGACCTGCCCGAGCTGCTCGCGTTCTACGACTTCCCGGCCGAGCACTGGATCCATCTCAAGACCACGAACCCGATCGAGTCCACGTTCGCGACCGTGCGGCTCCGCACGAAGGTCACCAAGGGCCCCGGCTCCAGAGCCGCCGGCCTCGCGATGGCCTTCAAGCTCCTTCAAGCCGCCGAGTCCCGCTGGCGGGCTGTCAACGCACCACATCTCGTCGCGCTGGTCCGAGCCGGCGCCCACTTCGACAAGGGGGTGATCGTCGAACGAGAAGACCAGAACCGGAAGGACGCCGCGTGATCAACGCAACCACCCGATCCACAGGTCTTGACTATTCCTCCGGCTCACGCGGAGACCGTCGCCTACCCCACGACACGGGACATGACCCGCCTCAACTCAGGTGTCCGTCAACCCGGAGGACCTCCAGCACTAGTTTCCATCCGGCCGATCGGTGTCTGCAGGAAATCGCAACCGGGGAGGACCGTGACCGAAGGCGACCCGTCAGCGATCGACACGCATCGCCCAAATGGCGACACCAGCTCTCGCGTCCCGGCTTCCGCCCCGACGTCCAAGGCCTCCACGCGCTCGCCGTCACCGCCGTGGTGCTGTTCCACGCCCAAGTGGGGCTCTCCGGTGGATACCTCGGAGTGGACATGTTCTTCGTGATCTCCGGTTTCGTCATCGGACGCCTGCTCATCCACGAGGAACTCTCAACCGGGCACATCGGCCTCATGTCCTTCTATCGCGTCGCGTTCGCCGCCTCCTCCCGGCGCTGTGTGTCGTGCTCGTGTTCGTCGCAGTGGCCTCGGTCTTTCTCATCGCACCTCGGGCCGACATCCAGTCGCTCGTGACAAAGATCGGCGTCGCGTCGTCCGTCTACCTCGCAAACGCAGCGCTCTTCATCTTCCCCAAGGACGGTTACTTCGCAATCTCGAGCAACTACGACCCACTGCTTCACATGTGGACGCTTGGGGCCGAAGAACAGTTCTACCTTCTGTTTCCCGCTCTGGTGATCTTCGTCTCTCGACTCGTGAATCGCGGTGAAGGGCGCGACCGCACCCGCGCACTCATCTGGACCATCGCCGCCATTGCGTTGCTTTCATTCGTCGCGGGCGTCTGGCTCGCGTACGGAGCCAACGGCACGATTCTAGGACGTGGGAGCTACCGGTCACTCGCGTTCTACGCATCTCCGACAAGGCGTGGGAGTTCCTCGCCGGCGTCCTCGTGGTCTTCTTCGAGCGGCGGGCCCGCAGGCCCAGCGCTGTGCGTCGCAATGTCGCAACCGCTGTCGGCCTCCTAGCAATTGTCGCCGCGCTCGTGTTCGTCGGCGGCTCCAATCCCACCCCTGGCGTCGTCACGCTTCTCCCAGTCATGGGCGTCGTCCTCATCATCATGGGAGCGTCCTATGGCGGCACGCGCCGGTCACGTGGCTTCTCGGGACACGGCCGTTCGTGTGGATCGGTGACCGCTCCTACGGCTGGTATCTGTGGCATTGGCCCTTCATCGTCATCGCTCTCACCTGGGATCCTGCGGCCCCCGGCTGGGTGCTGCTCATCGCCGCCGTCGCCTCATTGGTGCCGACCGAGTTGTCTTACCGCTTTGTCGAACAACCCATCCGGCGAAAGAGGACCTGGGTCGGGTGCGCGCGCGATGAAGCTTGCAGCCGTCTGCACTGTCATTCCCATCCTGTATTTCGGCGCCACCGCGATACTCCGACATCAACGAATCCCGATGGCCACGCTGCCCGGAAACCCGCGGCAGGCGCACTACGACGAAACCCGGGGCTGCAATGGCGCGCTGCCTGGCGAGCCCGTGACCACGCGCAACTGCACCTGGACTGTTGCCCAACCCAAAGGCCACATCTACCTCGTCGGCGACTCCCTCGCCGGTTCTTTCTCCGAGGTGCTCGTGGACCGGTCCATCGCGCACGGCTACGACATCACGTTCGCGAACTACCGGGGGTGTCTGTTCGCTGACGTCGACCAGCCCGGTGCGGATGATCCAGCGTCCTGTGAGCATTTTGTTGCGACGTGGACCGCCTACCTCGCCGAGGTGAAGCCCTCGCTCGTAGTAATCACAAGTCGCGTTTCGACCGCAATGCAGCCCGGCTACTCGGCAATCAGCGATCCTGTGACCGGGACCGTGGCCATGACGGCCGAGTCGCGAGGCGAGATCTGGACGGCCGGGTTCACGAGAACCCTCGAGAAGATCGGGGCGAACGGCACCCCTATCGCCGTCATTGCCACGATTCCCCAGCTTCACCCGTACAACGTGGACACGTGCCCCCTGCTACAACTCTGGATCACCCCGCAGGACTGTGCGCAAACCAGGTCCCACGCTTTCGAGGCGAACTACCGCAAGGTTTCGCTCGCAGCGAACCGTCGCGCCGTCGCCCGCGTGCCCAGCGCCTCCCTCGTCGATTTCACCGACAAGCTGTGTTCGCCTACGCAGTGCGCTTCGCAACGCAGGGGTTTGTGGTTGTACAAGGACGAGAGCCATCTCAGTGTTGTGGGTGCGGCCACCCTCGGCCCGGCGATCGACCACCGGATCATGCCGCTCGCCAAACCACTTCGGGCGCGCTGAGCGCAGGGGGATTTCTCGACGGGCTGGCCAGTTCCAGTGATCAGTGCACGGTGAGGGCATGGTAGAGCTCGGCGGGGCTGTGGTAGGCGAGGTTGCGTCGGCGTTGGCCGTTGATGATGGCGGCGACCCGGTCGACGTGGGTCTGGTCGAGGTTGTCGAGGCGCATGCCGCGGGGGAACCACCAGCGCCAGGTGCGGTTCTGGTTCTCGATCTGGCCGCGTTGCCAGGGCGAGTGCGGGTCGCAGAACCAGACGTCGATGCCGTAGGTCGCCGCGATCGTCTCCCAGTTGGCCCATTCGGATCCTTGGTCGAAGGTGACCGAGCGCAGCAGTCCGGCGGGGATGCGCTCGAGGCCCTCGACGAGCCCGGCCAGGGTCGCTGGGGCGTCATATCCCTCGGGCATGGTGATGCCCATCGCATAGCGGGTCACGCGCTCGGTGAAGGTCAACAGCGACGAGGCGTTCCGGGCGCCGATGATCTGGTCGATCTCCCAGTGTCCGACTTCGGTGCGTTCGTCGATCGTCTTGGGGCGCTTGGCGATGTTGGGCAGGCCCGCACGGCGGTTGGGGTGACGGGCCTGGCGGGAGCGTCGCCGGGGACGGCGGGTGCGGAGGCACTCGGTGGGCTTCACGCCCAGAGCGCCGGTGTAGACGGCTTGGTAGATCGTCTCCACACACGGAACCACCGGCGAGTCCTCGGCGCGCAGGTCGGCCCAGATCGCTGCCGGCGACCGGCCCTGGCGAAGCTCCACGGCGACGCGTTCGCGCACCTCGACGGGCACTACGGCGAGCCTGTCCCGGGGTCGTCGCCGGCACCGGGCCGCTGCCAGGTCCGCGACCGCCGGCCGGTACTTCGATCGACCGCCGTGACCGGCGACCTCGCGGGCGACGGTGGTCGGGTGCCGATCGATCCGCTGGGCGATCGAAGCCCAGCTCGCCTCCCGGTCCTCCATCAGCGCGAGAGCGATCTCCTCGCGTTCGGGCAGCGACAGCGGCGCGCCTGGCATCCTGTGGTCTCCAACGGTCGGTGTGGGTCAACAGCACCGGTCATCATGACCGGGACCGTGCACCGACCGTTGGAACTGGCCGCTCCCGCTTGCGCAACTGCTCACTCGTACGCACCGGCACAGAACGGTCAACGGTTGCGAAGCCTGCCCAATCGATCCCGAACGGCGACTGCCATATCCTTTGCGCCAGGCGGCACCCAACGCTCGATCAGGTGTGCACGGCGCGACGCCGAAGCAGTCTGGGATGCCCGTTGTTCGTCTTCGCTCGACCCAGCCCGGGCCTGGAACAGAGTGGAGTGACGATCCTCCAGGTCGGCGTCTCGGTGGTCATTCGAGTAGTAGTACAGCGCGATCGACTTGCGTGCGACGGTCTCGGGACAGTCAATCGCGTCCGGATGGCCGTGGTAGCTGGTCGACGTGGTGGCAAAAACCACCATCCGCCCCATGATCGGCGCCACCTTGGTTACCGCATGGTTCATCTCACGGTCCCAAAGCTCCAGGTGGCCACCCCACTCGTCGTCCCAGTTTGCATTCAGGTACAGCAACAGGTTCAGCCGTCGGTGCAGACCATTGTCCTCGTGACGACTGAAATCCGCGTGGATCCCGAGATGGCCACCACGACCGGTTCGGTGCATTCCGCCACCTTCGAGCTTGGTGTCCGCGACCAGATGGTCGATTCCCGATAGCGCTTCCAGACACGTCACGAAATCGCCGGAGTTCAAGTCAGCTATCAGGCGGGCCGTAGTGGGGCCGAGACGCTGCCACGACGACGTCTGGCCCTTTCCCTCCTCGTGCGGCGCGGAGTAAGCCGCCTGCATCCCTGCGGCGTCCGGATACTCCGCTGCCACCGATTTCAGCAGGTCCTCATCGAAGAGGTCATCCAACACGATGTGAGGAAACGGTTCAGCACTGGCGAAGGTATCGCTCGACGCCCCGAAGACACGTTCGATCCTCCCGAAGTCGATCGCATTTTCCATGAGCCCCGATTCTACGGTCTGCGTCCCTTGGGGTGGTCTAGTTCAACCTGAAGCATCTGCGGGATACGGTGCTCGCCGCGGTAGGACCCGCCTGGCCTACGGGGGCGGAGCGATGGGACTGACGGACGTGCTCGACGTCGGCGGCAACTTCGAGCCGCTCGCGCGCTCCTCGACACTGCGGTGACCCAGCGGTTCCTCACACCCGAGCACCGGGAACTGCAGTTTCGGCAACGAGCCCCGCGCTCTGCTCGACGCACTCCGACGCTGGACACCACCGACCGGCGACGAGTGGCTTGACCGGTCGAGCTGCTGCCGGGCCGACGACCTCGCGGCACTCGACCGCCTGCCCCCAATCCGAACCTGTAACCAGATCACACGGCAGTCCCCCAGCGAACGGCACGAAGAGGAGATCCGAGTGCAAGTGCGTCAGCTCGTTCACAGCGACGGACCCAGTCGCCTTCGGGAGGCGAACCTCGGCAAGGTCGCTCCCCTGCCCGAACCGGAGCGGAACCGCTTCAAGCGGTCGCGTCTCTGCGCCCAGCAGAGATTGCAGAGCTAGTTGAAACGTGCCAGCAATGTTCCTGGTCACGGCACTAGCCTTCCTCTCCGGATCGCGGAGGGTGCCAAACGATGAGTGGTCGACTGGAAGCGCTGGATGGCCTGCGGGGCGTGGCGGCGTTCATGGTCGTATTCGTCCATGTGAGACTGGTCGCGAGTCATGACTCCGGCCTCGTGTGGTGGCTCCTCGACACGACGCCGCTGGCGATCGTCCGGGCTAGCGCCGGCTGCAGTGTGGATCTTCTTTGTGCTCAGCGGCTTCGTGTTGGTCCGCCGACACCTTGCCGGTGCGCCGGTGAACCCCGGTCGTACTACCCGCGACGGGCGGTCCGACTCTATTTGCCGGGTGCTTGGTTCGGCCGTTGTGGCCCTTGCTGCTCGTGGAATTCCACACCGCAGCTACGGTGGTGCAAGTGGATTCGTGAGTTCTCACGTGCCTTCGCCACGCCTCGACTCGTTGCTTCGGTCGCTCAGCTTGCTCACGAACACAGACCGGGGTCTCAACGGGCCGTGGTGGTCGTTGAGATGGGAGGTCCTCTTCTCCATCATCTTGCCACTCGTCGTCATCTTGGCTGTTGCGTTGCGACGCTATCTCGCGATCCTGGGGGTACTTTCACTCGTCTGGTCAGCATTCGCCCTGGTATTCGTCCTAGGGCACATGGGGGCGTTCGTCGGCGGATCGCTGGCATACCTTCCAATGTTCTCGATCGGGGTCGCGTTGGCGGGGTACGAAGATCGGATTCGGGCCTGGCCGCTTTCGAGTCGAGCAGGTCTTGGCTGGACCTGCGTGGCGGGGTGCGTGGTTGCTATCACGGCCACCTTCTGGCTTGCTCCGGCGTTCCGTTGGGCGCACTCCCCACCCAAGGCCATTGACCTCGTGGCCAACACGCTCGCGCTGACCGGAGCCGCTCGGGGTGATCATGCTGGCACTGGCGTTTCACCCCTTTGGGGATCTGCTGTCGCGGCGCCCAGTCCACTGGCTGGGGGTCCGGTCCTACAGCCTCTACCTCGTGCACGAGCCCATCGTCGTGGCGCTCGCGTTGGATTTCCGCCTGACGAACGCGCCGATCTGGTTCGCGATAGTCGCCATCGCATTGTCGATAGCTGTTGCCGCTGCCTTCTATCGGCTGGTCGAACGACCAGCGGTTCGCCTTGCACATCGGGTCGGCGCCCGCCGCTTGGCAATGGCCTGATCTCTGACCATTGGGCCGAACAGATCGTCGGAATGCAGCGATGTCGAGCAGCCCTACGGTGTTGACCGTTCTTCCAGATCGGATGCACCGCCCATACCAGACGAACCCCTCCGCTCGGTCGCCGTGCTCGGCGTCATCACCGAGGCACTCGTCGACCGCGAAGTCGCCCACACTTCGCTCACCGAGCTCGTCGTCGTGCCCTCGATGCACGAGCGCAAGCAACGCATGGCCGACGCCGCCGACGCGTTCGTGATGCTCCCCGGCGGCCTCGGAACCCTGGACGAGTTCTTCGAGGCCGCCACCTGGACCCAGCTCGGCATCCACACCAAGCCGTGCGGCGTGCTCGACGTCGGCGGCTACTTCGAGCCGCTCCGCGCGTTCCTGGACGCCGCCGTCACGCAGCGCTTCCTCTCGCCGGAGCACCGCGCGCTCGTCGTCTTCGGCGACGAGCCGGGCCCGCTGCTCGACGAACTCGGCGGGTGGACGCCGGCGAGCGCCGAGAAGTGGCTCGACCGGTCGGATCGCTGATCCTCGCGAATCGGCGCACCACGGCGCCCCGCGCCTCGTCCGGAGCGCCTGTTTGGTAACAAGTAAGATGGAGTTCGTCCTGAGCGCCTCGTCGCGCGGGATCGGGCGCACCGGCGACACGAAGGCGAACGGGGGTCTCCAGATGACAAGCAGGTGTCGCGGAGAGCGGGTCTCGACCTCCGATTCGACGACGGGTCGCCGCAGGTGGGTCGGCGAGCTCGCCCTCGCGGTGGCGACCATCGCCCTGCTCGCCACCGCGTCAGGGTCCGGCGCCGCTGGCACGATCGGCACCGTCACCGAGTATCCGGTTCCCGCGCCGACCAGGTCCCCGTCAGGCATCGCGGGCGGTCCTGACGGCAACGTGTGGTTCACCGCAGATGTCGGGAACGAGATCGCCAAGATCACCCCGGCCGGCACCATCACCGGCTACCCCATCCCGACCCCGAACAGCGGCCCCGCTGGTGTCACGGCAGGACCCGACGGCAACATCTGGTTCACCGAGTTCACTGGGGTCAAGGTCGCCAAGATCACACCCACCGGCACCATCACCGAATACCCCGTCCCAGTCTCTGCCCCGAACAGCGGCCCCTTGTCCATCACGACAGGACCCGACGGCAACATCTGGTTCACCGAACCCAACGCGGACAAGGTCGCCAAGATCACACCCACCGGCACCATCACCGAATACCCCATCCCCGCGCCGAGCACCCCCGCCTACATCACCAGCGGTCCCGACGGCAACATCTGGTTCACCGAGGCCAGTGAAGACGCCATCGGCAAGATCACCCCCACCGGCACCATCACCAAATACCCGACCACCTCTTCCTCCACCTTCTCCTGGGCCGACATTGCGTTGCAGATCGCGCCAGGACCCGACGGCAACCTCTGGTTCACCCAGATCAACGCGAACGAGGTCGCCAAGATCACGCCCACCGGGACCGTCACCGAATATCCTGTCGCGACCGCGAACAGCCACCCCGACGGCATCAGTGCCGGTCCCGACGGCAACATCTGGTTCACGGAGAACGACGCGAGCAAGGTCGCCAAGATCACCCCTGGCGGCACCATCACCGAATATCCCCTCCCCTCGCCGGGCTACCCCGTCGACATCACCGGCGGTCCCGACGGCAACATCTGGTTCGCCGAAGTCGACGCGGACAAGATCGCCAAGTTCACCCTTCGGGCGGTCCCTCCGACGACCACGGCGCCCGCGACCACCGCTCCACCGACAACGGTCCCACCGGCGCCGGTCGCGCCTGTGGTGGCGGCGGTCCCCCGCTACACGGGCTGATCGACCTCGGTCCACGCGTGCCGCGGGCCCCGGGGTTCGATCCCCGGGGCCCGCGCACACGTCCGTTCCCTGACGGCGTCAGCACTTCCTGATTGCGGGCAGCCCCGCGAAGCGCGCGCCCAGGAAGTCGAACGCCGGCGTCTGGACCTGGAACAGGCCGAGCGCGTGCTCGGCGTTCGGCAGCACCTTCCAGGTCTCGTTGAGGCGCGCCTTCCAGGTCGAGTTCGCCAACGGGTCGCTGGTCGTGTAGTCGCTGACGTGGTGGAACGCCGTGCCGGCGATCTGGCCGGACGATCGGGGCCGCCGCACGAGCGCGTCGCGTCGAACCAGCGCGACTGGATGGGCGTGCTCTCTGTGGCCGCCAACGACTCCGTGTCCCGCGGCGAGCTGCACGACGACACCGACTTGGCCACCTTGGGTGTTCGAGCTGAACGCCCTGGTGATCGCGGCGAACACCGCGTTCCGCCTGCACGAGTATCCGGCGGTGCTCGCGCAGGCCCGCTAGGCGGTCACTCGGGTGATCCAGGCCGCCGCGACCTCAGACGCCGAGGACCGCCGACCTCGGGCCGAGCGAACCGCGCGCCACCGCTTCGGCACGGCCATGGGCGCATGAGGCAGCATGGAAGCGATCGTCGTCGACAGCCCGGAGAGCGATTCCGTTGGTGACGCGCACGTTGGAGACCGACTACCTGGTGGTGGGCGCGGGGGCGATGGGCATGGCGTTCACGGACGTCCTGGTCGACCACGCAGACGTGCACGTCACGCTGGTCGATCGTCGCCACGCCGCCGGTGGGCACTGGCTGGACGCGTATCCCTTCGTCCGGCTCCACCAGGCCTCGGTGTTCTACGGGGTGGCGTCGACCGTCCTCGGCGACGGCGCCGTGCAGTCGACCGGTCCAGAGGCCGGCCTCCAGGGGCGGGCCCACCAGTCGGAGATCTGCGCGTACTACGACGACGTCCTGTGGCGCCGGTTCGTCTCCTCGGGCCGGGTGACGTTCCTCGGCGGCTCCGAGCACCGCACCGACGGGAGGTCCCATGTCGTGACGTCGTCGGTGTCGGGCGATGCGGTGCGGGTCGAGGTGCGTCGCCGGGTGGTGGACGCCACCTACCTGTCGCCCACGATCCCCGCGACCACACCGGCGCCGTTCGGGGTTGCCGACGACGCCGACGTGGTGCCCGTCAACGCGCTCGCCCGGCTGACCGAGGCGCCGAAGCACTTCGTGATCGTCGGCTCGGGCAAGACCGCGACCGACGCGATCGTGTGGCTGCAGACCAACGGCGTGCCGCCGGACCGGATCACCTGGGTGCGCCCGCGGGAGCCGTGGATGCTGAACCGCGCCGTCGTCCAGCCCGACCCCGCGGTGGCGCTCGGCCTCGCAGCCGACACGATGGCCGCGGCCGCCGAGGCCGAGTCCCTCGATGACCTGTTCGCGCGCCTCGAGGCGGCCGGCGTCCTGCTGCGCATCGACCGCAACGTCGTCCCCACCATGGCCAAGACCCCCACGCTGGCCACCTGGGAGCTGGAGCTGCTCCGCGCGGTCGACCATGTCGTCCGCCTGGGACACATCCGACACGTGACCAACCACGCGATCGAGCTCGAGCACGGTTCGGTGCCGCTGGCGCCGGGGTCGCTCGTCGTGCACTGCGCAGCGTCGGGGCTGAAGCACCCACCTCCGGTACCCATCTGGGATCGGGACACGATCCGCCTCCAGACGATCCGGGCCGGCTTCCCGTGCTTCTGCGCGGCGCTGGCCGGCTACGTCGAGGCGACCCGCGACGACGACCGCGAGCGCAACCGCCTCTGCCCTCCCAACACGTTGCCCGACGGCCGCGCCAGCTGGGCCCACATGCAGGCGCGCGGCACGCTCGCCACGCGCGCCTTCAGCGCCGAACCCGACATCGCCGCGTGGGCGAACGACTGCGCCCTCAACCCCGCCCGCGTCGCGGAGGCCCAGCGCGGCGAACCCGCGGTGCGAGCCGCCGCCGCCCGACTCGCCGTCCACGCCGAGCGCGGCCTCGCCCGGATGACCGAGCTCGCCTCGGAACCCGCTTCGAACGCCGGGTAGAGGCGCACGACGACGCTGGTCGGGCTGGCGGGATTCGAACCCGCGGCCTCCTGCTCCCAAAGCAGGCGCGCTAACCAAGCTGCGCTACAGCCCGAAGTCGGTCACGCTACCGGTCCCGGCGACCGTGACCCCAGCGCACGACCCGACCACCCCCAACCGGGTGGGTTTCACGGTGCGTGAGCACCGCCAGGTCCACCCGGAACGGGCTCGGGGCGAGCTCGACCGGCGACCGGTCTCTTTGGCAGGGGTGGGGCGGTAACCTCGCCTCACCATGCTCGACCACGTCTTCACCGATGCCATCGGCACGCTGCGCGACGCCGTCGAGGGTGCCTTCCTCGAGCGCCAGGCCTTCGAGGAGCGGTTCCAGTCGGACGTGCTGCTCGGCGACCTCACCTGGGAGACGTCGTACTCACTTCCCGGCGAAGGCGCGCCGCCCCGCACGCGGGCCGACCTCACCCTCGACTGGCCCACCTGGTCCCAGACCGCCTACCGCTCGTGGTACATCGGCGAGACCCTCGACGAGCCGCCGCGCATCGAGATCGAGATCGTGCTCCGCGTCCAGCGGCTCGCGGCAAGTCCCGACCCGCAGGCCGTCCTGGCGGTGCTCCCGCAGCAGAGCGCGGCCGTCGGGACCAGCGTGCTCGAGCGATCGGGCCCCACCATCGAGACCGTCTACGACGCGGACCTCGAGGACGTCGAGTACGCCATCGAGGTGTCCTTCGAGGGCACCTACGACCTGGACGAGGCGACCCTCACCGACGGCTCGCTGCTCGACGAGCACTTCGCGGCGATGGGCGGCTGGATCGCCTCGACGCTCGTGAAGCTGGGCGACCTCCACTTCGAGTTCCTGCCGCCCGAGGACGAGCCCGCAATCTGACCGGCGGTCCGGTCCGACCGGGCAGGACCTCCCCCGCCGAGAGCTCCGAAATCGGGAGGGTTTCGCTGCCGAGAGCAGCACAACCCTCCCGATTTCGATGAACGGTGGCGCCAGCGGACGCTACGACGCCTCGGCCTCCGCGGCCTCCGCGGCCAGCTCGGCGGCGACGTCGAAGTCGAGGTACTCCTCGCCGGTGTCGGTGGAGTTCTCGAACTGCGACACCCCGAGGTTGTCGAAGCGCTCGCGCAGCCAGCCGCCGTTGGCGTCGAGCAGCCCGAGCTTCGAGCAGTTGGGCACGATCTTCGAGAAGAGCAGCTGCTGGAAGGGGTCCTCGTTCTTGTCGACGACGTCGAACACCTTGATGGCCTGCTTCACGTCGACGCCCATCCGCTCCCAGACCTCCTGCTGGAGGAACCGGTCGCGCATGCGGACCGCGGCCTCGTATGCGAACTCCGCACGGTCCTTCATCTCGGCGTCCGAGAGGCCCTCGTAGAACTCCTTGAGGCTCAGCACCCCGAAGGCGACGTGGCGGGCCTCGTCGGCCATGACGTAGCGCAGCAGCTTCTTGAACAGCGGCTCGGTCGTGGTCTGGTACGCCATGCCGAACGCGGCGAGCGCGAGGCCCTCGACCATGATCTGCATGCCGAGGTAGGTCATGTCCCAGCGGCTGTCGTTGATGATGTCGTCGAGCAGCGCCTTGAGGTGGAAGTTGATCGGGTAGTGCCCGCTCGTCTTGGTCTCGAGGTACTTGGCGAACACCTCGACGTGGCGGGCCTCGTCCATCACCTGGGTGGCGGCGTAGTACTTGGCGTCGATCCACGGCACCGTCTCCACGATCTTGGCCGTGCACACCAGCGCGCCCTGCTCGCCGTGCATGAACTGCGACAGCGACCAGTTCTGCGACTCGACCTGGAAGTCGACCCAGTTCTGCTCGGACCACTTCGCCATCGGCGTGCCGGTCAGGTCGATCCCCAGGATGCCGAGCACGTCCTCGCCCATGACCCCCTGCTCGCGCGCGAGCTTCTCCTGGTCGACCTCGATCGACCAGTCGAGGTCGGTCTCGCCGTTCCACTGGGAGCGCTTCGCCTTCTCGTAGAGCGTGTTCAGGCGCGGCCGGGCGCCCTTCTCGTAGTCCCAGGTGAAGATGGCGTCGGCGTTGTCGGCGACCGTGTGGATCACCTCGTCGGTCTCGGTGTTGGTGAGCGCCAGGATGGCGTCCACCTCGGCGAGCGCGGGGTCGACGGCTGGATCGACGGTGGTCATGGTGCTGGTTCCCCTTGTGGTTGTGCGGAAGTGGTGGCTGATGCGGATGATTGGTCGCCGTCGCCGAGGGCGTCGACGAGGCGGGCGATGAGCGCGGTCCAGGGTTCGGCGTCGGGCACCGGGAGCGACAGCGCCTCGATGAGCAGGAAGCCGAAGCCGAGCGCGTGCGAGAAGGTGACGAGGGACTCGGTGTCGACCGATCCGGTGATGCCACCGTCGGCCTTGGCGGCCTCGACGATCTCGGTGAGCCGTGTCTGGCGCTCCATGACCCGCTCGGTCAGCACCCGACCCACCTCGGGGTGGCGACGGGCCGCCACGAACGCCTCGAGCAGCAGCGACGGGCCGGTCGTGCCCTCGATCGAAGGCTCGACGAGCATCGTCCCGGCCGCGAGGAGGATGTCCTCCATCCGGCCCTGGAAGTGGTGGTCGGCGAAGAGCGCTTCGAGCTCGTCGCCGGCGTGCGGGTCGATCGCCTCGACGAGCAGCTCGGCCTTGCCGGGATAGCGGCCGTAGATGGCGCCGGTGGTGACCCCGGCCCGGCGCGCGATCTCGGCGACGCCGGCCTTGTCGTAGCCCCGCTCGGCGAACACCTCGGCTGCGGCAGCGAGCAGCCGGTCGCCGACCTCGTCGGTGTCACCGGGCGCGTCGACTCCGGATGCGTCGGTACCCACGGTCAGCGTCACGGCTTGCCATCATAACGACTATTATCGAACCCGGCAACGAGCGCGGCCGAGGAGTCGGTTCAGCGGGACCGGCACCAGGACCGGTCGCTGGAGGGCTGGTGGAGCGGGACTACTTGGGCAGCAGCGTGGTGAGGGGCACCTCGGGTCGCGCCCCGAGGTGGGAGATGACCTCGGCAGCCGCGAGGCTTCCCAGCTCTGCGCACCTCTGCAATGGCTCTCCGTGCGTCAGCCCGTAGAGGAAGCCTGCGGCGAAGAGGTCGCCGGCGCCGGTCGTGTCGACCAACTCCTCGACCGGCGCGGCGGAGACCTCGACGATGTCGTCACCGTCCACGACGACCGAGCCCTTCTCGCTGCGCGTGATCGCCCAGATCCCCGGCCGGCCTCGCACGTGCGCGAGCGCCTCCTCGAACGAGTCGACCTCGAAGAGCGCGCGGATCTCCGCCTCGTTCGCGAACACGACGTCGACGTGGTGCTCGATCAGGTCCAGGAACTCGGCGCGGAACCGGTCGACGCAGAAGCCGTCGGACAGGGTGAAGGCGGTGCGGCGACCGGCCCGGTGGGCGAGGTCGAAGGCTCGCTCGAGCGCCGCCTTGGCGGGGGGCGCGTCCCACAGGTAGCCCTCGGCGTACACGACCTGGGCCGAGGAGACCAGTGCCTCGTCGACGTCGTCCGGGCCGAGGTTGCCGGCCGCGCCGAGGTAGGTGCACATGGTCCGTTGCGCGTCTGCGGTCACCAGCACCAGGCAGCGCGCCGTCGAAGGGCCCGACGTCGCCGGTGACCCCGCGTAGTCGACCCCGATCGCCTTGATGTCGTGGGCGAAGACCTCACCGAGCTGGTCGTCGCGCACCTTCCCGATGAAGCCCACCGTGCCGCCGAACGACGCGACGCCGGCCGCGGTGTTGGCCGCCGAGCCGCCCGAGGCCTCGATCGCGGTGCCCGTCGCGTCGTAGATGGCGTCGCTTCGCTCGGCGTCGACGAGCAGCATCGACCCCTTCTCCAGTCCGTGCGCGGCCAGGAAGCCGTCATCGGTGTGGGAGAGCACGTCGACGATGGCACTGCCGATCGCCACGACGTCGCGGGTGGGTGGGGACGGGTTCACGGGTCGGTCGCTCATAGCGGTGCTGGACGCTATCGCAACGGCCGCGACGCCCCGAGATGCGTCCAGGAGGCCTCAACGGGAACCGTCGCGGCCTCCGATCGGGCTCAGCTCTCGCCGAACCGCTTGGGAGGAGCCACCGCAGGCTTCGGTGGAGCGGGCGCATCGGTCGGTGGCTGGTCCGACGGGGGTGTCGGCTCGTCCTGCGACGGTTCGGTTGGTGGCGCCTCGTCGCTCGGCGGTGTGCTGACGGCCGGCCAGCTGTCCGACGAGGAGCGATCCGTGCTGGTGCCCTCCCGGGCGGAGAGCTTGCGGTGCATCGACAGCAGCGACCCGAGCGACTGGTCGATCGGCTCCTTGGGTGCGTCCTCCTCCTGGACGAAGCCGGTCCCCCGCAGGATCATCTCCTCGCCGAGCTCCACCTTCGAGACCACGCCGCTCCCCGAGGGCGCCGCTTCGACCGACACCGAGGCACCGAGCTGCTCGGCAAGGTGACCGGCGACGAACAGGCCCATGTACTTCGAGGGAGCCACCGTGAACGACTCGGTGCCCTTGAGTCGACGATTCGCCGTCGCGAGCTGCTCGGCGTCCATGCCCACGCCCCGGTCGGTGATGGAGATCGTGTAGCCGAGGTCTTCGTCGTCGCCGGTCACCTCCACCCGTGTGCTCGCGTCGGAGAACTTGAGCCCGTTGTCGATGAGCTCGGCGAGGATGTGCGAGAGGTCGGCACCGATGGTCCCGGAGACTCGGGCGTCGGCGACCTGACCGATGTCGACCCTGGCGTAGTTCTCGACCTCGCTGAGCGCGGAGCGCAGCACGTCGACGACCATCGTCGGTGCACCACCGACTCGCCGCTCGGAGACGCCGGCCAGCACCACCATCGACTCGGCGTTGCGGCGAATCTGGGTCGCGAAGTGGTCCAGGCGGAACAGGTCGGCGAGCGTGTCCGGGTCGTCCTCGCTGTCCTCCAGCTCGGTGATGAAGTCGAGTTGGTTGCCGACGAGCCCTTGGACGCGGCGCCCCAGGCTGAGGAACGTGTCGGCGAAGTTGGTCCGCTGCACCGCCTGTTCGACGGCGAGACCGATCGTGCGGTCCTGCAGGTCGTTGATGGCGCTCGCGACGAGTGCGACCTCGTCGCGGCTCTGAACTTCGATGGGCGGCAGGGTCGGTTCGACGACCTCGTGACCGACCGGCGTGCTGAGCACCCCGCGCACCGCGTTCGGCAGCGTTTCGGTCGACATGCGCTCCGATTGCTCCGCGACCGAGATGAGCGGCTTCGAGATCGAGCGAGCCACCAGCAGCGCGAGGGAGAGCGACAGACCCGTTGCCAACAGGAACACGAGCAAGTTCAGGTTGCGGGACGACTTCGAGGCCGACACGAGCGCGTCACCGCGCCGATTGAGGCTGTCACGCGCCGCAGTCCAGGCGTCGGTCCCGTTCGGGTGCGAGACGTCGGCCGCGTCCGCGATGATCTTGATCGGGTCAGCCTTCTGGGTCACCAGGAACGCCGCGATCGCGTCGTCGAACGACTTGATCGACTTCCGGCTGTAGAACCCGGCCATCTCCTTCTTCGCAACGGGGTCGCCGTCCAGCATCGAGATCGCCTGGTCGCGGGCAACGTGGTACCGGGCGAACAGGTCGGCTTCCTCCCGCATCTCGGCCTGGGTCACCCCACCGCTCAACGAGGTCAGCGCAGCGATCCGCGAGAGGCGTGACAGCGCGTCGGACGTGTACGTCTGCTGGGCGATCGACGTCGCCCGGTTCCGCAGCTCGGCGTCGTTGATCTGGGTGACGGCGGCAGCGTTCGCGTCGTTGAAGGTCGTCACGATCTGGCTGTAGAGGTTGTAGACGATGTCAGCCGTACCGTTGCCGAGCGCGCGCGGACCGGTGTAGTCGTCGTAGGTCTTGCGGGTGATCGCGAGTCTGGCGTTGACCTTGGTGAGCGTTGGTCCGAAGAGCTCCCTGACCGCCGGACCCCCCGCTTCCAGGGAACGCTTGAAGGCGTTCAGGTCCTTGTCGGTCTGGCGTCGCGCCTGGGGAACGCTCGAGACGCGGGCGAGCTTCACGGTCTTCGCGAGCCCGAGCAAGTCGAGTGCGGAGATGTTCCGCTCGTCGAGGAGCGAGGTGATCAACGTCGTGGGTCCCCCGGCGGCGAGCGCCAGTTGGACCTCACGGTTGGTCTTGTCCAACTGCTTCTGCGCCGCGGAAGACCTGCGAACCGGTCACCAGGGCGACCACGATGACCGGAACGGCAAGCCCGATCAGCAGCTTCCTTTGGATGGACGTCTGTCCCATTGCTCCCCCTCGTCGTGCCCGGCCCCGGTGAACCGAGGGCCGACCAGCACCCCTCGCCGACCGATCCGAAGAACTTGGCGGCAACTGCCGCAGATGCTACCAAGTGCGCCTGCAACCTGCACCGGCGCTGCACGTGACGCCCAATCAGGGACTTGGCGTCGACCAGACCGGTCGGCCGTAGCTGGTCACGCTCGACCACACCTTGTCGACCCGTACGTAGGCACCGGTGAACGGCGCGTCCATCATCAGGCCACCCCCGATGTAGACCCCCACGTGGTAAGCGGGTCGACCGAAGAAGACCAGGTCACCGGGTTGCACGTCCTTGACGTCGACCGGCGTCGCCCACACTTGTTGGGCCTGGGAGACCCGTGGCATCGAGGTCACGCCCGCAGCCTGGAAGGACCGGAGCATCAGCCCCGAGCAGTCGTAGGAGCCGGGCCCGGTCGCGCCCCACACGTAGGGCTTGCCGAGCTGCGCCACGATGAACTGGAGCGCCACAGCAGTGCGCGGGTCGGCCTTCGCCGGCACGATGATGTCGCCGGCCGGGCTCGCCACCTTCTGGGCCCCGGGTGGGAGCTTCGCGACCTTCGGGAGCTTCTCCAGCGTCCCCGGCGCCAGGTCCGGCAAGGAGGCGATCAGGTCGTCGAGCGCCTTTCGGTCCAACAGAAGCCGCTTGCTCGCGTCGGCAAGGCCGGCAGCTGCCTGCCGCTTGGCGGTGCGGGCGGCGCGTGCCGCGGACTGCGCCCGGTCGTTGCGAGCGGCGGCTGCAGTGGCGGTCGCCGCGGTGCGCCGTTGGGCCTGGAGCGCGGCTTCCGACCGGTGCTTGGCCTCGGCAACCGTGACCTCGACGTAGGTGCGGTACGGCAACGCCGTGGTGGCATGCTCCACCTCTGGGGTGTTGAGCGCGGTCTCCTGGGACCCGAACCCGGTGTAGGCGTGGAGCGCGGTGGCACGCAGCTCGACCTGCGCCGCACGCAACCGGGCCCGCGCGGCGACGTCGACCGAGTGGGCCGTCTCGAAGACGCCCTGGGCCGCGGAAGCCGCGGCCCCCGCGGTGCGCGCCTCGGATGCGCGCTTCAGCACCTTGAGCTTGCCGAGGGCGACCGTCCGCAGGTCGTCGTCGACGGTCAAGGCCGCGTGGAACAACGGGTCGGAGGTCGCGGTCGGGATCAGCGGCGCGGCGCTCGTCACGAACCCGGCCTGGTCGGCGCCGGGATCGGTCAGCACGGTCGTCGTGGTGAGTTCGGGCCCACTGGTGCTCGTGGTCCGGCGGGACGTCGTCGCCGGTCCGGCCGGCCTGGTGGTGGGGGGCACCGTCGACGTCGGCGCGGGGCTGGTCGGCACTGAGCTGTCGGGAGCGGTCGTCGCGGTGGTCGAGGGCGAATCGTCCGTCGTCGCCGGCGCCGCTGGTGGCGGATCAGCGGCGGCGGCCGGCGCGATCATGATCAGGCACGCCGCCAACGCCGTGAGAAGTCCAGCCCCTCGGCCGCGGTGCGGTCGTGTCGGTTGTCCTGACATCCTCACGGCTCCTCGACGAACGACGACGCCCCGGGCCAACCGGCCACCCGACAGCGCGATCGACGCACGAACGTTAGCAATCGGACATCTTTCGGCAGACCAGTGCCGGAACTGAAGGACGCGCCAGGTCCACCGGATCGGCACAGGTACGCTCGGACCTCCCGACCCCACCCCGCACCCAGGAGGGCACGTGCCCGAACCGTCCGGCTCCAGCAACCCCCACCGACTGCCGCGCACGGTGGTGCCGAGCCGCTACGACCTGGTGCTCGAGCCGGACCTCGATGCGGGAACGTTCAACGGTGAGGTCGAGATCGCCGTCGACCTGGTCGAGCCGCTCGAAGCGATCGTCCTCAATGCTGCCGAGCTGTCCATCGACTCGGCCTCGATCACCTACACCGATGGCACCTCCTCGGATCTCGACACGACGCTCGACGCCACCGCGGAGCGGCTGACCTGCTCACCGGTCGACGGCCCGGCGCCGGCCGGTGCGGCCACGTTGACGCTGGCCTTCCGAGGGGTGCTCAACGACAAGCTCCGCGGCTTCTACCGCTCGCGGTTCGTCGACGCGCAAGGCGTGGAACGCACGCTGGCAACCACCCAGTTCGAGTCGACCGACGCCCGCCGGGCGTTCCCCTGCTGGGACGAGCCCGATTGCAAGGCCGTCTTCGGCGTCACCCTCGTGGTCCCCGACGACCTCACCGCGATCTCCAACGGCGCCGAGGCGTCACGGGAGGCGCTCGACGGCGGCCGGGTCCGGGTGCGGTTCGCCGACACGATGCCCATGTCGACGTACCTGGTGGCCTTCGTCGTCGGACCGCTCGAGGCGACCCGGACCGTCGACGTCGACGGCGTCCCCCTCAGGGTCGTGCACCCGCTGGGCAAGGCGCCGCTCGCCAACTTCGCCCTCGAGATCGGCGCGTCGGCGCTGCGCACCTTCACCGCCTACTACGGCATCCCCTACCCCGGCGGGAAGGTGGACCTCGTCGCCATCCCCGACTTCGCGTTCGGCGCCATGGAGAACCTGGGCTGCATCACCTTCCGCGAGACCGCCCTGCTCGTCGACCCGTCCACGGCGACCCAACCCGAGCTCGAGCGCGTCGCCGACGTGGTCGCCCACGAGCTGGCGCACATGTGGTTCGGCGACCTGGTCACCATGCGGTGGTGGAACGGGATCTGGTTGAACGAGGCGTTCGCCACCTTCATGGAGGTGCTGGCCGTCGACCGCTTCCGTCCCGCCTGGTCGCGCTGGTCGACGTTCGCCCTGGGTCGCAGCGCGGCGTTCGACACCGACGCGCTGGCCTCGACGCGCCCCATCGAGTACCCCGTGCTGTCCCCCGCCGAGGCCGAGGGGATGTTCGACATCCTCACCTACGAGAAGGGGGCGTCGGTGGTGCGGATGCTCGAGCAGTACCTCGGTGAGGACACGTTCCGGAAGGGCATCGCCGACTACCTCGGTACCCACGCATACGGCAACACCGAGACGACCGACCTGTGGGACGCGCTCGAGCACGCCTCGGGCGCGCCGGTCCGTCGCGTGGCCGACTCCTGGATCTTCCAGGGCGGGCACCCGCTGGTGTCGATCGGCGTCGGCGACAGCCCGTCGACCCTGGTGCTGGAACAGCAGCGCTTCCGCTACCTCGATGACGAAGATGGCCCCCGGTGGTCGGTCCCCGTCGGCATCCGTTGGGCCGATGCCAGTGGCGCGACGCACGACCTCGACGTCCTCCTCGAGGACGCCAGCACGACGATCGACCTCTCGGCCGAGCCGGCGTGGGTGGTCGTCAACCGGTCGGCCGCCGGGTTCTTCCGCACCGACTACTCCGCCGACCTGCGGAAGGCACTTGCGCGCGTCGCCCTCGAGGTGCTCGACCCGACCGAGCGCTACACCCTCATCGACGACACCTGGGCGGCGGTGCTCGCCGGCCGTGCACCGCTCGAGGAGGCGGTCGAGCTGGTCACCGCGCTCGCACCCGACGACGACCTGTCGGTGTGGCGTCGGCTCCTGGCAGTGCTCGCGCTGGTGCACCGCATCGCCGCCGACGCCGACCGCGAGCTCGTGGCCGGCTATGTGCGCGGTGTCGTGGGGCCCGTGATCGACCGGCTGGGTGGCGAGCCGCGCCTGGACGAGCCCGAACGGCTGACGAACCTGCGCGCCGCGGCCTTCGAGGCGCTCGGGCTCTTCGGCGACGACCGCGACGTGATCGCACGTGCCACGCGCCTGGTCGACCGGGGCATGGCCGGCGAAGCGCACGACGATCCGTCGCTGGTCGACGCCTCGGTGCGCATCGTTGCCGCGGGCGCCGACGACGCGACCTTCGATCGCTTCCTGGTCGCCTCGCAGGAAGCGAAGACCCCCCAGGACCGACTCCGGTACCTCGGGGCGCTCGCCGACGTGCGCGACCCGTCGGTCTTCGATCGCTTCCTGGACCTCTTGCTCAGCGACGAGGTGCGCACCCAGGACGTGGCGTTGCTGCTCAGCCGCTCCCTTGCGAACCGCGCCAACGCCGGGCGTGCCTGGGACCTCGTCGAGAGCCGCTGGGACGACCTGCTCGATCGCCTGCCCAGCAACGCGATCTCACGGATGGTCACCGGCGTGCGCACCGTCACCGACCCCGACCTGGCCGCACGCGTCGAGGCGTTCCTCACGGCCCATCCGGTTGCGCAGGCCGCGAAGGCCTTCTCGCAGCACATCGAGCGCATGCAGGTCACCGTCGCGTTCGCCGGGCGCGAGCGGAGCGGCCTGCGAGCCGCGCTCGGCGATTGACCGCTCGAGATCCCCTGCGGCTGCCGAGCGGGCGGTCGGGCCCGCTGCGTCGGGGCGCACACGCGCTCCTCGGTTCCGGTCGGGTGCCCAACCTCACCGACCTGCGAGTGGCCACGCGGGTCGGCCAGGGTCCCTGGCTGCGGGGCATGCGGGTGTTCGCCGTCGAACCGACCGCGGTGCAGCTCGACTGGGACGCGCTCGGCCCCGGCCCGGTGCGGATGCGCGCCGCGGACGCCTGCGTCGACGTCGTGGCCGACGGCGGTCCGGGGGCGGTGACCATCGACGGGCTCCCATCGGGCCGCTCGTTGCAGGTGCGCATCGAAGGCGACGGGGTGCCGAGAGCGGCCACACTCGCGGTGTCCACGCCGCTCCCGCCACCCGGCGCGGAGATCGCGCGCATCGCCACCCTGAGCGACCTGCACATCGGCGAGACGACGTTCGGGTACCTCCACACCATCGGCGAGTCGGCCGATCTCCCACCAGGCGACGCACACTCGCTGCGCTGCAGCCGTTCGGCGATCGCCGCGGCGCTGGAGTGGGGCGCCGAGCGAATCGTGCTCAAGGGCGACATCGTCGACCAGTCACACCCCGGGTACTGGCGGGCGACGCGCGAGCTCGTGGCCGATCTTCCCGTGCCGGTCCACGCCATCCCCGGCAACCACGAGGTCAAGCGCCGTCGCTCGATCGAAGCGGCCGACGCCCTCGCCGGCTCCAACGTGGCCTACACCGGCGGGGTCGACACCGTCGACCTGGGGGGCGCCACCCTGGTGCTTGCGAACACGACCGAGCCCGATCGCGAGCGTGGGCGACTGACCTACGTCCATGCGGACCTGATCGACGTGCTGCGCGGGGCCTCGGGTGGCGTGCTGGTGACCCTGCACCACCACCTGCGGCGCCCGCTGGCGCCGAGCGGGTGGCCCGTGGGGGTGCCCGCCGGCGAGGCGAGCGCGGTCCTCGACGACATCATCCGCGTCCACCCGGCGACGATGCTCACCAGCGGGCACGTGCACCGCAACCGGATTCGGCGGCACGGACCACTCACGTTGACCTGCGTCGGGTCGGTCAAGGACTTCCCCGGCGTGTGGGCTGGCTACGTGTTCCATGAAGGCGGCATGCGTCAGGTCGTGCGACGTGTCTCGGACCCGTCGGCGATCCGTTGGACCGACCGCACCGGCGATGCGCTGGGCGGCCTCTACCGCCACTGGACACCCGCCGGACTCGCCACCCGCTGCGTCAGCGTCACCTGGCCCACCACCCCCTGACCCCCGCCCCCACCCCCCACGTCCCCCATCCCACGTCCCCCCTCCCCCCACCCCCACACAAATGTCGGGGCGAAAAGTAGACAGTGTCCACTTCAGCGCGCTGCATCCAGCAAGCACCGGGTCGAGCGGCGCCCGTCAATCCGCTGAAGCGTTCAGGAGTTTGCGGAGGTGTTCGACCACCGCGCCCGGCTCCTCGACCAACTGTGTCCAATCCAGCCGGACAACCTGCCAGCCGGACGCCGCCAGTCGCAGGTCCCGCTTGCGATCGGCATGTTGCACTTGTCGCTGACCGTGGAATCGCTGCCCATCCAACTCGACGACGAGACGCTCGTGTGCATAGAGAAAGTCGACCCGACCGATTGGTCCGTCGCCGTCGCCAACGACGACCTGACGCCTCGGTTGGGGTACGCCGAACGCATCGAGCGTGCGTACGAACAGCGCCTCGAGCTCACTCTCGGTCGGCACGAAGTCCTTGCTGCGCTGCGAGAGCAGTTCTCTCATCAGACGCGTACCCGGCCGACCGCGACCAGCGAGTTCAACGAAGACCGTGGTGAGATCGGCGATGGTTGTCCGCTTCCCGACGAGGGCATCGTCGAGCAGACGCTCCACTCTTGCGGCAGGAACGTAGACCCAACCGCGGCGGGCGCGACCCCGAGAGCTCAACCCGGCGATGTCGAAAATCGTGCGAGCGATCGACGTGACAGGGAATCCCGACGCGGTCGTCACGTGGGCGTTCGGCAACCGGGATGTCCGACGAGAGTTCGTCGGCTTCGCACGGGGAACGGACGCTTCGGGTTGCACGACGTCGAGGTGGTCCTTGCCGAATGCCGGCAGTCGATGGAGCCTGGCGGCAGATCGGCGTCCGACGACTGCGCCGTCTCCAGCCGCCAGAAGGGCGACCCAGAGCCTCCGTTCCCACGTGTCGGGGGTCCCGACGATCGCGTAGACGCCCGGTCGAAGGAGTTCCCACCGCTCGCACCCGGTTCGATGTTGCAGGACCCATCCGGGAACGGCGTCTAGCTGCGCGGTGCTGAATGCACCGTGCTGCAATCGGGCAAGATCTTTCGCTCTTCGATCGTGGGCAAGCATGCATGCCCACATAGCCAAGAATGAAGGAAACTACACCAGGTAGATCGAAAATCTTCCCTTGCTAGCTCAATGCAGCGCGCTGGAGTGGCCCATGTCCACTTTTCGCCCCGACATTTGGAATGGGGGCGGGGGCGGCGTGTGCGGGGGCGGCGTGTGCAGGGGCGCAGGGTCAGGCGGGGGTGAAGGTGGCGAGCGCCTCGTCGAAGGAGATGCGCTCGGCGATGCGACCACGCAGTTGCATGACCGGTCGGGGACGGTTCATGCCGAGCACGCCGACGAGCCGACCGGCGCGCCCGTAGAGCGCCACGAACCGTCGATCGGCCAGGTCCCCCTCGACGACGACCACGTCGTCGTCGGGCCGGACCCGACCGGCGAGCTGGACCTTCCGGTCGTACTGGTCCGACCAGAACCACGGAACGCTGCCGTACGGCTCCGCGTCGGCGCCGGCGAGCAGCGCACGAGCCGCGTGCTCGGCCTGGTCGAACGCGTGGTCCCAGTGCTCGACCCGCATCACCTCGCCGTCGAAGACCGGGTTGGGCCAGCGCGCCACGTCCCCGGCCGCGACGATCCCGGGGGCCGCCGTGGTGGTGGCATCGCAAAGGACGCCGTCGTCGATCGTCAGACCGGATCCCTCGAGCCACCCCGTGTTGGGCACGACGCCGATGCCCACGACCACAACCGTGGCGTCGACCGCAGACCCGTCCGCGAGGTGGACGCGCTGCACCCGCCCGGCCGCGTCGGCCTCGAGCCGGTCCACGCCCACGCCGAGCCGCAGGTCGACGCCCTCGTCACGGTGGATGTCGGCGAAGACCGCGCCGATCTTCGTCCCGACCACGCTGGCGAGCGGCACGTCGAGCGGCTCGACCATCGTCACCGCCACCCCCAAACGGCGGCACGTCGCGGCGACCTCGGCGCCGATGAACCCGGCGCCGACCACGACCACCCGCTCGGGGTCGCCGGCGAGCGCGCTCCGCAGGGCCGCGGCGTCGTCGAGCGTGCGCAAGGTCAGCACACCGGCCATCGACTCCGTACCCGGCAACCGGCGCGCCTTGGTCCCACAAGCGATCACCACGCCGTCGGCATCGATCGTCGACCCGTCGTCGAGGGTGACGCGGCGCGTGGCGGCGTCCAGGGCGACCGCGGCTCGTCCCGGCTCGAGCTCCAACTCGAGCGAGGCGTCCGCCGTGCCGGGCAGCGAGAGCCGGTCGACGTCCCAGTCGCCCGCGAGGAACTGCTTCGACAGCGGTGGCCGGTCGTACGGCGTGCGGCCTTCGTCCCCGAGGATCACGAGCCGTCCGTCGAATCCGGCAGAGCGCAACGCGCCCGAGGCGGCGAGACCCGCCGTGGACGCGCCCGACGACGGCGATCGTGCGCAGGTTCAGTCCTCCGCGATCGAGATGGCCTGCTTGGGACAACGTCGCACGGCCTCCTCGATGTTCGCCCGCTTCGACTCGTCGGGGTGCTCGTCGAGGATGTAGAGGAAGTCGTCGTCGCGCACCTCGAACACGGTCGGTTCGATCCCCATGCAGATCGCGTTGCTCTCGCAGAGGTCGTAGTCGACAACCACCTTCATGCCTTGCTCCCTGAGTGCCTCGCCGCCCCGGGGCCGACGGCCGAATAGAACCCGTTCCTGTGGGGCGCGACCGTAGCGCGCGCCAACGCACGTCGGCGGCTGCAGCCCGCCCGCAGCCACGGCCCCGTGTCCATCTCGCGACGCCCCGTCAGCTCGTGGCGCGGTAGGTGACGTTCCCCGCGGCGTCGGCCACCGTCACCACATAGGTCAGGGTGTCGCCACCGACGACGACCCGACAAGGAAACGTGGCGCCGACGGCGAGCACCCGAACGGCGCTTCCTCGGCACGTCGTGGAGATCGCCATGGCGTCGCCGGGCTCGTCGTACGCCGCGTGGAGGCGGGCGGTGAGGTCGTGCTCGACGTTGGCGCGTGCGACGATGGCCCGCCTCGTGGTGAACGAGATCCGACCGTTGCCATCGGTCATGGTCACCGCCACGCCCACGGTGGCACCACCGACCTCGGTGGTGCAGGTGAAGCGTGCGCCCGCCTTCGGGGACGGCACCTTCGGACACGTCGTGGCGCCGACCTCGAGGGGTGCATGGTCCTTGGCGAGCTTGGTGGAGATCTCGGCCTCGACCTTCGACCCGTCCAGCGACCTCGAGCCGCAACCGGCCACCAGCAGCACCGCGAGCGCTGAGGCCACCGCCAACCGGCCTCGGCGCCGCCGTCCGACGACCGCCTCGGACCTCATCGCACCAACGACACGACGAGGCCGAACTGCGCCAGGTGGTACGTCGACATGACGGCGAACCGGGCGCCGCGGAAGCGCCCCACGAACTTGTTCCACGCCAGGAACCCGTCGGAAGCGAAGAAGCAGATGGCCCCAGCGATCGCCCACGGGTTCGCGGTCGCGCACGCCGCGACGACCATCGCCGAGATCACCGCGACGTACGCCACGACCGGCGCGGTGAACGCCGGCTCGTCTCGTTGCACGGCGACCACCACGCGCCGGCCCACCAGCGCCGCGCCGACGGCGACCAACGCCAGGCCGACGACCAGTCCCGCCACCGAGCGGTACTCGAGCGAGAAGGCCACGACGTAGGCGACGTGACCGACCAGGAACGACGCGAGCCCTGCCACGAACCGCTCCTCGGGAAGCATCAGGAACACGTCACCGGCGAGCGAGCAGACCAGGCCCACGACCAACCAGGCCCGCGTCGCGCCGTGCACCGGCTCGAGCGCGAGCGCCGCCACGATGAGCAGCACCATCACCCCGGGCTTGGTGACCCACTCGACGATGCGCCGGCCGGTGGAGACGGCCCACCAGTTCGCCACCGCGAGGACGGCGGCCCCGCCGAGCGCGACCGCCGCAGTGGTGGTCAGCGCTGCCGTGGGCATCGCCGGATTCTGTTCGGTGACCGCTGCGGCGCCGAAATCACCGAACGACGAGCCGACGGTGTGGAACGCCTCCCCATTCGACTTCCGGCTGGTTCAGCTGAACGCCGACAAGCCGGTGATCGCCTGGCCGAGCACGAGCGTGTGGATCTCGTTCGTGCCCTCGTAGGTGTACACCGACTCGAGGTTGTTGGCGTGACGGATCACCGGGTACTCGAGGGTGATGCCGTTGGCCCCGAGGATCGACCGCGCCTCGCGCGCCACCTCGAGCGCCGCCCGCACGTTGTGCATCTTCCCGTAGCTGACCTGCGCGGCGGTGAGCTGCCCGGCGTCCTTGCGTCGACCGAGGTGCAGCGCCACGAGCTGCGAGTTGTTCACCGCCACCATGAGCTCGACGAGCTTGCGCTGCGTGAGCTGGAACGACCCGATGGGCCGGTCGAACTGGACCCGGTCGATGGCGTACGAGCGTGCTGCCTCGTAGCAGGCACGGGCCGCGCCGGTGGCGCCCCAGAGGATGCCGTAGCGGGCCTCGTTGAGGCACGACAACGGCCCCCGCATCGACGACACGCCGGGCAGGCGCAGCGACTCGGGCACCCGCACGTCGGTCAGCACCAGCTCGCTGGTCACCGAGGCACGCAGCGAGAGCTTGCGGGTGATGTCGTTGGCGACGAACCCGGGCGTGTCGGTGGGGACGATGAAGCCGTGGATCGGCCCCGGACCGTCTCCCTCGGACTCGGCGCGCGCCCAGATGATCGCGACGTCGGCCAGTCCGCCGTTGGTGATCCACATCTTGGTGCCGTTGAGGACCCAGTCGTCGCCGTCGCGGCGGGCCCGGGTGCGCATCGAGGACGGGTCGCTCCCCGAGTCGGGCTCGGTGAGGCCGAAGCAGCCGATCGCCTCGCCGGCGGCCATGCGCGGCAGCCACTCCTCCTTCTGCTCCTCGGACCCGAACATCCAGATCGGGAACATCGACAGCGACCCCTGCACGGACACGAAGCTGCGGATGCCGCTGTCGCCGGCCTCGAGCTCGGTGCAGGCCAGGCCGTACTGGACGGCGCTGGTGCCTGCGCAGCCGTAGCCCTTGAGGTTCATGCCCAGCAGGCCGAGCTTGCCCATCTCGGGGCCGAGCTCGCGCGGGATCGTCGCCGTCTCAAACCAGTCGGCGATGTCGGGCAGCACCCGATCGGCGACGAAGCTGCGGACGGTGTCGCGCAGCAGGCGCTCCTCGTCGTCGAGCAGCGCGTCGATCCCGAGGAAGTCCAGCGGGTCGTCACCGCCTCGCGGCGTGGCGTGCGACGGGTCAGATGCCGGATCGAACGGGGTCATCCGCCTCGTCTAGCACGCAACCGTGGCGGGTCCAACCTGTCGTCACCGGCGACTCCGAGGTGGGACGACCCTGGTGGAGGTGATGGGAGTCGAACCCACGACCTCTTCGATGCGACCGAAGCGCTCTAGCCAGCTGAGCTACACCCCCAGGGGATCGTTGAGTGTAGCGCGCCTCGATCACAGGGCTCATCCCCGGTCGGCGGCCTCAGAGCCGGCGGGCCTGGTCATCGGGCACACCTGCGATCTGGTCCTCAAGGAGAGTCCGGAAGCATGCCGATGAGGGGGTATGGAACTGACTCCGCAAACCGTCGAAGAGCGAAAAGGACGCCCGCCGCAGCGCGCGGGTGCCCGCCGGTTCGTGGCCGTCGTCGGTAGCTGCATCCTCGCCGCTGGGCTGCTCGTCGGCTGCCTCAGCCAGGACCAGTTGACCGTGCAGAACCAGATCAACTCGGCACGTTCGAGCCACGGCGTGCGGACCCTGATCGACTACTCGACCGCCGACACCAAAGCCCAGAACTGGGCGAACAAGCTGAAGTCCGATGGCACGCTGTCGCACTCGAACCTGGCGTCCGGTTACACCTACGGCACCTGGTGCCACCTGGGTGAGAACGTCGGCATGGGCCCGTCGCTCTCGTCGATCCAGACCGGCTTCATGAACTCGCCGGGACACCGGGCCAACATCCTCAACGGGGTCTATGACCACATGGGGACGGGGGTCGCGTATGACTCCAGGACCGGCTACTACTTCGTGGTGCAGGAATTCGTCGACCTCTGCTAGGCGGTGGACGGCCTGGTCGGGCGGCGGCGGCCCGGGCGCACCTGTGGCAACCTCTTCCGATGCAACCCACGCCTCGCTCCCGACCCATCTCGGCGATCACCGTGATCGGGTTGGTCCTGGTCACGACGGCGGTGGCCTGCCAGCGCAACCCGCCGCTCCCCGTCGCAGCTCCGCGCACCGCGGCGTTCTGGAACCTCTCCTACCCAGAGTCCGGAACCGGCCACTACACACCCACCTCGCAGCCTTACTCCTCCGACGACGCCGACCTGATCGGCCGCCAGGCCAGACAGTTGCAGTCCGCTGGCGTCCAGGTGGGCATCGTCGAATGGGGCGGTCAGGGCACCCACAGTGAAGGCACACGGCTGCCCGCCGCGGTCGACGCCGCGGCCACCACCAACCTGCGGGTCACGATCGCATACGGCCCCGAGCAGACCGGCGACCCCGCCGCTTCCCAGATCGACGCTGACCTCGCCTCGCTCGGGTCGCTGCTGGCCGCCGACAGCTGGCTGCACATCGACGGCAAGCCGGTGGTGTTCGTTCCCGGTGACGCGACCGACGGCTGCAGCACCACGGCGCGTTGGGCCGCCACGAGCGCACGGTCGGGCACGTACCTCGTCGAGCAGTGGTTCGCCGGCGCCGAGTCCTGCCCGTCCCAACCGGACGACTGGTACGACGCCGACCCCACCACGCACGCCACGGCGCGCCTCCCCTACAGCTACGCCATCTCCCCCGGCTGGTGGCCCGCCGGAAGCGCCACACCAGGGTTCGCCCGCGACCTCTCGCAGTGGCACGACGACCTGGTCGCCATGCAGTCGAGCGCGGCCCGCTGGCACCTGATCACGTCGTTCAACGACTTCGCCGACGGCACCTCGATCGAGCCGACCGACGAGTACGGCCACGCCGCGCTCGACACCGCCGGCAAGGTCCTGCTGCCGCAGTGCTGGTCGGCGACCGCCGTGCCGATCACGCACGTCATCGTCTTCTCGGAGGAGAACAAGACCTGGTCGGGCGTGGGCGGCACGCAGTTCCAGAACGCGCCGTACCTCCACAGCCTCGCGGTGCAGTGCCGGACGTTCGCCGACTGGACCGAGGTGGACACCGTCCAGAACAGTGCGTCGCAGTACGTGGGGGCCACCACGGGCGTCAAGCAGGCGGCCGGGACCGATGGAAACGTCCTCTGGGACTGTTCGCCCAACCCCACCACCTGCCGCAGCCTCGACGACAACATCTTCCGTCAGGTCCGCGCCTCCGGCGGCACGGCGCGCTCCTACGTGGAAGGCGCGACCACCGGTTGCTCAGCCGCGGGCAACGCCGCCAAGCACGTGCCGGCCATGTACTTCATGGGTGGCACCGACCAGACGTTCTGCGGTGCCGAGGTGCGACCACTCACCGAGCTCGACCCCGACAACCTGCCCACGTTCGCCTGGGTCGTCCCGAACCTCTGCAACGACATGCACGACTGCTCCGTGGGAACGGGCGACACCTGGCTGCAGCAGCACCTCCAGCCCGTGCTCGACTCGGCGGCCTACAAGTCGGGTTCGGTGCTGGTCGAGATCTGGTTCGACGAGGACCACCCCGTGCCGAACCTCCTGCTCAACCCGGCAATCCCCGCAGGGGTCGACACCACCACCGCGGCCACCCACTTCGGAGCGCTCCGGCTGTGGGAGGACGTGCTCGGCCTCCCCCACCTCGGAGGTGCGGCAACCGCCGTCGACCTCCGGCCCGCGCTCAACCTCTCCTAGCCGACGATCGGGCCCGGTCCCGCGGCCTCGATCCAGCCCCGTCGATCGAGCTCAGCGCATCCGGGCTACGCCACCAGCCGCGACCTGACGGCCGCGGTATGGGGCCTGGCGCGCAACGGGAGCGGTGCGGATCGGCCGCACCTTGGCGCGCTGTTCGGTCATGATCCGCTGCTGGTTCACCAGCAGCGCGACGTAGGCGACCGCCGCGAGGTCGAACAAGATGTTGACCGCGATGACCAACATCGAACCGGTCACCAGTGCCACGAACAAGGTGAAGACCGCGGCACCGACGAGACCGAACAGCACGTCCCGGCGGCGACGACGGGCCGCTGCCGAGTGCCAGGCCGAGGTGGTGCTCCGTTGTGCCGGTGCGCCGTGCATGGCGCTGTCGACGCGCGCACCCGGCTGCGTCCGCCGCAGGGTCGTGAGCTGATCCTGGAAGGCCGTGACGGTGTCACCGGTGCGGCTCGCGGTTCGTTCCCTCACGTAGGAACCGATGACGACGAACCAAACGATGGCCAGTCCTGCCAACACCATGACGGTCACGCTCCGAGCCTGCCTTTGCTTGTCGAGACCGTAACCCGCCGACACGTCGTGACGGCGGATGCTACCGATCGGGCGGGTTGCTGGAGCGTGTGACCTGCGGAAACACACCCGGCCAGGCCGTGTCGGGAGCCGTTCGACCCCATGACACCGTTGCCGTGGTTGTTACGGTTCTACTACGAATTCGTCTCGCGTGCCAGCCGACGGGCGCTGGAAACCACCGGACCGGCCACCGGTCTTCTCCCAGAGCGAGACCTCGCCGATGACCATCGAGCGATCTGCCGACTTGCACATGTCGTAGATCGTGAGGCAGGCGACCGAGCACGCCGTCATGGCCTCCATCTCGACGCCCGTACGGTCGACGGTGTCGACCTGAGCCTCGACTTCGATGAACTCGTCCTCGACGCGGAAGTTGATCGAGACCGAGCCGACCAGGACCGGGTGACACGTCGGGATCAGGTCGGCGGTGCGCTTTGCGGCCTGGATGCCGGCCACCCGGGCGAAGGCCAGCACGTCGCCCTTGGCAACCGCGCCCTGCGCGACCAGCGAGGTGGTCGCGGGCAGCATCGTGACCCGTCCACGGGCGACCGCGCGTCGCTGGGTCGCTTCGGTCGCGACGGCGTCGACAGCCCGGGCGCCACCCAGCGGATCGAGATGGGTGAACCCACGTTGCGTCATCGCCGTCGGCCCTGCGTCCCGGCGGCGCGTGACCGCATCAACTCGACCAGGAACGCCTCGAAGTCGGCGCCGAGGTCGTCGCGGTCCAGCGCCAGCTCCACCGTGGCCCGCAGGTAGTCGAGCTTGGATCCGATGTCGTAGCGCCCCTCGCGGAAGGCGTACCCGAACACGTCCCCGGAGTCGAGGAGCAGAGCGATCGCGTCGGTGAGCTGGATCTCACCACCGACACCGGGCTTGACCTTGTCCAGCGCCTCGAAGACCTCGGGCGTGAACACGTACCGGCCCATGACGCCCATGGCCGACGGCGCGTCTTCCGGCTGAGGCTTCTCGACGATGCCGTAGATGGGGACGAGCACCTCGCCCGCGGGCGGCGCGTCGAGCCCGCCGATGTCGGCGCAGCCGTACGAGCTGATCTCGAGCCGCGGCACCTCGCGCAACGCCACCACCGGCGCGCCGCGGTCGACGTGCGCGTCGATCATGGCGCCGAGCACGCGCGAGTCGTCGATCATGAGGTCGTCGCCCAACATCACCACGAACGAGTTGTCGCCGACGTGCTTGCGGGCGACGGAGACCGCGTGGCCGAGGCCGAGGGGCTCACCTTGACGCACGTAGTGGATGTCGGCCAGCTCCGCGAGGTCACGGACGGTGCTGAGCAGCTCGTCCTTGCCCTTGGCCTCGAGGAAGTACTCCAACTCGAACTGGCGGTCGAAGTGGTCCTCGATGCTCCGCTTGCCCCGGCCGGTGATGATCAGGATGTCGTCGATGCCCGCTCGCACGGCCTCTTCCACGACGTACTGGATGGCGGGCTTGTCGACGACCGGCAACATCTCTTTGGGCTGCGCCTTCGTCGCCGGAAGGAAGCGGGTGCCCAACCCGGCTGCGGGGATCACCGCGGTGCGAACGGCACTGGACATCGCGGTGGATCCTCTCGGTCGGTCGAGCGTTGGTGTGCGGTGTGGGGACCGGGGTCGCGGACCCGACGTCCTCCCTCTCCTGATGCAACCCTAGTGTTCCAGCACCACGGTGGTACACGCTCGACCACGACGAGCGCCGACGGCGAGACGCTTGGAGCGGGCGGCGCCGTGGACGATATGCTGGCAGTCGGCAAGGTCGAGTGCCAGCGATCACCGGTCGCACTGGCCCGCGGCCGAAGCCACGAGACCGGGCGTCAGCCCGTCGACGAACACCGCCGAGGTCTGCCATGCCCACCTACGAGTACCGCTGCGCCGATTGCGGCCACACCTTCGACACCGTGCAGTCGTTCACCGACGACGCGCTGACCGAGTGCCCGGAGTGCGGTGGCCGGCTGAAGAAGGTGTTCGGCAACGTGGGCATCTCCTTCAAGGGATCGGGCTTCTACCGCAACGACAGCCGCGGCAGCGCCAAGAGCACCTCGGCCTCGACCTCGCCGTCGACCTCCTCGTCCGAGGGCTCGAGCAGTGTCGGCGCCGACAGCGGCGCGGCCTCCGACAGCAGCTCCGGGTCGGACAGCTCCTCGACGTCGACCAGCTCGACCGCCGACTCCTCGAGCTGACCTGCGCGGCAACGCGCGCCAGGCCCGCCGCAGACCTGCGGCCATCGTCGATCCGACGTCAGGTGCCGGACACGCTCACGTCGCGGACCACCAGGCTGACCCCCGCGGCGCCCATGGGTAGCCACTCGACGTCGCCGCCGACGGCGACGACGTCCTGGAGCATCCGCTGGAGCGTCGACGCGATCGTGAACTCGCGCAGCGGCTCGCCCAGCGCGCCGCCCGTGATGCGCAACCCCTCGGCGCCGGTCGAGAAGTCGCCGCTCACCGGGTTGACGCCCGAGTGCAGCCCCGACACCGACGACACGAGGATCCCGTCGCCCACGTCACCCAACAGCTCGGGTTGGGTCCGGGTTCCCGGAGCCAGGCTGACCGCCCGCGCCCCGACGCTCGGCGTGGACTTGAACCCGCGCACCGCCGAGCCCGTCGAGGTCACACCTGCCCGGCGAGCTGACGCGGCGTTGTGCAGGAACATGCCGAGCACCCCGCCGTCGACGAGCACGTTGCGGCGCGTGGCCAGCCCCTCGCCGTCGGCCTCGGTCGCCCGGTAGGCCAGCGGGTTGGTGGGGTCGTCGACCAGCGTGACCACGTCGGCGGCGATCTGCTCCCCGAGCCGGCCGGCGAACAGCGACCGGCCCTTGTTGACGGCCTCGCCGTTCATCGTCCCGGCGAGGATGCCGAGCAGCTGGGCGGTCACGTAGGGGTCGAGGACCACCGTCATGCGCCCGCCCGCCGGCTTGACCGCCCCCAGCAACCGGGTCGCCCGTGCGGCGGCGTCGGAAGCGGCGGTCGCCACGTCCAGCTCGCCGGGCTCGCGCCCGACCGAGAAGCCGAAGCCGGTCTTGGTCTCGTCGCCCTGGGTCGCCAGCGGGTACGCGCCGACGTAGCAGGCCGTCTCGCGGCCCGAGGACCGGATGCCCGTGGTCGACACGACGACGCCTTCGCCGACCGAGTCGGCGTACTCCGCGGCCTCGACGCCGGTGATGCGCGGGTCGGCCGCCCGCACCGCCGCCTCGAGCTCCATCGCCATCGCGACCTTGCGGTCGGTGGGCACCACGGCGAGCCCGGCCCGGTAGAGGTCGAGCTCGGGCACCGGCACGCCGTCGGGCTCGGCGAGGCCGGCGAACTCGTCCTCGGTGGCGAAGGTCGCGTTGTCACGGGCCTCGGCGAGGACCTCGCCCAGCACGTCGTCATCGAGGGTGCCGGCGTAGGCGAACCCCTGTCGCCGGTTGGCGACGACCCGCACGCCCACGCCCTGCGCGCCGGCCGACGAGAGCGACTCGATGTCGCCCTCGTAGACGCGGACCTCGGTCGAGGTGCTCCGACCGACCACCACCTCGACCTGCTCGTCGTCGCGCGCCCAGCCGAGCACCCGATCGGCGATGGCCAGCAGCTCGTCGCTCACGCCGCCTGCCCACCGATGGTCAGCTTGGCCACGCGCAGCGTCGGCACGCCGTCGCCCACGGGCACGCCCTGACCGTCCTTGCCGCACGTGCCGGGCGGCCCGAACGCGAAGTCGTTTCCGACGGCCTCGATGTTGCGGAGCACCTCGGGGCCGTTGCCGATGAGGTTGCCTTCCCGCAGCGGCTCGGTGATGCGTCCGTCCTCGATGAGGTACGCCTCGGTCATGCCGAAGACGAAGTCGCCGGTCGCGGTGTTGACCTGACCGCCCCCCAGCTTGGCCACGTACACGCCGTACGGCGTGTTCTCCACGATCGACGCGGGATCGTCCGGGCCGTCGAGGATGAAGGTGTTGGTCATCCGCACCATCGGCAGGTGCTGGTAGCTCTGCCGCCGTCCGTTGCCGGAACGGGGACGACCGGCCTTGCGGGACCGGAGGAAGTCCCACATGTAGTCGGTCAGGACGCCGTTCTCGATGAGCACGTTGCGCTGCGCGGGCGTGCCCTCGTCGTCGCAACCGAAGGCGCCCCACTCTTCGGCCACGGTCCCGTCGTCGACCAGCGTGACCAGTTCGGAAGCCACCTGCTCGCCGCGGCGACCGGCGAACACCGAGGCCGACTTGGCGACCAGATCGGCCTCGAGGCCGTGCCCACACGCCTCGTGGAAGAGGACGCCGCCGCCACCGGGACCGATCACCACCGGCATCTCTCCGGTCGGCGCCGGGCGGGCGGCGAGCTTGGTGAGCGCCCGTCGCGCGGCGGCCCCGGCCAGCTCGTCGACATCGCAGCGATCGAAGAGCTCGAAGCCGACGGTGTGACCGACGCTCTCCCGACCCGTCTGCATGCCGGTGTCGCCCGATGCCACCGCTCCGACCGAGAACAGCGTGCGGACCTGATCGTCGCCGGTGAGCAGTCCATCGGAGTTGGCGATCAGCAACCGCCGCCGACTGTCGCCGTAGCTTGCCGAGACCTGCGTGATGTCGCCCCCGGTCGAACGCGCGGCGGCGTCGGCCCGGCGCAACAGCTCGACCTTGGTGCCCTTCGCGACGTCGGCCGGCTGCACCTTGGCCGGGCTCGGGTGGGCGACCTCGGACGGGGTCAGCGCCACGACCCGTGCGCCGGCACCGCCATCGCGCGCCGCGGCCGCCGCGGCGCGTGCCGCCGCCGAGAGGCCGGCCGGGGAGAGGTCGGCGGTGTGCGCGAACCCGGTGGTCTCACCGACGACGACCCGGATGCCGGCGCCACGGTCGCGGCCGGACGACAGCTCTTCGATGCGGCCGTCGTCCAGGAAGGCCGACGAGGAGACCTTGTCCTCGGCGAAGACCTCGGCGAAGTCGCCCCCGGTCCGCAGCGCTTCGGACAGCACGTTCGACAGGGTGTCGGCGTCGATCAGGTCGGGTGTGGTCACGGGGCCTCCTGGGAGCGGGCGCCACCTGGGGCTCGCCGCTCGCTCGTGCTCGGCGGGACGCAGACGGATCGTTCGGCCGGTCCGGGGTGTTGGCTCCCGACCGACAGGGCGGCTTATCGTACTCGGATGCCCGTAGAACCCGGACTCACCGGGACGGCAACGCTCGTCGTCACCGATGACGACACCGCCATCGCCCAACGCTCGGGCGACGTCCCCGCGTTGTCGACCCCGCGTGTCGTCGCCCTGTGCGAGGAAGCGAGCGTGAAAGCCGTGTCCGGGCACCTGGACGACGGTGAGACCACGGTCGGCGCGACGGTGCAGATCACACACGTGTCGCCCTCCTCGGTGGGCGCCGACGTGCGTGCGGAGGCCACCCTCGAACGCATCGAGGGCCAGCGCCTCCACTTCACGCTGTCGGTGTCCGACCCGCACGGGCTGATCGCCGCCGGCAAGCTGACCCGAGCGGTCGTGGATCGCGCGCGGTTCCTCGACAAGCTCGAAGACTGAGCGCGATACGAGTGAGCTCGACGCAAGAAGGTCAGGACGCGCCGCCGCCCGCTGCTCCGGAGCAACCCCCCTGGGGCGAGCTCCCCGACGAGGCGACCGCCCGCAGCAGGCTCCACTGGTGGCTCGAGATCATCGTGATCCTCGTGCTGTACGAGGTGTACACCTTCGTCCGCAACACCTTCGGGTCGAACGGCAACTCCATCAACTCCAAGATCGACCCGGAGGCCGTCGCGACGGCGTTGGGGCACAGCATCGACATCATCAACGTCGAGCGCCGCCTCGGGTTGTTCTTCGAACCGCACCTCCAGCACTGGTACCTGAACCTGCCGAACCACGGGTACATCCGGTTCTGGAACATCTACTACGGCTCGTTCCACTTCATCATCCCGATCATCCTGCTGGTGTGGCTGTTCCGGCGCTTCCCTCGCGAGTACACGGTTTGGCGGAACTCGCTGGTGGTGGTGACGATCCTCGGGCTGATCGGCTTCGCGTCCTTCTCGGTCATGCCGCCACGACTGCTGAACTTCCCCGGGGAGTTCGGTGGGTGCAGCCTGCCCGCCTCCTACGGCGCCGCACACGCCCGCCTCGCCTGCAAGAGCTACGGCATCGTGGACACCCTCGCGGTCTACGGCGGGCTGTGGAGCTTCGGCTCGTCCACGATGGCGCACATCTCGAACCAGTACGCGGCGATGCCCAGCCTCCACATCGGGTGGTCGACCTGGTGCGCGGTGGTGCTCGTCCCCCGGGCGAAGCGGCTCTGGGTGAAGATCCTGGCCGTCTGCTACCCGATCTTCACGCTGTTCGGCATCCTGGTAACCGGCAACCACTTCTGGCTCGATGCGTTGGGTGGGCTCATCTCGCTGACCGTGGCGGTCATCGTCGGGACCCAGCTCGCCTACCTCATGAACTGGCTCGCGAACCGGCGCGACGCCAAGCGCGCGGCCGCGAACTCCGAGCCCTGACCGGCCACGCGTGCCGCCCGGCGGAGCACGCGGTACCGTTGATGAGGCTCAGACGCGCCCGACTGCGCCGCCCGTCCTCGACTTCTTGACTCGAGTCGCCTCGTGCCCCAACAGCTGAACGCCATCCGGAGTCCTGGCGACCTGCGGCGACTCTCGTACGACGAGCTCGACGACCTCTCGGCGGAGATCCGGCACTTCATCGTGCAGGCCGTCTCGTCGACGGGTGGACACCTCGGGTCGAACCTCGGCGCGGTCGAGCTGACCATCGCGTTGCACCGGGTCTTCCACTCCCCCGAGGACATCCTCATCTGGGACACGGGCCACCAGGCGTACGTCCACAAGCTCCTCACCGGTCGCCGGGAGGCGTTCTCGACGTTGCGCCAGGCGGGTGGACTCTCGGGCTACCCGAGCCGCGCCGAGTCCGAGCACGACTGGGTCGAGAACAGCCACGCCTCCACCAGCACCAGCTACGCCTACGGGCTCGCGGTCGCGCTCGACCAGTCCGCGGTGCACGATCGTCAGGTCGTGGCCGTGCTCGGGGACGGCGCCATGACCGGCGGCATGGCGTACGAAGCGCTCAACAACCTCGGCCACAGCGGACGCAAGGCCGTCATCGTGTTCAACGACAACGGCCGCTCCTATGCACCGACCGTGTCTCGCATCTCCGAGAGCGTGGCCCGGATGCGCCTTCACCCGTCGTACCTGCGCCAGCGCGCCCGCGTCTCGAGGATGGTGCGCGACGTCCCGGTGCTGGGCGACCACCTCGCCTGGGGGCTGGAAGGAGCGCTCACGGGCCTGCGCGACATGATCGAGCCCACCGCCTTCTTCGAGACCCTCGGGCTGCGCTACTCGGGCCCCTTCGACGGCCACGACATCGAGGGTCTCGAACGCGCCCTGCGCAACGCCGCCGACTACGACGAGGGACCCGTCGTCGTCCACGTCCTCACGCAGAAGGGCCGCGGCTACCCACCCGCCGAGGAAGACGAGGAGAAGTGCCTGCACGACGCGCCGGTCTTCAACCCCGAGATCGGCCCCCAGCACGTGCCCGGCGGGCCCCCCTCGTTCACCGGCGCCTTCACCGAGGCGTTGATCAAGGAGGCCGACTCGCGCCCCGAGGTCGTGGCCATCACCGCGGCGATGCCGGGATCGACCGGACTCATCCCGTTCGGCGAGCGCTTCGGTGATCGCCTCATCGACGTCGGGATCGCCGAGCAGCACGCGGTGACCTCCGCTGCCGGCATGGCCATGGGCGGCCTCCGCCCCGTGGTCGCCATCTACTCCACCTTCCTCACCCGCGCCTTCGACCAGTGCGTGTTCGACGTGGGTCTGCACGAGCTCCCGGTGGTCTTCGCGGTCGACCGGGCCGGGGTGACCGGTCCGGACGGCGCCTCGGCGCAGGGCACGCTCGACCTGGTCCTGCTCTCCAAGATCCCCGGGATGACGGTGTTCGCGCCCTCGTCGTACCAGGAGCTCCAGCAGATGCTCCACGACGCGCTCGACATCACCACGGGCCCGGTCGCGATCCGCTGGCCCCGCACACCCGCTCCGATGGTCGCCGACGACGAGGTCGGCAACGGCCTGTCGGCCCGCCTCGTCTCCGCGGACGCCGACGCGTCGGTCTGCCTGGTCGGGGTGGGCAAGATGCTCGCGCCGGTGTGCGAGGCCGCCGAGCTGCTGCGTGCCGACGGCATCGGCTGCACCGTGTGGGACCCCCGCGTCGTGCAACCCTTCGACCCGGAGCTGGTGGCGAGCGCCGCCGGCCACGCGGTCGTGGTCTGCGTCGAGGACGGCCTCCGCGAAGGCGGGGCCGGCTCACGACTGGCCGAGCTGGTCACCGACAGCGCCGCCGAGTCGGGCGCCGCGCACCCGCCGTTCGTGCGGGCGCTGGGCACCCCGCGGGAGTTCCTCGCGCAGGGAAAGCCCGACGAGATCCTCGCCGGACTGGGGCTCGACGCCGCCGGCATCGCCGCCGCGGCCCGCCAGACGTTGCACTGAGCGCCACGATCCCCGCGGCGCGCGGCCAACGGCTTCAGGCGTAGTAAGGGTTCTCGCCGGTCTCGTGGTCGGTCACGTCGACGACCTCGGTCACCTCGGTGACGTGCTCCTTGATGGTGTCGGTGATGCCGCTGCGCAACGTGAGCCAACTGATCGAGCAACCGTGGCACCCGCCACCCATCTTCAGGTACACCTTGGTGTCCTCGACGCCGACCAGCTCGGCGAACCCGCCGTGCGCGTCGAGCATCGGGTTGACGAGACGGTCGATGATGATCGAGACCCGGTCGGCCAGGTCTCCTGCGGTGTCCAGGTCGACACCGGCGAGCGGGTCGGGCTTGTTGGGGTTGCGAAGCACGAGCCCGCCCTGCTCCTCGGACTCGGGCAGGTCGAGCGTGGCGCCCGACAGCGCATCGACGGAGCCGGCGGGCACGACGACGGTCAACCCCGACTGCTCGGAGACGACGTCGGCCTCGTCGGCGCCCGCGATCGGCTCGAAGACCAGGTCGTAGGTGAAGTCGGCGCCGTTCGATCCCGTGACCTCGACCCAGAGCGCCAGCGCATCATCGCCGTCTTCGGCGGCAGCGCAGGCCGACGATCGTCTCGATCGCCCGCGCGGTCACGGTCAGCACTGGGGTCGCCACGGCAGCATCCATCAGGGTCCACGCTACCGCCGAACGCTGCCGGCGCCGTCGTCGCCCAGGTGCTCGGAGTCCGCACGAAGGGGATGGTTGAGCGTGCGCTCCGGAGCGGGCAACATGGAGGCGTGGACCCGACCCGTCGTGAACCGAGCTGCGCGTGATCCCGGGGTTCGGCACGACCGTGCGCTGGAAGGACCGCGAGAGCAAGTCGTTCTTCTGTCCGGCGTGCGGCAGCGAGCGCGAGTACCAGCACCGCCAGTCGCGGAGCTGGCTGCGGGCCGTGATCCCGATCATCCCGCGCGAGGTGCTCGAGGACGTCTACGAGTGCCAGAGCTGCCACCGCGAGTTCGACGAGCACGTCATCACCACGCCGCCGACATCGGACCTCTCGACGCGGCTCCAGCGCACGACCCGGGCGGCGGCCATCCTCGCCATGCTCGACGGTGACCCCTACGACGAACGCGCCCGCAACAAGGCGGTGAACGTGGTGCGCGGCGCGGGGCTGCGGCACTACACGGAGACGGACCTCGACGCCGACCTGCGCAGCATGGACGTGGCCAACCTGGCCCACGAGGCGCAACAGCTCACCATCGACCTGGAGCTGGCCGGACGCGAGCACCTGCTCCTCGACGTGGGCCACGTGGCCATCGCGACCGGGGTCCTGAGCCACACGAACCGGGTCATGCTCGACGAGCTCGGTCGCTCACTCGAGCTCTCACCCGGAGCGGTCCACCGGCTCCTCTCACAGCTCGACCACGATGCCGCGTCGATCGCCGCGTTCTCGCCGCCACCTGCCTGACCCGTCACGCCCGACGGCTCGCTCCCGCGCCCTCCCCACGAACCTCAGGGAGCTTCGGAGCCATCGGCCTCGACCGTCAGCTCGAGCCACCGGTCTTCGACCTCCGCGAGCGCGGCTTCCACCTCGGCCAGCTCGCGACCGAGCTGCGCCAGCAGGGCGTGGTCCTCGACGACCTCGGGAGCGGTCAGGCGCATCCGCAACTCGTCGCGGCGCCGCTCCAGACGACGCTGGTCCCGCTCTACGTCCTTGAGAAGGAACCGCAGCGTGGTCGCCGAACGGCGTCGCGGCGTCGGCGACACGTCGGGAGCCGCGTCGCCGTCGGCGGGTCGCCCTCCCGGCGCGTCCTGCGCCGGGCGCGCCGCATCCGGCATCGCCGAGGTCGTCCCCCGACGAGCGGCACCCCGGGAGGCGATCCGCTCCGCCTCGTACGCGCGGTAGCCGCCCGGCACCCGCGCGACCCGGCGCTGGCTGATCGCCACGACATCATCGACCGTGCGCTCCAGGAAGGTGCGGTCGTGGCTCACGATGACCGCGGTACCCGGCCACTCGTCCAGGTAGTCCTCCAGGACGCGCAGCGTGTCGAGGTCGAGGTCGTTGGTGGGCTCGTCAAGCAGTAGCACGTTGGGCTTCTGGGCGAGCGTCAGCAGCAGCTGCAGGCGACGCCGCTCCCCACCGGAGAGCAGCCCGATCGGCGCGTGCTGGGCGTCCGCGTTGAACCAGAACCGCTCCAGGAGGTGCGCGTCCGACGCGTCGGGTGACCGGTGCGGTCCGGCCACCGCGTCCCGGACCCGGGTGGTCGGGTCGAGCGCCGGCCCCCGCTGGCGGTGCACCCCGACGACGACCGTCGGGCCGGTGGTCACCGTGCCCTCGGTCGGTCGGAGCTCGCCGGCGAGGATGTCCGAGAGCGTCGACTTGCCGGCGCCGTTCGGGCCCAGGATGCCGATGCGCTCGCCCGGTGCGAGCCGCAGCTCCACACCGCGGAACAACCACTCGTTCTCGCCGAAGCGATGGCCCACGGCCTCGAGCTCGATGACCAGGTCGCCCAGCCGCGGCATCCCGAAGCGCTCCCGAACTGCGGACGCGGCGTACCCCGGCGCACCCGATCGCCGGGTCGACCCCCGCGCGCCGCATCGGACAGGTCGAGCGGCTCGGCGCGCGCCGGGGCATCGGGCCGCGCCTCGACCAGCGCGGTCGCGGACGCGACGCGCGCCTTGGCCTTGGTGGTGCGCGCCGGCGCGCCCCGACGCAGCCACGCGAGCTCGCGCTTGGCGAGGTTGCGACGGACCTGTTCGGCCGACTCGGCCTGCTCCGCCCGGGCGACGCGATCGACGAGGTAGGAGTCGTAGCCGCCCTCGTGGACGTGGGTGCGTCCCCGGTCGATCTCGAGGATGCGGGTGGTGACGCGGTCGAGCACGTGTCGGTCGTGCGTGACGAGCACCAGTGCCCCACGGTGTGCGGCGAGCCGCTCCTCGAGCCACGCGATGGCGTCGATGTCGAGATGGTTGGTGGGCTCGTCGAGGATCAACACCACCGAGTCGTCGTGGTGACCGGGCTCGCCGACCTCCACCAGCGTGCGCGCCAGTGCGACGCGCTTGGCCTGGCCGCCCGAGAGCTCGCGCAACGGCCGGTCGACCATGGCCCCGAGCCCGAGCCGCTCGAGGATCGCGCGCCCTTCCCAATCGCCACCCACGACATCGAGCGCGGTCGCGTCCGCATCGGCGTCGAACGCCGCGTCGGAACCGGCGGTCTGGTCGAGGAGCACGACGCGGCTGCCGCGACCGCGGCGGATCGTGCCCTGCTCCAGGTCGTCCACGCCGGCGAGCTGGCGCAGCAGCGTCGACTTCCCGCACCCGTTGAGTCCGACCACCGCGAGCCGGTCGCCTGCCGACAGCGTCAGGTTGAGCCCGTCGAAGAGCGGCTTGCCGGGCCGGCTCGCGGCGAGTCCTGCGGCGTCGACGAGGATCACGACCCGCCAGGCTAGGGATGGCCGGTGGCGCGCCACACACCGCGAGGCGCAGTGACTCGGGTCGATGGTGCGAGGGCGATAGCTTCGCCGCAGTGACGAACGCCCGTCGCCGAGACGTCGGCATCCTCTCCGAACCGATCGACCTCGACGGTCCGCGCCGACCCCGACGCACCTACCCGCAGGTCGAGGCCGTGCCCGGACTGCACGTGGCAGCGCGCGGCGCCCCCACGAACGGCGAGCTGCTCGAGTGCCTCGCCGACCGGGTGCTCGTCCGCGACGGGCGCGGCAACGACCACTGGATGCGCCTCGTGCCCGGAGGGTTCCAGGTCGACGGCCAGGTGGTCACGCTGGTGCCGCCAACGGTGCGGCCGACACCTGCCGCTTCGGCGCGCACCGCCTCCGGCTCGATAGCCGCGACAGATCGCCGCGCCCGAATCGCCCGTGCGAGCCGGCTGCTGGTGGAGGGGAAGCACGACGCCGAGCTCGTGGAGCGGGTGTGGGGCGACGACCTGCGGGCGGAGGGGGTCGTCGTCGAGCAGCTCGAAGGCGCCGACCACCTCGAGTCGGTGGTGCGGGGGTTCGGGCCGGGGCCCCGGCGACGGCTCGGCATCCTGCTCGACCACCTCGTCGAGGGATCCAAGGAGCAGCGCCTGGCCGAACGCATCGACCACCCCGACGTGCTGATCCTGGGCCACCCGTACGTCGACATCTGGCAGGCGGTCAAGCCCGAGGTGCTGGGCATCGACACCTGGCCCGACGTGCCCAGGGGCCTGCCCTGGAAGGAGGGCGTCATCGCCGCCCTGGGCCGCTCCGACGATCCTGCCGCATTCTGGCGTGCGCTGCTCGCCGAGGTCGACGACTGGGGCCAGCTCGAGACGCCGTTGATCGGTGCCGTCGAGGCGCTCATCGACTTCGTCTGCGTCGAGGCCTGAACCCGGCAGCGCGCTCGTCCCGATCCCACCCGGCGCGACGCTCCTCGGTTCCCGCCGGACGGAGAACCCATCCGGCCGGCACGGCGGTACCCTTGACCATCGTGACCAGCAACGTCCCCCTCGGGCGCATCCTCGGCATCAAGGTGGGCATGAGCTGGTCCGTGCTCGCCATCGCGGCCCTCTACGTCTACGTCCTGGCCGCCCACGAGTTCCCGAACGAGGCCTTCGGGCTGTCGACGACCGCCTACTGGGTCGCCGGGGTCGTCGCTGCGCTCGCGTTCTTCGCCTCCCTGCTCGTGCACGAGATGAGCCACGCGCTCGTCGCCCGCCGAGCAGGCATCGGGGTGCGGGGCATCACGCTCTGGCTCCTGGGGGGCTTCGCCGAGCTCGAAGACGAGCCGAGCACGCCCGGCATGCAGTTCCTGATCGCCGCGGCAGGGCCGGTTTCGAACATCGCACTGGGTGGCCTCTTCTGGCTCGCCAACCAGGCAATCGGCGGCAACACCGACCCGTTCGCGGGCTCGATCGGCAACGGGGGCCTGGTCTCCGCGGTGCTCGCCTGGCTCGCATTCGTCAACCTTCTGATCGGCGCGTTCAACCTCCTTCCCGCGGCGCCGTTGGACGGCGGCCAGCTCTTCAGCGCCGGACTCTGGGCGGCGACGGGCAACCGCAACACCGCCCGCCGGTGGTCGGCCTACACCGGCATCGGGCTCGGCGCGCTCGCCATCTTCTTCGGCGTCTCGACCCTGGGCTCGAACAGCGGGATCAGCGGGATCTGGTTCGTGCTGATCGGCTGGTGGGTGATCTCGGCCGCCCAGGCCCAGCTCCGTCAGGCCGGTGTCGAGTCGAAGTTGGGCGGAGCGACCCTCGGTCAGCTCATGCGGCCCGAGCCGCCGATCCTGCCCGGTAGGGCGACGATCGACCAGGCGATCGGCCCCCACGCGCTCGACGGACATCCCGACGCCTACTGCGTGCAAGGCGAGGACGGCCGCATCACCGGGCTGCTCACCGCCGCCCAGGTCGCCCACACGGACCACGCGAGCCGAACGACGGTTCCGATGGCGAACCTGGCGTTTCCGATCGATCGGGTCGTCTGCGCGGTCACCTCCGACCCGGCGCTGCCGACGCTGCGCCGGTTGGCCGATGCCGCCGTCCCCCTCGTGCTCGTGGTCTGGCCGAACGGACGCGTCGCGGGAACCGTCGGCGAGCCGGAACTGCGGCTCGCGCTCGCAGGGCGGCCGCCGCTGGCGGCCTCGCGCGGCTGACCGCTCCACCGGCGCGTCCAGCTCCCCCGTCGGCGTTGGATCCCCCGTCCCGTTGGACGGTGTCGGCGCGTCCCACCGCTATCGTTCCGGCCCATGGCCGACGCTCCCGCCCTGCCCACCTATCGACTCGACGGCGACGTGGCGGTGATCACCCATGATGACGGCAAGGCGAACGTCGTCGGTCCGGCCACGCTCGACGCGCTCCACACGGCCTTTGAACGGGCGGCCGGCGAGGCCCGGGCAATCGTGCTGACCGGACGCGAGGGAAGGTTCTCGGCCGGTTTCGACCTCTCGGTCATGACCGAGTCCGAGGAGGCCATGCGCTCGTTGGTCGCCGACGGCGCCGAGCTGCTGTGCACCATGTACGAGCACCCGCTGCCCATCATCTCGGCGAGCACCGGGCACGCCCTGGCGATGGGCGCCCTGTTCCTGCTCGCCAGCGACATCCGGGTCGGCGCGGACGGCCCCTTCAAGGTGGGACTCACCGAGGTGGCGATCGGCATGCCCCTGCCGATCTTCGTGATCGAGCTCGCCCGAGACCGACTGAGCAGCGCCCAGCTCACCCGTGCCACCCTGGGCGCGCAGGTCTACGACCCGACCGGCGCGGTCGAGGCGGGCTACCTCGACCGGGTGGTGCCCGCCCCGCAGCTCATGGACGCCGCACTCGACGAGGCCCGGTTGCTGGGCGGCTACCGGTCGGGGGCGTTCGCCCGGTCGAAGCGCCTGGCCCGCACCGCGGTCGTCGAGCGGATCCGGGCCACCACCGCGGCCGACGTCGCGACGCTCAGCGGACCGACACCGCCGAGCTGAGGCCGCGCACCTGCCCGGTCGGCACCGGCCCGGTCGGATCGACCCCCGAGGCCCGAGCGCGCCTCGGATGACGCCTCAACCGGTGTAGGTGGGCGTGGCCGACACCGGCGTGGCGGCGGGCGTCTGCCCGGCCGGCGCCGCGGGGACCGTCGTGGTCGAGTCGGGGACCGTCGTCGGCGGCGTCTGGTAGTCGGCGCGGGTCACCATCTGCCCGTTCGAGCAGATGGTGTCGACGATGTCGGACTGCCCGGTCGGTGCGTTCGGGTCGGGCGTGGGCACACCGGCGAAGCGGTCGCCCATCCACTGCACCATCGAGCTCAGCGACACCCCGATCACCCCGGCGTGCGACTGCCCCGGGTACATCCAACGCTCGAGGTCCTGACCGGTCGGGCAGAGTTGCTGCGCGAGGAGCTGACTCGAGACCGTCGGGATCTGCTCGTCGGCGCCTCCGTGGATGATGAGCAGCGGCTCGGACGCCGGCGTCGTGAAGTTGCGCGGGTCCTGGGCATCGATCAGCGGACCCCAGGTCGGGTTGGCGATCGGGTTGTAGGTGCCGTCGGCCTGCTGGACCATGAGGTCCTGCACGTTCACGCCGCTCGCGACGCCACCCAGGTAGCCGGTGCAGCCGTTGTCGACCTCGTTCACCAGCGTCTGGCCCTGCGCGTTGAGCACGTCGGAGAGCGGCGCCGCGGTGTTGCCGTACGCGGCGTTGATCGCGGCGGCGACCATCAACAGGTAGTACTTGTAGGGGCTCGCCACCAGGTAGTCGTAGACGACGTTCAGCTGCGACGGCGGTGCGCCCGCGACGACCCCCTTGAGGTGCAACTCGGGGGCGTAGCCGTCGGCGTCGTGCAGGGCGAACATCGCCGCGTGGCCGCCCTGCGAGTGGCCCCACACGACGTAGTTGGCACTGGCGTCGCTGCCGGGGAGGTTGCGGGCTGCGCGAACCATGTCGAGCACGCCGTGTGCCTCGCTGTTGCCGACGATGTAGGGGTGGCGACCCGGGGTGCCGAGCCCCTCGTAGTCGGTGGCCACGATCATCCAGCCCTGGTCGAGCAGCACGTTCGCGAACGGCAGACCGGAACCGGGATCGAGCGACGGCGCGCACTGGTCCGCGATGCCGGTGGTGCCGTGCGCCCAGGACACGATCGGGTAGCCACCCGCGGGTGCCGGGGTGTTGGGGGTTGCGACCAAACCCGTCACGGCGATGTCGTTGCCGTGGATGTCGGTGGACTTGTACATCACCCGCTGCATCGTCCCGTGGAGACCGACGAGGCCGGTGACCGTCTCGCTCTTGATGATCGTGCCGGGCGGGCCCGCCGGCAACGGCGACGGGACGGTGTAGAAGGCCGGCATCGTGTAGGCGGCCGCCGTGGGGGCCTGCACGACGGCCGTCGGCACCGCGATTCCGACGAGCAGCAGGGTGGCGACGAAAGGTGCCGCGAGACGGTGTGCGATGCGATGCATGACTCCCCTTGTGTGGTCCGGCGACGCAACCGTCACGGCTGCTGGGACGCAGGTTCGGAGCGTAGCTGGTGATGAAGGAGAGTGGCACGCAACGTGCCACAACATGGCCGGTCAGGATCAGTCCGGTGCGGACGCTGACGAGCTCGGCAGCACCCGCGGCAGGACCCGGAGCGAGCAAGGTCTCCATCATTGCTGGTTGCGTTGCGCAGACATATCGACTAGAGTCGAACGTATGTCCGATGCCCTCAGCCCTCCGGTGTCGCCCGCTGCCCGCGGCGCGGGCCTGTCGCAGGCGATGGCCTTGTTGGAGCAAGCCGCCGACGTGCTGGCCGATGTGGAGCCCGCGGAGCTCACCGACGGCGAGCTCACCGAGGCGATGGTGGCGCTGGACGCGTTCCGCTGCCGCTTCGACGCGGCCCGCACGGCGCTGTCCGGCGCGTGGGACGCCCGCGGCGTCTGGGCGCTCGACGGCGGCCGGTCGGGCTCAGGCTGGTTGGCCGCGCGCACCGAGTCGTCCAAAGCCGCGGCGAGCGGCGTGCTCACCCTGGCCCGTCGCCTCCGCGACATGCCCGCCACCCGCGCCGCCTTCGCGGACGGTTCCCTGGGCACGGAGAAGGCCCGCTTGTTGGCCCGCGCCGCGAAGGCCGCACCGGAGCGCTTCGCCGTCGACGAAACGCTGCTCGTGCAGCAAGCGTCGACGCTGCGGGTCGCGCAGCTGCGCAAAGCACTCGAGTTCTGGGTGGCCCGCGCCGACCCTGATGGCGCCGAAGCCGACGACGCCCACCACCACGCCGCCCGCGGCGTGCACCTGTCCCAGACCTTCGAGGGCATGTGGCGCCTCGACGGCCAGCTCACCCCCGAAGCCGGCCAGATCCTCGCCGACGCCCTCGACCGCCGCGTCCGCGAGCTCTTCGACGCCGCCCGCGCCCAGGCCGACGCCGAAGGCACCGTCGTCTCGGTCACCTACCCCCAGCTGCGCGCCGACGCGCTCGTCGAGCTCGCCACCCAAGCCGTGACCGCCGCCGAGCACGGCGGCGGGCTCAACGTCCCCGCCATCACCGCCCTGATCGACCTCGCCAAGCTCACCGACACCCACACCTGCGCCGGCGAACCCGTCGGCGAAACCGACCAAGGCGACAAGGTCACCGCCGAACAAGCCCGCCGCCTCACCTGCGACTGCAGCCTCTCCCGCATCGTGTTCGACCCCACCGGCGCCACCATCGACCTCGGCGAAACCGCCCGCCTCCCGAACCCCGCCATGCGCCGCGCGATCATCGCCCGCGACCGCACCTGCGTGTTCCCCGGCTGCGACACCCCCGCCACCCGCACCCACGCCCACCACCTCATCCACTGGACCAAAGACGGGCCCACCGACCGCGACAACCTCGCCAGCCTCTGCAGCAGACACCACCACGCCGTCCACGAAGGCGGCTACGGGCTCACCCGAGCACCCGACGGATCGATCCACGCCACCCGACCCGACGGCACCCCCCTCACCGTGCCCAAGACCAACGCCCCACCCCCCAACCACCCATGGCCCCGACCGAACCGACCACGCCAGGTCTCCGCACCCGTGCCCGTCTGATCGCGTGAACCGCGCCTGGGATCACCCGCCGAGGATCAAGGGCGCGACGGCGTGAGCTCCACCGCGACCGCCAGGTGGTCCGAGAGGCGGGGCAGACGGTCGCGGGCCGGTGCGGTGACTCCGCGTGGGAAGGCGAAGCGGCGGGGCGCGGAAGGCGTGAGCCGGAGCGCGTGCTCCTCTCGAGGACGCTGGAGGAACAGGTAGTCGATGCGGTACCGCTCGGCGGCGATTTCGGGATCGGGTCCGGCGGCGGCCAGGGCGGTCGCCGCCGCCTCGTCCGGGCGGTCAACCAGTGCGTCGGGCTCGACGAGGTCGATCTGGTCGGCAAATGGGTCGAGCGCGTTGCCACAGGTGTCACCCGCGCCGACTCCCGACTCCGACCAGAGGTCGCGCATGCCCAGCGGCGCCAGGCGTTCCAGCAGATCGTCGTGCTGGGCGGTGGGCCCGTCCGGGTAGGCGGGAGCCACCGCCGGCACGTTGCAGTCGCCCACGATCGCGACGACGTTGGCCGGGTCGTGCACCCGCTGCACGAACGCGACCAGCTCGTCCACCTGGGCCATGCGCAACCGATGCCGACGCACCGGGTCCTGCGCGGTCTGCCCACCGACCAGCCCCGTGCCGTAGATCAGGTGGGTGCTGTACACCTCGAGCCGCCCTGCTCCCGGTAGCACGTCGACCTCGACCATCAGCACGCCCTTGTTGGCGAGCGCATCGGCGTCGTGGAGGTACGAGCCCCGAGTGGCGAACTGGTGGGTCTCGGTGCGCGTCATCGGGTAGCGGTCGACCAGGGTGCACAGGCCGCTCGAGGCGAAACCCGGCGCGCCCCGCCGAACCGCGCGCTGCGGACCGACGGCGACGTCCAGCGTCGAGCTCGCCCAGCCCGCTTCGACCCGGGCTCGATCATCAGGCTCGAACACCTCGGACAGGGCGGCGATGTCGAAGCGGCCGCGCAGCCGCCGGCCGATGGCCGAAGCCCGCTCGTGCACCGCGGGCGCGGCCAGCTCGCCGATCGCCGGCAGTCCGGGAAGGCCGGGTATGGGCCGCGGCTTGAGGAGGAAGACGTTCCAGAACAACAGGCGGACCGGGTCGATGGGGTCCTCGGGCATCGGCGGTCAGGTCCTCGGGTCTCGTCGGGTCACGAGCCCCGATGGTGACAGAGAGTGGCCAGTGAGCGTGCGGTCCAAGTGGGTGAACCGCCACCGCAGCATCCGCTCCAGCAGCTCGTTCATCACTTCGGCATACGCCGGGTCGCCGGCGAGGTTCACGACCTGGTCCGGATCGGCGCGCAGGTCGAACAGCAGCGGCGGCAGCACCTCGGGTGGCGCGCCGAAGTGCACCAGCTTCCACTCCTCGGTGCGCAGCACCCCGAGCCCGCACTGCTCCATCGTGAGGCCGAACAGGTCTTCGGCCAGGTGGTTGACCGGGTCCCTGAAGTCCCACTCCCAGTGAGCCGCGGTACGCCACGGCCGCGGATGGTCCGGCGCTCCACCGTGCAGGAAGGGCTGCAGAGGGCGACCGTCGCACTGCAGGGGCACCTCGACGCCCATCCACTCGCACAGCGTCGGCAACACGTCGACGTGCTCGGTCACCGCGTCGACCACCGCGCCGCGGGTGGCATCCGCCTCGGGCCGGGGGTCGACCACGATGAGTGGCACGGCGTAGGTCTCGTCGAACCAGGCGAGCTTCTGGACCAGCCAGTGGTCGCCGGCCTGCTCGCCGTGATCCGAGGTCAGCACCACGAGCGTGTCGGCCAGGGCGCCCTCCGCGTCCATCCAGGCGAACAGCTCGCCGAGACGATCGTCGACCTCGCTCATCGCACCCCAGTACGTGGCGCGCTGCTGGCGGCGGTCGCGCCCGTCCGTCGGGCAGCCGACGCCGGGGATCGAGATCGCGGCGGCGGCAAGCGGATGCCCGGCCATCTCGTCGTCGCGCTCGGCGCAGCCGCGGAACGCGGGGCCCGCGTCCGCGTCGTAGCGATCGTGGTACCCCTCGGGGTTCCGGTAGGGCGGATGGGGCCGGATGAAGCTGAGGTGCGCGAACCACGGCTCCTCACCTGCTCCCTGTTCCAGCCAGGTGCGGAACGCCTCGCACACCATGACCGTCTCGGAGTGCTCGGCGGCGAACCGCGTCGGCGCCCAGCTCTCGCCGTGGTCAGCGGCGCCCGGGTATCCCTCGATCGGCAGGTACAGGTCCGCCGGGTTGGCAGGAACGTCGACGCCTTTCGCCCGCAGCCACGCGGCCCACCCGGGTGAGCCGGCCGACTCGGGGTTGAACAGCACCGCGTCGAAGCCGGGCAGCACCTCCTCGTACGTGGTGAGCCGAGGGTCGTCCGGAGCGAGGGTGCGGGGGTCGAGCGACGTGTCGGTGTAGCCGAAGAGCGCGGGTCGGTAGCCGGCACCGCGCGCCTGCCGGGCGGTGTTGGTGAAGCGGTCGTCGAGCGGCGTTCCGTTGAGCACCGATCGGTGGTTCTGCGCGTACATGCCGGTGTGCAGGGTCGCCCGACTCGGGCCACAGGGCGCGATGTTCGACCAGTGGTTGGCGAAGCGGACACCGCGCGCGGCGAGGGCGTCCAGGGCGGGCGTCTCCACCACCGGGTGGCCAGCCGCGGAGAGGCAGTCGCCGCGCCACTGGTCGACCGTGATGAAGAGAACGTTGCCGCGTGGCGCGGTGGCCTCGTTCAACTCGGGAACCGCACCTGCGCGTGCGCGAAGTACTCGCTGCTCGACGCGAGCGAGGTCGCCAGCGTCAGGTCGCCGACGGTGAGGAGCCGGTTCGCCCAGTACGACCTGCCGGCCAGGTCGGGGTCGCGCTGGAGCAGCTGGTGGTAGAGATCGACCACCCGCGCGGTGCGCGACTCGAGCGACTGGTAGAAGGCGTAGGCCACCACTCCCCTGCCGCGCCGGGTGGCCTGCAAGACCCAGTACGACCTGCCGGCGGAGTCTGCGCTGCGGTGCAGGAGCTTGGTGTAGAGATCGTTCACCCAGGTCGTGAGGCTCCCGTGGGCAATGTTCGAGAAGTACTCCGGCGACGAGTAGAACAGCGACGCCACCGAGGCCACGCTGCGATGCCCAGAACGGAGCTGGTCGGTCCAGTACGCGAGGCCCGAGCTGTCGGGCTCGCGACCCAGGGTGTCGTGGTAGAAGCCGGTGAGCAGGTGGGCGATCCAGGCGTCGGAACCGGCAAGTGTCGCCACGAAGGTGGAGCGCTGCACGCCTGGGGAGTCCAGGCTCCGGCCGAGGGTCGTGATCACCTCTGCGGATGGGAGGCCGCCGATGAAGTCGGTGTACGCGGCCTTGACGAAGGCGGGCGAGTGGGTGAGGTCGACGAAGGTCGACTGGTAGGTGACGGGCGCGAGCGTCGTGCCGCCACGGCTCAGGCCGGACACCGTGGTGGTCCAGGTCTCCCCGTAGTCGGGCATGCGCGACGGCTCCCACTCGATTGCCGGCTGGCAGTAGGTCAGGTCGTCGTGGTGGGTCCGGTTGATCGGCACCGACCCGCCGCTCGACGACGCGACCGCCACGGTCGTGTGCGAGGTCGAGACGTCGCTCGGCACTTGGTAGCTGAAGCGGTCGAGCATCTCGCGTGGGCCTGCGTAGTTGAGCGGGACGAGTCCGGGGTTGGGCCAGGCGACGCCACCGTCACGGGTGGGACCGTCGAAGGTCGACCCCTGGTCGAAGACCTTCACGGCGTTGCTGGGCCAGAGCCCACTCGACGGCGCCGGCACGTCGCCGAACCCGAACTTGGTGTTGCCGGGGCACAGCAGCCAACGGCGATGGCCGACGTCCTCGTTGCCGTCACCCCAGTCGGCGATGTAGCCCCACATCGCGTCGACGCCCGTGTAGCCGAGGAACAGGTTCGAGCTGGCCGCGCCCTGCGAAGCCGCGGAGGAGTAGCACGTCCAGGACCCGTCGTTGGGTATCGAGTGCGACAGCCGCTGGTTGACCGACATGAGCTGCGCGGTCGACTGCGCCATGGTCGACCAGGCGGCGTTCTCGACGGCGGGTTGCACGCCCGTCAGCGCTCGCAGTGCGTTGACCGAGGTGAGCTCGGCCTGGCGGTAGGCCGCGCTGATCGTGCCGGCGTTGCAGGAAGCCAGGTTGCCGGTGAAACCCATGGCGGGGCTGCCGGCGATGATCGGTTGCCAGGTGGCGAGCACGGTGGCGGCGTTCGCGGTGTCGACCCCAACGCTCGGCGGGGCCGGAGCGACCACCGCGGAGGTCGCGGATGCCGCCACCGTCGAAGCGCCGGCGCACACCACGAGCAGGAGTGCCAGCGCAACCGAGCGCATTCGCTTGGTGTGTCCCATCGGGACCCCCTGACAGGTCCGGTGTCGCAGACCCCGGATCTGCCAGGCTACCGAACGGAACGCGATGAGTCTATCCCCGCTGCGACGTCGGCTTCATCGGGCGCCCACCCGTCGAGAGCCACTGCGAGCGACCTTCCTTCGGCCTGTTCGACACCACCTCCGTCTTCACGTCCGAGGAACCCGTCACGTGGCGGTGTCCCCCATGGAGCTGGGCGGCGGATCTCGACTGTGGGCATCCCCCGATGAGCTCCTCGACCGGTTCCACCGCGAGCGTTTCGCGAACCTTGCGCGGATCCGCCGCCGACGTGCAACGTCACCTGCGACGAAGGGCCCTTCGTCCCTTTGCAGGACCCCTCCACGAAGCCGATGATGGCGCCATGAGCACAACCACGTCGCAGAACCCGCATCCAGAGTCCACCCGCGCAAGCGTCCGCCTGAGGGGTCCGTTGACGCTCCTCCTGGCGCTGTTGTCGGTGCTGGGACTTGCCGCGGCGGGCTGCGCGTCGGGAGCGCCGTTGTCGGGTCCGGGGATGGGCGGACTTCCCGGAGCGCACATGCGGAACGTGAGCGCTCCGGCGAGTGGTACGACCCTGCCGGCGCCCGGGTCGACGATCAACGCCGGCCTGTCCGAGTGGAAGATCGCGGTGCCGACCACCCTCGCCGCCGGCAAGTACACCTTCCACATCACCAACACCGGGAAGATGGAACACGAGATGCTGGTCATGAAGACCGACCTCGCACCCGCACAACTCCCCATGAAGGACGGCGACATCAACGAAGACGCCCTCCCACCCATGAGCGACGGACCCAACATCGCCCCCGGCAAAACCCAAGACCGAACCATCGACCTCACCAAACCCGGCAAGTACCTCTTCGTGTGCAACCTGCCCGGCCACTTCGCCCAGCACATGTACACCTACGTCACCGTCGTGCCGGACGCCAACGCCAACATCGCCCTGCCGGCACCCGGGTCGACGATCAACGCCGGCCTGTCCGAGTGGCAGATCGCGGTGCCGACCACCCTCGCCGCCGGCAAGTACACCTTCCACATCACCAACACCGGGAAGATGGAACACGAGATGCTGGTCATGAAGACCGACCTCGCACCCGCACAACTCCCCATGAAGGACGGCGACATCAACGAAGACGCCCTCCCACCCATGAGCGACGGACCCAACATCGCCCCCGGCAAAACCCAAGACCGAACCATCGACCTCACCAAACCCGGCAAGTACCTCTTCGTGTGCAACCTGCCCGGCCACTTCGCCCAGCACATGTACACCTACGTCACCGTGCAGTGAGACCGTGCGGTGAGACCCGGCCGGTCACGGGGTCTGGTGTTCACCCGAAGGGGTCGTCGGCCCGTACGGTTCGCCCTGGCGGCGCCAACGACTCCACGGTGTGGTGCCATCGATCTCGATCTCGAGCGAGAAGCTCAGGACGATCCGGATCAGCACGATCATCCCGAGCACCAGGACGCTCTCGAGCGTCGGGTCCACGATGATCGTACGAACGATGTCGCCGACGATCAGCACCTCGAGACCGAGCAGGATGACTCGTCCGAGGTCTCGACGCAGCTCCCGGTAGGCGCGCGGCCGTGTCTCGGGGCGAGCAGCCTTGACGGCCGCGACGATCAGCGCGCCGGCCCCGCCGATGACCATGATGGCTGCGCCGAGGGCCTCGACGGCCCGCACGACATCTGAGATGAACTGGTCGTAGACCACGCTCGATGCTACGTCGACCCACAGGTTGGCCCGTCGACCGACGGGCACCGGGTCGCGCTGTCGGAATCGGTCGCCACCCGGGTGACGGCGATTCCGACGACAGGCAGCGACCGCAGTCGGGCCTCCGACGGGTCGGTTGCATTCGATCATCGACTGCGGAGGTCAGCCAGCAAGAGCCTGCCGTCCCTGCCGACCCGCACTTCCGAAGGAGGCGCACCCGGCTCCCCGATGCCGGGATCGCGCACCGTAGGATTGCCCGTTCAGCCGGACCACGAGCAAGGACGAGGTCTTCTCCCACGTCCGCTCCCGGCCCCGCCCTGGTAGCTCAGGTGGATAGAGCAACCGCCTCCTAAGCGGTAGGTCGCCGGTTCGAATCCGGCCCAGGGCACCACCTGGCCACGTCGGTCACCGGCGCGGCTAGGGCCCGCCGGTGACCGTGATCTGCTGACGCGGGTACCACGAGATCTGCAACTTGGCGCCGTCCGCGAGCTCGGCTTTGAACTGCGCCTCGAGCTTTGCGAGACCGGGAGGTCGTGTTGGGCCGGTGAGGTCGACCTCGATGGTGCCGTCACTGAGCGTTCGCTGGTCGAGGACGTGGAAGTCGGGATGCTTGTCGGCCCAGTCTGCGAGGACCTGGTCGGTTCGCGCACGCGTGAGCTCGGCGTTCGCGAGGCGGGCGCCGTTGAGCAGGAGCAGGATCAGCACGACCATCGCCATGGAGAACAGGCCCACGACCAACGTGGCGACGCGCTCCTGCGCGGCCGAGACCCGCTCGAGAGGCGCGGCCCCGACCAGCACGAACGTGGCCCCGCCGGCGAGCAGGATCGCCGTGACGTTGGTCAGGAACAACAGCAGCGCGCCGTTCCCCGCCGCCCACTCCCCCTGTTGCCAGCACAGGCCGATCACCGTCAGCGGCGGCACCAGGGCGATGGCCACCGCGACGCCCGGCAGCGAATCGGACACGTCGCGGCGTGAGAGCGCGAACGCCCCAGCCGCGCCGGCCGCCACCGCGATGGCAAGGTCCAGGATGGTCGGGGAGATGCGCGACAGCACCTCGGTGTTCGTGGCGACGTTGACGTGGTGCGGCGACACGGCGCCCACGATCACCCCGGTGCCGATGGCGACCACGATGCCGGCGAGTGCGACGAACGCCGCCCGGCGGAACCGGCGAAGCCAGCCCATCGACGCCGACAGGGCCATCCCCAGCAGCGGCGTCATGAGCGGCGCGATCAGCATCGCACCGATCACGACGGCGGTCGACTGGGCGACCACCCCGATCGAGGCGATGACCGAGGCGAAGGCCATGAGCACCGCGAAGCGCCCGAAGCGGACCGGCGCCTCGGGGCCCTCGAAGAACACCTTGGCCTGCAAGGTCTCCCTGGTCTCCGCCATGTCCGGCTGACGCTGCAGGAGGTTGCTGACCTGCTGGGCCAACCGGTGCCCCACCCGCTCCAGGGGGACCTCGCCTTTGGCCTCGTAGTCCACTTCGGGCGCCATGGAGAACATCTGGTAGATGCCCGTCACCAGGAGGACGCAGGCGACCAGCACCGTGGCGACGGTCAGCACGTTCCGGTCGAACTGGATGAGGAACACGCCGAACAGGATCAGCGCCACGATCTTCGCGACCGACCAAGCGCTGAAGGAGCGTCGACGGATGCCGACGGACAGGTCGTACGCCGCGGACGCCAACGCGAATCCACCGATCGCCTGGACGAACGAGTCGGAGGCGTTGACCGGGTGGAGCACGAGCGCAAAGGCGAAGCCACCCGTGATGCCGATCGAGAAGATGCGCACGAACTGCTTGCGCTCGGGCATCCGAACCATGTCGTACGCCGTCGAGACCGCGTACGTCGCCATGGCCAGGCCGGCGACGACCCCCACCAGGTGCATCGATCGTCCGTGCCAGGCGAGGAGCACGAGTGCCAGGACCAGGTAGCCGAAACCCCGCAGCGCCCTGGCGTTGAGCAGGTCCCGGAGCGGCACTCCGAGCAGCAGGTCGTCATCGGACAGGTCCTGGTCTCCGCCCGGCTGTTGGACCGGGGCGCCGAGCTCACCGACGGTCACGCGAAGTGCTCCTGGGTGGGCTCCGAGCCGTAGAGGAACCACTCGATCGCGACCGCGATGGAAAGGACGATGAGGCTGGGGATCTGGACGTTCCGCAGCGCCACGAGCGCGTAGACCGCCGAGCCGATCTGCAGGGTCGCCACCACGCCGTAGAGCGTCCGCACCCGGGCATTTCCCCGGGAGAGCCCGATCGCCCCGAGGAGTTGCACCAGCGCGACCGCAAAGGACAGCGCGCTGACCACCACCACTTGACCGTGGGTCACGTCCACCCTGGCCAACTGGGCCGGATGGGCCGCAGACAGGAGGAAGACGGCCCCGAGCACGCCGAGGACGAGGGCCTGGACAAGACCGAACGCCACGACCAGCTTGACGCCCACCGGCCGGCGTGCGTGCGCCTCGATGGTCACCGTTCACTCCGGGCGCCGTAGCGCGCAGTCGGGCTCTTCGGTTCACAGCTGGTCGGCCGACCTGGCCGCATGGGCAGCAACTCCGGGGTCCTCGGATCTGGCTGGTGCGCCGCTCAGCGTACGCCACCCCGATCCCCGACCTCCCGCTCATCCCCGCTCGAGCAACCCGATGGCCAACCGACGTCGCGCACTACCTTCACCGTGTCCGAGCGCGCAACCCTGGAGCCCCGGCGTGTCCGCAGAGAACCACGGCACCAAGGCGATCCTGGCGGCGTTCGTCGCCAACCTGGGCATCGCCGTGGCCAAGTTCGGTGGCTTCCTGGTCACCGGCTCCGGCTCGATGCTCGCCGAGTCGGTGCACTCGCTCGCCGACACCGCGAACCAGGCACTGCTCATGCTCGGCGGCCGGCGCGCGAAGCGCGAGCCCGACGCCGACCACCCGTTCGGGTTCGGGCGCGAGCGCTACTTCTGGTCGTTCGTCGTGGCCGTGGTGCTGTTCACACTCGGCGCCGCGTTCGCGATCTTCGACGGCATCGAGAAGATCCTCCACCCCCACGAGATCGACAACATCTTCGTGGCCGTTGCGATCCTCGGCTTGGCGATCCTGCTCGAGGGCTTCAGCTTCCGCACCGCGCTCCACGAGGCACGGGCCCAGGTCGGTCACAGCACGCCGATGTGGCGCTACATCCGCGAGTCGAAGTCGCCCGAGGTGCCGGTGGTGCTGCTCGAGGACTCGGCGGCGCTCTGCGGACTGGTCGTGGCCCTCGTCGCGATCACGCTGTCGCAACTGACGGGCAACGCCACCTGGGACGGGGTCGGCACGGTCATCATCGGGCTCCTGCTCGGCGCGGTCGCCACCGTGCTGGCGATCGAGATGAAGTCGCTCCTCATCGGCGAGGCGGCGAGCCCCGAGCGGCGCCAGGCCATCCGCGCGGCGCTCACCTCCTCGCCCCAGGTGCGTTCGGTCATCCACCTGCGCACCGAGCACCTCGGTCCCGACGACCTGCTCGTCGCCGCGAAGGTCGAGTTCGACGCGGACCTCACCTACGCCGAGGTAGCCGCCGCGATCGACGAAACCGAGGTGCTGGTCAGGAGGGCCGAGCCTGCGGCACGGCTGCTCTTCATCGAGCCCGACCTCAAACGAGAGACCGCCGCCCCGTCCACGTCCGGGACGCCGGAAGACGAGGCCTGACCGCGGGCTCGGCGGTGGCGAACCCGGCTTTGCAACGTCGGGCAATTCCCGACATACTAGGTCGGGTATTCGCCGCCGGATCGTCCGACGAGCGGATCAGGTGTCGGTGCCTCCACTTGGAGCCGGCATCGCCACCCCACCGTTGACACCACCGAGAGGCACCACCATGGCAATCCGACTGGGCGACGAAGCTCCCGACTTCACCGCCGAAACCACCGAAGGCACCATCAACTTCCACGAATGGAAGGGCGACAGCTGGGCGCTCCTGTTCAGCCACCCCAAGGACTTCACCCCGGTCTGCACCACCGAGCTCGGCAGCCTCGCCGGCCTCAAGCCCGAGTTCGACAAGCGCGGCGTGAAGCTCATCGGCCTGTCCGTCGACCCGCTCGACAGCCACAAGGGTTGGGCGCAGGACATCGTCGACGTCACCGGCAACACGCTCAACTTCCCGGTGATCGCCGATGACGACCGCAAGGTCGCCGACGCCTACGACATGATCCACCCCAACGCGCTGGCCACGCTGACGGTGCGCACCGTGTTCATCATCGGACCGGACAACACCGTGAAGCTGGAGCTCACCTACCCCGCCTCGACGGGTCGCAACTGGGCCGAGATCCTGCGGGTCATCGACTCGTTGCAGCTCACCGCGAACCACTCGGTGTCCACACCGGCGAACTGGAACAACGGCGACGACGTGATCATCGCACCGACCATCAACGACGAGGACGCCAAGGAGCAGTTCGGCGCCTTCGACAAGAAGAAGGACTACCTGCGCTTCACCAAGCAGCCCGCGTAGCCTCGCACGCCGCCGATCGGCGGTCGATCGCCGGCCGGCGGTGGCGACCTCGGTCGCTCCCGCCGGCCGGCGGCGCGTTCACGTCCGGTCCGGTGCGACCTGCGCCGACAGGCCCAGGCTCAGGTCGAACACGGTGAGCCAGCCGGCTCCGTCGATCCCGAGCTCGTTGAGCCGGGCCCACGCTTCCGCGGTGAGGTCGGCCGCGCCGCCATCGCCGACCACGTCACGCGCCCGGCCCTCCGCCAGGCGGGCCAGGGCCTGGGTGAGGACGTCGCCGGAGCCGTCCGCCTCGAGGCGCGCGGCGGCGAACGCCGCGACGAGCGCGGTGTGGTCATGTCGACGAGCGGCCGCCAGTCCGGTGACCAGCCACGCCATCGTGCGGTCGAGGTAAGAGGTGCGGGCGTCCTCCAACACCTTGCTTGCAGCCCCGGCCGCTTCGTCGACCCGGCCCTCGGCCAGTCGGACGAACCCCAGGTTGACCGCCACGGCCACCGCTCCGGCGTCGGGGCCCAGCGCGGCGGCCGCAGCGTCGAGCACCTCGGCCGCCTCGCGCGTGGCGCCCTGTTGGAGGTGCGCCATGCCGATGACGGTGAGCGTGTCGGTACCACCACCGAGCTGTGCCACCTCGGCAGCGGCGAGGCCCACGCCCGGTTCGCGGCCCGTTGCCCCGGCACCCAGCAGCTCGATCAACCAGCCCATCGCCTCGAGCAGCGCGGGCGGGACGGCCGAGGTGGACCTCGACCGACGCGCGTGCGACCGCCACGATCGCCCGGTCCTCCAGCGGGCTCGACCCCCCGTCGGCGCCTTCCAGGGACCGGCGCACCTCGTCGAGCACGGCAAGGCTCTCGGCGACGTCACCCTGCATGGCGAGGGCGCGTGCCAGCGGCCAGGCGATGCGGGCCTCGCCGAAGCGGTCGTGCACCGAGCGGAACAGCGCCAGCCCATCACGGCCCGCGACGATCGCTTCCTCGGTCCGACCCGACCAGAGGCGCACCACCGCGCCGAGCAACAGCATCATGGCGGTGGCCCACCGGTCGCCACCGGCGCGGGCGTCGGCGAGCACCGCCCGCTGCAACTCGTCGGCACCCGCGAGGTCGCCTTCGGCCAACCGCACGAACCCCCGCAGGCCGCGGGCCCAGGCGGCGCCGCCGGAATCGCCGAGGTCGCCGAAGAGCTCGAGCGACTCGCCGATGCGGCGCTCCGCCTCGGCGGTCCGGCCCTGCACGAAAGAGATCCACGCGAGGTTCTGCAACGCCCACGCCTCGCCGGAGGTCCGGCCCAGCGAGTGGAAAACCGCGAGCGCCTCGTTCGCGGTGCGCTCGGCCTCGGAGGTGTGGCCCGCGAAGAGCTCCGTCAGGCTGCGGGCGCGCAGCGCCTCGGCCCGACCATCGTCGTCGCCGGCTTCCGCGTAGCGCCGCACCGCCTGGTCGAGCGTCGCCTGCGCTCGGTCGAGGTCGCCGGCCTGCTGGGCGAGGTCTCCCTGGACAACCAGGACGGCGGCGTGCGCGGACTCGTCGCCCAACTCGATCGCGAGCTCCAGCGCCGCGGTGGCGTCCTCGGCCGCGCCCGCGGCGTCCCGAGCCTGGGTGCGCTCGCCGCGCCCGGCGGACGAGCAGCGTCAACCTCGTGGCGGCGTGCTCGTCGTCCGCCAGCGCGAGGCCCTGGGTGCAGAGCCGCTCCACCGCCGGGAGCAGCCGGAGGCGTTCGCCCCGCGCGCTCACCTCGTCGATCCAGTGCAGCGCCCGGCCGCGCACCCCACCCGAGAGCTGGCCGACCGCGCCCAGGTCGGCCAGCAGCTCCGCGGCCAACCCGTAGTGGTGGGCGAGCAGGTCGACCGTGCGGTCGTTCCAGGTGCCTTCGTGCTGTGCCTCGACCCAGCGGGCAACCCCGAGGTGCTTCTCGGCCCGGTCGGACTTGGTGAGCATGCGGTAGGCGACCTCACGGGTCAGGTCCGAGCGGAACTCCCAGATGTCACCGTCGACCCGGAGCAGGTCGCGGGCCACCGCGGCGTCCACCTCGTCGGCGATCTGCGCGACCCCCCTGATCTGGCGGGCCATCTCGGCGAGGTGCTCGATCCGACCGCGTCGCCCCAGCACCGCCGCGTCGTCGATGAGCGCGCGCTCGCTCGGCACCAGGTGGTCGAGCCGGGCCGCCACCAGGCCGCGCAGCGTGTCGGGCATGTCCGAGAGCGAGTCGCCCCGGCCGCCGTCGAGCGCCGCGACCTGCTGGTCGTCGAGCAGCGCGAGCAGCTCGACGAGGAACAGCGGGTTGCCACCGCTGCGCTCGCGGAGCTCGGCCCGGGCGGCCTCACCGAGCGCCTCGTGGTCCGCTTCGCTGAGCAGCACGTCGATGAGCTGCTCGGTCGCGGCTGCGTCGAGCGCCTCGAGGTTCAGCGCGAACGTGTCGAAGCGCCCGATCGGCGGCGTCCAGCGTTTGAGCAACGACCGTCGAGCGGTCGTGAGCAGCACCAGCGGTCGGCGGGCCAAGGTCGTCAGCGCCGTCGTCAGGAGCTCGTGGACCACGGCGTCGGCCCAGTGCAGGTCGGAGAGCCAGAGGATCACCGGCCCCCGTCGCGTCAGGTCGTCGAGGAACGTCACGACCGAGCGCACGACCTCCTCCCGGACACGGTCGAGGTCGAGTCCCTCCCGCGCCTCCTCGAAGCCGAAGAGCTGCAGCAACCCGTTCGTGGTGCGGGTCACCTCGTGGTCGTCGAGCTCGCGTCGGGCGGTCTCCGCGACCAAGCGTCGGATCCGCGGCTCGACGACCTCGAGGGGGTCGCTGGCCGTGGCGTCGATGGCGCTGCGCATGGCGTCGGCGATGGGCCACCACGCGTTGACCTCGCCGTAGGGCAGGCAGCGGCCTTCGAGGACGACCGCGTCGTGGCTGCACGCCAGGTCACCGAGGACCTCGGCGGCGACGCGGCGACTTGCCCATGCCGGCATCGCCGAGCAGGAGCAGCAGCGCGGCGCGTTCGTTGCCGAGCGCGGTGGACGCGACACGGCTGAGCACCGAGACCTCGTCGTCGCGCCCGACCAGCGGGCCGGTGGTGCGGTTCGGGCGCTCGCCCGGCGCGGTCGAGGGGGGACACGCCACCCAGGCGCTGACCGGCGCGTCCCGACCCTTGGCGGGCACCACGCCACGCTCGACGTAGGGGATGATCCGCTCGGTGGCCGTGTGCGTCGACTCGCCGACGAGAACCTCGCCGGGCCGGGCTGCGGTCTGGAGCCGGTTGGCGGTGTTCACGACGTCGCCCATCGCGGTGTAGTCGCCGCCCGCCTGCAACGCGCCGACGAGCACCTCGCCGGTGTTGACGCCGATGCGCAGGCGGACCGCGCCGTCGAGCTCGTGGGCGCGGTCGGTGACCGTCTGCTGCATGCGCAGCGCCGCGCGCACGGCACGCTCGGCGTCGTCCTCGTGCGCCACCGGCGCGCCGAAGAGCGCGAGGACCGCATCACCGATGATCTTGTCGACCCGCCCACCGAAGCTGACGATGTCGGCGACCAGCCACTGGAAGCAGCGGTCGACGAGGTGCTTGACCTGTTCGGGATCGCGGTTCTCCGAGAGGGTCGTGAACCCGACCACGTCGGCGAACAGCACCGTGACGATGCGTCGCTCCTCACCGTGACCGGTCACACGGAACCCGCACGACGGGCAGAACCGTGACCGATCCGGGATCTGCTCACCGCACGCTGGGCACGTCACGATCCGATGCTACGGGAACCGGCCGACGAACGGGCACGGATTCCGGCCGCGGGCTCCGGGGATCAGCTGGTCGCAGGCGGAGCGCTGCTCCCCGCCGCGGTCACGACCAGGGTGCCCTTCATGATCGGATGCAGGTCGCAGACCCAGGTGTAGGTGCCCGGCTTCAGGTGCACGTAGGTGATCGTCTCGGTGTGCGGACCGGGCCGCAGGTTGGTGGCCGAGTCGCCTCCCGCTGACGATGCCCCGAGCAGGTGGAAGTTGTGCGAGACGCCCTTCTCGGCGTTGTCGTACGTGACGGTGAGGGTCGACCCGGAGAGCTGCAGGCAGTCCGGGTTGTAGTCGAAGTTCTTGGTGACGATCGTGACCTCTCCACCGGCGACGGTCGTGCACTTCGAGCCGGGCGCCGTCGTGGCCGAGGAGCCGATCGACCCACCCGACGAGCAGCCGGTGAGGATCGCGAGCACGATCGCCGCCAGCGCCGGTCGAACTCCTCGGAACGTCACGAACGGCACCGTACCCAGCTGACGGCCCGAACTCCCACCTCGTACACTCGCCCCGTGGCGACCTACCAGGCCCCCTTGAGGCCACCATCATCTTGCACGAACTCGTCTCCGAGATTGGTGAGGATATGGGCTTGGACGCGGGGATTGGCACAACAAATCCGTTGGCCGTTAACGAATCAGCACTCGACCCATCCGCACCCCGGATCCCAATCGCTGACGCAGACACCCTCGCTATTCGTTGGAAAGGCAAGACGTGTTTCTTGGGAGATACTCTGCCCTTCAAGCTTTTCGCACGGCTGGCACGCCGTCCCAATCAGTTCCTCTCTCATGACCTCCTGCTAAACGAGGTTTGGGAATGTCATGTCACCAAGGAGGCGATTCGAAGCGTCGTCAAAACGTTGAAGCAGAAGCTGCGACAGGCAGGGATGGAGGACTTGGCTGCGGCAATCGATGGCCGCCGGCGTAACTGCTACGGCTTGGTCCTAGATCGCTCTGTTTGAGAACCACCACGAAATCACACGCCATCCTACCACGTCTTCACACGCCTCCAAGCAACAATGGACTGTATCGGCCGTCCTGCGAATCCGTGAATTGCGATTGCAGGGCTTGGCCAAAGCCGACGCCTAGCCACGAAACTCTCAATGGGTGCAAAAAAATGAAAAACTGGTGGGAACGTCGCGACACAACTCCTCAACAACCGAAAGTCGCCTAGCGCGCGGTCGCATACTACCGCCATTCGGCCCAGGACCGTCAGGAGAACTCGATCGCGATTCAGCAAGACCAGGTGCGCCCTTGGGCAGAAACCCGGGGTGGAGAGATTATTCACGAGTTCATGGACCCCGGCAAGTCCGGTTTGACGGCCGAAGGGCGGCCAGGCTTCCAGGACATGATGGAAAACTGGGTCAAGAAGCGAAACGACTTCAAGTACATTCTCTGCTTGGATGTCAGCCGCTGGGGGCGGTTCCAGGACCTCGACCTCTCCGCACAATACAGCGCCGAGTGCCGGAAATACGGCAAGGAGGTCATTTACACCAAGATCGGCATGCCTCGGGAGGATGATCCGCTGTATCCGGTCTACATTCAGTTCGAGAGGCTGCGGGCCGCCGAATATAGCCGTGAACTCAGTGACAAGGTGTTTCGTGGCTGCGTGAAGATCGCCCAGCAGGGATACTGGGCCGGCGGGAAGCCGCGATACGGTTTCCGCCGCCTGCTGCTCAACGAGGCCCGTCAACCGGTGCAAATCCTCCAGCCTGGGGAACGCAAGAGCATTCAAAATCAGCGCGTCACCTTGGCGCCAGGCGACGAGCGGGAAGTGGCCGTCGTCCGGCGTCTCTTCCACGAATTTGCGGAGGAGGGCCGGCACGAACATGCCATTGCCGAGGGGCTCAACCGCGACGGCATTCCGTCGCCAGGCGGAGGCACTTGGGACGCTGCCAAAGTCCGCGACATCCTCACGGATGAACGCTATGCAGGGACGATGATCTACAACCGCACGACGCAAAAACTCAAGACGCCTTCGCGGCGAAATCCCAAGGACCAGTGGATCAGGACGCCGGAATCCTTCGAGCCATTGATCGATCCGAGGGTCTTTGCGAAGACGCAGCGGATCTTTGCCGAGCGTGCCCGCTTCTACACGCCGGAGTACATGCTGGAGAAACTGGACTCGCTATTCAAGATGCACGGCGTCGTCCGGTCGTCCTTGGTTCGATCCGCCGCAGACATGCCATCGCCCTCAACGTACTTGAAGCATTTCGGATCGATGGATGCAGCATTCCAACAACTGTTCCACGAGGCGCGTTCGGCGGCTGGCAGCCAGGTCAGCGAGCACATCGAGGCCCTGGTCAACCAGGTGGTCGTTTACGAAGACTTTCTGGTCATCGACGAGAAGCTGACGGTGCTGGTTCAGCCATCCGTGCCGATGCCCTATGGTTTCGCACACTATTGGTTCTTTCGGCCGGACCGGCGAGAAGTCATCGACATCACGCTCGGAGTTCCGCTGTCCGATGGCGCCCAACCGCGAATTCTCGGCTACTTGGCCCTGCCCCGACTATTGGTGCCGGATCACTGGATCCGCTTGTTCAGCACGTCGAATTCCCGCCTGGAAATGTACGGCCACAACGGGCTGGACATTCTCGGGCAATTGCTCTCTTGAGAGGACACCATGGAAATCCCCGATATCCTGCCCATGAAAGACCGCCGGCTACTTGATGATCCTCATCGAGAAGATCAAAGTCATCAACCCTCGCATCCGGAACGAAGAGCAGTTCCAAATGAATGTGCAGAGCATCGACAACAACGGCATGTTGATGCCCATCCGCGTCAATGACAAGTTTCTCGAAAAGACGGGCCTCTATGAACTGATCTGCGGCGAGGGCCGACTGATCGCCCATCAGCGACTGGGGAAGACCGAGATCATGGCCGAAGTGGTGACCTGCACCCGCAAGGAAGCCTATCTTCAGTCGCTCATCGAGAATCTGGCCCGCAGCAACCCGCGTACGATGGTATTTGCCCGGGAATTGAAGCAGTTGCATGACGAGAATTGGGACTATGCCCAGATCGGGAAGCTTTGTTGTCGGACTCCGGAATACGTTCGGCAATACATTGGCCTCGTGGAAAAGGGGGAAGATCGCCTGATTCAGGGAGTCGAACAAGGGGTGTTCCCCATCTCGTTCGCCATCCTTGTCGCCCAAAGTGATGACGCGAACATCCAGAACGTGCTCATGGATGCGTTTGACCAGGGGATCGTGAACTGTCAGAACTTCGCACGCGCCCGTCGGATCGTGGGTGCAAGGCTGGACCGGGCATCCAAGGCCAACGGTAACGGAAAGAAGGATCGTGCGAACGTGACCGTGTCAATGCTCAAGAAGGACATCTCCGATATCACCAAGGCGAAGGATTCTTTTGTTCGTGAGGCCGCGTCGAAGGAGAACCGGTTCCTGATGCTCCTCACGGCCATCAACACACTCTGGCACGACGAGGCCTTCCTGGGACTCGTCAAGGAAGAGCAGATCAACGATCGCCCAGAATTGGTCGGAAAAGTAGGTTACGAAACGTGATATCCTCATGATGGAAAGGTAGGCATCGTGAACATCCAAGGTAGCGACATCCCCATTGTGCTACTCCGCCCCAGACTCGAACGCAAGATTACCAAGCGGGAATACGAGCGTATCAAGGCCGGGATTCTTGCGGTCGGGCTCATCGAGCCGTTTCTGGTCTTTCCCGAGAACGACTACTACATCATTCTCAACGGACACCAGCGCTACTGGATCTTGCTCGAAATGGGTGTGGAGACCGTACCCTGCATTTTTGCGCCGCAGAAGGAAGCGTTCACCAGTAACCGGATGGTGAATCGCGTGTCGCCCTTTCAAGAGGGCCGTATGATCAAGAAGTCTCTTGAGGAACTCGATGAGAAGACGATCGCTTCGGCCTTGGGTATCACGCACCTTGCGCATCGGCTGAAGGCGACGCTTCTGAAGCAGTTGCATCCAAGTGTCGCCGCGGCGTTCGACGCCGGGACAATCAGTCGGGCTTGCGTCCAAGAGCTGACCTACGTCACGCCGAAGCGGCAGGAAGAAATCCTCAAGGCCATGGAGACTTACAAGGATTTCACTCTGCCGTTTGTCCGCAGCCTGGTCCTCAAGACGCCGTTGCAGGCCCGTGCCAAGAACCGGACGGGCACGAAGAATCCCTGGGCCCGCAATGAGCAGCGAAAATCGGATCTGCTGAAGAAACTGGCAGAGGCCGAGGAGAAGCACGACTTCTACACCACGTTGTACCGCCAGTACTCCATCAACCTGTTGAAGCTGGTGATTTACGCTCGGCAACTGGTCAACAATGAGCGCATCGTGGCCTACCTCCGCGAGTCTTATGCGGACATACTGGCCGCCTTCCAGGAAATCATCGCCAACGCCGAGGGGTAGGAGTGCACATGGAGACTGGAGCATTCCGCAGCCGCGAGTCCGTGATCCGGGCTATTGTGCGTCGCGAACGCGAGGGACTTCCACTGAATAGCCGGGCGGTCCAGCAGGCGTCCAGTCAGCTTCATTCGGGCGCGTATCGTCACTTCGGTTCCTGGCGTAACGCGCTGAAAGCGGCCGGCATTAAGGCTAGCGACGTCGAACGGCGACGCCAATGGAACAAGGCCAAGGTTATCGCCCATCTACGGGATTTGTGCGCCAGGGGACGATCGTTGCGCCAGAAGAGCGTACATCGACGTGATAGCGGACTATATCGCGCGGCATGTCAGCACTTCGGAACCTGGTGCAACGCCCTGATCGCCGCCGGGATCAATCCTGACGCGATCTGCCGTGACCCGCAGTGGGACCATGCACGGATCATCGAGGCAATTTTGTTGCGCGTTGTGCAAGGGAGGGCCCTGGGGAGCACTACTGTCGCCCGCACACCCTCAAGTCGGCGGCCGTCAGGGAATTTGGATCCTGGCCGGCGGCGCTGGTGGCGGCCGGACTGGAACCGGCGGACTACGTGGGGCGGCGTTTACGAGGCACCGTGAAAAAGGGAAAGAAACGCGTCTGGAATAAGGATCGTGTGCGGAAGGCCATTCTCCAGCGTCATGCCCTGGGCCTGCCCCTGCGCGGTGACTCCGTCCGCCGCGATGATAGTTCGCTATTCAAGGCCGGCCAGACATGCTTTGGGTGTTGGTCGAAAGCCTTGGCGGATGCAGGATTTAACCCGGAACAGGTCAGGAAGGCCCCGCCATGGGAGGTGTTGTAGTCCAAAAGTCCACGGGTTTTCCGGCCGCACATGGCGGCGGGACATGCCTGTCAGGCGGCCTGGAAGGATCGATCGGTAGGTTTTCATGGTGTTTCACCCCGGGCAGGTCGCTCGATGGCTGAACCGAAACACATCCCGCGACATGCCATCGTTGTTGACCGTTATCAAGAACTCAACAACTACACGCGAGCGTTCGCCACCGGCCATCTCCGTTTTCTAATGGTGGTGGGGCCGGCGGGAACGGGAAAGAGCCACGCCATGCGCACGGCAATGGACGGCCACGCTGCCTGGATCGACGGAAATGCAACCGCGTTCGGGGTCTACTTCGCCGCGTTCATGCACCGAGACAAGCCGATTATTCTCGACGATGTCGACGCCCTGTATCGAGACGCCAGCGGCGTCCGTTTGCTTAAGCAATTGTGCCAGTCGGAACCATCTCGCATGCTGGGCTGGTACTCCGATCCCCAATACCTGGAGCGACGAGGAGTTCCGACGACATTCTTGACGTCGAGTCCCGTGGCCATCATCGCCAATCGGTGGTCGACCGTGAATGAGGACGTTGCGGCCTTGGAAGACCGTGGGCACATGCTTGTCTTCGATCCAACTCCGATCGAAATCCATCGTCAAGCGGCAACGTGGTTCCGTGACCAAGAAGTCCTCGACTTCGTGTCCAAGCACCTCCATCTCGTTACCAACCATTCCTTCAGAACCTATCTACTGGCATCCGAGTTGAAGAAAGCAAAAATGGACTGGCGGCGAGCGATTCTCAGTCGATGCCTGTCGGGGCCGGCACTCCTTGTTGCACGGATCAAGGCTGATCCGACGCTCCATTCGGAAGCGGCTCGCGTCAAGGCGTTTCAGGACGGCGGGGGTGGCGGTCGCACAACGTACTTCAACTACGCCAGGAAACTCAATGCAATGCGTGTCCCCTCAGGGGCACGGTTTACTCCTCCCCAAGAACCTCGCAATGGGAAAGACGACTGATGCCAACGCCACTCCGGCCACCCCACCCGATTTCACGTCCGGCGACCCAAGAAGCCCGATGGCGTCCAGGCTGAGCCAGCTCCCCAAGTTGCCATACGGCGTCCGGCAAATCTCCCAACGGGTGACCGGCCGCCGGCTGGCCGAAACGGGAATTCTCAATCCACGGGGAATAAAATGGCCGGTTTCAGCGTCTTATACATAAGGCGGCTGTGTGCTCCAGAATTTTCGTGAACCTTTCCGGCCCCTGCGGCGTCTATACGTATGAGGGCTGACCGAGGAGGTCGGCCGGGTTCCACAACTGCGAGAAGGGCGATGACTTCGTTTAGGTCAAGTATAGCAAGCGAACCAAAATGCACAGGGCGTTATGCCGGTCAACCGGCGAATACCCTGCCCGTGCATCCTTTGCGCTTGTGACGCTTGACCTTACGTCACGATGGGTTCTCAAGAAACCCGGTGTCACAAGTGCGAGTCACCGGGTTTTTTTCGTTGGGCTGGTAGCTGAGACGGTATAGCGCCTGGCTGAAGAACAGGAGACGAGGGTTCGAGCACCTCCCGGCCCACTTGCGCTCGGGCGTGCGCGCACGACACGGCCCGTTCGTCTATCGGTTCAGGACAGCGGCCTTTCAAGCCGCAGAGGGGGTTCGATTCCCCTACGGGGTACTGACGATCAGAACGTGGCGAAGCCTGGTTATCGCACCTGGTCGGGGGCCAGGAGATCGCCGGTTCAAATCCGGCCGTTCTGACTGACAATCGGGATGTAGGGCAGCGGCGAGCCCGCGTGCTTTGGGAGCACGGAGACGCAGGTTCGAGTCCTGCCATCCCGACTGGTCGACACTGACGTTGGCACGCGGTAGTCGAGGGCTGGTTGCCCAGACACGGCTGATAACCGCGTTGTGCTGAGTTCGATTCTCAGGGCTACCACTTGGCACAACGAGGACGAGGAGCGAAGCGATGTTGACACGACGTTGAAACGGATACGCCCGACCAAGCATGGGGTCGTGGTGTAACGGCAGCACACCGGACTTTTAATCCGGCAGGTGTGGGTTCGATTCCCTCCGGCCCTACTCGCTGGCGCGTAGCTCAGCGGTGAGAGCGGACCTCTTATAAGACGCAGGTCGAGGGTTCGACTCCCTCCGCGCCGACTGATGACGGGATCTGGTGGCTAGACAAGGCAATGCACACGGTCTCTTAAACCGGACGGTGTGGGTTCGAGTCCCTCCGGTCCCACTGAAAGACAAGCACTGGTCGTCCAGCGGCGAGGACACCGCACCCGTAATGCGGCGACGAGGGTTCGAGTCCCTCCCGGTGCTCTTGTATCTTTGACAATTTGGCATACAACACAAGCGCCCATGATGTAGCGGAGCCTACCTGCCTTGCCATGGCGGAAGTGCGGGTTCGACTCCCGCTGGCGGCTCGATTGATGATCAGGACGTAGGAAAGCCTGGTATTCCGCGTGCCTCGGGAGCACGAGATCGCTGGTTCAAATCCAGCCGTCCTGACTGACATTGATGCGGTGGGTCCCGTGCTGGTACGGGTAGGCGGCTGTTAACCGCCCTGACGCAGGTTCGATTCCTGCCGCCGCAGCTTTGCGAAACGGAAGGGCAAGCCAACTGGCGATGGCAGCCGCTCGAAAGCGGTCGAGCGTACGAGCCTTGAGGGTTCGACTCCCTCTCCTTCCGCTTGACAACGTGCCCTTGGCCGAGCGGCAAAGGCGCCAGCCTTCCAACCTGGCGAGGCGGGTTCGATTCCCGCAGGGCACTCTTGACGATGATCGGGGATCGGCTAGCGGTAGGCCGCCTGGCTTTGAACCAGGAGACGGAGGTTCGATTCCTTCTCCCCGAACTCTGCCGAGGACCGAGCGTGTGTCTCGAGGACAGACCGATGCGGGGTCAGTTGCTGCTGGTAGTGACGCCTGGCTCTGAACCAGGAGGCCGTTGGTTCGATTCCAACTCCCGCAGCTTCAACGAAACGGAAGTCATCCGGCCGGATGAGGAGCCTGTCTTGAAAACAGGTGGCGGCGCAGAGCCGCTTGTGGGTTCGAGTCCCACGGCTTCCGCTCTGCAAGATGGGCTCATGGTCCAACAGGAAGACGCCGGCTCCGCATGCCGGAGATCCGGGTGCAATTCCCGGTGGGTCCACTTAACAAACACAGTCCTGTGGTCCAACGGCAACGACAGCTCTGGTCCACACCCAGGAAACGATGGTTCGACTCCATCCAGGACTACTTCGAGCGTGCCCAGGTACGCCAATTGGCAGAGCGGCTCGGCTTAAACCCGAGGCGGTTGCAGGTTCGACTCCTGCTCTGGGTACTGAGAAACACGGCTCGGTAGGCAATCTGGCAGACCACCTTGGCTTAGAACCAGGGATGCTGTGGGTTCGACTCCCACCTGAGCCACTTGCGAAAACAATTCGTCCTCGTGGAGCAGCCTGGAGTGCTCGCCTGCCTGTCACGCAGGAGATCGTGGGTTCAAATCCCGTCGAGG
>CAWELZ010000002.1:0-389548 GCA_963810075.1 uncultured Actinomycetes bacterium | reverse complement strand
TTCCTCCGGCTCGCGCGGAGACCGTCGCCTACCCCACGACACGGGACATGACCCGCCTCAACTCAGGTGTCCGTCGACCCGGAGGACCTCCAGCACTAGTTTCCATCCGGCCGATCGGTGTCTGCAGGAAATCGCAACCGGGGAGGACCGTGACCGAAGGCGACCCGTCAGCGATCGAGACGCGTCGCCCAAATGGCGACACCAGCTCTGCCGCGTCCCGGCTTCCGCCCCGACGTCCAAGGCCTCCACGCGCTCGCCGTCACCGCCGTGGTGCTGTTCCACGCCCAAGTGGGGCTCTCCGGTGGATACCTCGGAGTGGACATGTTCTTCGTGATCTCCGGTTTCGTCATCGGACGCCTGCTCATCCACGAGGAACTCTCAACCGGGCGCATCGGCCTCATGGCCTTCTATGCGCGTCGCGTTCGCCGCCTCCTCCCGGCGCTGTGTGTCGTGCTCGTGTTCGTCGCAGTGGCCTCGGTCTTTCTCATCGCACCTCGGGCCGACATCCAGTCGCTCGTGACAAAGATCGGCGTCGCGTCGTCCGTCTACCTCGCAAACGCAGCGCTCTTCATCTTCCCCAAGGACGGGTACTTCGCAATCTCGAGCAACTACGACCCACTGCTGCACATGTGGACGCTCGCGGCCGAAGAACAGTTCTACCTTCTGTTTCCCGCTCTGGTGATCTTCGTCTCTCGACTCGTGAATCGCGGTGAAGGGCGCGACCGCACCCGCGCAACTCATCTGGACCATCGCCGCCATTGCGTTGCTTTCGTTCGTCGCGGGCGTCTGGCTCGCGTACGGAGCCAACGGCACGATTCTAGGACGTGGGAGCTACCGGTCACTCGCGTTCTACGCATCTCCGACATGCGCGTGGGAGTTCCTCGCCGGCGTCCTCGTGGTCTTCTTCGAGCGGCGGGCCCGCAGGCCCAGCGCTGTGCGTCGCAATGTCGCAACCGCTGTCGGCCTCCTAGCAATTGTCGCCGCGCTCGTGTTCGTCGGCGGCTCCAATCCCACCCCTGGCGTCGTCGCGCTTCTCCCAGTCATGGGCGTCGTCCTCATCATCATGGGAGCGTCCTATGGCGGCACGCTGCCGGTCACGTGGCTTCTCGGGACACGGCCGTTCGTGTGGATCGGTGACCGCTCCTACGGCTGGTATCTGTGGCATTGGCCCTTCATCGTCATCGCTCTCACCTGGGATCCTGCGGCCCCCGGCTGGGTGCTGCTCATCGCCGCCGTCGCCTCATTGGTGCCGACCGAGTTGTCTTACCGCTTTGTCGAACAACCCATCCGGCGAAAGAGGACCTGGGTCGGGTGGCGCGCGATGAAGCTTGCAGCCGTCTGCACTGTCATTCCCATCCTGTATTTCGGCGCCACCGCGATACTCCGACATCAACGAATCCCGATGGCCACGCTGCCCGGAAACCCGCGGCAGGCGCACTACGACGAAACCCGGGGCTGCAATGGCGCGCTGCCTGGCGAGCCCGTGACCACGCGCAACTGCACCTGGACTGTTGCCCAACCCAAAGGCCACATCTACCTCGTCGGCGACTCCCTCGCCGGTTCTTTCTCCGAGGTGCTCGTGGACCGGTCCATCGCGCACGGCTACGACATCACGTTCGCGAACTACCGGGGGTGTCTGTTCGCTGACGTCGACCAGCCCGGTGCGGATGATCCAGCGTCCTGTGAGCATTTTGTTGCGACGCTGGACCGCCTACCTCGCCGAGGTGAAGCCCTCGCTCGTAGTAATCACAAGTTCGCGTTTCGACCGCAATGCAGCCCGGCTACTCGGCAATCAGCGATCCTGTGACCGGGACCGTGGCCATGACGGCCGAGTCGCGAGGCGAGATCTGGACGGCCGGGTTCACGAGAACCCTCGAGAAGATCGGGGCGAACGGCACCCCTATCGCCGTCATTGCCACGATTCCCCAGCTTCACCCGTACAACGTGGACACGTGCCCCCTGCTACAACTCTGGATCACCCCGCAGGACTGTGCGCAAACCAGGTCCCGCGCTTTCGAGGCGAACTACCGCAAGGTTTCGCTCGCAGCGAACCGTCGCGCCGTCGCCCGCGTGCCCAGCGCCTCCCTCGTCGATTTCACCGACAAGCTGTGTTCGCCTACGCAGTGCGCTTCGCAACGCAGGGGTTTGTGGTTGTACAAGGACGAGAGCCATCTCAGTGTTGTGGGTGCGGCCACCCTCGGCCCGGCGATCGACCACCGGATCATGCCGCTCGCCAAACCACTTCGGGCGCGCTGAGCGCAGGGGGATTTCTCGAGCGGGCTGGCCAGTTCCAGTGATCAGTGCACGGTGAGGGCATGGTAGAGCTCGGCGGGGCTGTGGTAGGCGAGGTTGCGTCGGCGTTGGCCGTTGATGATGGCGGCGACCCGGTCGACGTGGGTCTGGTCGAGGTTGTCGAGGCGCATGCCGCGGGGGAACCACCAGCGCCAGGTGCGGTTCTGGTTCTCGATCTGGCCGCGTTGCCAGGGCGAGTGCGGGTCGCAGAACCAGACGTCGATGCCGTAGGTCGCCGCGATCGTCTCCCACTCGGCCCATTCGGATCCTTGGTCGAAGGTGATCGAGTGCAGCATTGCGGCGGGGATGAGCTCGAGGCCCTCGACGAGCCCGGCCAGGGTCGCGGGGGCGTCATATCCCTCGGGCATGGTGATGCCCATCGCATAGCGGGTCACGCGCTCGGTGAAGGTCAACAGCGACGAGGCGTTCCGGGCGCCGATGATCTGGTCGATCTCCCAGTGTCCGACTTCGGTGCGTTCGTCGATCGTCTTGGGGCGCTTGGCGATGTTGGGCAGGCCCGCACGGCGGTTGGGGTGACGGGCCTGGCGGGAGCGTCGCCGGGGACGGCGGGTGCGGAGGCACTCGGTGGGCTTCACGCCCAGAGCGCCGGTGTAGACGGCTTGGTAGATCGTCTCTACACACGGAACCACCGGCGAGTCCTCGGCGCGCAGATCGGCCCAGATCGCTGCCGGCGACCGGCCCTGGCGAAGCTCCGCGGCGACGCGTTCGCGCACCTCGACGGGCACTACGGCGAGCCTGTCCCGGGGTCGTCGCCGGCACCGGGCCGCTGCCAGGTCCGCGACCGCCGGCCGGTACTTCGATCGACCGCCGTGACCGGCGACCTCGCGGGCGACGGTGGTCGGGTGCCGATCGATCCGCTGGGCGATCGAAGCCCAGCTCGCCTCCCGGTCCTCCATCAGCGCGAGAGCGATCTCCTCGCGTTCGGGCAGCGACAGCGGCGCGCCTGGCATCCTGTGGTCTCCAACGGTCGGTGTGGGTCAACAGCACCGGTCATCATGACCGGGACCGTGCACCGACCGTTGGAACTCACCGTGTGCTGCCACCATCGCTGGTCGTGGAGGCGTAGCGGCGAGTCGTAATGGGTGAGCCAGTTGTGAACGTCCAGCAGCACGTTCATGCTGCCAGGCCATTCGAAGGCATGGATCTTCACCTTGGTGCCATCGGACAGCGCGACCTGGCACCGAGGCAAGCGTGTGTAGACGATCTGGAACTCGCGGACCTGGTCCCAGGTGGCTGCGGTCTCGCCACGGAGCGCGTTCTTCACCCGTATGCCCGAGTTGGTGATGGCGACTGAGCTGAACAGCGCACGGGCGATGAACGTGACCAGAACCACCATGATCGCGATCGCTGCGGTCTCGCTCCACCAGTTCGAGCCTTGAACGCTGCCCACTACCAGGATCGCGATGACTGCGACTGCGACGGACGCGACCAGGACCGATCCGAGGCGAGGCTCGACACGGAACTCGACGTCGGGTTGCGGGATCCGCCGATCATCGATCACCTCGACGACGGTACCGCCGCGCGCACGCGGCAGGCCGGCGGGCGACGGCATCCCGGAAGGGGTGCCGCGGCACGGTTCGGGTCGCGCTTCACTGGTGGAGTGCCGTATTGGGGGGTGCCGGGTGGTGTTAGCGGGGTAGGGCGGCGTAGGTGTTCCAGCCGGTGGCGAGGTTGGTGGCCCGTTCGTTGATGAAGTTGGGGTTGTAGCCGAGGGCGTCGGCGAGGACGGTGGTGGGGAGTTGGCCGATGAGGTCGTGGAGGGCGGCGACGCGGGCGGTTTGGGTGACGCCGATGGTGCGGAGTCGTTGGTTGAGGGTGCTGGGGCTGATGGGGTGGCCGGGGACCCGGCCGGGGAACAGCCATGGCGTGTCGGGTTGGGTGGTGGCGATGAGTTCGTTGACGAGGTCGGCGACGGGTTGGGCGAGTGGGGTGTGGTCGGTCCCGATGGTGATGGTGCTGTGGCCGTGGTCGGTGTGGATGGCGTCGACGCGGAGCGTGTGGAGGCGTGACACGGGTTGCGCGTAGACGATTGAGAGGAGCCCGGCGACACGGTCGATGAGGTGGAGGGTGTGGTCGTGGAGGAGGTGCGCGATGAGTGCGACGTGGTCGGTGTGGGCCATGGGGTCTGGTAGCGCGACGTGGATGGTGGGGATGCGTAGCGGCGGGCTGAGTTGCTGGTCCTGAGCCCAGTGCAGGAACCCGACGGTGGTGTTGCGGGTGGTGGGTCCGGTCGCGAACCACTGGTCGATGTGGTGTTGGGTGCACGTGGCGAGGTCGGTGTTTTGGTGGCGGAGCCAGGTGAGCAAGGCGGTCGCGACGCGGATCTGTTGGCGGGCCACGCGTGTCGACCAGGGCCTGAGGGTGGCGTTGTCGACGTGGCGGGCGAGGCGGGGTCGGTGGTGCCAGGTCGCGTAGCTGGTGATGAGGTGCCGGTCGGTGGCGGGGGTGATGTCGGACAGGACGCGGTGGCACCACTGGTCGAACGCGGCGAGTTGACGGTCGCGGGCGGGGAGCACGCCGACGGCGGTGAGTACGTCGCGTAGGTGGGTCACTGACGGTGTCGTCCCGAGGGTGTCGATGGTGGCGTGGGTGAGTGGTTCGTTGTTTGCCGCGATGGTGGCCAGGGCTGCGATGAGGGCGGGGTGGCGGCGAGCGAAGATGGTGATGTTGCGGGGTTGGCCGGTGCGGCACAGGGCGTCGATCAGGGTGGCGGCAGTCGCAGTGGGTGGTGAGGTGTCGGCGAGGAGGTCGTGGAGGTGCCCGCGGAGTTGGCAGCGCGGGCATTGATGGCGGCGTTCCATGGGAGTGTCGTTCGCGCCGCAGGTGAGACAGACGAACCCTTCGATTCCGGCGCACGACGCGGAGATGCCGGCCCCGTCGTGTTGGCCGGGCAGCAGCCTGCGGTGTTCACAGCTGGCGCACACACCGACTCGGCGGTGTGCGGCTCTGTGGCATGCCGGGCAGACGAGCCCGTCGGGGAACCTGCGGCTCGAGCGGTGCCCGGTGCGGGCGCAGCGCACGCACGCGGGTTGGGTCACGGTCGTGGCGGGGCGGGTGCGACTTGGGCGCGGCGCGGCGCGCTCGGTGCGGTCGATGTCGATCGACGCGCCGATGTTGTCGGCGCCGACCGCGGTGGCGCGGGTCGCGACGGTGAACGGTTCGATCAGGTCGTTGGGGGTGCACGCCAAGATGTCGCACAGCGCCGCGAGGGTCGCGAGCGACAACCGTTCCGGGGTGGCGGTCACGAGCCGGTAGACCTGGGTCGCGGACAAGTGGATGCCACGCTCGGCGAGCAACGGGACCAACTCGGTGGTCTTCCACAAGTTCCGTTCCGTCATGCGTTCCCGGAGCCGCCAGCGGTAGTCCATCTTCGTGTTCATCGGGTCGTGTCCTCCTGGTGCTTGGCGGCTTCGGTGACGACCCGGTCGAGCGCCGCGCGAACACCCGGGTCTTGTAGTCCGACGACACCGACGTGTAGAGCGACGTCGTCGACGTGTGCCGTGGCCGACCTGGTGCTGGACGAACAACGCGTCGAAGCCGTCCTCGATCAGGTGCGTCACATAAGAGTGGCGCAGACAGTGCGGGCTGCAGCTCCGCGGGGAGCCCGGCCCGGGCGCACACCTTGTCGAACACCGAGTTCAACCGGCCGTCGCTGACGCGTTCGCCGCGTTCTGATGGCCACAGCGCGGCCGAGCCGTCGCGGCGACACGCCGGCCACACCTCGGTGACCCACTGCTCGATGACCTCAACCGCCCACGGCATCACGGTGAGCACGCTTCGCCGCTTCGGGGCGCTGCCCGCTTCGGCCTTCCCGAACCGGACGTAACAAACCCCGAAGTCGCCGAACTCGCCGGCTTTGGGGTTGCGACCGAAGTCGTGCACGTCGAGGTGGATGACCTCGCGGCGCCGCAACCCCCACGTGCGTACGCGACCTTCAGCAACGTCGCGTCCCGGTACGCGGCAGCGAACCCTTTGCGACCCGACCGGCGGACCTCCTCGACCAGCTCATCCGCGGTGTCGAACAGCAACTGCAACTCGACCCGGGTCAACGCCCGACGGCCCGGCCGCGCCTCGACCTCAGACCGGTGCACCGCAGTGTTCCAACCATGGCAGACCTGCACCGGGTGAGACCCGAACCGGGCTTGGCACTCACGATCCCAGCCATACACCGGATCGACCACGTAGGTGCAGAACAGACGCACCGCGGTCTGATAGCCGCGGACCGACGACTGCGCGAGGCCCCGCTCAGCGCGGAGGTCCGTGGACCACTCCTCGAGATGCTGTGGCGCCCACCGCCACGGAAACTCCCCCGTGTGACGCTGGAACCGGCGCACAACCTGGTCCCGGGACCGCACCGTCTCCACCGCCAAGTTCCGCGCCATCTGCTGGTTCGACCAGCCCTGCAGCATCGTGTTCGAACACCTGGACATCGGGGCGCAACATCGGCGCACCCCCAGCCACCACCAGATGCGCGGCGCCAGCCACGTCGACCGGTCTCACCCCACCACCAGACAACTCACAAGACGTGCATTAGACGCACGAATCGTGCATCGAATGCAAGCTCCCGAACGAAGTCCAGGTCACGGACCCAGCCAACCAACCACTCACACCACCCGCGGAACCGTCGCTGACCAGCCCATACCGGACCCGACCTGTTCACGAAGCCCCCACTCCCGTCATGCAGCGGATGCAACTGGAGACCTTTCACAGATAGTCACCGATGGTGTGCACGGGTGGGAAGAGGTCGGGGAGTAGGTCCGGGAAGTGGTGGTGGTCCACTGCGGCCATGTTGTCGATTTCGAAGCTTCGGGTGGGCCAGGAGGCGTACCAGCTCTCGGGCGTGGCGCAGTCGCTGGACGACTACTACACGGGTGCCGGCGAGGCGGCCGGGGTGTGGTCGGGTACGGGCGCGGCCCGTCTTGGTCTGGAGGGGGAGGTGGTCCCGGATGATCTGCGCGCCGTGCTCGCGGGGATCCGACCGGGCACCGGTGGGTTGGACCCGAACGGTGCCCAGATCCGTCCGCATGCGAGGCGGGTGCCGGGGTTCGATCTGACGTTCAAGGCCCCCAAGTCGGTGAGCGTGCTGTACGCGGTGTCGGATGATCCGCGGGTGCAGGGCGCGATTGTCGACGCCGGCGAGGCGGCGGTGCGAGCAGTCACTTGGCTGGTTGGAGCGCGAAGCGGTCCATGTGCGGCGCGGCAGTGGCGACAAGCGCTGGCTTGCGGATCTCGCACTGCGGGATCCGGACGCGGCGGAGCGGGCGGCGCTGCGGGTCGAGCAGGGCAGGGGCTGGTGGCGGCGATGTTCCGGCATCGCACCAGCCGCGCCGGGGACCCGCTGTTGCACTGGCACACCCTGGTCGCGAATCTGACCGAGGGCCCCGATGGGCGCTGGTCGGCGCTACTCACCCCGGATCTGCATCGGGCGGTGCGCGCCGCGGGGAGGTGTTCCAGGCGGTGCTGCGCGACGAGCTCTCCGCGTCGCTTGGGCATCGAGTGGCGCCGGGGTCGTCACGTCGGGGAGGTCGCGGGTGTTCCCGAGGGACTGTGCGAGGGGTTCTCGAAGCGTTCCCGGGAAGTGGAGGCGTGGCTGGCTGCGACCGGAACACCGGATGATCCGGCGGGCCGCCAGGCCGCGGTGCTCGCCACTCGGCGCAACAAGCCCGAGGTCGAGGACCAGCGCTTCGATGCGGCGTGGAAAGCCGAGGCGATCGACGCCGGCTGGGGACCCGACGCCGCCGAAGCCCTCATCGCCTCGTTGACCCCGGGTCGGGAGCGGGGTGAGCCGCGCTGGGTGCTCGACGACGTGGACACCGACGAGCACGGACGCCCGTACCGGTTCGAGCGGGTCGTTGAGCCCGAGGAATGGATCCGGGAAGTGCTCCGAGGGGACCTGACCGCGAAGGCGTCCACGTTCACCGTTCCCCAGCTCACCCAGGCGGTCGCAGCACGCCTGCGCGAGGGCGCGTCGATGGAGCTGATCGAACAGGTCGTCGCCCGCGTGCTCGCCTCCCCGCAGTGTGTCCCGGTCGACGGCGTCCAGCGACGCTGGACCAGCACCGAACTGCTCGCCGTGGAGGAACGGATCCTTGCCAGCGTCGACACCGACGAGTCTCGGACGGGAGTGGGCCGGGAAGTGGTCGAGGAAGTGGTCGCATCCCGGGCGACTCTTGGCGACGACCAGGCCGACGCGGTCCGGGCACTCGCCACCGCCGGCGACGCGGTGTCGGTGCTGGTCGGCCCGGCGGGAACCGGCAAGACCTACACGCTGGACGCCCTACGCGACACCCTGGAACGAGCCGGGCATCAGGTGATCGGCGCGGCGCCGTCCGCACGGGCCGCGCTCGAGCTCGAAGCCGGCGCCCACATCCCCTCCGCGACGCTGCACCGCCAGTTGGGACGGTGGGCGCGCGGCGAGGACACCCCGAACCCGGCCACGGTGCTGGTCGTTGACGAGGCCGCAATGGCATCGATCCGCGACCTGGAAGCCGTCGTCACCCGGGTCGTGAACGCGGGTGGCCGGGTGGTGCTGTCGGGTGACCATCATCAGCTTCCCGAGGTCGGCGCCGGCGGCGGGTTCGCCGCCGCAGTGAACCGTGTGGGAACGGTTGCGGAGCTGCGGGTGAACCGCCGCCAACACGAAACCTGGGAACAGGACGCGCTCACCCAGGTCCGCAACGGTGACGTCGCCCACGCCGTGGACGCCTACCGGCGCCACGACCGGCTTGTCGTCGCCGACGACCCGGCAGCGGCGATCACCGAGGCGGTGCAGCTGTGGCGACACACGCTCGCACACGGCAACCAGCCGGTGCTGCTCGCCGGCACCACCGCCACCGTCGACGCCCTGAACCGGGAAGCCCGCGCCACCCTGATCGCCGAGGGGACACTCGGTCGGGAAGTGGTCGGGAACTGGTCGGGAAGAGACTTCGCGGTCGGGGACCGGGTCGTGCTGCGCACCAACTCCTACCGCGAGACCCGCGTCGACGGTGTCGAGGTCGCCGTGCTCAACGGCCAGCCCGGCACCGTCATCGACGGCGAGCCGAATGGGATGTGCGTCCACGTCGATGGCCAACCCGCACCCGTGCGCCTCGACGGCGCCTACCTGAACTCGGGGGGCATCGACCACGGCTACGCCCTCACCACCCACCGCGCCCAAGGCGGCACCTGGGACCTCGCCATCTCGGTCGGATCCGACGGCCTCTACCGCGAAGCCGCCTACGTACAGCTCTCACGGGGCCGCCACACCAACCACCTCGTCCTCGCCCGCCACGAAGCCGACCAGCTCGACGCCGAACTCGTCCGACACGACCACGGCATACCCCTTGCCCACCGAACAGGCCGACGACCCCATCGACGACCTCGTCGCGCAGCTCCAACGCTCCCGCGCCAAGACACTCGCCCTCACCGACGACCCCGACGCCGCGAAGATTCACCGGCTCGCCACCACCATGAAGTTGCCCGACATCGAGGCCCGCGCCAACCACGCACGCGACGTCGAGACCCGAGTCCGAGCACTCGTCGGCGCCGACCCGGCCGACGCTGAAGCTGGCGATTCGCCGCGCCGAGCACACCGCCAGACACCTCACACCCGGCATGCAAGTCAAAGCCCACGACCGGCACAACATCGGAACCGCCGTCGCCATCGACGACCACGCAGGCTCCGCGACCGTCCAGTTCACCTCCGCTACCGGCACCACCGCGATCCGGGAGCTCGGCTGGGATCAGCTCGAGATCGTCACACCACGCCAACCCGCCCCTCGCAACATGTCCTCCGACGCCGAAGCAAGCCTCGATCGCATCATTGCCCCGCACCGCCGGATCGTCGACCGTGCGACGGAACTGCTCGCCGAGGACGGCCTACGACCCGGCGACGCCCAACGCTGGGAACGCACCGCCCGGGACCGCATCGACCGGGCCGCACAAACCATCGCGGCCGACCCACCCGACTGGATCACCGACCAGCTCGGCGCCCGACCGGACTGGCCCGCCGCAGCCCAAGTCTGGGACGACACGATCCGCGACGTCGCCACCCAACTCGAACACGGCACGAGCCCCGAAGAAGCCGGCGTCGTCCTCGACGATGCAGCCGACTGGCTGCACGACCACCCCGCGCCCCTCCCAACCTCGGCCCACGTCCGCTCCGTCGACGAACTCGATCAACGGCGCCGAGAGCTCCAAGCACTCTTCGCCACCGCCCCGCCCGACCAACGTGACCTCGTCGCCGAACTTCGCACCCCCGACACCGGCACCTCCGACGCCAACGCGCAGCTGCTCGCCGCCGTTGAGACCCAGGACGCACGCACGTCCTGGATCACGACACACTGGCCCGAAGTCGTCGAAGCGGGCGAGATCGAGCGCGGCGTTGGAGGGCCCGAGGTGGACATCGAGTAGATGGTCGGCCATCCACGAAGGGTCTGACCTCGGCAGCGCTGCGTGGTCGGCGAGCCGACCTCTGGCAGCGCGAATTGTGGACTGCAGCGCGATGTCGAGCCGCACCACAGGTACGCCACATGGACCTAGTTTCAGACGGCGGAGGCAACAGTCGGCGCGACCTGCCGACAGTCGCAGGCCGCGCCCCGTCGAGTGGTGGAAGTAAGTGTGCGGGCGAGTTCCACCGGTCGAGGATCGGCGGCCGGGAGTTCTAGGGTGTCGTTGGTGGTGGTGTCCTCGGGTGAGGTGACGATCTGGGCCATGGATTGTTCGGAGAGGAAGCTGCGCTCTGCGATGGTCCAGTCGTCGTGTTGGCCCCTTAGGACGGAGCCGACGAGGCGGACCACCGAGAACGAGGTACCGGTGGAGTAATCGGTCATGATCACACCCCACCGGGCTTTGTCGACCCGGCGGCGCGGTTCCAGCAACGACGGGAAGAACGAACCGACCCCCACCTTCGGGATCCTCAACGCCCATCGCCGACGGGTGTGGACAGCAGCCGGGATCGGCTGCAGTTGCGCTTGTTGCTCCGGCTGCCGGTTCGTCCTTGGGGCGCGGCGCCGATCGTCCCAGAGGGCTCGGCATCGATCATCACCTTGCTGTCACCATCGCCAGGGCGCGCCAAGAGGTCCGCCACTCGGGCAGTATCGTCGCGGGTCATCGCGTGTTCTCCTGCTCAGTGAGTGCATTCGCAAGTCTCACACTGGGTCACGCGATGACCCACCCCGCCGGGGGACCGCCCCGACACATCCATCGCTCAACGGGACTCCGACAAGTCGCATATTCGGTACCAGTCAGATAGAAGCGACGACTGGTTTGTGAAAGGAACGGGAATTGTCAGCGACTCAACCGGGAATCATTCGATTCGCAGCTTTGCTTGCGCTCCTCGGTTCCATAAGCGCTGGATGCAGCTCGGCTGGCTCGAGTCACGTAGCTGCATCACGGGCGTCGTCGGATCCGCAGAGTTCACCTTCGGACGGCACGACTGCAACATCTTCCGAATCAGCGCCCGCAAATGGCGAGGCCGCAGCAATCGAAGAGACTGTTCTGGGAGCGACGACTGATTCAATATCAGACTGCGGCATCGATGTTGAAAAGATCAGCCAAGCAGTCGGGGTGAAGTTGAGTAAAGCGCCATTAGCTGACGAAGCTGGCGATGCAGCAATCCTCAAGAAGGAATGCATCATGAACTCAGGTGATACCTACACCTCAAGCATTCCTGGCGTATCGAGTATATGGAGTGTAGTAATCGAGGTTGCCAAGGATACAAACGCGACGCAGGAGCGTGCCAATGTCGATGGAGTGGCAGACGGTGCGAAACCAAGCGTAATCTTGTGGCCCGCTCTCGGTTCGACCGCTTTCGCCTGGTATCGTCCGGACACCACAGAGGTGGATTCTGCGAGCGCCGGTCCAGCGCTCCGGGTGGTTTGGGACGCTCCGGCTGGAGGCGGCGAATTCATTCTTGAGGTGGATTCGGTCAACTTGGAACCTGGCGACGTAAATTCACTTACGAAGGCGGCAGAGCTGACGCTTCGTGCGATTGCTTCAAAATAGCATCCGGTGTCATATGGGGGAAGTCCAAATACTTCATGTGCATCCGGTGAGATGCGAGGCAAGTTGAATGGGCGGGACTGAGGCATGAATGAGGACAGCGCTTCCGCGTCGCAACTGACGAACCAGGTTGGGTGGGAAGAGGTTCTCGGCTCGCTCGGTTTCGTTGATGCCGCGGCGGCCTGTGGCGAGGTCGGCGTTCCAGCCGCGGTGGGGGACGGTGGTGGTGCCTGCGATGCGGGTGACGTAGTCGAGGGTGCTGGGGTCGTCGATGCCGTTGAAGAACACCTTGGTGCGGTGTCCGGCGAGGACGGCGTCGGCGAGGGTGCCGTAGCGGTGGGTGATCTGGGCGCGTGATTGCCAGCAGGTGACGAGGATGGCGCCGAGCCCGGCGATGGTGGACACCTCGGCGGGTAGCCAGTCGAGCTCGAGCTGGCCGGCTTCGTCGATCACGATCAGCAGCGGCTTGGCGAGGCGACGCCCGGCGATGTCGTCGGCGTGGATCTGTTCGCGCAGGTCGCCGAGTAGGCCGCCGAGGACGGGTGCGAGGCGAGTGAACTCGGTGTGCGACGCGGATAGGTAGAGCGTGTTGGCGACGTTGTCGCCGCCGCCCATGAGCCAGTCGAGGTCGATGAACGGTTCGGGCTGGTCGGATGGCGCGGGTGCGTCGTAGGTGGGGCGGGGGTCGTCGGTGGCGGAGTGGGCGACGGCGGGTTCGCTCCACGCTTCGAGCGCGAGGCGGGCGGTGACGTAGATAGAAGAGCGGATCTTCTGGTCCTCGCGTTGCAGCGCGGCGAGCTTGTTGGCGGCGTTGTCGGCCAGGAGCCGGACCTCAAGGGGCCGTGACTCGTGCAGGCCCGCGACGACCAGCTCGTTGACGTCGGTGTCGGTGATGCCGGCCTGCGCGAATGCGAGCGCGGCGAGGCGCTGCATCGTGAACGGGGGCCGTCCTTCCATGACGTCGGGCAGGAGACGTGAGAGCCCGACGACCGAGAAGTAGGCGCCGATGAGCGACTCGGCGTGCTTGGTCCAGAAGTCGCCGGTCTGGGCGCCGGCGCGAGGGATCGCGGAAGACAGGGCTCGGGCGGCGCGCATGGCTCCGGACACGGTGGTGATGTCGCATAGCGGCGACCAGCGGGCCGTCGGGATGCCGGTGACGCCACCAGGGTCGAACACCGCAACCTTCCCGCGCACTTCCCGAGCATTGATGGTGGCGTCGTAAAGGTCCCGCTTCACCGACACCGCGACGACCGGTCCGTCCCAGTTGGCGATGCCACGGGAGGCGAGGCGGGTCTTGCCCGAGCGGGTCGGGCCGATCAACGCGACCGATCCTCGCGCCCCTTGCAGGCGGGCGGCCCGGCCCTTGGCGGGGTGACGGTCGGGGTCCTCGGTGGCGAGCAGCGGTCCACGGGGCGCCATGCGGCCGAGCAGGAACCGGCCGGCCGGAACCGGGCCCCGGCGAATCACGAGTGGCGCTACGTCGGCTCGGGTCGCGACGCGGGCGTCCACCTCGACACCGAACCGCTCACCGCGTGGCGGCGCCCCCACCGATCGCCACAGGCGGACCAGCGCCCACGACAACCCGGCGACCGTCGCGGTGACCACGGCCGTGCAAGCCCAGTAGAGGACCGGCCCGGGGACGTGGGTGGCGAAGTGTCCCCACGCCGCGGCGGGGTCGCCTGGGTGGGATCGCAGTCGTGCGACCGCGCCAAGCCATGCGCTGATGCCGCCGTGGAGCCGTGCACCGTCGAGTGTGACCGCGAGCCACGCGCCGCCGACCAACGCCAGCCCGACGGCACCCGCGACCGCAGCGGCGGCGACGAGCAGCGTCTCGCCTTGGGCACCCGGCGGGTGCGACGAGCGTCCGTCCCGGTTCATGCCGCCACCTCCCGGGCGCTTCCCGACCACTTCCCGAACCCAGGTCGTCGGGACTCCCGGCCACTTCCCCGGTACTTCCCGGATCGGACAGAACCGCAGGTCAGAGCTGCTGCAGGACGCCCGACGAGACGGGAGGTGACGGGACAGCACGGGACGGAAGAAATCCCGACGGGCGGGAGGAGATCGGGGAACAGGTCCGGGAAGTGCGCCTCGCACGCTCCCTCCAGCACATCCGCTGGAAGGAGAACATCATGCCCACCGACCTCTACCGTCATCTCGCCTGGGAATGCGACCGGCTCGGACGCCGCCGCCCCGATCTCGTCGCGGCCTTCGCACATCCGGGAGTCGCGAGCGTCCAAGACCTGTTCGAGGTGATCCGCAGCTACGACGACATCCCGGCGTCGGACCGTGCCGTGCGCGTCCTCGCCCGCCTCGGGGCAAGCGACCCCGACGCCGTCACGCTGATCGTCGGGGCGCTCGCTCCCCAGCTGCGCCACCGGACATCGCCGGGTCGCACCCGCGAGTTCCGTGAGGACCTGATCGGTGAGCTCACCGTCGTGGTCTACGACGCGATTTGCCGCGGCGAGCTCAACGGTTGCGACCGGCTCGCGGACCGGCTGCGGTCCCGGGCCCATGCGCGAGCCACAAAGCGCGACCGTCGGGCGAGGATCCACGGCGAGGTGAACCTGACCACCACCGACCCGTGTTCTCCAGACACGTTCGCGTTGCTCCACGCCCAGCACGGACCCGCTCCCGACTTCGACTCGGCCGCCGAGCTCGCCACGGCCCGCGTGGACCTGGAGCGCTTCGTGGCCGCATGCCGCGACGCGGTCGCCGAGGGTTCGCTGAGCGCGAGGTCCTGGGACGCGTACCGGGATCACAGGTTGCGCAGGGTGCTCGCCGGTTCGGCCGGGCCGGTTCCTGACGCGGCGCGCAAGCGGGCCGAGCGGGCCGCGACGCGGCTGCGGGTGGTCGTCGATGATCTGTTGGATGGTCATGCTGCTTGAGGGACCCGCCAACGCCCGGTTCGTGTCACTGAATCGATCGCCCGGCGCGACCCGTCGTGGTCGTGGTCGTGCTGGTGGCGCCTGACCGGTCGCAGCCAGTGTTGGCCGTGCCGTCTGCGTTCGGCGTCGGGGTTTCACCGGAGAGGCGGTTAAAGATCGCCATCCATCGGGTCTGGTACTCGCGGGGCGTCAGCACGTTCCCCGCACTCGGGTACGGCACGGAGTCCCACTCGGGTGAGCCGGGCGGTGGGAGGTGTCCGATATACCAGACGACCGGCACCGCCGTGACGTCGCCGTGGGTGCCGGCTAGGACCGCGGACACGTTCTTCGCGGCCTTCGCGTCCTGCACCTCGGGGGGCGCCAGCCACGCTTCGGCGTAGCCGCCGTATCCGGCCCAGGTCGTGTCGATGAACTGGTACGCACCCGACGCGCTCGATCCCGCGGCGCGGGCCGTGTAGTTCCCGCCCGACTCGAGGGTCCGGATCGTCGCCAGCACCACGGCGAGCTTCCCGCCCGACACCTGCACCGGGCACGGGCTCGATGTCGCAGGCGGCGCCGCGCTGCCACCGGCGAGCAGCAGCGGCAGGCACAGCAGCCCGACGACGAGGACGGCCAGGCACACGCACGCGGACTTCATGACCCCTCATGCACCCGGCGCACCGCTGAACGTGACGCCGGCCGGAACTTCGCGACGGGTCTGTCCGGATCGGGGCGCAGCCGGGTCGTTCCATGCGAGGAGCGTGCGATCGACGCACGCCCGAACCCAAGGAGATCAACCCATGTCCAGGATCAACCGCGCGGTCGGTGCCACGAGCGCCACCGTGACCCTCTGGTTCGCCACCGCCGCTCGCGCGATGGCAGACGTCGTGCCCAACCCCGCCCCCGACTCGTCGATCCCCGGCGGGACCCTCATCGTGAAGTTGCTCGGCTGGCTCAAGTACGGGGCCATCGCCGCTGCCGTCGCCGGGATCCTCGGCGGCGCCATCGCCGTCGGCGTCGGTCACTTCGGGTCGAACTACTCGGCGTCGGCATCGGGTCGCAAGTGGTTGCTCGGAGGCATCGGCGCCGCGATCCTCGCCGGCCTCGCCCACACGATCGCCGTCACCGTGTACACGGCGAGCTGACCATGGCCAACAAGACGAACCTCCTCAAGACCTGCACCGTCGCCGCAATTGCCGCCGCATCACTGGCGGGCTGCGCGCTGCCCGTCGGCGGTCACCACCGGACAACCGCTCCGACCCGAACGTCTCCCGCCACACATCTCTACGTGGCCACCCGGCCACCGGTGGGTCCGACGCGCACCGTGCGCGGCGTACCGGCCGGGTTCCGACACGACGCTGCCGGCGCCCGCGCCGCCGCGATCGCGTACACCGGCGTCTACGGAGAACTGGCAACCGCTCCGTTCATCACCCGCGACGACACCATCGTCGAGATCGCCACCAGCCGCTACGCACCGGTGCTCACCCAACAGGTTGACGGCAGAGTCGCCGACGTCGACGACAAACTCCAGAAGGACGGCTACTCCATCGAGGACGTCACGATCACCCAGTCACCGCTGCGCGCCACCGTCACCCGCGCCGCCGCGAACCGGGTGCACGTATCGATGTGGTGCGTCGGAGTCATCACCCTCACCGACTCCGCCGGCGCGGATCAGACCTGGAACCAGGTCGATGCGACCCTCGTCTGGGAGCGCGGCGACTGGCACATCGACAAGTGGACGACCGCGCAGGGCCCGACCCCCAAGATCGGCCAACACGATCCTTCCTCGTCGTCGGCGGAGGTGGCGACCGTGCAACGGTGGCCGGCCGCCACCTCGGATCACACCGGGCCGGTGTCCTGATGGGATGGGTGATCGCCGGCCTCGGCGGCCTCTTCAGCTACGTCGCCGGCGCCGCGTCCAGCGCCGTGGGCTGGACCTGGGACAAGGTCACCGGCGGCATCTACACGTGGCTGGCGAACGGCCTCGCGCTTCTCATCGAGTGGGTGTGGCACGTCCTCGACACCGCGTCGACTCCGCACGTCACCGCCGCATGGTTCAGCAACGGGCTCGCCGCCAAGCTCGGCGTCATCGCGGTGGCCGTGACCATCGCGATGATGCTCGCGTCGGCCATCCAGGCTGCGCTCGCGGGACGACCCGAGCAGATCTTCGACGCGGTCAAGGAGGGAGCCCGGGCGGTGTTCGCGTCGGCGATCACCCTCACCGTCATCGACGTCCTGATCCGCATGACCGACGAGGCCTCGGCCATGGTTTGGCAGAGCGGCCGAGCGGACCTCAAGACGTTGATCGAACGCATGGTCATGGTGTCGGCCATCACCGGACCGCTCACCCACACCTTCGTCGGGCCGCTGTGCCTGCTGCTCGGCTTCGTCGGTCTGCTCGGCCTCGTCGTGTCGCTCATGATGCGCTCCGCGCTCATCTACGTCGTCGCCGCGCTGGCTCCGCTCGTGTGGTCGTCGTCGGTGCTGCCGTCGATGCGCGGGTCATCCCGCAAGCTCGTGCACCTCGGCGTGTCGCTGATCCTCTCGAAGCTTGCGATCGTCGTCACGCTCGTCGTCGCCGTGAAGCTCGTCGCCAACGCCGGCACACCCACCGCCGGTGCGAACGCGGCGCACAACGCCGTGGCCGCTGTCGGCACGCTCGTCTCCGGGTTCATCTGCTTCCTCATCGCCGCCGTCACCCCGTTTGTGCTGTTCAAGTTGATGCCCACCGTCGAGGGGGCGCTCGTCGCAAGCGGCGTCGCGGGAGGCTGGGGTCGCAGCGTCACCAGCGCCGCCTCGAGCGCGCTCATGGTCAAGAGCCTCGGCGCGTCCCGGGCCGCGTCTGTCGCCACCCGGACCGTCGCCGGTCAGGGGGGCGTAGCCGGATCAGCCGGCAGCCCGTCAGGTCCCGCAACCGGTTCCATTCCCACTCCTGCCGGTGGATCATCCGGCGAGTCAGCCAGCAGTGGAAACGGGGGCGGCGGCAGCAACTCTTCCGCTGCATCGGCGGCTTCCACGCCCGTCGCCACCGATCGTCAAGGCAACAAAGCCTCGACGACCTCGTTGGGCGAGCAGGCATCGTCACGACGTGCCGCCGGTCCAGGCGCAGGCCCCGACGACCAACGGCCGTGGACCCCACCGCCCCGTCCCACCCCCCGCCAGCAAGACGTTCCAAGTCAGGACCGGACCGGCGCCCCGCAGGACGACGCGTGACCGCCCCACGCGGCTACCGGTTCGGCGATTCGTCCCGGCCCGGGCTCGTCCTCGGGCTCGGCGCCCGCCAGGTCATCCCGCTTGCCGTCGGGGTCCTCTGGCTCGCCGCGGCTCTGCAGCTCCACACCCCGGGCGCGCTGGTGCTCGCCGGACCGGTGGCGGGGGCGGTCGTCGCATTCGGCCGATTCCGCGGGGTGCCGCTCGCCGACGTGGCCTCGCCCGCCGCGTCGCTCGGAGCTCGACTTCTCCGACGCCGCAGCACCTGGGTCGCGTCGCCGCTGTTCCCACCACCAGGCGGCGACGACACGGACCTTCCTCGCTCGCTCGAACGGCTGCGCCTCATCGAGGTCGACTCGGACGGCCACGGGGCAGCCCGCCATCCAATCGGCGTGGTGGTCGACGACGCAGCAGGAACGGTGACGGCGACGCTACGAGTCCGAGGGCGGGGGTTTCCCCTTGCCTCCCAGGGCGAACAGGACCTCATGGTCGCAGCCTGGGGCAGCGCGCTGACCCCCTTTGCACGCGAACGCTGCCCAGTCGCGCGTGTCACCTGGACCGAATGGACTCTCCCGTCCGGACTGGACACCCACCGCGCCTTCATGAACGAGACCGGCGTCGACACCCGCGACACCGATGCCGCAGCCGACTACCGGGCGCTCGTCGAGCAACAGGAACCCGCAACGGTGCACCACGAGGTGCTCGTGTCGATCACCGTCGACCAACGGCGGGTTCGGCGACGCCGACGCGACACCTCGCGCCTCGACGCCGCGATCGACGCGCTCTGCGACGAGCTTCGCCTCTTCGAGTCGCGCATTGACGCCGCCGGTCTCGACGTCGACCGACCCATGTCCCGAAGCGAGCTCGCCGCGACGATCCGGACCCGCTCGGATCCCACCGCTGCCCGACGCATCAGGACCACCGCCGGCTCGCTCGCCGCCGCGGCCGGACACCGAGCGATCGCGTGGAATCCGATCGCGGTCCGACCGACCTGGTCCCACGTGCGCGTCGACGGGTCACTCCACCGGGCCTACCTCGTCGCGAACTGGCCGCTGCTTCCCGTCGCCGCGGACTGGCTCGGACCGCTTCTGGGTGAGACCCGCTCGACGCGGACGGTCTGCGTCGTGATGGAGCCCGTCCCCATGTCGCGGGCGGCCCGCGCCGCAGACCGCGAGGTCACCGCACGCGAGGCCGACGCCGACATGAAGGCCCGAAAGGGATTCCGGGTGAACGCCCGTGAGCGGCGACGCCTCGCCGACGTCGAAGCCAGGGAACGTGAACTGTCCGAAGGGCACGCCGAGTTCCGGTTCGTCGGGATCGTCGACGTCACCGCACCCGACGAGGACTCCCTCGACGATGCCGGCGCGTCCGTCGAGCAGGCCGCCGGGCAGTCGCTCATCGAACTGCGGCCACTCGAGGCACGACACGAGCAGGCCTGGGTCGCAACCCTGCCGCTCGGGCGCACCGTCGCCGGTCAGGGCACACGATGAGCACCCACACCCCCGGCGTTGTCACCTCTGTGCCGCAGCTCCGGGTCGACTGGCACCGTTCGACGATGGCGCACCTGTCCTCGCTGTACCCGTTCCACGCGGATCAGGGCTTCGGAAGCCGGGGGCCCTACATCGGTGTGAACATCACTGGCGGCATGGGCGGATTCTGGTTCGACCCGTTCGAGCTCTACGCCGCCGGGATGCTCACCAACCCGAACTGCCTGGTGATCGGCGAGGTCGGCTCCGGCAAGAGCGCACTGGTCAAGGCGTTCCTCGGCAGGTCCCTCGCCGTGTACGGCGAGCGCAGGTTCGTGGCCGTGCTCGACCCCAAAGGTGAATACGGCCCCCTCGCCGCCGCGCACGGGCTGTCGGTCATCCGCCTGCGCCCCGGCGGCACCGACCGGCTCAACCCGATGGACCCCCGGCCCGGCGACGACCCCGCCGACGCACTCAGCCGCCAAGGCTTTGCGGCCGCGCTCGTGTCCGGAGTGCTCGGCAGGTCGCTCGACCCCATCGAGGACGCCGTGCTCGGCTGGGCCGTCACCACCCTCGCCCGAACCGGCACACCATTCACGCTGCTCGACGTGGCCCGCTCCGTCGGCGATCCAGCCGACGAGCTCGTCGCCCTGGCCAGGTGCACACCCCTCGAGCTCACCCGAGCCGCGACCCCGCTCACCTTCGCGCTCGACAAGCTCTGCAACCGCAGCCTCCGCGGCATGTTCGACGGGCACACCACCGCCAGCGTTGACTGGGATCACGGCGCTGGCTTCGTGATCGATCTCTCCGCCGTCTACAACGACCGCGAAGCGCTCCCGCTCGTGATGCTCGCTGCGACATCGTGGCTCGCGTCGGTGCTGCACCGCGAGAGTGAACGACGGTCGATCCAGGTCGTCGATGAAGCCTGGGCCGCGGTGCGCCACGGCGCCCGCCACTTCCAGTCGAGTCTCAAGCTCGCCCGCGCCTACGGCGTCTCGACCTGGCTCGTCTGCCACCGGCCCAGCGACCTCACCGCCCAGGCCGACGAGGGCACCGCTGATGCCAAGATCGCCCACGGCCTCGTCTCCGATCTCCAGACCCGGATCATCTTCCGGCAGCCGTTCGACCAGGTCGACACCTGTCGCGACCTGCTCGGCCTCACCGAACGCGAGACCGAATGGGTTCCGCACCTCGTCAAGGGCCGCGCATCGTGGCGGGTCAACGGCAAGGGGGCGCTCGTCCAGACCGTTCTCACCGGATCCGAGACACTGCTGGCCGGAACCGATCACCAGATGATCGCGGAACAGATGGGCACTCGATCTGGTGAGATCTGACCCGTGGCGCCGAGAGTTCACGCCGGGTCGATGTTCGCGATGGCCTAGCCCTAGCTGAAGAGAACCGCGAGGATCTGGCCCGGGCCGCTCGCAAGCGCGACTCCGATGGCCTGTCGAAGTCGATTGCCACCGATTTCGAGCTCTCAGAACCGTGCCTGAAGAATTCGTTCAAGGCGGCGAATCTCGAGGGCGGGATCAAGCCGGACACGACTTCAGCCGCGAGCGCTCCTTCGTTCGTCGTGGCGTCGGGCGCGGTGCTCGGTCGGACGAAAGGGGTAGTGCGCAATGGGGCGGCGTACTAGTCGTGAGCCAGCCTGCCCTCAAAGACAATGCATCCGGTCCTCCGGGAGTCTGGGCGAGGGTGGGGCCCCAACCGCACGGCCGTGCAGGGTCGGCAAGAACGCTCTTCGGACCTACCTAGTGTCGTTGCGAAACGCGTGACTGATACCGAGCCCGTCGACGTGCGCCTCGCGCAAGCGATCTTCGACGCGCATCGAGATGATCCGAGGTGCCGGTGGTCTGGGCGCGCTGACAAACCGCCTCTGTCACGCTACGGTGCCGCCGACTCCTGTTGCTGGCGTGGCCGGGAGCATTTCGGACGGAGGCACAGTTGATGCGGCAGGGGCGGGTTCACATCGGAAGTCGAGGTCTCGGCGCGCTCGGGGGATGCTTGACGTTGCTTGTGGCGTTGGCGCTGCCCCGGGGGGCGGGTGGAGGTGCGGCGGCGTCGGTGCACCAGGCAAGCGGTTCAGTTCAGGCCTCTTCACCGTCGCCATCTTCCACATCGGTTCCAACCGCTCCCAGTTCCACCGAACCGTCATCTCCGACGACCACGCTCGGCGACTCATCCACGACTTCTACGCCATCGTCCCCCTCTACCACGCTCGGCGGCTCAACGACGACTACCTCGCCCCCGACAACCACGCTCCCGAAGAAGGGCAAGTCCGCCCAGCCCGCGGTGGCTACCGGCGGTCAGGTCTGTCGAGGCGAATCGGGCAGTGGGGGAGGGGGTGTATTCACCAAGTCGGCGCACGATCACGCCTATTCAGCTACCTTGGCGCCGGGCGAAACCATCCATATTTCCGTGACGTTTCACGCCTCGACTGCCAATGGGTACACCATGTATACGGATTACCCACTGCCCGGTCAGAACTACTTCTATTCAGGCACGGCCAATCATACCCTCCTTGGAGAGAAGGCAAACACCAACAACACGTCGCAAGAATTGTCGCTTAACGTTGGTGCGGACATTCAAAGTCCAAGCCAATCCGTCTACTATTCGGTCGTCTTGACCTTCACATACGATGGCTCTGGGAGTTGTTCTGCCACCCCTGCGACGCTCATCGGTGGAGGGGGCCCGGCGACACCTGCGAATTCGTTGAGTGGTTGGATCGATCGTGCAAAGGCGTTCTTGCACGGACTCACCAACTTCGCCGCAGAGCCGGTCGACGTGAACCGCGGCGCACTGGTGGAGTCCACGACGGACATCTCATTGCCTGTGCGCGGACCGGCGCTGGACGACACTCGCACTTATGACTCGACGGGGCTTCCTGCGGACGCAGGGATCTTTGGGACGGGGTGGTCGTCTCTTTGGGACTCGACATTGACGCTTGACGCTTCGTGGCGGAAGTTCACGTGGCGTGAACCTTCTGGGGCGTCAGTGTGGTACACCCCGGTCGATTCACAATGGGTGCCACAATCGTCGGCGGTGACCGCCGCGTTGGATGGGTCGACCGGGTCCTGGACGATCCGAACCGTTGACGGAACGAAGTATGTATTCGGGGCGCAGACTCCGTCGGGTGTGCTCCGGCTGGTCCGTGTAATCGACCGCAATGATTACGACCTCGACCTTTCATGGCCGAGCTCTCTTCCAGGTACGTTGTCAGTGGTGGCGCACAGCGCAATTGGGACCTCGGCGCTGGTTTCTGCGTCAATGGTCGTCCAACTTGATGCCAATTCTCGGGCAACCAGCATCAGCGACACTGCGGGTCGAACCGTAACCTTTCAATATACGGATGGACATTTGTACACGGCGTCCTCGCTTGCTGGGGGGCAGTGGCAATACGGCTATGACCCGTCGTCGGGTGAGTTGACATCGATCGAGGATCCTGCCCAGGGAACGCTGATCAATCAGTACTACGCGAGCGGTGAGAATGCTGGGCGGGTGCAGTATCAATGGGACCCGAACGCCGTCGCGGCCGCTGGGGGTCATCCGAGCGACCCAAGCACCGCGACCCAGTTCGCCTACAGCGGGTACAGCACGGCCCCGACAGGAAACCCGAGCGATGCGCTCACTGGAACCTCCACGATCACCTATCCGGACGGATCTAGCGGCGTAGCGACATATTCGGACGGGCTGCTCCAGAACTACGTGCAGAGAGACAGCGGAGCGACGGTCGCGGAGTGGGATTTCGACTACGAACACATGGCGGACTATTCCCTGAATCCGCTGGGCATGATCGATCGCATCACCGAGTCTCAAGACAATCTTCCAGATCGACTGTTGATGGCGATGACCTACAACTCGCAGGGGTTGATGACGCAATACTTTGCCCCTGACGGTCAGTGGACCTATTCCACATATAACACTCACAACTTTGTTGGCAAACCCGACTCCGTCACGCAGGCAGCCACATCTGCGCATCCGGTGACGACCACGTACACCTATGACGGGCCCTTGACGGGCAATCTCGTTTCGGTCAGTCGCCCATGGACCGATACGACGGGAGCAAGCCTGGGGTCTGCTGCAGTCATCACCTTGCACCATGCGCATCCGTCCAATCCCGAGGATGCGACGTCGGTGACCGCGGTGGATGGGACCACGACCCAGTTCGCCTACGATCCGAACACCGGCCAGGAGATCTCGACGACGAACCCGTCGGGCGATGAGACGACCTACAGCTACGACAAGGCCGGGCACCGTGTCGCGATGGTCTCGCCGTCTGGCAACGTGTCCGGGGCGAACGTCGCCGCGCACCGCTCGCTGGCGGTCACCAGCGCCGGAGGTCAGCCAATCATCGGGATGGACGCGGTTGCCGCTGGTGTGGCGGACGGATTCGTTCGAGCGGACAGTAGTGCTGGTCTGGGATCCTCCCCGGCCGGTGATCCTTGGATCACCAAGTCGGGCAGCTGGTCGATCGCGGGTGACACCGCACACGGTTCCCCCGGTGTCGCCACCTTGGCAGACTCGAACCTGTCGGCTACAGATGGCTATACGGCGTCCTATGTGGTCGCTGACGCTTCGGTCGATCAGGTTGGTGTCGCGTTCCGTGTGGAGGACTCTTCGAACTATTGGGATGTTGTGCAGGTGCCTAGCGACGGGACTTGGCGGCTGAACAAGGTTATCGGTGGCGGGTCACAAGAGATGGCACGGGCGTCTAGCGTCACAAACAGCATCTCTGTCGGTGACCACTTGAGCGTTTACAGCGTTGGAGCGGGCACACTCGTCTACTTGAATGGCGCACTGCTCATGTCATCGAACGACGGTATGCTTTCCGCCTACACCGGCGTCGGCCTGTATTCGGGCGCTGGAACATCCGGTTCGCCCGCGCCGGTCGCTTCCGGCTTTGCGGCAGGATCACTCAAAGGGTCCACTTCGCACGCGTGGTACGACAGTGCAGGCCGGGAAACGTTGACCGCAGGACCGCAACTCTCACTGTCGGGGCTATCCAGCACATCATCCAGCTATGACCCCGACGGCAACCAGACCGCCTTCACGAACGCGAACGGCAACGTCACCGAGACCGGCTGGGACTCGATCGGACGCATGCGGTGGCAGTCGAACGCCGTGCCAGCAACCGCTCCGCCACAGGCGGTTGGTGCGAAGACCGAATACGACTACGACACATTGGGGCGTGTAACCAAAGTCACCGCTCCAGGCAAGAACCCGGTAACGATCAGCTACCACTCCCAGTTCCAGACCCTTTCGAATGGATCGCAAGCGTACAGTTCACAGGTAGTAACCAAGCCGGACGGCTCAACGGTCACGACCTACTTCGACGGCGGCGGATACCCCCTCGCCATCTACTACGGATCCGACTCGAGTGCGGACGTCACGTACAGCTGGGACGACTTCGGGCGCCTCGTCGGGTCGACCCTGGTTCCCGCCACCGGCCCATCGGTCGTGGTGTCCAGAAGCTTGGATTCACTCGGCGATGTGCTGTCCGAAACCCGAAATGGACTCGTCACCAGCTACCACTACGACTCGAACCTTGGAGCTGCCGGCGACCAGCCCGGCAGGCTCGCCTCGATCAACTACCCAGGCAGCAACCACACCGTCACCGAGCAGTACACGAACGGCCGCTGGACCAGTACGACGGACTGGAACCAGAAGGTCACCACCTTCAATTGGGGCACCGCTGCCGATATCGGTTCGGACCCCAACGTTGTCGGCGAGCTCAAGAACGTGACCTTCCCGAACGGAACATCCGAGGCGCGAACGTTCGACGCGGACGGCCTCATCTCGACGACCGCCTACACCGCCAGTCTCACCGCCGGCCAGCCGGCCGTCACCTGGCCAGTCACCTACGCCCGCCAGCAAGGCGAAGCCCTGACATCGGCCACGCAGCTGGGCTCGACGTCAAGCTGGACCTACGACCCGGCAACACAACTGAAGACGCAAACCAACCCTTCGGTCAGCGTCGGCTACGACTCGAACGGGGAGCCGACAACCCTCAACGGCGTCAAGCAAGTCTTCGACTCATCCGGTGAGCTCTGCTGGACAGGCTCGGGATCGGGAACCTGCCTGAACCCACCCTCGGGCAGCGTCACTTCCACCTACACCGACAACGGCGAACGGAAGAGCACCGAATCGAACACCTACAGCTACGACCCACTGGGACAGATGACCAAATCAGTCACACCCGCAGGAACGACGAACTACACCTATTCCGCAGATGGACTTCGAGTCTCGAAGAAGACTGGCTCGAACCCGGGGGTGACAACGGAGTTCGCCTGGGATACAACATCGAGCGTGCCACAACTGATCCAGGACGGCGCCAACTTCTACATCTACGGCCCCGGTGGCATGCCGATCGAACGCCTCAGCGACGCCGATACCAGATTCCTGATGATTGACGGAACAGGATCGGTCGCCGCGTCCACCGACATGACCGGCACAAGCGTCTCCGCGCGCACCTACGACGCCTGGGGGAATGTCATCGCACATTCAGGACCAGGGAACCCCGTTTCACTGGGATGGCAGGGACAATACCAAGACACCGAAACAGGCTTCTATTACCTGCGGCACCGCTACTATGACCCGGCCACCGCGCAATTCACGACGCCCGATCCCCTTTTCCCCCTCACCAGATCTCGCTACGGGTATGCGGCTAACGATCCTGTCAATCTCACAGATCCGCTAGGGCTCTATGGATATGGAGTCATCGCCGATGCATTTCAATGGATTGCCGGTGGCCTCGGATCTCTTATGAACTCCATCGGGAACGTATACACTCAGACGGTCGGATCATTGGCCCGTGCTATCGAAAGCAACCCCTGGGAGTCGGTGGCAATTGTCGCGAGCGCAGCTGCAACTGTAGGGTGCCTTGCGGGCCCAGGCGGTGCATTGGGTTGTGCGGGATTTGCCTTGGTGGCGTACGCGGCCCGAGCGTACGCACGGATTCAAAGTGAGGGCTTCGGCAATTCCCTGCGTGCCAACGAGATCGATCTGGTTGCCTCCATGATGTTCCTTGGATTGGGTACATACGTGGAAGGAGCAGCTGAAGTACCGCGTCCCGCTGGCCCCGGCTACGAATTCGTTGGACGCGCCCTTTACTCAGCTGGCCCCGACACATCGCTGGGAATTGGGGATCTCGCGACACAGGGGAAAGGGCGTGAGTAGCCCCGAGTGTCGCACGTTCGTCACGATGTATCTGTGGATCAATTATGTCAATGGCGGTATGTTGATTGTATTTGGACTATTTATCGCGCTGACTTCGATTGGGAGGAACGGACTTCCGGTGATTGCGGTAAGCTTGGGCATGGCGACTGTCGGAGCTCTGTATTGTGCTTATTCGAGAAGGTCCTATCGGATTGACGTATGCCGAGACAAAGTAGTCGCACATGGCTACAGAGGATGGCTGCGTTGGAGGGGTCGCATAATTTCACTCCAGGACGTGAAGTCGGCAGAATTGGAGCAAGTAATGATCAAACAATACCGAAGAACGGTCATTTGCTTTCACATGAAGGATGGCACGGGCTATTGCTCGAGAGCGCTGGCGGGTGGGAGCAGTCCGAAATGGAAGTCGTATCGGCCAGTGGCCGAAGCGGCTACATTGATCAATGAGAGAATAGCCGCACTGGAAGGCGTGAGATAGCAGCGGTGAAGGTACCACTTGTAGAGTTTAGTCGGGCCCATCCTTGGCGGGTTTACGGTTGACACGAAACGTGTTCGTTCAGGCGACTTGCCAGTGGAGAGCAATTGGTGTCATTGCGTACGCTGTTGTGACCAGATGAATATGTCGGGCCAATTCCAGATCTTGGTGCCGGCGATGACGGCGACGGGCTCGGGAAAGTCGGGGTAGCGGCGGATCCAGTCGTTGATGAGGTTGTAGCGCTTGGCGCCGAGGCGGCGCGCGATCTCGGCGCTGCCGACCAGGTCGTCTGTGTCGACCATCCTGCCCACGTCAGGCAATCCCGTTGTCGACGAGCAAAAGGGGGGTTGCGTAGGTACATACGCAGGTGTACGTTCGGGTCCTGCAGCACTCGCTCTTCGCTGAGCCTCTACCGACAAGACGGCACGAGACGGCGAGGTGTGGCTGTGGACGACGAGATGCAACGGTCAGAGGGAACGAGCGATGGGCCCTTCGCTGATGCGGGTGCTCCGCGGCCCGATGGGAGTCGAGACCTGGCGGCCGAGGTCGACGAACTTCGGAAGGACGTGGCAGCGCTCCAGCTCTCAATGAAGGCCGAGATCCGGACACGCCGCGTCGTGGTCGAGGAACCGGATGGCTTTCCGCGCGTCGTCCTCGAGGCTCGCGGCATGTTCGGCGGTGTAGAGGTGCGCTCACGGGCTCATGCGGGCGAGGACAGCACGGCCGGGCTCTTCGCGCTCGATCCCGGAGACGGGGATCCTGCGCAGGTCGGGATGTGCATAAGTGATCGGGGCGACATCGTCGCATCCTTCGATGTCTACTCGCGGCACCTGCCGCGACTGTGGACTGGTGGGTCATCTCAGGCGGATGGCTGAACCGCGGATCGGCGCCGGAGTGCAACGCGAAGGTCGATCGTCTCCTGCGACGGGCGCTCATCGAAGTCGATCAGGTAGTGGACCAGCTCCTTGTACGCCAGCTGGATGCCAGACGCGTTCCCGGCGTTCGCCTCGATCTTCATTCGCTCGCGGTAGAGCGCCTCGTTCCCAGGCAACCCGTGGAGCCCTTGTCGGATGGCACGGCGCGCCAGGTCGACATCGTCTGCGTCCGACGCGAGCCCAGCCAGACGCAGCGCGGCCTGTTCGATGAGTTCGCCGGCGGCCGTGCCGTACTGACCATCCCGGAAGGCCCACTCGAAGCCGGCGGTACCGAACGGCCGACCATCGACCAGTCCGAGCGCATGGTCGAGATCCTCGATCGAGCCAGCATCAGGGTCGTGGAGCGACCGCTTGTAGGCACGCCTGAGGATCTCGTAGTCGGTGGTCACCCCGGACGCGAGGGAGTACGTCTTCATCGCCTGGTCGGCCGCGGGAAGCACGTCCGCTCCTGAATCGAGCTGGCCCAGGCCTCCCCGCGTTGAGCTGACCAGGTTCCAGGCGGTCTTCGGGCGAACCTCATCGCCACCCCAGAGCGCCTCGATGATGTCTGAGATGGTCGCCGGTAGACCCTTGAGTGCCAGGAACGCGGTGAGCGAGACCTGCCTGGTACCCAGGGATGGCCGGCCGTCGACACGGGGACTACCCAGGACGTGGACGAGCATCTCCGGCATCGACCGCGACGACGACCCCTCGCACTTCGTGACGCCCTCGGTCGGAACCGTTGAGCTCTCGGATCGCAGGTCAACGAGGCAGTCGGTTTCGCCATCCCCGTTGTCCATAGGCCCTGATGCGTCGCCCGCTGCCTTCTCGTCGAGGAGCAGTTGGGCAAGGGCAGCCTCAGACCGGTCAGGGAGCTGAACCGGTTCGAACTCGATGCCGAGGGGATGCAGCACGGCGCCGTCCGCCGAAAGCTCGATGCGGCATCCACACCTTCCGGCGGGATCGGCGATCATCAGGGCGGCGCCCCGGTCCGGCTCGGCCGCGGTGACGAGCGCAGAAGCCTCCTCGTCGCTCACGTCCAAGCCGATTGCGACCGTTGTCTCGATGTGAGGTGCCCCCGGGCCGGCCCGATAGGCGAACGCGCCGTCTGATGCGTCGCCGAGAACTGCGTCGAGCGACTTCCACGCGGACGCCAGCCGTGCCGCGGCGTCGACCGCGCTCACCACCTCCCCGCGCGGGCCGGGGCATTCGGGCGCAAGGTCCATCCCGAAGACCAGCGAGTACGCGTCCGACAGCTCCTCGCCGAGGCTCAGCTCGGTGGCGATCGACCGCAAGAAGTCGGTGCTGCGCTCGATCGAGCCCACCACCCCGACTGCGCCGAAGGCCTCGAGGTTGACGAGCAGCTGCTTGCCATCGCGACGACCCACGGTGACGAGGGACGGAAGCCTCGCCGGGAGCGCATCGACCGGCACGGGAGCATCCGGGTCGTAGGCGAGCGTCCAGGACCATCCGCCCTCGGTCGCCTTCCACGGCTCAGGAGCGGGCGACACCGGCTCACTCCACAGCACCTCAAGGCCGTCCTCCTCGGACAGCTCGACGGCGACCGGCAGTGCGCGCGACGCCCGGGTGTCGAAGTCGGCCACCATCTCGGCAAGCGCCTGCCCAGCCCACCGAACGAGCGGAAGGTCCGCCGCGGCCGCCACTGCCCGTTCCGTCACCGCCGCCGTCCGACCGACTGGACGTGACTGGATGCCTCGGTCCACCCGCCGACGACGTTTCCGGATCAGGAGGTCCAACACGGCGGTTCCGAGCACGAGCGAGCCGGTGATCCCGGCGATGGTCGGAGCGGTGCGTGCGAACAGACCTTCGCCCGTGCGCGCACGGTTGAGTCGGCGTGGCCTCACTGCGGGAGCGACCGAGAGGGGCGCGGAAGTCGGCGGCACGATCTGGGCCGCATGACCTGACGGACGACGTTCCGACGGAGGCGACGGTTCCTGAGGCGCGGTGTCCGGTCCACTGTCCTTCCGGGCCTGGGGGGCGCTTCCCGGCGAGGGAACAGAGGTCGTCGAGGGAACCGACGTTGGCGCCGCGGGAGTCGCGGTCGGCGGAGCCGGCGCCAGCGACGGGGGAGGGGTCGGCACCGCAGCGGGTGGCGTGGCTCCGTTCGATGACCTGCCCTTGCCTGCAGGGAGCTCGAGTTGCCAGCCGGGGAGGATCAGGTTCGGGTCGGTCAGCGTCATGCCATCCGGTTGCGGGCGTCCGGCGTTGGCCTCGAAGAGTGGCCCGGACTTGGCGGGGTCGCCGAGTTGGGCCTGGGCGATGCCGGAGAGCGTGTCCCCGGGTTGCACGATGTACTGGCCTTGCGCACTTCCGTCCACCTCGCTCGACGAACCGACGCCGTCCGCTGCGGGTGAGGTCGCATCGGTCGGCAGGTGCAGCGTCCAGCCCACGGAGAGCCGCTGGGGGTCGACCCACATCGAACCGTCGACCTGGGGAGCGACGCGGTTGAGGTCCCAGACCTCCCGCCAACGCATGCCGTCGCCGAGGTGCCGCTCGGCGATGCTCCACGGCGAGTCGCCGGCCCTGACGACGACGCTGGGGCCCGCCGTTCCCGGCTCGGTCGGCGCGGGTGTCGTCCTCGGATGGTCGTGACGTGCCGACGAAGGGGGTGAGGTCGGCGGTGGGGACGGGGCGGTCGTTGTGGCCGGTGGAGCGACGGTCGTCGACGGCGAAGCGGTGGTGGTCGGATGAGCGACCGTCGAGGCGGGAGCTGTCGTCGTCGGGAGCGGCGGTGCGGATGTCGCTCGTCCGCCGACGTGGCCGGCAAAGCTGGTGGTGACGAGCATGGCGGCCACGAGGTGCCCGGCCGCTGCCTGGAACGGGGAGCCGAGTGGCAGGCGCATCCTCGGCAGTCCCACGACCTCGGCTGCGAGCTCGAGGACGACGCTCGCGGCGAACGCCGCCCAGGCGAGCCACGCCGCAACCGTGAGGATGGAGAACACCACGTCATCGGTCAGGATCTGTCCGGGGGCGCTCCGGAGTTGGTGGATCGATGGGACGCCGTGGATCGGCCAGGAGCCGAATCGCAGCAGGAGGAGCGGCACTCCCACGAGCACGCCGGCGAGGACCGCCGCGGACACAACGGCCTTGGCGAACGCACGCATCAGGTTCCTCCTGGTTCGGTGGCGACTGCGGTGGCGGTCTGGTCGACGGCGACGTTCGTCGTCTGCAGGATCTGGAGGGTGATGACGCGATGGACGGTCACCTTCACCCGGTTGCCGTCCACGGTCACCACGGCGGTGACGTGCTGTCCGTCGAGGTACCGCGTGACGTGTGCCCTCGCCGCGACGGGATCGATGCGGACCCGGCCTTCGGCGAGGTCCCGCTGGTCGAGTCCCTGCGCCCCGGCGCGGCTCGCCCCCGCAGCGAGATCGAACGTGGTGCTGCGGGCCCGGAGGATCGCGTCGCCGTCCACAACCAGGCCCACCATCGCGGCGCAGGCCAGCACCACGACCACCGTCCAGACGGTGACCATCCCACGGTCGGTTGCGCGAAGGCCACGCATCAGCCGGTCACCTCCCGGAAGCGGTCGACGACCTCGCTCGACGTGCCGGTGACCGACATCGAACCGGGTACCGGCAGCATCGCTGCACCTGCCAGGTCCACTGAGCAGGTGATGGTGACAGTGACTTCGGTGGCGGTGACCACGTCGTGCCACTGCATCGACCGGCACATGGCTGAGCCCGCGTGCAGGGCCGTCGCGGCCTCCTCGCGCGCCCGCTCGATCGCCGCCGACGGGTCGCGTGCCAGGGTGATCTCGCGTGCCGCGCTGTGGGCCACACCGTCGACGTCGGCGCGTGCGGCGCCCATCCTCCCGGCCACCACGACGAACGCGAGCAGGAGGCCGAACACCGGGGCGAGGATCACCAGTTCGACGGTCGCCGACCCCCGCTCGCCCGGTCGCGTCACGGGGTGACCTGTTCGATCGGGGCCGAAGCGTCGACGGTCACGCGCAGCGGCGCGCCGAAGAGCACCGAGGAGACCTGGCCGGACACGGTGGCCTTGAGGTTGGTCCCGGACCGGGTGACCACGACGTGCCGGTGCCCGAGCGTGTGACCTGACTGGTCTAGGAACGCGTCGGCGGTCGACTCGCCGGCGGCGGGGGATCCTCCCGACACGCGCGCCGCGTCCACGGCCTTTCGCGCCGCGGTGGTGGCCACGGCCTGCGTGTGGAAGTAGATGCCCGCCTGCACGACGACCATGAGCAGGAGCATCAGCAGCGGCATGACGATGGCCAGCTCCACCGTTGCGGAGCCGCGTTCGACGTCCGGTCGCCGGGCCGGTTGAGTTCGCATCCAGGTCACAGGGCGCTCACAGGTGGATGCCGGCGACCTTGGCGTTGACGAGCGTCGTGATGACCGCGAGCGTCGCGATTGCCAACGCGGCGAGCGCGGCCACGATGATCACGGTCTCGACCGTGCTGGCGCCGCGTTCACCGTCGTGGCTGCGCATCGATTCGATGTGGGCGGCGAACAGGGCGAGGTGGGCTCGGAGGTTCATCGGTACTCCTGGGGTCGGGGGTGTTGGTCAGTTGCTCTGTTGGAGGATGAGGAAGAGGGCCGGAAAGGCGAGGAACCAGAGGAAGCCGATCATCAACATCGCCCCGGGAACGGCCATGCGTTCCGTAGCCGCAGCGGCGCGTTTCTCGGTCTCAGCGATGAGGCGTTCACGGATGGACCGGGCGTGCGAGGCGATCGTGTCGCGCACCGCAGCTCCCTCGTCCCCGGCGAGTGCCACGGTGGCGCCGAGCTCGACGAGGTCGCTCACGCCGAGCGCCTCGCCGAGCGAGCGGAGCGAGTCCCAGGGCTTGTCGCCCGAGATATGGCCATGCTGGAGCGCCTCGCGGATCTCCAGGAACGCTGGTCCCCGGCCGATGGACGCGGCCTCGAAGAGCGACGCGTACACCTCCCTCCCGGCGGCCATCGCCATCCCGGCGACGTCGCAATAGGCCGACAGCGTGTGGCGGAACGCGGCCCGCTCACTGCGCGCCTCCTCGCGTGTCCGCTGGTACGGTAGGAGGCCGACCAGCAGCGCGCCTGACAGGGCGAGCCACACGGGGACGGCGAGTGGGACGCGGTAGCCGAGCACCATCGCTCCGGCGGCGACCACCGGTGCCCACAGAAGTCCGATGAACGCGTGGACCGCCATCGCCAGGGCCTGCTCCTCCGGGGTGCGGCGCAGGATGCGCAGGTCCGTCGCGAGCCGATCAAGCAGCGACGACACCGGGGTGCGGCGGACGAGGAACGCGCCGAGGCGAGCGTCGAGGTCGTCGCCCGCCTCGACACTTTCAGCGCCGGGAACCGGTCGGCCCAGGCGGGCGAGCGCGGCGTCGAGCCGTTGCGGCGCGGGGAAGATCCCCGACCACAGCAGGCAGACGCCGGCGGCGAGGAGCACGCCACCGAGCACGGCCCCGGTCACGCGCCGTCCCCAGGTCGTCCCGCCAGGAAGCGCGGCACCTGCGGGACCCTGCCCATGCGTTGCATCCACCAGAATCCGAGGCCCCAGTAGCCGGCGATCACGACGAGCACGAGCTGCCCGACCGGTGTGCCGTATGGCGCCAGGTACCGCCGCGAGAACAGCACCAGGCCGGCGACGAACACCGTCACGATCGCCGCGACCAGCCGCATCGTGGAACGGGGCCGCTGCCGGGCGACGTCGAGGCGGCGTTGCATGCCCGCTTCGAGGTGAGCGGCTCCCGCGAGGTCGTCGAGCACCTCGCGCACCCGCCGGGCCCCGGCGGTGGAAGCCAGTCGCAACGCCGTGACGACGAGGTCGCCGAGCGGATGGTCGAGGTCGTCGGCGAGCTGATCGAGCGCCGTTCCGATCGGCTCGAACTCGAGACGCCTCGCCAGCAGGTGCAGCTCGGACCGGATCGGGGCGGGCGCCGACGACGCCGTCGCGACGAGCATCCCCTCAATGCCCCGGGAGGTTCCGGCCGCGTCGCGCAGCAGCTCGCACCACGAGGCGATCGCCTCGGTGCGTTCCTCGGAACGATCGTCGCCCGTCGGCCTGACCAGTCCAGGCCCCCACCATCCGAGCGCGGCGCCGCCGAGCGCGGCGACCGGCCAGCGCGTGAGCAGCGCCGCTCCCGCCGCACCCGCACAAGCGAGCGCGAGGCGGCGTCCGTCCACGCGGGCCATGAGCTTCGGAGTTCGCCGGAAGTCCGGTTGCTCGATAGGCGAGAGCCCGGAGACGAGGAGGCACACCCCGGCCAGGAACAGGACCACGCCGCCCACGGCGAACGCGATCACCGGACCGCTCCCGCGACCGCTTCGTGTCCGGACGGGTTGTAGCCGTGCTCCACCAACGGATCGAGGTGCTGCACCGGGATCACGGATGCCCGAACCGCGCGCCCGGTCGCCGGGTCGGGGACGAGCCAGGCGTCGGAGATCACCTGTCCGGTGGAGGAGTCGTAGCGGTCGACGTGGCGGACTTCGGCCACCACGCGGCGACCCTCGCGGTCGCGTGCCACGAACACGATCAGGTCGAGTGCGAGCGCCGCGAGCTGGAAGACGTCGCCCGAGTTCCAGTCACGTCCGCGGCTCCGGGCGTAGACCGGCAGCCTCGGAAACACGGCGGCCGAGGACTCGGCGTGAATCGTGCACATCGACCCGCGGATGCCCTGGCTCATCGCCTCGAGCATCGGGATGACCTCGTCGCCCAGGACCTCGCCGACGATGATGCGGTCCGGCGTCAGCCGCTTCGCGTGCCAAGCGAGGTCGGCCAAGGTGATGGCCCCTCCGCCCTCCATGTTCGCCGGGCGTTCGCAGAGGGTGAGCGCTTCGGGGTGGCGCTCGGGCAGGCGGTCGAGGTGCAGCTCGGGCTCGGCCTCGAGCACCAGCGTGCGTTCGTCGGGTCGTGCCTCGTGCGCCGCCGCCCGCATGAGCGTGGTCTTGCCGTCGCCCTGGCCGCCGGCGAACAGGATGTTCATGCGGGCGCGCACGGCCGCCGCGAGCAGGGTGCGGACGCCCTCGTCGAACATGCCCCGGTCGCGTAGGTCCGCCAGCGATTGATCGACGAGGGGGTGTCGGCGGATCGTGAGGTACGGCTCCGCGCCGATCCACGCGTTCGCCGTCAGGCGCGACCCGTCCGGCAGCGTGAGGTGCAGCATCGGGTGGCTGTAGTTGAACTCCTTCTCGACCGTCCCGGCCCGGCGTGCGGCGTGCGCGACGAGGTCGATCAGCTCGGCGTGGGTGGCGAACGGTGACGGGTGGCGGGTCCGGGTGCCGTCGAGCCGTTCGACGGACACGTGTCGGCAGCCTTGGACGTGGATGTTCACCGCGTCCGTCTCGTCGAGGAACTGCTCCAGGCCCGGTAGCGCGGCGAAGACCTGGTCCATGACGCGGTCGACGAGCTCGGCGCGTTCCCCGTCGGGCATCGGCGGCTCGCCGAGTCGCATGGCCTCCCGGGTGCGCAGGTCGAGCTCGCGTTGGACCACGGCCCGCGCGAGCTGCCGGCGGTCGACGTCGTCCATCGGCACGGACCCGTCCCGTTCCCGCCGATTGGACTGTGCGGCAAGTTCTTCCGCGATCACGTGTCGCAGCCCCGCCTCGACCTGTCGAACGTCGGCGTCCGAGGTGGTGACGATGTCAGGCATCGACTTGCTCCCCGTCCCGGTCGCCAATGAGGACCCGCACCGCCCGATCCGCTGCTCGGGCCAGCGACGAGCCTGCCCACGCCCGTTGGCGCCGGAGATCGAGCAGCGCATTCAGGCCACGCGGGTCCCACGGAAGCGCACCGACGACGGGCACGCCCAGCGCGGCTTCGATCTCGGCCGGGCCGTAGGGCGTCGTGCCGCCAACCACGAGCACCGAGGGGAACAGCGTGGTCCGGCCGAGCGACGCGACCAGCCCGCGGGTGTGCTCGATGCTGTCGAGCGTGGGTCGGCAGACGGCGACGACCGCGTCGGATGCGCCGAGTAGGGCGTCGACGTCGCCGTTGCCCATCCAGCGACCAGCGTCGACCACCACGGTGGCGTCGAGCCCGGCCAGCGTCTTGCCGAGCGTCGAGTCGGCGGCTGCGAGGGCCATCGACATCGGCGTCGCCGTCGTGGGACCGGCGACCGCGGAGAGGTGGGGGCCGATCGTGGCGGCGTGGATCCAGAGGAGCTCCGCGTTGTCCGTGCCACGGATCTGGGTGGCTACGTCGAGCAGACCGGGTTCGCCGAGGGGACCGCACCAACACTCGAGGTCGCCGCCGCCAGGATCAGCCTCGACCATCAGCGCGGAACCGCGCGAGGCCGCGGCGGCGGTGAGGGCGAGTGCGGTGGAGGTGACCCCTGGGGCGCCCTTGGCGGAGACGAGTGAGACGAGCATCAGGAACCGCCCAGCACGACGACCGTGACGCGTCCGTCCGCGGCTGCCGACGAGACAAGGTCGGCCTCCGCGGCGGGAACGACCAGGCTCACGCGGTGTCCGCCTTCGCCCGTCGCGCCGGCACTCTCCACACGCAGGATCCAGCCGCTGATCGACCGGGCGTCTCCAGTCGTGGCCTGCGCGGGACGGACGACGACCTTCACCGATGCGCCCCGGGGGAGGGGGTCAGGCGAGTCGGCGGGGGACAGCAGTGCGCCGACGACGGCCTCGCCGTCCCGGACCGGTCGGGTGCCGGACTTCAGGAGCTCGGCGTCCGCCAACGGGGTGTCCGCGGTGAGGTCGACCGCCGTCACGCGACCGACGGTGGCGTTGATCCGGTTCGCGGCGATGAACGACAGGCCGCCGTCGGACGCGACCCGCACGATCTTCAGGTCTGCACGGGTCAGCTTGGCGTAGCGGGGCACCGGGTGTGCGACGACGAGCACTTCGCGTCGGCTTCCGACCGACAGGAACGCTGCGGCGGCGATCCACGCGCCGACGATCAGGAGCGCGACCGCGGCGACGATTCGGGATCGGCTCCGCCCGCGTCGCGCCCTTCCGGGAGGCCGCTCGGCCCACGCCGGGCTGCTGACAGCCCGGCGCATGGCCTCGGCTCGTGGTGCGGTTGTCGACATGTCAGCCTCCCGACGTCACGATCGTTTGGATCTCGTGGACTTGGCGCGGCACGGCAACGGTCCGGTCGACCGCCGGGAACGTGCCCTCGCCGCCGTCGGTCGACGTCCAGGTGAAGGTCCAGCGCACGGTGACGGTCGAGGGCCACGCGGTCGGGCGGCCTCCGGCTCCGGTGCGCTTGGCGTAGGTGAGCGTGCAGGCGCCCGGTGCGTGGGCCTGTGCCCACAGGTCGCCCGCCGAGGGGTCGTACCTCCGACCCGGGCCGTCGCAGTTGTGCGCGCCGGATCCGTCGCCGGGATCGACGAGCACCGTCGGGGTGGCCACGACGGTGACGCCTACGCCGACGAGAGTGCCGTGCCGCACGATGGTTCCCCGCCAGTTGGTCACCCGGACGAACACCGGGACTCCCACGACTGCCGCGGACCCGGCGGGCGGGTCGGTGCCGACCTCGGGAGTCGGGACGGTGCCGCGGAGCTGTTCGGCGAGACCGGCCGCAACGGTCTGGGGCGTCTGGACCCGGACCCAACGGAACGGCCCGCCGTAGGAACCGCCTCCGGAGGACTCCCGGTAGCACCACGCCTGCCAAGTCACCGCGACGCCCGCGGGCGGGGCCCCGTCGGTCACGGCGCCGCTTGCGGAGTTCAGCCAAGGAAGTACGACGTCGGCGGGAACCGGTTCCCAGCCGCACGGTGGCTTCGTCGTGGGCGGACCGCCCGAGGTGACCGGCGGGTTGCCGGTCCCGCCGTCTCCGCCCGTGCCGTCGGTCGTGCCGGCGAGGCACCAGCTCGACGTCGCACCGGTGGGGCACTGGTCGACGTTGCCGGCTCGAGCCGTCGTAGCGGCGTCGCCCAATGCGGTTGCCACGACCAGCAATGCCGCGAGGAGGCGCGCGAGGTGAGTGGTGTGTCGTCGTTGCACCGTTGCTCCTACTTGCCCGCGAGCCCGGGGCAGGGGTTCGGTGTCCCGGCGGGGCGATCGATCGCCGAGAGCTGCTGCAGGTTGTGAAGTCGCCAGCCGTCGGCAGTCCTTCGGGCATCGCCGGTGCCCTGCACGATCCCGATCGACGCGGGCAGTGCTATGCCTGTGGACAAGGCGAAGTCGACTCCGTCGTTGTAGGTGCAGAACAGGAATGAGACGTGGTCAGGGTCGGGCCGTTGCGTGATCCGCAGCAGCGTCGTGGTCTGCACGGTCCCGGCTGGTCCTGGCCGCTCGCCTCGATTTACGCGCGATGTACCCCTGCTCGAGGAAGTCCGACAGAGTGGCGATGTAGGGACTGTCAGCGGTGAACGGCGCGGTCAGCTCGGCACGAACGGTCGAACCCGTTTCGCTTCTCGCCGCTCTCGGGCTTTGAAGTACGGCCGTGAGTCCGAGATCCCACTCGTGAAGAAGTCCGGCAAGCTTCGCGGTGATGGTCGGCGACGTCGACAGCGGGATCGTTGTGGACCTGGGCGACACGGTTCGACGCGTAGTCGTCTGACCAGAAATGGCCGCCGTTGGCCGAGTGCCACCGCTCGCGGACGAGCACGCGGCAACGAAGAGCGAAGCGAGGGCAAGTACCGCGGCGGGATGCGCACGCCTTATCTGATGGTGCCGTCGGTCGGCGGAGTCGCGAGTCATGTGCCGTGCGCATACCCAACTAGTTGACGGACGAAACTCGTGCAATGAGAAACTATTCATAAGTAGCGGCGCTGGTTCGGACGGGGAGTCGGGGTCCCACTCCCTTCTTCTGACCCGCCGCAGCAGTCGTCGTGACCGGTCGCGCGCACTATCCGACTTGACCGTGGGTTTCTGGGCGCGGCCACCGGGGAGCTTGCGACCAAGACCACGCCTCGAGCGTCTGTTTGAATCGACGTCGAGGAGATGAGGAGATGTCGATGCGCATCAGGCGGTGGCCACGCCCGGTCCAGCGGTGTCGTACCGTAAGTGAGCCAGGCGATCAACGGAGCCAGGCGATCTTCGCTGCCGTGGCACGAGAGTCGAGTGAATGACGGGAAAGGGCCCGCTGTGGCAAACCTCCAACCGATCACCAAGACCTGCACTCCGCGGCCGGATGTACTAGCCGGGACGCTGTCGGATGAGCACTTCGCTGCTGACCTTGATCACATCGTGCGGGACCCTGCCTCGTACCCCGTGTACGGCGACCCTGAGGAGTTCTTCGCACTCACTCACCCCACGAAGGGACTCCGAGACCTGCTTGCCCGCACGTTCGGTCGCATCTCTGGAGCGAAAGGCATCCCAGGTACTGAGAAGGGCGTGCTCCGTCCCCAGACCTCGTTCGGTGGAGGCAAGACCCATGGCCTGATCGCCCTCTATCACCTCGCGAGGGGGGCGCGACCGAGAGGTGTCGAACGGTTCGTTGACGTTGCGCTACTGCCTGACGACTGTCGAATTGCGGCCACCGTGGGTGACAAATTCGAGCCCGTCGGCGGGATCGAGACCCGGCTCGGAGACACAGGCCAGACCGTCATCACCCGCACTCTTTGGGGTGATCTAGCCGCGCAGCTCGGTCCCGATGCCTGGGGCGCGATGGAGGCGGCAGATGCAGCTAGGTCCGCTCCCGGGTCCGAGACCTGGGCCAAGGCGATCGGCGATACGCCGACGATCATTGTGATCGACGAAATCGTCCAGCACATGCGCCAGTCCGCGACTTCGGGTGACGAGGATGTACGTCGCCAGGCCCAGGCAATTCCGGTATTCCTCAAGGCGCTGTTCCAGCACGCAGCCGCCACGCCTCATGTTGTCGTGGTCGTTTCGCTGGCTACGCACGCGGATGCGTACGGCAAAGAGACGACAGAGCTGGAGCGGCTGCTCGACGAGCACCTCGAGGCGGCCGACGAAGCTGCCGCTGATGCACAGTCCGTGCTCGCCCGGCAGCAGACGATCATCCGCCCGGCCGAGGACTCCGAGATCGCCGAGATCCTCAAGACCCGTCTGTTCGCAGCCATCGACGAGAAGGCCGCGAAGGCTGCTTCGGAAGAGTACCGGGTGCTCTACGACGACATAGTGGGCAACGGCATCACCCTCCCCGACGGCGCCGACACTCCGAGCGCGTACGGCGGAGCGCTTGGAAGGTGCGTATCCGTTCCACCCGGAGCTGGTTCGGGTGCTCGACAAGCGCATCGGCACGCTGCCGAACTTCCAGCGGGCCCGAGGTGCACTGCGCCTCCTCGCTGAAGTGATTGCCGCTCTATGGGCCGACGGCACTGATGCCCCCACGCTGAACGTCGCCGATGTCGACCTGCGAGCCGGAAACGTGCTCACCAATCTCACCACCGCCCTCGGTCGCGATGCTTACGAACCCGCCGCCCGAGCTGACATCACTGACCCCGAGAGCCACGCTGCCGCCGTCGACAAGGAACGCTTCGCAGGCAAGGCGCCGTACGCCACTAGAGCCGCTACGTGCGTCTTTCTCAACGGCCTCGAGCAGCTCTCGTCAGCGGGCGCTGGACGCGGCGAGTACCTGCTGGGAACGCTCCGCCCAGGCGACAGCCCAGAGGTCATCGACGAGGCGCTCAACACCCTCGCCGAGCGGGCCTGGCACCTCACCTGGGACGGCACTCGGTTTGTGGTTCGAACCGAAGCGAACGCCAACGCAGTCATCGCCGGGGAGGCCCGGAACCTGTCGCCTGCTCTCGTCGCCGACGACGTGAAGGATCGCATAGAGAAGGCCTTCAAGTCCTACGGCGGCTACAAGGCGGTGCTATTCCCGGCAGGCCCAGGCAACGTCGACGATCGACCCGAGCTTCAGGTCGTGGTTCTCGATCACGAGGACACAACCGTCACAGACAAGACCTCATCGCCGCCGCCGAACCGCGCCGCTGAGATCCGCGCACACAAGGGCGCCGGCAACGACTTCCGCACCTACCGGAATGGCGTCGCGTTCCTGGTGGCCGACACCAACCAGGTGCAGCCACTGCACGATCGAGTCCGCAAGCATCTGGCCGTGAAAAGATCCTCGACAGTGATGACCGCGTCGCCCAGCTCGGCGACGAGGTCATCCGCAAGATCCGCGAGCTAGAGAAGTCCGCGCAACTCGACGTCCGGGTGGCGATTAGCCGCGCCTACTGCCACCTCTATTACTCGACCAAGGACGAGAGGAACGCCGACCTGCGCCACTTCGAGCTGCCGGTGAGCAGCAAGGGCAGCGTCGAGGACAACCAGGTCAAGTCCGTCATCGAGACCCTCCAGGCCGAGGGCAAGATCCGAACCGACAAGATCGGCTACGACTACCTGCGCTCAAAGGCCTGGCCGAAGGGTGCCGACGAAATCGCCACCGACGACCTGGCCGACGCGTTCTGGCGCGACCACGGCGCCGCCATCGTCGAGTGGACGTTCATCGGCGACGCCATCCGCAACGGCGTCAAGGCCGGCGAGTGGGTCTACTACGACGCCGACGACCAGAAGGTGTGGGGTCCCGACGATCCCGCCCCGAACCCGCAACGCAAGCCGGGCTCGCTGCTCTACCTGCCCGATCGGGCCAAAGAGCTGGGCCTCCTGCGCCCCGACCTGAAGGCCGACGACATCACAGCCATCGTCACCGCCAAGAAGGCCCTCGGCGGCGCCGAGCTTCGAAGCGCCCTTGAAGACGTACTGGGCTGGGAGCCGAAGAAGACGGCCGTCACCGAGATCCTCAGCCGGATCGCCAGCGGCCCGACGTCGCCGCTCATCGTCGTCGATGGCGATCCCAAGGGAGCCAAGCCACTCCCCAAGAGCGACATCGAAAAGGTCAGCCTCGATAAGCTGACCCTCCTCACCCACGCCGAGGCCGAGACTGCCGGCGTCGATCTCGAGGCTGCTAGCGGACCGAAGACCATCAAGGCCATCGGCAAGGGGCTGGCCGGACCGGCGTTCAACCAGGCCAACAACAAGGGCCAGGAAGCCAACGGAACAGGGATCGTGAGGGTGAGCGTCGCCGCCAGTGCGGACCCGGGCGAGAAAGTCGCCGACTTCCGCAAGCTGGGAATCGTCCTCGGTCAGCTCCCGAAGCCCAACGTCAACGTGGCGATCCAGCTTGAGCTCGACTTCGGGCCCCTCGGCGGCACGGAGATCTCGCTCAACGGACCAAAGTCCGACTACCAAGTCCTAGAGGACAAGCTCCTCGCCTTCGCCAATACCGCCCAGGAAGCCGACGGGGCGATGACCATCACCGTCGCTTGGGATGAACCTGTCGCCATCGACGGCGCCGAGTGGAACCAGCTCCACAAACTTGTTCAGAATGCCGACCCCGGAGAGATCACCGTCACGGCCGAGGTGCTCCGATGAGTCGCACTACCGCAAAGTCGCCTAGCGAGAAGCGTCGCGGATTTCGGGTCACCGTCACCCATTCCGACGGCACCGACTACGGCCTCACGATCGCCGAGACCAACGGCCACCCCGACCACACGAACGTCGTTGCGACGGTCCGACCGGTTGACCTGCTTCGGCTCAACGACACCGTGCAGGCGGTACTGCGAGCATCGAAGAAGCCGGCCACGACTATCGGCCCCAGTCGGCAGAAGCCCATCGACATCGACGAGGCCCCGGGAGTCCGTCTCTCCCTGACCGCACTCGCCGTCGAACCTGTGCGCCGTCGCGACCGCAGTCGAGAGATCATGGAGGGCATCGCCTCGATGAGCGACGAAGAGGCCTACTACTGGTACGCCAAGGTCACTCACCCCGACGTGGGCAGGCGGAGCCTTCGTGCTCTTCGCCTCATGCTCTCGGACGATGAACGATGACGGACAACACTGCACCACGCGTACTTATCGAGGACTGGCTGCCAGTCACTGAATTGGGTATCGAAGCTCGGCGAGAGCGCGGATTCGTTGCCGCCATCCCTGACCTCTTCTCACTTCACGTTTGGTGGGCCCGCAGACCGCTTGTCGCCTCGGCGGGTGTGATCCTCGGCAGCCTGCTGCCGCCCTGGAGCACAGCCCTTGCGGCGGCGTTTCCTGGGGACGTTCGACTTGACTCCGAGGCGCACTTCAAGCGTTGGTTCCTCCACCTCTGCGGTATCTGGGGCGATCCCATCGCGGGAAAGGCCGCACTCGATCGGGCGAACGCCGAGGGTCGGAAGATCCAGGGAAACGGCTACGGATACAAGCAGGCCTACAAGAACTGCCCGAACCCTGCGGACCTCGACCTACTTCACCGTGTGCTTGAGCGGTCCTGGGGCGAGCTTCCGCATGTCATTGACTCCACTGCTGGTGGTGGCTCGATTCCATATGAGGCCATCCGCTATGGCCTTCCCGCTCATGCGAACGACCTCAATCAGGTCGCCGCTGTCACACTCCGCGCCGGGGTGGAGACCGCTGCCAAGCATGGGCCCGACCTTGCTGATGATCTGGACAAGTGGGGGAAGATCCTCATTGAGCGAGTCACCGGCCGACTTCGCCCCTACTTCCGACGAGAGAACGAGTCAGAGAAGATCGTCGGGTACCTCCATGCTCGATCGGTGGCCTGCCCGCGCACCGGCAAGACAGTGCCTTTAGCGCCGAATTGGTGGATATCGAAATCGAAGGGTCTTGAGGTAGCCGCTCGCTTGGTCACGGAGGACGACGACGGTCCGCTCGAAGCACCAGCGTTCGAGATCCTCCATGGCGATAGCGCTATTGGCTCTGAACCCGACCGAGGGACCGTTTCTCGAGGCGTCGGACTCTCGCCATGGGATGGACTCGTCATCGACGGCGACTACATCAAGTCAGAGGCCCAGGCCGGTCGAATGGGCTCAGTCCTGTACACGGTCGCCATCCGCCTGCCTCAGCGTCAAGTCAATGGAAAGACCAAATGGGTTCGTTCTTTTCGCGCTCCGACGCAGACCGATTTGGATGCAAGTGCAGAAGCGGAAGAGCTCCTCAACGAGTTACTGCCAGGTTGGCTGGCCGCTGATGTTGTTCCTAACGAGGAGATCGAAGACGGGCTGAAGACATCCGAGCCGATCCGGTATGGGATCCGACGATGGCGGGACATGTTCTCGCCTCGGCAGCTCCTGGTGCACGGTGTTTTCGTGGAGGAACATCGGCAGCTCGCCCCTGAGATCATTGGTCAGGAGTCTGCTGACCGAGCATCGGCGCTATTGGGGCTTCTTGGCCTGATGCAAGGTAAAGCTGTCAACTGGAATTCCATTCTCTCGTCGTGGAACGTCAAAGACCAGGGCATTCGATCTGTATTCGACCGCCACGACTTCTCCTTCAAATGGTCCTACGGCGAGTTCGAGGGCGCAGATGCACTCTGGGGTTGGGTCCAGGCGCGGCCGCGCGGTCGTCAACTATCGTGCGATCGCCGCAACCATCGTTCCTGGCTCAGACTCTTGGGCTCTCAGTGGGCCGGACATTCAAGGGCCAACGTTCAGATTTGCGGCACCCGGTCCCCGGCCATGCGACCGTGACACGGGGGTCGGGGGGATCGCTGACGGGTGTAGCAGATGGATCGCAGACACTTGCGTCTGCATCGACCCGCCGTACTACGACAACGTGATGTATGGCGAGCTGTCCGACTTCTTCGGTGTGTGGGAGCAGCACACGGTCGGCCGGTCTGGCCGGACTTGATGCCAGGCGGGCTGGCCGACCTGAAGAACGAGGCGGTGGCTAACCCAGCTCGGTTCAAGGAGTTCGGCCGCCGCCGCAAGGAGTTGGCTACAGCGGACTATCGAGGCGAAGATGCAGGCTATCTTCGCCGAGTGTCGACCGCGTCCTCCGGGACGACGGCGTGCATGTCCGTCATGTTCACTCATAAGCGAGCCGAGGCGTGGGACACGCTCGGTATGGCGCTTCTTGGAGGCTGGGTTCTCGATCGAGACTTCGTGGCCAGTGCAACACCGAGCGCGAGCAGTCGCCTTCATCAGGCGAAGAAGAACTCAGCAGCGTCCACGATCTTGCTCGTCTGCCGCAAACGAGCCGTCGACTCTGGCTCGTGCCAAGACCTTCTTCGAGGACGTCGAGGCCGACGTCCGCGCCGGCAGCTCGCGATGCGGCAAAGCGATTCGAGGATGCTGGAATCGAGGGTGTCGACCTCCTGCTCGCCACTTACGGCCCAGCCCTGTCCGTCCTGTCCCGCCTGGCCCGTGTACTCGTCCGAGACCGATGAGGAAGGCCGATCCCGGCTGCTTCGTCCCGAGGAAGCGCTCGGCGCTGCTCGCGAAGAGGTCGTTCGGCTTCGCAAGGCTGAACTCGTCGGTCGCGACGTCGCGTTCGACGGCATCACTGACTTCGTGCTGATCGCCTGGCAGACGTTCCGGGCCGAGGAGTTCCCCTACGACGAGGCTCGCCGACTCGCCCTCGCGATCGGCGGCGGTGACGTGGAGACCCTGGCGGCCGCCAAGGTGCTCGACAAGAAGGCCGGCATGGTGCGTTTGCTGTCGCCGAAGGAGCGTATGCGCAAGGTGTACCGGCCAGTCATCGACGGTGAGGTGGCCGGGCTGCCCCTTGTGGACGTCCTGCACGCGGTCCTGATCGAGGCATCCGAGTCCTCGCTCGGCGCCGCGAAGGCGCTGTGCGATCGACTGCGCTTGCTGGAGGATCAACGGTTCGTCGATCTCATCCAGGCAATGGTGCGGGCCGTCCCCAACACGAAGGTGAAGGGCAAGTGGGTTCGGCCCGAGGCCGAGATTCTTCACCAGTTCTGCACCGCCTACCTGCCCCAGGTCGAACTGCCAGAAGACGCCGCGTCGGGACACCTTGTTCGAACTCGACTGACGGGAACGCTAACGGGATGGCTGACTTCAGTGACCTCGGCGCAGCGGGGAACTTGCTCCAAGGTCACTACGGTGCAGCGGACGACCGCCGTAACGGCTTCTACATCCCTGTGCTGTCTCGAGCGACCTCACTATGACCGCGTGTCAGGGTATTTCACTTCCACTGGGCTCGCCGCGGCGGCACAAGGCCTCGCCACGTTCCTCCCAGGCGGCGGAACGATGCGTCTCGTCGTTGGTGCCCAGTTGAACGAAGCCGACGTTGCCGCAATCTCGAAGCCCGCCGATCTCGACGAAGCACTGGTCAGCGCTTTGAGCGGTTCGACTGTGCTCGAAGAGGATCTCGGCGACATGATCCATCACCGGTACCGCGAAGTGTTGACGTGGATGGTCGCTGCGGGCCGATGCGAGATCAAGGTCGGGCTCAAGCGCGGACCAGATGGTCTGCCGGTGCCGGCCACGGCCGATCCGAACTACTTCCACCACAAGCTCGGTGTGTTCACCGATGCCGCCGGCGCGCGGGTGGTGTTCTTCGGATCGGGCAATGAGACGTGGTCTGGTTGGGTGGGCAACAGCGAGTCGTTCTCCGTCGTGGCCTCATGGTGGGGCGCCGATTGGTGGGCGGCACAGGGTGCGCCCGTGGTCACCGAGATCGACGAAATGTGGCTTGGCAATGCAGGGCCCGAGTGGATGGTTGTCGACCTCCCCGCCGCCGTGCGCGATCGACTCCTGAAATTTGCGCCGAGCGAGATGCCGCCCCCGACGGATGCCGCCGAGCCGGTCGAACCTCCGAAGATCATTCCGGTGCTCAAGCCGGATGAGGTGCCTGCCGGCGACTTGGCCGACCTGCTCACCCGTCTGCGCGATCGCGCAGGAAGCGGGGTGCGCACCGCGGGAGTCGATCCATTGCCGCACCAGGTCGCGGTGCTGGACCGGGCCTTCGAGCGGTGGCCGCGTGGCCACCTCTACGCAGATGAGGTCGGCCTCGGCAAGACCATCGAGATCGGATTGACGGTCCGCGAGGCGCTCGTGAGGGGCTGGGCCGAGCGAGTCCTGCTGCTCGTGCCCGCAGCGGTGATCAACCAGTGGCAGGAGGAGCTTGCCGAGAAGCTGGCGCTGTGGGTCCCGAGGTGGGCGGGACCGAATGTCGGATGGGTCTGGCCGGATCACACCCGCAGCGACCCGGCCGACGGCGACCCGTGGGGCGCCCAATGGCCGGTCACGCTCGTTTCCTCGCATCTCGCCCGAATGCGACGGAACCGTGAGGCCCTGCTGCTGGCACCTCCATGGGACATCGTCGCCGTCGATGAGGCCCACCACGGCCGTCGCTCCGGCGGCGCGGCCGACGGACCGCCGAACCTCCTGCTCTCCCTGCTGCAGGACATGCGCCGTGAGGAGTCGTGGAAGACGCTGCTGCTGGCCACGGCCACGCCGATGCAGATGCACCCGCACGAGCTGTGGGACCTCGTCGAGCTGTTCGACCTTCCCCGAGGGTTGGGACATCGAGGCGAAGTACGAGAAGTACTACGACGAAGTCCGCCGAGACGAGTTCAACACCCGCCAGTGGCGGTTCCTCGGCGACATGGCCCACGCCCACCGCACCGACCAGGTCGGCGGGCGCATCGACCCGGTGCTCGAGGACGAGATCAGGGACCACGTCACCAGCGGCCGTCTGGCCATCAAGAACTTCGGCAAGCGAGAGTTGCAGCAGGGCTGGGCGGCCGGTATCCCAGTCGAGAACCGGGCATGGGTCGACGCCTGGCTGCTCACGAACAACCCGATGCGCGATCGTCTGTTCCGCAACACACGCACCACGCTCGCGCCTACCGCGACGCGGGCGTGATGACCGCCACGATCCCCGACCGCGACGTCGATGACGAGTTCCTCGAGATGACCGACGAGGAGCGGGCCGTCTACCGCCGCATCCGCGACTACATCAAAGCCCACTACAACGCGGCGATGGCCGCCGGAGGCTCACGCAAGGGCCTTGGCTTCATCATGACCATCTACCGCCGACGTTTGACGTCGAGCTTCCTCGCCATTCGGCTCGCTCCAGCGTCGTCTCGATGTGCTCGAAGGCCGGCGACCGACTACGAGCTGCTCGCCGACGACGACCTCGACCGCTCTTCGATGACGAAGTCAACCAGTCGATCTGGAATGCCACTCGAGGCGCTGTCACTGCTCGACGGCGAGATCGACGAGCTGCGGTCGTTCTTCGCGAGCCTCGAAAGCGGCCGCCTCACGAGACGAAGCTGGGCTGCCTCATCGAGCGATTGAACGCGGCCTTCAACAGGGCCACCGACACGGTGCTGGTGTTCACCCAGTATGCGGACACGCGTCGACTCCTCGCCGACCAACTCAACGGCCGTTCGCCCGGCCAGGTTCTCGCTGCTACCGGGGCCGGTGGCGATCTATGGGACCCGGTCGCGCAGAAATGGGAGGCCCGTCGTCAAAGGCCGAGGCCAAGAACCTCTTCCGGGCGGGCGACGACGTGAAGATCCTTGTAGGAACCGACACCCTCAGCGAGGGACTGAACCTGCAGACCTGTGGGCGGCTCATCAACTACGACATGCCGTGGAACTTCATCCGGGTCGAACAGCGGATCGGTCGTGTCGACCGTATCGGTGGCCTCGAGACGGTCGAGGTCACGAACCTCTTCTACAACCGCACCGTGGAGGCGACGATCTACCGGACGTTGGCCGAGGGCTTCGGCGGCTTCAACTTCATTGTCGGTGACGCACAGCCGGTGCTCGGAGACATCGAGGCGGCCATCCAACAGGCCGCCTTCTCCGATGATGAAGATGACGACCACAGCGGCTCGCCGGGGACTGGCAGTCACGACACACTGTTCTCGGTGTCTGCCAACCTCGTGGGCGAGATCCGAGCCAAGATCAACGAGGCCCAAGCCGAAGCCGTTCGCCTTCAGGACCTCGACGACCGCGCTGACGCCAGCAACGTTGCCGATGCCTTCCCGGACGCGGTCACGCTCGCCGACGTCGAGGCGGTCCTTCTCGCCGACCCGAAGGTGAAGGAGCAGCTCGCGGCCCACCCGACCATCGAGCGCGCCTGGCAGGTCAGCGACGAGGTCGGATTCACCCGCGCCGTGACGTTCGACCGGACCATCCTCGACGACCACTCACCCGACGTACGTCTTCTCTCTCCCGGCGACCCACTCTTCGACCTCGTTGTCCGCCGGGCGACGGCTCACTGAAGGGTTGGGAGGCGCTCTATGAGCTCGACGGAGAAGTCGAACCAAGGCACGGCAAATCCCGACACCACCCCGCCGGTTGGTCGCGGCATGTACCTGGCAGAGTTGCGTCTCGAGAACTTCCGCTCCTGCTACGACACAGTCGTTCCGTTGTGCGAAGACCTCACGGTGCTCGTCGGTGAGAACAACTCCGGTAAATCGAACGTGGTCAATGCCCTTCGCCTCGCGATTTCACCGATGGGTGGCCGGCGAACGCGCTATTTCGAATCTGGTGATCTGTCGTTCGGCAGAGACACCGACTCGGTCAGCATCACGATGCGGTTCGACGGCCTCACAGAGGTGCAGCGAGGGCAGTACCTAACCGCGCTCGACGTGTCGAACATGACTGCCGTCTATGGGACCCGCTTCGCGATCGACCCCGACCGCCCCTCGGTTCGCGGCCAGTCAACACCTCGGGTCCGGGGCATGGACCGGATCCCGAGCCAGCCAAGCGAGACGAGATCTGCCACGTCTACCTCGAGCCGTTGCGCGACGCGCAGCGCGACCTTGACTCGTCCGGCAGCAGACGCCTGGCGACGATCATCGAGGATCTGCACTCTCCGGATGACGTCGCCGCATTCGTGGATGACGCGAACGCCGGACTGCGAGTCATCGAAGGCCATGACATCGTCACGGCCACCGCTACCGCCATCGCTGGCTACCTCTCGGGGCTGACCGACCCCGTGCGTTCGCAGCAGATGGGCCTCCTGTTCAGCGACTACAAGCTCCACCGGCTCGCAGCGGCGCTTCGCGTAAAGCTGGCGGAGACCGGGATCGACCTCGCCGACATCGCTGACTCCGGGCTCGGGTACGCCAACGTCCTCTTCATCGCGACAGTGCTACTCCAGCTCCGAGCAGCGACCGAGGCCGAACTGACTCTCCTGCTGGTCGAGGAGCCCGAGGCCCATCTCCATCCGCAGCTTCAGACGGTCCTTCTCGAGTATCTCAGTGAGCAAGCGGCCACCTCCGCCCGGGACGACACCACGGTGCCAGCAGGCCGGGTCCAGGTTCTTGTGACCACCCACTCGCCGATCATCGCAAGCAGCGTTCCGGTGAACAATGTGGTCGTCCTCAGGTCCACAAGGGTTGAGATCCCTGGCGTGGCCAGCGACGAGGGTGAGGAGCCAACGAGCGCAGTCCATGCCGGAACCGTCGCCCTCGCAGTGTGCCAGCTTGGTCTCGCCGACGATGAGACACGAAAGATCGACCAGTACCTCGACGCCACGAAGGCGAGCCTCCTCTTCGGTACGCGAGTCATGCTCGTAGAGGGCATCTCCGAGGCGGTTCTCCTTCCCGTGCTGGGCCGGCGCCTCTATCCCGACGAGGACGCATTCAGAGCCCGCCGCCGCGCCTTGGCAGGGCTCACGATTGTCACCATCGGCTCCGTCGACTTCGAACCGTATGTTCGGCTCCTGCTCGGCTTCGGGCCCACAGGGCACAGCATCCTGGATCAATTGGTGGTGATCACTGACTCCGACCCAGCGGTGGTGGACGATGACGAGGATGACGACGATCCGGATCCAGCTGACGAGTCACCTCCAATTCCTCGGGTGGCCCGACTGCAGGCGCTGGCTGACGCCAACCCGCGCCTGCTTGTGTTCACTGCCAAGCGGACCCTTGAAGCTGATCTGCTCGGCGAAACGGAGAACGAACCAGTTCTGCGAGCCGTCTTCCTGGCCCAGAAGCCACGCTCGAAGTCTCGGTGGAAGTCGTTTGTCGATGCCGCTGACCCGGCCGAAGCCTTCTACCAGCGGCTTCGCTCCAGCTCTGGGTTCCTCACCAAGGGCCAGTTCGCTCACGATCTCGCCGCACAAATCGAGGAGGGGGCGGTGTTCAGCTGTCCGGCGTACCTGGCCGGAGCCATCGAGGCGGCTCTCGGCCCATGACCTCCTGGGTGCCGACCGACGCCCAGCGGGAGCTCATCGACTCGGACGGAAGCCGCTTCGTCGAAGCCTGTCCGGGGTCGGGCAAGACCAGGGCCATCGTTGCTCGCTACGAACGTCTCACCGCCTCCCGTGCGCGCCGCGGCGTCGCGTTGCTCTCCTTCACCAATGCCGCAGTCGACGAGGTGATCGCCCGATGCGCAGACCCGGCCGTGCTCGAGACACCCAACTTCGTCGGCACGTTTGACTCGTTCATCAACAAATTCATCACGGGCCCGTACGTTGCGGCGCGAACTGGCAACTACCCGCGGTTCATCGACAGTTGGTCCACAATCCCGGGAGCGATGGTGCGCGTTGGTGCGATGCCGCACGGACTCGAGTTCAGTCTCGATTGGTTCGACTGGAATGAGACAGGGGCCTTCGAACTGGAACCCCGATGGGTCTCTGGCAAGTACGCGAACGCTCTGCTCAACGCTTACGAGACATCGGCGACAGCAATTGACCAGGCCGCGAACACACGGCGACGGGAGCTCGTCAAGGACCGCCAGATCGTCAGCTGCTCGGCGAGCCGCCACATCGCTACGCGGCTCCTGTCTGACGAGACGAGTGATGTCGCCTGGGGTGATCTGCTCGCCTCGAGGTTCCGCGAAGTCATCGTTGACGAAGCGCAGGACTGCGGAGCAGAGGAACTCCGGGTGCTCCAATCCGCCCGGGACAGCGGCGTGGACATCGTCATGGTCGCCGACCTCGACCAGGCGATCTATGAGTTCCGTCGAGCGAGGCCTGACGGCGTCCGAGGTTTCGCCAACAATCTCGAGCCAGGAACAGCGCTCACCGGCAACTTCCGAAGTAGTCCTGCCGTCTGCCGAGCTGGTAGCGCGCTTCGCTTCGGCACCCAAGACGATGAGCCGATTGGGCCCAACCGAGACCTCGACTGGCCGGTTCGCGTCATCGACTTCTCGAACCTTGCTGAGGTTGCTCCAGCTGTGCGAGGGGTGCTCGAAGAGCACGGCCTCGCGCCAGACGAGTGCAAGCTCCTGGCGCATCGCCGGAGAGACGCATCAGTGGCTTCCGGAGCTGTCCCGTCGACCTCGACCGCTGGGCACAAGGTGCTGCGGATCGCACGCGCGCACCTGGTGCTGCGAGCCGACCCGAGTCCGGCCCATTGGCGCCAAGCAATTGCGGGCATCGAGCGGCTACTGGTCGAGGTCGCGTGGACCGCCGGTTCGTCCGACCTCGAGCATCCCGTATCCCTCGCCGAGAGGATCGGTGTGAGCGAACGTTGGCTCCGAGCGTCTGCCCTCCGGCTCGTTCACGGCGCGCGCCCGGATGTCGGAAGGGACGCGTATGCGGCTGAAGTCCAGCGGATCGTCCGCGGTCTCGACTGGCCGAGCGCCGTTGAGCTCACCAACCTCGGCAATCGCCTGGCCAAGCCCCCGGCGGCGAGGTGGGACGAGCTGGCGATCGATCCACCAGTGACTATCCCCTGGGGGACGATCCACTCAGTGAAGGGACAGGAGTTCGAGGCGGTAGCTCTGGTCATCCCTCAACAACTCATTCGTGCTGCTGACGGCAAGACATGCCTCGACTTGTGGAGCGACGGGGTCGATGGTGAGAGCAGGCGAGTTCTCTACGTGGGAGCGACTCGAGCCCGTCGGCTCCTCATCGTGGCAGTGCACACGAGCCACGCCGACCGCGTCCGCGTTCTGCTTCAGACCGGCCTCGACCAGTAGTTGAGTGGCAGCCCAGCGCCGTAGCCACCAAGCGGGATTCACGGTACCACCCCACTGCTTTGGCGACTGCACTAAGAAGAGCAGAACAAGAGCAGACTTCGGCGGAATGAGGGCTCCTATTGAGTGGTCCACAGGTGTTTGGCCAACAGCCGCCGGAGATGATGCCCGTTGGCGTGGGTGCCTTTGCAGTTGACGGGCTATAGTCGCTCCGGCCGTTGCAGCTCCAGCGTCTTTCGCCACGTAGCGGCGGCTTGGGCGTCGCCACCATTTGTTGCCGTCGGAGAAAGGCACTTCATTTCTCGTCTGCATCGGCTCCGAGGCCGGGGATCTGGAGAGGGTCGAAGGTTCCAAGATTGCCGATCTGAAATCGATAGTGAACCACGATCGATGCGGCCAACATGATGGCGATGAGCGCGTGGTTGCCTGCGAATACGCCGTCTATGTGTGCTGCGTGAGCAGTTGAGTGTCTGGCGAAACCTTGTGGGGCTGGTTCCTGGCGCTCTGGGAACCACTCTGTGAACGCGCTCTCTGCAGGGCCAAGAACCAGGCGGTCAACTATTGCGCGTACGGCTACCGAATCTCCTTCCGGAAGGCGCGCACTGCCAATCTCGATGGCGGCCTGGCGCTGTTTGCGCGGATGTGAGTCGGCGAACACGGCCAGGATGACGCTGTCGAAGATGTTGGCGGCGTGCGACTGTGCGGGCCCCTCATGCCCGTCGCGTAGACAGGCGATCGCCTCGCGCGCGCGAATTGCTGCCGGGAACTCGAGGCCTGACAGCACGAGGTCGCATTGGTCGAGAATCTCCGCCTGGTGATCGACGGCCAACCGAACCTGCGCTTCGGGTTGAGCGCTGAGCGCCAGCATTTCGACGACCAGGTCCGGTGGGATCACCCATGCCACCGCGATTGCGGTGTTCGGCCGCCCATTCATCAGCGTAGGGATCACGGAAGTGCCGCGGAGGTTCGAGGGCATGACCTTCTGGTACTCCACGAGCGCCTGAAACATCTGTTCCAAAGGGAGGGACGCGAGCGTGTCGGCAACGCGAGCCAATGCGTTCCGCATCGTTTCCATCGCCTGAACGACCCGACGCTCTTGACCACGCTGCACTTCAGCCAAGTGCCTAAGGAAGCTCGCGGTTCCCGGCTGCGCGAGAAAGCGTCGAGCTTGCTCGATCTGCTGGCGCTGCGAGTACGAGAGCTTCGGCGGCTCGTTCACGGGTAACCCGTCGTTTTGCGACTAGTCGCACTCGGTCGTCTGGCCGCTGCGTTGGTGCGTTGCCAAAAGCGGAACACGTTGCTGCCCCAGCGACCGTTGCGCTCTGAATTGGGCATTGCGGCTCCCTCAATGGACTTGCCAGAGGCTACGCAGTGGTTGTGACAGCCATGATCTCTATGCCCGGTCCGGATGGGCTGGAGGAGACAGCCATGATCTCTATGCCCGGTCCGGATGGGCTGGAGGAGACTCCCAGGTGGTGGTCCCGGTGTTCGGGTCTGACCCCGGTGTGTGACTGACCGTCGTGTCCTTGTAGTGAATCGTCGGCCTGTTCGATCGGGACCACCGCTCTGGGAATCGTGACCGTTCGGAGTGACCTCATAGGAGCCTGTTGGCGCAGACTCGTGGCTGTCTTGTCCTCCCGGTCGTGACCCCTCGTCCCATTGGAACCGAACCGAAGGATCAAGACCATGATGCCAGCACAGGACCGCTCCGTCATTGGAGGGGTAGACACCCACGCCGACCTGCACGTCGCCGCCGCGCTCGACGCGATCACCGGCCAGAGGCTTGGGGTCGAGTCGTTCCCAGCCGACACCGCCGGCTACGCAGCCTTGCTGGTTTGGCTGATGTCGTTGGGGGCGCTGACCGCTGTTGGGATTGAGTCGACTGGCGTGTGGGGTGCCGGCCTGGCCCGCCATCTCGTAGACGCTGGGGTGCGGGTGGTCGAGGTGGATCGGCCCGATCGAAGGGCTCGCCGGCTCGAAGGCAAGTCTGATCCCGTCGATGCTGAGGCCGCCGCTCGGGCGGTTCTGGCAGGCAGAGCAACCGGGACACCCAAGAGCGGCGATGGACCCGCCGAAGCGGTCCGAGCTCTTGAGGTCGTCTGCAACGGCGCGGTCCGTGACCGGACCCGGGCAATCAACCAGTTCAAGTCGCTGATGGTCACCGCTCCCGCTGACCTGCGAGAACGCATGAGCCCGCTCACGTTCCGACGCCAACTCGAACTCGCTCGCCGGTTCCACAACGACCACGACAACGCGGTGCAGGCCCAGCTGCGGTTCTCGCTCAAGATGCTTGCCCGCAAGATCGCGTTTCTCGATGAGCAGATCACCGAGCTCGAGGCACGCATGAGCACCCTCACCGGCCAAGCAGCACCCGCGCTCGCCGGAGTCTTCGGGGTTGGACCCCACGTCGCCGCCAAGCTCCTCGCCACCATCGGCGACAACCCCGACCGGATCCGAAGCGAGGCCGCGTTCGCGAAGCTCTGCGCCGCCTGCCCGGTCCCCGCCTCGTCAGGCAAGACCAACCGCCATCGGCTCAACCGAGGCGGCGACCGTCGAGCGAACAACGCGCTCTACACGATCGTGCTGGTCCGGATGCGCCACCACGCGCCCACCCGGGACTACGTCACGCGACGAACCGCCCAGGGCAAGACCCGCGCTGAGATCATCCGCTGCCTCAAGCGCTTCGTCGCCCGCGAGATCTACAACGTCATCACCAACCCGCCAGCCATCCCTACCGGCCACGACATCCGCCAACGACGACTACAACACGACATCACCCTCACATCCATGGCCCTCGCCCTTGACGTGGCACCCATCCGACTCTCCCGCCTCGAACGGTCCCTGGACTTCAACAACGACCTCGCCCAACGAGCAGACCACTGGCTCACCCACAACGCCGCTTGACATCTATAGGAGCTTCAGTGAACGCACGATTTCGCTTCGGCAACGCTCACCTCATCACTACCACCGGCGACAGTTGCTAGCTCACCCAACGCGCCTCCGGAGGTGACGCCACGATCTGGGCACGAGGACTCTCAGTCGGTCACCAGCGAGGACTGCCCAGAGCCCCAAGCGACGACATCAAAGTGGCAGTCGATAGCCGCGAACCCGAAGGTCAGCACACCGCTTCACACCAGGCTGTCACCAGGAGTCGCAGCAACTCGATCAGACAGAGTATGGCGCAGGCGGCCGCCGGGGGCAGCAAACTGCGAGCTGAAGAGGTTGAACACCGATCAAATCCGAATGCGTCGGGCTACAAGCGGTCGCCTCTCAACTTGAACTTCGCAGGTCCGCATGCGCCTCACGCAGGTTCCGAGTTGCGGGCCTGGTTGACGACGCGGCCGAGGTGTTCGGCGGCGCGGCGGTCGGCGGAGTCGCGGAGCTTGCTGTAGTGCTTGACGAGCACCTGCGGGCCGTGGCCCTGACGCTGGGCGACGGCGCTGATGTTGAAGCCGGCGTCGAGGAGCTCTGACGAGGTGAACTTCCGGAGCGCGAGGATCGAACCGTCGAACTGGTGACGGGGTGACTGCGCGGCGGCCTCGCGTCGCTTGGCGGATGCGACGGCCTTGATTGCCCAGTTCCGTGATCGGTCGAGAGCCCTGCCGATGTCCTCGTAGGACATCGCTCCGTCCGGACGTGGGCCGGGGCGGCGGCGGACAGGCTCGACGGGCGAGCCTTCACGTCGAAGACGGAGCGCCTCGTCCTCGAGAGCGACGGTGGCGGGACTCTTGTTCTCGATGCCCAAGTGCTGCTTGAGCCGACCGACCCGTCGGGTGAGAAATTCGACCGACATCGGGGTGGAGCAGTCGGCGACCGTGCTGAACACAAACCCGTCGACTCCGACGGTGGTATCGGCCGACTCGGCGCGGCGGTCCATCTCGGCGCAGTGCTCGACGAGCATCGCCATGGTGTCGGCATCGATGACGACACGACGCTCGTGACGGGTCTTGGTTGTCTTCACCCGGATCCCGTCCACCGCAGCGTCGACGAGCAGCACACCGTCGTTAGGGAACATGCGGCTTCGTCGCAGCCCGACGAGCTCGCCACGGCGCATCCCGGTCACCGCGCCGAGCGCGAGGACCGGCGCGATCTCGGGGACCAACTCGGCCGCGGTTCGCAGCAGCAATGCGAGCTCGTCTACCTCCGGCGGCACGCCGCTCGCGGCTGACCTGAGCGCTGGTGGGTAGTTGGAAGTCGGTCATCGGGTTGATGCGGATGACGCCGTTGCGCTTCAGCCAGCGGAAGAACGGGGAGTAGAGCGCCTTCGCCTGGTTCATCCGCGACCGGCTGAGACCCTGGGTGCGCATCGCGCCGAACAATCGGTCCATGCGTTCCGCCGTCACGTCGCCAACCTTCAACGACCCGATCGACGGTGAGAACCACTGCCGGTGGATCTGCCGGTAGCCGTCCACGGTGCTGCGTTCCCGACCGCGATCGCGCAGCAGGTGCTCGTCGAGGTACCGCTCGACGAGCGTGTCGACGGTGACGTCCTGCGGCTCACCGTTGGAGGCGTTGAGGGGAACGGGAGCGTCGCGCATCTCCTGCGCGAACGCGGTCAAGCGCCTTGGACGCCGCGGCTGGACCGGAAGCTGAGACCGTGCGATTCGCGCGCCTGATCCGGCCACGGTCGTCACGGCCCAGCGTCACGGTCAGCTTCCACGCACCCGGCCGCACCTGGCGCATCGACCCGCCGCCGGGCCGCGCCCGTCCGGCAACCCGGCCGGCTCGCTTCCTGCGGCTTGCCCTGGTCCGGGTCACCTCTCAGCGAGAGGTGGTCGACGCGCACGCACGCCTTCTCGTCCCCACAACCGACGACTGCTGCACCCTCGGGGACGGGTCCGTTGGCGAGTTCCCAGGCCACTCGCGGCGCAGTCGTCAACTGCCCATCCACACGAAATTGGCCTCGACCCGCCGAATCGCAGCTGCCGATCCAGAGGTGGTGATGCGCCGCTTCGGTCCACCTTGCGCTCGAAGCGCACGGACAGGAGATGGCATGAAATGCAGTGTAGCGAAACGTCTAGCAAACGTCTAGCGAAACGTCTAGTGCTCCTCGGGAGCACGAATCTGACTCCCGCTAGACTGTCTTCAATCCGGCTAGAATCCAGCAAACCCTTGGGTTTGTTGAGTGGGCCGTGTGGGGCTCGAACCCACAACCAACGGATTAAAAGTCCGCGGCTCTACCAATTGAGCTAACGGCCCTGGGGTCAACGCGTGGGGAGCTGATGGCGATGAGCCAGGTCGGCCCCCATGTTGGCACGGTCGGTCCCCGTTGCCGCTCCGCCGCAGCAGCGGTCGGCGGCACCGTCGTCTCCGCAGGGGGTGCCGTGAACTGTCGCACCGCCGCCGTACGATCGTCGGAGTCGTCCACCCCGGGAGGGGCGCAGTGCCCAACCTTCGCACCGATCCGTCGTCCCACACTGGGTTCGCGGTGCTCGACCTCGAGACCACCGGCCTGCAGCCCAAGCGCGGCGCCCGGATCATCGAGATCGGCGTGGTCATCGTCGACACTGACGGTGCGGTCACCGGGGAGTGGGAGACGCTGGTCGACGCGGGCCGCGGAGCGGGCCCCACCCACATCCACGGCGTCAACGACGCCATGCTTGAAGGCGCGCCGAGCTTTGCCGAGATCGCCGGAGACCTGGCCGAGCTGCTGGTGGACCGGGTGCTGGTCGCCCACAACGCGCGCTTCGACGTGGGCTTCCTCGACGCCGAGTTCCGCCGTGCCGACATCGCCTGGAGCCGCGAGGCGCTGTGCACGATGCAGCTCGCGAAGCGGCGCGGGCACTACCCCGTCAACCTTGCGGCTTGCTGCGAGACCTATGCGATCACCAACCATGGCGCCCACCGCGCCCTCGGCGACGCGCTGGCGACCGCCGAGCTGCTCCGGTGCCTCCAGGTCGGCGCCGACGAGCTTCCGCCGGCCGTCGCGTTCCCGGCCGGGCTCCCTGCCTCCAGCGGCCGGGTCCACGCCCGAACCGGCGGCTGATCGACCGCGGCACTCGGCGTACGACCCCTAGGGTTGGACGCGAGGAGTCCTGGAACGTGTCGACCGTGCCCGCCAACGAAACCCAAGCGCTGGATGCCGTGCTCAGCCGTCGCAGCGTCGGCAAGTTCGAGGAACCAGGGCCCACCGACGACCAGCTCGAGTTGATACTCCGCGCCGCCACGACCGTTCCCGACCACGGCAACCTCCGGCCCTGGCGCTTCGTGTGCGTCTCCGGCGGCGAGCGGGAGCGCTTCGGCGCGGCCCTGCGCGCGGCCGGTCTCGAGGCCGACCCCGACCTGCCCGAGGCGGCGCGCGCCAAGCTGCACGACAAGGCGTTCGTCGCCCCGGCCCTCGTGGTCCTGATCTCGTCGCCCAAGCCGGGAAACGTCGCCGTGTGGGAGCAGGAGGCCTCGGCCGCCGCAGCGGGCTACGCGATGACCCTGGCCGCGCACCTGCTCGGCGTGGGCGCCATCTGGAAGAGCGCCCCGATGCGCCGCGGCGCCGACCTCGATGAGCTGCTCGGCCTGGTCGATCCCGAGCAGCTCATGGGCTGGGTCAACCTCGGCACCGTCGCCGCCGACCCGAAGGAGCGGCGACGCCCCGCCGAGGTCGCCGAGGTCGCCCAACGCCTCGAAGGTGGCGCCCTCCGCCCCTGGCACGGCTGAGAGCGCGCGGCGCCGAGCAACGCGCGCGGCCACCTCACCGACAGCCTGCAGTACCGTCAGCGGCGATGGGGGCCCCGGCGAAGCAGCGGCTGGTGCGGCAGGGCATCGCGCTCGTGTGCTTGGCAGCGGGCGCGTGGCTGTGGGCAGCGCCGATGACAAGATCGGTGCCATCCCGTTTTCCGGGCATGCGTGGGTCGGTTGTCTGCGGAGCGCCGATCGCGGCGATCCGGAAGAGACCGGATGACGGGTTCCTCATGCAAGGCACCTCGATCATCGGTCTTCCCGAGCCCCACGGCATCGATCCTCGCTGCACCCGCCCAGCGCGCGTCAGGGTGGCCGCGGGCGGCGTCCTCATCGTCGTGGCGATCGCGCTGCTCTGGGTCGTGGCCCGATCGGGCGTCGCCGGTGAGGAGCTCTTCGATGACGGTGAGGGGCAGGGCGGGAGCGATCCCGGCTCCAAGGACCGCGCCCGCCACTGATCCTCACGTCGGTCCACCGGCCGAAGCGCCGGCCGTCGCGGCCTCCGGACCGCCAGGCTCGATTCCAGCTTTGGGTTCCGTTTCGCAGGCCGCACCCTGCGGATCGGCACCCAGAGCGGAGGGCTCCGGGTGGGTCGGTGTCAGGGGCGGTCGGGCCAGGGGTAGACCACGCCGGTCAGGTCCTCGGAGACGGCCCACAGGCGGGAGGCGGACTCGGGGTCGGACGCCCGACCCGTGCGGCCCACCCGCACGACCGTCTTGCCGCGTTGCTCCATGAAACCGTTGGGACCGAAGTAGTCGTTGCCGACCACGTCGGGCGACGTCGCCGCGTGGATCTGGGGAAGGGCGCCGTCGGCGGATGACTGGGCGAACACCCGGTCGCCGATGGCGGTGAGCCGGTCCATGAGCCGACGACCGCCGCGCCCACCTGGTCCGTTGTGCGTCAGGCTCGTGGCCGCGTAGCCGGGGTGTGCAGCCACGCCGAGCAGCGTCGTGCCGTGGACGCCGGCGAGCCGGTTGAGCTCGGCGGTGAAGAGCAGGTTGGCGAGCTTGGACTGCCCGTAGCGCAACCACCGGTGGTAGCTCTTGGTCGCGTCGAGGTCGTCCCAGTGCATCTTCCCCATCCGGTGCCCGCCCGACGAGACGTTCACGACGCGCGCCGCGGGCGCCGCGAGCAACGTGGGGAGCAGGTGGCCGGTGAGCGCGAAGTGGCCGAGGTGGTTGACCCCGAACTGCGACTCGAACCCCTGCGCGGTGGTCGACTTGGGCACGGCCATGATGCCCGCGTTGTTGACGAGCACGTCGAGGTGGTCGAGCGAGCCCGACACCTCGTCGGCGGCGGCCGCGACCGACTCCAGGTCCGCCAGGTCGAGCGCCACGGTCCGCGGCGCCTCGCCGGTGGCGACATCGCCGACCTGGTCGAGCGCGGTGGCGGCACGTTCGGGGTTGCGGCACGCCAGGAGCACGGTGCCGCCGGCGGCGGCGAGCGCCAGTGCGGTCTGCAGGCCGAGCCCGCTGTTGGCGCCGGTGATGAGGGCGGTGCGGCCGTGTTGATCGGGAAGGTGGTCTGGCATCGGTCCAGGTTGGCACAGTGCTCGCTGTGAAGCTCGGGCGGTTCCTGCTGGCCTTGAAGCTCGGGCGGCCTTCGGCCTGCTCGCTTCGGCTTCGCCATTCGGGTGTCATCGTTGGTGCTGCTTCGCCTGGCGGCTGCGCAGCGGTGGCCGCGCAGCTCGGTAGGTGGGTGAGTGCGACGCCGGTTGGTCGACGCCGGTCGGGTGGCCTCCGGCGCTACGGTGAACCCGACTCGACACCCGTCGAGCCCACCTGTCCGTCCATCGCACAGAGGCCACCGCGCCATGGGACTCCCGATCGACCTGCTCGCCCCGGTCCGCAAGGTCGTCGCCGCGAACATCGAGGCGGCGTTCACCGCCGACCGATTCCCCCAGGAGCAGTACACGGACCCGCCCGGCGACCCCGGCTTGTTCGGCCCCGGATCGGTCACCTGGAAGGTCCACGGCCACCCCTCCGCGATCATCGGCGGCTTCTCGTCGCTGATGCTGCAGTCGCTCCACCCGCTCGCGATGGCCGGCGTCGCCGAGCACTCCGACTACAAGTCCGACCCGCTCGGGCGCCTCTCGCGCACCGCCTCGTTCGTGGGCGGCACCACCTACGCCTCGACCGAGGTCGCCGAGGCGATGATCGCCACGGTCAACAAGGTCCACACCTACGTCAAGGGCATCGCTCCCGACGGCCGCCCCTACTCGGCGACCCAGCCGGACCTGGTCACCTGGGTCCACGTGGCCGAGATGACCAGCATCCTCAACTCGCACCGCCGCTACCACCCACGCCCGGTGCGCGGCGCCGATCTCGACCGCTACTTCGCAGAGACGGCGGTCGTGGCCGAGAAGCTCGGCGGGTCCGGCATCCCGCGCAGCGTGGCCGAGGTGCGCCAGTACTTCCGAGACGTCCGCAGCGAGCTGACGTGCGACGATCAGGCCCGCGAAGCCATGGTGTTCCTGATGGAGCCCCTCGGTGCCGACCCGATCTCCCGCGGCATCAGCGTGCTGCTCATGCAGGCCGCGGTCGACCTCATGCCGAGCTGGGCCCAGCGGCTGCACGGCATCCGCCGCCCGCCGGGCTTCGACGTCATGACGATCCGACCGGCCGCGTTCGCGTTCATTGCGACGCTGCATGCCGTAGGCGGCACGCCGGTCGCCCGGCTCCAGGCCGAGGCCCGCGCCGCCGGTTGATGGTCGGGACGCGCCGCGCTGGTGGTCGGCTCGTCCTCGCGCTGGCCGTCCTGTCGTGCGCGACGCTGTCGTGCGGCAGCACTGGGAAGGCCAGCAGCACTCCGACGACCACCAGGACTTCGACGACCAGCAGCAACCCGGCCGCCGACGTCGCCGCCCGCTGCGACGTGCACCCGACGCGTGCGCAGCTCACCCTCACCAAGGGGCAGGTGATCCCCGCGGACGTCACGAAGACGATCGGCGCAGCTGCCGCGCAGCACCTCTACGGCGTCGTCTGCCGGGCCATCGTGACCGCGCCGCCGCCGCCGAGCGGCCCCGTCAACTGCCCCGCGGCCGCCGCGGTCGGGGAATCGGGTGCGGCCAAGGTCGTGTTCTACGCCGAAGATCGGCCGGTCGACACCGTCGACCTGGTCGTCACCGGCTGCCAGTCGATCAACTCCGATCGGGTCGGCGAGCTCGCCGGGTTCGCCGACGACCTCGCCGCCTTCGAGTCCGTCAGGCGGGCCATCGATAGAGCCTTCGACGTGGCTCCTGCGCAGTTCGGGAGTCGGTGACCCGAGCACCACGCGGCGTGGCACGCCGATCGAGCCTCCTGCAGCTCAGATGGCCAGGCTGAGCACCACGAACATCAGGGCGGCCCCCGCCACCGTGCTCACGAGCGTCCAGCCCGAGGGGTGGTTGGCGTGCGCCTCGGGCAGGATGTCGGCCGCGCCGATGTAGAGCAGCACGCCGCAGAACGCGCCCAGCGCCACCAGCAGTGCCTCGTCCGGGATGGTGAACGTGAGGGTCACCAGCACGCCCAGCATCGGTGCCACCGCGTCGATCCCCAGCAGGGTCAGCGCCCGTCGCCGGCTGTTGCCGTGGGCCAGCATGAGCGAAACGGTGTTGAGCCCGTCGGCGAAGTCGTGGGCGATCACCGCGATGGCCACGGCGATGCCGACCTGTGTGCTCGCCTGGAAGGCGAGGCCGATGCCGAGCCCGTCGGTGAAGCTGTGCAGGCACAGCGCCGTGGCCGACGCGAGGCCGACGTCGGGGTTGTGGCCGTGGGCGTCGGTCCCGTCCGCGTGCCCGTACTCGTCCTCGTGGGCGCCGTGCAGCAGCACCGTCTTCTCCGCGACGTGGAAGGCCAGGAAGGCCAGCACCAGCGCGCCCATCGGCACGTTGACCGAGGTGCCCGTGGCCTGCACCAGGGAGAAGATCTCGGGGAGCAGGTCGAAGGCCACGACCGAGAGGATCACCCCGGCGGTGAAGCCGAGGATGAGGTGCAGCCGGTCGCGGTGGCGGAGCGCGAAGAGCCCACCGAGCGTGGTGGAGACGAACGTCAGCGCGGCGATTGCGGCGGGCACACCCTGAACTCTAGTAGAGAATCGTTCTCACTCTCAATATGTGCCCGGCACCGAGGCTGGTGGCGTACAGCACACCCGACGGCCCGGTCGGGCTCAGCTCGCCGGGAGCGCGATCGACTTGAGCTCGAGGTAGGCCGCCAGACCTTCGGGGCCGAACTCCCGGCCCAACCCGCTGGCCTTGAAGCCGCCGAAGGGCGAGCTGAAGTCCATGAGGTACTGGTTGACGCCGTAGGTCCCGGTGCGCACCCGCCGGGCGATGTCCAGCCCACGCTCGGCGTCGTCGGTCCACACCGATCCGGCCAGGCCGTAGTCGGAGTCGTTGGCGATGGCGACGGCCTGGTCCTCGGTCTCGTACGGGATCACGCACAGCACCGGGCCGAAGATCTCCTCCTGGGCGATGCGCATCGAGTTGTCGACGTCCGCGAACACGGTCGCGTCCACGAACCAGCCGGTGTCGATGTCGGGGCGACCACCGCCGGTGGTCACGCGTGCGCCTTCGTCGCGGCCGATCTGGATGTAGCCCTCGACCCGGTCGCGCTGGCGCTCCGCGACGAGCGGCCCGAGGCCGGTCGACAGATCCGCCGGGTCGCCGACCACGAGGCCGGCGGCCATCGCGGAGACCGCGTCGACCACCTCGTCGTAGCGAGACCGTGGGGCGAGGATGCGGGTCTGGGCCACGCAAGCCTGGCCGTTGTTCATCAGCGACGCCAGCTCGAGGCCCTGCGCCGTCGCCGCGAGGTCGGCGTCCTCGAGCACGATCGCGGCGGACTTCCCGCCGAGCTCGAGGCTGCACCGGCGCAGCCGCTCGCCGCACAGCGACGCGATGCGTCGGCCGGCCGCCGTCGAGCCGGTGAAAGCGATCTTGTCGATGCCCGGGTGCGTCACCAGGTGCTCGCCGACCTCGCGGCCCGCGGGCACCACGTTGAACACGCCGGCGGGGATGCCGGCCTCGTCGGCCAGCCGCGCCAGCAGGAACGCGTCGAGCGGCGTCTCGGGAGCGGGCTTGACCACCATCGTCGAGCCGGACACCAGCGCGGGGGCGACCTTCGACATCAGCACGAACTGCGGCACGTTCCACGGCACGATCGCGCCCACCACACCGACCGGCTCGCGGCGCACCAGCATCTTGCCGAGCACGCCGTCGCGGTGCTCCTCGAAGGGGAAGGTCCGGGCCAGGTCGACGAAGTACTGCAGCATGAGCTGGGGCATCGGCGCCTGCGCCATCATCGAGAAGAGCATGGGCGAGCCCATCTCGGCGGTGATGATCTCCGCGAAGTCGTCCAGGTGCGCGGCGTAGAGGTCGGACAGCTTCTGGACGACCTCGGCGCGCTCGACCGGGTCCATGCGAGGCCACGGGCCGTGGTCGAAGGCCTCCCGCGCGGCGGCGACGGCGCGGTCCATGTCGTCGTTGCTGCCCTCGGGCACCCGGCCGACCCGCTCGTGCGAGTACGGCGAGTGCACGTCGATCACCGCGTCGGTGGCGGGCTTGGCCCACTCCCCGCCGATGTAGAGCTTCTCGTGGTCGTACATGGTCTGCCTCGTTTCCCCGGCTGGACCGACGCGGAGGGCGACGGTGACGGCCTGGAGGCTACTGGAACACGTTCCCGTTTTCAGACGCGTCGTGCCCTGGCGGGGTATCGGTCAGCTCCTGACGACGTTGACTGGGCAGCGCGGTCCGTGGGCGCGCGCGAGGCGGCCGTCCGCAGTGAGCAGGGCGCACTCGAGCGCCTCGGCCAGTGCCACGTAGGTGGCGTCGTAGGACGAGACCGAATCGCGCAGCTCCCAGATCCGGGGCAGCAGCCCACGCGCACCGAACCGCTCCACACCGAGCTTGCTCCATCCGCCGAGTGCGGCGGTGGCGTCGGACTCGGGGATCTCGCTCCGACGGACCTGTCCGCGCAGCGCGCTCGCGAGCTCTGAGTCGATCAGGTGCGGCGCACCGAGCGCGACCTCGGCAAGCGTCGTCCGAGCCTCACCGGCGCTGGTCAACGCGAGCAGCGCGGCCGACGCGTCGACGACGATCATCGACCGTGACGACCCGCGCGGACGGCGTCGAGCGCGGACCGGCGGTTGACGCCCAGGTCCGGAAGTCCGGTGAGCAGCTTGGCGTTGTCCAGCGCGGCTGGCCACTTCGCTCAGCGCCTGCACGGCGAATGCGGAGACCGACATCCCTGCCGCTTCGGCGAGCCGTTCGAGCCCCGCGCCGACCTCGTCGGGCACGTTGCGGAGGTAGAGCGTCTTCATGCCCCCGATGCTAGCAATCTGCTAGCACGAACACCGTTCGTCCCGGTCTCGCGCTTCAGCCGCGATGGCGGACCAGGGTCTCCTGGGCGAACGTCGCGACGTGGTTGCCCGCGCCGTCGAATGCGTTGCCCACCGCAAGCCCCCGGGAGCTGAGCAGCCCGTGGCAGCGGGTGTCGGTCAGCAGCCACTCGTCCACGGTGGGGGCGCGGTGGAACCAGATGGCGTGGTCGAGGCTCGCGGCCATCCAGGCGTCCTCGGCGATGTTCGGGTTGCCGTGGTCGGGGTGCTGCGAGACGACGGTCTCGGTCGGCACGTCGTCGGACACGAACGCCAGCGCGCACGCCTGGAGGAGCGGGTCGTCGCCGATCGGGTCGGTCATCTTGAACCACGTCGTGATGTGGCCGCGCTCGAGCGCGTCGGTGACCTTGCGGCTGTCGAACATCGGTGACCAGGCGCCCGAGGCGATGTCCTCGGGGCGAGCCACCGCGGGCGCTTCGGCACGCTCCACGGTCGGGCCCGGCTCGTCGCGCTGGAACGACGCCGACATCTGCAGGATCGCGCCCACCCCCTGTCGGGCGACGACGCTGCGGGTCACGAAGGACCGTCCGTTGCGCAGGCGCTCGACCTCGAAGCGGATCGGCTCGGTGTGCTCACCCCGTCGGATGAAGTAGGCGTGCAGTGAGTGCACGCGGTACTGGTCGTCGACGGTCGATGCCGCAGCACGCAGCCCCTGCGCCACGATCTGGCCGCCGTAGAGGCCGCCCCACGGGTATTGCGGACCGACGCCGATGAAGGTGTCGGGCCCGTGCGTCTCGAGCGTCATCATCGTGTCGAAGTCCACAGTGCACGAGTCTGAATGCTGGGTCCGGGACGAGCAAAGGGGAAGCCTGCCGACCGGACGACGGCGGTCAGAGTCGGACGCGCTCGGGGCTGACCGGAGCCATCTCGCCACCCAGCACCGCGTCGGAGAGCCGGCTCGAACCGACCTTGCCCCAGCGCTCCCCGAAGTGGTGCGCGGCGACCGCCACGACCATGCCCGCAAGGTTGCCGAAGAGCCAGGCGTGGGCGGCGCCGACGATGCCGTCGCGCGGGACGAGGATGAGCGCGGGGACCACGATCGCCAGCATGAGCGACGAAGTGATGATCACGGTCGCGACGTGGCGGTGGAGCACCCGTGCCTCGGTGAGGTAGAGCGACGACACCGCCCAGGGGATGCCGGCCAGCATCATCTCCGGGAGGAGCCGCGCGGCGTCGTGGTACTGCGCGCCGTAGACGGTCTCGATGAGACCGCTCCCGAAGTAGGCCGCCACCGCGCCGGCCGTCATGATGGCGAGTGCGAGCCCCAGCGCCGTGCGGACCTGGCCTTGGATGGCGGCGCCGTCCTTACCTCCTTCGGCGAGCAACGCCTGGCCGATCGTGTAGGGGACCCAGCAGGTCACCGCCACGACGCCCCACGCCACGTAGAACGCTGCGTTGGTGTCGGCGTCGACGTTGGCCAGCACGATCACCGGCAGCGCGAAGTAGGGGACCTGGTAGCCGAGCGTCGAGAGGTAGTTCACCGCCGAGTAGCTGACCATCGCCTTGGACGACTTCGGCTTGGGCCCCAGCCGGTTCCGGCCGCCGGAGACCCGGTTGATGAAGAGGGCGCCGAACACCCCGGTCACCGCCAGCGGGACCACCGACCAGGCGAACAGCCAGAGTTGCGGATCTTGCCCCGGGCGGAGGAACCACACCAGTGGCAGACGGGCGACGGCGGTGATCGAGATGCGTCCCAGCACGTAGTGCCAGCGGCGCAGGGTCATGCAGCGCACGTCGAAGATCAACGACAGGCCGGCGCCGATGACCGAGATCACGAAGGCGACCTGCCAGATCGCTCCGGCCTGGAAGAGCGGCTCGGTCGATGGCGGCTGCACCAGCGAGAGGAACAACAGATAGCCGCCGCCAACCACCGCCGACGCCACGACGGTCACCAGTATCGACCAGGTGAAGATCGTGTCGGCGTCGTCGGTGCGCCCGACCGCGAAGCGGGCCAGCGACACGGGGAGCCCGAGGCCCGCCACGTAGGTCACGAAGTTCACCGACGTGAACAGCGCGGTGGCGGTGCCCACGACGGGCTTGGCGTCGATGTGCGCCGCGAGCAGCCAGAACAGTGAACCGCCCAGTGCCTGCACCGCCGCACCGATGACCAGGACGGCGGAGCCGGTGATGAGGTGGCGGTGCTCGCCGCCGCGCGCGGGGTCGGCAGCCTCGGCAGCCGAAGCGTCGGGAAGGTCGGCAGCCGAGAGGCCTTCCTCGTCGCGTTCGAGGGCGTTGGCGTCCATGGTCACGATCGATCGATGCTACTGCTCCGAACCCGCGGGGAATGCTGCGGGTCACGCCTCCGGACTCCCGACACGGCCACCCGCTTCTCTAGGGTGCACGGATGCCCCACCCACGGAGACCTGACCGGAGCCGCCGGGTCGACTCCTGGGGCGTGGACCTCGCCGTGTGGGAGTGGGGCCCGGTCGACGGTCCGCCGATCCTGTTCGCCCACGGCGGCTTCGACTTCGCCGGGACGTTCGACGGCTTCGCCCCACTGCTCGCTGACGCGGGGTGGCGGGTCGTGAGCTGGGACCAGCGCGGGCACGGCGACTCGGCGCATGCGCACCTCTACAGCTGGGAGGCCGACCAACGCGACGCGCTCGCCGTGCTCGACTCGATCGGCCCCGACCCGGTGCCGGTCCTCGGTCACTCCAAGGGTGGCGGCCTCCTCCTCAACGTCGCCGACGCGCTCCCGCACCGTGTCAGCCACCTGATCAACATCGATGGCCTTCCATCACGGCGGAGCTGGCCGGACATGGCCGAACACGACCGGACGCGCCTGCTCGCCGGCGAGCTCGGCGGCCTGGCTCGACCACCGGCGCGCGGCTGCGGAGTCGATCCGCAAGCCGGGTACGCCCGACGAGCTGGCCCGCCGCCGTCTGCGCATGAACCCCCGCCTCGAGCTGGACTGGCTCCGCTACCTCGTCTCGATCGGCGCGTTCGAGTCCGAGGACGGGTGGCGCTGGAAGATCGACCCGAGCATGCGCATGGGCGGCTTCGGACCGTGGCGCCCCGAGTGGTCCATGATGCGGCTGCCCGGCATGGGCATGCCGGTGCTGGGCATCCTCGGGCTGGAGGTCGAGGTCATGGGGTGGGGGACCCTCCCCGAGGACGTCGTCCCCAACCTGCCGGCCGGCGCGCGCTTCGTGCCGCTCGAGGGGGTCGGCCACTTCGTGCACATCGAGCAGCCAGAGCTGGTTGCCGAGCTCGTCCTGGAGTTCCTCCCGTGCCCGTGACCGACGATCGCCCAGAGTCACCCGACGACCCGCACGCGCAGCGCCGGCGCAAGGCGGGTCCGTTCTCCTACGACATCGAGGTGAACCCGGTCGATCCGGACGCCGTCTCGGTGGGTGCGGACGCCACCGGGCCCGATGGCAAGCACCAGGCGATCGCGCCGGCGGGCGAGCCCACCGTCTGGCTGCGACACAACCGGGTCGAGCTGGCGCTGCACAACTTGCGACCGGCGACCGACGCGACGGTCCAACCGCTGCTCAGCCTGCACGGCCTCGGCGAGTGCACCCCGGCCGAGGTGCCGGAGGTGCTCCGTGGCTGGCCCGGCGCCATCTGGGGTCTCGACCTCACCGGACACGGCCATTCGACGGTCCCTCGGGGCGGCGGCTACACCGCCGAGCTGCTCATGGCAGACGTCGACGCAGCCTTGGGCCACCTGGGTGCGGTCACGATCGCCGGTCGGGGCCTGGGCGCCTACGTCGCTCTGCTCGTCGCGGGCGCGCGCCCGGCGCTCGTGCAGGGCGCGGTGCTGATGGACGGCCCGGGCATCGTCGGCGGGGGGATCGGTCCCGGTGCGCCGCGGATCACGACGGTCTCGTCCCGTCGTGCCGGCACGCCCGACCCGTTCGCGCTCGCGGAGCTGACCGTCGACGTGCGCCCACCCGACTACGCCCTCACCTACCTGCACCTCGCGGTGCAGGGGTCGAGCCTGGTCGAGCCGGTCACGCTGTGCGGCAGCGTCCGGCCGCCGTGGATGGCGGCGATCGAAGACCAGCCGGGCGTGCGCACCGCTACGGTCACGGCCGCGCTCGAGGGCTACGTCAGTCCGGTGCAGCGAGCAGGAACGCCTCCAGATCCGTCGAGCTGAGCGGGCGCGACTGCCAGAACCCCTGGGCTCGGTCGCAGCCGATGTCGGCGAGCACCTGGAGCTGCGCCGCGGACTCGACGCCCTCGGCGACGGCGATCAAACCGAGCGTGTGGCTGAGGGTCACGATGGCTTCGGTGATCGCCGAGTCACCGCCCTCGGCGCCCAGGCCCGACACGAACGAGCGGTCGACCTTGAGGACGTCGACCGGGAAGCGCTGCAGGTACGCGAACGACGAGTAGCCGGTGCCGAAGTCGTCGATGGCTAGGCCGATGCCCAGCGCCTTGAGCCGACCCAGGGTCTCGTTCGACTGCACGACGTCGTCCATGAGGATGCTCTCGGTGATCTCGAACGTCAGGTTGGCGGGGTCCACCCCGGTCGAGTCGAGGATCTCGGTGATGCGCTCGACGAGACGGGGATCCGCGATCTGGCGGGCCGAGAGGTTGACGGCGACGTCGAGCTTGCCCAGGTTGCCGAACCGCTCGTTCAGGCGGCACGACTGCTCGCACGCCGTGCGCAGCACCCATTCGCCGATCGGGACGATCAGGCCCGACTCCTCCGCGACGTTCAGGAACTCGGACGGCAGGAGCAGGTTGCGCTGCGGGTGGTCCCAGCGAAGCAGCGCCTCGACCCCCGCGACCCGACCGGAGGCGATGTCGAAGACCGGTTGGTAGTGCACGACCAGCTCGTCGCGGCTCAGGGCGCGGCGCAAGGCGTTCTCGATCTCGAGCCGATCGAGCGCCCGGGTCCGGAACCGCGGGTCGAACATCTCGTGACGGGCCCGACCGCGCGCCTTGGCCTGGTACATCGCGGCGTCGGCGTCGCGCAGGACCTGGTCGGGTTCGTGGTGGAGGTGGTCGACCATCGCGATGCCGACGCTGGCGGTCACGAAGACCTCGGAGCCACCGATCCACGCGGGTTCCGCCATCGCCGCCGCGATCCGCGTCGCGATCTCGGCGGCCTCGGATTCGTCTTCGAGGTCTTCGCACACGATCACGAACTCGTCGCCGCCGAAGCGGGCGACGGTGTCGCCAGGTCGGACCTGGTCGCTGAGTCGACCGGCGAGCACCATGAGCAACTCGTCGCCGGTTCCGTGCCCGAGGCTGTCGTTCACGACCTTGAAGTGGTCGAGGTCGAGGAAGAGCACGGCAAGTCGCCCGCGACTCCGGTGCGCCCTGGCCATCGCCATCTCGAGCCGGTCGAGGAGCAACGTCCGGTTCGGGAGCCCGGTCAGAGGGTCGTGGGTGGCCTGGTGCTGCAGGCGAGCCTCGAGGGCCTTGCGGTCGGACATGTCGCGCGCGGTGATCGAGACCATCTCGATCGTGTCGGTCGGGTCCCGGTGCGCGAGCACCACCGCAGAGATCGGGATCACGTCGCCCCGACGGTTGCGCACGGTCGTCTCGCCCTGCCACGGGCGGTGCTCCTCGAGCGCGGGGAGGATCTGGGAGCTCCACAGCTCGATGTTCTCGGCCGGGAGGATCTCGGCCACCGGCAGGCCGCGCACCGCTTCACCGTCGGGCACGTCGAAGAAGGCGCACGCGGCCTCGTTGAGGTACTCGAGGGTCCCCTCCGGCACGAACAGCACGACCAGGTCAGGGGTCGACTGGAGGATCGTCGAGAGACGGCGGGCCTCCTGCCGGGCATCGACCGTGGTGGTCACGTCTTCGATCGTGCCCACCGAGCCGATCCGCTCACCCTGGTCGTCGGTGAGGGGTGCGAAGTGCATGGCGCACCAGCGCGCCTCGCCGTCCTCCCGGATGAGACGGATGCCTGGTCCGGGATCGTGGTAGCGGTCGACGTCGGCGTCCGGTTCGCCCAGTCGGTTGCCGCCTCGCCGGATGCAGGTTCGCCAGCCGTCGCCGAGCGCCTGGTCGGCTTGCTGCCCGGTGATCTCGCACCAGCGGTCGTTCACGTAGTTGCATCGTTGTTCGAGGTCGAGCTGGAAGATGCCGAGGGGTGACGACTCGGCGAGCGACCGGAAGCGCTCCTCGCTCTCGTAGCGGGCCCGCTCGTTCTCGATCCGCTCGGTGACGTCCCGGTAGGTGGCGACGACCCCGTTGATCTGGGGTTGGTCGAGGCGGTTGGTGAGCACGACGTCGATCCACCGCCAACTCCCGTCGGCGTGTTGGACGCGGGAGATGGTCCGAGCCGTCGCGCCCGGCTCACGCAGGACCTCGATGAACGCCTCCACGAGCTCTTCCCGTCCCGAGAGGCCGGTGAGCGATCCGACAGGAGCGTCGATGATCTCGGCGGGTCGCCAGCCGAGCACGTTCTCGACCGCTGGCGAGACCCACAGCACGCGCGCGTTCGCGCTCATGATCTGCACGACGTCCGCGGAGTTCTGGACCAAGGTCCGGTAGCGGCTCTCGCTCTCGGCCAGCGCCTGTGCGCTGGCGACCTGGTCCTCCGCATCGCGCAGGTTGATGATGATGCCGCCGACGTCAGGGTCGTCGCGCCGGTCCGACGAGCTCGCCACCACGTGGTGCCATTCACCGGCGCGGTCGCCGATGCGGACGATCGTGAAGGGGCGGGGGGTGACCCCGGACATCGACGCCTCGAGGTTCGCGAACACGAGGTCCACATCGTCGGGGTGGACGAACTGGTCGGCGCTCTGGCCGGCAACAGTTTTGGGGTCCCAACCGAGGAGGCCCTTGACCGATGGCGAGACCCAGGTGACGTTGAACGACTCGTCGAGGATGACGGTGATCTCGAAGCTGTGCTGGACCAGCGCCCGGAAGCGGCGTTCGCTCTCACGGAGCGCGCGTTGCGCTTCCATCTCGGCGGTGCGGTCGAAAAGGTTCACGACCAGACCGGCCACGTTCGGATCGTCGCGATGGTCTTCGATGGTCCAGGAGATCTGCCGGGTCGATCCGTCCCCGACGCGTTGGCCGACCGTGACGGTCACCGCCTCCTTCGTCGTGCACGCCTGCTCCATGGCCGAGTCGAGCACGGCCCGTTCATCCGGCTTCACCCATTCGGCGAGGCGCAGCCCGGTGACCAGGTCGGAGCGGATGCCGAGGGGACCTTCCAGCGAGTGGGCCGAGCCGATGATGGTCCCCGACTCGTCGAGGACGGCCACGCCACCGGGGGCGTTGCGGACCATCGCCGCGAAGCGGGCCTCACGTCGGGCGAGCGCGTGTTGGGCGGTGACCTGGAGGTCCACGTCCACCAGCGTCACGATCAGGTTCCGGGTCCCGGTCTGCACGGGGGTGCCGGCGTCCTCCAGGAGCGGGTGCACCTCGACCCAACGTCGATCGTCTCCAGCGCCGCGCCGGATCTGCACGCGCAGCGGGGAGCTCCGGTTCGTCCCCCTGAACCATCGATCCCAGGCGTCCACCGACCGATCGTCCAGCAACGAGCGGAACGGCTTGGCCATGAGGGCGGCAACCGGGCTCGAGAACATCTCGTGCGCCGGCGAGCTGGCGAAGCGGACCTGTCCGACGTCGCCGATCACCAGCACGGGGTCGGCCGCCCGGTTGAGCGCGATGCGCAGCGCGGCGGTGATGTCACCGTTGTCGAAGGTGTGCTCGTCTTCGGCGCGGGTCTCCTGGATGAGCGTCACGTAGAAGCCGTAGTCGGGGTCGGCGAGGAGGTCGATGCTCTGGAGCAGGAACTGCCCCCACGTGCCGTCGCCGCGCGCGATCCGGACCTGGACACGGGCGACCTCGTGGTTCGGGGATGCGAGCTGCTCCACGTAGGAGACCATCTCCGCCTGGTCGTCGGGGTGGATCAGGTCGCCGTAGGTCGCGTAGAGGTCGTTGTGGTCCTGGTCCAGGAGACGACCGAGCGACGGGCTGATGAACTGCACCCCGTCCGAGTCCGAGAGCAGCAGTCCCGCCGCGAGGTCCTGGATCAGCGGCGCCACCGGGTTTGCGGCGACGGGCACCTCGGAGCCGTCGAGGCGACGCGCGGTGCCCTCGTCGTCGAGGAGCGCCGTGGCGCTGGGTCGGATCCGGGCGACGATGCAGGCGTCCGGCGGGGCATCGAGGTCATAGGTGAAGCTGCCGCACGCAAGGGTGAACGAACCATCCGACCGGCGGAGCCGGAACCGCAGCGACCAGCTCGCACCCGGTGACTCGGCGATGGCGCCGACCGTGACGAGCACGGTGTTGAGGTCGTCGCTGTGGATCCACGAGAGCGCTGATGTGCCCGGGAAGTCGGAGGGTTCGTGACCGATCCAGTGCGCGACCGCAGGCGACACCGTCTTGATGACGGCCTTGGCATCGGTGATCAGGATCCCGCCGGGCTCGACTGAGGTGGGGGAGCCCGACGAGTCCAAGCTGGTGGTCAAGGGTGCCGCCTCTCTCCGACCTCACGGAGCGACGCCGTGTAGATACGTCGACCCAGGTTAGTGAGGGCGGTCGCGCTACGCAGCCGATCTTGGGCTGTCGCCCCTCGGCATGCCGCCCAGGAGGCGACGGGCTCGCGGCGAGCTCCGACGAGTCGCTCAGACCTCTCGGCAGGCGACGTACCAGGCGAGGGTGGTCAGCGCATCCTCGGCGTCACCCGCCAGGGCCGTGTCCGCGAGCGCGGCGACCGCACGTTCTGCGAGCTCGGCGATGCGGGCTTCCACGGCTGCCCGGGCGCCGGTCACGACGAGCACTTGCTGAACGGCCTCGAGGTCGGAACCGTCGAGGTCCGATCGGCCGACGTTGGCGAGCACGGACCGTTGCGCGTCGGTGCTTCGAGCGTTCGCCTCGGCGAGCAGCACCGTGGGTTTGCCCTCGCGGAGGTCGTCGCCGACCGGCTTGCCGGTCCGGGCGGAGTTTCCGAACGCGCCGAGGAGGTCGTCTCGCAGTTGGAACGCCTCGCCGAGCGGGTCGCCGTAGGCGCTGAGCAGCGGACCGAGGCGCCCGAAGGCGCCGGCCGCCGCCGCGCCGAGGTGGAGCGGTCGCTCGATGGTGTACTTCCCCGACTTGTAGCGGGCGATCCTCCGGCTCCGTTCGAGGTCGACGTCGGCTCGGACGGTGCCGAGCAGGTCGAGGTACTGGCCGACGTTCAACTCGATGCGCAGCTCGTCCCAGATCTGTCGCACCCCCAGGGGTGCTTCGGCCACGAGTCGGTCGGCGAAGACGTGGGCGAGGTCGCCGATGAGGATCGCGACCCCTTCGCCGAACCGTCGCGCTTCGCCGCTCCAGTCGTTGCCGTCGTGCACGTCGGCGAACGCAAGGTGCGCGGTGCGCCGACCCCGACGCACCGAGGACCCGTCCATGACGTCGTCGTGGACGAGCGCGAACGCCTGGAGCAGCTCCAGCGCGGTGCCGAGCTCGATGACCGCGTCGTCGGACGGATCGCCGCCCGCCGCGACGTAGCCCCAGAAGCAGAACGCGGGTCGGATGCGCTTGGCATCGGAGAGCACCAGGTCGCGCAGAGCGGAGAGCGGGTCGGTGAGCGCCGGGTCCAGCTGCGTCCACCGCTGGATCTCCGCATCGAGGATGGGACCGAGGCGCGCCTCGACCCGGCGCGCGACGTCCAGCAGGCTGGGCGGTGCGGCCTCCGCGTCGGCCGGGATCAAGCTCACGGGCCGAGGTTACCGGTGGGCCGGAGATGGGAGGACATCCCGGCCAGGCTCTAAGGTGACCGCCGCCGCGCGCGGGCACGATCCCGTGCGGTGTGACCAGCCGCATCGATCGTTCCGGGGGAGCAAGTGAATCCAACCATCGCGCCACGTGCGCACCGCCGTCGTACCGTCCGGGCTGCCGGTGTCGTCGCATGTCTGGCGTTCGTCGTCGGTGTCGGCGCAGCCGGGTGCTCGAGTGGCGCTTCGGTCGGCACGACCGCCGCGACCACCACGACGACCGCGCCGGTGGACACGCTGGCGCCGCCCACGGTGGAGACCGCGTCGACCGTCACCATCGAGGCGCAGGACAACCTCTTCACTCCGCAGCACCTCCAGATCAAGGCCGGCACGAAGGTGACCTTCGTGAACAACGGTCGCAACCAGCACGACGTCGTGGCGACCGACCCCGCCAAGTTCGACTTCTCCATCGCACAGGAGAAGTTCAACCCCGGCGACAAGGCCTCGTTCACCTTCGACAAGCCCGGCACGTACGCGTACTACTGCTCGCTCCACGCCACCGCCACCGCCGGCTCCATGCGTGGCGTCATCACCGTGACGCCCTAGCCGTGACCGATCTACGCTCACACCGAACCGCTCCGCTCAGGGGCTCGTCCAGGGGGACCTCAATGCACCATCCACGTCGCATCATCGCTGTGCTGGCCGCACTGGCCATCGGCGCCGCGCTCACCGGCTGCTCATCGTCGGGCTCGACGTCGGCGAGTGGGTCGTCGACCACCCAGGCCGGCGGCACGACCTTGAAGGTGCCGAGCCAGTATCCGACCATCCAGAAGGCGGTCGACGCGGCCAAGGCGGGCAACCTCATCCTGGTCTCGCCGGGCGTCTACAACGAGGCGGTCAACGTCACCAAGGACGACCTGGTCATCCGCGGCACGAACCGCAACACGGTGATCCTCGACGGCCAGTTCAAGATGACCAACGGCATCCGGGTGCTCGGTGCCAAGGGAGTGGCGGTCGAGAACATGACCGCCCGCAACTACAAGAGCAACGGCTTCTACTGGACCGGCGTCGACGGCTACCGCGGCTCCTACCTGACCGCCTACAACAACGGCGACTACGGCATCTACTCCTACGACGCCACCAACGGCGTGTTCGAGAACTCCTACGGCTCTGGCAGCCCCGACGCCGGTTTCTACGTCGGCGGTTGCAACCCCTGCAACGCGCTCATCAACAACGTCGTCTCGGAGTACAACGGGCTCGGGTACTCGGGCACGAACAGCGGCGGCAACCTGATCATCGCCAACTCCACGTTCCGCCACAACCGGGCCGGCATCGTGCCCAACACCGGCAGCTACGAGCCGTGCTACCCGGAGCGCGACGACGTCATCGTGGGCAACCTCGTCTACGACAACAACTACGACAGCGGACCGGCCATCGACAGCGCCCGGCTCGCGCAGGAGAACGGCATCATCATCCCCGGCGGATGGAACAACCAGGTCCTGCGCAACCGCGTCGACAACCACAAGATCGGCGGCATCGTGCTGGTGCCGTTCCCCGAGGACAACGCCTCGGACATACCGACCGACAACCCGCCCAAGACGTGCGCCGAGCAGAGCAAGCTGCCCAAGCCCGCCAAGGACAAGATCCCGGGCACGGTGCTCTGGATGGCCAAGCACAACACCGTGAAGGGCAACGTCGTCACCAACTCGGGCCTCGCCGACCTCGGCGCCTTCGACTCGGACTCCAGCAACGGCAACTGCTTCTCCGGCAACACCTTCTCCACCTCGGCGCCGGCCGACATCGAGACGTTGGAGCCGTGCACCGGCACGGGCAGCGGTGACTTCTCCAAGAACCCGCTCGACGTGCTCAAGCTGGTGGACCGCAAGACGCCGCCGTCCGGCGACTACAAGACCCAGCCGAAGCCACCGGCGCAGCCCAACATGCCCGACGCCCTGACCGCGCCGGCCAAGCCGGCCGGCCCGCCGCCGACGATCGACGTCACGACGATCAAGGTGCCGAAGCTGCCTGCCGGCAAGTGAAGGTGATCCGTCGCGCGCCGAGGGCCCGTGCTCTCGGCGCGGTTGTCGTGCTCGGCGCGCTCGTGCTGGGTGCCGCAGCCTGCTCGTCGGGCGCTCCGGTCGGTGGCGCGGCACCCGCCGACGCCGGCGAGGTGCCGGTCACCGCGCCGCCCAACCAGTCGTTGACCTCCTTCGGCGCGCAGTTCCTCACCACGTGCCCGTTCAGCCACACGCTGACCGACGACCCCATCGTCCACGCCGGCAAACCGGGGGCGTCACACCAGCACGAGTTCTTCGGCAACATCACCACCGACGCCTCGAGCACGTTCGCCAAGCTCGTCGACCAGCCGTCGACGTGCAGCGACGACGGCGATCGCTCCGCCTACTGGGTGCCGGCGCTGATCGTCAACGAGAAGCGGGTCGCCCCGAAGCGGGTCGATGCCTACTACCGCGTCGCCCCCGGCGTGGCACCGTCCTCGGTGCAGGTCTACCCGAACGGGTTGCAGGCGCTCGCGGGCAACCAGTTCTCGCAGAAGCCCCAGTCGCTGCAGGTGGTGGCCTGGACGTGCGGTCTCTCGCCGCACCTGTTCCACGCGCCGCCCAAGAACTGCACATCTGACCGACCCGTGGAGGAGCGCCTCACGTTCCCGTCGTGCTGGGACGGCACCCACGCCGCGTCCGCCGACTTCACCTCGCACCTGTCGTACCCGTCGGCCAAGGACGGCTGTGACGCGGACCACCCGGTCGCGCTCCCGCAGCTCACCCTCGTGGTCCACTACCCGCTCTGGGGCCCGTACTTCACCGCACGGCTGGCCTCGGGCGGGTTGGACACCGCGCACGCCGACTTCTTCGAGGCGTGGGATCCGACCCGGATCTCGGACCAGGTGACGGGCTGCATCGACCGCGCTGTGACGTGCGGGATCGTGGGTGGCACGTTCCACACCATGAAGGGCAGCGGCGACGAGGACAACTACAACCTCCCGCCGGGGTCGAGCCCGTCGACGACCCTTCCCGAGTACGACGGCGGCGCCAGCACGACCCCGACCGGCTGATCGGCACGCCGGCGACCGCAGAACCGGCGAGCTCGGTGCGCAGCGGGAAGGACGGGGGTTGGTCGGGGTCGGCGCATCGCTTGTAACGTCGCCTCCCGTGTCGCAGCCAACCATGAAGCAACGTCTCGAGGAACTCAACGCGCGCAAGACCGAAGCGCTCCAGCCGGGCTCGGAGCGATCGGTCGAACGCCAGCACGCCAAGGGCAAGCTGCTCGCCCGTGAGCGGCTCGAGTACCTGCTCGACCCGGACTCGTTCCAGGAGCTCGACATGCTGGCGCGTCACCGTGCCCACGAGAGCGGCCTGGCCGACCGTCCCTACACCGACGGCGTCGTCACCGGTTGGGGCACCATCGACGGCCGCAAGGTGTTCGTGTTCTCCCAGGACTTCACCGTCTACGGGGCGCGCTGGGCGAGGTCTTCGCCGAGAAGATCCACAAGCTCATGGACATGGCGCTCAAGGTCGGCGCGCCCGTGATCGGGCTCAACGACGGCGCCGGCGCCCGCATCCAGGAGGGCCCGGTCAGCCTCGCCTCCTACGGCGGCATCTTCTGGCGCAACGTGCAGGCGTCCGGGGTCACCCCCCAGATCAGCGTGATCCTCGGGCCGTGCGCCGGCGGCGCGGTCTACTCGCCGGCCATGACCGACTTCATCTTCATGGTGCGCGAGACCTCGCACATGTTCATCACGGGCCCGGACGTGGTGAAGACCGTGACCGGCGAGGAGGTCACCCTCGAAGAGCTCGGTGGCGCCATGAGCCACGCCTCCAAGTCCGGCGTGTGCACCTTCGTGGCCGACGACGAGAAGGCCTGCCTCGACGACGTGCGCTACCTGTTCGGGTTCCTGCCGTCGAACAACCTCGACGAGCCGCCCCGCGCCGACCTGGGCGACGACCCGAAGCGGCTCTGCCCCGAGCTCTCCGACATGCTGCCCGAGAGCCCGAACCAGCCCTACGACATGCGCAACGTGATCAAGGAGGTCGTCGACGACGGCGACTTCTTCGAGTACCAGCAGCACTGGGCCGGTTCGATCGTCTGCGGCTTCGCCCGGCTGGACGGCCAGCCGGTCGGGATCGTGGGCAACCAGCCGATGATGATGGCCGGCGTGCTCGACATCGAGTCGTCCGAGAAGGCGGCTCGGTTCGTGCGCACCTGCGACGCGTTCAACATCCCGCTGCTGACCTTCGTGGACGTGCCCGGTTTCCTGCCCGGCGTCGACCAGGAGTTCGGCGGCATCATCCGGCACGGGGCCAAGCTGCTCTACGCCTACTGCGAGGCCACCGTGCCGCGCATCCAGATCATCACCCGCAAGGCCTACGGCGGCGCCTACGTGGTGATGAACTCCAAGTCGATCGGCGCCGACCTGGCGTTCGCCTGGCCCACCGCCGAGCTGGCCGTGATGGGCCCGCAGGGTGCAGTCGAGATCGTGTACCGCAAGGAGCTCGCTGCGGCCGACGATCCGGTCACCAAGCGCGCCGAGCTGGCCGACGAGTACACCGAGAAGTTCTGCAACCCCTACGTCGCCGCCGACCGCGGCTTCGTGGACGACGTCATCGACCCGGCCGAGACGCGCATCAAGCTGATCGAGGGCCTGGACATGCTCCGTTCCAAGCGCGAAGAGCTGCCGCCCCGCAAGCACGGGAACGTCCCGCTGTGACGACGCCCGACGACGTCGTCGCCCTCTCGGACGGGCTCGCGGGGCCGTTGGTGGTGCGTTCCGGTGGCGAGCCCACCGACGAGGAGATGGCCGCGATCGCCGGCGCCGCCTCGGCGCTGCTGCTGGCCCCGGCTGCGCCGCCGCCTGCCGAGGAGCCCGTCTCGCGCTGGCGCTTCTCCGGCCGTTGGTGGACCAAGCCCCTTCCCCTGCGCCGCGACCGACCCTGAACCCATCCCACCCGCCGCCCCCCACTTCCAAATGTCGGGGCGAAAAGTGGACATGGGGCATTGAATCGCGCTGCATCGAGCAAGCACGCGCCCGCGAGCGACGCGTCGTCGTTCGTACACTGACCGCGGTGGCATCCCGCCCGCAGCCCCCTCGCGTGGCCCCGCCCCCGCCGCGGAAGCGGACGAAGGTCGAGCGGCTGCTGCGGCCCGCGCTGTTCGCGGTCGGTGTCGTCGGGATGCTCTGGTTGGGTCTCGTTGGGCTGAACCTCCTGGATCACGCTTCGAACTCCGTTGGGCCGGTTGCGGACACATCGGTCCGGTCGGCCGATCTTCGTGCCGCCTTGCCGTCGCTGGTCCCGTTCCAGGGCGCGACCATCGAGTCGACCGAGGTCACCGACGTCCGCTGCAGACCGCTGTCCCCCGCGCAGGCAACTGAGGTGTTGCGCGTGCCGGAGAGGGAAGAGCAGGTCGAGCTCGTGGCGCGCCGGAACATGGCCGACGTCCGATGGCGAGACCTGCCGGACCGATCGACCATCGGCCCGAAGTCGGTGACGATGCGCTTCGAGCACGGGGTCGGCGATGGGTCGGGCACCGTGACCTACGTCCTGACCGGCGATGGCGACTCGACGACGGTGCGGGTGTCGCTCGTCGGATCGATCCATGGCCGCTGCGGGGTGCGGTGAGGTGCGTTCGTCACAGGGCTCCGCTGCGATGCCGCCTCCACCTCCGTCAGCCGACAACGTGAACCTGCACCCGGGACGCCGCGCCAAGGTGGTCGCCCTGCTCCTGCTCCTCGCCGCGCTCGGTTGGCTCGTCGTGTGGTTCGGCGGTGCGCTCGCGCTTCCGACCACGAGCGAAGCAGTCGTGAGGGAGGACCTCGCCGCGCTGCGACCGGCGGACGCGGTCGTCGTGAAGGGGCCGACGTCACGCCCGTACGACTGCGGCCGCGGTCCCTCCGAGGCCTGGATGACGCTTCGCTTCGCGGGCGACCGTGATCAGGCAGAGCTCGAGATGCGTCGCGCGGCGTCGAAAGCCGGTTGGTACCTGGACCCCGCGGCCGATGTGCGTCGACGGGGCGCAGACCTCTCGTCCTTCTACTCGAATCGTTGGCTGGATCGATCGGCCACCCTCTTCGTCAAGTTCACCGCTCACGGGTCTTCGACCGATGCCCGAGTCGAGGTAGGAGGCGAGCTCGGCCAGAAGTGCGGAGTCGACTGACCCCGTCACCGCCAGCATCCGCTGTGAACCTCGGCACCTGGCGTCTGGTCCGCCAACCCATCGGGTACCGTTTCGGCAGCCATGGCACCAGCGGAGCGAGCGGAGATCGAAGCAGAGCTGACGACCGTGGGTCCCGATTTCGCCGTGGTGCACGAGGGCCCCGAGGTGCGCACCTTCGACGGGCTCACCCCGGACACCGACTACGACCTCGACGGCTTCCACTTCCGGACGCTTCCCGCCGACGGCGAGCTGCTCGCCACCATCGCCACGGTCAACGATGTGCACTTCGGTGAGACCGAGTGCGGCCACATCGAAGGCGATCCGATCGGTCCGATCCTGCGAAGCGCACCCGGTGAGGACCCCTACCCGGAGATCATGAACCGGGGAGCGGTGACCGAGATCTCGGCGCTGGGGCCGGACGCGGTCATCGCCAAGGGCGATCTGACCAGCAACGGCACCGAGGACGAGTACCAGCGCTTCCTCGAGGTCTACGGCGACGCCTTCGGCGATCGGCTCTTCCACGTGCGTGGCAACCACGACGCCAGCCACGGCGGCCGGTTTGCGGCGTTCGCGACGCAGCAGATCGACGTCCCCGGAGCCACCATCGCCCTCCTGGACACCTCGATCGACGAGTGGGCCAGCGGAAAGGTCACCGCCGAGCAGCTGGACTGGCTGGACGCGCTTGCCGCCGACGCCGACCGGCCCGTGCTGGTGATGGGTCACCACCACTGCTGGAAACCCGGCTCACCCGACCGCAACCCGTACTACTTCGGCATCAACCCCGACGACTCCGAGCGGCTGGTCGCACTGGTGCGGCGCCGCCCGTCGATCATCGGGTACTTCGCCGGCCACACCCACCGCAACCGTCGCCAGACGTTCGGTGAGACCGGAGATGTGCCGTGGGTCGAGGTGGCCTCCGTCAAGGACTTCCCCGGTTCATGGGCCGAGTACCGGGTCCACGACGGTGGCGTCGTGCAGATCCACCACCGGATCTCCACCCCCGAGGCGCTGGACTGGTCGGATCGGACCAGAGCCATGTTCGATGGTGCCTATCCGCTGTACTCGTTCGGCGACCTCGATGATCGTTGTTTCGCCCTCCCCGCGCAGCGCGTGGTCGCCGCCTGATCGAAGGGCCCTTCAGGCTCAAGAATCCACCTGTCGCGACCGACGGTAGGTCGTGGCAGCTATCGATGAAGCACAGCAGCGTTGGCAAGCGATCCGTTCGCGGGGACGCACGAGGGGGATCGTGGCGCTCTTGGTCGTCGTGGTCGTCCTCCTGGCGATCGCCTTCGTGGCGAAGGGCAGCGCAACGACGGTGCTGCTGATCGTGATCGCGGCGGTGGTCGTCCTCGGCGCGATCGCGCTGATGCTCGGCAAGCGACAGACCGGCCTCAGCATCACGCCCGAGTGGAAGCCGGCCGAGGTGCACGACGACGAAGACGATCCGGATGACGCCACGGACGTCGATGGGGCCACCCAGGACGGGACGCCCGAGGAAGCGGAGGCCGACGCCGAGCCCGTTCGTCGCCTGGATGCGCAGATCCTCGGGAACGACCTCACCAAGCTCGGCCAGGTCGTCAACCCGAAGCTCGCCAAGTCGTACGCCATGGGGTACCTCGTGCTCACCGGTCCCGATGTCGCCTGGGAACCGAGCAATGTGAGCACCGCCCAGGGCAGCGAGCGGTTGGCCGTGTCCCCGGCCGAGGTGAGCGTCGTGGAACGGACCGCGCTCTGGGGAAGCTGGGCGCTCGTGCGCCTCTCGACCGCGAACGGAACCGAGTGGTGCATGCGGGTGCCCGGGAGCGTCGACCTCGCCCCGGCCTTCGCAGAGCTCGGCTTGACCCTGCAGCAGGTGTGACCGGTCAGCGCTTGGCGCCGACCGTCAGTCGCCACCGACCTCGCGGTCGTACAGACCCTTCCCGGTGCGGATCACCCAACCCGGGGCGGACTCCCCGACCCGGGTGACCTCGTCGGCGGCGCGCAGTGGCGTCGCTCCAGTTCCCGTGTAGTGCTCCGAGGCGGCGTGCAGCAGCTGCGCGGGGGCGACGGACTCTGCGGCGGTCAAGTCGGCGAGATCGACGACTCGATCGGTCGTGCTCGCTGGTTGCACCCTCCTCGGGCGGCCCAGCAGCACCGCGGCCATGTTGGACAGCGAAGCGCTGCCGGCGAGGAAGTAGTTCGCGTGCGCCTCGACGTGTGGTGCTCCGGGTGCGTTGGTTGCCAACCGCACCGCCCCGAAGGACGGACGATCCGGCTCGGTGCCGAACGCGCCCAGGTGGGCGACGGGGTCACCGGGTGCGGCGAGGACCGAGATCGTCCCGGTGACCCGGTCGTCGAACTGGGCCGCCCGGCTGACGCCGACGCCCGGGCTCCCGGCGACCAGCACGTCGTCGCAGTGGAGTCCCCGTTTGAGGGCCTCGCCGATGACCACCGTCCCGTAGCTGTGGCCGAGCAGGACGAGCCGTTGCCGGGGGCGCAGCCCGAGGCTGTCGACGAAGTCCACCAACGAGTCGCCGCCGTCTTCTGCGTCGGCCGCGATCGCCGCCCGAACCGGCCCCGGGTCGAGTCCCTCGACTCCGGGCGGCGGGTGGTAGCCCAACCAGGAGATGACCGCCGAGCTGCCGGGCTCTCGCTCTCGGGCCGCGTCGAAGATGGCCCGACCCTTGTTGTCGGTGCCGTCGGTGCCGTCGAGGAAGCCGCTGAAGGTGCTGCCCATGCCCGGCACGAAGATCCCGACGTTGCGGGCGGTGTCGAGGTTGCCGTGCAGGACCGCGACCCGGTGGTCGCCGGGGTCGAAGACGAGTACGTGCGCGTGCAGTAGCTGCCGGAAGAGCGGCACGAGCTCGCTCCGGTGCGCTCGTCCGGCCTGCTCGAGCGCGGCTTCGACCAGCCGGTGGTTCGCCTCGGTGCGGACCCGCCAGGGCACGCCGCCGGTGTTGCCGACCCAGGCCGGGTGGCGACGCACCAACTCCGCAACCGTGGGACCATCGAGCGCCGCGAAGATCGCTCCACGCCGGGTGACGTCGGCTCGGCGGAGGTCGCCGAAGAGCCCCGCGACCGGGTCGGTTCGCCGCACAGCACGTTGCAGGTCCCGGTCGTCGACGCTCACCGAGGGCGAACCCGGATGGCAGGCTGCGTCGGCACGCCGGAAGGCCGACCCGATCGACGAGGTGTCGTCGGCCAACGTCAGCAACCGTCGAGCGACCCCGAGGAGCTCCTCGGCAGCATCGAGGTGGATGAGCCCGGCGACCGGGTCGGGCTCGCAGGTCTGGGTGAACCACGCCTGTGCGGCGGCCAGCTCGCCGGCCACGACGAGGAGCGACTCGGCGGCGTGTCGTTGGTTGGTGCCGAACCGCTCGAGATCATCGGGCACTGCGCTCGACGTGCTCATCCGCCGCTCGGGCGCGTCCGGTCGGGGACTTGAGGCGACGCGCCGAGGAGCGCGGCCGGTGGCACGAAGACCGGTGCGGGGACCGCACGCGCGGCGGCCGCACGCTGGCGCTGTGCCAGCCAGGCGAGTGACCAGGCGAGGTGCTCATCGAGATCGTGGAGCGCGGCGACGAGGTGCGCGGTCCGCTCGTCGAAATCGGACCGTGCCGCACCTCGCCATTGCGCGGTGGCCTGCGCGGCGTCCCGTCGGAGCGCGGGCAGTCGCGCCTCGATGGTCGCGCTGGCCCTGCCGAGCGAGCGCTGGTAGTCGAGCGCGGCGGCGTCGTTCCAGCGAGCCGGATCGGGCATCACCCCCGTGCCGGAGAGCGTCATTCGAACCCCCTCGTGTCGCGTGTTGTCGAGGAGCCTGTCGGCGGCCCGAGGTGCGGTGCTGGTGGCTCTCACTACCCGTCGGGCGGCGGCGTCAAACCCGCTCGGTCGCGGCGTTCGGCGCCCCTGGTCGGTCGGCGCGCTGGCGTGTGGCGAGCAGGCAGATGGCGACCGCGAAGACGATCAGCAAAACGGCTTGGACGACCGGAAGCGAGTGACCGTTGGCGTTCGGGAGGCTGGGGATCACCGAGAGGGCCGCGGCGACGGGGAGCACCGCCAGCGTGCGGTCGTCGAGGCGCCGCTGGCCTGCGAGCACGATGCCGAGCGCCCCGACGGCCACCCACACGTAGTGCCACCACACGAGTGGGGTCACGACCAGCAGGGCGACGTAGCCGACCGCCCAGCGGGTGTCGTCGTCGGTGCCTCGGAGGCCGAACCAACAGATCGCGCCCCCGCGCCCAGGCACAGCACCTTGGTGGCGATCGATCCCGACCCGGTCGGAGTGGCGCCGGGGAGGATCCTGGTGAGCAGGGAGCTGATCGACCCGTTGTAGGGGTTGGTGGTCGTCGTCGAGCTCAGCTGCAGCGTGGTGCGCACGAAGTCGCCCCAGGTCGACAACGGGACGATCGCCAGGGACGCCACGGCGAGCGCGGCCATCGCGAGCAGCGACCACCACAGCACCGACCACCGCCGCCGCCAGATGAGCAGCACGATCAGTGCGGCGGGGATGACCTTGAGCACGACCGCCGCCGTCCAGGCGGCCGCGGCGCCCAGCTTCCGGCGAGTCGAGGGCGTTCCCATGCCGACGCACACGGAGAGGAACATCGCCGGAGACGTCTGCCCCAGCCCGATGGGAACCATCGCCATGGGGGTCAGCAACAGCGTCGAGACCAGGAGGAGCTGCGGTGCCCGGCGGGTGCGGTGGGCGAGGCGCCGCCACAGCAGCAGCATGCCGCCCGCCAGCATCAGGCTTGCCGCGAGCTGCATGACCAACCGGCCCAGTCCGTCGCCGAGCCAGGCGAGCGCCACGGTGATCGGGATGACCGGTGGCGAGCTCACGAACGCGACGGCGAGGTCGGCGCAGTCGGTGCCGGCCGGCGCGGCGTGGCACCAGGCGGCGCGGAAGGTCGGTCTGAGGTCGAACAGGTCGCCGTGGCGCGCCGCGTACACCTCGTCCGGGTGGGCGTGGGCGAGGTGCCCGGCCGCGACGTAGGGCACCGCGTCCTGGGCGACGCGGCCGTGGAGGGCGAACGGCATCACGATCCACACCGCGAGCAGTGCCAGGAACCCCTGGCGCACGATCGGCGAACCTGGTGGGCGCCGTGGTGCCGGGCGCGGTGTGGCCTCGTTCATGATGGGTCGTGTCTAGCGCGTCGACCCGGGAGCGTTGCGGCGGTTGGACGTCGTGGGCGTGGCGCCCTCCGGGTAGCGTCGCACCACGTGACCCCACCAGCGGCAGGACCCCTTGCCGACCTGCGGGTCGTGGACTGCTCGACGGTGGTGGCGGGACCGGGATGCGCCCGCTACCTCGGTGACTTCGGCGCCGATGTCATCAAGGTCGAACGCCCCGACGGTGGCGACAGCACCCGCCGGATGGGTTGGCGGGACCCGCACGACGACGTGACGCTCTGGTGGAAGCTGTTGGGGCGGAACAAGCGGACGGTCGCCCTCGACCTGAAGGACCCGGAGGGGCTGGCCGACATGCGCCGGCTGATCGACGCCGCCGACGTCCTCATCGAGAACTTCCGCCCCGGCACCCTCGAGCGGCTGGGGCTCGAACCGGGGAAACTGCTCGCCACCAACCCGAAGCTGGTGATCGTGCGTCTCACGGGCTTCGGACAGGACGGCCCCTATGCGTCGAGACCGGGCTTCGCGACCATCGCCGAGGCGATGTCGGGGTTCGCGTCGATCAACGGCGAACCGGACGGTGGGCCGCTGCTTCCGCCGATCGCGCTGACCGACGAGATCACGGGGCTGGCCGCGGCGTTCGCGACCATGGTCGCCGTGCACTCGGGAGAGGGCCAGGTCGTGGACGTGAACCTGCTCGAGTCGCTGGCCCAGTTCATGGGCCCGTTGGTGGCGGCATCCCGGCTGCTCGGGTACGACCAGCCGCGCCTCGGCTCGGGCATCCCGTACTCCGTGCCCCGAGGCACCTACCGGTGCGGCGACGGCCAGTGGGTGGCGATCTCCGCGAGCGCCGACTCGGTCGCGTCGCGGGTCATGGAGTTGATCGACCATGGCGACGACCCGCGCTTCGCCACGTTCGCCGGACGGGTCGAGCACCGTGACGAGGTCGACGCACTGCTCGGCGCCTGGGTGGGGGCCCGACCGCTCGACGAGGTGCTCGCGGCCTTCGACGCGGCACACGCCGCGGCGGCGCCCGTCTACTCGGTGGCCGACTACGCGGCGGACCCGCACGTGGCCGCGCGGGGCGCGGTCGTCGAGGTCGACGGGGTGCCCATGGCCGCCCCCATCGCGCGCCTCTCGGCGACGCCGGGAACGGTCCGTTGGGCGGGACGCCCCCTCGGTGCGGACACCGAAGAGGTCCTCAGCGAGCTGCTTCGGCGAGATCGGTGATGTCGCCCATGATGCGCGCCAGCTCGAAGTCCTTGGGCGTGTAGACGCGGGCGACGCCGGCGTCCACGAGTGGCTCGCGGTCGTCCTCGGGGATGATCCCGCCCGCCACGATCGGCGCCCCGACTCCCTCGGCGCGCACGAGCCGGACCACCTCGGGGATCAGCTCCATGTGGCTGCCCGACAGGATCGAGAGTCCGATGACGTCGACGTCCTCGTCGCGGGCCACCGCGGCGATCTGCTCCGGGCTCAACCGGATCCCCTGGTAGATGACCTCCATGCCCGCGTCCCGGGCGGCCACCGCGATCTGTTCGGCGCCGTTGGAGTGACCGTCGAGACCCGGCTTGGCGACGAGGAGGCGAACCGGTCCGCCGCCGAGCGCCTTGTTGCGGGTCGCGACGTCGGCGAGACCGTCGAGGTGCTGGCCGGCGCCGACCGCAGCGGCCACGCCGGTGGGTGCGCGGTACTCGCCGAACTCGTCGCGCAGCACGTCGGACCACTCGCCGGTGGTGCCGCCCGCGTGGGCCAGGTCGATGGTGGCCGGCATGATGTTGGTGCCGTTGCGAGCCACCTGGCGGAGCTGGTCGATCGAGCGCTTGACCGCGTCGTTGTCGCGCGTCGAGCGCCAGGCCTGGACGTCCGCGATCGCCTCGGCCTGCACCGACGCGTCGACCTTGAGGATGGACTCTTCGCCACCGAGCGGCGACGGAGCCGACTCGGTGAACGAGTTGACGCCCACGACCTGCAGGTCGCCGGACTCGATGCGGCGCATCCGCTCCGCGTGCGATGCGACGAGGCGACCCTTCAGCTCGTCGATCGCCTCGAACGCGCCGCCGAGGGCGAGGACCTCGTCGAGCTCGGCGGTAGCGCCGTCGATGAGCTCGTCGGTCTTCGCCTCCATGACCTTGGACCCCTCGAACAGGTCGGGGTACTCGAGCAGGTCCGACTCGTACGCGAGGACCTGCTGGATGCGCAGCGACCACTGCTGGTCCCACGGGCGGGGGAGGCCGAGCGCCTCGTTCCACGCCGGGAGCTGGATCGAGCGGGCCCGTGCGTCACGGGACAGGGTGACCCCCAGCATCTCGAGCACGATGCGCTGGACGTTGTTCTCCGGTTGCGCCTCGGTGAGCCCCAGGGAGTTGACCTGCACGCCGTAGCGGAAGCGCAGCGCCTTGTCGTCGGTGACGCCGTAGCGCTCGCGGCCGATGCGCGCCCAGAGCTGGGTGAAGGCCCGCATCTTGGCGGTCTCCTCGACGAAGCGGATGCCCGAGTTGACGAAGAACGAGATCGAGGCGAACACGTTCGGGAACCGGTCTTCGGGGACCTGCCCCGACTCACGCACCGCGTCGAGCACGCCGATGGCGGTGGCGAGCGAGTAGGCGAGCTCCTGCACGGGCGTCGCGCCCGCCTCCTGGAGGTGGTAGCTGCACACGTTCATGGGGTTCCACTTGGGGATCCACTCCTGGCAGAACGCGATCATGTCGACGATCAGACGCCGGGAGGGCGCCGGCGGGAAGATGTAGGTGCCCCGGCTCAGGTACTCCTTGACGATGTCGTTCTGCGTGGTGCCGCGCAGCGCCTTGGACTCGACACCGTGGTTCTCGGCGTTGGCGACGTAGAGGCCCAGCAGCCACGCCGCGGTGGCGTTGATCGTCATCGAGGTGTTCATCTCGCCGACCGGGATCTGGTCGAGGAGCTGGTCCATGTGCCCGAGGTGCATGACCGGCACGCCGACCTTGCCGACCTCGCCACGGGCGAAGGGGGAGTCCGCGTCGTAGCCGGTCTGGGTGGGCAGGTCGAAGGCGATCGACAGCCCCGTCTGCCCGCGCGAGAGGTTGGTTCGGTACAGCTCGTTGGAGGCTTTGGCGGTGGAATGGCCCGAGTAGGTGCGCATCATCCACGGGCGCTCGCGCTCGTGTCCCACCGGGCTTCCCGTCGACTGGTTCGCGTCGGTCATCCGTTCATTCTCGCGGCGAGCCGCGCCGCCGGGCACATCGTCTGACGTTCGACCGTGTCCTGGACCTGTCCGAGGGGCATCCCATGGTTGGGGGATAGCCCCCATGGCGACCGGGCGGGCGCAATCGCACCATGGCGCCATGTCTCCCGACCTGAATCCGGACTCCTCACGTCAGAGCGGCGTCCTGCCCGACGCGACACCCGAGTGGGATGGCGTCAGGCGGGTGCCGCCCGGCACCGACCCACGGCCGTCGGATGCGCTCCCGGCGGCGGTCGTCGTGGTGCTCGGGGTGCCCCTCGCGTATGCGACCGTGCTGGCCGCCGTCTACCTGCTCGTCCCCGCGAGACCTCCATCGGGCGGGTGCGAAGGGCTCGGCTTCGGATGCAGCCTCTCGGCGCGGGACGGGCTGATCTTCGTCGCGCTGGTCTTCGCACCGCGGGTCGTCACCGGCGCGTATCTGGTGGCGGGCATCGCCGTCGGCGTCGCTCGGCGAGGGTCCAAGGTGGCGGCGGCGTGGGTGATGGTGGTCGTCGAAGCCGTGGTCTTCGGCGTCGTCGCGGGCGCGCTGCTCGTCGCCACCGCGCCTCGCTGACCGCGTCGTCGTCGGGAGGCGATCGCGGCCGATCAGCGGAGGAGCGCGTCGGGCTGCGGCAGGGCGAGCGCGACCCGGAGGCGGCGCAGGTACTCGGGTCGGGGGATCTCGACGACGCCGAGGGTGGCGAGGTGGTCGGTGCGCCACTGCACGTCGAGCAGGCGACCGTCACCGTGGTCGTCGTCATCTCGCAGCGCGGCCACCAAGGCCATGAGCGCCACCTTCGACGCGTCGGTCGCGTGGTGGAACATGGACTCCCCGGCGAAGAGGCCACCGATCGCCACGCCGTAGAGGCCCCCGACGAGGCGGCCGTCGGCCGGGTCGAACGTCTCGACGCTGTGGGCCCAGCCAGCCTGGTGGAGCTCGACGTAGGCGTCGCGCACGTGTTGGTTGATCCAGGCGCCTTCCCGTCTCGGGTCTGCGCAGGCGTCGATGACGGCTTCGAAGGCCGTGTCGATGCGCACCTCGAAGCGCGCCGCGGACCGGCGCATCGACCGGGTGACCCGAAGGTCGTCGAGTGGGAGGATGCCGCGCGGGTCGGGTGACCACCAGGCGAGACGTCGGAGCAGGCGGGGACCGATCGGCATCGGGAAGAGCCCACACCGGTAGGCCGCCAGCAGCGTGCCGGGCGCCAGGTCGGCGCCGAAGCAGACCACTCCGTGCTCGTCGGCGAGCGACGCGTCCGGGAAGTCCCACGGGGTCGGTGGCGGCTCGGTCGGCTGCGACGGTGAGTGACGGGCCACGACCGCAATTGTGGCAGCGACGAAGGCGTTCTTGGCTCCCGTGAAAGGGACGGCCCCGCGCGCCGGTACACTCCTGGCCCTGTGAAGACGAGTGTTGAACCCCTCGAGGGGAACAAGGTCAAGGTCTCCGTCGCGGTTGACGAAGCGGAGTTCGACAAGGAGATCGACGCGGCGTTCCGCCGGATCGCGCACGAGGTGCGCATCCCGGGGTTCCGTCCGGGCAAGGCGCCGCGCCGCATCCTCGAGATGCAGATGGGCGCGGGTCCCGGACGCGAGGAGGCGCTTCGCCACTCGCTGCCCGAGTACTACGCGCAGGCGGTGCGCGAGCACGACGTCGACGTCATCGCCGCCCCGGAGATCGACATCACCGCCGGTCAGGAAGAAGGCGACGTCTCCTTCGACGCCGTGGTCGAGGTGCGGCCCGTCGTGGTGGTGGCCGGCTACGAGAACCTCCGCGTGACGATCGACCGTCCCGAGCCCTCCGACGAGGAGATCGACGAGCAGATCGACCGGATGCGTGCCCAGAAGGCGGAGCTCGCAGCAGTCGATCGGCCCGCCGTCGACGACGACCACGTCCGGATCGACATCACCGGCTCGCAGGACGGTGAGGAGCAGGGCGGTCTGACCGCGGACGACTACGTGTACCAGGTCGGTGCGGGGACGGTCGTTCCCGAGCTCGACGAGGAGCTGCGGGGCGCCAAGGTCGGCGAGATCCTCCAGTTCACCGCCGATCACCCCGACCCCGAGCAGGAACCGGTCGAGTTCCGCGTGCTCGTCAAGGAGGTCTCCGAGCAGGTGCTGCCCGAGGCCACCGACGAGTGGGCCGCCGCCGAGTCCGAGTTCGACACCGTCGCCGAGCTGCGCGACGACCTCGTGCGCCGGGCCACGATGGTCAAGCGCTTCCAGGTGCAGATGCAGCTGCGTGAGAAGGCCACCCAGGCGCTCGCCGAGCTCGTGACCGACGAGATCCCCGAGTCGCTCCTCGGCCAGGAGGTCAACGCCCGTCTGCAGGATCTCGCCCAGCGCCTCAGCGCCCAGGGGATGGACCTCGACTCATACCTGCAGGTGGCGGCCGAGTCTCCCGAGGCGTTCATCGAGCAGGTCAAGGTCGAGGCCACCGAGGCCATCAAGGTCGACCTGGGGCTCCGTGCGGTGGCCGAGGCCGAGCAGATCGAGCTCGACGAGGCCGACCTCGACGCCGAGATCGAGCGCATCGCCGAACAGGTGAACGAGAAGCCCGCCAAGGTGCGCAAGCAGCTCGACCGCAACGACCAACTGCCGTTGGTACGCTCGGACCTTCGCCGCCGCAAGGCGCTCGACTGGCTCCTCGAGCAGGTCGAGGTCGTCGACGAGGACGGCAACGAGATCGACAGGGAGCTGATCGACGTCACCGGGGACTTCCCCGGCGGCGACGAGCACGACCACCACGACCACGACCACGACCACGATCACGCGGTCGAGAAGGACGACGAGTGACCATCGAACCGGCCTACAACTACCTGGTCCCCACCGTCGTCGAGCAGACCAACCGGGGTGAGCGGGCCTTCGACCTGTACTCGCGTCTGCTCAAAGAGCACATCATCTTCCTGGGCACCCCGATCGACGACGCGATCGCCAACCTGGTCTGTGCCCAGCTGCTGCACCTCGAGTCGGAGAACCCCGACAAGGACATCAACATCTACATCAACTCGCCGGGCGGCGACATCACCGCGCTGTTCGCCATCTACGACACGATGCAGTACATCAAGCCCGACATCACCACGATCTGCTTCGGCCAGGCGGCCTCTGCGGCGGCGGTGTTGCTGGCGGCCGGTACCAAGGGCAAGCGACTGGCGCTGCCCCACGCCCGGGTCCTGCTCCACCAGCCCTGGGGAAGCGGCTCGGGGACGGCCACCGACGTCGAGATCCAGGCCCGCGAGATCATGCGGATGCGTGAGCTGCTCGAGGAGATCCTTGCCGAGCACACCGGCCAATCGAAGGAGAAGCTCAAGGTCGACACCGACCGCGACTTCGTCCTATCCGCCGAAGAGGCCAAGGAGTACGGCATCATCGATGAGGTCATCTCGGTCCGAGACATGGCCGATCGTTCGCAGCCCATCACCGAAGCCGGCTGAGCGCACAACCCCGGGGGTAACCCACCATGGCCAAGTTCGGAGAAGGCGGCGAGCTCCTCAAGTGCTCGTTCTGCGGCAAGTCCCAGAAGCAGGTCAAGAAGCTCATCGCCGGACCAGGGGTCTACATCTGCGACGAGTGCATCGACCTCTGCAACGAGATCATCGAGGAGGAGCTGTCCGAGGGCAGCGAGGTCTCCTTCGAGGAGCTGCCCAAGCCGCGTGAGATCTTCGAGTTCCTGAACGACTACATCGTTGGTCAGGAGCTCGCGAAGAAGATCCTTTCCGTCGCGGTCTACAACCACTACAAGCGGATCCAGTTCGGCTCGACGCGCGCCGACGAGGTCGAGCTCGCCAAATCGAACATCCTGCTGATCGGTCCGACCGGCTGCGGCAAGACCCTGCTCGCGCAGACCCTCGCCCGGCTGCTCAACGTGCCTTTCGCCATCGCGGACGCCACGGCGCTCACCGAGGCCGGCTATGTCGGCGAGGACGTCGAGAACATCCTGCTGAAGCTGATCCAGGCGGCCGACTACGACGTCAACAAGGCCGAGAGCGGGATCATCTACATCGACGAGATCGACAAGGTGGCTCGCAAGAGCGAGAACCCCTCGATCACCCGCGACGTGTCCGGCGAAGGCGTGCAGCAGGCGCTGTTGAAGATCCTCGAGGGCACCACGGCCTCGGTGCCGCCCCAGGGCGGGCGCAAGCACCCGCACCAGGAGTTCCTCCAGATCGACACGACCAACATCTTGTTCATCTGCGGCGGGGCGTTCGTGGGGATCGACAAGATCATCGAGAGCCGCACTGGTTCCGCCGGTGTCGGCTTCGGTGCCGACATCCGCCGCTCCGAGGACAAGGACCTGGGTGAGCTGCTCGGCCAGGTGCTGCCCGAGGACCTCATGAAGTTCGGGTTGATCCCCGAGTTCATCGGCCGCCTGCCGGTGATCGGCGCGGTGTCGAGCCTCGACCGCCAGGCGCTCATCGAGATCCTGATCGAGCCCAAGAACGCGCTGACCAAGCAGTACCAGAAGTTCTTCGAGATGGAGAACGTGAAGCTCGAGTTCACCGACGACGCGCTCGAGGCGGTGGCCGACCAGGCCATCCTGCGCGGCACCGGCGCCCGCGGCCTGCGGGCGATCCTCGAGGAAGTCCTGCTCACCGCGATGTACGACCTGCCGGGCCGCGACGACATCTCCAAGTGCGTGATCGACGAGAAGGTCGTGCTCGAGAAGGTCAACCCGACGCTGGTGCCCAAGAAGGCCGCCGCGCCGCGCCAGTCGCGCCCCCGCCGCGCCGCCAGCTGACCCCCACCAACCACCCCTCTTCGGCGCCCTCCGCCACCCCCCTTCTCCGAGATCGGGTGGGTTGTGCTGCGCTGACCAGCACAACCCACCCGATCTCGTGAGGTGACGGGGCGTGACCTGGGCCACCTCGCCGTGTCGGACTGCACTACCGTCGCTGGGCGATGGGTGACGGACCGGCGAGCGCGGCAGATCAGGTCGTAGATCCGCCCCGCGCCGCCGTCGAGACCTCGCCGGCTCCGCCGCGACGTCGTCGGCTCGCGGCCTGGCTGGTGGCCACGACCGTGTGCATCGTCGTCCTGGCGGTGCTGTTGGTCGCGAACCGCTCGCGGCGCGGGGCGGCCCGCCTCGAGATCCAGGTGGTGGGACAGCAGGTCGCCTACTCGGGGACGAGCTCCCGAACCGGCATCCGCGTGGGAGGGGGTTCGACGTCGGTCGACTATCGCCAGGGTGGCGCGCTGGTGCTCGCTCTCGAGCTGGTCGACCCCGGATCGCCCGGCGCGGTGGTGACGGAGGTCGACCTGGCCGACACGGCTGCGAGCGGGGGATCGCTGCTCCGTCGTGAAAGGACGGAGATGTCCGCAGGCGCCGCTCCGACGGGGTGGGTGCCGCTGGCGTCGGCGGTGTTGGGACGACGCGGCCGCTGGTTCCGCCTCACCCTCCGCTTCGTGAACTGCGAGCAGCACGATGCGAGCATGACGTTCACCTGGGACACCATCGATGTGACCTCTCGATCCGGCGGTCGCACGAAGCACGAGTCGGTTCCGTTCCCTGAAGCCATCACGGTGCGCAGACCGGTCGGCTTCTCCTGCCAGCACCCCTGACCGAACGCCGACACCGCACCGGACCGGCGTCATCCACAGCCCTCCACCACCACCCCCCCCTCTGAAATCGGGTGGTTTGCGCTGCGCTGAGCAGCACAACCCACCCGATTTCAGAGGAGGAGGAGGCAACAGGGCGCTCAGCGGTTCGGCGCCTGCTCGGTCGTGCGAAGCTGCTCCAGCCTTCGTGCGCAGGTCCGGAAGATCTGCGAAGCGGTCCGGTCGGGGGAGCGGAGGTGGGTCGAGGTGTAGCGGAGCACCTGGTAGCCGTTGCTGATGAGCAGGTTCTGGCGCTCAAGGTCGCGGTCGAGCGCGTCGCGGGTGCCGTGCACCCCGAGCCCGTCCACCTCGATCACGACCTTCGCGTCGGGGACCAGGAAGTCCGGGCGGATGCGACGTCCTTCGAGCACCAACTCGGCTTGGTAGCGCACGTCCACGACGGCGCTCCGCGCGCAGAGCCTGGCCATCAGCGGTTCGAGCATGCTCTCCGGCCTGGCGTCGCCCAGCGCCCGCTGGTCGAGCACCTCGCGGAGCACGCCGACGCCGTTCCGACCTCGGCCGGCGACCTCCTCGATCATCGACCTGAGGGATCGGACCGTGACCAGGCGGCGGTGGAGCGCCCGCTCGAGCGCGGTGACGAACAGCGGGCGGGACACGAGGCAGCCCACGTCGACGAGCGTGCGAGCCGGCTTGGTGACCGGCACGCCCCGGCGCACGGTCACGTGCGCCGGCACCAGGTCGCGGGAGCGGTGGACGACGACCTCGCCGTGGACGGGACGGCGGGCCCGCGCCACGGCGATCTCGATCGGGGGAGGGGTGTCGCTCAGCTGCCAGAGCCAGAGCGCCGCGCGATGGGAGGCGCCCACGACGCCTCCGGTCGCCAGGCACGCGGCGACGAGACTTCGACGCGTCGACAGGACCGTGCCTGCCGTCCGGTACACGCCCAGGTGGACGGGCACGAGGATGCCCTGGCGAACCAGCGTCTGCTGCCGGTGGCGGGACATCCCCTGCGCTCGGAGCTCGGCGCTCGTGACCAACCCCCGTCTGGCGCGGGCCGCCGCGTCGAGCGCGGCGCCGGGAGCGTCAGGTTGGCGTGGACGTTCCAGGTGGTCCGGGGTCACCACGCTCACGTACCCGCTGAAGGCCTCCCCCAACCCGCACGCGGCGAACGCCGTGAACCCCGCCGGTCACAGCGAAATCGGGTGGGTTGCGCTGCGCTGAGCAGCACAACCCACCCGATTTCGGAGAGAGGGGAGAGAGCGGAGAGAGGGGAGAGGGGAGGAGAGGGGAGGAGAGGAGCGGAGCGCGGCTGGCCCGCCTCAGCGGGAGTACCGGCCCGCCTCAGCGCGAGTAGTCGTAGAAGCCCTGGCCCGACTTGCGGCCCAGGTGGCCGGCGGTCACCATGCGGCGCAGCAGCGGCACGGCGGCGTAGTTCGGGTCGCGGAACTCGTTGTACAGGGCGTCGAGGATCGCCAGCGAGGTGTCGAGGCCGACCAGGTCGAGCAGCGCCAGCGGGCCCATCGGGAAGTTGCAGCCGCCCATCATGGCGTCGTCGATGTGCTCACGGGTCGCGGTGCCGTTCTCGAGCATGCGCACCGCGTTGTTGAGGTACGGGAAGAGCAGGTGGTTGACGATGAAGCCGGCGCGGTCCTTGACCTCGACCGGGTTCTTGCCGCACGTCTCGGCCAGCGCGAACGCGGCGTCCACGGTCTCGTCCGAGGCGGTCAGGGGGCGGATCACCTCGACCAGCTTCATCGCGGGTGCCGGGTTGAAGAAGTGGACACCGCACACCTTGTCGGCGCGGTCGGTCGACATGGCCATCTCGATCACCGGCAGCGTGGAGGTGTTCGTGGCGAGGATGGCGTCGGGCTTGACGATGCCATCCAGCTCGGCGAACAGCGCCTTCTTGATGGCGAGGTCCTCGACCACCGACTCGAGCACCAGGTCGCAGTCGGCGAGGTCGGCCAGCTTGCTGGTGGCGGTCACGCGGCCGAGCACCTCGTCGCGCGTCGACTCCTCGAGCCGCCCCTTGCCGACCTGCTTGTCGAGGGACTTGGTGAGCCCGGCCACCATGGCGTCCGCCGACTCCTGCTTGCGGGAGCGCAGGACCACGGTGTAGCCGGCCTTGGCGGCCACCTCCGCGATGCCCGAGCCCATGATCCCGGATCCGATGATGCCAACGCTTGCGATCTTGGTCGTCATCTCCGCAGGCTACCGACGGTCCCGCGCGGGTGCAAGCCCGCAGCGGCGAGACCGGCCAGGTGCACGTGAGCGCACAATCCTCGTCGAGTCGGTGCCGACGGTCGCGACCACGTCGTCGGCGCGGTACCGTTCGGCCATGGTCGGAACGTTGGCACTCGTCGGAGGACAGGAGTTCACGCAGGGTTGCACCTTCGATCGTGCGCTCGTCGACGCGGCGGGTGCCGGGGAGGTGCTGGTCCTGCCCACCGCGGCCGCCTACGAGCACCCGGACCGCGCGGTTGCTGCGGGGGTGGCGCACTTCGCGGCACTCGACGTCCCGGCACGCGGTCTTGACCTCGTGGCCCGACCCGACGCGCTCGACGACGAGATCGTCGGCGAGCTGCGCGGTGCCCGGTGTCTCTACCTGGTCGGCGGCTCGGCGATGCACGCCCGCTCGGTGCTCATGCACTCGCCCGCCTGGGAGGCCGTCGTCGCCGCCTGGACCGAAGGCGCCACCGTCGTCGGCTCGTCCGCAGGGGCCCAGGTGCTGTGCGACCCGATGGTCGACGCCCGCGGCGGCGCGTTCACGCTGGGACTCGGGCTGATCGACCAGGTCGCGGTGATCACGCAGCGGAACCGGTGGAGCGAGGACGCCCTGCACCGCACCCGGGCGTTGAGCAGGCCCGACCTGATCGTGCTCGGCGTCGACGAGGCCACCGCCGCGATCCGCTCGCCGGACGGCACGTGGCGCGCCGAAGGGGTCGGCAAGGTCGAGGCGCACCTCGGAGGCGACCTCGTCGACCTCGGGTCCCTCACCCGCTGAACTCGGTCGGCTGCGCTACTTCTCGGTGATGGTCACGGTCTTGACCGTGACGGGCGGGTTCGGCGTGCCGTCCTGGGTCGACGGGTCCGTGACCTTCGCGGTCGAGACCATCTTCTGCAGGATGTCGAGCCCCTGGCTGACGTGGCCGAAGACCACGTACACCCCCTGGGCATCGAGGTTCGAAGCCTTCGGTCCGGTCACGAAGAAGTACTGGGCGCTGGCGCTGTCGGGGCCGGACCCGCGGGCCATCACCAGGTCGCCCGCCTTGTAGGTGTACCCGCCCTTCGAGGAATCGGCGTTGAAGCTGCCTTCATCCTTGAGGGAGTAACCGGGACCAGCGTCACCGGCGTCCTGGGAGTGGGGCGAACCGCCCTGGAGGATGTCGATGCCGGCGTTCGCCCGGAAGATCTTGGTGTCGTCGTAGTAGTGGTAGTCCGCCAGGAACACGAAGTTGTTGGCGGTGCCGGGCGTCTTGGTGGTGTCGAGGTCGACGACGATCTTCCCCGCCGTCGTGTCGAACGTCGCGGTGTAGGACTTGCCGGCGGTCAGGCAGTTCTTGGGGGGCGCTTTGAAGTCGATCGTCCGCGTCGCGGAGCCGTCGGCCGGTGGGCACGGGGTGGTGCCGTAGGTGAACGTCCGGGCGACCAGCTTGTCGGACACCGTCGTGGACGAGGGCGTGGTCGTGGTCGTGCTGGCCGAGTTCGACGACTTCTTGTTGCTGCTCAGGTACAGCAGCCCGCCGATGACCACGACGACGGCCACGATCACCGCGAAGCTCAGGAGCCCCTTCCGGCGTTGTTCGTGGCGGTCCTGGACGGCTTGGCTCGCCAGCTTCTGCTGACGGTTGGCCTTCTGGCGTTCTCTCTTGGCGGTTCCCATGGCGTGGCGACGATAGCAACGTCCCGTGGTTTTCACGCACCGGGAGCGGCGACCCGTCCCACCGACGAGCCGCGCCGACGCCGGCAGATGTGACAGACTTGACAGCAGCGTGGGGGATTCCGGGCGGAGTGCACCGCGTGCCTCGTCCAGGAGCCGGCCGCGGCAACTTGCCAGGGAGGGCAACGACATGGTGGAAGGACCGCTCAAGGAATCGGATCGACGGATCGACGGTGCCGCCATCCCCCCGGAGGACCGTGCCTTCTCGCGGGCGGTGGGCGCTCGACTGCGAGCGGTGCGGCGGCAGCGCGGCATGTCCCTGGTCGATGTCGAGGAGCGGTCCCAGGGCCGTTGGAGCGCTTCGGCGCTTGGCGCCTACGAGCGCGGCTTTCGCAACCTCTCGGTGCCGAGGCTCCGGTCGCTCGCCGAGTTCTACCAGGTGCCCATGGCCGTGCTGCTCGGCGAGCCGGTGGCCGACGCCGTGGCGATGACGCCGCGGAGCATCGTGCTCGATCTCGAGGCCCTGCGGCGCGCTGCGGCCGATCAGCCGATCATGCGGTTCGTGAACTCGATCGTGGTCGCCCGGGGCGACTTCAACGGACGCGTGCTCTCGCTCCGCCACGACGACCTCCGTGCCCTCAGTGCCCTCGTGGGTGCCGACACCATCGACGAAGGCGTCGGCATCCTGCGTACCTGGGGGGTCCTGATCGGAGTGCCGGAGCTCTCGCTCTCGTCGAGCGACGTGCCCCACACCGCACGCTCGGATTCCGCTACGCACAGCGGCAACGGCAACCGTCCCTGAACCACGCGTTACCGATCGCGGCTCGTCCCAGGAGCCGGGGTACCCTGCCGAGCATGTCGTTGTTGGTGCAGAAGTTCGGGGGGTCGTCGGTCGCCGACCCCGAACGCATTCGCGCGGTGGCCGATCACGTCGCCCGGGGGCTTCGTCGCGGCAACCAGATCGTCGTCGTCGTGAGCGCGATGGGCAAGGAGACCGATGACCTGCTCCGGTTGGCCAGCCAGGTCTCCACGACCCGGCCCGGCCGCGAGATGGACATGCTCATCACCTCGGGTGAGCGCAAGTCGACCGCGCTGGTGTGCATGGCGCTCCACGATCTGGGGATTCCCGCCGACTCCTTCACCGGGAGCCAGGCCGGGTTCCTCACCGACACCAACCACGGCAACGCCAAGATCCTCGAGGTGCGGCCCGACCGGGTGCGGGCCGCGCTGGACGCCGGCCGAGTGGCGGTCGTGGGCGGCTCCCAAGGGGTGTCGACCGACAAGGACGTGACGTTCCTCGGGCGCGGCGGATCCGATACGACGGCGGTTGCCTTGGCACACGCCCTCGATGCGGACGCCTGCGAGCTGTACACCGACGTGCCGGGAGTGTTCACCGCCGATCCGCGCGTCGTCGACCAGGCCAATCGCATGGCCAGCATCTCCTACGACGAGATGTTGGAGATGTGTGCGAGCGGTTGTCCCAAGCCCGCCATGCGTTCGGTCGAGTTCGCCCGCACCTGGGACGTGACCCTGCACGTTCGATCCAGCTTCACCTGGGAACCGGGGACCTGGGTTCGCAAAGAGGAGCTCTCCATGGAAGATGCCATCGTTTCCGCGGTGACCCACGACGAGTCCGAGGCGAAGGTCACCGTGACCGGTGTTCCTGACCGTCCGGGCATCGCCGCGGCCCTGTTCAGGCGTCTCGCCGACCGCGACGTGAACGTCGACATGATCGTGCAGGACGTGTCCGCCCAAGGCATCACCGACATCTCGTTCACCGTGCCTCACGGCGATCTGGACGTCGCCCGCGAGGTCGCCGAGGCGCACATCGGCGACATCGACGCCGCGGGGGTCATCGTCGATTCGGGGATCGGGCGGGTCAGCCTGGTCGGAGCGGGGATGCGGACCAATCCCGGCGTGGCCGCGACGGTCTTCGAGACGCTGGCCCGCAACGACATCAACATCGAGATGATCTCGACCTCGGCGATCCGCATCTCGTGTGTGGTGCCCGAGGAGAAGGTGGAACTGGCGGTGCAGGTCCTGCACGCCGCGTTCGGTCTGGACAGCTGACCGGTTGGGTGCCGGCCGGATGGCTCGGTACCGTGGAGTCCATGCGCGTCGGAATCGTTGGAGCAACCGGGCAGGTCGGCGGGGTCATGCGGGCGATCCTCGCCGAGCGTGGCGTGCCCGTCGACGAGCTCCGCCTGTTCGCGTCGTCCCGATCCGCCGGTCGCACCATCGAATGGGAAGGTCGCTCGATCGTCGTCGAGGATGCTTCCAGCGCCGACTACACCGGACTCGAGGTGGTGCTCTTCTCGGCAGGCGGCGCCACGTCCAGGGAGCTTGCGCCCACGGTCGCCGCGGCCGGCGCGGTCGTCATCGACAACTCTTCGGCGTGGCGCATGGATCCCGAGGTCCCTCTCGTGGTCGCGGAGGTCAACCCCGAGGCGATCGCCGATCGCCCCAAGGGCATCATCGCCAACCCCAACTGCACCACCATGGCCGCCATGCCGGTCCTCGCCCCACTGCACCGTGCCGCGGGTCTCGAGCGACTCGTGGTGAGCACGTACCAGGCCGTGTCGGGCGCCGGACTTGCCGGGGTGGCCGAGCTGGACGGCCAGGTCCGAAAGGGCGTCGAGCACGCGGCGGAGCTGACCTTCGACGGCAGCGCCGTCGATCTCGGTGTCCCGGACAAGTTCGCTCGGCCCATCGCCTTCAACGTGCTCCCGATGGCGGGTTCGATCGTCGACGACGGGCGCGAAGAGACCGACGAGGAGCAGAAGCTGCGCAACGAGTCGCGCAAGATCCTGGATATCCCCGGGCTCACCGTCTCGGGGACCTGCGTACGGGTGCCCGTGTTCTCGGGCCACTCGCTCTCGATCAACGCCGCGTTCTCCCGGCCGCTCTCGCCCGCCGAGGCGACCGACTTGCTGTCCGACGCTCCCGGCGTTGAGCTGCGCGAGATCCCTACGCCGCTCGAGGCGGCTGGTGTCGACCCCAGCTTCGTCGGTCGCATCCGTGCCGACGAGACGGTGCCCGACGGTCGAGGTCTGGCGCTGTTCGTCACCAACGACAACCTGCGCAAGGGCGCCGCGCTCAACGCGGTCCAGATCGCCGAGCTGGTCGCCGCGGCCGGCTGAACGGGCGACGCGGGCCTGGACGGGCCCACCTGCCCTTGCCGTGTCCGCCCCGTCGGTCGCGGGTTCCCGGGACGCCGCCACTGGCGCGAATCGCCGCCGGGTCGTGCACACTGGACCGATGGCCGACCGGGACGAGCTCGAGACGCCGGACGCCGAATCGCCGGCCGAGCGTCGAGCGCGGATCGTCGCGGCCGCCTATGCCGCCGAATACCAGACCGGGCGCAGGGAGCGCACCGAGGACGAGGCGAAGCGGAACATCCTCGTGCGGCTCGCGATCATCGTCGTGGGCAGCGTCGTGCTGCTCACCGGCCTGCTCATGCTCGTCTTCCCCGGTCCGGGGATCGTCGTGACCCTGGTGGGGCTGGGCATCCTGGCGCAGGAGCTCACGTGGGCGGAGCGGCTGCTGCGCACCGTCCGGGCCAAGAGCCACGTCGACGAGGTGGGGCGCCTGCCGATCTGGGCGCAGGTCGCGCTCGGCCTGTTGTCGATCGGCGCGGTGTTCGTCGGGGTCGCCTACGTGCTCGTCCTCCGCTGAGCGGACCGCGTCCGTCCCGCGACGGTCTGCTCAGACCAGGTGCGTCCCGATGAGGAACCCCGCGTGCGCCTGCTGGTAGGCCCAATCCGCCGCGAGCGCGATGGCGAGGGCGATCCACACCCTCCTGCTGGGTTGGAACCGCACGGTGATCCACCGGTTCGGCCCGGTCACCCCCAGCACCACGCGAGCGACGACTGCGAGCAGCAGGATCGGCATGAGGAAGCTGAGCGGGTGGTAGTGGAAGGCGAGCGCGAACTGGCCCTGGGCGATGGCGACGGTGCCACGGGTCATCCCGGCGGTGGGGGACACGATCCCGAAGTAGTGCAGTGGTTTCGGGATCGTGTACGGGATCCGACCGAGGCCGGCGGAGACGACCGCCACGACGACGACGATCCCGGCCAGCACCGAGGTCCAGCGCATCTGGTCCCGCCCGTCGATGGTCACCCACAGGCCGAGCCGTCTTGCCCACTGGGGGGACACGAGTCGGCCGGTCGCGGTGTTCGCCGATGGCGGCGGGGGCAGCGGCAGCGCATCGGCGGTCGTGGAGGTCATCGGTGCACCCGGGGACGTGGAGGACGAACGCGGTGAGCGTAACGTTCGGGTGCGGGGTTGTCATCGCGCGATCGGCCGGTGCTCGGCGTCCGGATCATCGCCCGACGTGCCGATCGTCCAGCGTCATCGAACCTGCTCGGCCGGAGTGTCGTGGCGGTCCTCGAGGCGCGGCACAGCTCGAGCGATCCCGTCCCTGGGTACCGCGACGGAGACCGGCCGGCTGCGGCCGCGCAGGACCATCGGCCCGGTCGCCTGCCACCGCTCACCTTCCTGCGCGGATGCCGCGTCGATCGCCCGCTGATCGGCGCACACCCGATTTGCCTGCTGCTTGGCGACCTCGGTGAGCCTTGACGCGACGTTCACCATGTCGCCGATCAGCGTGTACTCGTAGCGCCGCTCATCGCCGAGGTGGCCGGCCACGACGGTCCCCGTGGAGACGCCGACGCCGAAGTCGAGCTCGGGCACCGAGCTCGCCAGCTCGAGTGCAAGCGTCCGTGCGGTCGCCAGCGCGGCGCCTGCGTGGTCGCTCAGCGGTTCCGGCGCGCCGAAGACCGCCATCGCGGCGTCGCCGATGAACTTGTTGATCCAACCCCCGTGGGCGTCCACGACGTCCACCACGACCGCGAAGAGCTGATTCAACAGGGCCAGCACCTCGCGGGGAGGGAGCGTTGAAGCCAGGCCGGTCGACGCCACGACGTCGACGAACAGCACCGACGCATCGCGCGTCTCGCCGCGTAGGTCGATACCCCGCTCGAGCGCGGCTCGGGCGACGTCGCTGCCGACGTGTTGGCCGAAGAGGTCGCGTATGCGTTCGCGCTCACGGAGCCCTGCGGCCATCTGGTTGAAACCGGATTGCAGCAGGCCGACCTCGGTGCTGCTGTTCACGTCGACGGTCACGTCGAGGTCGCCCGTGGCGACCTGTGCCATCGCGCGGCGCACCGCGCGCACCGGTCCGGCGACCGAGCGCGCGCCGAGCAGGGTGATGAAGAAGCCGACCACCAACCCGGCACCGGCGAGCGCGACGGTCGACACCGCGAGCTGCGTGAGCGTCCCCTGGTCGGTGATGAACGTGCCGACACCCGCTGCCAGGATGCCCAGGAGGGGGATCGCGGTTCCCATCGCCCAGCTCAACATGGTCCTGGAGGTGACGCCGGCGTGGTGGCGATCGGGCTCGGGATCGTGTTCGAGTGCTCGGGCGATGACCGGACGCGAGATGCGCTCGGCGAGCAGGAAGGTCAGCGCCGCGGTGGTGAGCCCGCCACCCACGACGGTCAGCAGGATCCTCGGGATGAGCGTCGGGTCGATGATGCCGTCGACGAGGGTGAACCCGACGGCGGCGATCGCCCACAGGGTGCCCTGGATGATCGTGAGGCGCCGTGGCGCGCTGAGCGTGCGCCGCACTTCGCGTGGGGTCGGCACGCGGTCCTCGATGAGCCAGCGCTCGTAGCTGCGCATGCTGAGCCGCCCCCAGATGACCCCGATAGGGGTCGCGACCGCGACGTAGACCAGCGCGGCGAACGCGTTCCAACGGGTCAGCTCCGCGCCGCCGTCGATGGCTCCCGAGGGCACGAGCCAGGCCGAGAAGGCGAACACGGTCGCCGCGCCCCAGATGTTGGCGATACCGAGCGTGAGCCCGAGGATCGCGCGGGAGCGGTAGACGATCGAGGCACCGGAGCGCCGCTTCGTCCTTCGAGCGCCGTCGCTGCTCAGCGGACCGACCTCGAGCGCTCGCAACGCCGCGGTCGAGCGCCCGCTTCCACCGATCGGAGGCGGTCCTGCGGCGCGTGGTTCGACACGGTGTCGCGCATCCTCCTGGTCCGATGCGGTTGCTGGCACGAAACCGTAGCGTTTGCCGATTGCCAGCGTTGCTCCGACCGGATCCAGGCGCGCAGGCGACCCCCGGGTGGGGACCACCGAAACAGCCTTTCCTGCTAAAAGGGGTGCCCCACTCGCCTTGGAGGCACCGTCTTGAGCTCCGACTTCCCCTACGCCGACCGCTTTCCGGTCAATCGCACGCTGCCGGAACAAGGGCGGCCGCGCGATGAGATCCTCGACGAGCTGCGCACGATGGCGGTCGAGGAGGATGCGTTCTGGGAGACGGGCAAGTGCTCGGGAACGATGTACTGCGGCGACCACGAGCACTACGCGTTCCTCACCGAGGCGTTCGGGTACTACGCGCACGTCAACGCGCTCCAGCGCGACATGTGTCCCGAGCGCGACGCGCTTCGAGGGCGAGATCATCGCCATGGGCCTCGACCTCTTCCACGCCGAGGCCGTCACCGGGACCGAGCCCGTCGGCATGGTGACCAGCGGCGGCACCGGCAGCATCACCCACGCCATGCTCGCCTACCGCGAGCACGGCACGCAGGAGCGCGGCGTCACCCACCCCAACGTCGTCAAGCCCGAGACGGCGCACCCGGCGTTCGACAAGGCCTGCCACCTGTTCGGGATCGAGCTGCGGGTCGCGCCGATCGACCCCGACACGACCCAGGTCGACGTCGAGGCGATGGCGTCGCTGATCGACGACCAGACCCTGGCGATCGTCGGGTCGGCGTGCAACTACGGCTACGGCACCGTCGACCCGATCGAGGAGTTGGGCCGCCTCGCGCTCGACCGGGGGGTCGGCCTCCACGTCGACTGCTGCCTGGGTGGGTTCATCCTCCCGTTCGGCCAGCAGCTCGGCTACGACATCCCCCTGTTCGACTTCCGCGTCCCCGGCGTCACGACGATCTCGGCCGACACCCACAAGTACGGCTACGCGCTCAAGGGCACGTCGATCCTGATGTTCGCCGACAAGGCGCTACCGGAACTCGCAGTACTTCTTCCTCGCGGGCTGGAGCGGCGGGAAGTACACGTCGCCGGGCATGGAGGGATCCCGCTCGTCCGGGCTCATGGCCGCCACCTGGGCCTCGATGGTCTCGCTCGGCCGCGAGGGCTACCTGCGGTACGCGCGGCAGATCTTCGAGACGTCGGCCCGGATGCAGGACGCCGTGCGCTCCCACCCCGAGCTGCGGCTCATCGGCGCACCGACGTTCCTGTTCAGCTTCACCTCCGACGAGTTCGACATCTACCACGTGAACGACTTCATGCGGGGTCGAGGGTGGCGGTTCAACGGCCAGCAGTACCCGAACGCGCTGCACATGGCGGTCACCCGCCCCCAGACCGCGCCGGCGTGGTCGAGGCGTTCGCCACCGACCTCGCCGACGGCGTCGCGTACGCGCTCGAGCACAAGGACGAGGCGCCGCGTTCCGGCGCGGTCTACGGCGGGGTCGCCGGCGGCCTGACCGACGAAGCCGACGAGTTCATCAAGGGGTTCATGTCGTCGATGCTGGACACCCAGCAGTCGGTGCCGTCCTGATGTGACGGCCGGGTGGCGTTGCGCGCTCCGTGTCGGGCAACGTTCACCCCGGTGCCGGGTCCTGAACCCGGCGTCTCGTGGTGCGCCGGGTTCAGGTCGCGGTGGGTCTGTCAGGCTGTCAACGTGACCGACGAGTCGCAACCTCCGCGGCAGCCCCGCGTCGTCCTGATCACCGGAGCACCGGGGAGCGGCAAGACGACCCTCGGGACGAAGCTCTCCCGAGCGCTCCAGATCCCCTTTCTGGCGCGTGATGACGTCCGCCGGGGGCTGTTCTTCACGGCAGGAGGGTGGGGCGACCGGCCTGGGTGGGTTCCGTCGTCCGACGCATCGGTCGAAGCCTTCCTGACGATGCTCGAGACGACCGCGTCGCTCGGCGTGAGCTGCATCGCCGAGTACGTGCTCACGACCGACAGGACCGCCGACCTCGAGCGCGTCACTGCGGCTGGCAACTGTGTGGTCATCATCACCCGGTGCGAGCGCTCAGTCGAGCGCTTCGAGAACCGCCACCGGGGTGACCGGCTGATCAACCGCGAGCCGGTTCTCGACGCGCTTGGCTACGCCACCATCGAGGATCACACGACGCATGCGCTCGAGCGAGTGCATGCGCTGACCGAAGGGATGCGCACCGACTTCGACGTGCCAACCCTGACGGTCCGCACCGACGACGGCTACGACCCCACAATCGAGGCCGTCGTGGACTTCGTCATCGGCGACGACTGACCCTGCCCCGGTGGTATCGGTCTGCCACGACCTCAAGTCGGTGGTGCCGGTAGTAGGGGACGACACGAGCCACCGCGACGGGCTCGACCCGTTCGCCGGCGAGCCCACGCTTCAGCGACTCGACGCCTACGGCGAGGGCGCCGGGGAACTCCTCGAGGTCCGACGGTTCGGACGTGGAGTAGTTCGGTGACGACCTGTTGGCTAGCGTTGCTTGCGTGAGTCCTCGAACGCGGTTCTCGATCGGCATGGCGGTATGCCTTCTCGCTGCTGTGCTCATGATGACCGGTACCGTCGAAGTCGCGTGGGGTGCCGCGCTGGGAATCGTGGGCGTTGGCGTTCTCGGCAGCTCGGCTGCCCGACGGACGGTCGACGACTGAGGTTCGCGGCCACGGGCGCGCCCACGACGCGGTCCGGAACGCACGAGGTGTGCCGATGGCACCGACGATGCCCACGAGCTCATCGAGGGGTTCATGTCGTCGATGCTGGATACCCAGCAGTCGGTGCCTTCCTGAAGTGAAGCTCGGGTGGCGTTGCTCGTGCCGGGTCAGGCAACGTTCGCCTCGATGCCACATCGCGGACTCGGCGTCCAGGGGCGCACTCGTGGCGCAACTTCTCGATCTCAAGTCCCCGGTTCGTCATCCGACTGGTCGGGTGTGAAGTCGGGGGAACTTCGGAAGGGCTTCGTCTGGCGTGCCATCGTCAGCTTCGTGGTTGCTCCCGTGGTCGGTGTTGGTCTTGCAACCGCCACGCAGGCGTGGACTCCGGAGGGCACTTGGCTCTTCATCATCGCTGTCCCGATGGGCTTGGGCTTCGCTTGGTTCTACTGGTGGTTCGAGAGAACCGGGGGCTGAGTCGACCGCGAGGAGCTGCCGTGGCTGCGCCAACGCCGACGATCCGCAACAGCCGGTGGGCTTGGGCGGAGGATCGGACATGCAGGTGTTCGAGACGTGCCAAGCTCGCGACGTGGCAACCCTGGCGTCGACGCGACTCGCGACGGCACGGCTCGCGGCCGCGTCCCGCCGTACGTCACCGAGGAGATGACGCCCGACGAAGCGATCGAGTTCGTGGTGGGCTGGCTGGACACGGAGCCCGACGACGAGATGCTGGAACTTGCGGCGATGACGATGCTCGAACCGCTCGTCGACTGGCACTGGCGAACGATCGAGCGTGAGCTGCTCGCGCTGCTGGCCCAGCGAGCTGACCTTCGGAAGGTGGTTCGCATCTGCTGGTTCGACGCTTCGACTCCCGACGAGGTGGCAGGGCGGATCCTCGCCGCGGCCGAAGCCGACTGAAACCCGACGCCAAGGGCTGGGGCTGGCGTACCCGCAGGCGCCGTCCTCGCGAGATGTCGTCACCGACTCGACGACGGCTCCGTTCGGAGCGCATACCGGGTGCGCCGACGGAGGTCAGGTTCGACGTCGACCGATGCGGCACCTGTTGTGAAGCTCGTTCGGCCTAGTCGTGCTCAGGCACGGGGTGGGTTCGGGCCGACCGACACGCCGGGCGGCGGGTCGTCGGGCGCGAGCACCTCGACCATGGGCTCGTCCACGTCGTCGAACTCGGTGCGCAGCGCGCGGCTCATCACCGCGTGCATGTCGTAGAGCGCCGTGATGTAGGTGAGCTCGAGGATCTCCTCGTCGCTCAGGTTCGACCGGAGCACCTCGAAGACGCCGTCGGCGACGCGTCCGCCGTCGTAGACCAGCGCATCGGTGTAGGCGAGCACCGCGCGCTCGAGCGGGTCGTAGCAGTCCGCCACCTGCCAGTGGGCGATCGACTGGACCTGCTCCTCGGACAGGCCCGCGGCCCGGCCCGACTTGCAGTGCTGGGAGTAGACGAACCTGCTCGACCTCGCCCAGCCCGCACGAAGCTGTCCGAGCTCGCGCAGTCGAGGATCGATGAGACGATCAGGGCTTTGGTAGAACGCGAACCCCTGGACGCAGTGCTTGAGGAGCGGGGGCACCAACGCGAAGACGGTCCACCAGTCGCCGGGGGTGCCGTCCGCGGTTCCGGGCTCGGCGACCGGGTCCCGCGGCCCGAAGACGTAGTCGTACATGCCGGTTACCGTCGGGTCTGCGGACTCGGTGCGGGCGACCTGGCGGAGGCGGGGCATGGGGAGGTCCTCTCTGGTTCGTCCGAACCGATCGAGTCGAGTGCGCCGGTCGGCAGGTGCCGAGACCGGACGCTCGTGCGGAGCGAACCGTACCGCCGGCCGGTCGTGCGCGCCGTGGGTCGTTCCAGGACACCGCGCATCGCGCCCCGCGCCCCCGGGGGGTACCGGGTACCGTTCTTCGGGCGCAGGTAGGCTCCAACCGGTAGTGTGTCGGGCGGCACAAACGACCGCTCGTCCCGGAAGGACCGCATGCGCTTCCGCTTCCTGCACGCCGCTGACCTCCACCTCGACACGCCGTTCACACGGCTGACCGACGTGCCCGAACCGATCGCAGCAGCCCTGCGTGACGCCTCGCTTCAGGCATTCGACCAACTGATCGACGAGGCGATCGATGCGGAAGTCGCCTTCGTGCTCTTCGCCGGCGACATCTACGACGGCGCGGAACGGGGTGTGCGCGCCCAGCTCGCATTCCGAGCGGGGCTGCAGCGCCTGGCCTCGGCCGGCATCAGCTCGTTCATCGTCTACGGCAACCACGACCCGGTCCGCGAGGGCTGGTCGGCGATCTCGGACTTCCCCGAGGGCGTCACGGTCTTCTCGCCGGACGAGGTCGAGCGCGTCGAGGTCGTCATCGACGACCTCGTGGCCGCGACCGTCTCAGGCATCAGCTACGCGAAGTCCCAGACCACCGAGAACCTGGTCGAGCGCTTCCCCGAAGCGTCGGGGAAGGGCTTCCACATCGGTCTCCTGCACGCCAACGTCGGGGCTCAGTCGGATCACCAGCCGTACAGCCCGTGCAGCCTCGACGACCTCCGCAGCGGTGGCTACGACTACTGGGCGTTGGGGCACATCCACCGACGTGCCGAGCTCGGTGACGGCCACCCGCTTGTCGTGTATCCGGGCAACCTGCAGGGTCGGAGCCCCAAGCCGAGCGAGCGCGGTGCGAAGGGCGCGGTCCTGGTCGACGTGGACGGCAACGAGGCGACCACGTCGTTCGTACCGCTGGACGTGGTGCGCTTCGAACAGCTCGAGGTCGACATCGCGGATCTGAGCCTCGACGGACTCGAACAGGCCCTCGTCGACGCCGCCGCCGACCGGCTCGCGGCCGCGGACGGGCGTTCGTTGCTCGTGCGTGCCGTGATCGGTGGCCGAGGGCCGCTGCACGACGAGCTGGCGCCGCTCGACCGGCGCGCCGAGCTGCTCGAGCGGCTCCGCGACCTGTCCCGGCTGTCGACCCCGTTCGTCTGGTGGGACGACCTCACCTGGGACACCCACCCGGCCATCGACGTGGCCGAGCGCACCGCCGGCGACGACTTCGTCGCCGACCTGCTGCGCGAAGTCGGACAGAACGGACCCAGCGCCGAATGGGTCCCGGAGCTCGGTGTGGAATACCGCAACTGGCTGGGCGATGACGTCCCCAGGTCCGACGATCCTGAGCTTTGGAACGAGGCGGTCAACACCGCGCTCGTCGCCCTACTCGAAGACGCCTGAGGGAGCTGAGCACCATGCACATTGACGGATGGTCGATCGACGCATTCGGGGCGCTGCAGGACGTGGAGCGGCGCGGCATCGGCGAAGGGCTCACGGTCATCCACGGACCGAACGAAGCCGGCAAGTCCACCTTGCGGCACTTCGTGCTCGGTGCGCTCTTCGGGTTCTCGGCCGGCAACTCCAAGAACCCGCTGTACGCGCCGTCTACCGGGACGGCCCGCTCCGGGCGGCTGTTCATCGAGTCCGACGGCGAGGAGTTCGTGCTCAGTCGCCTCGAGAAGCGGGGCTCTCGTGCGGGCAACCTCACCTTGCTGGGTCCCGACGGCACCGCACGCAGCGACGCCGAGCTGGCCGCACTCCTCGGAGGACTGACCCGCAGCGTCTACGACAAGGTGTTCGCCGTCGGGCTCGACGAGCTCAACGACCTCCAGGCGCTCACCGACGGTGACCTGCAGGACCACCTCCTCTCAGCCGGCGTCACCGGTGCGGGACGAGTCGCGACCCACGCCCGCAACCAACTCCGCTCGCGTGCCGACACCATCCACCGATCCCGAGCGCAGTCGACCGAGGTCGCGGCGATCCGCGAGTCGCTGAGGGCAGTCGAAGACCGCCTCCGCTCAGCACAACAGGCAGCCGGCGAGCTCGCTGAGCGACGCGAGTCGTTGGCCGCCAAGCGCCAGCGCGTGGCCGATCTGGCCGAGCGTGAGCACACCGCCGCAGGTCGGGCCCAGCGCGCCGAGCGCCTCATCGAGCTGTGGCCGCACTACCTCGAGGCGACCGAGGCGGGTGACGCGCTGGCTGCGTTGGGGGCCGAGGGTGCGCCGCTGCCTCCCGACGCCGCCGAGTCGCTCGGCACGCGCATCGCGGCGGTCGAATCCGCGACCGCCGACGTCGAACGTCGACAGGGCGATCTCGACCAGGTGCTTTCCCAGCTCGAGGTCCTCGAGTCGGGGCACCGTCCCGACCTCGCCGTGCTGCAGCCCGACATCGCCGCGTTGCAGCATCGGTTGAGCGGTTGGGTCCAGCAGGAGGAAGAGGTCATCCGTCGAGGCGAGGAGCTCTCGGACCTGCGGCGCCGCTTCGACTTCGAGCTCGACGTCATCGGGGTCGAGCATGCCTCGGACCTCGCACGGGTCGGTGCGGCCGTCGCGGCCCGCGACCACCTGCGGGTCACGCGCAGCGCCTTCGACGAGAAGGCCGCGGCGCGTCAGCGTGCCTCCGAGGACCTCGAGCAGTACCAGAAGGAGATCATCGAGGCGGAGTCGGCGGTGTCCACGGGAACCGAACTGCTCACCGAACAGTCGATCGACCTCGACTCGGGCTCGGTGCGCATCGAGGCCGAGCGCGCCGCCCGGGAGGCCCTCCTGCTGGGTGAGCTCAGCAGTGAGCTGACCGAGCTCGAACAGCGCCGTCGCGACCTGGCGGTCGCCGAGGGCAAGGTGCGCAGCGCCGACGAGGAGTCCTCCGGGGCCCGCTCGGTCTTCGAGCCCCACCGGGTGCTCGTGGCGGTCGCCATCTTGCTGGCGATGGGCGGGGTCGTCGTGGGGATCATGTCCGGACCGCTCGCCGGCGCAGCCCTGGGAGTGACCGCCGCCGTCGTCGGGGCATGTGCCTTCGGGCTGCGCAACGTCGGCAGCGAACGACTCGACGAGGACAGCCGCCAGGGCCTCGTGGCGGTATCGAACGCGCTCGAGCGCCGCTGCACCGACCGTGCACGCATGCTCGGCTTCGCAGATCTCCCCTCGCTCGACGAGGTGGCCGAGCAGAAGGCCATACGCGACCACCAGGCCACCGAGCTCGCAGCCCTGGTCACGTCCCAGCATCGGCTCGACACGGCCCGGGCCACCGTCCGGGCCAAGAAGCAACGTCTCGCAGAGCTCGGCCAGGCACACGAAGCGGCCCTGGGTGCCTGGCAGGAGTGGCTCGAGCTCCACCACCTTCCCAGTGCCCTGCGCCCGGAGGGGGTCGACGAGTGGCTGTCCCATCTCGACCAGGCCCGGGTGCTCGACGACCAGATCCGCCAGGCAGAGCGCCGAGAGCACGAGTTGCAGGCCGCCCTCGAGCAGGCACCCAAGTCGGTGATCGAGTTGACCGAGCGCGCCGAGCGAGCGTCTCGTCCGATGGACGGCGACGGCGACCGGGCCCAACGGGTTCTGCCCGTGACCATCACCCCGCCGAGCGTCGATTCCTCCATCGGTGAGCTCCAGGCCGTGGTGGCGGCGATCGCCGAGGTCGTCGCGGAGGCCGCGGCCGCCGATCGCGAGGTGTCCCGGGTCAAGGATCAGGCCGAGGTGCAGCGCGCCGAGCTGGCCAGGGCCACCAAGACGCGCAAGTCCGCTTCGGCAGAGTTGACCGCCTACCTCGCGTCGGCCGGCGTCGTCAACGAGGCCCAGCTGCGCCGTCGGCTCGCCGACCAGGAGCGGCGGGCGGCGCTCGTCGCCAAGGTGACGGCGTTCGATCGCCGGATCGAGACGGCATCGGGCAGCCAGGCCGACGAGGATCGCACCGCGCTCGAGGCCCGCAGCCCCGATGTCTGGGCGTCCGACCGGACCGCGGCGATGAACGAGGTCGCCGAAGTCACCCAGACCCGCGACGAGGTGCTGCGCGAGCTCGGAGCCGTCGAGAGCGAAGTCGCCGCCATCGAGAGCTCGGCCGACCTTCCGGCGCTCGCGCTGGAGCGCGAAGAGCTCGTCGAGCGGTTGCAGCGCCAGCTCCGCTCGTGGACCATCCTCCACGTCGCCGCAGGTCTCATCGGGCACACCCTCGACCGCTACCTCGACGAGCGACAGCCGGCCGTCCTGCAACGGGCCGAGTCCCACCTCGCCACGATCACCGAGGGCCGCTACACCACGATCCGCCTCGACCCCGACGCGAGCGGCTCGACCCCCAAGCTCATGGTCGTCGACGCCAAGGGGCGGAGCCACGAACCCCGGGGCCTGAGCCGTGGCACGGTCGAGCAGGTCTACCTCTGCCTCCGCCTGGCCCTGGCCGAGCAGCACCGCCCGTCGCTGCCCCTCCTGCTCGACGACATCCTCGTGAACTTCGACCCGATCCGTGCCGAGACCTCGACCCGAGTGCTGGCCGAGGTGGCCAAGACGCAGCAGGTCATCGTGTTCACCTGCCACCCCTGGGTCGTCGAGGTCATGCAAGGTGTCGTGCCGGACATGGGTCTGGTCGATCTCGGTGCGCGCGTCGCCTGACCGACGAGCCGAGCAACTTGCCGACGACCATCGAGTGGCGCGTGGTGGTCCGAGGACTGCTCCTCATGTGTCTCATCGGGCTGGTCGCCTCGACGGGCGGGATGGTCGCCACCCCACCCGCGGGGGCGGCGACGCCACGCGCCGGTGCCCCCGCGGCGACGGCGACCATCACCTTCGATGTGGCCAGCGGCCGCGTGCTGCAGGCCGACAACGCCCGCACCCGGTTGCGCGTCGCGAGCACCTTCAAGGTGCTCACCGCGCTGGTGGTGCGGGCCAACGTCCCGGTCGACGAAGACGTGCCGATCTCGGCCCGGGCCGAGGCTGTTCCGCCCCTCAAGCTCAGCATGGAGCCAGGCACCCGTTGGAACGCCGACGCGCTGCTGCACGCCATGTTGATCGCCTCGCTCAACGACGCAGCCGTCGCGCTCGCCGAGCGGGCAGGTGGTGGTTCTCTCCGCGGCTTCGATGAGGCGGTCGCGGCCGAGGCTCGTCGACTCGGCCTCGCCGACGCGCCGGTGCTGCACGACCCCGCAGGGCTCGACGACGACTCGTCGGTGGACGGTGGCAACCTCATCAGCGCGCGTGACCTTGCGATCTCGACCCGCGCGTTCCTCGCGGACCCGCTGTTGGCCTCGATCGTGCGCCTGCCCGTCTACCACTTCGCCGGAGGGGACGGTCGCCCGCACGTCGTCTACAACCACAACGCGTTCCTCCAGACCTACGACGGTGCAGTCGGCGTGAAGACCGGTTTCACGGCCAAGTCGGGCCACAGCCTCATCGCGGCGGCGACCCGGGGAGGGCGGACGTTGGCGGTGGTCGTGGTCGGCTCCGGCGACCCCGTCGGGGTCGCCTCGGACCGGCTCGACGCGGCCTTCGCCTCCGCGCCGGGCGCAGCCGGCACCGGCGACGTCCTCCCGCGGGTCGGTGTGGCGCCGGTCGGACTCGCCGGAATGACGACCCTGGGCCACGCGTCGCGCTTCTCGGCAGTGCTGCCCGTGCGCCGTCCGTCGCCGTGGCGCACGGTGGCGATGCTGGTCCTCGTCGTGCTCGCGGTCGCCGCGATCGGCGGTACAGTCAGGTCCCGTGACCGACGTCCCGCCGCCGCAGCCGGCCGCCGAACACGAGGCGGGCCAGCCCGAGACGGCGCCGCCGGATCCGGCTGACCGAACTGGTTCGCCAGGTTGGACGGCTGATCAGGTGGATGCCGACCTCGACCGGGTGGATGCCGCGCTGGCACGCCTCGAGGCCGGTACCTACGGGAGGTGCGAGCGCTGTGAGGCAGTGATCGACGACGCGCTCCTGGCGTCCGATCCGACGCTTGCTCGCTGCCCGGCCCACGTGCAGCTCCCTGCCGGGACCTGACCGCGCACCGAGCGCGGCTCCTGGTCAGACCGCGGAGCTGTCGGGCCTGGTGTGATCGGGGTGCCCAGGGTCGGACGCGGGCTCGTACAGGTGCAGCCGGTCGCCGAGGACCATCGTGTCTCCGGCGAAGGTGACCCAGCGCGCCCCGAGGTTGGGGAGGTAGCGACGCGGCGCCCCGAGTCGCGCTTCCAAGGCGTAGATCACCCCACCGTGGGTCACCACGACGGCGGTGCCTTCCTCGGCGCGCGTCGCCACCTCCCACAGGCCTTGCAGTGCGCGCCCCAACAACTGGTCGTCGGGCTCCCAGTTCGGGGGCCGCCGCTCGAGCGCGCGGTCGTCGGGGTTCTCCGCCAGGTAGCCGGGCCACTGCTCCTTGATCTGGGCGCGGGTGAGTCCCGACCACTCGCCGGCGTCCCGCTCGATGAGCCGCTCGTCCAGGAGCACCGGACCGACCCCGATCTCGGCGCTGATGATGGAGGCGGTGTCGCGGGCGCGCTCCAGCGTCGAGCTGACCACGGCGTCGACGGCGCCCACCGAGCGGGCGGCGATGGCCGCCTGGCGGCGGCCGTGGTCGGAGAGCGGTGGATCGGCTTGGCCTTGCCAACGGCCGAGCGCGTTCCATTCGGATTCGCCGTGGCGTACGAGGAGGAGCCGGGACATCGAACGGAGACCGTATCTGGTCGCGGAGTACGCTCGAACTCCCATGGTTCTGCTCGGACTTCTGCGGCGGGCGGGGACCCGGAGGTCGCGACGGGTGCGTCGACGATGACCCCCTCGTCGAGGTCGCAAGGACCGAACCGGGCACCGCACCGTGCCACCGGTGCACGGGGCGCGCTGCGTCAGCAGCCCACGAAGGCGCGGCCGGCGCCACGACGCGACGCGGCGAGCGCCTCCAGCCGATCGAAGGGGAAGCGTGGGGCCAAGTCTCAACGCAACGCGTCGCCGCCGCCGTTCGTCCCGGGCGCGGCGAAGCGGGGTCGGCGCCTCGCCCCTGCGTACGACCTCGAAGGGCCTCGGGTCCGCCTCGGGTTGGCGTGGGCCGCGGCCACGACGTCGGCGTTGGCGATCGGCCGCCTCGTGTTCGGCTTTCCACTCCTCTGCGTGCTCCTCTCCGGCACCGCCGCGGTCGCCGCGGTGCAGGTCGTCGACGCGTGGGAACCGGATCGGACCGGACCGCTTCGCATCGTCGCGGGGGTGAGCGCGGCCTGCGTGGGGGGCGCGTCGATGTTCGGTTCGAAGACGTTGGGGGCGGTACTCCTGCTCGTCGTCGCCGCGTCGTTGCTGATCGGGGTCGAAGAGGCCTCCCGACGACGGCCGTTGCTCGGCTCGACCGCGCTGGTTCTGCAGTCGGCACTGCCGGTTGGTCTTGCCGCCGCATCGTTCGAGCTGGTCACCAGGTATGAGATCGGCGCCGGCATCGTTCTCCTGGCGACCGTCCTGGCTTTCGACCTCGGCGACTTCCTCGTCGGGTCGGGAGCGGGAAGTCTCATCGAAGGGCCGCTCTCCGGCGCGCTGGTGATCGCGCTCGTCACGGCGGTCGCGGCCATCATCCGGTCGCCGCCGTTCGACGGTGCGGTGGTCTGGGTGTTCGCCGTGGGCGCGATGGTGCTGTGCCCGCTCGGGCAGGTGGTCGCCTCGTGGTTGCTTCCCGACGCCACCACCCGTGCGCCGGCGTTGCGGCGTCTGGACTCGATGCTCCTGACCGCGCCGGCATGGGCGATCGCGGCCGGCTGGCTCGCCGCGTCCCGTTGAGGTCGGCGCCCGACCGCGGCCGAGCGGCAGTCCGACACGCGCCCGCCGCGGTCGGGATACGCTGCGAGGCAACCACCCACGCGCACGGAGATCGCCATGGACCAGGAGCTGTCGGACATCCTCGACGACGACTATCTGGCCGATCTCGGCACGATGGATGTCGCCGAGATCCGGCAGCGCCGGGCGCAGTGCCAGGACGTCGAGAACGCGCTCTCCTACCTGCGACGGCTCGCGCAGGGTCGCCTCGACATCGTCGCGGTCGAGCTCGAGCGGCGGGCCTCCGGCGGGGATCCGGCGGATCTCGAGAGCCTCGTCGCCCGGTTGCCCACGGTGCTGTCGGACCGTACCCGCGGTCCGGGCAGCGGCCACCTGCCGCGTGTGCTCGCTCCGGGACGGGTCGACGGGGCGCTGGCGGAGGAGCTCGCCGGCATGGAGGTCGAGGCGCACCTGACGAACCTGCCCGAGGTCTCAGACGACTGGCTCCGGTCCATCCAGGCGCGACTTCTCGACTTCGAGCACGACGTCTCCGGCACGCGTCGCCAGCTCTTCGGTCGCATCGACGCGCTCCAGGAGGAGTTGAGCCGCCGCTACCGCAGTGGTGAGGTGACCGTCGACACGGTCATCGCCGAGGGCTGACCCGCTCGATCGCGGTTTCGCCCCGCAGTGGGCGCATGCCTAGCGTTGACGCCGTGAAGGGCGAAATCGAACAGCACTGGCGCGAGCTGGGCGAGTTCATCCGGGACCAGCGGCACGTCGGGCAGCTCTCGCTGCGGAAGCTCTCGGAGATGGCGGGCATCTCCAACCCGTACCTGAGCCAGATCGAGCGGGGGCTGCGCAAGCCTTCGGCCGAGATCCTCCGCCAGATCGCCGCGGCACTCCACATCAGCGCGGAGACGCTCTACGTCCGGGCCGGCATCCTCGACGAGCCCGGCTCGCCGACCGACCTGATCGCCGAGATCCGTCGCACCACCGACCTCGATGACGAGCAGAAGCGCGCCCTGGTCCAGCTCTACGAGATGTTCCGCCGCGAGCAGTCCGAGGAGGGCGATGCGCCCGACTCGCCGGCTCCAGCCGAGCCGGACGACGACGAACAGGTGGACGAGCCCATTTCCGCAGCCGGGGAATCTACGGACGCCTCCGGGCGTTGAGGTTGTCGGTGCCGACCCTCGCTGTCATCTCGCTGCACACGTCACCGCTGGTCCAGCCCGGTTCGGGCGACAGCGGCGGCATGAACGTGTACGTGCGCGAGCTCGTCGGTTCGCTCGCCCACGCGGGTGTCGGCTGTCAGGTGTACGTGCGACGGTGGAGCGACGACCTCGATGACGTCGTCGAGGTCGAGCCCGGCATCGAAGTCGTCCACGTGCCGGCCGGGTCGGTCGACCTCGCCAAGGAGCAGCTCCCTGCCGTTGTCGACGAGTTCACCGACGGCGTGCGCGACCACCTCCTGCGTCACCCGGTCGAGGTGCTCCACGCCAACTACTGGCTGTCCGGCGTCGCCGGCCACCGGCTCAAGCACGAGCTCGACCTGCCCCTGGTGTCGACCTTCCACACGCTCGCCCGGGTCAAGGCCGAGACGGGTGACCCGGAACCGCAGCGCCGTGTCGAGGCCGAGTCCGGGGTGGTGGGGTGCTCCGATGCCATCACCGCGTCGTGCGCCGCCGAGGCCGAGCAGCTGGTCCGCCACTACGACGCCGACCCGTCGCGCATCGAGATCGTCCCCCCGGGTGTCGACCACGCCTTCTTCTCGCCGGGCAACCTGGTCGGCGCGCGGCGGGCGCTCGGGCTGCCCCTCGACGTGCCCGTGCTGCTCTTCGTGGGAAGGGTGCAACCCCTCAAGGGGCTCGACGTCGCCATCGCCACTCTGGCCGAGGTCCGGCGAAGCGACCCACGGGCGATGCTGGTCGTGGTCGGTGGGCCGAGCGGCGCCGCCGGCGACCAGGAGCTGGCCCGTTGCCGTGCCCAGGTCGCGGCCGCCGGGCTCGAAGGTGCGGTCCGTTGGGTTGCGCCGCAGCCGCACCACATGCTGTCGACCTTCTACCGGTCTGCGGATGTCGTGCTCGTGCCGAGCCGATCCGAGTCGTTCGGGCTCGTGGCGCTCGAGGCCGCGGCGTGCGGCGTGCCGGTGGTGGCCGCGGCCGTCGGTGGGCTGGCGTCGATCGTGCGCGACGGCGTGACGGGTCTGCTCGTCGATGGCCGGGACCCGCACGACCACGCCCACGCGGTCGAAAGGATCCTCGCCGACCCGAGGTGGGCCGCCGCGCTCGGCGCGCAGGCCGCCGGCGCCGCTCGGTCCTACACGTGGTCCATGACGGCGGGGCGGTTGCGACGCCTCTACGCAGACCTGAGCCAGCGGACCCTGGTCGACTGCGCCGCCTGAGCCGCAGCAGCGCGGACCGCGTGCAGAGCGAGTGCTCTAGGCCTGACCGAGCTCGTGGGCTCGATCCGTCGCGGCGCTGACCGCGTCGAGCAGGGCGGTCCGAACCTCTTGCGCTTCCAGCACCTGCAACCCTGCTTCGGTCGTGCCACCCGGCGACGTGACTGCGGCGCGCAGCGCGGCAGGTGGATCGCCGGTCTCGGCGAGCAGGCGCGCGGCGCCGAGCAGCGTCTGGGTGACCAACGCCGCGGCGGTGTGACGCTCGAGCCCGACGCGCTCGCCGGCGTCGATCAAGGCTTCGGCGACGAGGAACACGTACGCCGGCCCCGAGCCGGAGAGCCCGGTCACGGCGTCGAGCGATTCCTCGCCGAGGCGCACCACCAGGCCGAGCGTCGTGAGCAGCGACTCCGCCCAATCGAGGTCGTCGTCCCCTGCGAAGGTCCCCGCCGCGATGGCGGTGGCGCCGGCCCCGATCAGCGCCGGGGTGTTGGGCATGGCCCGGATGACCGGGGTGGACCCGCCCAGCGCCGACTCGAGTGTCGCGGTGGTGACCCCGGCGGCGATCGAGAGGACCCGCGACGCCCCGCCGGCCTCGGTGAGCGCAGCCGCCGCCCTGGGCACGATGGCGGGCTTGGTGGCGAAGATCGCGCCCGTCGCCGACACCGGACGGTCCGTGACGTCGACGCCGGGATGCAGCATCCGCAGCTCGGCCACGCGCTCGGGTGACGGTTCCACGACGGTGATCTCGGCGGGCGCGGCCCAACCGGCACCGAGCAGGCCGCCGAGGAGCGCCGTGCCCATGCGCCCCCCGCCGAAGAGCACGAGTTCGGTCATGGCCGCGACGCTACCGGGCGCCGGGGTCGACCCTTCCCCAAGGGCGACCCCGGCTCGTACCAGGTTAGATGGAAACGCATGGAAAGACAATGAGAACCGTGAGATGCCATGACGTCGCTAGCCACGGAACATCGAGGCGAAGCCGATGCGCATCGCCGGCCGGAAGAAACGTTCGACCGCCTCGTAGTGCATCCCGATGACCTCGTCGAGCCGGTCGTCGTCCAGCCCCTCGAGGGGAACTCGACCCTCCAGGTAGATCGCGTCCTCCGCACCGATCGTGAACGCCAGGCCGCGCAGGGTGTGGTTGCGACGCAGCAGGTGGGTGGCCAGCTCCCCCTGGTTCTCGATGGGGGCCGGCATCATGAACGTCTCGTGGTGGAGCGTTCGCTGCCCGATGAGCAGCCAGACCGTGAAGACGCCCTTCTCGTCGCCGCGCAGCCGCACGAAGCGTCGGTTGGCGTCGGCTTCGACCGCGAGCACCGCCGGGTTCTCCTCGGGCAGCCGAGCGAGCCACCCGTCGATCTGGGCGGTCGCACGCCGGTGGAGCTCGTCGAGGTCTTCGTCAGCCGGCGCGGCGCACATCGCGCGAATGTACCCCGACGCTTCCTCGCGCCACACTGGGGGCATGCGTCCAGGGACCACCATCGTCTTGGCCGCGCTCCTCGCGCTCATCCTCGGGGCAGCGGCATTGCAGCTCGTGCTTGCGGCTCGCTGACGTCGGGGCCGGCGTCTCGACCGAACCGCCGGGTCGACGTGTTCAGAGTCGTGCCGACAGCCGGTCGCGGGTGAAGCGCCGGGCGCCGCGCACGTTCAGCCAGAGCGCGATCGCCCAGATCAGGGCGCCGGCGACACCGGTCACCCACAGCTGCGCGAGCAACAGCGTGCTGGTTTGGCCCACCACGAGGATCACCAGCGGCAGGATCACCGTGCCACCGAGCTGGTTGGCCTCCTGGGAGGTGCGAGCCCGCGCCGAGACCCGCACCATGACGCCCAGACCGAACGCCGCCACCGCGGGTGCGAGCCAGAAGATCATGAGCATCCAGAGCCTGGTGGGTAGGAACATGCGGTGCATGACGGGCCAAGCCGAGATGTTGCCGACCACCACGTAGCAGGCGAAGCCCACCCACGAGATCACCACCGCAGGGATGTAGGCGCTGAGGAGCTTCGCCAGGTAGAGGTCCCGGTCGGAGATCGGCAGGTGCAGCAGCGTCTCCAGCGTGCGCCGCTCCTTCTCGCCGGCGAAGGCGTCCGCGGCCAGCACGGCCGAGACCATCAGCGGCACGATCAGGAACAACGGTGCGATCAGGTAGCCCAGCACCAGCACGACCCCCTGCTCGCGCACCGGTCGATTGATGATGGGGTCAGCCAGGTGGTTGGGCACGCCGGAGAGGAACTGGTCGACGTGGATCGGCTGCGAGTGGGCGGCGAGCACGCCGACGGCGATGGGCAGACCCAGAAGCATCACCACCGGGAGGAGCAGCATCGGAAGCACGACCGCCTTGGACCGGCGGACGGCGGTCACGTCCTTGGCGATCACCGCGCGGACCGCCCGCCAGTCGACCGGGGGGCTCATGAACCGGACTCCCGTCGACGCTCGATCTCGAAGTAGACGTCGCTGAGGGTGCGTTGCTCGGGCCGGGCCGCGAACACCGGTGCGTCGCGGTGCACCAGCTCGGCGACCACCTGGGGCACCACGCCGGGCGCCTCGACCTCCAGCTCGAACCCGGTGTCGGTGGACCGTACGTCGAGCACCCCGCGCACGCCACGGAGGAGCTGGGCCAACTCGGCCGATCCGGGACCGCCCAGGTCGATCGTCGCCGCCAGACCTCGCCAGAGCTGTGCCGCCAGGTCCGCCGGTCGTCCGAAGGCCTCGAGCTGTCCGAGGTGCAGCATCGCCATCCGGTCCGCCAGCTCGTCGGCTTCTCCCAGGAAGTGGGTGCACAACACCACGGTGCGCCCCTGCTCGCTCGCCAACGAGTCGATGAGCGCGACGACGTCCCGGATCGCGGCAGGGTCGAGGCCCGACGTCGGCTCGTCGAGGAACAGCATCTCGGGATCGTGCAGCAGAGATCGGGCCAGCGCGATGCGCTTTCGTTGCCCGGTCGACGCTCCGGCGACCAGGACGTCCGCTCGCGCGCTCATGCCGAACCGCTCCAGCAGCTCGCCGGTCCGGCGCCGGGCGAGCTCGTCGTCCATGCCCCGGATGCCGCGCGATCGCCATGAGGTTCTCGGTCGCGGTCAGACGGTCGTCGAGACCGGCGTGTTCGGTCAACACCCCGGTTCGCCGGCGTACTTCGTCGGGTTCGACGGCCGGATCGAAGCCCAGGACCGTCGAGGACCCCGCGTCGGGGGCGAGGACGCCGTCGAGGAGTCGGATCGTGGTCGTCTTCCCGGCGCCGTTGGGTCCCAGCAACGCCAGGACCTCCCCTTCGGCCACGTCGATGGTGAGGCGATCGAGCGCCAGGGAGGTCCCGAATCGACGCGTCAGACCTTCGGTTCGGATGGCGACGCTGGACATGTCGACACTTCCCCCGATCGATGGTGCGCGCCGCGATCGTGCAACGACGGCGGTCGAAGGGCAACATAGATGCTCGTGAACCTGGCGAGCATGATCGACGACGCACCCGACGACGCGGTCGCGGTGATCAGCCGTGGCGAAGCCACGACCTATGGAGAGCTCCGCGAGCAGGTCGCCGCCCTGCGCGGCGGCCTCGCGGGACTCGGTCTCGGCCGAGGCGACCGGGTGGCCATCATCTGTGCCAACAACTGGTACTTCGTCGTGTCCTACCTGGCGGCGCTCGGCCTCGGCGCGGTGGTCAGCCCGCTCAACTCCCTCAGCCCCACACCGGAGATCGAGCACGAGCTCGCGGCGATCGACGCGAAGATGGTCATCGTGGGGCCCTCGGCGCGGCGGTCGGTGGCCGGCATCGACCGAGGTGCGCTGGTCGCCCTCGAGCAGGTCGTGGTCTGCACGAATGAGGCGGACGCCGGCGACATCCGCTTCGCCGACCTCATCGGGGCGACGCCGGTGCCCGCGGTGGACGTCGACGCCGATGACCTCGCCGTGCTCATCTTCACCAGCGGTACCGCAGGCCGCCCCAAGGCGGCGATGCTGAGCCACGGGAACCTCTCGGCCAACATCGCCCAGATCTCCGAGCTCGAGGCCGAGGTCCGACATGGCGACGACGTGACGCTCGGGGTGCTCCCGCTCTTCCACATCTACGGGCTCACCGTCGTGCTCGGCCTGACCTTCTCGACCGCATCGACGGTGGTGCTGGTCGAACGGTTCGACCCGCAGTCGGCCATCACCTCGATCGCCGCGCACGGCATCACCGTGGTCCCCGGGGTGCCGGCGATGTGGATGTCGTGGGCGAACCTCCCTGGGTTGCCGCCGGGCGCGTTCGCCTCGGTGCGCATCGCCACCTCGGGTGCCGATCGCCTACCGGCCGAGGTCGCGCAGCGGATCCGCGACCGCTTCGGGCTGGTCGTGCACGAGGGATACGGGCTCACCGAGGCGTCGCCGGTGGTGACCTCGTCGATCGGCGAGAAGGGGCACGTCGGGTCGGTCGGGATGCCGCTCTCGGGCGTCGAGGTTCGTCTGGTCGACACCGACGGCGGCGACGCGCTGGTCGGCGACTCGGGTGAGATCTGGGTGCGTGGCCCGAACGTCTTTCAGGGATACCTGGACGACGTCGAGGCGACGCGGGCCGTGCTCGACGACGACGGTTGGCTCCACACGGGCGACCTCGCGGTGGTCGACGACGCGGGGTACCTGTCGCTGGTCGACCGCGTCAAGGACCTCATCATCGTGTCCGGGTTCAACGTCTTCCCCGCAGAGGTCGAGGACGTCCTCATCGCCCACCCGGACATCGAGAGCTGTGCCGTCGTGGGCGTGCCCCACCCGTACTCCGGTGAGTCGGTCAAGGCGTTCGTGGTGGTCGACGGAACGGCCTCGGTCGAAGAGGACGAGATCATCGCCTGGTGCGCCGATCGACTGGCCCGCTACAAGTGCCCCGAAAAGGTGATGTTCGTCGACGAGCTGCCGGTGGGGCTGAGCGGCAAGGTGCTGCGCCGTTCGCTCGCCTGAGCGGCTGTCGACGGCTCCCACGCGTGGCGTCTCGGGTGCTGCCGGCAGCCCCCTGGGGGCGCGCGGTGTTCGGACCGGATCGGGAGTACCTTTCCGGGACGGTCGGGGCTGCGGTCCCGAAAGCGACGTCAAGGAGCGGGGAATGGTCGAGCGAGGGCGCCGAATCCGGTCGGTCGCGGCACTGGCAGTCCTGTTGGCGACGATGCTCTGCGCCGCGCCACCTGCCGGCGCGACCACGGTTGGCACGCCGCTGGGCCCCGACCCGGCGTTCGTCGCGTCCGCCTACCACGACTTCCTCGGCCGCGTCCCCCACGGCGTCGAGTGGGACGCGGCCGGCTACGAGGACCTCTCCGCCGCGTCGGGGCGGGCCCGCGTGGTCTCCGTCCTGGCGAGCTCGCCCGAGTGGGTCACCAGGACCGTGCAGAAGATGTACCAGGACACCCTCGGACGGCCCGGCGACCCCGGCGGGGTCGCCTACTGGGTGAGCATGATCAGGTCGGGGCGCCTCTCGGTCGCGCGGGTTGCCGCGATGCTCTACTCGTCATCGGAGTACTACACGAAGTACGCAGGCTCCGACCTGCGGACCTGGGTCGGTGACCTCTACATCAAGCTGCTGCTGCGCCCCGGCTCGAGCGACCCGGGCGGCGTGGACTACTGGACGGCGACGGCCACGCGCCGCGGCCGCACCGCCGTGGCCTACGCGTTCTTCCAGTCGTCCGAGTCGCGCCACGTCCGGGTGGAGGCGCTCTACCAGACGCTCCTCGGCCGGGCGCCGGACGTCGCCGGCTGGAACTTCTGGGCGGCGCGGATCCAGTCGTCGGGCGACCTGGCGCTGGCCTCCAGCCTGGCGGCGAGCGCGGAGTACGACGCGCGCGCCGCGGTCCGCTTCGCGGACGCCGGACCGGGAACCTGGGGGCTGTTCGGCGTGGGCCCCGGCGACCAGCTGCTGGGAGGCGTGGTCCTCGGTCCCGACCTGGTCGGCACGGGCGGCGTCGTGTGCGCCCTGCCCTGCGCCAGCCCGACCACGCTCCCCAACGCGGCGGGCTACTCCCAGGTGCAGGTCGTCGGGATCACGAGCGGGGGCGTGATCGTGGGCTCCGCGATCGACGCCAACGGCAACTTCGCCTGCCTCGTGTGGAGCGACGCCTCCTCGGCCCCGACGCCGATCGCCGTCCCGGCGGGCGCCACCGACGTGCTGGTCAGCGCCGTGAGCGCAGCGGGAGTCGTGGTCGGTTCGGCGATCGACGGGTCCGGTTCCGAGAAGCCGTACTCCTGGTCGTCGCCCGGGGCGCAGCCGACCCCCCTGGCCACTCCGTCTGGCTCGGCTTACGTCAGGGCCGACGGGGTCTCGCCGGCCGGGGCCATCTTCGGCACGATGCATGTTGGCGACACCCAAGAAGTCGGTCTCGTCTGGGCCTCGCCCGGCGCGACGCCCGTCGAGGTGCCCGCCGACTACCACCAGGTGCAGATCATCGCCATGTCCGCCACCGGAGAGCTCGTCGGCGTTGGGGTGAACGGCCAGGTCGTGGGCCTCACCTGGAGCTCGCCGTCGGCGACGCCGAGCGCGATCGCCGTCCCATCCGGTTTCGGAGGGGTGATCCCCGAGTCGATCTCGCCGTCGGGCGAGATCGTGGGCATCGCGGTGGGGACGGACGCGTCGAACGTCAACGACGTCAGGCCGGTGGTCTGGGCCTCGAGCTCGCAGGGGGCGACGCTCCTGCCGATCCCCGCTGGCTACGGCGGCACATGGGCAGCCGGGATCCTCTCCAGCGGCGACATCGTCGGGAACAGCCTCGACGCCGTCGGCGACGTCCACGTCGTCGTCTGGACGTCGACCGTCGCCGCGCCCACGGTGCTGCCGACCCTGTTCTGAGCGCCGCGCCGGTGACGGGAGACGACGGCGCTTGTGAATGGGTGCACAGCGTCTCCTACGCTTGCGGGTGACCATGAGCGCACCTGCGAGGCACATCCCGGAGACCACCGTCTCCCGCCTGCCGATCTACCACCGCGCCCTCAACGAGCTGCGCACCGACCTCGCGACGACCGTGTCCTCGGAGCGGCTTGCGGAGCTTGCGGGCGTCAACGCGGCGATGGTCCGCAAGGACCTCTCCTACCTCGGAAGCTACGGCACCCGCGGGGTGGGCTACGACGTCGAGTACCTCCTGTTCCAGGTGCGGCGGGAGCTCGGCCTCACCCACGACTGGCCGGTGATGATCGTCGGGGTCGGCAACCTGGGTCGCGCCCTCGCCGACTACGCGGGGTTCATCAAGCGCGGGTTCCCGGTGGTCGCGCTCGTCGACCAGGATCCCGGCAAGATCGGGACCCGGCACGTCGAGCTGTCGATCGACGCGCCGGACGCGATCCCGACGCTGGTGCGCGAACACCACATCGCCATCGGTGTGGTGGCGACGCCACCCGATGCGGCGCAGGGCGTCACCGACACGTTGGTCGAAGCGGGCGTCACCTCGATCCTCAACTTCGCGCCGGTGGTCCTGAACGTGCCCGACCACGTGCACATGCGTCAGGTCGACCTCGCGCTCGAGCTGCAGGTGCTCAGCTTCTACCAGCAGCACCGCGATGACGCCGACGCCACGGCCTGAGCCGCTTCGCTATCCCGTCTCACTCGACCTGGACGGTCGTGCCGTCCTCCTCGTCGGTGGGGGAGCGGTCGCTGCCCGCAAGCTCGACGGTCTGCTCCGATCGGGCGCGATCGTCCACGTGGTCGCCCCCGAGGTCGCCCCCGAGGTCGACAGTGCGGTCGGCGAAGCGGTCCGGTTGAGTCGACGGAACTACCGATCTGCCGACCTCGACGGCGTCTGGTACGCCGTCGAGGCAACCGGGGACCCACAGGTGGCCGCCCGGATGCGCGACGACGCCGAGGCCGCGCGCGTGTTCCTCAACGCCGCCGACCAACCGGAGGCGTGCAGCGCGATCCTGCCCGCGGTGCACCGACAGGGTCGCCTCACCGTGACCTTCTCCACCGACGGGGCGAGCCCGGCGTTCGCGTCGTGGCTGCGCATCGCCGCGCCGTCCTCCTACGGCCCCGAGATGGCGGTATTGCTGGATCTCCTGGCCGACGCGCGTGCTCAGCTGCAGTCCGCGGGGGTCGAGCGATCCGGCGCCGATTGGCGTCAGCTGCTCGATTCGGGAATCCTGGATGAGGTTCGATCCGGTCGGGTCGAACGAGCGAAGGAGCGCCTAGAGGCGTGGCAATCGTCGCCATCGGAGTGAATCACCGCACGACACCGCTCGATCTGTTCGAGCGGTTGACGATCGACGCCTCGGATCTGCCCAAGGCGTTGGCGGATGTCGCCGCCCGTGACCACGTCACCGAGGCGGTCGTGCTGTCCACGTGCAACCGCACCGAGATCTATGCGGTCGTCGAGCGGTTCCACGATTCCTACACGGGGTTGCGCGAGGCCTTGGCGGCCCAGGCCTACGTGCCGCCGGCCGAGATCGCCGACCACCTGACGCTGCACTCCGACGACCAAGCGGCCCGGCACCTCTTCGAGGTCGCCGCGGGGCTCGACTCGGCGGTGGTGGGCGAAACCGAGATCCTGAGCCAGATCAAGGGCGCGTGGGAGGCAGCACGCGTCGAGGGCACGGTCGGTCCGCAGCTCAACGCGATCTTCCGCCACGCGCTCGAGGTCGGCAAGCGTGCTCGCACCGAGACGGCGATCTCGCGCCACATCGCCTCCGCCTCGACGGCCGCCGTCGCGATGGCCGCCGACCGGCTCGACGGCCTGGCCGGTCGCAAGGTGCTGGTCGTCGGCGCAGGCGAGATGGGCGAGGGGATGGTGGTCGGACTCGCGGCCTCCGGCGTCGACGAGGTGCGCGTGGCGAACCGCACGCCCGCTCGCGCCGAGGCGCTCGCCGCCCGGGTCGGCGGTCTCGCCGTGCCGCTCATCGACCTCCGCCAGACCCTCGCCGAGGTGGACCTCCTGCTGACCTCCACCGGGGCCACGGCCCTGCTGGTCGACCACGTCGAGTTGGCGCCCATCATCGCGGAACGTGGCGGTCGACCGCTCCTCATCGTCGACATCGCCGTGCCCCGTGACGTCGATCCCGAGGTGGCAGCGCTGCCAGGCGTGACGCTGCTGGACATGGACGACCTGCGCGCCTTCGCCGAGCAGGGGCTGGAGCGCCGCCGCGGTGAGGTCGCCGCCGTCGAGATCATCATCGAGGACGAGCTGGTGCGCTTCGCCGCGGCACCACGGCCCGGGGCGTGGCGCCGCTCGTGGCGACGCTGCACGAGCGCGCCGAGCAGCTCCGGCTCGCCGAGCTGGAGCGCTTCGCCGGCCGACTCGACGGCCTCACGGACCGGCAGCGCGAAGCGGTGGAGGCACTCACCCACGGCGTCATCGCGAAGATGCTCCACGAGCCGACCGTGCGGCTCAAGGATCAGGCGGGCACGGCACGCGGCGATCGCCTCGTCGAGGCCCTGCGCGACCTGTACGACCTCGACAGCGACTGAGGTGGCGTTGCGCATCGCCACGCGCGCCAGCGCGTTGGCCCGATGGCAAGCCGAGCACGTGGCCGCTGCCCTGCGCGACCGTGAACCTGGCATCGAGGTCGAGCTCGTCCCGGTGACCACGACCGCGGACCGGCGTCTCGACGTGCCCATCTCGTCGCTCGGTGGCAAGGGGGTCTTCGCCAAGCAGATCCAGGCTGCGGTCCTCGACGGGCGCGCCGACCTCGCCGTGCACTCCGCCAAGGACCTTCCCTCGACCACCTTGCCCGGACTGGTGCTCGCGGCGGTGCCCGAGCGGGGCGACGCCCGCGATGCACTCTGCGGACGGCGGCTCGACGATCTGACCTCCGGATCGACGGTGGGCACCGGGTCGGCCCGTCGCCGGGTGCAGCTCTCGGTGCTGCGTCCCGATGTTCGCTTCGTCGAGCTCCGCGGGAACATGGCCAAGCGGCTCTCCCACCTCGACGAGTTGGACGCCATCGTGGTGGCAGCGGTCGCCCTCGATCGGCTGGGCCTCTCGGACCGCCTCGCCGAGGTGCTCGACGTCGACGCCCTCGTCCCACAGGTCGGCCAGGGTGCGCTGGCCGTGGAGTGCCGTGCGGACGACGTTGACACCATCGGCCGGGTCGCGGCGATCCAACACCGACCGAGCCGCCGGCGGGTCGATGCCGAACGGGCGTTCCTGGCCCGGCTCGGTGGCGACTGCACGATGCCGGCCGGCGCGCACGCCGTCGTCGATCCAGACGGTCGTCTGACCGTGACCGGCGTGCTCGCCGAGTCCGATGCGTCGCCGCCACGCCGCTGGGCGCACACCGAAGCGGCTGACGACGCCGACCCGGAGGTGGTCGGACGAGCGGTCGCGGAGACGTTGCTCGGCGGCGGTGGGTCGCCTCCTGTGGTCCGGGGCGCGTGACCGTCTACCTGGTGGGAGCGGGTCCGGGGGATCCGGGCCTGCTGACCGTGCGGGGCGCCGACGTGCTCGCCGCCGCCGACGTGGTCGTCTACGACCGCTTGTCGGTGTCGTCGCTGCTGGAGTTGGCGCCGGACGGCGCCGAGCTGATCAACGTGGGCAAGTCGCCGGGACAGGCCACCGTCCCGCAGGAGGCGATCAACGAGCTGCTCGTGCGCCACGGCCGATCGGGTCGCACCGTGGTCCGCCTCAAGGGCGGCGACCCGTTCGTCTTCGCACGCGGAGGCGAGGAGGCGGCGGCCCTGCAGTCGGCCGGAGTGTCGTTCGAGGTCGTCCCCGGGATCTCCTCGGCGATCGCCGCCCTCGCCTACGCCGGCATCCCGGTGACCCTGCGCTACTCGTCCACCTCGTTCACGGTCGTCACCGGCCATGAGGACCCGGCCAAGCACCACGACGACCGGAGCACCGCGACCGGCGACGGCAGCGTGGACTGGGAAGCGGTCGCGCACGTCGGGGGGACGATCGTGATCCTCATGGGCGTGGCCCGCTGGGGCGCGATCGCGCGAAGGCTCATCGACGGTGGTCTCTCGCCGGACACCCCGGCCGCCGCGGTCCGGTGGGGGACCAGGCCCGAGCAGCAGACCACCCGCGCCACGCTGTCGACCCTGGGTGCGCACCCGCTGGCCGCACCATCGGTCATCGTGGTCGGGCGGGTTGCCGCCGAGGACCTCGACTGGTTCGAGCAGCGCCCGCTGTTCGGCACGCGCGTGGTGGTCACGCGGGCGCGTCGGCAGGCCGGCGGGTTCTCGGCGCAGCTCGGAGAGCTGGGCGCAGAGGTGATCCACGCGCCGGTGATCGCCTTCGCGGAAGCCGACGACGGAGGTGCGGCACGGCGACACGCTGCGGCGCAACTTGCTGCCGGCGCGTACGAGTGGCTGCTGGTGACCTCGGCGAACGGCGTGGAGCGCATCTTCGCCGAGCTGCGCGACGCCCGGTCGCTGGCCGGGGTCAAGATCGGAGCGGTGGGCCCCGGCACCGCGCGGGCGCTGCGTGCCCGGGGGGTGGTCGCGGACCTCGTGCCCGACGTCGCCACCGGCGAGGACCTCGCTGCCGCGATGGGACCGGGGCCCGGTCGGGTGCTCCTCGTGCGACCGGAAGTGGCCCGCGACGTCGTGGCGCGCGACCTGCGGGCGGCCGGATTCGAGGTCGACGAGGTCGCGGCCTACCGGACGGTTCCGGTGGCGCCCGACGACGAGGTGGCACGATCGATCGCCACCGCCGACGTGGCGACCTTCACCTCGTCGTCCACGGTGGACCACCTCATCTCGGCGGTGGGGATCGATGGCTTGCCGCCCGTTCTCGCCTCGATCGGGCCGATCACGAGCGCAACGCTGCGCGCGCACGGCCTCGAGCCGACGGTCGAGGCCGCGCCGCACACGATCGCCGGTCTCGTCGAAGCGGTGGTCGGTGTGGCCGGCCGCACCACGACGGTCTGACCGAGCTGGGCGTCGTCGTCTAGTTGGTGACGGCGACGGTGATCGGGTTCTTCACCTGTGCATCGACGGTGGGCGCGTCGGTCGCTGCGAACGTCGGGCCCTGGAAGATGCGCACCCGCGTGGACACGAACGTCTTCGGGGTGCTGGTGAGGGTCGGGTCGGTGACCGGCACGCTGTGCGCGGGCGAGGTGATGTCGACCCCGCTCTCACCCCAGTAGGCGCCGTCGCCCGTGCACGGCGAGCTCGAGCTCTGGTCGGTGCGAACCGTGTACACCGAGAGCCCGGTGATGTCGGTGGCGAGCGTGCGCACGGTCAGCAGCGATCCGGCGGCGCCCTGGACGAGCTGCCAGCTCGGTGGGAAGGTTGAACCGGTTGTCGACGAGATCGGCGTGAACGCGTCGGGGTTGCCGTCGATGGGCAACGCGCTGTTCGCCGGGTCGGTGTAGGTGAGCCCGGTGAGCCCGGTCGCGAAGTCGTCGGACTGCCCGTAGCCGGGGAGGCCGGCGTGGCCGCGGAGCTCGACGGTCGAGTCCTCACGGTTCGGGTAGAAGATGTCGGTGGCGACGGTGTACTTGTAGCTGTTCGCCCCGATGTAGGAGCGGATGGCGCGCACCGGTCCGCTGATGTTGGCGACGAACGCGCCTTCGCCGTTGTCGGCGCCGTCGAAGGTGTCCTCGGTGCGCCCACAGGTACCGACCACGTAGGCCTTCGACCGGTCGAGCAGGTTGGTGCCGTCCGCTCCGGAGCGAGTGATCGAAAGCCCGTCGTTCAGCCACCGGTCCGACAGCGCCTGGCTGTAGCTGGGCGTGACCACCGTGGAGTGCTCCGGGTTGAACGCCCAGGAGTTGTTGGGCGAGAGCGACGGGGTCCCCATGTGGTACGTGGTCGTGTAGGCACCGGAATCGAGGCTGAAGGTGTAGTCCACGCCGGTCGTGCCGGCGCTACCGCCGGTGAGGGTGTCGCTGTGGAACAGGTACACCGTGCCGTTGTGGTCGGGGTTGAGCGGGTCGGTGGCGGTGACGACCTGGCGCGTCGCGGCGTCGACTCCGGCGGGGGTGCCGGCCGACACGTCGGCGACCTTGCCGGTGTCGTACGCGAGGAAGCTCAGCTCGTCGTTGCTGTCGAAGTTCGGGTTGGAGTCCGACGGGGTGTAGGTGGGGGTCGAGGTGTACCCCGCCGTGGTCGACGCCGGTGGCGTGTAGACGAGGATCTTGTAGGGCGTGGAGGTCCCGTAGAGATGCGGGTAGTTGGCGGGGGGCAGGTGGTAGATCTGGCCGGGGCTCACCAGGTCGCGCTCGTCGACCTGGACCGGGATCTGGTGCCAGGCGCTGCCGTCCCACGAGAACCCGACGATGTGCTGCGGGCTCGTCCCCTCCAGGCCGGGCACGTCGGCGCCGGTGAGCACAACCGGGTCATCCGCACGGTCGAGCGAGGCGCCGTAGCGCGAGTTGCAGCCGGCGATGCCGACAAGCAGGGTGGCGGCGGCGACGGCCGCGACGATCGATCGTGTGCGAGTGCGAGTGCGCATTGGGTCCCCCGGGTTGTGCGACCACCAAACGCTAGCTGTCCAGCACGCAGCGTGATCCCACTTGGGCGGCAGGGCGGGAACGTGCACAATCGCCTGGTGACGACCACGGCGCTCGATGCGCTCATCTTCGACTTCGACGGACTCATCCTCGACACGGAGTCGTCCGGGTTCCACTCCGCCGTCGAGGTCTTCGCAGCGCACGGTGAGGTGCTCCAGCTCGCCACCTGGCAGGAGCTCATCGGCACGTCGAACCACCCCCACTGGACCGAGATCCTCGCGACGCAACTCGGCCGCCCGGTCGACCGGGCGGCCATCGAGCCGCGCCGGACACGACGCAAGCTTGAGCTGCTCGCACCGGAGCGGGTCCGCCCCGGTGTGCTCGAGCTCCTCGATTCCGCTCGCGACTCGGGACTCCCCGTCGCGGTTGCGTCGAGCTCGCCGGCGGACTGGGTGACCGGGCACCTCGAGCGGTTCGAGTTGCACGAGCGGTTCACCCGCGTGGCGACGCGCACCGATGTCGGTGAGGAGCCGCTCAGGACCAAGCCGGCGCCCGACATCTACCAGATCGCCATCGATGCGCTGGCGGCTCGGCCGTCGCGGGTCGTGGCCCTCGAGGACTCCCCGAACGGGGTCGCGGCCGCGAAGGCGGCCGGGCTTCGCTGCGTCGCCGTACCCGGTCCGGTCACGGTGGGGATGGACTTCTCCGCGGCCGACCTCGTGGTCGACTCGCTGGTCGAGGTGACGCTGGGGTCGCTCGCAGATCTCGTCGTCGGCTGACCGGGGAGACGGGGAAGGCTCAGTCCGGCGGCGCCCAGGCGCCTGTGCCCAGGAACGCGTCGATGGCCGTCTCGTAGGGTCCCGGGTCGAGCCCCTGGGCCGCGAGCCAGGCGTCGTCGTAGACGGTGTGCGCGTAGCGGTCGCCGCCGTCGCAGAGCAGGGTGACGATCGAGCCCCGCTCGCCCTTGGCACGTAGCTCGGCGACCAACGAGAGCACCCCCCAGAGGTTGGTCCCGGTCGAGGCGCCGACCCGGCGGCCGAGCAGCCGGTCGGCGAGTCGCAACCCGGCGATCGAAGCCGCATCCGGGACCCGTTCGGCCCGATCGATCACGTCGGGGAGGAACGACTCCTCGACCTGGTGCCGGCCGATGCCCTCGATGCGACCCGCCGCCGCGATCGACCGGAGCGTCCGGTCGCGATTGATCCAGGCCTCGGCGTACACCGAGCCTTCGGGGTCGACGAGGCACACCTGGGTGGCGAGCCGACGGAACCTGATGTAGCGCCCGATCGTCGCCGACGTGCCGCCGGTTCCGGCGCCGACCACGATCCACCTCGGCACGGGGTGCGCCTCGAGTGCGAGCTGCTCGAAGATCGACTCGGCGATGTTGTTGTTGCCCCGCCAGTCGGTGGCGCGCTCCGCGTTGCGGAACTGGTCCAGGAAGTGGCCGCCGGCCTGCGCCGCGAGCCGGCGGGCCTCGGCGTCGAGGTCGTCGGCGTCGTCCACCAGGTGGCAGGTGCCGCCGTAGAAGCGGATCTGGTCGAGCTTCTCCGGCGACGTCGAGCTGGGCATCACCGCGGTGAACGGGAGCCCGAGGAGTCGGGCGAAGTAGGCCTCGGACACCGCGGTCGAGCCGGACGAGCACTCGAGCAACGGGGTGTCGGGCCCGATCCAGCCGTTGCAGAGCCCGTAGAGCACCAACGACCTGGCGAGCCGGTGCTTGAGGCTGCCGCTCGGATGCACCGACTCGTCCTTGAGGTAGACGTCGACGCCCCATTCCGTCGGGAGCGGCAGGGCGATGAGGTGGGTGTCCGCCGAGCGGTTCGCGTCGGCCTCCACCTTGGCGATTGCCGCGTGCACCCAGTCCCGATCCATCGCCGAAGGGTAGCGGTGTTGGCTGTGAAGCTCGGGTGGCCCTGCGGGCCTGCTCGCTTCGGCTTCGCCATCTGGGCGTCACGGGTGGGGATGCTGCGCCTGGCGGCTGCGCAGCTTCGGGCGCGGTGGGGGCGGTCCCGTAGCCTGGCGACGTGAGCTTTCCCGAGAAGCGGCTGCGTCGGCTCCGTCGCACGCCGGCGCTGCGACGCATGGTCGCCGAGACCCGACTGGGCGTCGACGACCTGGTCGCGCCGCTCTTCGTTCGTGAAGGGATCGACGAGCCCGTTCCGATCGCCTCTCTGCCCGGCGTGGTGCAGCACTCGCGCGCCTCGCTGCGCGCCGAGGCTCGTCGCGTACGCGACCTCGGCATCCCCGCGCTGATCCTCTTCGGGGTCCCCGAGCACAAGGATGAGACCGGATCCGGCGCGGACGACCCCGGCGGCATCGTGCAGGTGGCGCTGCGCGAGCTGCGCGACGACCTCGGCGACGACGTCGTCCTCATGGCCGACCTCTGCCTCGACGAGTACACCGACCACGGCCACTGCGGCATCGTCACGGCCCATGGGGAGGTCGACAACGACGTCACCCTCGAGCGCTACGCCGCCGTCGCCCGTGCCCAGGCCGCCGCCGGTGCCGACGTCGTGGCGCCGTCCGGGATGATGGACGGTCAGGTCGCCGCGATCCGCGCCGCGCTCGACGAGGCCGGCGCCACACAGGTCGCGATCCTCGCCTACGCCGCCAAGTTCGCCTCGGCGCTCTACGGGCCGTTCCGGGACGCCGTCGACGTCGAGATCGCCGACGGCGGCGACCGCCGCGCCTACCAGCAGGACCACCGCAACGCACGGGAGGCGCTCGCGGAGGTGCGCGCCGACCTCGAGGAAGGCGCCGACATGGTGATGGTCAAGCCCGCCCTGTCCTACCTCGACCTCATCGCCGCCACGCGGGCCATCACCGACGTGCCGGTGGCCGCGTACCACGTGTCCGGGGAGTACGCGATGGTGAAGGCCGCGGCAGAGCGCGGCTGGATCGACGGACCCGCGGTCGCGCTCGAGCACACCGAGGCCATCAAGCGTGCCGGCGCGGACCTGATCCTGACCTACTTCGCCACCGATCTCGCCGAGGCGCTGGGTTGACCGGCCAGACCAACGAAGCGCTCTTCGACCGCGCCCGACGGGCGATTCCGGGCGGGGTCAACTCGCCCGTGCGGGCGTTCGGCTCGGTCGGCGGCACGCCGTACTTCGTGGCCTCGGCCCAAGGCGCCCACGTCACCGACGTCGAAGGTCGTCGCTTCATCGACCTCGTGCAGTCCTACGGCGCGATCATCGCCGGCCACGCGCACCCCCGGGTGGTCGATGCGCTCGTCGAGGCGGCGCACGGCGGCACCTCCTACGGGGCGCCGACCGAGCGCGAGGTCCTCCTCGCCGAAGCGATCATCGAGCGGGTGCCGGCCGTCGAACAGGTCCGACTCGTCTCCAGCGGTACCGAGGCGACGATGAGCGCCATCCGGTTGGCCCGCGGCTTCACCGGTCGGGAGCGCCTCGTGAAGTTCGCGGGCAACTACCACGGCCACAGCGACGGGCTGTTGGCCGAATCGGGGAGCTCGGTCGCCCAGCTCGACCCCGACGAGGTGGCGCGCGCCGGCGGGGTGCCCGGTTCGGCCGGGGTGCCGGCTGGTGCCGTGGCCGCCACCACGGTGCTGCCGTACAACGTCGTGCCGACGCTGGATGAGTCCGTGGCCGCGGTCATCGTGGAGCCCATCGCCGCGAACATGGGCCTGGTCGCGCCGCAGCCCGGGTTCCTCGAGGGCCTGGCTGCCGAGTGCCGCCGCGTCGGGGCGCTGCTCATCTTCGACGAGGTCATCACCGGGTTCCGGTGCGCGCGCGGCGGGGCGACCCAGCTCACGGGCGTCCGACCCGACGTGGTGACGATGGGCAAGGTGATCGGCGGCGGTCTGCCGGTCGGCGCCTTCGGCGGTCGTGCCGAGGTGATGGCCCAGCTCGCGCCGATCGGACCCGTGTACCAGGCGGGCACCCTCTCGGGGAACCCCTTGGCGACCGCCGCGGGGCTGGCCACGCTGGAGTTGCTGGACGACGCGGCCTACGACCGGCTCGCGGTGGCGTCCGGCCGTCTCTGCGACGGGCTGACCGCCGCGTTCGGCGATGTCGGCGCGCCGCTGGTGGCCACGCGGGCGGGGAACCTCGTGGGCGTGTTCGCCGGGCGGGACGCCCCGCGCGACTACGCCGCGGCCAAGCTGGTCGACGAACGCCGCTACGCGGCCTTCTTCCACGGCATGCTCGACGCCGGCGTCGCCCTGGCTCCCGGCGCCTACGAGGTGTGCTTCCCCGGGCTCGCCCACACCGACGAGCTCATCGACGAGGTCGTCGCCGCCGCCCGCTCTGCGGCGTCTCGCACTCGCTGACCGGGTCGCCAAGAGCGCCAATAGGCTGCGAACGTGATCGCCCGTCGTGACGCCCGTCCCGCTGACGCCGTCGTGCTCTTCGGTGCGACGGGTGACCTTGCCTACAAGAGGATCTTCCCAGCCCTCTGGGAGCTCGAGTCGGGCGACCGACTCGGGCTGCCCGTCATCGGCGTGTCCTCGTCGGCGTGGTCCGACGACGACTTGCGCGACCGGTTCGCCGCCTCGATCGCCGAGCACCACCAGTCTCGTGATGAGGCGGTCTGGTCGGAGCTCGCCTCTCGGCTCGCGTACGTGAGTGGCGACTACCGCGATCCCGAGACCTTCGATCGGCTCGCCGAGCTGCTCACCGAGGCCGAGACGCCGCTGTTCTTCCTGGCGATCCCGCCTGAGCGGTTCCCCGACGTGATCCAGGGGCTGGGCCGCGTCGGTCTCGCCGAGGCAGGACGGGTCGTCGTGGAGAAGCCTTTCGGTCGTGACCGGGCGTCAGCCGGGTCGCTCAACGACTGCCTCCACGCGGCCTTCTCCGAGGACCGCATCTTTCGCATCGACCATTTCCTGGGCAAGGAGCCGATCGAGAACCTGTTGGTGTTCCGGTTCGCGAACTCGCTCCTCGAACCGGTCTGGAACCGCAACTTCATCTCGAACATCCAGATCACGATGGCCGAGGAGTTCGGCGTCGGCAGCCGGGGGCGCTTCTACGAGAGCGTCGGCGCACTGCGCGACGTGGTCCAGAACCACCTCTTGCAGATCGTGGCGCTGATGGGGATGGAGCCGCCGGTCGGCGCGGAGGCCGGCGACCTGCGCGCCGAGCGAACCAAGCTGCTCCGCCAGGTGCGCGCCTTCGACCCGGCGACCGCGGTGCGGGGCCAGTACCGCTCCTACAAGGACGTCGACGGTGTCGACCCGCACTCCGAGACCGAGACCTTCCTGGCGGTGCGCTTCGAGATCGACTCGTGGCGGTGGGCCGGGGTGCCGTGGTTGATCCGCGCCGGCAAGGGCCTCGGCGTGACCGCCACCGAGGCGGTCGTGACGTTCACGTCACCACCTCGGCTGCTCTTCGCAGAAGAGCACACGCATCGGCCGGTGCCCAACCGGCTCCGGTTCCGGTTGGGGTCCGACGACGGCATCGTCCTGCACCTCCAGGCGAAGGCGCCCGGTGAGCAGCTGGCCACGCAGTCGGTCGACCTCCAGGTCTCCCACGAGGCGGCGCTGGGGCACCGGGAGAGCGCGTACCAACGGCTGCTCGAGGACGCCATCCTCGGTGACCCCCGCCGTTTCGGTCAGGCCGACGCGTTGGACGAGCAGTGGCGCATCGTCGAGCCGTTGCTCGTCGAGCCGCCGCGGCTCCATCTCTACGACGAGGGGATGCGCGGACCCGTCGAGGCCGAGGACCTGGCCGCGGACATCGGCGGCTGGGTGGCGCCCATCCCGGCAGACGGTCCCGTCAAGGGCGCGGCGCCACCGCACTGACCTGCCGTGAAGCTCGGGCGCGGTGCTTGCCGTGAAGCTCGGGCGGCCTGCGGCCTGCTCGCTTCGGCTTCGCCATCCGGGTGTCACCGTGGGTGCTGCTCCGCCTGGCGGCTCCGCAGCTGACCTGCCGTGAAGCTCGGGCGGCCTGCGGCCTGCTCGCCCGGTCATCGGGAGAGGGGAGCGGCCTTCAGTCGGGGACGGCTCGGGCCATGGCTGCGACGGTCTTGTAGACGGCCTCGGCGGCGCCGAGGTCTTCGGGCTCGAGCAGGTTGGCCATGATCACCAGCACCCACTCCATGAGCGTGCGCGAGTGCATCCCCACCCGGGTCAGCTCGCGCATGAGCGCGGGGTTGCCCATCAGCGACATGAACACCCGGGCGACCTTGAAGTACAGGCCGTACTCCTCCTCGAGCAGGTGCGGGTAGCGCTGCAACGCCAGACCGTCGCCGGTCTCGAGCGCCTCGCTGATGAGCTCGGCGGCGAGGCGACCGGTCTCGTAGGCGTAGTCGATGCCCTCACCGTTGAACGGGTTGATGAACCCTGCGGCATCGCCCACCGCCACCCAGTTCGGCCCCACCTTGGGGTTCACCGAGCCCGCCATCGGCAGGCGCCCGCCCACGACCGGGCCGATGGCGCCGTCGGGGTCGAGCTCCCAGTGCGCCGGCGCAGTGATGAGCCACTCGTTCATGAGCGTCGTGGTGTTCACGCTCTTGTAGTCGCGGAACGTGCTGAGCAGCCCGATGCCCACGTTGACGGTTCCGTCGCCGAGCGGGAACACCCAGCCGTAGCCCGGCAGCGAGTTGCCGTTGCGGTCGCGCACGTCGAGGGCGCTCTCGATCCAGGGGTCGTCCGCCATCGGCGAGGCGTAGTACCCGCGGATGGCCAGGCCCATCGGGTAGGAGCGGTCTCGGGCGGTACCCAGGGCGCGACCGATGCGACTGTTGGCGCCCTCGGCGAGCACCACGTAGCGGGCGTGGATGTCCCGCACCTCACCGGTGGCCTTGTCGGTGACGGTCGCCCCGTGGCAGATCCCGTCGCGCAGGATGGGCGCGGTGGCGTCGGTGCCGTCGAGCAGCGTGGCGCCCGCGGCGGCTGCGTGGTCGGCGACCATCTGGTCGAGCACGGTGCGGCGCACCACGTAGCCGTGGTCGGGGAAGCGCGAGTGCTTCGGCCACGGCAGCTCGAGCGTGAGGTCGTGGGCGAGCGCCCGCAGCCCGTTGTTGCGGTGGTAGGTGCGGAGGCGTTCGCCGAGGCCCATCTCGTCGAGCTGGAGCACCGCACGCGGGGTCAGGCCGTCACCGCAGGTCTTGTCACGGGGGAAGGGCTTGCGCTCGACGACGACGACGTCGTGGCCCGCTCGGGCCAGCCAGTAGCCCGTCGCCGCGCCGGCGGGACCACCCCCGATGACGAGGACGTCGTGGCGGTGGGCCGGATCAGCCACGCGACGACCGGTTCCGCGCTACGAGCCGCAGTTGGGGATGCCGGTCGGCGTGGTGCCGGCCGCGATCTGCGTCGCCAGGTCGTCGAGCGTCTGGTCGGGTGCGGCCCCGGCGAGCTGTTCGCGCTCGAAGCGCACCACCAGCAGGATGTCGGTGCACGACAGCGAGTTCGTGCTCCCGAGCGGACCGAAGCCCGGCATGCCGCCAGCGCCGATCGGCTTCTTGGTGTCGCCGTACGTCGTCGAACCGGTCACCTGTGCCCAGTTGCCGGCGCCGGCGTTCACCCACTGCATCTGGTCCTGCCACTTCGAGAAGGTCTTCAACAGCGCGCCGTTGGCGAACGCCGGACCCGAGCCACCGCCGCCGGTGGCGCCGTGGCAGCACTGGCAGTTCGTGGCGTAGATCGCGGCGCCCATGGCGTCGGGCGTGTTGGCGGCGGCCGGCGGGGTGGTCACGCCGTTCACGTAGATGAGCGCCCACACGAGCAGGGCGGGGAAGAGGGGCACGACCCAGAGCGGGATCTTCTTCCGGCGTTGCGCGACCTCGATCGGGTCGACGACGTCGGCTGCTGGGCGATCGGTGGGCGAGTCGGTCACGTGGTCCTCCGCTGGCGGGTTCCCGTCCGGTCGGCGCCTACCGATCGGACGGGGGACAGGCGGTTGCACTCTAGGTCGCGCCACGAAGCGCGGGCCAAGCGCCCGGCGCACCGGGCGATCCCGACGGCGCACGCAACGCGCACCTGGGGACGACGCGCCACTCGGACGTGCCGCCGCGCCCGCGGTGCGTGTTCAACCATCGTTCACCCTCGGACCGACGCCGATTGTGACCGCGGGAGGAACAGCGTGCTAGACCCGTGCCTGTGGTTTCCGCAGTCACGCCCCAACGCAGAGAAGTGCATGTGCGTCGAATCACGAACGGAGGATCGCACTCGTGGTCGCGTTCGTAGGTTCGTTCCTCGTCATCTTCCTCTTGATCGGCGCCGTCGTCTGGTACGGCAACAAGAGGCCTGCGCCCTCACCCGTCACCTGGGGCGAGGCGATGGTCGGCGCGGTGTTCGTGTTCTTCGGTCTCTTCTGGGCGTTCGGCGTCGTGCCTCAGGCCTGGATCCTCTGGTCGGCGAACGAGCTCAAGTGGCGTCCCGACCACTACCTCACCGGGCCGGGCGGAACCCTCCTCAAGGGACCGATCTCGTTCTCGATGGCCGGTTTGGGCGACATCATCACCTTGCTCATCTATGGGTTCATGCTCAATGCGTACGCAGTGCTGGTGGTGTTCTGGAACAAGCGGGCACAGGTGCAGGCGAAGGCCCGCCGCACCGAGGAGATCCGCGGCGGCCGCCGCGGTCTGCTGACCCGCAAGGGACAACTGTCGTGACCGGTACCGGGCACGACGGCGACGAGTAGGAGCGCGAGGAAGCAGTGGCAAACACCATCGACAACCCGAGTCCGTCCAAGGAGAAGCTCGCCGACCTCGACGAGAAGGTCCGCGGCTCGCAGGCATGGAACTCGATCTTCCGCCCTGGGTCCATCTTCAAGAAGGACTACCAGGACACCCCGCGGAACCGCTCCTACGTCATCATGAACAGCCTGCTGTACCACCTCCACCCGGTGAAGGTGAAGCGGCACGCGGTCAAGGTCAGCTACACGCTCTGTCTCGGCGGCATCAGCTTCTTCCTGTTCATCCTGCTGACGGTCACCGGCATCTTCCTGATGTTCTTCTACCGGCCGACCACGACCGACGCCTGGAACAGCATCTACCAACTCAGGACGTCGGTGACCTTCGGTCTCCTCGTGCGAAACATGCATCGCTGGGCCGCGCACCTCATGGTGCTGTCGGTGTTCCTGCACATGGCCCGCGTCTTCTACCACGGCGCCTACAAGCCGCCGCGCGAGTTCAACTGGGTCATCGGCATCGTGCTCCTGCTGCTCACCCTGCTGCTCTCGTTCACCGGCTACCTCCTTCCGTGGGACCAGCTCTCCCTGTGGGCGGTCACGGTGGGCACCAACATGGCCGGCTACACCCCGGTGTTCGGCAACCAGGTCCGTTTCGTGCTGCTCGGCGGCAACGACATCGGCTCCAACACCCTCATCCGCTGGTACGTCCTGCACGTCCTGATGCTCCCGTTCGTGATCGTCATCTTCATGGCGATCCACTTCTGGCGGGTGCGCAAGGACGGCGGCATCTCCGGACCGCTGTAGGGAGACGACGATGACGACCATCACCGACACCCCCAACTCGACCGACGCCGACGCCGCCGCCCCTGGCGGCGACCAGCCCGACGACCGTCTCCTCGAGGTCATCCGGGCGGGCTCGATCAAGGAGCTGCGCACGAAGCCGACCGACAAGGTCCACGTCTGGCCCCACCTGCTCATCATCGAGTTCGTGGCCGCCCTGATCGTGTTCAGCTTCGTGGTGGTGTTCTCGATCTTCGTGAACGCCCCGCTGCAGGAGCTCGCCGACCCGAACAAGACCCCGAACCCCGCGAAGGCGCCGTGGTACTTCATCGGGTTGCAGGAGCTGCTCACCTACTTCAACCCGATGGTGGCCGGGGTGCTCGGCCCGGGCATGGCGGCAACCGCCCTCATCCTGGTCCCGTACCTCGACAAGAACCCCAGCACCCGGCCCGAGGACCGAAAGTTCGCGGTGTCCTTCTACACCTTGTTCCTCATGTTCTGGGCGATCATGTCCATCATCGGCGCCGCCTTCCGTGGCAAGGGCTTCCAGTTCACCCTTCCCTGGCACGACGGCCTCTTCTTCGACCTGTGAGCACCACCCCTCTACCACCAAGCTGCAACCTATGACCGCACTCATCGTCATCATCGTCATCGTCGTCGCCCTGGCCGTCGTGGCCGGCGCGTTCTTCGTGCTCGGTCGCCGCGACACCGCGCAGGCCGTCGGCACGCTCTCGGCCGAGACCAAGGGCCGCGACCGCAGCGCCCGAAAGGCCGCCTCGACCGAGCTGGCCAAGACCAGCGGCGACGTCGAGACCTGGACCCCACCGACCCCGGAGCAGATCGGCGCAAGTCGTCGCCAGTTCCTGAACCGGGGCATCCTGTCGATGTCGGGGCTGGCGCTCGCCGGCTTCGGGACCGGATTCCTCGCCTACTTCTGGCCCCAGCTCAGCGGTGGTTTCGGTTCGAAGATCACCGTCGGCAAGATCCCCGACCTCAAGGCCAAGATCCAAGCGGGCAACGGGTTCTACTACCTGCCCGAGGGCAAGCTCTACGTCACCAACTACCCGCCGTCCGCGCTGCCCAAGGCGCGCAAGGTGTACGCACCCGGCGAGCTCGCGGCCATGGAGGCCGGCGTCACCGTGCTCTACCAGAAGTGCCCGCACCTGGGTTGCCGCGTGCCGCCGTGCTACACGTCCCAGTGGTTCGAGTGCCCGTGCCACGGTTCGCAGTACAACCAGGTGGGTGAGAAGAAGGGTGGCCCGGCTCCCCGCGGCATGGACCACTTCTCCGCGTCGGTCTCCGGTGAGACCTTGACCGCGGACACCGGCAACGTGATCCAGGGCCCCGCGATCGGGACGAACACCACCGGCCAAGAAGCCGACGGACCGCACTGCGTGTCCGGCGGCGAGTGATCGGAACCAGGACCATGACCCTCGCCACCATCCAGACCTCCATCGGCTACGTCATCCTCTTCATCGTCTTCCTGTTGTGCGTCGTGTTCGGCCTCGCCTCCATGCGCAAGGGCAAGGGAGCGGTCGGCGCCGAGGTGGCCACCGCCCCCAACCGCAAGCCCTACTACGACGACAAGACGCTCGAGACGAAGCGCCTCGACCGCGTGCTCACCATGGCGTTCCTGGCGCTGGCGTTCGTGTCGCTCGCGCTGCCGCTCTACTGGCTGCGTGAGCCCGGCCGCCAGGCAAGTGCCGTGGCCGGCCAGGACGCGACGTTCCTCAAGACCGGCGCGGAGCTCTTCGGGGCCAACACGCCGGCGAACCCCAAGGGTCTCGGCTGCGCCGGTTGTCACGGCGGCGACAAGGCGACCGGTGGCGTCGCGGCGTACACCATCACCGACAGCTCCGGCCGCTTCCTCCAGCAGGTCTCCTGGAAGGCGCCGGCACTGAACACCGCCTCGCTGCGCTTCAATCGTGCCGACCTGCGCTACATCCTCACCTACGGTCGTCCGTTCTCGCCCATGCAGGCCTGGGGCGTCGCGGGTGGCGGCTCGCTCGACGAGCAGTCCATCGCGGACCTCATCTCCTACATCCAGTCGATCCAGCTCACACCGGCTGCGGCGCACAAGGAGATCGCTGACGGCCTCAAGAAGGAGAAGGCCGCGGCAGCCGCGGCCGGGCACCCCTATGCCACCGACGGCGAGGCGTTGTTCAACCTCGGCTACTACGCGGACGTGTCAGGCGGCGCCTACTCGTGCGGTCGCTGCCACACGCAGGGCTGGTCGTACGGGCAGAAGGGCAAGGACGGTGGCGGGGCCTACGGACCCAACCTCACCAACGAGACCGCGCAGTTCCCGGGCTCCACGGCGGGCACCGCCCAGATGCTCGCCTTCGTCTGCCAGGGTTCCGTGCAGGGCCAGGTCTACGGCGTGCACGGCATGGGCACGGGTCGCATGCCGGCGTTCTGCCAGACCAAGGCCTACAACCCCGACACCGACCTGATGGCCAGCCAGCCCCACATCGCCAAGCAGGAGCAGGGTGCACCGGGCTCGGGGATGTACACCCAGGAAGACGTGGCCAAGATCGTCGACTACGTGCGGGGCCTCTGATGCGCCTCGAGCCCCACACCACCCCACGCGCCCGCGGAGCGAACGCCTCATGATCCACCTGCTCGCCTCTCTCACCTGGGACCCCGGCATCCGCGGCATCCTCGTCGTGGTCCTGGCCGTGACGGTGCTCTGTGGCACGCCGTTGATCCTGTTGGTGACCAACGTCGGTTCGCGGCTCGGGTTCCACATCGCGGCCACCGCGATCTTCGGTTGGCTGACGCTGATGTTCATGTTCTGGGCGATCTACGGCCTCGGCTACAAGGGGCCGGCACCGACGTGGCAGGTCCTCGAGACCTCGACGAACACGACCGCGGCGTACCACTCCCAGCTGCACGACGTGCCCCAACCCGACGCGTTGCCGAACCCGAACAGCTACCTCACCTCGAACAAGCTCGTCGCCGATGCCATGAAGGGGCGCAAGACCGCGCCGACCATGGGCGACGTGGTCGCCGCCGACCCGTCGGTCGCCAAGACGCTCCAGCCCAAGCTCAACGGGTGGACCCTGGCCGCGACGTCCAACCCCGTCTACGGCGACTCGGCCGCGTCGGCTGGTGAGTACCTCGTGAAGAACGGCTACGACGGCCTCCAGTTCAAGGGCGCCTCGGACTACCTGGTCGGAACGGTGTTCGACCAGGGCGGCAAGCCCAGCCCCAAGAGCGGCTCGATGATGGACCGGGTCACCAATCGCATCGAGACCACCGCGATGGCGCTCGTCGGCGACAACCCGGCCCACTACGCGGTCGTGCAGATCCAGCCCACGGTGGCCCAGACGGCGCTGCCGGGCGAGCCGCCCCCGCTGCCGACCGCCGACCCGAACCAGCCGACCATCAACGTGCTGCTGGTCCGCAACCTGGGCGCGGTGCGTCAGCCGGGCTTCGCCTTCGGGATCCTGAGCTTCATCATCTTCGCCATCCTGGTCTTTGGCCTGCACCGCCGTGACAAGGCGGGGATGGCGGCTCGACGCGCGGCGGAGCTCGCCGCGATGGAGGCCTGAGCATGGCCCAGTACCTGCCGATCTTCTGCATCTCGGTGCTCGCGGTGGCCTTTGCCGCCGGTCAGATCTTCGCGGCCCGGCTCCTCGCTCCCAGCAACTCCAACGACGCCAAGAACGCGCCGTACGAGTGCGGCATCATCCCGTCCAAGGAACCACCGGAGCGTTTCCCGGTTCGCTTCTACCTCGTCGCCATGATCTTCATCGTGTTCGACGTGGAAGTGATCTTCCTCTACCCCTACGTGCTGATGTACCGGTCGCTGGGCGCCTTCGGCCTGATCGAGATGATCGTGTTCTCGGTCGCGGTCGTGGCGTGCCTGATCTTCCTGCTCGCCAACGGCGCGCTCGACTGGGGTCCCCGCGACCTGGTCCGCCGGTCGCTTCAGGTGGACGGTTCCCGCACCGCGACGAGCACGATCCGCATGGTCGGCCGGGAAGGCCGAGACCCCAACCACGAGGTGGCTGCCTGATGGGTCAGCTCTCTGACATCCGCGACTCCGGACTCGCCGGGATCGAGCACAACTTCCTGACCGCGAAGGTCGAGGACCTCATCCGCTGGGCGCGCTACCGATCCAGTTGGGGCGCCACCTTCGGCCTGGCCTGCTGCGCCATCGAGATGATGGCCGGCGGCGGGCCCCACTACGACATGGCCCGCTTCGGCATGGAGGTGTGGCGTGCGTCGCCGCGCCAGGCCGACATCATGGTCGTCGCCGGGCGCGTCTCGCAGAAGATGGCCCCGGTGCTGCGCCAGGTCTACGACCAGATGAGCGAGCCCAAGTGGGTGATCTCGATGGGCGTGTGCGCCTCGACCGGGGGCATGTTCAACAACTACGCCATCGTGCAGGGCGTCGACGAGGTCGTGCCGGTCGACGTCTACGCGCCGGGTTGCCCGCCCAACCCCGAGACCCTGATCCACGCGATCACGACGTTGCACGGTCTGATCCGCTCCGACGAGATCTTCTCCCGCCGCGCCGAGAACGGCGGAGGAGCCGGTGTGGTCATCGAGGCGCAGCCGGCGTCGCGGGGAACCGCGGTCGACCTCTCCCGGACGGCGAGCTGAACATGGCCGACGACGCCACCCCGAACGACGCGCCCGGAGACGAGGCCGACCTCGAGGCTCCCGAGGCCGCGCCCGAGCTGCACGGCTGCCCCCTCACGACGAGCCACGGCCAGCAGGTCCTGCACGTGGGGCGCGAACGGCTGATCGAGGTCGTCAAGGCGCTCGGCGAGGACGGCTACGTGCAGTGCCTCGACACCTGCGGGGTCGACTACCTGGGCTACGAGGCCGACCGTGGCCTGCCCGACGGCGTTGCCGCCGAGCGGTTCGAGGTCGTGATCACGCTCATCTCCCACGTTGCCGCCGAGCGACTCCGGCTGCGCGTCCAGGTTCCCGGCGACGAGCCGACCTGCCCTTCGCTGTTCGAGCTGCACCCGGGCACCGAGGCCATGGAGCGCGAGACGTTCGACATGTTCGGCATCGACTTCACCGGGCATCCGGACATGACCCGGGTCCTCATGCCCGAGGACTGGGAGGGCCACCCGCTTCGCAAGGACTACGCGGTGGGCAAGATCCCCGTGCAGTTCAAGGGAGCGCCGTCGCGATGACGCTCTCCACCCGCCAACCCCATGTCGTCGAGGTCCGCCCATGACCGCCACCGACCACTCCGGCATCGTCGGCTACACCGACGAAGGCACCCAGGAGCTCCAGGCCCGCTCCCTGACCACCGGCGTCGAAGCGCTGCGCGAGGTCGGCTCGGTGCTGCGCCTCTCCGAGTCCGACGCCTCCGTCCTGGCCGACCGCGACCCGGACGAGGGCGACACCACGATCCTCAACATGGGTCCCCAGCACCCGTCGACCCACGGTGTGCTCCGGGTGATGCTCGAGCTCGACGGCGAAGTCGTGGTCCGCGTGAAGCCCGTCGTGGGCTACCTCCACACCGGCATGGAGAAGACCGGCGAGGATCTCACCTACGTCCAGGGGGCGACCAACGTCACCCGCATGGACTACCTGTCGCCGATCTTCAACGAGCTGACGTACGCGCTCGCTGCCGAGAAGCTCCTCGACGTGGAGCTCCCCGAGCGGGCGACCTGGATCCGCATGCTCCTCAGCGAGGTGAACCGGCTGATCAGCCACGTCACCTTCCTCGCCACCAACGGCATGGACATCGCCGCGGTGTCCATGATGCTCTACGGCTTCCGTGAGCGCGAGGAGCTGCTGCGCTTCATGGAGATGGTCACCGGCCTGCGGATGAACCACAACTTCATCCGGGTGGGTGGCAGCGCCGCCGACCTGCCCGACGGATGGGCCAACCGTCTCACCACGATCCTCGACAACACCGAGCGCCGCCTCGTCGAGTACGACACCCTGATGACGAACCAGCCGATCTGGCAGGAGCGACTCCAGGGCGTCGGCGTGATCACCACGGACGAAGCCTTGGCGCTCGGTGTGACCGGCCCGATCCTGCGCAGCACCGGCTACGCCTGGGACCTCCGCAAGCACCAGCCCTACCTGGCCTACGACGAGGTCGACTTCGACATCGTCGTCGGGCAGTACGGCGACTGCTTCGACCGCTTCGCGGTCCGCCTGAACGAGATGCGCGAGTCGATCCGCATCCTGCGCCAGATCATCAAGCGCATGCCCAAGGGCGACTACCGCATCCAGGACAAGAAGATCACGCCGCCGCCGCGAGCGCGCATCGACGAGTCCATGGAAGCGCTCATCCACCACTTCAAGCTCTTCACCGAGGGCATCAAGGTGCCGGCAGGCGAGGCCTACGTGGGGGTCGAGTCGCCGCGCGGCGAGCTGGGTTGCTACATGGTGTCCGACGGCTCGGGCAAGCCCTGGCGCATGCGCTGGCGTCCGCCGAGCTTCATCCACCTGCAGTGCCTGCCGCACATGATGCACCAGGGGACCATGGCCGACGCCGTGGCCGTGATCTCGTCGGTGGACCCGATCCTGGGCGAGGTCGACCGGTGACGATGCTCGTATCCCGCTGCTCGTTTTGCTCGCGAGTGCCCGACTGCGATGAGGTTGACCCTTCGTGGCACGCCTGACCCCTGAGAACGTCGAACTCGCCAAGGAGATCATCGGCCGCTACCCGCGGCCGAAGTCGGCGCTGATCCCGTTGCTGCACCTCGCCCAGGAGCAGAACGGCTGGGTCAGCGACGAATCCATGGTGCACCTCGCCGAGCTCGTCGGTGTCACGCCGGCCGAGGTGCTGGGCACCTGCAGCTTCTACGAGATGTTCAAGCGCGAGCCGGTGGGCCGCTACCTGGTCAACATCTGTCAGGGCGTCGCCTGCCACATCATGGGCGCCGACGACCTCATCTCCCACGCCGAGGACACCCTCGGCGTCAAGGCAGGTGGGACGACCGCGGACGGAACGATCACGCTCGAACGGGCCGAGTGCCAGGCGGCGTGCACCGAGGCGCCGTGTCTGCAGGTGAACTACCGCTTCCGCTACCGGGTCACGAACGCCGACTTCGAGTCGCTCGTCGACGAGTTGCGCGCCGGGTCGCTCAGCGACGAGATCCCCGACCACGGCACGCTCGCGCGATCCGCCAACACATCCCCGCCGACCGGGCCAACGGACCGGCCCTGGTCGAGGACGGCGCCGAGCCGGTCTGGACGAAGCGGCACCGCGAGGCTGCCGAGGCCGCCGGAGAGGGACAGAGCTCGTGACCATCACCGACGCACCCAAGATCGTCAGCGGTCGGCTCGAGGCCTACGACGACGCGCACACCATCGAGCGCTACGAGGCGACCAACGGCTACCAGGGCCTGCGCAAGGCGCTCGAACGCAAGCCGCAGGACATCGTCGACGAGGTCAAGGCGGCGTCGCTGCTGGGTCGCGGCGGCGCCGGATTCCCGGCCGGGGTCAAGTGGGGCTTCTGCCCGCCGGGCGTGTTCCCGCGCTACCTCGTGGTGAACGGCGACGAGTCCGAGCCCGGTACCTACAAGGACCGCATCCTCATGGAGCGCGATCCCCACCAGCTCATCGAGGGCATCCTCATCGCCTGCTACGCCATCGGCTGCTCGCAGGCGTTCCTCTACTGCCGCGGCGAGATGGCCCTCGCCCACGAGCGTCTCGGTGCCGCGCTCAACGACGCCTACGCCAAGGGCTACATCGGCAAGAACATCCTCGGCACCGACTTCAGCCTCGACATCGTCCTGCACTGGGGCGCCGGCGCCTACATCGTGGGCGAGGAGACGGCGCTCATCGAGAGCCTCGAGGGCAATCGCGGCATGCCGCGCCTGAAGCCGCCCTTCTTCCCGGCGGCCAAGGGCCTCTACCTGCAGCCCACCGTGGTCAACAACGTCGAGACGCTCGCCAACCTGCCGTGGATCATGAACAACGGCGCCGACGAGTTCCACGCGCTCGGCGCGGAGGCCAGCCGGGGAACCCGCATGTTCGCGGTGTCGGGTCACGTCAAGAAGCCCGGCGTCTTCGAGGTCGAGTTCGGCGTGACCACCTTCCGTGACCTGCTCTACTCGCCGCTCTACGGCGGTGGCATCCGCAGCGACCGCGCCCTCAAGGCGTTCATCCCCGGCGGGGCCTCGGCACCGCTGCTCTACGAGGAGCACCTCGACCTGCCGCTCGAGGCGCAGGCCGTGATGAAGGCCGGCTCGATGCTCGGCTCGGGCGCCATCGTGGTGATGGACGAGACGACCGACATGGTCAAGGCGTCGCGCTCGCTGGTCCGCTTCTTCGCCAACGAGTCCTGCGGCAAGTGCACGCCCTGCCGCGAAGGAACCACCTGGCTCGAGCGGGTGCTCGACCGCATCATCGAAGGTCAGGGCCGCCCCGAGGACGTCGACCTGCTGCTCGACGTCTGCGACAACATCAGCCCTGGCATGCTGTGGCCCCCCAAGCAGACCACAATCTGCCCGCTGGGCCAGTCGGCGACCCCTTCGATCGCCGGGGTGATCAAGCGCTTCCCCGAAGAGTTCGAGCGCTACCTCGGTACCTCGTTCTCCACGTCGGTCGAGCTGCGTGGCGCGGCCTACGTCTCGAAGCCGGCCGCGACGGCCGGTGCGCCGGGAGGTGCCCCCGAATGACCGATGTGCAACCCGACGCCACGACGGTGACGGTCACGGTGAACGGCACCGAGATCGACGCCGCCAAGGGCGAGCTCGTCATCGACGCCGCCGAGCGCAACGACGTCTACATCCCGCGCTTCTGCTACCACAACCGGATGACGTCGGTCGGCATGTGCCGCATGTGCCTCGTCGAGATCGACACCGGCCGCGGCCCCGGCCTCCAGCCGTCCTGCATGATCGAGTGCACCGACGGCATGTCGGTCGAGACGGAGACGCCGACGGTCGTCAAGGCTCAGGAGGGCGTCCTCGAGTTCCTCCTCGTGAACCACCCCCTCGACTGCCCGGTCTGCGACAAGGGCGGCGAATGCCCCCTCCAGGACCAGACGATGTCGTACGGGCCCGGCGAGAGCCGCTACGTCGAGGAGAAGCGCCACAACGTCAAGCCGATCCCGGTCTCGGACCTGGTGTTGCTGGACCGCGAGCGCTGCATCCTGTGCGACCGCTGCACGCGCTTCGCGAAGGAGGTGGCCGGCGACCCGCTGATCCACTTCCAGCAACGGGGCAACGAGTCCGAGGTCAACACCTTCCCCGATCACCCGTTCGCCTCCTACTTCAGCGGCAACACCGTGCAGATCTGCCCGGTCGGTGCGCTCACCTCGACGTCCTACCGCTTCAAGGCCCGTCCCTGGGACCTGCAGCAGGTCGAGTCGACCTGCACCGGCTGCTCGGTCGGCTGCAGGATCGTCATCGACAGCTCACGCGACCAGGTCCTCCGGTACCAGGGCGTCGACTCGGACCCCGTCAACTGGTCGTGGCTCTGCGACAAGGGCCGCTTCGGCTTCGAGGCGCTTGCCAGCGATGCGCGTCTGCTCGAGCCGATGGTCCGCCGTGACACGGCGTCGTCGGCGGAGGTCGTTCGCTGGAGCGACGCGCTCTCGACTGCGGCGAAGCTGATCAAGGACGGTCTCGACCGATCCGGACCCGGTGGCCTGGCCGTCCTGGGCGGCGCGCGGCTCACCAACGAGGCCGCGTTCACCTGGGCCAAGCTCGCCAAGGGCGTGCTGGGTACCGACAACGTCGACGCCCAGCTCGGCGACGGCCTCGACGCCCGGCTCGTGCTCGGGCTGCCGCGTGCGACGATCGACGAGACGTGCGCGCCCGGCGGCACCATCCTGGTCGTCGCCAACGACGTCAAGGAGGAGCTCGGCGTCCTCTTCCTCCGCCTGCGCCACGCGGTGGAGTTCGACGGGGCCAAGATCGTCGAGCTCTCCGCCACCGAGACCGGGCTGAGCTCGCTCGCCTCGGCCTCGCTGCGCGTGCGCCCGGGTACCGCGCCGGCGGTGGTCGACGCGCTGCTGGGTGGCGGTCCTGCCCCCGAAGGCGTCGACAGCGCGGCGTTCGCCGCGGCGCGCACCGCCCTGTCCGGTGACGGCCCCCTCCGGGTGGTGCTGGGCCGTGCCTCGCTCACCGAGTCGGCCGACGTGACGGCGCTCACCGCGCACCGCGTGCTCGCCGCCCGGCCGAACGCCACCTTCCTCACCACCTTGCGACGTGGCAACGTCTACGGCGCGCTCGACATGGGTCTCGCACCCGGGCTGCTGCCGGGTCGGGTCGACCTGGCACAGGGTCGAGACGCTGTCGCCTCTGGTTGGGGCATCGCCGCCAACGAGTTGCCGGACAAGCCTGGGCTCGACGCCGCAGGCATCCTCGAGGCCGCCGCCGAGGGCCACATCGACACGCTCATCCTCGTCGGCGCCGATCCGGTCGCCGACTTCCCCGACCGTTCGCTCGCCGAGCGGGCCCTCGCCGGGGCGCGCCACGTGATCTCGGTGGACACCTTCCCCAACGAGTCGAACCGCAGCGCGGACGTGGTCCTCCCGGCCTCGGGGTTCGCGGCCGAAGACGGCACGACGACCAACCTCGAGGGACGGGTCACCCGGGTCGCCCAGAAGGTGACCTCACCCGGTCAGACCCACGCGGACTGGATCATCGCCGCTGAGCTCGCGCTCGCCCTGCGGGCCGACCTCCACCTCGAGTCGCTCGACGAGATCCGTGCCGAGATCGCCCGTACCGCCCCCAGCCACGCGGGCCTCACCGAGGCGTTGCTCGATGCCTGCCCGGACGGGGTCGTGTTCCCGGTTCCGGCGATCGTGCCGGCCGACGAACCGGCCGACGTCGAGGACGCCCCCGCCGAGCAGGAGACCGACGCCGAAGGCGCGTCCTCGGAGGACGCCGAGGAGGTCGAGGAGGCCGCGGCACCGCCGCCCGCCCCGGCCGCGGCGCCACTCGAGCTGCCCCAGCCCCCGGTGGTCGAGGTGCCGGCCGCCAAGGCGCACACGTACCGCCTCGTGGTGACCCGCAAGCTCTACGACCAGGGCACCGCCGTGCAACAGGCGGACCACCTGGCTCCGCTCGCCACCGCGTCGGGCGCGGTGCCGGTCCGGCTCCACCCCGCCGAGCTCGAGCGCCTCGGCGTCGAGCCCGGTCACCGCGTCAAGGTTCGCAGCCAACGTGGCGAGGTCGTCGCGGAAGCCGTCGCGGACCGTGGCGTCCCGCGCGGCATCGCCGCGTTCGTCCATGACCAGTCCGTCGCCGGCCCGCTCGGCCTCATCGACATCGGGTCGCCGATCACCGACATCCACGTGGACACGCTGTCATGATCTTCGCCAACGACCCCCTCCTCAGCGGCCACGTCGGCCTCGCCGTCGTCCTGTTCGTCGTCGCCAAGACGCTCATCACGTTCATGCTGCTGCTCGTCTCGGTCATGTTCATGATCTGGTTCGAGCGCAAGATCATCGGCGATCTCCAGAACCGCATCGGCCCCAACCGGGCCGGACCGTTCGGGCTGGCGCAGACCCTCGCGGACGGCCTGAAGCTGATGATCAAGGAAGACATCGTCCCGGACCGCGCCGACCGGTTGATGTTCCGGCTCGCGCCCTACCTGGTGCTCCTGCCCGCCTTCCTGACCTTTGCCGTGGTGCCGCTCAGCGGCAACTTCGCGCCGGGCCACGACGGCCTCATCCACATCTTCGGCCACACCACCCGCATCCAGCTCGTCGACCCGCCCATCGGCATGCTCTTCGTGCTGGCCATGGGTTCGATCGCGGTGTACGGGGTGCTCCTGGCGGGCTGGGCCTCGGGCTCGAAGTACCCGCTGCTGAGCGCGGTGCGGGCGAGCGCCCAGATGGTCTCCTACGAGGCCGCGATGGGGCTCTCCCTCGCCGCGGTGTTCCTGGTGACCGGCCGCCTCACCACCAGCGGCATCGTCAGCGCGCAGTACGGCTGGCACTGGAACATCTGGGTGACCGGTCTGGTCCCTTTTGCCGTGTTCTTCCTGGCGAGCCTTGCCGAGCACAACCGCCCGCCCTTCGACATCGTCGAGGCCGAGCAGGAGCTGACCGGTGGATTCAACACCGAGTACTCGTCCTTCCGCTTCGCGATCTTCTACCTCGCCGAGTTCATGAACGCGATCACCCTCGCGGCGATCGTCACGACCTTGTTCCTGGGCGGCCCAACCGGCTGGTACCCCCCTGGGCCGGACTGGATCTGGGGTCTGGTCTGGTTCTTCGGCAAGGTGCTCGTCCTGCTCTACGTCCTGGTCTGGATCCGGGGAACGCTGCCACGCCTGCGCTACGACCAGCTCATGGACTTCGGTTGGAAGCTCCTGATCCCGCTCTCGCTGGGCTGGCTCCTGCTGCTCGACGCGGTGCGAATCGCCGGCGACGAGGGGTGGAGCCTCTGGGTGGTCGTTCCGGCCGCGCTCGCCGTGGTCGCCGCGACCTCTGCGCTCCTTGGAGCCGCGATGAAGGTCGCCCGCTCGGACCAATCGCTCCGGGAGGTCCTCGACTGATGTCGCATCGTCCGCCCCACCACCACGAGGAGCAGCGCTGATGGGCTACCTCAAGGGTTTCCTCGTCTCGTTCGCGCAGCAGGGCCGCAAGCAGCGCGTCACGACCTCCTATCCGGAGGAGAAGCGCCCCAAGCCGATGCGCATCCACGGCCGCCACGTGCTCAACCGCTACGAGGACGGCATGGAGAAGTGCATCGGGTGCGAGCTCTGCGCGGGCGTCTGCCCGGCGCGCTGCATCTACGTGCGCGGCGAGGACAACGACCCTGCCGAGCCCAAGAGCCCCGGCGAGCGCTTCGGCTTCATCTACGAGATCAACTACCTGCGCTGCATCCACTGCGACCTGTGCGTCGAGGCGTGCCCGACCGAGGCGATCACCGAGTCGAAGCTCTTCGAGTTCTCGTTCACCAACCGCACCGACGCCATCTACACCCGCGACGAGCTGCTCGTCGACGAGGCCACCGGCAAGCCGCAGCAGCTCCCGTGGGAGGACTGGCGCGAGGGCGAGGACGAGTGGACCTCGGCCTGGATGCGAGCGACCGCCCCGAGCGGTCGAGCCGACTACGAAGGACAGGTCGCCTGGGGCGGCGAGCGCGGCTATGGCGTGCGCGCACCCGAAGGCGACCAGACGGCCAAGGACGACCCGGCCACCGAGCCCGCGTTCCACGTCGCCGAGGTCGACCCGGACAAGGCCAAGCAGATCTTTGCCAACGTGCAGCGCAGCCCCCGCCCGTGGGGCGACGACGTCGAGGACGGTGAGCGCTGATGGACACCGTGATCTTCGCCGTCGGAGCCGTGATCGTGCTCGCGGGAGCGCTCGGGGTCGTGACGACCCGGAGTCCCGTCCATGCCGCGATGAGCCTGGTCGCCACCCTGTTCGGTGTCGCCGTGCTCTTCCTCACCCTGGACGCCAACTTCCTGGCGGCGGTGCAGGTCATCGTCTATGCCGGCGCCGTCGTGGTCCTGTTCTTGTTCGTGATCATGCTGCTCGGGGTCGAGCGCGTCGAGGACCTGCGCACCGACCCGCTGGTGGTCCAGCGTTGGGCAGGCCTCGCCGTGGCGTTCATCGTCGGTGCCGGGCTGCTCTTCATCGTGCTCACCGGCAAGGTCACGGGTGCCCGGTCGGCGACGGCCAAGCAGACCGGCAACGGCCGCGACGTCTACGACATCTCGAAGCTGCTGTTCACCGAGTACCTCTTCGCCTTCGAGATCACCTCGCTGCTGCTGGTGATCGGCGTCGTCGGCGCGGTGGCCCTGGCACGCCGATCCAAGGGCACGACCCCGCTGATCGACGACGACGAGCCCGCCGACACCTTCACCGAAGCCCCGCTCGAGGAGACGACCCCGTGATCCTTGCCGTCGACTCCGGCGCCTATCTGGGACTGGGCGCCGTCCTGTTCACCATCGGCGTCGCAGGGCTCCTGCTGCGACGCAACCCGATCATCATGTTCATGTGCATCGAGCTCATGCTCAACGCCGTGAACCTCACCTTCGTGACCTTCGCGAGCGACCTCAACGACATCGGTGGCCAGGTGAGCGTCTTCTTCGTGCTCGTCGTCGCCGCCGCCGAGGTCGTGGTCGGGCTCGGAATCATCGTGTCACTGCTCCGCCGCCGCCCCGACGCGACCGCCGACGACATCAACCTGCTCAAGGGCTAGCCAGAGGAACCTGCCGGTGTCATTCTCCACAACCAGCTCTCAGCTGGCCGCCCAGACCGAAGCGGCCGTGCACGTGCCGACGCTCGTCCACGCGATCTGGCTCGTCCCCGCGCTGCCCCTGCTCGCGCTGCTCATCCTCATCGCGTTCGGGCGTCGCATCGGCGAACCCGTCGCCGGCTGGATCGCCGTGGGCGGCATGGTCGGCTCGTTCGCCGCCTCGGTGTGCACCTGGTTCGGCTTGCGCAGCCTCAACGGTGAGGAGCGCTCCTACGTCCAGCAGCTCTTCACCTGGATCCACGTGGGCAGCTTCCGTGTCGACCTGGCGCTGCTCGTCGACCCGCTGTCGGTCACGATGTGCCTGTTCGTCACCTTCGTCGGGTTGCTCATCTTCCTGTACTCGATCGGCTACATGCACGGCGACCCGGACTTCTCGAAGTTCTTCATCTACCTGAGCTTCTTCGCGCTGTCGATGCTGATCCTGGTCACCGGGTCGAGCCTGCTGGTGACCTTCCTCGGTTGGGAGGGAGTCGGCGCGGCTTCCTACTTCCTCATCGGGTTCTGGTTCCAGGACGCAGCCAACTCCAGCGCCGGCAAGAAGGCCTTCATCACGAACCGCGTCGGTGACTGGGGCTTCATGGTCGCGATGTTCTTCGCGTTCATGGCCTTCGGGACCCTCAACTACACGCAGATGTTCGCCCACACGGGCTCCGTGGCGCAGACCACCATCACCGCGATCGCGGTGTTCACGTTCATCGGCGCCTGCGGCAAGTCCGCGCAGTTGCCGCTGTACCTGTGGCTTCCCGACGCCATGGCCGGCCCGACGCCGGTCTCGGCGCTCATGCACGCCGCGACGATGGTGACCGCCGGGGTCTACCTCCTGGTGCGCATGAACCCGTTCCTGGTCGCGGCGAGCCCCTGGGTCTCCATGCTGATCGCCACCGTCGGTGCGCTCACCGCGTTCTTCGCCGCGACCATCGCGATCTCCCAGCGCGACATCAAGAAGGTGCTGGCGTACTCGACGGTCAGCCAGTTGGGCTACATGGTGCTCGCGGTCGGCTCGGGCGCCTACGTGGCTGCGATCTTCCACATGATCACCCACGCGTTCTTCAAGGCGCTCCTGTTCCTCGGCGCCGGCTCGGTCATCCACGGCATGAACAACGAGCAGGACATGACCTGGTACGGCAAGCTGCGCAAGTTCTTCCCGATCACCTCGGCCACGTTCATCATCGCCTGGCTCGCCATCGCCGGTGTGCCGCCGTTCGCAGGATTCTGGTCCAAGGGTGAGATCCTCGGGTTCGCCTGGCACAAGAGCCCGCTGCTCTGGTTCATCGGGCTGGTCACCGCGATCCTGACCGCCTACTACATGACACGCGAAGTCATCCTCACCTTCTTCGGCGAGCAGCGCTGGACCGAGGCCAGGCCCGCCGAGGGTGACCACGCCGTCGACGAGCACGCGCACGAGCACCCCACCCACGACGCGGACGGCAACCTCCTCCCGGTCGGGCCCGGAGCACCGCACACCGTCGAGCACGGTGCGCCGGTGAGCCCCCACGAGTCGCCGTGGCTCATGACCGTGCCGCTCGTCGTGCTCTCGGTCGGTGCGGTCCTGCTGGGCGTGCTGAACCTGCCGTTCGGCAACTCGTTCCACGTGCTCGACCACTGGCTGGAACCCAGCGTCTACCTGGGTGAGTCGACCTGGGTGATCCCCACCAAGCTCGAGATCGGCCTGGAAGGGCTCTCGATCCTGTTCGCCCTCGCCGGCCTCGCCCTGGGCTACTGGATCTACCTCAAGGTCAAGACCACTCGCGAGGAGCAACTCGAGCTCGAGCCCGAGTTCTTCTACAAGGCCTGGTACTACGACATCGGCGTCACCGCGTTCATGGGCGGTCCCGGCCGACGGTTCTACTCCTGGGTGACCGACTGGTTTGACCGCTACGTCATCGATGGGGCGGTCAACGGCACCGGTCGGGCGGTGCGCTTCGTCGCCTCCAAGGGCCGGAGGGTCCAGACCGGCTACGTCCGGAACTACGCGCTCGGCCTCGCCGCCGGCGCTGCCTGTCTGCTTGCCTTCGTCGTCTACCGGGCCACCTTCTGATGAACGCCGTGATCCTCGCCACCGAACAGATCTCATTCCCGCTGCTCACCGCACTTGTCGTCCTGCCGGCGATCGGCGCCATCGCAGTGGCGCTCACGCCACGGCAGCGGCCCGACCTCGCAAAGGTCATCGGCCTGCTCTTCGCGGTCGGGACGCTCGCGATCTCGATCTTCCTCCTGGTCCAGTTCAAGACCCACCCGCACCTCGCCACGACGGGCGTCAACGGCCTCGACCACGCCGAGGGCTTCCAGTTCGTCGACCGCGCGGTGTGGCTCAAGCAGTGGGGGATCTCCTGGCACCTCGGTGTGGACGGGATCTCGCTCTGGCTGGTCGTCCTGACCGGCCTGCTCTTCCCGATCGGCATGCTCGGAGCGCCGGCGCACCACGATCAGAAGGCGTTCATCGGGTGGCTCCTGCTGCTCGAGTTCGGGTGCCTGGGCACCTTCCTCTCGCTCGACCTCTTCCTGTTCTTCGTGATGTTCGAGGTCGTGCTGGTGCCGATGTACTTCCTGATCGTCGGATGGGGCTACGCCGACCGCAAGTACGCGGCGACGAAGTTCTTCCTGTACACGATGTTCGGCTCGGCGTTCATGCTCGTGGCGATGATCGTGCTCGTGGTGCTGAACGCGCAGCACCACGGCGGGCACGTCACCTTCGACCTGGTGCAGATCGCCCACTCCCAGTCGATCGCGCAATCCACAGAGCGGTGGTTGTTCCTCGGGTTCGCGGTGGCGTTCGCGGTGAAGGTGCCGCTGTTCCCGCTGCACACCTGGCTCCCTGACGCCCACACCCAGGCGCCGACGGCCGGCTCGGTGATCCTGGCCGGCGTCATGCTCAAGCTCGGTACGTACGGCCTGCTCCGCTTCGGGCTGTACCTCTTCCCGGCGGCCGCTGTGTACTTCGGGCCGTTCCTGGTCACGCTCGGCGTGATCGGCATCGTCTACGGCGCGATCACCGCGACGATGCAGAAGGACCTCAAGCGGGTCATCGCCTACTCGTCGGTTGCGCACCTCGGGTTCATCGTCCTGGGTCTGTTCGCGATCACCGGGATCTCCATCACCGGCGCGGTCATGCAGATGATCAACCACGGGATCTCCACGCCGGCGCTCTTCCTGCTGGTGGGCTTCATCTACGAGCGGCGCCACACCCGTGAGTTCTCCAAGCTCCGCGGGATCCAGAAGAGCGCGCCGGTCCTGGCCGCCGTGTTCATCTTCGTCACGTTCTCCTCGATCGGGCTGCCGGGCCTGAACGGGTTCGTCGGCGAGTTCCTGATCCTCGTCGGCTCCTTCCCGACCCGTCGCTGGTGGGTGGTCGTCGCCGCGGTCGGGGTGATCCTCGCGGCGGTCTACCTGCTGTGGGCCTTCCAACGGGTGTTCCACGGGACTCCCGACGAAGACAACGCCGACACCCCCGACCTCAAGTGGAGCGAGGGGCTCGTGCTGGCCCCGCTGCTCGCGATCATCCTGTTCACCGGCCTCTACCCCCGTCCGGTCCTGGACCGCATCGAGCCGGCCGTTCGGCACCTCGTCGTCCACGTCGAGCGGAACTCCGACTACCGCGCGCCCGCGCCGGTCCATCCCGTGCTGGCCGCCAAGGGCGATACCAATGCTTCGAACCAGGAGGGCGGCAAGTGAACCTCCTGCTCGCGGCGACCCAGCCGCCCATCCAGAAGCTCCAGATCCCGCACGTGATCTGGTCGGCGATCGCGCCTTTCCTCATCCTCGTCGGCGGGGCCATCGTCCTGCTGGTCGGGGGCTCGTTGGTCCGCAGCGACGTCGCCAAGCGCGCGTACGCGCCGTTCGCGGCACTCGTGGCCCTGGCCGCGGGGCTCTCGGGCATCCCGCAGTGGCACAAGGTCCAGGACCACGGCGCATTCGTGACCCTCGCCGGCGCATTCGGCATCGACGGCTTCTCGCTGTTCGCGACGTTCGTCATCTGCGCGGCGGCGTTCCTCGCCATCCTGTTCGCCGATGGGTACCTCGTCCGTGAGGAGCTCGTCGGCGTCGAGGCCTACGTGCTGCTGCTGCTCTCGGCATCCGGTGCGGTCGTCATGGCCTCCGCCAACGACCTCATGGTGATGTTCCTCGGCCTCGAGATCATGTCGATCGCGGTCTACGTGCTGGCCGGCATCCACACCCGTCGCGCCCGTTCCAGCGAGGCGGCCCTCAAGTACTTCGTGCTCGGCGGGCTGTCGTCGGCGTTCTTCCTGTACGGAATCGCACTGGTGTACGGCGCCACCGGCTCCACCCACATCGCGTCGATCGCCAACTACCTCGCCGCGAACATCTTCACCAACGACCTGCTGCTGCTCGGCGGCATCATGTTGCTGCTGGTGGGCTTCGGCTTCAAGGTCGCCGCCGTGCCGTTCCACAGCTGGACGCCCGACGTCTACCAGGGCGCACCGACGCCGATCACCGGGTTCATGGCCTCGGCGGTGAAGGTCGGCGGCTTCGTCGGGTTCATCCGGGTCTTCATGCTCGCGTTCCCGCTCTACCGACTGGACTGGCAACCGGTCGTCTACGTGCTGGCGATCCTGACCCTCGTGGTCGGTTCCACCTTGGCGATCGTGCAGACCGACGTGAAGCGCCTGCTGGCCTACTCCTCGATCAGCCACGCCGGCTTCGTGCTCGTGGCCGTCGAGCAGGTGAGCCACGCGGGCAACTCGGCGGCGCTGTTCTACCTGGCTTCGTACACCTTCATGGTGGCGGGCAGCTTCGGGGTGATCAGCGTGCTGGGTCGCAAGGGCGACGGGCACCACTCGCTGCAGGACTACGCGGGCGTGTCCCGGCGCGAGCCGGTGCTGGCGTTCCTGCTCACGGTGTTCCTCCTGGCCCAGGCGGGGGTGCCCTTCACCGCGGGCTTCGTGGCCAAGTTCGAGGTGCTCGCCGCCGCGGTCTCCGGTGGCTCGTGGCCGCTGGCGCTCATCGCCATGCTCTCCGCGGTCATCTCGGCGTTCCTGTACCTGAAGATCGTGATCACCATGTACGGCTCCGACGACACCGCCGAAGCAGAGGCCGCGCCGGTGGCGCGCGTGCTGGTGCCGTGGGGCACGAAGCTCGCACTCGGTCTGGCGTTCGCGTTCGTGGTGGTGGTGGGCGTGTTCCCCGGCCCGATCACGAACCTGGCGTACCACGCAGTGCCGCACATCATCGCGGCCCCTGCGCCCAAGTAGCCCCGCCCCCCCATCCAAATGTCGGGAGATCGGTCGCCGATACGGCGACCGATCCTGCTGCATCTGGCAAGCAGGTGAAGACGCGACGGGTTCGGCTCCGGTGCCGCACGGTTCCGATCTACCCTCGTCGGCGATGACCTCCCCGGCGCGGCAGTACCTGGCGGTGTGCATCGTGGCCGTCGTCTCCGCAGCGTGCGTGCTGGGGCTGCTCCTGGTGGCCAGGCTCGTCCAGCCGGGCTCGCCCGTCGTGGATCGTGAGCTGGTGCCTCGACCGCTGCGCTGGCTGACCGCGCGGGCACAGGGCGTGTCGCTGCGCGTGTGGAGCGGCGACGCCGAGCTCGCCGACCAGCTCTCCCGGCACTGGTCGGGGCCCCGCGCCGCGTCCCTCGATCACCTCGGAGTCGCACCGGTCGACGATCCCGAGCTTGCCGATGTGGTCGTCGTCCCGGCCGCCGACCCGGAGCCGCGCGTACCGCTCGCGGTCCCCGTTCCGCACGCGGTCGTCGTCATCGAGGATCCCGCCGACGTCGACGCGGTGGTGGCGACCTTCGCCGCTCTCGCATTGGAGCGCCGGACGCTCGGCGACGCCGCGGCGCCGGACCTCGAGGCGCCGTGAGCCTGCGCATCCTCGCGATCGATCCGTCGTACTGGCAGCGCACCGCGGCCGGTCTGCTGGCGGTGCTCGTCGTGGGTCTGCTCGTGGCCGTTGCGGTCGAGGCCCTGGCCCGGATCGTGTTCGCACCGCGGGCCGCCGGCCGTCGATGGCCGGAGGGCGCCGGGCGGGGCGGCATCCTCCGGATCCCTGCGGCAATGGTCATCGAGTTGCAACGCCGAACCCCGGCGCTCGAGGGTCGGGCGGCCGACCTCGCCGACGGAGCCGTCGCCGTGCGGGTGGGGCTCGCGCTGGGCACCCTCGCAGTGGTGCCCCTCTCCACCGGCCTGGTGGTCGCCCAGCCCGGGTCGGGCCTGTTCGTGCTGCCAGTCCTGCTGGTGGCAGACGCGGTCGTGTTGGCGGTGCTTCAGGTCGTGATCGCCGATCCAGCGGCACGCGATCGCCGTCGTGCCGACGCGGCCGAGCGGGCGCTCGTCCGCATCGGCGCTGCCTGCGTGCTCGGGCTCTCAGGCGGTGCGGTCGTGGCGCAGTGGGGGAGCGCGTCGCTACCGGTGGTCGTCGCCGCGCAGGCACACACCGCCGCGTTCGGGATCGCCGGGTGGGGCCTGCCCACGGCTCTGGTGCAGCTCCCGGCGTTGCTCGTGGCCTGCGCCATGCTGCACCTCGTCGCGGTGCGACTCTCGCCCGCAGCCGCCGAACGCCCGCTCGGAGGCGCGCGCGGGTTCGTCGACCGCATCGCCGGTTCGGTGTGGCTCGTGGCGGGTGCTGCGTGGCTGGTGGTGTGCTTCCTGGGTGGCGGGGCGGTGCCGTGGCGGGTCGACAACGACGGAGTGCGTCACCTCCTCTCGGTGGTCCTCCTGCTCTCGAAGCTCTTGGCGGTGTGCGTCGCCCTGGCCTGGTCGCGCGTGACCTGGCCCGAGGTGTCGCCGGAGGTCGCCCGTCTGGCACTCGCGATCGGCGCCGGGGCGGCCATCTGCTCGATCGGGGGCACGTTGCTCGTCCGCTGGGCCGTGTGAACCCTCGAGGTGGTCGCGCGCGGCCGGGGGTCGTTTCCGTACCTCCGGCGAGCACCGTGAAGGGGCAACTACGGTGAGCCAGGTTGTCCACGAGGAGGACCCATGCCAGACCAGCCCGCTCCCACCGGCGCCACGATCGAGGACTACCTCAACGAGAACCGGACCTTCCCGCCGAGTGACGAGTTCCGCGCTCGCTCCCTGCTCGCCGGGCGCGACCTCTACGACGAGGCCGCTCGTGATCCCGAGCGGTTCTGGGCCGACCAGGCCCGGGAGCTGCTGACCTGGTCGCAGCCGTTCGACACGGTGCTCGAGTGGGAGCTGCCCGACGCCAGGTGGTTCGGCGGGGGCACACTCAACGTCGCCGAGAACTGCCTCGACCGCCACGTCGAGGCGGGCCATGGCGACCAGGTCGCCTACCACTGGGAGGGCGAACCGGGCGACACCCGCACGATCACCTACGCCGAGCTGCGCGACGAGGTCGCCCGGTTCGCCAACGTCCTGCGCGACCTCGGTGTCACCAAGGGCGATCGGGTCGCGGTCTACCTTCCGATGATCCCCGAGCTACCGGTGACGATGCTGGCCTGCGCGCGCATCGGCGCCGTTCACTCGGTGGTCTTCGGCGGCTTCTCTGCCGACGCGCTGGCCGACCGCATCAACGACTCGGACTGCAAGGTCCTCGTCACCGCCGACGGCGGTTGGCGCCGTGGTCAGGCCTCGCTCCTCAAACCGGCGGCGGACGTCGCGGTGGCGGCCTCGCCGACCATCACCGACGTGGTGGTCGTGCAGCGCACCGGAGCGTCCGGTGACGATTCCCCGATCCAGATGGTCGACGGACGCGACCACTGGTACCACGAGCTCGTCGCGGAGGCCTCGACCGACTGCCCGTGCGAGCCCATGGACGCCGAGGACCTCCTCTACCTGCTCTACACGTCGGGAACCACGGCGAAGCCCAAGGGCATCATGCACACCACCGGTGGCTACCTCACCCAGGTCGCGTTCACCCACAAGTACGTCTTCGACGTGCACCCCGACGACGTCTACTGGTGCGCTGCGGACGTCGGCTGGGTGACGGGCCACAGCTACATCGTCTACGGGCCGCTCACCAACCGGGCCACCTCCGTGATGTACGAGGGCACACCCGACACCCCGGGCAAGGACCGCTTCTGGGACATCATCGAGCGCTACGGCGTGACCGTGCTCTACACCGCACCGACGGCGATCCGCACGTTCATGAAGTGGGGCACCCAGGAGCCTGAGCGTCACGACCTGACCTCGCTGCGCGTCCTGGGCTCGGTGGGCGAGCCGATCAACCCTGAGGCCTGGATCTGGTACCACACCCACATCGGAGGCGAACGCTGCCCGATCGTCGACACCTGGTGGCAGACCGAGACCGGGGCGATCATGATCTCGCCGTTGCCCGGCGTGACCACGACCAAGCCGGGCTCGGCGACCTTCCCTCTTCCGGGGATCTCTGCCGAGATCGTCGACGACGCGGGCGAGCGGGTCGAGCGCGGGGGCGGCTACCTCACCATCACCGAGCCATGGCCGTCGATGCTGCGCGGCATCTGGGGTGACCCTGAGCGCTACCACGAGACCTACTGGGGACGCTTCCCGGGGCGTTACTTCGCCGGCGACGGCGCCAAGGTCGACGCGGACGGTTACCTCTGGGTCATCGGCCGGGTCGATGACGTGATGAACGTCTCCGGCCACCGCATCTCGACCACCGAGGTCGAGTCCGCGCTGGTCGATGACCCACGCGTCGCCGAGGCCGCCGTCGTCGGGGCCACCGATGACACGACCGGCCAGGCGATCGTCGCCTTCGTGACCGCAAAGGGTGGCGTCGACCCGACCGCTGACCTCGGCGAAGAACTGCGCGGCACGTCGCCGAGAAGATCGGCAAGATCTCGCGGCCCCGCACCGTGGTGTTCACCGACGACCTCCCCAAGACGCGTAGCGGCAAGATCATGAGACGGCTCCTGCGTGACGTCGCCGACGGTCGGGACCTCGGCGACACCACGACGCTCGCCGACCCGGGCGTGGTCGACGAGATCCGTCGGCGTGCCGAGGAGCAGCCGTCCTCGGATTGACCCGGGCCGGGCCAGGATGGCCCGACGCCGACCGCTTCGTATGCTGGCAACATGGAGTCCCCCCGGAACTGGACGTGGCGCGACGCGCCGGTGCCACCAGGGGAATCCGCGATCTTCGACCTGGACGGGGTGCTGGCCGACGCCAACGGTCGGCAGCACTACCTGGAGCGGCCGGTGCGCGACTGGGACGGCTTCTTCCACGCGGTGGGGGAGGACCTGCTCCTGCACGACACGGCTCGTCTCCTGCACGTCATCGAGCGGACCATGCACGTGGTGCTGCTCACCGCCCGCCCCGCGTTCGTCCGCCCCGCCACCGTCGACTGGCTGCATCGCCACGAACTGCCGTGGGACCTGCTCGTGATGCGTGATGACGGCGACCGGAGCCCGTCGGCCGAGTACAAGCGCCGCACCGTCCTGGAGCTCCGTTCCGCCGGCTTCGACCCGGTCATCGGGTTCGAGGACGACCAACGCAACGTCGAGATGCTCCGGACCGAGGGCATCCCCTGCGTCTACATCCACTCCGGCTACTACGACTGAAGTCGACGGGCGCGTTCATCGGCCTTTTACCCCGGGGCCGTATCCTGAACCCAGGTTGGTCGTCGTGACCCGCTTCAAGGAGTGCGTGATGCGCAACAACTTCAAGACCTTCGTCCTGCTGGCCCTGCTCGGCGGGCTCATGATCGGTATCGGCAGTTTCTGGGGGGCCGGCGGCGCCATGATCGGGCTCGGGATCGGCATCGTCTTCGTCGGCGGCTCGTACTGGTTCAGCGACAAGCTCGCCATCAAGGCGGCGAAGGCCCAGCCGGTCACCGAGGCCGAGATGCCCCAGTACTACGCGGTGGTCCGAGAGCTCTCCGCAAAGGCGAACATGCCGATGCCCAAGCTCTACGTGAGCCCCGAGATGCAGCCGAACGCGTTCGCCACCGGACGCAACCCCGACCACGCTGCGGTCGCCGTCACCCAGGGCATCCTCCAGGTGCTCGACTGGGACGAGCTGCGCGGGGTGCTCGCCCACGAGATGAGCCACGTCCACAATCGCGACATCCTCATCGGCTCGGTGGCCGCTGCCGTGGCCATGGGCATCACGTTCATCGCCCGGATGGCGATCTGGGGTGGGATGTTCTTCGGCGGCCGTGACCGCAACGGCGGCATCATCGGCGTCCTCGCCATGGCGATCCTCGCCCCGATCGCTGCGATGATGCTGCAGATGGCGCTGAGCCGCAGCCGTGAGTACGAGGCCGACCACTCCGGTGCCGCGTTGATCGGTACCGGAGAGCCGTTGGCCCGGGCGCTCGAGAAGATCGAGGCCTACGCCAACAAGGTGCCCATGGACATCGATCCGGCGCATGCGACGGCATACATCATCAACCCGTTGACCGGGCGCAAGGCCCAGTTCGCGAGCTTCTTCCGTTCGCACCCGCCCACCGAGGATCGCGTCGCCCGCCTGCGTGGCCGAGGCCCGCTGGGCTGAGCCCGACCAGGTCAGTCGCGGAAGTTCTCGAACTGCAACGGCACCCCGAAGTCGGCGTCCTTCAGGGCGGCGATGGCGGCCTGAAGGTCGTCGCGCTTCTTGCCCGTCACCCGGAGCTGGTCGCCCTGGGTCTGTGACTGCACGCCCTTGAGGCCGAGCCCCTTGATGTGCTTGTTGAGCTCTTTGGCCTTGTCGGCGGAGATGCCCGCCTGCAACGTGACCACCTGGCGCGCGGTGGCGCCGCTGGCCTCTTCGACCTTGCCGTAGTCGACCGCCTTGAGCGACACCTTCCGCTTGACGAGCTTCTCCTCGAGCACCTGCCGGAGTGCGGCCAGCCGGTCCTCGCTGTTGGCGCGCAGGGTGATCGTGTGATCGGCGAGCTCGACCGACGCGCCGGTGTTCTTGAAGTCGTAGCGATTGGCCACCTCCCGGCTGGCCTGGTCCACCGCGTTGCGGACCTCCTGCAGGTCGACCTGGGAGACGATGTCGAAGCTGGGCATGGTCAGCAAGGGTAGGCGACCACGCGTGGGCAGCACCGCTGCGGAGGCTGCGGGCAGTGCTCGCTAAGCTCAGTCACCCACGGATCGGTGCCCGAGTGGCCAAAGGGAACTGGCTGTAAACCAGTCGCGTCATGCTACGGAGGTTCGAATCCTCCCCGGTCCACCATCGCCGCCGCCGAGCGCCCACGGCGTGGGTCGCGCGGGCGCATGCTCCGCCCGACTACGGTCCGCGCTGTGAGCGATGAAGTGAAGCCCCAGCCGCGCATCTCGACCAGGGATCTCGACGACCTGCGACGACGCCTGACGACGTGGCTGACGACCCAACTGGGCGACGGCTCGGATCCCGAGATCTCCGATCTCGTGGCACCCGAAGCGAACGGCATGTCGAGCGACACGTTCCTCTTCGATGTGGCCCATCGGTCGGAGGGGGGCCGAGCAGACCTCGCGTGCGTGGGTCGCATGGAGCCGGAGGCGACTGCGACGCCCGTCTTTCCGACGTACGACTTCGCGGCGCAGGCGGCGGCCATGCGCCTGGTCGGCGAGCACACCGGGGCCCCGGTGCCGACCGTGCACTTCTTCGAGGAGGATCGGGACGTGCTCGGTTCGCCGTTCCTGGTCATGGGCCGCGTCGAGGGGCAGGTGCCACCCGACGTGTTGCCCTACACGTTCGAGGGGTGGGTGCTGGACGCCACCGACGAGGAGCGACGTCGCATGCAGGACTCGACCGTCCGCTGCCTGGCGCAGGTTCACACCCTGACCCAAGATCGGTTCGACCTCTCGGCCTTCGAGCCCGCGGTCGACGGCGCCGCCGCCGACTCGCCGTCTCCGTTGCGCCGTCACGTCGAGGCGACGCGACGGTACGCCGTCTGGCTTGCAGAGGGGCGCCGCCTGCCGCTGATCGAGGCCTCCTTCGACTGGCTCGACGCCAACTGGCCGACGGTGGAGTCGCCGGCGGCGCTGAGCTGGGGCGATTCGCGGATCGGCAACATCATCTACCGCGGGTTCGAGCCCGTGGCTCTGCTCGACTGGGAGATGGCGAGCATCGCGCCTCCCGAGGTGGATCTGGGCTGGATCGTGTTCATGCACCGGTTCTTCCAAGACCTCGCGGAGCAGCTCGAGCTGCCCGGGCTACCCGACTTCCTGCGACTCGACGACGTGCTGGCGACGTACCGCGAAGCTTCGGGTCACCGCCCATCCGACATGCGGTGGCACGTGACGTACGCCGCGCTGCGCCACGCGACCGTCATGACCCGGGTGGCCGAGCGGATGGCGAACGAAGCGGGCAACCCGTTGCCCGAGGACCCCGACGAGCTGATCATGCACCGGGCCACGCTCGAGGGGCTGCTGGACGGGAGCTACCTGCTTCCCTGACCCGACCGATGGCGGGTGGCCGCGATGCCAGGTGACGAGACGTCAGGTCGCGGGATGGTCGGGCGTCCTCGAGCGTCGACGGTCAGACGGCGCGGGACTGCCCGGCGTTTCGATCCTTGTCCTCGCGGTGGGGTTCCGGTTGGACGGGGCTGCCGATGCCCTCTCCCGGTCCGACGAGGCTCAGCGCGCCGGTGATCGCCTCGAGGCGCGCCCACGCGACGACGTCTTCCTCGTTCGTGAGCAGGATGATCTGCGGCGCGCCGGCCTGGGCGACCAGGACCTCGAGCAGCGCGGGTCGAACCTGTGGATCCAGGGTGCCGAACGGCTCGTCCAGCAGCAGCGGGAAGGACTCGTCATCGGTACCGAGCTGGCGAGCGTGGCTCAACCTCGTGAGGAGCGATTCGATCAACTCGGGCGTCTCGTCCGCCGCATGGGTCGGCACGAGCTCGCCTCCGTCACCCCCGAACGTCCGGCCGTCGCGCAGCTTCGCCGCCGCTTCGATGGCGGGCCGGTGCTCCAGCGCCCAGTCGACGGAGACGTCGCCGGCTACGGCGCGCCACATTCCAAGCGCCTCGTTGACGTCGTCCTGGGCGGCCGCCCGGTGCCGGCGGTGGTGCTCGTCGGAGACGTAGGTGTCGATGCGGGAGAGCTGGTAGCCCAGGTAGGAGTCTGAGCCCGCTTCGCCGAGCGCCCGGTTCAGCTGCTTCTCGAAGTAGGTGACCCGCTTGCGGAAGACGAACGCGGTCAGCGTCGCCAGCGCCGCGAGGACCAGGAGCACGATCGAGGCGATCGTGCTGGTCGTGGCCACCACCGCGGCGCCCGCCAACCCGAAGGTGCCGACGCCGATCGCCAGCAAGCGCGTCTTGTCGGCCTGTTCGATCGCCTCGTCGTGCGATTCGTAGTTCTGGTCGATGCGTTTGGTCAGTGCCTCGTCCTCGACGACGCCCGACGACGTCTGGTCGGCGAGGTTCCGCTCCGCGATCTGCACGCGCTGGGCGGTCGACCAGAGCTGCGACTGGTCGATGCGCCCCAACCGGGCGATGAGCTGCTGGCTGTGGTTGCTCGCCACGAGGTCGTTGGGTCCGATGCGCATCCAGCGGCGTGCGGTCGCGGTGTCGAGGCCGTACGCGCCGAGCACGTCGAGCATGCCGGTCGACGACCGGAATTCGTCGGACACGTCCCGGCCCGATGCCAGATCGATCGCCCGGTGCGCGGCTTCCGGCGGTCGAAACACCGCGATGCCGTCGCCGGCGTCGGTCTGGATCTCGAGGTGCGTGCCCGAGCGGTTGGTGCCGAGCCCGGCGATCAGTTCCTGGATCATCGACTCCCGCGAAGCGGAGCCGACACCGGTGATCACGGTGAAGCGGGGGTGGAACGCGAGCTTGAGCGTGCGCCCCTGGGCTTCGATGGCCAGTCGTGAGTACTTCATCAGGTCCCGAATCGGCAGGCAGGGGGGGGCACTTGAGTCAAAAGACCTATATGGTCCGAGATCGGCGCGAAGGCTGCGCCGCCCAAGCAGATGTGGATCCAGGACGGGCGATCCGCTGGGCGGGGCGCTTGCTGGTGAGGAGGGTGAAAACTTGGCCACCCCGGGCGCAGCAACCTACGATGGCGGGTCTGCTCGCCGAGAGGCGGGCAGTTGCATGTGCCCCCTTAGCTCAGTCGGCAGAGCGTTTCCATGGTAAGGAAAAGGTCGTCGGTTCGATTCCGACAGGGGGCTCCGACCTTCGTGGCGACGTAGCTCAGTTGGTGAGAGCGCTCGGCTCATAATCGAGAGGTCGTCGGTTCGAGTCCGACCGTCGCTACCAACCCCCATCCACCCACCGACCCGTCGACGGGCCGGAACCCGCATCAGGAGATCCATCATGGCCAAGGAAAAGTTCGAGCGTTCGAAGCCGCATTTGAACATCGGGACGATGGGGCATGTGGATCATGGGAAGACGACGTTGACGGCGGCGATCACCAAGGTTTTGCATGAGGCGAATCCGGATTCGGCGTTCACGGCGTTTGACATGATCGACAAGGCGCCTGAGGAGCGGCAGCGGGGGATCACGATCAACATCTCGCATGTGGAGTATGAGACCGCGAATCGGCATTACGCGCATGTGGACATGCCGGGGCACGCGGACTACATCAAGAACATGATCACGGGTGCGGCGCAGATCGATGGGGCGATTCTGGTGGTTGCGGCGACTGATGGTCCGATGGCTCAGACGCGTGAGCATGTGGTGTTGGCTCGTCAGGTTGGGGTGCCTTCGATCGTGGTGGCGCTCAACAAGGTCGACATGGTTGATGATGATGAGTTGTTGGAGTTGGTGGAGGTCGAGGTTCGGGATTTGTTGAACGAGTACGAGTTCCCGGGTGATGACACGCCGGTGGTGCCGGTTTCGGCGCTCAAGGCGCTTGAGGGTGATGCTGAGGCGGCGGCTGGGGTCCTCAAGTTGATGGAAGAGGTCGATGCGTTCGTGCCGGAGCCGGTTCGTGAGTTGGACAAGCCGTTCTTGATGCCGATCGAGGATGTGTTCTCGATCACGGGTCGGGGCACGGTGGTGACGGGCAAGGTCGAGTTGGGTGTGGTCCACACCGGTGACGAGATCGAGATCGTGGGGATCAAGGACACGACCAAGACGACGTGTACGGGTGTGGAGATGTTCCGCAAGTTGCTCGATGAGGGTCAGGCGGGGGACAACATCGGGGTGTTGTTGCGGGGCACCAAGCGTGAGGATGTGGAGCGGGGTCAGGTGCTCGCGAAGCCTGGCAGCATCACGCCGCACACGAACTTCGAGGCGCAGGTGTATGTGTTGACCAAGGAGGAGGGTGGCCGTCACAAGCCGTTCTTCGGGAACTACCGTCCTCAGTTCTATTTCCGGACCACGGATGTGACGGGCAGCATCACGTTGCCTGAGGGCACCGAGATGTGCATGCCTGGTGACAACACCGAGATGAGTGTGGAGCTCATCCACCCGATCGCGATGGACGAAGGTCTGCGGTTCGCGATCCGTGAGGGTGGCCGTACCGTGGGCGCCGGCCGCGTCACCAAGATCCTCAAGTAGCCTCTCCCCGGGGTTCGCCCCGCCGACTGCCGGGTCCTCCCGGTCGATGAACAGGAATCCCGATGGCCAAGTCAAGCGACAAGCGCATCGCCGTCACCCTGGAGTGCCAGGAGTGCAAGCGACGCAACTACATCACCATGAAGAACAAGATCAACGACCGTGAGCGCATCGAGCTCAAGAAGTACTGCCGATGGGACCGCACGCACACGGTGCACAAGGAGACCCGCTGAGGGTCGTCGCGCTCCGGTGGGCCGCGTTCCGGCGCCCGGGAGTAACCAACGCGTGCGCACGCCGGTCGGACACCTCGATGCGGACTGACCTCGACGAACTCGTCGACGCAGCCCGCGACGGCAGTCGAGGAGCTTTCGATGAGCTGGTGCGCCGCACCCACCAGGAGACCTACACGTTGGCGTTCCGCCTCCTCGGTCACGAGGAAGACGCGCGCGACGTGACCCAGGAGACCTACCTCCGCGCCTTCCGCGCCCTCCCGGACTTTCGGGGCGACGCCAAGTTCACGACTTGGCTCTACCGGATCACCGCGAACTGCGCCTCGACCCACCTGGGCCGTCGGGCCCGGCATCGCCACGACGAGCTCCACGACGACCTCGCGGTCGCCGACGTCGATCCCAGCCGGGATCCCGAGCAGCGCGGTGAGGTCGGTGCGCTGCGCGCCGAGCTGGTGGTCGCGCTTCGGAAGCTCCCGCCGAAGCTGCGCGCGGTGGTCGTGCTCCGGGACATCTACGACTTGTCGCACGACGAGATCGCAACCGAGCTCTCGATCTCGGAGTCGGCCGCCAAGGTCCGCCTCCATCGCGCCCGCCGCAAGCTCCGCGAGGATCTCCTTCCGCTGCCGGGCGAAGTCGGGCAGTTCGACGACCTGGCAGAGAGGACGGCCCATGCGGTGTGAGGCGCTCGCTGATCAGATCCCCGGCGTCATCGACTCGACCGCCGCGCTCGACGCCGCGGCTCGTTCCCACGTCGACACCTGCCTGCGCTGCCAGGCCGAGCTCGCCCAGTACCGGCGCCTGGCGCGCGTGCTGCGCAGCCTCCGCGCTCAGCAGGTGGCGCCGCTGGACGCGCTGTTCGACGACATCATCGCGGTGCTCGACGACCCCGAGCTCCTCCGCAGCAGCTCTCGCCTGGGCCGGCGCGCCGCCTACCTGAGCGGGATCGCTGCGGCGACCGCAGCCGGCGCCGCCGGCGCGATCGTCATCGCCAGCCCGCGCGGAGCCGGCGCCTCGCCGGTTGAGCGCGCCACGCCGACGGTTGGTGGCCGCCGAAGGCTCCGCGCACCACCGATCCGACTGAGGACAGCGGAAGGACCGGTGCTAACGTGCAATCGGGCCAACCCCCCGAGGGCAGTAGCTCAACTGGTAGAGCACCGGTCTCCAAAACCGGCGGTTGGGGGTTCAAGTCCCTCCTGCCCTGCGTCCGTGGACGTGCCTCGCCATCTCCGGCGGCGCGTGCCCATCACCCCCCGAAAGACAGCAGAGAAGTGACCCAAAGGATGACTCGCACGTGGCGATGAATCGAGAGACGAGACGGATGCTCCAGCGCCAGGGAGCGGTCGACGCCGATGGCGCGCCGGTCGCCGGGTCCAAGAAGCGTGCGACTCCTCAGGCGCCCAAGCCGGCCGACAAGCAGCAGCGCCTCGGCCCGATCGCCTGGATGCGCCGCTACCTGCGCGAGGTCATGGCCGAGATGCGCAAGGTCACCTTCCCCACTCGTGATGAAGTTCGCTCCTACTCGATCATCGTCTTCATCTTCCTGGTGTTCGTCACGACGATTGTCGGGCTCCTCGACTTTGGCCTCAGCCACCTCGTCCTGAAAGTGTTTTCGTGATGACTTCCGACCTGTCCGACCTCACGTCCGCCGGCGACGGCGAAACCCCGGCCGCCACCGAGGCTCCCGCGGTGCTCGGTGCCCCGGTCGCGGACACCGCCGAGACCACGGAGACCGAAAGCGCGCCGGATGCGGTCGACGCCGAGGAGCTCCTCACCGAGGCCGCGGCCGCCAAGCCGGTCAGCCCCTTCGATCGGCCCGGACGCTGGTTCGTCGTGCACACCCAGTCGGGCTACGAGAAGAAGGTCAAGCAGAACCTCGAGGCTCGCACCCAGTCGATGAACATGGAGGGCCGCATCCACGAGGTGGTCATCCCCATGGAGGAGGTCGTCGAATTCAAGGGCGGCCGCAAGGTGGTTTCCCAGAAGAAGGTCTTTCCGGGCTACCTGCTCGTGCGCTGCGATCTCGACGACGACGCCTGGTACGTGATTCGCAACACGCCAGGTGTGACCGGCTTCGTCGGGCAGGGCTCCAAGCCGTCGCCCCTGCCCCGTCGCGACGTCGAGTCGTTCCTCGTCACCAAGGTCGAGGGCGACGACCAGCCGACCAAGCTCGGCAAGCCGCGCATCGACTACGAGATGGGCGAGACGGTCCGGGTCAAGGAAGGCCCCTTCGCCGAGTTCTCCGGCGAGATCGTCGAGATCAACGAGGACCAGCTCAAGGTCAAGGTGCTCGTCAACATCTTCGGCCGGGAGACCCCGGTCGAGCTCGACTTCGCGCAGGTCGCGAAGTTGTGAGCAAACGGTGCCGCCCACTCGGGTGGCACCAAGAGGGCCCGGCCACCTAGGCTCGCCCGTCCGCCAAAGTACCCGCCCCGCGTTCCGCTGGGCCCGATGTGAGGAACCCCATGGCCAAGAAGAAGGTCGCGGCGATCGTGAAGATCCAGATCCCTGCTGGTCAAGCCACCCCGGCACCGCCTGTCGGGACGGCCCTGGGCCCCCACGGGCTCGCCATCATGGACTTCTGCAAGGCCTACAACGCCGCCACCGAGTCGCAGCGTGGCACCATCGTGCCGGTCGAGATCACGGTGTTCGAGGATCGCTCGTTCACCTTCGTGCTCAAGACCCCGCCGACGCCGGTGCTGCTCCGCGAGGCGGCCGGCGTCGACAAGGCTTCCCAGAACCCGGGTCGTGAGGAAGCCGGCACGGTGACCGAGGCGCAGGTCGCCGAGATCGCCAAGACGAAGCTGCCCGACCTGAATGCGAACGACCTCGAAGCCGCCAAGCAGCAGGTGCGCGGTACCGCGCGCTCGATGGGCCTCAAGGTCCGCTGACCATCCGAACCGCCTGACCGGGACGACCTCGCCCGGCTGGCCGAACCAAACGAGGGAGCCAGACATGGCACCAGGCAAGAACTACGCCAACGCGACGAAGCGGTACGACCGAGACCGACTGCACACCGGACCGGAGGCAGTGGCGCTCGCGAAGAGCCTCGCGACCGCCAAGTTCGACGAGACGGTCGAGCTCGCGGTCCGCCTCGGTGTCGATCCGCGCAAGGCCGACCAGATGGTGCGGGGCACGGTCGCCCTGCCCTCGGGTACCGGCAAGGACGTGCGCATCGCGGTCTTCGCCGTCGGTGAAGCCGCTGAGGCCGCGCGGGCAGCAGGTGCGGATCTCGTCGGTGGCGAAGACCTCGTCGCCCAGGTCGAGGGCGGCATGCTCGACTTCGACCTGGTGATCGCCACGCCCGACCTGATGCCGCAGGTGGGCAAGCTCGGTCGGGTGCTGGGCCCTCGCGGTCTCATGCCGAACCCCAAGACGGGCACGGTCACGCCCGATCCCGGCAAGGCCGTCGGTGAGTTCAAGGGCGGTCGAGTCGAGTACCGGACCGACCGCTACGGCAACGTCCACGTCCCGATCGGCAAGGTGAGCTTCGAAGAGTCGGCGCTGCTCGCGAACCTGCTCGCGGTCGTCGATGAGCTCAACCGGGTCAAGCCGGCATCGTCCAAGGGCCGGTACCTGCGCCGCCTGACCCTGAGCTCCACCATGGGACCCGGCGTCAAGGTCGACGGCGCCCACGTGCGGGTCGACGACCAGCTCGCGGGTTGAGCAGCCGATTGGGTCGACGGGTTCGATCCCGGTAGGCTCTGCCGCTCTACAACCTGTACCTGCTCGCCACAGACCTCCGGTGCCTTCGGGCGTAATGGGTTCCTCGGGACCTCCCTGACGAGGCGGACGCTTCGACAACCCCGAGGTGTTCGCGTCCGACGCGGGCACCTCGTGCTGGTTGGAGATCCTGTCCGTTTCAACGTGTGAAGAGGAGGTGCTGATGGAGAACCCACGACCCGAGAAGGTCGCCGTGGTCGCCGAGGTCAGGGCGAAGTTCGAGCAGGCCGACACGGTGCTGCTCACCGACTACCGGGGTCTCGACGTTCCGGCGCTCGCCGAGTTGCGCCGAGAGCTGCGCGCAGCCGGTGGCGAGTACAAGATCTACAAGAACTCGCTCGCCCGGTTCGCGGCGCGTGAAGCCGGTCTGGACATCGAGCAGTTGCTCAGCGGGCCGACCGCCATCGCGTTCATCGGCGAGAAGGCCGATGGCTCGCCGGGCGATGCCGCGGCTGCGGCCAAGGCCCTGCGCGACTTCTCGAAGAAGAACGACGCGCTGGTGGTCAAGGGCGGCCTGCTCAGCGGGAACGTCCTCGACGAGGCGCAGATCAAGGCGCTGGCCGACCTGCCGTCCCGTGAGGTGCTGCTGGCTCGACTGGCCGGAGGCATCGCCGCTCCGCTCCAGCAGTTCGCCGGCCTGCTCCAGGCCATGCCGCGCAACCTGGCATACGGCCTGCAGGCACTGATCGACCAGGCGCCGGCAGCGCCCGCCGAGCCGGCTCCGGCCGAAGCGGCAGCAGCACCCGAGGCGCCGGCAGCGCCCGAAGCAACCGACGAATCGCACGACCAGCAGGACACCCCGGCCGCAGAGGCCACGCAGGATTCCCCGGCCGCCGAGGCCACCGACGACACCCCGGCTGAGGCCGGTTCCGAGCAGGAGAGCTGACACATGGCAACCACCGAACAGATCATCGACGACATCGCGGGCCTCACGGTCCTCGAGCTGAGCGAACTGCTCAGCTCGTTCGAGGAGCGCTTCGGCGTGACCGCTGCGGCGCCCGTCGCCGCAGTCGCGGCCGCCCCCGCCGCTGGTGGCGGTGAGGCCGCCGCCGAGGAGCAGGACGAGTTCGACGTCGTCCTGACCGCAGCCGGCGACAAGAAGATCGGCGTCATCAAGGAGGTGCGCTCGCTCACCAGCCTCGGTCTCAAGGAGGCCAAGGAGCTGGTGGACAACGCCCCCAAGCCGATCCTCGAGAAGGTGTCCAAGGAAGACGCCGAGAAGGCCAAGGCCGCCATCGAGGCCGCCGGCGGTTCCGTCGAGCTCAAGTAGCCCTGGGCCTCGAAGTCCGACGCTTGCGGGCGGGTGCCTTCGGGCACCCGCCCGTTGCGCGCGCGGAGGAGGTGTGGTCTGCTTCGGTGCACGCGGCCCAGAAGAGCGGCCTCGTAGTAGCCTGCGACCACTGGGGCGGCTGTTTGGTCGCTCGGCGGCGGGGGATGGAGAAGCGGATGAACGTGCGCACGGCATCGAGGGGTCGGCGTCACCTGATGAGCGGACTCGTCGCACTGGTTGCCCTGGTCCTGACGGCATGTGAACCGGGATGGGTCAACCCGGTGGCAGGATCGGGCACGTCGGGTTCGTCCGGTGACGGAGGCGCGGCCGTGGACGCGACCCTGCGGCAGCCGGGCAGCATCGTGTACGAGCATTCGACCGGCGCGTACTTCGTGGTGGACGACCTGGCATGTGTGATCCGCAAGGTCGAGTCGAGCGGCACGATCGCAACGGTCGCGGGCGATGGCGCCTGCGGTTACTCGGGCGATGACGGCCCGGCAACACAAGCGGAGATCGATCCGTCGGACGGTGGACTCGGGGGCGGACTGGCCGAAGATGCGCACGGCGACCTGTACCTCGCTGATTCGGGCAACGGTGTCATACGCAAGATCACTCCGGACGGCATGATCACGACGCTGGCATCCGGGTTCGGGGACCCCGGCCACACGGTGACGCAGCTGGCGGTGTCGACGACAGGAACCCTCTATGCGAGCGCCCGCGGCGCGGGCGTGGTGCGCGTGGCCGCGGATGGCACGCAGACCCAGCTGATCTCCTCCTCCAGCGAGGCGATTGCGGCCGATCCAGACGGCGGTCTGTTCAGCGCCTGCACCGGCATCTGCGCGGCCGACGCGGTCGGCCTCGTCCACGTGGATGAGGGATCCTCCACGCCGACCCCGATCGCGTCGCTCCCAGGCTCATCGACGCAACCGGCCCTATCGGTCGATGCGATCGGCAATGTGTACGTGACGCTCGGCAACCACGTCGTCCGGGTTGATCCCGACGGCGCGGTGACGACGATCGCGGGCGACGGCTCGACCGATCCCGGTGGCGCTGCGCAAACCGGGGCTGCGCTCGACCTCGCGCTCGACGCCGATGGGTCTCGCGGCGACCGGCAACAACGGTCTCCTGGTCTCCTCAGGCCACGTCGTGTACCGCCTCGACCACCCGGCTACGGCGGTCGCACCCTCCCCGCCCCCCACGACCTCGTTGGTGCCGTCGCCGACGTCCATCGCGAGCGCAGGCTGACGCTCCCCTCGTCGCGGAGGCGACTTGCTCAGCTTGTCCGAGGCGATCGGGACCCATCCCGTTCGCGTGCTCCGGCGGACCCCGGCTTCAGGTCGGGTGCAGGCGCACCTCCACGATGCACGAGTCGGCCCAGAGCGTTCGGGCCCGTGCGAGTCGGATCTTGGCGCGCAGGCCGCTGTCGTGTCGGACGGTCCCCGTGCCCGGGACCCGTAGCAGGGGGACGGTGTTCCATTGCCAGCCGTAGCGCTCGGCGAGCCGTCGTTCGGGAGCGGCGGCCGCCTCGCGGTCGAGGATCCGTCCCGAGCCGGTGACGGGCTGGCCCATGGGCAGTCCCTTCCACGTGCAGGGTCGGATCTCGACCCTGGGGTCGTGCGCGATGCGCCGCGCCTTCGCCGCGTCGGTCGGGGTGCGGAACCAGAGGCGGTCGCCTTCGAGCACGAACCAGACGGCCGTGTCGACGGGGGTCCCGGAACGACGGAAGGTGCGCAGGCTTGCGTACCGAGACCTCGCCAACAGGGTGAGGGCGTGGGCTGAGGCGATTGGCGTGGAGTGGGCCGGTGTGGTCATGCTGGCGAGCATGCAACCTGAAGTTGACTCCAGGTCAAGCGCGCAATCCGAGACAGCCGTCACCTTCGGGATCGGGGAGCTCGCGGCCCGGACCGGCGTGGCCGAGTCGACGATCCGCTACTACGACCGCATCGGGCTCCTCGAGGTGCCCGACCGCGTCGGCGGCAAGCGCCGCTTCGACGAGGCGGCGGTTCGTCGGCTCGGAGCGGTGCAGCTGTGCACCGCGGCCGGCTTCAGCCTCGACGAAGCGAAGCTTTGCTCGCCGACACCTCGCCCGAACGCGCGACCAGCCGCGCCCTCGCCGCCCGGAAGCTCGTCGAGATCGACGAACGCCTCGCCGCGCTGGGTTCGGCGCGGGCGTTGATCGAGCGTGGCCTGCGGTGTCGGTGCCCGTCGCTCGAGTCGTGCAGCTGCGACTCGTGAACCGACCGCGGGGGGCAGGGGTCGGCTCGGCCACGCTCGGGCGTGACCGCCGGTCAAGCGGGCCCGGCGGCGAGCCGATGAGCATCCCATGCCCGTTCGACGCACCCGACGACCGTCGTGGGTCGTGCTCGCAGTCGGTGCGCTGGCGCTGGCCGTCGCGGGTACGGCATGCCGGCCGTTCGTCCCGTTGCGCGGCGTCACCGACTGCAACGTCACGACCGCCGACTCCTTCTGGCGAGGCAAGGCCGCCGCCCTCCCCGTCCTGAGCGGATCCGCCGCGACGGTGTCGACCATCGGCTCGACGAAGTCGCTGCACGCCGACTTCGGCGCGGGCAACTGGGACGGCGGGCCGATCGGGATCCCGTACAACGTGGTGCCCGGCACCCAGCCGAAGGTGGGGGTCACGTTCGACCAGCCCGGCGAGAGCGACCCGGGCCCGTACCCGATCCCGGCGGACCCGCGGATCGAGGGCGGACCTTCGTCCACCGGCGACCGCCATGTGCTGGTGGTCGACAAGGACGCCTGCGTCCTCTACGAGCTGTACGACGCGCACCCGAACGGCGACGGCACCTGGCACGCCTACTCGGGCGCGACCTTCGACCTGCGGTCCAACGCGATGCGACCCGACGGCTGGACGTCGGCCGACGCCGCAGGCCTCCCGATCCTGCCCGGGCTCGTCCGCTACGACGAGGTGGCGTCCGGTGCGGTCGACCACGTGATCCGCATGACGGTGCCCGCCACGGCAGCGTCGTACGTGTGGCCGGCGAGTCACCAGGCGGGGCATGGCACGAGCGCGCCGCCGATGGGCACGCGCATCCGCCTGAAGGCGGACGCAGACCTCAGCCACGTGGACCCGTCGGTGCTGCCGATCGCAAAGGCCCTCCAGACGTACGGTGGCGTCGTCGCCGACAACGGTTCGGCGTGGTACATCAGCGGTGAGCCCGATGATCGCTGGAACAACGATGCGTTGGCCACCCTGGGCTCGATCAAGGGGAGCGCCTTCGAGATCGTGGACGGGGCGGGTCAGCAGGTCGCTCCCGACAGCTACCAAGTCGCCAATCCGGCCTGACCGTCCTCATCCATCACGACTGGCCGCAGCGGGTGGCGCGGATGCTTGACGCACGAGCCGATCGGGCTTACCCTCGCGGCCAACTGAACGGGGCAGAAGTGGTTGATCCCTCGTCTCAGGGGCACTTGCGTCGTCGAGTTGCCCTGTGGGTGCGCGCGCTCTAAGATCGCCTGTTGCCGTGGTCGCGCTGTCCCCTCTTGTCTCACTCAGGCGGATTGACGCGCGCCACCACGCCCGGCCACGCGTGATCTGAAGCTGAGGAGCTCACTTTGTCGTCTCGTTCCCCGATTCGGGACCGCTACTCGTTCGGCAACCTCCCCGAGGTTCTTGCCATCCCGGACCTGATCGCGATCCAGCGCAAGTCGTTCGAGTGGTTCCTGCACCAGGGGTTGGCGGACACGTTCCGCGACATCTCCCCGATCCGGGACTTCACCGAGACGCTCGAGTTGCACCTCGAGTTCGACCCCGATGACGAGGACCTGCGTCCGCCGCCGAAGTTCTCGGTGGAGGAGTGCAAAGAGAAGGACATGACGTATGCGGCGCCGATCTTCGTGCGCGCCGAGTTCCAGAACAAGACCACCGGCGAGATCAAGTCGCAGACGGTGTTCATGGGCGACTTCCCGATGATGACGGATCGGGGCACGTTCGTGATCAACGGCACCGAGCGGGTCGTGGTGTCCCAGCTGGTGCGTTCCCCGGGCGTGATCTTCCAGCCGGGTGAGCGGTACCGCCTGCGGAACCTGGCCAAGCACCAGTTGGTGACCGGCACGGTGCACCCCTACCGGGGTGAGTGGATCGAGTTCGACGTCGAGCACAAGCCCGGCAAGGACATCACCGCGGGCACCCGGGTGGCGCGCAAGCGTCGACTGAGCCTGTTCATGCTGCTGCGGGCGTTGGGCTACGACGAGGCGAACAGCCCCGGGTTCCTCGAGGCCTTCGTGCGCCACTTCGATTTCCTCGAAGGCCAGTGGGAGAAGGACAAGGACATCGCGCCGACCCAGGAGGAGGCGCTGATCGAGATCTACAAGCGTGCCCGCCCCGGTGAGCCGCCGTCGTTGGAGTCGGCCCGCTCGTACTTCAAGAACGCGTTCTTCGAGCCGCGCCGCTACGACCTGTCCCGGGTCGGTCGCTACAAGCTGAACCGCAAGCTCGGTCCCGAGCTCGACCGTGTCGAGCAGCTCTTCCCGATGGTCGAGATGGACCGTCCCGAGCCGGATCAGTCGGTGCTGTCGCGTTGCGAGGTGCTGGCGGCGTGCACGTACCTGTTGCACCTGGTGAACGCCGAGCAGGGCTACCGCCTGGACGACCAGGACCACTTCGCGAACCGCCGCATCCGTTCGGTGGGTGAGCTGATCCAGAACCAGGTCCGCATCGGGCTGAGCCGCATGGAGCGCGTCGTGCGAGAGCGCATGACGACCCAGGACGTCGAGGCCATCACGCCCCAGACGCTGATCAACATCCGCCCGGTGGTCGCGGCCATCAAGGAGTTCTTCGGCACCAGCCAGCTCTCGCAGTTCATGGACCAGGTCAACCCGCTGTCGGGGTTGACGCACCGCCGGCGCCTCTCGGCGCTCGGCCCGGGCGGCCTGTCGCGTGAGCGCGCCGGCTTCGAGGTCCGCGACGTGCACTTCAGCCACTACGGCCGGATGTGCCCGATCGAGACGCCGGAAGGCCCGAACATCGGGTTGATCGGCGGACTTGCCACGTATGCCCGGGTGAACGAGTTCGGCTTCATCGAGTCGCCGTACCGACGGGTCGAGAACGGTCGGGTCACCGACAAGATCGACTACTTCGCCGCGGACGAGGAGGAGAACTACGTCGTCGCCCAGGCCAACGCCTCGGTGGACGACAAGGGCAACTTCACCTCCGACGCGGTGCTGGTGCGCCGCTCCCCGCAGGCCGCGACGCTGGGCGACCTGAAGCTGCAGCTCGAGCGCGAGTCGTTCTTCGGTGCGACCACCGACGTCTCCGAGGTGCCGCCCAACGAGGTCCAGCTCATGGACGTCTCGCCCAAGCAGATCATCTCGGTGGGTACGGCGCTCATCCCGTTCCTCGAGCACGACGACGCCAACCGCGCCCTGATGGGCGCCAACATGCAGAAGCAGGCCGTGCCGTTGGTGTACGCCGAAGCTCCCTACATCGGTACCGGCATCGAGTCCCGCGCGGCACGTGATGCCTCCGCGATGATCATCGCGGACGACGACGGCGTCGTCACCGGCCTCTCGGGCGACACGTTGACCGTCGAGTACAAGAAGCTCGGCCGCGTCGTCTACCCGTTGCAGCGCTTCGAGCGCTCCAACCAGGACACCTGCGTGACCCAGCGCCCGGTGGTCCGCGAAGGCGACAAGATCCGCAACGGCGACATCCTCGCCAACGGACCCTCCACCGACAACGGCGAGCTCGCCCTCGGCAAGAACCTGCTCGTGGCCTTCATGCCGTGGGAGGGCTACAACTTCGAGGACGCGATCATCCTCTCGGAGCGCCTCGTCAAGGACGACGTGCTCAGCTCGATCCACATCCACGAGCACGAGATCGACGCCCGCGACACCAAGCTCGGCCCCGAGGAGATCACCCGGGACATCCCGAACCTGTCCGAGGAGATCCTCGCCGACCTCGACGAACGCGGCATCATCCGCGTCGGCGCCGAGATCGACACCGGCGACGTGCTGGTGGGCAAGGTCACCCCGAAGGGCGAGACCGAGCTCACCCCCGAGGAGCGCCTCCTGCGCGCGATCTTCGGTGAGAAGGCCCGAGAGGTGCGCGACACCTCGTTGAAGGTCCCGCACGGCGAGTCCGGCAAGGTCATCGACGTCAAGGTCTTCACCCGCGACGACGCCCACGAGCTGCCGCCCGGCGTGAACCAGCTCGTGCGGGTGTACGTCGCCCAGAAGCGCAAGATCAGCGTCGGTGACAAGCTCGCCGGCCGCCACGGCAACAAGGGCGTCATCTCCAAGATCCTCCCGATCGAGGACATGCCCTTCATGGCCGACGGCACGCCCGTCGACATCATCCTCAACCCGCTCGGCGTGCCCTCGCGCATGAACGTCGGCCAGGTCCTCGAGGCCCACCTGGGCTACGCGGCCCGGTGGGGTTGGAACGAGATCGACGCCAAGCACCCCGAGGTCGGCGAGTCGCCGCTGCGGGGGACCGAGTCCAAGACCCGGACCAACACCTCGCCCTCGACGTTGATCGCCACCCCGGTGTTCGACGGCGCCCACTGGGACGAGGAGGCCAAGGCCGGCAAGCACGCCACGATCCAGAAGATCCTCGAGAACCTTCACCCGGAGTCGCCGTACCCCGAGTACGGCGACGGCGGTCGGATGATCCAGCCCGACGGCAAGACCACCCTGTTCAACGGGCGCACCGGCGAGACGTACGACAACCCGATCATGGTCGGGTACATGTACATCCTGAAGCTCCACCACCTGGTGGACGACAAGATCCACGCCCGCTCCACCGGCCCGTACTCGATGATCACGCAGCAGCCACTGGGCGGCAAGGCCCAGTTCGGTGGCCAGCGCTTCGGTGAGATGGAGGTGTGGGCCCTCGAGGCGTACGGCGCCGCCTACTGCCTGCAGGAGCTGCTCACCATCAAGTCCGACGACGTGCTGGGCCGCGTGAAGGTCTACGAGGCCATCGTCAAGGGCGAGAACATCCCCGAGCCGGGCATCCCCGAGAGCTTCAAGGTGCTCATCAAGGAGATGCAGGCGCTCTGCCTCAACGTCGAGGTGCTCGCCAAGTCCGGCGAGGAGATCGAGATGCGTGAGCTCGACGACGACGTCTACCGCGCCGCCGAGGAGCTCGGGATCGACATCTCCCGCCCAGAGCGCGGCACCGACGAAGACGACGAGCGCCGCCGCCAGGGCATCCCCGTCTGACCTGCGTGCCTGAGAACCCCCACCGACCTGTTGCTGTGACCCCGTCTCACCCGGCTCCGCTCCTGCGGCACCGGGTGGGCGCCTGAAGGGAAGCCTCCGAATGCTCGACGTCAACAACTTCGACAAGCTGAAGATCGGCCTCGCCACGGCCGACTCGATCCGCACCTGGTCCAACGGTGAGGTCAAGAAGCCCGAGACGATCAACTACCGCACGCTGCGCCCCGAGAAGGACGGCCTGTTCTGCGAGAAGATCTTCGGGCCGACCAAGGACTGGGAGTGCTACTGCGGCAAGTACAAGCGGGTGCGCTTCAAGGGCATCATCTGCGAGCGCTGCGGCGTCGAGGTCACCCGCTCCAAGGTCCGCCGCGACCGCATGGGCCACATCGAGTTGGCGGCGCCCGCCGTGCACATCTGGTACCTCCACGGGCACGCGCAGCTGGTTGGCCTACCTGCTGATGGGCACCGAGCCACGCGAGGAGCTCAAGGCCAAGCAGCTCGAGAAGGTCATCTACTTCGCCGCGAACCTGGTCACCTGGGTCGACGAGGAGAAGCGCCACGAGGACCTTCCGAACCTCGAGGTGGAGGCTCGCGAGGAGAAGGAGTCCATCGAGAAGGAGCGCGACCAGGCGCTCGACGACCAGTTCAAGGCGCTCGAGGCCGAGATCGCCGCCATGGAGGCGGACGGGGCCAAGGAAGCCGACATCAAGGCCCGACAGAAGCAGGGCGAGAAGGACATCGCCGCATCGCGTGAACGGTACGAAGAAGAGATCGAGACCGTCCAGCGCGCCTTCGACGAGTTCAAGAACCTCTTCGCCCGCAAGATCCTCGAGGACGAGCCGCTCTGGCACGAGCTGACCGACCGCTACAGCGAGTACTTCGCCGGCGGCATGGGCGCCGCGGCCATCAAGGACCTGATCAGCCGCCTCGACTTCGACGAGGAAGAGGTCAAGCTCCGCGAGGCCATCGAAGCGAAGGACGGCCGTCGTCCGCTCTCCGCGCAGCGCAAGCAGAAGGCCATCAAGCGCCTCAAGATCGTGACGTCGTTCAACCTCCGTGACGACAACGGCAAGCGCACCAACGACCCGCGCGCCATGATCCTCGACGTCGTGCCGGTCATCCCGCCCGACCTGCGCCCGATGGTGCAGCTCGACGGTGGCCGCTTCGCGACCTCCGACCTGAACGACCTCTACCGCCGGGTCATCAACCGCAACAACCGACTGAAGCGCCTTCTCGACCTCGGTGCACCCGAGATCATCGTCAACAACGAGAAGCGGATGCTGCAGGAGGCCGTCGACGCGCTGTTCGACAACGGCCGCCGCGGCCGCCCGGTGACGGGACCCGGCAACCGACCGCTCAAGTCCCTTTCGGACATGCTCAAGGGCAAGCAGGGCCGGTTCCGTCAGAACCTGCTCGGCAAGCGCGTCGACTACTCGGGCCGTTCGGTCATCGTCTGCGGTCCGACCCTCAAGCTCCACCAGTGCGGCCTGCCCAAGCTGATGGCGCTGGAGCTGTTCAAGCCCTTCGTCATGAAGAAGCTCCAGGCCGACGAGATCGCGCCCAACATCAAGTCCGCGAAGCGGATGGTGGAGCGGCGCCGGCCCCAGGTGTGGGATGTCCTCGAAGAGGTCATCAAGGAGCACCCGGTGCTCTTGAACCGTGCGCCCACGTTGCACCGTCTCGGCATCCAGGCCTTCGAGCCGGTGCTGGTCGAAGGCAAGGCGATCCAGATCCACCCGCTGGTGTGCACCGCGTTCAACGCCGACTTCGACGGCGACCAGATGGCGGTCCACCTGCCGCTGTCCGCCGAGGCCCAGGCCGAGAGCCGGGTCCTCATGCTGTCGGCCAACAACGTGCTCTCACCGGCGCACGGTCGACCGCTGGTCACGCCGACCCAGGACATGATCATCGGCGCCTTCTACCTCACCGAGCAGCTCGAGGGCGCGCTCGGCGAGGGCCGGGTCTTCCGCCACGTGGACGAGGCCGAGCGCGCGTACGAGGAAGGCCAGCTCGACCTGCACGCGCTCATCGAGTACCGCCACCCGATGCTCGTCGACACCCCGGCCAACGGCCAGGCCGCCACCTACCATCCGACCACGCTCGGTCGGATGCTGTTCAACCAGGCGCTTTCGGCGGCCTGGACGGTGGAGCCCCGTGGCGACAAGCGCATCGAGTACGTCAACGTGCGCGTCGACAAGCGCAAGATGGGCGAGATCGTCGACGTCCTCGCGAACGGCTACCCGAAGATCGTGGTCGCCGACAGCCTCGATGCCATCAAGAACCTGTGCTTCCACTACGCGGCCAAGTCCGGGTTGACCGTGTCGATCGACGACGTCAAGACCCCGGAGTCCAAGGCGGCCATCCTGGCGGCCCGTGGCGAAGAGGCCAACAAGGTCAACAACCAGTTCCGTCGCGGCATCATCACCGACGGGGAGCGTCGCCAGAAGGAGGTCGAGATCTGGACGGAAGCCACCGAAGAGATCCGCTCCCGGATGGAGGAGCAGTTCTCCGAGGCGAAGTTCAACCCGATCGACATGATGGTCGGTTCCGGTGCCCGAGGGAACATGATGCAGGTCCGCCAGATCGCGGGCATGCGTGGCCTCGTGGCCAACCCCCGTGGTGACATGATCCCGCACCCGATCAAGTCGAACTACCGCGAAGGCCTCGAGATGCTCGAGTACTTCATCTCGACCCCGGGTGCCCGCAAGGGACTCGTGGACACCGCGCTGCGCACCGCCGACTCCGGGTACCTGACCCGCCGGCTCGTCGACGTCGCCCAGGAGCTCATCGTCCGCGAGCTCGACTGTCGTCGTGACGGAGGACGGGTGGCAGGGATCTGGCTCGAGGACATCGGTCCCGACCAGCCGGGTCGCCGCACCTACCTCGAGACGCGCCTGTTCGGTCGCCTCCTGGCGGAAGACGTCACCCTCGGGGACGGCACGACGCTCGAAGCCGACACCGTGATCGACGACAAGCTGCTGGTCGTGGTTCGAGACGACGAGACGGTCACCCGCCTCCGCGTGCGTGCGCCGCTCACCTGTCAGGCCGAGTTCGGGGTCTGCGCCGCCTGCTACGGCCGGTCGCTCGCCACGGGCAAGGAGATCGAGCTCGGCGAGGCGGTCGGTGTCATCGCCGCCCAGTCGATCGGTGAGCCCGGCACGCAGCTCACGATGCGGACCTTCCACACCGGTGGTGTGGCCGGTTCGGACATCGCCGGTGGTCTGCCCCGCGTCGTCGAGCTGTTCGAGGCCCGGAGCCCGAAGGGGAAGGCGACGCTGTCGCGCACGTCAGGCGTGGTCCGCATCTCCGAGGACGAGGGCAAGGGCCGCACCATCGAGGTCGTCGGCGACGACGGCTCCGAGGAGGCCTACCTCGTGCCGCTGCAGGCGCGCCTCGAGGTGGCCGAAGGTGACGAGATCGCCGCCGGCGACCCGATCGTGGACGGTCCCCGCGACCCCAAGGAGCTCCTCGAGATCAAGGGCGTCCGCGAGACGCAGTCGTACCTGGTCGACGAGGTCCAGAACGTGTACCGCGACCAGGGCGTGTCGATCCACGACAAGCACATCGAGCTCATCGTCCGGCAGATGACCCGCAGGGTCGCGGTGTCCGAGCCCGGTGACTCGGAGTTCCTCCCCGGTCAGCGAGTCGACCAGAAGGTCTTCACCGACACGAACCGCGCGGTGGTGGCCGAGGGCGGCGCGTCCGCCGAGGGTCGGCCCGAGCTGATGGGCATCACCAAGGCGTCGCTGGCCACCGAGTCGTGGCTCTCCGCGGCTTCGTTCCAGGAGACGACCCGGGTGCTCACCGAGGCCGCCATCGAGTCCAAGCACGACTCGCTGCTCGGTCTCAAGGAGAACATCATCATCGGCAAGCTGATCCCGGCAGGGACGGGCATGCTGGCCTACCGCCAGATCGGCACCCGAGCACCGGGGTACGAGCCGATGGCGTTCTACTCCTCGGATGCCGATGGTGACGCTGCCGTCTTCGAGGGCGCGGCCAGCGCCGACATCGACCCGGCCGAGTGGCTCGCGAAGCTCTCGCCGGTGAAGCCCGACTGACCCCGCCCGACCGCCCACTAGCACATCCAGGTTGCCCGACGCGGCGACCCCTTCCTAAGATGACTCTTCGGCCCGCGTGGATGTCGCGGTCCGAGCAGTGAAACGACACCCCCGAAAGGCCCGGAGTGCCCACCATCCAGCAGTTGGTCCGCAAGGGCCGAGCCCAGAAGACGCGGAAGGGCAAGACGCCCGCGCTCAAGGGCGCGCCGCAGCGTCGAGGAGTGTGCACCCGCGTGTACACCCACACCCCCAAGAAGCCGAACTCGGCACTGCGCAAGGTGGCACGTGTCCGCCTCTCGACCGGGGTCGAGGTCACCGCCTACATCCCCGGTGAAGGCCACAACCTGCAGGAGCACTCGATCGTGCTGGTGCGCGGCGGTCGTGTCCGTGACCTGCCGGGTGTCCGCTACAAGGTCATCCGCGGCACCCTCGACACCTCCGGGGTCAAGGACCGCAAGCAGGCCCGCAGCCGTTACGGCGCGAAGAAGGAGAACTGACGTGCCTCGCAAGGGACCCGCTCCACGGCGCCAGCTCATGCCCGACCCGATCTACCAGTCGCTCCTGGTGACCCAGATCGTCAACAAGGTGCTCCTCAAGGGCAAGCGCTCGACGGCCGAGCGGATCGTCTACGAGGCGCTGCGCACGGTCGACGAGAAGTCCGAGGGCGACCCGATCACCGTGCTCAAGAAGGCGATCGACAACGTGCGCCCGAGCCTCGAGGTGAAGAGCCGCCGGGTCGGTGGCGCCACCTACCAGGTCCCGGTCGACGTGCGGCCGCCGCGTGCCAACACGCTGGCCATCCGCTGGCTCGTGGGCTACTCGCGCCAGCGTCGTGAGAAGACCATGGCCGAGCGACTCGCCAACGAGGTGCTCGATGCGGCCAACGGTGTCGGCGCTTCGGTGAAGCGCCGCGAAGACATGCACAAGATGGCCGAGTCCAACAAGGCCTTCGCGCACTACCGCTGGTAGTCGCCCCATCCCGTCGCCACCATCGCCCCGTTGCCAGCCGTCGCTGGCCTCGTCGGCGTCGTCCTGACGTCCCGCCGTCACCCGCCCCGCACTCCCGAGAAGATCCAAGATGCCCCAGTACGTTCCCCTCGACAAGTACCGCAACATCGGGATCATGGCCCACATCGACGCGGGCAAGACCACGACGACCGAGCGGATCCTCTACTACACCGGCAAGACCTACAAGATCGGTGAGGTCCACGAGGGTGGTGCGGTCATGGACCACATGGTCCAGGAGCAGGAGCGGGGCATCACGATCACGTCCGCGGCCACGACGACGTTCTGGCGCGACCACCGGATCAACATCATCGACACCCCGGGGCACGTCGACTTCACCGTGGAGGTGGAGCGCTCGCTGCGCGTCCTCGACGGCGCCGTCGCGGTCTTCGACGGCGTCGCCGGCGTCGAGCCCCAGACCGAGACGGTCTGGCGCCAGGCCAACAAGTACGGCGTGCCGCGCATGTGCTTCGTCAACAAGATGGACCGCCTCGGCGCCGACTTCTTCAAGGCGCACGACTCGATCATCGATCGGCTCGGCGCGACCACCGCGGTGCTGCAGCTCCCGATCGGCTCGGAGGGCAACTTCGCCGGCGTGATCGACCTCGTCGAGATGAAGGCGCTCGTGTGGCACGACGAGGAGCTCGGTGCCAAGTTCGACATCACCGACATCCCTGACGACCTGCGTGAGCAGGCGGACGAGTACCACGCGCAGCTCATCGACGTGCTCTCGCAGTTCGACGAGAACATCCTCGAGAAGTTCGTCGGCGACGAGGAGATCACCGTCGACGACCTGCGCAGCGCGATCCGCAGCGCCACGCTCAACGATGGGCTCGTCCCGGTGCTGCTCGGCTCGGCCTTCAAGAACAAAGGTGTGCAGCCGCTGCTCGACGCCGTCGTCGACTACCTGCCGTCGCCGGTCGACCTGCCCCCCATCGAGGGCATCAACCCCCGGGGCAACGAGACGGTCGAGCGCAAGCCCGACCCCTCTGAGCCTTTCTCCGCGTTGGCCTTCAAGATCGTCGCCGACCCGCACGGAAAGCTCACGTACTTCCGCGTGTACTCGGGCAGGCTCGACAAGGGCGCTCAGGTGCTCAACACCCGCACCGACAACAAGGAGCGGGTAGGACGCCTGCTGCTCATGCACGCCAACAACCGTGAGGACCTCGACTACGTCGAGGCCGGGGACATCGTGGCGGGCATCGGCCTCAAGAACACCCGCACCGGCGACACGCTGTGCGAGCCGGGCAGCCCCCTGGTGCTCGAGGAGCTCGAGTTCCCGGAGCCGGTGATCCAGCTCGCGGTCGAGCCCAAGACCAAGAACGACCAGGACAAGCTCTCCAAGGCGCTCTACTCCTTGTCCGAGGAGGACCCGACCTTCCAGGTGCGCTCCGACGACGAGACCGGCCAGACCGTCATCTCGGGCATGGGCGAGCTCCACCTCGAGGTCATCGTCGACCGCATGCTCCGCGAGTTCAACGTGGATGCCACCGTCGGCAAGCCGCAGGTCGCCTACCGCGAGACGATCACCCAGCCGGTGGAGAAGCTCGTCTACCGCCACGTCAAGCAGACCGGTGGTTCGGGTCAGTTCGCCCACGTCGTGATCAACATCGAGCCGACCGGTCCCGGCGGGGGCTACGAGTTCGTCGACAAGATCACCGGTGGCCGCATCCCCAAGGAGTACATCCCCTCGGTCGACCAGGGCATCCAGGCGGCGCTCACCTCGGGTGTGCTCGCCGGTTACCCGATCGTGGACGTGCGGGCCACCCTCACCGACGGTTCGTTCCACGACGTCGACTCCTCGGAGATGGCGTTCAAGATCGCCGGGACGATGGCCTTCAAGGAGGCCGCCCGCAAGGCGAAGCCGGCCATCCTCGAGCCGATCATGGCCGTCGAGGTCGTCACGCCCGATGAGTACATGGGCGACGTCATGGGCGACCTCTCGTCACGTCGCGGCAAGGTCGGAGGCATGGAGCAGCGCGGCAACAGCCAGGTGGTGCGCGCCGACGTGCCCCTTTCCGAGATGTTCGGTTACGCTACCGATCTCCGCTCGCGGACGCAGGGCCGCGCGATGTACACGATGCAGTTCGATTCGTACCAGCAGGCCCCCCAGTCCATCCAGGAAGAGATCGTCGCCCGCGTGCGCGGCGAGTAGTTCAGCTCTTTCCATCCGTTCTCCACACTCCGTTTTCTTCACACCCCAGAAAGGTTCCGGGATCCATCATGGCCAAGGAAAAGTTCGAGCGTTCGAAGCCGCATTTGAACATCGGGACGATGGGGCATGTGGATCATGGGAAGACGACGTTGACGGCGGCGATCACCAAGGTTTTGCATGAGGCGAATCCGGATTCGGCGTTCACGGCGTTTGACATGATCGACAAGGCGCCTGAGGAGCGGCAGCGGGGGATCACGATCAACATCTCGCATGTGGAGTATGAGACCGCGAATCGGCATTACGCGCATGTGGACATGCCGGGGCACGCGGACTACATCAAGAACATGATCACGGGTGCGGCGCAGATCGATGGGGCGATTCTGGTGGTTGCGGCGACTGATGGTCCGATGGCTCAGACGCGTGAGCATGTGGTGTTGGCTCGTCAGGTTGGGGTGCCTTCGATCGTGGTGGCGCTCAACAAGGTCGACATGGTTGATGATGATGAGTTGTTGGAGTTGGTGGAGGTCGAGGTTCGGGATTTGTTGAACGAGTACGAGTTCCCGGGTGATGACACGCCGGTGGTGCCGGTTTCGGCGCTCAAGGCGCTTGAGGGTGATGCTGAGGCGGCGGCTGGGGTCCTCAAGTTGATGGAAGAGGTCGATGCGTTCGTGCCGGAGCCGGTTCGTGAGTTGGACAAGCCGTTCTTGATGCCGATCGAGGATGTGTTCTCGATCACGGGTCGGGGCACGGTGGTGACGGGCAAGGTCGAGTTGGGTGTGGTCCACACCGGTGACGAGATCGAGATCGTGGGGATCAAGGACACGACCAAGACGACGTGTACGGGTGTGGAGATGTTCCGCAAGTTGCTCGATGAGGGTCAGGCGGGGGACAACATCGGGGTGTTGTTGCGGGGCACCAAGCGTGAGGATGTGGAGCGGGGTCAGGTGCTCGCGAAGCCTGGCAGCATCACGCCGCACACGAACTTCGAGGCGCAGGTGTATGTGTTGACCAAGGAGGAGGGTGGCCGTCACAAGCCGTTCTTCGGGAACTACCGTCCTCAGTTCTATTTCCGGACCACGGATGTGACGGGCAGCATCACGTTGCCTGAGGGCACCGAGATGTGCATGCCTGGTGACAACACCGAGATGAGTGTGGAGCTCATCCACCCGATCGCGATGGACGAAGGTCTGCGGTTCGCGATCCGTGAGGGTGGCCGTACCGTGGGCGCCGGCCGCGTCACCAAGATCCTCAAGTAGAGAAGACGAAACCCATGGCGACCGCCAAGCAGAAGATCCGCATCCGCCTCAAGGCCTACGACCACGAGGTGATCGATCAGTCCACGAAGAAGATCGTGGAGACGGTGCTGCGCACCCAGGCCACGATCCGTGGGCCGGTGCCGCTGCCCACCGAGAAGCACCGCTACACGGTGATCCGGTCGCCGCACAAGGACAAGGACAGCCGCGAGCACTTCGAGATGCGCGTGCACAAGCGTCTGCTCGACATCCTCGAGCCGTCGCCCAAGACGGTCGACTCCCTGCAGCGCCTCGAGGTGCCGGCAGGCGTCGACATCGAGATCAAGATCCAGACCGCCTGATCCCACTCGGCCCGACCGGCCGGCTGTCGAAGTCAGGACGAGGCCCCGCTCCGGCGGGGCCTCGCCGCGTCCTACCTCTCGCGTTTTGGGTGCGGGTTCTCCACCTGGAGGTGGAGAACCCGCACCCAAAACGCAGGTTCGTCGGGCGACGCGTGGGAGGCGAGCGAGGAGTGTCAGAGGCGCAGGGTGTACTCGCGAGATGTCGACGCGCAACCGTTCCATCGACCAGACCATCCGTCACCTCGCTGCCCGCCAAGGCGGCGCTGTCAGCATCTCGCAAGTCCGAGACGCCGGTGCGAGGTACCAGGCCATCGACCATCGGGTTGCCGGCGGTGAGTGGTACCGGGACGGGCCGCGACTGCTCCGGAGTCGTTCGGCGCCCCGGTCGGATCTTGCCCAGGCTCGGGCGGCGGTGCTCGACGCCGGTCCCGGCGCAGCGCTCTCCCATGGGTCGGCGGCCGCGCTCTGGGGACTGCCCGGGTTCACTCTCGCGCCGGCGCACGTGACGATCGAGCGCCGGTCGCACAACGTGCACCGCCCCCGCGGCGTCGTCCATCGGATGCGCGCGTTCAATCCCGCGCATCGGACGGAGCTCGACGGCGTCCCGGTGGTCAGGCCGGAGCTGCTCATGTTGCAGCTCTGCTCGCTCGTCGGCCCGCAGCGGGCCGCGCGCCAACTCGACCGCGCGTGGTCGATGCGCCTCCTCAGCGGACCGTCGACTCGCCGGGTGCTCGACGAGGTCGCGGGTTCCGGCGTGCGCGGTGTCACGTTGCTGCGCGCCATCCTCGACGAACGTGGGCCCGGATATGTGCCCCCGGCGTCCGGGCTGGAAGGCCGTTTCGTCGAAGTCCTGCGCAACGCCGGCCTGCCTCCGATGGAGCGCCAGGCCGACCTCGGCGATGATCGGTGGTGCGGGCGCGTCGACTTCTTCGACCGCTCGTCCGGGCTCGTCGTCGAGGTCGACAGCGAGCGCTACCACCGGGCGCTCAGCGACGTCGTCGCCGACGAGAACCGGGAGCGCGCGCTCGCCTCGGCCGGCTTTCGGGTCATCCGGGTCACCGACGATCAGGTCTTCCACCGACCACGCGAGGTCGTGGCGGCCGTTTCGGTGGGCCTTCGAAACCGCGACGGTCGCCGATAGGGGGCGGTCGGGCCCATCGCGCAGCGGTTTTGGGTGCGGGTTCTCCACCTCCAGGTGGAGAACCCGCACCCAAAACGCGAGAGGCCGGGGTGGGTTGTGGGGTGTCGTCCTTCCCGCACCGTCGGCGGCTTGGACGGGAACGCCCTCGATCGCTACAGTTGCACCTCCGTGCCCAGAAGGGTACGGACGTAGGTCGAACAGAAGTCTGCGACGGCCCGGCTCGGCTGGGTACCCCGCAGCACAATCGAGACGACGCTCCGCCGGGCCTGCCCAGCGGAGCGTTCGCGTGAACGCCAACCGTTCCTCCGCGAGTTCAAGGAAAGCGCCACCATGGCAACGAAAGCAATCGTCGGCGAGAAGGTCGGCATGACCCAGGTCTGGGACGACGACAACCACGTCGTGCCCGTGACGGTCGTGCAGATCCCTCCTTGCCGCATCGTGCAGATCAAGACCCCGGAGCGCGACGGCTACAGCGCCCTCCAGGTCACGTTCGGCGAGAAGAAGGCCTCCAAGCTCACCAAGCCGGTCGCCGGTCAGTACTCGGCGGTCGACGTGGACCCGGGCGTCAAGCTCGTCGAGCTCCGTCTCGACGACGTGTCGGCGTACGAGGTCGGTCAACACCTCAAGGTCGACCTCCTCACCGACGGCGAGCTCATCGACGTCACGGCGGTCAGTCGGGGCAAGGGCTTCGCCGGCGCCATGAAGCGTCACAACTTCTCGGGGCAGAAGGCTTCGCACGGTGCCCACCGCGTGCACCGCAAGCCCGGCGCCGTCGGTTCCTGTGCCACGCCCGCCCGGGTCTTCAAGGGCCAGCGCATGGCGGGGCGCATGGGTGGGGCCACGACCACCACCTTGAACCTCACCGTCGTCAAGTCCGACGCCGACCGCAACGTGCTCCTCGTCAAGGGTGCGGTGCCCGGTCCCAAGGGCGGCCTCGTGCTCATCCGAGGCGCGGTCAAGGGAGGCGAGGCCTGATGGCTGCCGTGAACGTGATCACGTTGGCCGGCAAGAAGTCCGGCGACGTCGAGCTCGACGATGCCGTCTTCGGCGTCGAGCCGAACATCCCGCTGATGCACCAGGTCGTCACCGCCCAGCTCGCGGCCCGGCGCTCGGGCACGCAGAGCACCCGCACCCGCGCCGAGGTGGCGGGAGGCGGCGCCAAGCCTTGGAAGCAGAAGGGCACCGGCCGCGCCCGCGCCGGTTCGATCCGGGCACCGCACTGGCGTGGCGGTGGGGTGGCCCTGGGCCCGAAGCCCCGCAGCTACGCCCAGCGCACTCCCAAGAAGATGATCCGCGCCGCGCTGCGCGCCGCCCTGTCGGATCGGGCCGCCGAAGGCAAGGTCATCGTCGTCGATGCCTGGGACTTCGAGGCTCCCTCCACCAAGGCCGCCGTGGCGTTCCTCGAGGCGATCGAGGCCACGGGCCGCACGCTCGTCGTCGTCGATCCCTCCGACACCGACACGGTGAAGAGCTTCCGCAACCTGCGCAGCGTCCACATCTGCGCACCCCGCGAGCTCAACGCCTACGACGTGCTCGTGTCCGACGTCGTCGTCTTCGCCAAGGACACCCTCCCCGGCGCCGAAGGCGGCCGAACCGAAGGTGCCGACGGCCAGGCTGCGGCGTCCGCCAGGCAGAGCAGCGCCGACGATGACACCCAGATCGCCGAAGGCGGCCGAACCGAAGGTGCCGACGGCCAGGCTGCGGCGTCCGCCAGGCAGAGCAGCGCCGACGATGACACCCAGATCGCCGAAGGCGGCCGAACCGAAGGTGAGGCATAGATAGATGGACTTCCGCAACGTGCTGATCCGGCCGATCGTGTCGGAGAAGTCATATGCCCTTCAGGAGACCGGCGCGTACACCTTCCTGGTGCACCCCGATGCCTCCAAGCCCGAGATCCATGATGCGGTCGAGCGGCTCTTCAACGTCAAGGTGCGCAAGGTCAACACCCTCAACCGCAAGGGCAAGTCCAGCCGCGACCGCCGGACCGGCAAGGTCGGCAAGCGGCCCGACACCAAGCGCGCCATCGTCACCCTCGCCCTCGGCGAGTCCATCGAGATCTTCGAGAAGTAGAGACATGGCCCTTCGCAAGCGCAAGCCCACCAGCTCCGGTCGTCGGTTCCAGACGGTCTCGGACTTCTCCGAGATCACCAAGGAACGACCCGAGAAGTCGCTGCTGGCGCCCAAGCACAACACCGGCGGCCGCAACAACTACGGCCGCAAGACCGCTCGCCACCGCGGCGGCGGCCACAAGCAGCAGTACCGCGTCATCGACTTCACACGCACCAAGGACGGCGTGCCCGCCAAGGTCGCGTCGATCGAGTACGACCCGAACCGCAACTGTCGGATCGCCCTGCTCCACTACGTGGACGGCGAGAAGCGCTACATCCTCGCCCCCCGCAACGTGCGGGTCGGCGACCGGCTCCAGAGCGGCCAGGGCGCCGAGATCCGTCCCGGCAACGCCCTGCCGATGCGCTACATCCCGGTCGGCACCGTCGTGCACAACGTCGAGCTGAAAGCCGGCGGCGGCGGCAAGATGGCCCGCAGCGCGGGCGCGAGCGTGCAGCTCGTGGCCAAGGAGGGCGACTTCGCCACCCTCCGCCTTCCCAGCACCGAGATGCGCCGCGTGCCGATCGACTGCCGGGCCACGGTGGGCGAAGTCGGCAACGCGGAGGCCGAGCTCGTCAAGATCGGCAAGGCCGGCCGCAACCGCTGGAAGGGTGTCCGCCCCCAGACCCGCGGTGTGGCCATGAACCCCGTCGACCACCCCCACGGTGGTGGCGAGGGCAAGACCTCAGGTGGTCGACACCCGGTGTCGCCGTGGGGCAAGCCGGAAGGTCGCACCCGCGACAAGACCAAAGAGTCCCAGAAGCTGATCGTGCGCCGCCGCCGTACCCGCGGTTCACGGAGGTAGGTGTCATGCCACGTTCACTCAAGAAGGGCCCCTTCGTCGACGACCACCTGCTGGCCAAGGTCGACGCCCTCAACGCCAAGGGCGAGAAGAAGGTCATCAAGACCTGGTCCCGCCGCTCGACGATCATCCCGGACATGGTGGGCCACACCATCGCGGTCCACGACGGTCGCAAGCACGTCCCGGTGTACGTCACCGAGTCCATGGTCGGACACAAGCTCGGCGAGTTCGCACCGACCCGCACCTTCCGGTACCACGCGGGCCAGGAGAAGCAGGTCAGGGGCCGGCGCTGATGACCTTCGGAGTCAAGACCAACGAGCGTCCGGGCACCCGCGCCACGGCCCGTCACATCCGCATGTCGGCATACAAGGCGCGCGAGGTGCTCGACCTCATCCGCGGCAAGCACGTCGTCGAGGCCAACGAGATCCTCCAGTTCGTCGAGCGTGACGCCGCGATCGCCATCTCCAAGGTGCTCGCTTCGGCGATCGCCAACGCCGTGGCCAACGACGACCAGGACGCCGAGCGCCTCGAGGTGTCGGCGTGCTACGCGGACGAGGGCCCGACCATGAAGCGCTGGCGCCCTCGTGCTCGTGGGCGCGCCACCCAGATCCGCAAGCGCACCTGCCACATCACCGTGATCGTGAGCCGCATGTCCGACGAAGACCTGGAGCGTCGCAACGCCCGGGCCACCTCGGCCAGCGCCGGTAGCGGTCGCAAGGCGAGCGCGCGGGCCTCGGAGAGCCGTGCCGCCCGTGTCGCCCAGAGCCGTGCCAGAGACGCCGCCAAGGCCGGCCTCGACGAGGACGCCGACGACATCGTCGACGCCGAGGTGGCCGATGGCCCGACCGGCGAGGCCGACGTCGAGGTGGTCGGCATCCCCTCCGAGCCGACCGACGACGAGCCCACGACCGACGCCGCCACGACCGACGCCGCCACGACCGACGACGCCGGCGAAGGCGAAGCCGACGACAGCGGTGAGGCTGCGGAGTCCGCCAGGCGGAGCAGCGCGGACGATGGCACCGAGATCGCCGAAGGCGGCGATGCCGAAGGCATCGCAAAGGAGAACGACTGATGGGTCAGAAGGTCAATCCCTACGGGTTCCGGCTCGGGATCACCACCGAGTGGAAGTCGCGCTGGTTCGCCGACCGGGAGGAGTACGCCAACTACGTGATCGAGGACTCCAAGATCCGCGATCGCATCATGGGCGACCTCCCGCACGCCGCGATCAGTCGCATCGAGGTCGAGCGCACCCGTGACCGGGTCCGGGTCGACGTGCACACCGCCCGCCCCGGCATCGTCATCGGTCGCCGTGGCAGCGAGGCCGACCGCCTCCGTGGCGAGCTCGCCAAGATCACCGGCAACAACCGGGTCCAGCTCAACATCCAGGAGATCAAGGACCCCGAGCTCGACGCGGCGCTGATCGCACAGGGCGTGGCCGACCAGCTCGCCAACCGCATCGCGTTCCGCCGGGCCATGAAGCGCGCGGTGCAGAACGCCCAGAAGGCCGGCGTGCTCGGCATCCGGGTGCAGTGCTCGGGTCGACTCGGCGGTTCTGAGATGTCCCGCACCGAGTGGTACCGCGAGGGTCGGGTGCCGCTGCACACGCTGCCGCGCCGACATCGACTACGGGTTCCGCGAGGCCCGCACGACCGCCGGTCGCATCGGCGTCAAGGTGTGGCTCTACAAGGGCGACATCGTGCCGTACCGCACCCAGGTCGGAGAGCGCATCCAGCAGGAGGCCGCCATGGCGGTCGGCGAGACGTCCGGCCAGGCCCGTGACACCGGCGGCCGCGTGATCTCCTCGGCGGCGCGCAAGCGTGCTGCCGAGGTCACCCCCCCGGCTCCCGAGGGTGAGCCGGTCGAAGAGGCCGCGCCGCTCGTCAAGGAGGCCGACCCCGAGTTCGAGCGCCTCCTCGCCGAAGAGGAAGAGATCGAGCGTTCCACGCAGGCCCACAGCGAGACCCCGCACTTCCGTCCCGGGGACGGTGACTGACCATGTTGATGCCCAAGAAGGTCAAGCATCGCAAGCAGCACCGTGGCCGCACCACCGGAATGGCCAAGGGTGGCACCGAAGTGTCCTTCGGCGAGTACGGCATCCAGGCCTTGGAGCCCGGGTGGATCACCGCTCGCCAGATCGAGGCGGCCCGTATCGCGATGACCCGCCACATCAAGCGTGGGGGCAAGGTCTGGATCAACATCTTCCCGGACAAGCCCGTCACCGCGAAGCCCGCCGAGACCCGCATGGGCTCCGGCAAGGGCAACCCGGAGCACTGGGTCGCCGTGGTCAAGCCCGGACGCATCATGTTCGAGCTCAGCTACCACGACCCGGAGACTGCGAAGGCCGCCATGGAGCGCGCCATCCAGAAGCTCCCGATCAAGGCCAAGTTCGTGACCCGCACGGAGGGTGTGTGATGGCCAAAGAGAACCCGTACCTCGACAACTCCGATGTCGAGCTGGTCGACAAGCTCGCCGAGGCGAAGCAGGAGCTGTTCAACCTGCGCTTCCAGCACGCCACCGGGCAGCTCGAGAACAACGCCCGACTCGGGCATACCCGCCGGGAGATCGCCCGGCTCAACACTGAGCTGAGGGCCCGCGAGATCGCGGCCGCCGAAGCCCTGGCTGCCCAGAAGGAGCAGGCGTGATGGCAGACGAAGCCGCCACCGAGACCCGCGAGAACCCGCGCAAGGTGCGTGAGGGGATCGTCGTGTCCGACGCCATGGACCGCACCGCGGTCGTCAGCGTCACCAACCGCAAGCCGCACGCCCGCTACGGCAAGACCGTGGCGCGCAGCTCGAAGCTCTACGTGCACGACGGCGAGAACGACCTGCACGTCGGCGACCGGGTGCGCATCCAGGAGACCCGCCCGCTGTCGAAGCTGAAGCGCTGGCGCCTCCTCGAAGTCCTGGAGCGTGCACGGTGATCCAGCAAGAGTCACGACTCCGGGTCGCCGACAACTCCGGCGCCAAGGAGGTGCTGTGCATCAAGGTGCTCGGCGGCTCCCGTCGCCGCTACGCCTCCATCGGCGACATCTTCGTCGCCACCGTCAAGGACGCGATCCCGGGCGCCGCGGTCAAGCGCGGCGAGGTGGTCAAGTGCGTGGTGGTGCGCGTCAAGAAGGAGAAGCGCCGTCCGGACGGTTCCTACATCCGCTTCGACGAGAACGCCGCGGTGCTGATCAACGACCAGCAGCAGCCGCGCGGCACCCGCATCTTCGGCCCGGTCGGTCGAGAGCTGCGCGACCGCCGTTTCATGCGCATCGTCTCACTCGCACCGGAGGTGCTGTGATGGCCGGACTCAAGATCCGCAAGGGTGACCGCGTCCAGGTGCTCACCGGCAAGGACCGTGGCAAGCAGGGCACGGTCTCCCGGGTGATGCCCAAGGAGGGCAAGGTCATCGTCGACGGCGTCAACATCGCCAAGAAGCACGCCAAGGCGCGCAGCGCCGAGCAGCCGGGCGGCATCATCAGCGTCGACATGCCGCTGCCGGTGGCCAACGTCGGCATCGTCTGCGGCTCGTGCGGCCCGACCCGTGTCGGGTACACGTTCGAAGGCGACACCAAGGTCCGTGTCTGCCGGAAGTGTGGAGGTGTCCTGTGACCGACACGTTGACGAAGCCGCGCCTCAAGGCGAGGTACCGCGAGACGATCCGCCCGCAGCTCAAAGAGGAGCTCTCGCTGGACAACATCATGGAGGTCCCCCGCTTCACGAAGATCGTCGTGAACATGGGGGTCGGTGACGCCGTCCAGCAGCACTCGCTGCTCGATGGCGCGGTCGCCGACTTGACCCAGATCACCGGGCAGAAGCCGATGGTGACCCGGGCCAAGAAGTCGATCGCCACCTTCAAGCTCCGTGAGGGCAACGCCATCGGCGCGAAGGTGACCCTTCGGGGCGATCGCATGTGGGAGTTCTTCGACCGCCTCGTGAGCCTGGCGATCCCCCGCATCCGCGACTTCCGCGGCCTGCCCGCCCGGTCCTTCGACGGACGGGGCAACTACACGTTCGGCGTGACCGAACAGCTCATCTTCCCAGAGATCAACTACGACAAGATCGACACCACGCGGGGCATGGACATCACCATCGTCACGACCGCCCGCACCGATGCCGAGGGCAAGGCACTGCTTGCCGCCTTCGGCTTCCCGTTCAAGCGCGAGGGGCAGTAAGCCATGGCAAAGAAAGCGCTCGTCCAGAAGCAGCAGCGCAAGCCCAAGTTCAAGGTGCGCGGCTACACCCGCTGCCGTCGATGTGGTCGCCCACGGGCGGTGTACCGCAAGTTCAACCTCTGCCGCGTCTGCCTGCGCGAGCTCGCCCACGCGGGTGAGCTCCCGGGCGTGACCAAGGCCAGCTGGTGAGGGGAGGAGGCCGACCATGACCATGACCGACCCGATCGCCGACATGCTCACGCGCATCCGCAACGCCAACACGGCGATGCACGATGACGTCCGCATGCCTTCGTCCAAGCAGAAGGAAGCGCTCGCCACCATCCTCAAGTCCGAGGGCTACATCGAGGCGTTCTCGGTGACCCAGGAGGACGGCAAGCCCTACCGCACCCTCTTCATCTCCATGAAGTATTCGCCCGAACGGGCCCGCACGATCTCCGGTTTGCGCCGGGTGTCGAAGCCGGGTCTGCGCGTCTACTCCAAGGCCGGCCGCATCCCCCGGGTGCTGGGCGGTCTGGGAGTCGCCATCGTTTCGACCAGTCACGGCCTCATGACCGACCGCGAGGCGCGCAAGCGCAACGTGGGCGGCGAAGTGCTGTGCTTCGTCTGGTGAGGATGACCTGATGTCTCGAATCGGCAAGAGCCCCATCACCGTCCCGAGTGGCGTCGACGTCACCATCACGGGATCGCGCGTCCACGTGAAGGGCCCCAAGGGGACCTTGGAGCGCGACGTGCCCGGCGCCATCACGATCCGCCAGGACGGCGACACCCTCGTGGTGGAGCGTCCCGACGACCAGCGTGAGAACCGTTCCCTGCACGGGCTCGTGCGCACCCTGGTGAACAACATGGTCGTCGGGGTCACCGACGGCTACACCAAGGAGCTCGAGATCCAGGGGGTCGGCTACCGCGCCACGCTGCAGGGCCGCGACCTCGACCTGGCCCTCGGCTTCAGCCACCCGGTCAAGGTCTTGGCGCCCGAGGGCATCACCTTCGAGGTCCCCAGCCCGACCCGCATCGCGGTCAAGGGCATCGACAAGGAGGCGGTCGGACAGGTCGCCGCCAACATCCGCAAGATCCGGAAGCCCGAGCCCTACAAGGGCAAGGGCGTGCGCTACCTGGGCGAGCGCGTCCAGCGCAAGGCCGGCAAGGCCGCGAAGTAGCGAGGAGCGTCGAACCATGAGCAACGCAATCCGAAACCAGCACGAGGCCCGTCGGCGACGCCACCGCCGGGTCCGCAAGAAGATCCGTGGCACCGCCGAGCGCCCGCGCCTGGCCGTGTACCGGTCGAACCGTCACATCGTCGCCCAGGTGATCGACGACCGCTCCGGTCGCACGATCGCCGCCGCCGCCTCGACCGAAGCCGCCGTGCGCTCCGATGGCAGCACCGGCACCGTGTCGGCCGCCGGCCGCGTCGGGACGCTCCTCGCCGAGCGTGCCAAGGACGCCGGGGTCACCAAGGTCGTCTTCGACCGCGGTGGGTTCCAGTACCACGGGCGCATCGCCGCCCTCGCCGACGCCGCCCGCGCCGCGGGCTTGGAGTTCTGATGAGCACTGCACCTGAAGCCCCGCTCCACGATTCGCGGGTCATCAACATCAATCGAGTCGCCAAGGTGGTCAAGGGCGGTCGCCGCTTCTCGTTCACCGCACTGGTCGTGATCGGCGACGGCGCCGGTCGCGTCGGGCTCGGCTACGGCAAGGCCAAGGAGGTGCCCCTCGCCATCCAGAAGGGCACCGAGGAAGCCAAGAAGAACCTGTTCTCCGTGCCGCTCGCCGGCTCGACGATCACCCACCCGATCGTCGGCAACCAGGGCGCCGGTCGCGTCATGCTCAAGCCCGCCGCACCCGGTACCGGGGTCATCGCCGGTGGTGCCGCACGCGCCATCCTCGAGGAGGCCGGCATCCAGGACGTGCTCTGCAAGTCGCTGCGCTCCTCGAACGACATCAACGTCGCCCGGGCGACCATCGCCGGCCTCAAGGGCCTCAAGCGTCCGGACGTCGTGGCCCGCCTGCGTGGTCTCGACCCCGAGGAGTTCGTCCCCAAGGGCATGCTCGAGGCCTACCGCGAGAGTGAGCGCGGTCCGCTCACGCCGGATGAGGTGAAGTGACGTGGCTGATCTCGTCGTCACCCAGGTCCGATCCGCGATCGGGACCAAGCCGAAGCAGCGCGGCACGCTCCGCGCCCTGGGTTTGGGTCGCATCGGCAAGTCCAACACCCTCCCAGACCGCCCAGAGATCCGTGGCATGATCGCTCGCGTGCCCCACCTCGTGTCCGTTGAAGAGGCCACCCCATGAAGGTTCACGATCTGCAACCCGCACCCGGTTCGAACCGCGCCGGCAAGCGCGTCGGCCGCGGCATCGGCGGCAAGGGCGGCAAGACCGCCGGCCGCGGCACCAAGGGCCAGCACGCTCGCAACACCGTCCCGTTGGGCTTCGAGGGCGGGCAGATGCCGCTGCACATGCGCGTGCCCAAGCTGCGCGGCTTCAAGAACCCGTTCCGCGTCGAGTACCAGGGCATCAACCTCGACGTGCTCGAGTCCAGTGGCCTCGATGAGGTCGACCCCAAGGTGCTCCACGCGAACGGCATCGCCCACAAGGGCGCGCTCATCAAGATTCTGGGCCGGGGTCAGGTGACCCGTGCCATCCAGGTCTCCGCGCATGCGTTCTCGGCTTCAGCCGAGGCGGCCATCACCGCGGCAGGGGGTAGCGTGGTCCGTCTTCCGCTGCCCTTCGGCAACGGTCGCCCGCCCGCCAAGGGCAACGCCCTCACCAACCGCTAGCCCCACCTCGCCGCGCCACGCAGCGAACCTCCAGGAGCCTTCGTGTTTTCGAGCCTGAAGAACTTGTTCAAGGTGCCCGACCTGCGGAACAAGCTCTTGTTCACCTTGATGGTGCTGGTGATCTATCGGGTGGGAAGCCAGATCCCGGTGCCGGGCATCGACATCAACTCGCTCAAGCAGCTCAAGCAGCAATCGGACACGGGTGGCGTGCTGCAGTTCATGCAGCTCTTCTCGGGTGGCACCATCACGCAGTTCTCGATCTTCGCGCTCGGCATCATGCCCTACATCACGGCCTCGATCGTGATCCAGGTGCTGACCGTCGCGGTCCCCAAGCTCGAAGAGTGGCAGAACCAGGGCGCGGTGGGCCAGCGGAAGCTGACCCAGTGGACCCGCTACATCACGTTGGCCATCTCGACCGTGCAGGGCATCTCGCTCACCTACATGCTGCACAGCGGTGGCGGCGGGTTCTTCGCACAGGGGGTGCGGGGAGTCGACATGTTCGGGCCCGGCAACTTCAACCTCGGCCGGATCCTGCTCTGCTCGCTGACGCTCACTGCCGGCGCCACGTTGCTGATGTGGATGGGCGAGGCCATCACCCAGCGCGGGGTCGGCAACGGTATGTCGCTGATCATCTTCGTGGCGGTGGCGAGCCGGGTGCCCGTCGAGTTCGCGACGGTCAAGGCCGAGAAGGGCTGGTTGATCATGGCGCTGGTCATCCTGGTGTTCACCCTGATGATGGTGGCGATCGTCTACTTCGAGCAGGGCCAGCGACGCATCCCCGTGCAGTTCGCGAAACGCGTGGTGGGGCGGCGCATGTACGGCGGCCAGAGCACCTACATCCCGCTCAAGGTCAACTCCTCCGGGGTGATCGCCATCATCTTCGCCAGTGCGCTGCTGTACCTCCCGGTGATCGTGACCGGGATGCTCCCGGTCAAGTCGACCACCGTCAACGGCACGCCGGAGACGGTCCACAACTGGTCGTACAGCGTGCAGCAGTTCATCACGAACTACCTGACCCAGCCGACGAGCCCGGTGTACCTGGTCGTGTACGGCCTGCTCATCCTGCTGTTCTCGTACTTCTACAACTCGATCCAGTTCAACGCGCCGATGCAGGCGGACAACATCAGGAAGCAGGGCGGGTTCATCCCCGGCATCCGACCCGGCCCCCAGACCGAGAAGTACCTCACCAAGGTCTTGAACCGCATCACGCTCCCCGGCGCCGTCTTCACGGTGTTCATCGCGCTGATCCCCGCCTACTTCCTCACCAAGTTCCTGCCCGGTGGCGGTGGCCAGTCGCTGGCGTTCTTCGGGATCTCGGTGTTGATCCTGGTCGAAGTCGCACTCGAGACGATCAAGCAGATCGACAGCCAGCTCATGCTGCGCAACTACGAGGGTTTCCTGAAGTAGTGCCGGCGCCCGGTTCCCCGATGCTCGCCCGGATCCGATGACGCCCGGGACGCGCCTGGTGATGCTCGGCCGTCAGGGCGCGGGCAAGGGCACCCAGTGCGTGCGCCTGTCGCGCCACTACGTCGTGCCGCACATCTCGACGGGCGACATGCTACGAGCCGCGGTCAAGGCCGGCACCGCGGTGGGCCTGCGCGCCAAGGACTACATGGACCGCGGTGAGCTCCTGCCCGACGAGGTCATGGTCGACGTGGTCGACCATCAGCTCAACGGCTCGGACACCACGCACCGGGGGTTCATCCTCGACGGCTTCCCGCGCACCGTCGCACAGGCCGAGTCGCTCGCCCGGATCGTCAAGGGAAACGGTGGCCTTGACGTCGTCATCGACCTCAACGTGCCCGAGGAGGTCGTGCTCCCGCGGCTCGCGGGTCGTCGGGTGTGCGTCGACTGCGGCGCCAACTACTCGGTCGACGCGCCCCCGAAGATCGGCTGGATCTGCGACGAGTGCGGCGGTGACGTCGTCCAACGGGCCGACGACACCGAAGAGGCCATCCAACGGCGCCTCGACCTCTACGAGCGCGAGACCGCGCCACTGACCGAGTGGTACGCCGATGCCGGCCTGCTCGAGGTGGTCGACGGCCTGGGCGATGCCGACGAGGTGACTGCGCGGATCGTGTCAGCCATCGATCGCCGAGCCGCGGCTCGGTGAGCGGCTGGCCCGGCGCGATCACGCGTCGCACCGCCGAGCAGGTGGCGGCGATGCGCATCGCCGGCCGGGTCGTCGCCGAGATGCACGAGGCGATCGGCGCCGCGATCCGTCCGGGTGTCACCACCGCGTCGCTCGACCTCATTGGGCGTGAGGTGCTGGAGCGGCGCGGCGCGACCTCGAACTTCCTCGGCTACCACGGCTACCCCGCGGTGATCTGCGCGTCACCCAACGAGGTCGTGGTGCACGGCATCCCCGACGACCGGGTTCTCGACGAAGGTGACATCGTCTCGATCGACTGCGGCGCGATCGTCGACGGCTGGCACGGCGACGCGGCCTTCACGACCGGCGTCGGCGAGATCGCCCCCGAGTGGCGGCGCTTCATCGAGGTCGCGGACGCGGCCCTGGCCGCCGGGATCGAGACCATGGTCGGGGGGAACCGGCTCGGCGACTACGGCGCCGCCGTCGAAGGGGTCGCCCGCGATGCGGGCTACAGCGTCGTCGAGGGCTACACCGGCCACGGGATCGGGCGCGCCATGCACGAGCCGCCGGCGGTACCCAACACGGGACGGGCGGGCACCGGGGCCAAGCTCCGCGTCGGCAACGTGCTGGCGCTCGAGCCGATGCTCTGCGCAGGCTCCGCGGAGACGGCGACGCTCGCGGATGACTGGACGGTCGTGACCGTCGACAGCTCTCGTGCGGTGCACGTCGAGCACACCGTGGCGATCACCGATGACGGACCCGAGATCCTGACCGTCGTACCGTGACGCAACCGCCCACGTCGGGCCCGTGGGACCATGGCCCCACGTTGGGCACCAGATCGCCTACGCTGGCAAGACCCACCACTCGCCACGGCCGTGTGCCGTCGCCCGGCACTGCATCGGTGACCGCGGTGCCGGCGTGGGCATCCGCGTCGAGTTGGACGTGTGGGCTGGTCGCGCTAACGTGCTCCTTCGGCCCTTGGCGAGGTTCGTCCCTGTGACGTGCCGCGCTGCCGCCGAACCGTTCGTCGCTGACCTGGAGTGGGACGCTGCCCAAGCCCAAAGAGAACGCCATCCTCCTCGAAGGAACCGTCCTCGAGTCGCTGCCCAACGCCATGTTTCGGGTCGAATTCGAGAACGGTCATCATGTTCTCGCCCACATCTCCGGGAAGATGCGCATGAACTACATCCGCATTCTCCCCGGCGACCGGGTCCAGGTCGAGCTCACGCCCTACGACCTCACCCGGGGTCGCATCACCTACCGCTACAAGTAGCCCAACACCGTGAACCCCGAGGCTCCATGAAGGTACGTCCCAGCGTCAAGAAGATCTGCGAGAAGTGCAAGGTGATCCGTCGACACGGCAGTGTGCGGGTCATCTGCGAAAACCCGCGCCACAAGCAGCGCCAGGGTTGAGGGGAACATCGTGAACACGTCCGCATCCCAGCAGCACGGAAAGCCTGAGGTCCGCTAATGGCGCGCATCGCCGGCGTCGACATCCCCCGCGAGAAGCGGTTGGTGATCTCGCTCACCTACATCTTCGGCATCGGCCCGACCACGGCGCAGCAGATCTGCGACGCCGCGGGCATCGATGTCTCGACCCGGGTCCGCGACCTGACCGATGAAGAGGTCAACCGGATCCGTGCCTACATCGACACCAACCTCAAGGTCGAGGGCGACCTCAAGCGCGACGTCCAGCAGGACATCAAGCGCAAGATGGAGATCGGCTGCTACCAGGGTCTGCGCCACCGCAAGGGCCTGCCCGTCCGCGGTCAGCGCACCCACACCAACGCCCGGACGCGCAAGGGTCCCAAGAAGACCGTGGCCGGCAAGAAGAAGGTGAAGAAGTAATGGCGAACCCGAAGCCGGGGGCCCGACGCCCCCGCAAGCGCGAGCGCAAGAACGTCTCTTACGGCGTCGCGCACATCAAGAGCTCGTTCAACAACACCATCGTGTGCATCACCGACCAGTCCGGCAACGTGCTGGCCTGGGCCTCGGCGGGCAACGCCGGGTTCAAGGGCTCGCGCAAGTCGACGCCGTACGCGGCGCAGACCGCGGCCGAGCAGTGCGCCCGCAAGGCCATGGAGCACGGGGTGCGCAAGGTCGACGTCGTCGTCAAGGGCCCCGGTTCGGGCCGTGAGACGGCGATCCGCTCGCTGCAGAGCGCGGGCATCGAGGTCACCGGCATCAAGGACGTGACGCCCGTCCCCCACAACGGCTGCCGCCCACCCAAGCGGCGCCGGGTCTGACAGGAGGCGCCACATGGCTCGTTACACCGGACCGAAGGTCAAGATCTCACGTCGACTGGGCGTCAACGTCTACGAGAACTCCAAGGGCGACCGCGCCCTGGAGCGTCGGCCGTTCCCGCCCGGCGAGCACGGGCACGCCCGTCGCCGTCAGCCGTCTGAGTACCTCCTGCAGCTCCAGGAGAAGCAGAAGGCCAAGTACATCTACGGCGTTCTCGAGAAGCAGTTCGCCAACACCTACAAAGAGGCCAACAAGGCCAAGGGTGTGACCGGCGAGAACCTTCTGCGCATGCTCGAGCAGCGGCTCGACAACGTCGTCTACCGCGCCGGATGGGCGGCGACCCGTCCCCAGGCTCGACAGTTCGTGAACCACGGTTTCGTGGACGTCAACGGCCGTCGCCTCGACATCCCCAGCTACCGCACGAAGGTCGGCGATGTCGTCAGCCTGCGCGACAAGCACCGTCAGCTGATCATCATCCAGCACAACATCGACACGCTCGACCGCATCACGCCGGGCTGGCTCGACAAGGGCGACGGCGGGTTCCAGGTCACCGTCTCCGACCTCCCCACCCGGGCTCAGATCGACGTGCCGGTGCGTGAGCAGCTCATCGTCGAGCTCTACTCCAAGTAGTCCCCAGGCGGCCCGGCGGGCCCGTCCTGCCCCCCCTGTCTCATCCGATCCACGCTTCCCATGGAGCAACGCATGCTGGTCATCCAACGTCCGACGGTCGAGCCGATCGGCGAAGAGGAGAAAAACCGACAGCGCTTCGCGGTCAGCCCGCTGGAGCCCGGCTTCGGCCACACGATCGGGAACTCCCTGCGACGGACGCTGCTCTCGTCGATTCCGGGAGCCGCGATCACCGAGGTCCGCTTCGACGACGCGCTGCACGAGTTCACCACGGTCCCGGGCGTGGTCGAGGACGTCACCGACATCATCCTCAACCTCAAGGACGTGGTGCTCACCAGCCACTCCGACGAGCCGATCCCGCTGCGTCTCGACGTGCGCGGCCCGGCCGACGTCACCGCCGGTGACATCGCGGCCACGTCCGATGTCGAGATCCTCAACAAGGACCAGCACCTCGCCACCCTGAACGACAAGGGTCGCCTGGCTGTCGACCTCACCGTCAGCCGCGGGCGCGGGTACGTCTCCGCCGACCGCAACAAGACGTCCGCCACCATCGGCGTCGTGCCGATCGACTCGGTGTTCTCACCGGTGCGCCGGGTGTCGTTCCAGGTGGAGCCCACCCGTGTCGAGCAGTCGACCGAGTACGACCGCCTGGTCATCGACATCGAGACCGACGGCTCGCTCTCCCCGCGCGACGCGCTGGCCTCCGCCGGCGCGACGCTGCGCAACCTCGTCGACCTCGTCGCCAACATGACCGACGAACCCGAGGCGCTCGAGCTGGCCGAGTCCACCAGCACGGTGTCCGGCTCGCCGGACCTCGACCTGCTGATCGAGGACCTCGACCTCTCCGAGCGTCCGCGCAACTGCCTCAAGCGCGGTCAGGTGAACACCGTCGGCGAACTGCTCTCGAAGTCCGAGGACGACCTGCTCGCCCTCACCAACTTCGGCCAGAAGTCGTTGGACGAGGTCAAGGTGAAGCTCGACGAGCGGGGCCTCTCGCTCCGCCCCTCCGGAAGGGAGTGAGCAGTGCCGGCAACCCCGAAGAAGGGCCGTCGCTTCGGCGGCAGCGCCCAGCACCAGCGCCTCATGATGGCGAACCTCGTCGCCTCGCTCGTCGCGGCTGAGGGCATCGTGACCACCGAGGCCAAGGCCAAGGCCATGCGCCCCGTCGCCGAGAAGATGATCACCAAGGCTCGCAAGGGCGGGCTGCACAACCACCGCCAGGTGCTCGCCTACCTGGGCGACACCGAGGTGACCGCCAAGCTCTTCGACGATGTCGGCCCACGCTACGCGGATCGCGCCGGTGGCTACACGCGCATCCTGAAACTGGGTCCGCGCCACGGCGACAACGCGCCGATGGCTCGCATCGAGCTCGTCTGAGCCGAGCTCGTCCGAGCCAGGCGCCGACTCCCCACGGGAGCAACGTGAACACACCATCGACGGCCCCGGACGGGCCGTCGATGCGCGTCCGGCTCACGGTTGCCTACGACGGCCGCGGCTTCCACGGCTTCGCGGCCAACGAGGGGGTGCGCACCGTGGCGGGGGTGCTGATCGACGCGCTCACGACGGTGCTGCGACTCGACGCCCCGCTCGAGCTGGCGTGCGCCGGCCGCACCGACCGCGGCGTGCACGCACTCGGTCAGGTCGTGAGCTTCGACGTCGCGCCCGACACCGACCTGGCGCTGCTCGTGCGCCGCGTGAACCGCTTGGTGGAGCCGGAGGTCGCCGTGCACACCGCGCAGCGTGTCCCCGCGGCCTTCGACGCCAGATCCTCGGCCACGTCGCGCACGTACCGGTACGTCATCTGGAACCGACCGGAGCCCGACCCGTTCCGATGGGGCCGTGCGTGGCACGTCGCCGAACCGCTCGACCTCGCCGCGCTGCGTCTGTCGTGCGACCCGTTCATCGGCTCCCACGACTTCGCCGCCTTCTGCCGGCGGGCGACCCGCCGGGACGGTGCTCCGGTGACGCTGCGGCGTCGGGTGCTCGCGGCGTCGTGGCACGAGGTCGATCCGGGCGTCCTGCACTTCGAGATCACCGCGTCGTCGTTCTGCCACCAGATGGTGCGTGCGGTGGTCGGCACGATGGTCGAGGTCGGGCGTGGCCGTCGTCACGCCGGGGAGCTGCTCGACGTGATCCGATCAGGGGATCGCGCCGCGGCGGGCGTGCTCGCGCCCCCGGACGGGCTTTTTCTCCTCTCGGTCGGGTATCCGATCGAACTGGCGCCGATAGCCTGATCCGGATGCCACGGGACCCACTCGCGCTCGTCCTGGGCACGCGACCAGGCGTGCGGTCCATGGGGCTGCTGTCGGCAGTGGTCGTGGCGCTGGCGATGATCGCCGGGCAGACCCCATCGCTGGCGATCCAGAAGCGCGAGGTCGAAGCGTGGCGTTCGAGCAGCGCTCACACCTTTGCCGCAGCCGCTTCCCGGCCGAGCTACGTGGCGCGCCACGCCGAGCTCGTCTGGACGACCGATGGCTGCTCCAACTGGTTCCTGCCCGACCACGTCAACGACACCGGGGCCAGCTACGACTTCACCGACGCCTGCTGGCACCACGACTTCGAGTACCGCAACGAGCGACGCTTCGTGCGCGCCGGCCTCGTCACCCACCCCGGAACCGTCCGCAAGGCGATCGACGCCATGTTCCGGCGCGACATGCGGGCCGACTGCGCGCCCCGCCCCGTGCTCCAACGCACCGCCTGCTTCGCCCGCGCCGATCTCTACTACCGCCTGGTGCGCCGCTACGGCACGATCTGACGAGCCGGCTCAGCAGGTGCATTTGCCGCCGGTTGACCGTGCCCCGTATCGTGTCGGGTCGCCCTTCGCCGGATTTCGACGACGCGACCATCCGAACCACCCAGCATCGAGGACCTCCCGACCGTGCCCACCTATTCTCCAAAAGCGAGCGAGATCCACCGCTCCTGGTACGTCGTCGACGCCGAGGGCATCGTCCTCGGCCGCTTGGCGACCGAGGTGGCGAACGTCCTGCGTGGCAAGCACAAGCCGACCTACACCCCGCACCTCGACACCGGCGACCACGTCATCATCGTGAACGCCGACAAGATCGTCCTCACGGCCGACAAGGCCGCCGCCAAGCCCGTCTACCGCCACAGCGGCTACCCGGGCGGGATCCGCTCCGAGAGCTACGCCGACCTGTTGGCCCGCAAGCCCGCGGACGCGCTGCGTCGCACCATCCGGGGCATGGTCCCCAAGAACCGCCTGGGCCGCGCCCAGCTCTCCAAGCTCAAGATCTACGCCGGCCCGGTCCACCCGCACGCTGCGCAGAACCCCCAGCCGCTCGAACTCGACGCCCGGGCCACCGCCCGGACCGCCGCCCGCTCATAGGAGCATCCGTGCCTCAGCCCCTCGTGCAAGCCACCGGTCGTCGCAAGCGGGCCGTCGCCCGCGTCCGGTTCCGTCCGGGCGACGGGAAGATCACGGTCAACGAACGGGACGTCACCGACTTCTTCCCGTCCGAGACGCACCGCATGGTGTTGACCGAGCCGCTGCGCCTCACCGAGCGTCGCGAGGCGTACGACATCGACGCCACGATCGCCGGGGGCGGGCCCACCGGCCAGGCAGGGGCGCTTCGCCTCGGCATCGCCCGCGGGCTGATCGAGCTCGATGAGGAGCTTCGCCCGGCTCTCAAGGCCGCCGGCTTCCTGACGCGGGACTCCCGCAAGAAGGAGTCCAAGAAGTACGGGCTCAAGAAGGCCCGCAAGGCGCCGCAGTACTCCAAGCGCTAGCGGTTGGACGGCCGGCACGTGGCCGCCGCACCCAGGATCGTCTGGTGACTCTCAGCTTCGGCACCGACGGGGTGCGTGGGGTCGCCAACCAGGCGCTCAGTCCCGAGTTCACGCTGGCCCTCGGGCGCGCGGCGGCGCGCACCCTGGAAGGTGCGACCTGGGCGGTCGGTCGGGACACCCGTCGTTCGGGGACCTTCCTCCACGCCGCGCTGGCGGCGGGGCTCGCGTCGGAGGGGGCGAGGGTCCTCGACCTGGGTGTGCTGCCCACGCCGGCGGTGGCCCACTGGGCCCAGCGCAACGAGGCCCCGGCCGCGATGATCTCCGCCTCGCACAACCCGTTCGCCGACAACGGGGTCAAGTTCTTCGCCCCCGGCGGGCTCAAGCTCGATGACGGGGCACAGGCGCGGATCGAGTCCCGCCTCGCGGAGCTCCTCTCGCGGCCCGCCGGCGCGGTCGACCCGACTGCGCCCACCGGCGAAGGGGTCGGGGTGCTCGACGTCGACGGCTCCGCGCACGCCGCGTACGTGGAGCACCTGCGCGACGACGTGCTCGACGGGCGGCGACTCGGCGGGACGCGGGTGGTCCTCGACGCAGCGAACGGTGCCGCGAGCGAGGTTGCCGCCGAGGTGATCGGAGGGCTCGGCGCGACGGTGACCGTGCTGCACGCATCGCCGGACGGCCGCAACATCAACGACGGCTGCGGATCCACCGCGCCGCACGACCTCCGTCGGGCCGTGCTCGCGAAGCGGGCGCACGCTGGCTTGGCGTTCGACGGTGACGCCGACCGACTGGTCGCGGTCGACGAGCGAGGGAACCTCGTCGACGGCGACGCGCTGCTGGGGATCTTCGCTCTGGATCGGGCCGAGCGGGGCGAGCTGGCCGGCGACGCCATCGTCGCCACGGTCATGAGCAACCTGGGGTTGCGTCGGGCGCTCGAGTCCCACGGCATCGACATCGTCGAGTGCGGGGTCGGCGACCGCAACGTCCTGGCCGAGCTCGAACGTGGCGGGTACGTCCTTGGCGGTGAGCAGTCCGGGCACCTCATCTTCCGCGACCTGGCCACCACCGGCGACGGCGTGCTCGCCGGCCTGCTGCTGCTCGACGTGTTGGCGCGCTCCGGTCGGCCGTTGTCCGACCTCGCAGCCATGATCCAGCCGCTTCCGCAGGTGCTGCGCAACGTCACCCTGGCGGCGCGCCACCCCGGCCTGATCGAGCAGCTCGCCCCGGAGATCGCGGCTGCCGAGTCGCGGCTGGGTGGCGACGGGCGCGTGCTGGTGCGATTGTCGGGCACCGAGCCGCTGGTGCGGGTCATGGTCGAGGCGACCGACGCCGCCGTCGCCGACGGCGTCGCCGGCGAGCTGGTTGCCGCGGTCGAGCGCGCCACCGCTTCCTGACCGGCCCCCTCGTCACCGTTCCCGTGGGGTTCCGGGTGCTCCAGGACCGGCAGGCCCACCCGAGACGACGTGGTGCCGGGGTCCCGGCGTTCCGGTAGCCTTGCCGGGTTCGACATGACGGAAGGGCCACCCATGTGCGGCATCATTGCGATCGTCCGACAGCGCTCGCAGCGGAGCGTGCCCACTCGTTCCGAGCTGCTCGGGGCGGTCGCCCCGGCGGTCGAGGTGTTGGAGGGAGTGGACCTACAGGACGCCGCGGCCCCGATCGATGCGCTCCGGCGCGCGGCCGAGTCGATCGAACAGGTCGACCGGCTCCTGCGGGGCAGCCCCGGCGTGACGGCGCTGCTCGACGACCCCATCCTCGAGCCGACGATCCACGCCCACAGCGCGGCGATGTTGGGTCGGATCGATGAGATCGACGCGCGCCTCGACCACGGTGACGGCGCGTGGGACCCCGCGACGACCGAGGCGATCAACGCGGCGCTCATCCGCGTCCGCGATGCGCTCTGGGCGGTGGACCACGATCGGATCGGCGCCGCGCGGGGAGTAGCCGCCCTGGCGGGCCCGCAGCCGGACCGCGCTGCGGTCGAGGGCTTCCTGGCCGTCCACCAGGCGCTCGCGGGCATCGACCGGCTCGAGGTCCGGGGTCGGGACTCGGCCGGGCTGCACCTTCTGGTCCGCGGCCACGACGTCGCTCCCGAACTGGTCGCCGACCTCGCCGACGGCCGCGACGCCGACCCGCTCTTCTCGTCGGGCGCGGTGCGGGTCTGCGGGGACGACACCATCGGCTTCGTCTACAAGGCCGCGGCGGAGATCGGCGAGCTCGGCGACAACACCGCGGCGTTGCGCGCGGCGATCGCCGGCGACGCGCTCCTGCACCTGGCGTTGCGCGGCGCCGCCGAGGTGACCGTGCTCGGCCACACCCGCTGGGCGAGCGTCGGCATCATCTCCGAGCCCAACGCCCATCCGCTCAACTCCGACGAGGTCGACGCAGCAGATGGCCCCTACGTGCTGGCCGCCCTGAACGGCGACATCGACAACTTCGCCGACCTGAAGTCCGACGACGGGCTCGTGCTCGCACCCGAGATCACGACCGATGCGAAGGTGATCCCGGCGTTGGTCTCCCGGGCGCTCCGGGGCGGTGTCGACCCGGTCGAGGCCTTTCGCAGCGCGGTCAACCGCTTCGAGGGCTCCGTGGCCATCGGCGCCTGCACGGCCGATCAGCCCGACCGCCTCCAGCTGGCCCTGCACGGCAGCGGCCAAGCGCTCTACGTGGGACTCGCCGAAGACCTGTTCATCGCCGCCAGCGAGCCCTACGGGATCATCGAGGAGGCTGCGCGCTACGTACGACTCGACGGCGACACGCCTGCGGACCTCGACAACCCGGTAGCGAGCCGCGGCCAGCTCCTCGAGCTCCGGGCCGGCGGCGCCGGGACCCTCGCGGGGCTGACGCGGCGCTCCTACGACGGCGCCGAGCTCCCGGTGTCCGAGGACGAGGTGCTCACCGCGGAGATCACCACCCGGGACATCGACCGGAGCACCGCGCCGCACTACCTGCTCAAGGAGATCTCCGAGGCACCCACCTCGTTCCGCAAGACGCTGCGCGGCAAGCTCGTCCAGCGCGACGGCCGGTGGCAGGCCGAGCTCGGGCCCGGCACACTGCCCGACTGGCTCCGGGAGCGGCTGCGCGATGGCTCGATTCGACGCGTCGCCAGCATCGGGCAGGGGACCGCCGCGGTCGCCACGCAGAGCTTCGCCCGGGCGCTGTCCGAGGCGGTCGACGGCCTCGACGTCCAGGTCGACTCGGTGCTGGCCACCGAGCTCTCGGGCTTCGGCATGCGGGCCGACATGTCCGACCTGCTGGTCGTGGCGATCTCGCAGTCGGGCACGACCACCGACACCAACCGCACCGTCGACCTGGTGCGTTCACGCGGCGCCGCGGTGGTGTCGATCGTGAACCGTCGTGGCAGTGACCTGACCGATCGCTCCGACGGCGTGCTCTACACCTCGGACGGCCGCGACGTGGAGATGAGCGTGGCTTCCACGAAAGCCTTCTACTCGCAGATCGCCGCCGGGTTCATCCTGGCGCACGCCATCGCGGACGAGCTCCTCGCCCGTCCCGACGCGGCTGCGCTCGAGGTGGCGACCGACGCCGGTCGGGCGGAGCGCAGCGACGTGCTCGCCGCCCTGCGCGAGCTGCCCGATGCGATGGTCGAGACGATCTCCCGTCGCCCGGCGATCGCCGCCGCCGCACAGCAACTCGCGCCGTCCAAGCGCTACTGGGCGATCGTGGGCAGCGGTGCGGACCGCATCGCCGCCGAGGAGATCCGGGTCAAGCTCTCCGAGCTCTGCTACAAGGCGATCGCCTGCGACAGCATCGAGGACAAGAAGCACATCGACCTCTCCAGCGAGCCGCTGATCCTCGTCTGCGCCACGGGGCTGGTCGGCTCCAACGCCGACGACGTGGCCAAGGAGGTGGCGATCTACCGGGCGCACAAGGCGTCGCCGATCGTCATCGCCACCGAGGGCGAGGAGCGCTTCAGCGCCGCACTGCAGGCGCTGACGGTGCCGGTCACCCACCCCAAGCTGAGCTTCGTGCTCGCCACGGTCGTCGGGCACCTCTTCGGCTACGAGGCGGCACTGGCGATCGACGCACAAGCCCGACCGCTCCGCGAGGCACGCGCCGTGCTCGACGACCTGCTCCTCGAGCAGGTCGACGGCGACGACCTGCTCGCCCGCCTGCCGGCGCTGTTCGAGCCGGTCGCCCAGCGCTGGGCGGACGGCCTGCGCAGCGGCGCCTACGACGGCCACCTCGAGGCCAGCACCGGGTCGCGCATCAGCACGTTGCTGCGCTACGCGAGCGGGGTCCTGCCCCTCGACGTGTACCAGATCGACTTCGGCCGCCAGGGCACCCCGCTCGTGCTGATCCAGGACCTGACCGCCGCGCTCGGGAGCGGCATCGAGGAGCTGACCCGGCCGGTCGACGCCATCAAGCACCAGGCCAAGACCGTCACGGTGGGCATCTCGCGTTCCGATGAAGGGGTGCTCCAGGTGCCGCTGGTGGCGGCGGTGCTCCACGCGGGCGCACCGCGCGACCGGCTCAGCTACCGCGCGCTGCGCACGGTCGCCTGCCTGGATCCGGCGGTGGCCGACACGACCGGCTACACCCGCTACCGGATCGAGGGCCGGGTCGACGACGGCGAGGCCTCCATCGTGGTGGTCGATCGCGGCGGGATCTCCCTCGACCTGCCGTTGCGCACCGAGTCGAACCCCCTGCTGCGCGGTACCAAGCGCCGGGTGGCCTTCGAGCGTGAGGTGACGGTCGCGGTCGGGCGCAGCGACGGACGGTCGGTGCTGCTCGTGCCGGAGGTCAAGGGAAACCAGTGCACGGGCATCACCCTGTTGCACGTCCGCTTCCACGACCACCTGGCCGCGCCCACCATGCGCAGCGTGCTCGAGGGCTACCGCCACCGCTACGCGGCACTGCGCGACGCCATCACCGAGACGGAGCCGTCCATGCGCGACGACCTGCTCGGGACGTTGCCGGTCGTCGACCTGCTCACGGCGCCGGTGCTGGTGATGGCGGCGGCGTGGAAGCCGACGGACTGAACCTGCCGCTGGCCGGCCCCGTTCCCGGGGTGGGCCCGTCGGCGCAACCCGGAGTTGCCGGGGTCGTGGGTGTCGGCATCGACGCGGTCGACGTGGCGCGTCTGGCCGGCACACTCGCGCGCACGCCGACGCTCGCGGCGCGGGTCTTCACCGAGCGTGAGCGTGGGTACTGCACGGCGGGCGGGCGCGCTGCGGAGCGCTTCGCGGTGCGCTTCGCCGCGAAGGAGGCCGCCATGAAGGCGCTCGGTGTGGGCCTGGGTGCGGTGGGGTGGCACGACGTCGAGGTCGTGCGGGCCGCCGGGGGCGCGCCGTCGCTCGTGGTCACCGGGCGTGCCGCCGACCTGGCGTCCGCGTCCGGTGGGGCCCGATGGCTGGTGTCGCTGACCCACACCGCCACGATCGCCCAGGCGATCGTGCTGCTCGTTGCCTGAGATCTCGAACATCCGCACCCCGAACGATCCGAGCCTGGGGGCGCTACCGTCGGTTCCATGACCACCGAAGCCACCCCCCGGGCGCTGCATCGCGGCGCCGACGACCTGCCCTTCGTCGACATCGGCGACGGGTCCAAGCTCAAGGTGCTCCAGGTGGATGCCGCCCAGGAGCTCTGGATCGTCGAGAACGTCTTCCAACGCAGCTACGTGGTGCCGACCCACCGCCACACCGGGCCGGTCTACGCCTACACGACCTCCGGAGCGTGGCGCTACCAGGAGTACCCGGAGGTGAACCGGGCCGGCTCGTTCCTGTTCGAGCCGGTGGGCTCCACCCACACGCTGGAGTGCCTCGAGGACGACACCCACGTGTGGTTCCAGATGTACGGCCAGAACCTCAACCTGGACGCGGACGGCAACGTCGAGAGCATCTTCGACGGGCCGGGCACGCTGGAGGCCTACTACCTGCTCTGCGAGGCGGAGGGCCACCCGCGCCCCGACGTGCTGGTCTCGTGAGCGGGTCGGTCGACGCTGCGGGGCTGCGCCTGGGGGACCCGGCGACGTACGTCGACGGCGTCCCCCACGAGGCGCTCGCGGCGCTGCGCCGGACCGACCCGGTCTGCTGGCAGCCCTTGGACGGCCAACCCGGGTTCTGGGCGGTGCTGCGCCACGCCGACGTGGTGGCGGTGGCTCGGGACCCGGCGACGTTCTCGGCTGAACGGGGCGGCGTGGTGCTCGAGGACCTGTCGCCGGAGTCGCTCGAGATGATGAGCGGGATGCTGCTGGCGATGGACCCTCCGCGTCACGCCACCTACCGCAAGCCGCTGGCCGACACCTTCAAGGCGAAGGTCATCGCCGGCCTCGAGCCGCAGATCCGCGAGATCTGCCGAGACCTGATGGTCGAGGCGGCCGCGGCCGGCCCCGACGTCGAGTTCGTCCACCAGGTCACCGCCGGGCTGCCCACCCGGGTCATGGGCCGGCTCATGGGGTTGCCGGAGTCGGACTGGGGGACGTTGCACGACCTGGCCGAGCGCCAGACCACAGGGCAGGACGGCGGCGACGGTGCCGAGACCGACTACTCGGCGTCGATCGAGATGGCGATGTACGCGATCGAGTTCGCAGCCAAGCGCCGCATCGAGGCGCCGCGCGAAGACCTCACGACCCTGATCCTGGAGGCCGACTTCGCGGGCCAGGCCATGAGTGACGTCGACTTCGGCAGCTTCTTCGTGCAACTCGTGACCGCCGGCAACGACACCACCAAGACGATGCTCTCGTCGGGGCTCTGGGCGCTGCTCGAGCACCCTGACCAGCTCGCCGAGGTGCGAGCGGACCCGACGCTGTTGCCCGGCGCGGTGGAGGAGATCCTCCGCTGGGCGAACCCGCTGCACTCGTTCCGTCGCACCGCGACCGTCGACACCGAGCTCGCAGGGACGGCGATCGCGGCGGGCGACAAGGTCGCGATGTTCTACACGTCGGCCAACCGGGACGAGGCGGTCTTCGAGGACTCGCAGCGCTTCGACGTCCACCGGTCGCCGAACCCGCACCTCTCGTTCGGGATCGGCGAGCACTTCTGCCTGGGTGTGCACCTTGCCCGGCTGGAGGGGCGGGTGTTCTTCGATGAGCTCCTGCGGGCTTTTCCCGCGATCGAGCTGGCGGGGGAGCCGGTGCGCTGGCGGTCGAACCTCAACAACGGGTTCCGCGAGCTGCCGGTGCGCCTCGGGGGCGACTGACCGCGCATCGCGGGTAGCAGCAATCCACCACTTCGCGCGGGGACGGGCGTGCAAACCGCGCGCGCCTCCGCTAAGCTTAGTGCTAAATAATAGGAGAGCAGGAGCCATGAGCCGCTACCGCCGTACCATCACGCTCGACGTCCCACCCGCCGAAGCCTTCGCGTACCTCGCCCGCTTCTCCAACGCGGCCCAGTGGGACCCCGGGGTGAGCCGCGCCGAGATGGTGACCCCCGAACCGGTCGGGGTCGGTTCCACGTTCGAGCTCGACGTGCGGGCCATGGGTCGGGATCTGCCGTTCCGTTACGAGGTCATCGAGCATGAGCCGCCCACCCGGGTGACGCTGCGCGCCGAGCGCCACCCGTTCGTCTCCGTCGACACCATCGTGGTCGCGCCCTTGGACGCCGGGTGCACGCTCACCTACGACGCCGACCTCCGTCTGGTCGGGCTCTTCCGGGTGTTCTCCCCGTTGCTGGACCTGGCCTTCCGTCGCATCGGCGACCGGGCCATCGAAGGGTTGCGCACCGCGTTTGCCTCGGGCGAGGCGAGAGCGGCATGAGCGCCGATCGCCCCACCAAGGCCGCACATGACGCTGCCAGGTCCATCCGCGCGGCCTCGTGGCGCCGAACCACCTCCGAGGAGGTGGTCACGTGAACTCGATCGCGCAGCCCGGCGGCTCGTTGGCGCGCGCCGCCGACGCCTGCCTCGACGCGACCGTTGCCGGCAGCTTCGGACGCCCGGGCCCGCTGCTCCGCCGACGGCTGTTCGCGTGGCAGGACCCGCCGCAGGACGCGCTCGCCGGACGCGTCGCCGTGGTCACGGGCGCCACGTCCGGCATCGGCCGATCCCTGGCCGCCGGCCTCGCGGCGCTCGGCGCCACCGTGCACGTCGTGGGACGCAACGCCGCCAAGCTCGAGCGCACCGTGGCCGCGCTCGTCGCCGACGCGCCGTCGGCGACGATCGTCCCACAGCTCGCCGACCTTGCCGTGCTCGACGACGTGCGGGAGCTCGCGGATCGGGTCGTGGGTCGGGGCGAGCCCGTAGACGTGCTGGCCCACGTGGCCGGGGCCCTGGTCCACGAGCGAAGCACGACCGCCGACGGCAACGAGCTCACGTTCCAGGTGCACGTCGTCGCGCCGTTCCTGCTCACCGCACGCCTGGCCGGGACGTTCGCTCCCGGCGCCCGCGTCCTGACCATGTCTTCGGGCGGGATGTACACGCAGCGCCTCGACGTCGCCGCGCTCGTCGACCCACCCGAGCCCTTCGACGGGACCGCCGCCTACGCGCAGGCCAAGCGCGCCCAGGTCGTGCTGAACGCCGAGTGGGCGCGGCGCCGAGCCATCGCGGGGGTCGCGTTCCACGCGCTCCACCCCGGTTGGGTGGACACTCCGGGCCTGGACGACGGGCTCCCCGGGTTCGCCCGTTGGCTCCACCCGATCCTGCGAACACCGGCCGAGGGCGCCGACACGGCCCTCTGGTTGAGCTGGGCCGACGGGCTGGGCGAGCCCAGCGGCACGTTCTGGTTGGACCGGCGCCGTCGCCCGACCGTGGTGCTGCCCTGGACCCGTACACCGGTGGGCGAAGCAAGCCACCTCTGGCAGACGGTCGCCCAGCGGGCCGGCGTCGCGGACGAGTTCGCCACCACCTCCACGCGGGCGGTCGTGTCATGAGGATCGCGATCGTCGGCACGGGCATCTCCGGGCTCGTCGCCGCGCACCACCTCCACCGCCGACACGACGTGACCGTGTTCGAGGCCGACGACCGGGTCGGTGGCCACACCCACACGGTCGAGGTCGACCTGCCCGACGGGCGCTTTCCCGTCGACACCGGGTTCATCGTGTGCAACGAGCACACCTACCCGAACTTCCTCTCGCTGCTCGACGAGCTCGGTGTCGCGACCCAGCCGAGCGAGATGAGCTTCTCGGTGTCGGATCCGCGGGTGGGCCTCGAGTACCGGGCCAGCAACCTGTCGACGCTGTACGCACAGCGTCGAAACCTGGTGCGCCCTCGCTTCCACCGAATGCTCGTCGACATCCTCCGCTTCAATCGGGCCTTGTGGCGACTGGTCGACGGCGGCGTCGACGACGAGGAGTCGCTCGAGGCGTTCGTGGCTCGCCACCACTTCTCTCAGACCTTCGTCGACCACTTCCTGGTTCCCTTCGGGGCCTCGATCTGGTCGGCGGACCCGTCGACCTTCCTGCGCTTCCCGGTCGCCACCTACGCCCGCTTCGTCGCCAACCACGGGATGATCGACACGCGCCGACGCCCGCGCTGGCGGACGGTCACCGGAGGTTCGGCCACCTACGTCCGCGCGCTCACCGCGCCCTTCGCCGATCGGATCCACACCGCTTCGCCCGTGCGCAAGGTCGTGCGTCGGACGGGCCCGTCCGGCGTCGAGGTGCTCACGGACCGCGGCGCCGACCGCTTCGACGCGATCGTGTGGGCGGCGCACAGCGACCAGGTGCTCGACGTGCTCGGCGACCCGAGCCCCGCCGAGCGGGAGGTCCTCGGCGCCATCCGCTACCAACCGAACGTGGCGACGCTGCACTCCGACGTGCGGTTCCTGCCCACCGCCGAGCGGGCCCGGGCGTCGTGGAACTTCCACGTCGGCGCGGGCGACGGCCGCGCGGCGACGGTCACCTACTGGATGAACCGGCTCCAGTCGATCCCCACCGCCACGCCACTGCTGCTCACCTTGAACCGCCACGATGAGATCGACCCCGGCACGGTGCTGCGACACCTCACCTACGACCACCCGGTGTTCGACGCCGCCGCCATTCGGGCGCAGCGCCGCCTGCCGGAGATCCAGGGCGTCGGCGGGACCTACTTCGCCGGTGCCTACTGGGGCTACGGCTTCCACGAGGACGGCGTGAACAGCGCCCTCGACGTCGTGCGAGCGTTGGAGGGGCGATGACCGTCTCGGCCATCTACGACGCCACGGTGGTGCACCGCCGCCACGAGCCGGCCCACGCCGTGCGCCAGCGACTGCGCCTCGCCTACCTCGACCTCGACGAGCTGGACGAGGTCGTCGCCGCTCGACCCGGCTGGTCCACGCACCCGGCGCCGGTGTGGTTCCGGCGGCGCGACTACCTGGACGGCACCGACCGACCGCTCGCCGACGCCCTCGGCGACCTGGTCGAGGAACGGACCGGGCGCCGCCCCACCGGTCCGGTGCGCATGCTCACCCAGCTCCGCACCCTCGGCTGGCTGTTCAACCCGCTCACCACCTACTACGTCTTCGCGCCCGACGGCACGACGCTGGCGACGCTGGTGCTGGAGATCAGCAACACCCCGTGGCACGAGCGGTTCTGGTATGTGCTCGACGCCGCCGACGTCGGTTCGACCCCTCGGCGGTTCGACAAGGCCTTCCACGTCTCGCCCTTCCTCCCGATGGACCTCACCTACCAGTGTCGCGCTCCGGTGCCCGACGACCGCCTGGCGCTGCGATTCGACCTGTCCACGGCGTCGTCGGGCGCAGCACCGAGGCGTGTCTTCACCGCCGCGCTGGCCGGTCGCCGAGTGCCGCTGGAGGCTCCCGTGGCCGTCCGCGACGTGGCACGGACCGCTACCCAGACCGCGCGTGTCTCGGCGGGCATCTACGCCCACGCCGCCGCGCTGGCGGTGCGGCGCGCCCGGTTCCACCGCCACCCGACCCGTTCCGCCGGCAGCCCCGATCCGTTCGCCGGTATCGTCCCGTCCGAAACCCCGGAGAGGAGTTCCGCATGACGGCCACCACCCGCCTCCGGCCTGTCCCCGAGCCCGACACGCGTGCCGCGTCAGCGCCGTTCCCGACCCCCCGCGTCGACCCGGACGCGCTGCTGGCCGCGTCGGGCCGCTACGTGGCCCCGTCCGCCGCGGTCCCCGTCGCCCGGGCGGTGGTGCGCCGCTTCCTGGCGGGCATCGAGGGCGGCACGATCGAGGTGCTCGAGCCCGGCGGGAACCGCCACATCCGCGCGGCGGGCCCCGACCGCTACGGCCGCGGCGAGCTCCACACCACCTTCGAGGTCCTGGACCCCCGCTGCTGGGTGCTCTTGGCGATGCACGGGTCCTCGGGGCTGGGTGAGGCGTATCGACTGGGCTGGTTCCGCACCGACGACCTGACCGCGCTGCTCCGCCTGCTGGCACGCTCGTACCGGCGGTTCGAGCCGATCCGGCGACGCGCACAACGGGCCACGGCGCCGGTGCTCGACCCCATCCGGCGGCGCCACCGGCCCGACCGCGGGCGCGATCGCAGCAACATCGGCGCCCACTACGACCTGGGCAACGCCTTCTTCGAGCTGTTCCTCGACGAGACCCTCACCTACAGCAGCGGTTGGTTCGCCTCGCCGGACGCCACGCTGGCCGAGGCCTCGCTGGCGAAGATCGACCGGTTGTGCCGGGTGCTCGATCTGCGCCCGGGTCAGCGCGTCGTCGAGATCGGCACGGGCTGGGGCTCGTTCGCCGTCCACGCCGCGGCCAACTACGGGGTCGAGGTGGTCACCACGACGTTGTCGGCCGAACAGCACCGGGTCGCGACGCAGCGCGTGGCGGCGGCCGGGCTTTCCGACCGGGTCGAGGTGCGCTTCGACCACTACCGCGACCTCGACGGCGTCTTCGACGCCTGCGTCGCGGTCGAGATGATCGAGGCGGTCGACTGGCGGGAGCTCGACGACTTCGTGGCGCACATCGCACGGCTCGTGCTCCCTTCGGGGGCGGTGGGCCTGCAGGCGATCGTGACGGCGCCGGGTCGCCACGCGCTGGCGCGCGATGCCCACGACTTCATCAAGTCCCACGTGTTCCCGGGCAGCTCGATCCCGTCGGTGCCCACCATCCTGGACGCGGCGGCCCGTTGCACCGACCTGGTTCCGGTCGACCTCAGCGACTTCGGCCTGCACTACGCCGAGACGTTGCGTCGTTGGCGGGTCAACCTCGCTGAGCGGCTCGATGACTCCCGTGCGCTGGATCTGGATGACGCGTTCCTGCGCCTCTGGGAGTTCTACCTCGCGTACTGCGAGGCAGGGTTCGAGGAGCGTCAGGTGAGCGTCGTGCAGCTGGTGCTGGAGCGGCCGGGGCGTGCCCGGTCGCTGGCGGGTGTCACCCCGACCGGCGATGATCGCCGTCGCCTGCGTGGCGTCTGACACGATCGACGCCGCCCGCCGGGGCGCGTCTCAGGAGAACAGCCCGCCGGCGCCGATGACGCCGGCGTCGTCGCCCAGCTCCGCGCTGACCACCTCCACCTCGGGATGGGCGTAGACGCGTCGCCGGACAGCCTGCTGGATGCGGTCTGCCCACGCCTCGCCGAGGCGCGATCCGAGGCCGCCACCGATCACCACGAGGTCGACATCGAGCAGCGTCACCGCGGAAGCGATGCCCACGCCCAGAGCCTCCACCGCCCGCCGCAGCAGTTCGTGTGCGGTCGGGTCGTCGGCGTCGAGCGCCTCGGCGAAGATCTTGGAGCGCATCCGGTCGTCGCCCGCCAGCGCCACGAGCTCGTTGGGCGTGCCGCCGGCATGGCGTCGTCGGGCCTCGGCTTCCATCGCCGCGCGCCCTGCGTACGCCTCCACGTGGCCCTGGCGACCGCAGCCGCAGACCACACCTTCGGGCACGTAGGTGGTGTGGCCGATCTCGGCTGCGGTCCCGGTCGGTCCGGTGCGCACCGCGCCGTCGAGCACGAACCCGCCACCGATCCCGGTGCCCCACCAGACCGCCAGCAGGTCGTCGTGGCCGCGACCGGCGCCGTGCTGCCACTCGCCACGGGCCGCGACGTTGACGTCGTTGTCGACCCGCACCTCGACACCGGTGTGGCCGCGTCCGACGAGGCCGGCCTCGACCAGCGCCGCGAGCGGCACCGCGTCGGCGAAGCCCGCCAGGTTCGGGGCGTCGTGCACCACGCCGTTGGCCGGGTCGACCGGTCCCGGTGCGCCGATGCCGACTCGATCGATCACGAGGTCGTGCTCGTCGTGCAGGTCGTGCACCGCGCGCACGATCGCGTCGACGACCGCGTCGCTCCCCTCGGTGGGGGTCGCAGTCTTCTCAGTGTGGTGGGCCGAACCGCCGCGCACCTCGGCGGTCAGGATCTTGGTGCCGCCGAGGTCGACGCCGATCGTTGCCATCGTGGGGTTGCTCCAGTCAGTCGGCCGTAGGTGGCCCGTCGACCCACGCGGTGTGGAGCAGCTCGAGGCTGCGGATCCGCGTGGCGACGTCGTAGGCGACCGTACTCACCATGAGCTCATCCGCGCCGGTGTCCCGGGCAAGTTCGTCGAGGGCGGCGACCGCGACGTCGGGGGTGCCGACGATGCGTCCGCGGCCCCCGAGCTGCAGCGCGGGGTCGCGGGGCGGCTCCAGCAGGGCGGCGGCTTCGTCCGGTGGGCGGAGCGGCTCGAACCGCCCGCGGCGGATGCCCTGGGTCATGAGCCGACCGGACGACGCCTGGTGCTGCGCCTCGGCGTCGGACTCGGCGACGAGCACGTTCGCGGTGACGAGCACGTGCGGGGCGTCGAGCACGGGCGAGGGGGTGAAGGCACGGCGGTAGCGGTCGACCGCCTCGAGCGTGCCCCCGGAGCCGAAGTGGTTGGCGAAGGCGTAGCGCAGGCCGAGCATGCCGGCGAGCTGCGCGCTGTAGCCGCTGGAGCCGAGCAGGAAGATCTGGGGGAACGTGGTGGCGGCGGGCGTGGCGCGGAAGTGGACGTGCAGGTCGTCGTCACGACGGGGGTCGCCGAGGAGCGCCATCACGTCGAGCAGGTCCTCGGGGAACTCCTCGACGCCGAGCTGGCCGGCGCTGCGGCGCAGCGCGGCGGCGGTGCGCTGGTCGGTGCCGGGGGCGCGGCCGATGCCCAGGTCGATGCGCCCCGGGTGGAGGGCCTCGAGGGCGGCGATGTGCTCGGCGACGACGAGCGGTTGGTGGTTGGGCAGCATGATGCCGCCGGAGCCGATCCGCAGGTGCTCGGTCGACGCGGCCAGGTGCGCCATGAGCACCGGTGGGGAGGTGCTCGCGACCGAGGGCATGTTGTGGTGCTCGGCGACCCAGAACCGCGCATACCCGAGCTCATCCGCCCGGCGCGCGACCTGCGTCGTCGCGGCGAGGGCGTCGGCGCTGGTGCGTTCCGCGGAGACGATCGCCAGGTCGAGGATCGAGAGCGGTGGCCGTCGCCGGGCGCGCGGGTCCGGGTCGCTTCGGTCGCTCATCGGACCGCTCCGGTGCGCAGCCCTTGGAGCAGCTCGGTCCAGTGAACCAGCAGGAGGTCGTGGCCGGCGTCCGGCACGACCTCGACCCACGCGTCCGGTAGGTGTGCGGCGAACCAGTGCGCGAACGCCGGGGGGCAGGTCGTGTCCCGTTCGCCGGTGACCAGTCGGACCGGGGGGCGCACCGCGCCCAGGTCGAACGGGGTCGGGGAGAACTGCGCGGCGAGGTCGTGCACGAGGCCTTCGGTGCCCTGGCGCACCGCGTCGAGGAGTGCGGCGGCCATCTGCGCCTCGGCGCCGGGGACCGTGTCGAGCCCCGTGCCGGAGCCACCGCTTCGGCGGTGCTCGAGCGCGGCTGCGGGCGTGGCCGGGTCGGGGACGAGCAGGGGACCGATCATCTCTGCGGCGAGCTGGGGACCCAGTTCAGCCGCGGTGTCGACCATGCCCAGGCGAGCTTCTCCGGCGGCGGCTCGCACCGCGGGGTCGTCGGTGGACGGCATGAGCGCCTCGAAGGGAACCAGCCCGCCGACGATGGTGATCGACCGAACGCGCGCCGGGGCGACGGCGCCGACGGCGAGCGCCCAACTGGCGCCGGCAGACCAGGCGAGCACGTCGACGCGGTCGAGCGCGAGGTGGTCGAGGAGGTGGACGGCGTCGGCCGCGAAGGTGGTGGCATCGCCGCCGGGGTCGGGGGTGCTGTGGCCGAAGCCGGGTCGGTCGACGGCGACGAGGCGCACCCCCGCGGCGGAGGTGACGGCGGGGTCCGGGTGTCGGGCGAGGCGCGAGTCAGGGGTGCCGTGCACCAGGAGGACCGTCGGTGCGCCCGGTGCGCCCGGTTCGCCTACGAGGTCGGCGGCGAGCTGTCGTGGGGTGCCGTCGGCGGCGCCCAGCGGGAGGAGGAGGTCGGGGGCCGCGGCGGCGACCTCGGCGACCCGCTCCACGTCCGCTGCGCTGGCGAGGTCGGATGGGTCGTCGCTCGACCGTGCCGCGTCGGATCCAGGCATCGTCACGACGGTAGTGGGCTGGCGGACGCACGCTCGAAGTGCCGTTGCCACCCTTGCGAGCACGTGAGCGCCTCCGTATGATGAGCCGCGCCGCGCCGGGCCGGCGATGAGGTGGGGGGCAAGGTGAGGGAGTTCTGCAGGCGAAGAGTGCGCCTCGTGGCGGTAGCTGGTGCGTTCATCGTGTTGACGTCGTGTATCCCGAAGTTCGGGACACAGGCAGGGTCTGTGACGCACGAGATCATCACCCAAGATGGCGGGGACACCTACGCCTTCACGGCTACCGGATCGACGGTTGACTTCACCGCGCCAGCCTCGAATCAGGGTGGGAGCCTCCGAGAGTTCTACTGGGACCCGACTTCGGTCTTCTACGCCGACCAGGAATCGTGCAATCGCTGGGACACGGTGATGGACGAGTCCACGCCGGAAGCCGTGGCGTCACTGACGCGTGCTGACGAATGGCAGCCTGGAGTCGGGCTCCGCATCGCACCGACTCCCGACGGCACCGGAATTCGGGGCATCTCGGTGAACCTCAACATCTATGGGGAAGCATTTTGGACGCTCTGGGTGAACCTCTGGGACTCGACCAAGGCGTCTCCGTTTCAGCCCGTCCAGAACATCGACGTCTCCTCGTTGGTCGGACCCGCCAACTTCCTCTATGCCCCACCGCCTTGGAACGAGTGTGCACAGGCATTCGGCAACAAGGTGAGGGTGAAGCTCTGGCTCGGCAACAACCCCGAACCGGCTTGGACCGACTCGTCACACGTGTTCACAGTGACGCTCCCCGATGGTTGGGACTATGCGGGCTATCCCGGTGGCTATGTCGCCCACATCGCCCCGGGCGCGACGCAGCAGATCACGACGCTCCGCACCGGAGCGCTCATGCCAGACGGATCGACGCCGACGACCACGGTCCCATCGACGACGGCCGCGCCGACGACCACGATCACGCCGGCGACAACGATCCCGCCGACCACGGTGCCGCCGGCGACCACGATCCCGCCGACCACGGTGCCGCCGGCGACCACGATCCCGCCGACCACGGTCCCGCAGGCGACCACGATCCCGCCGACCACGGTGCCATGAGCGATCCAGGCCGCCGGGCCCGTCTCGGGACGTCCGCCACCGACGGTCCACGCGGCCGGCGCGTGGGTCTCTCGACGGCGCTCGTCGTGCTCGTGCTCCTGGGCGGACTGGTCGCCACCGGCTGCCAGCCCCCGGGTACGGTGCTCGCGGGCAGGCTCACCTCCACCGCCGGCGGCGCGTCGGCGGTCGCTGGTGTTCCTGTCGTCGTGTACGCGAACGCCAGTGAGACCCCGGTCGCATCTGCACTCACCGATGCCGCGGGCAGCTACGCGTTCACCTCCGCGCAGCTGCCCGACGGGACGTACCGGCTGCGGTTCGCGGACGCAGACTGGTGGTCCGGGGCCACGACCTGGTCCGGTGCCACGCCGGTGGCCGTGCACGCGGCGACGCCGACCACGATCGACGATGCGCTCGACCTCGCGAGCGGTGGCTTCACGGGCACGGTGACCGACGGCTCAGACCCGGTCCCCGGCATCGGCGTGCTCGTGTTCCAGGCGGGGACCGGCACCGTCGTCGGGAGTGCGACGACCGATGCGACCGGGGCGTTCACCGTGGACGGCCTCTTCGTCCAGCCCTACACGATCGGCTTCGTCGACCCGGACGGCAACCTGCGCGCGACCGTCTGGGGCGCGACGGGCACGGACCCCACGGCCGGCACGCCGTACGCGGTCGCCGACGGCATCACCTCTGATCTCGGGGCGTTCGCGCTCGTCGGGCGTGACTGCACCCCGGGACGTACCTACACCGGCGCGGACCTCGCCGGCTCGAACCTGACCGACTGCGACCTCTCGTACACCGACCTCGAGAACGTCGACCTCGCGGGAGCCACCCTCACCAACGCCAACCTGACCGGCGCCGACCTGTTGGGGGCGAACCTCGACGGCACCGACCTCACCAACGCCAACCTCTACTACGTCGCCAGCGGCGGGCTCGTCGGGTCCCCTTTGGCGCTTCCGGCGCATTGGTCCATCGTGGACGGTTACCTCCTCGGCCCTGGCTCATCGCTCGGGGGAGCGAACCTCGACTCAGCTACCCTCGACGGGTCATACCTCGCGTTCGCCTACCTTGTCGCCGCACACCTCCACGGAGCGGTGATCAGCACCACCGAGCTCTCTGGTGCGGATCTTTCCGGCGCGGACCTTTCTGGAGCCCACCTCACTGCAGACACTCTTCAGCGCAGCCACCTCTCCGGCGCCGACCTCTCCAATGCCACCTTCTCTGCCAGTGACCTGAGTGGCGCGGACCTCTCGGGTGCGAATCTCGACCGCACCGACCTATCCGGCGCCACCCTCGACTACGCCCACAGCGGCGGGATCGTTGGTTCGCCTGCGGGGCTCCCTGCCCAGTGGACGCTCGTGGGTGGCTACCTCATCGGTCCGGGCGCGTCGCTCCAGGGCGCGCATCTCGAGGCGGCCGACCTCGTCGGCTCGTACCTCCCGTTGTCCAGCTTCGTGGGTGCGCACCTCCACGGCGCGGTGCTCAGCGGAAGCGACCTCTCCGGCGCCGATCTCACCGGTGCCGATCTGTCGGGCGCCGATCTCTCCGGCGTCGTCTTCTACAAGGCGAAGCTCATCGACGCCGACCTGACCGGCGCGCAGCTGACCGGCACCGACCTGACCGGAACCGATCTCTCCGGCGCTGACCTGACCGGCGTGGTCTCGTCAGGGATCGTCGGTACCCCGGCGGCGCTCCCCTCGGGCTGGACGCTCGTCGGCGGCGTGCTGGTCGGGCCCTGACCCGAACGGCAGGACCTCCGTCGACGGCATGACCCGGCGACCGCTGGCGGACCCGTCGGTCGGGTAGGGGCGCGCCCGGCGTCGGTCGAGCGGAGCGGCCCCCGTCGATGCGGCAGACTCGTGGCGTGCTCCCCGTCCTCACCCCCGCAGAGATGGCCGAGGTCGACGCAGCCGCGCCGGAGCCGGTCGACGTCCTGATCGGGCGGGCCGGCGCCGCGGTCGCACGGGTCTCGCTCGACCTGCTGGGGGGTGCCTACGGCCGCCGCGTCGTGGTGATCGCCGGCAAGGGCAACAACGGCAACGACGGACGAGCCGCCGCCCGCCGACTCACTCGACGTGGCGTGCAGGTGACGGTGCTCGACACCGAGCAGCTCCCGGCGGTCCTCCCGCCCGCCGACCTCGTCATCGACGCCGCCTTCGGTACCGGCTTCCGAGGAACCTGGTCCGCGCCCACGACCGCGCACGACGACACCCCCGTGCTCGCCGTCGACATCCCGTCGGGGATCTCCGGCCGCACCGGCGCCGCGGCCGGCAACCCGTTGCACGCCACCGTGACGGTCACGTTCGCCGCCCACAAGCCGGGCCTGCTCCTGGGCGATGGCCCCGACTTCGTCGGCCGTGTGCACGTCGCGGACATCGGGCTGGACGTCGCAGCTCCCACCCAGGCCCCTCGAACCTGGCTCGTGACCTCCGGCGACGTCGCCGACTGGCTTCCGGCCCGGCCGCGCCGCACGCACAAGTGGCACGCCGCGGTGCGCCTGGTCGCCGGCTCGCCCGGGATGACCGGCTCCGCCCAGCTCGCGGCCACGGCCGCGCTGCGCGCGGGGGCCGGCTATGTCCGCAGGTCGTCGCCCGGGCTCGACCCCGCCGCCGAGGGCGGGCGCGCGGCGGCCCCGGTCGAAGCCGTCGTCACGGCGCTCCCGGCCCGCGGTTGGGCCGCCTCGGTGCTCGAGGACCTCGACCGGTTCGCGTGCCTCGCGGTGGGCCCGGGACTGGGAACCGACCCCCAGCTCCGGACCGAGGTCGCCGAGGTCGTGGCCACGTCGACGCCGCTGGTGCTCGATGGCGACGGCCTCCGCGCGCTCGGGGACGACCCTGCCGCCGTGCTGGCGCGTCGATCCGCCGGAGCGCCCACGCCGGTGCTCACTCCGCACGAGGGCGAGTTCCGCCGCCTCGGCGGCAGCCTGGACCCGGCCGACCCGTCCGTCGACCGGATCGGTGCGGTGCGCGACCTCGCCGCCCACCTCTCCGCGATCGTGCTGCTCAAGGGCCCGACCACGGTCGTCGCCGATCCGTCCGGCGCCGTGCTGCTGTGCGACGTCGGCGACGAGCGGCTCGCGTCCGCCGGCACCGGTGACGTGCTCACCGGCGTCGTCGCGGCGCTGCTCGCCCGCGGGATCGCCCCTCTCGACGCGGCGGCGGCCGCGGCGTGGGTGCACGGCCGCGCCGCGCTCCTGGGCCCGGGTACCGGACTCATCGCGAGCGACCTGCCGGCACGCATCGCCGCCGTCCTCGAGAACCCCGCATCGCCAACGGTGCGGTGATCGGGAATGATGGACCGTCCACCGACCTGCCCGACCCGTCCCACAGGAGCAAGCCATGGCTGACGAAGCCCGAGACCGCGTCGAGCAGTACATGACCACCGACCTGCTCGTGGTGCACGCCGACGACCCGATCCCCGGTGCCGTCACCCAGCTGGTCGAGCGCGGGGTCGACGCCGCCCCGGTGCTCGATGCGTCCGGTGCCCTCGTCGGAATGCTCAGCGCCTCGGACGTCATGGTCCAGGACGCCCGCGTCCACCTGCCCACCATCGTGACGATGTTCAGCATGTCCGTCGAGCTGCCCGGCGAGGCGGCGCGCTACAACCACGACATCCAGCGCGCGCTGGCTTCCACCGTCGGCGAGCTCATGGCCCGCGACCCGGTCGTGATCGCGCCCGACGCCTCGGTCACCGACGCGGCGACACTCATGCACGACGCGGAGGTCTCACGCCTCCCGGTCGTGGACGCCGACCGCAAGCTCGTCGGCATCATCGCCCGCGGTGACGTCCTCCGCTACCTCGTCGGTGCCGCTGCCGACCGGTCGACCGACGAGCAGCCCGAGGCGGACTGACCAAGTGCGCGCCGCGTGGATCACCGTCGACCTGGACGCGGTGGCGCACAACGTCGCAGTGCTCCGCCGGTTGGCGGGCACCGCCGCGCTCTGCGCCGTGGTGAAGGCCGACGGCTACGGACACGGCGCCGTTCCCGTCGCACGGGCGGCGCTGGCCGCGGGCGCCGACTGCTTGGCGGTCGCGCTCGTGGGCGAGGGGGCACGCCTGCGCGAAGCCGGCATCGGCGCCCCCATCCTCGTGCTGTCCGAACCGGCCCCTGGGGAAGCGGCCGAGCTCGTGGCCCTGGGCCTGGACGCCACGGTGTACTCCGCGCGCGGCATCGAGGCCCTGCAACGGGCCGCCGCCGCGGCCGGACGGGTGGGCGCGGTGCACCTCAAGATCGACACCGGCATGCACCGGGTGGGAGCCGCGCCCGACGAGGCGGTCACGCTCGCGGAAGCGGTCGAGGCCGCCGGATCGCTCGAGCTCGCCGCGGTCTGCACGCACCTGGCGGTCGCGGACGAGCCGGACGACCCGTTCACCGGGGAGCAGCTCCGCCGCTTCGAGGCGGCCCGCCGGGAGCTGGCCGATGCCGGGATCGCTCCGCCCCGCGCCCACGCGGCCAACTCTGCAGCGACGATCACCTTCCCGGCGGCTCGCTACGACCTCGTGCGCTGCGGCATCGCGGTGTACGGGTTGGCGCCCTCGGCTCAGGTCGGGGGCGACATCGGACTCCGACCGGCGCTGTCGGTCCACGCCCGGGTCTCGCACGTCAAGCGCGTGGCGGCCGGCGAAGCGCTCTCCTACGGCTTGCGCTACCGGCTCACCGAGGACGCCGTCATCGCGACGGTGCCGGTGGGCTATGCGGACGGCGTGCGCCGCCCGCTCGGCGCACGCGGCGGCGAGGTGCTGGTCGGCGGCCGACGCCGACCCATCGCCGGCACGGTCACCATGGACCAGATCCTCGTCGACTGCGGCACCGACGACGGGGTCGCAGTCGGCGACGAAGTGGTGCTGTTGGGGGCGCAGGGCGCCGGGTCGATCCCGGCCGAGGAGTGGGCCGATCGCCTCGACACCATCGGCTACGAGATCGTGTGCGGGTTCGGCGAGCGCCTGCCGCGCCGGTACGTGGGCGCCGCTGCCGAGGGGGAGACCGACCGCCCGTGAGGTGAGCACCCCGTCGCGCGGCCCGCGAGCCCGTCCACCATGGCAACGGTCGGCCCGCCGTGCGGTACCGTCGGAGTCCTCCGGCCGACAAGGGGACCACCGTGAAGCGCAGCACTCGTCGAATCATCGAGATCGGGGTCGCGGGGGCCGGGATCGCGCTGCTTGCCGGGCCGGCCCGCGCCGCGCTCGCGCAGCGGGTCCGCAGCCGCGTCGACCCGCGCCTCGACGGCCTCCTCGCGCTTCCGGACGGCGTGACCCGCCGGGAGGTCCCGACCCACGACGGCGGAACGGTTCACCTGGTCGAGTACGGCGAAGGCCGGCCGCTCGTGCTGCTCCACGGCGTGACGCTGGGCGCCGAGGTGTGGGCGCCGATCATGCACCTGGCGGGCGACCGCTTCAGGATCATCGCCCTCGACGTCCGCGGGCACGGACGGTCGCTGGTAGGCGACGACGGCGTCGGCCGGGTGGCTGCAGCGCACGACCTGGCGACGGTGCTCGAGACGCTCGATCTGCGGGACGCCGTCGTCATGGGGCACTCGATGGGGGGCATGATCCTCGGCCGCTTCTGCGGTGACTTCCCCGATGTGCTGCGGGCGCGCGTGGCCGGGTTGGCGTTCATGGACACCGCGGTGTCCCACCTGTTCCCGCCGGGCGTCGATCGTGTCGCGGACCGGTTCGGCAAGGCCGTGCTCGCCCGTGAGGAAGCCGGACGCTACGCCGCGCCCCAGGTGAACCCCGACATCGAGCTGCTGCTCACCCGGTTGGCGTTCGGCAGCAAGCCCTCCGGCGCCGCGGTCGAGGTCACCCGTCGCCTCGGGCACGACCTCGAAGAGGAGTACCGCTCGAAGCTCTGGATCGACCTCTACGACACCGACAACCGGGACGGCCTCGCCAAGGTCACCCAGCCGGCCGTGGTGCTCGTCGGCTCCCGCGACGCGCTCACCCCGGTCTGGGCCGCCAAGCGGATCGTGGACAACCTCCGGGACGGCGAGCTCAAGGTCTTCCCGGGCGCCGGTCACCAGCTCATGCAGGAGCGCCCCTACGAGGTGGCCGATGCGCTCGACGAGCTCGTCGAGCGCATCGAGCGACGTGTCGAGGCCACCGGCACCGACGGCTAGGCGCCCGTCGTGCCCACGCCGTTGCAGCTGCTCGCGACCGAGGCCGCGGCGTGCACCCGTTGCCGACTCAGCGAGGGTCGCACCAACGTCGTGTTCGGCACCGGCTCGCCGACCGCGGACGTCATGATCGTGGGGGAGGGGCCCGGCGCCGAGGAGGACCGCCTCGGTGAGCCCTTCGTCGGCCGCTCCGGCCAGCTCCTGGATCGACTCCTGCTCGAGGAGCTGGGGCTGACGCGCGCCGAGGTGTACATCGCCAACGTCGTGAAGTGCCGTCCGCCGAGCAACCGCGACCCCAAGCCCGACGAGGCGGCGACGTGTCGCCCCTACCTCGATCGCCAGCTCGAGCTCATCGACCCGGAGGTCGTCGTGACCCTCGGCAACGTGGCGACCCGCCTCCTGTTGGACACCACCGACGGCATCACGAAGCTGCGCGGGTCGGTGCACGCGTTCGGCGGCCGCCACCTCGTGCCGACGCTGCACCCGGCGTACGTGCTGCGCGGCGGCGGCACCCTCGCGGCGCAGCTCCGCGCGGACCTGGTCCGCGCCGGGCAGGTCGCGTCCGGCGCCGCGGAGGCGACCGGTGGCTGAGGTGGCCGTGGTGCACACCTCGTCGGTGGCGGGCAGTCGGGCGGTGGCGGCGGCGCTCGCGCCGCTCGTCGCGCCGGGTGACGTGATCGTGCTCGGCGGTGACCTGGGCGCGGGCAAGACGGCCTTCACCCAGGGCCTGGGCGCGGCGCTCGGCGTCACCGAGCCCATCGTGAGCCCGACGTTCACGATCGAGCGCGTGTACGAGGCGCGGCTGGTGCTCCACCACCTCGACGTCTACCGGCTCGAGCATCTGCACGAGGCGCTCGACCTCGACCTGGCCGACGCGCTCGACGACGGCGAGGTCGCGGTGGTCGAGTGGGGCGAGGCGATCGCCGGCGTGTTGGGCCGCGACTACCTCCTGGCCCGGCTCGCGCTGGGTGACGGCGACGACGACCGCGTCATCACGTTCGAGCCGCACGGCTCGGCGTGGCAGTCCCGTGTGGCGGCGCTGCGTCGCGCGCTCGAGTCGTGCGCGGCGACCGAAGCCGACGTCGTGGCCGATCCCCTGCCCGGCGCTGACGCGGAGGCGCGCTGATGCTGGTGCTGGGCATCACGACGTCGACCCCGCAGGTCGGCGTGGCGATCGGTGGGCACGAGGGCGTGCTGGCGTCGTGGCACGCCGTGCGGGGCCGTCACCACGCCGAGCTGCTGACCCCCGCGATCGCACAGACCGTTGCGAGCGCGGGGCGGACGCTCGACGACATCGGCGTGGTCGCGGTCGACATCGGACCGGGCCTGTTCACCGGGTTGCGGGTCGGGGTCGCCACGGCGAAGGCGGTCGCCACCGCGCTGGGAGTGCCCATGATCGGCGAGTCGAGTCTCGACCTGCTGGCGTTCTCGATGCGCTATGCGAGCCGGCCGATCACCGCGGCCATCGATGCTCGACGGGGCGAGCTGTTCGTGGCGTCGTACGTGACCGTGCCCGGTGGGCTGCAGCGCGTCGTCGAACCGCACACCGCTTCGCCCGACGAGCTGGCCGCTGAGCTGATGGCGAGCGCAGGTGAGCACCTGCTGATCGGCGACGGGGCGCTCCGCTACGCGGAGCTGCTCGGTGCGGACGACCGGGTGGAGCTCGCCGATGCGGGGGCCGGCCGCCCGTCCGCCGATGCGCTCGTGCAACTCGCGCACGCCCAGGCGCTGCGCGAGGAGTGGGTGCCTCCCACCGAGATCCGCTGCACCTACCTGCGCCAGCCGGATGCCGAGATCAACTGGCAGACCCGTGATGGTGGCGTGACGGCGTGACCTCTCCGCTGCGAGCCGCGACGCCGCCCTCGGCCGAGGAGCTCACGATCACGTTGGCGCCCATGCGGCGGCGCCACCTCCGCGCGGTGCTCGCCACCGAGCACAAGGTGTACCCGAAGCCGTGGAGCATGGGCCTCTTCATGGGCGAGTTGGCCAAGCCGTTGACGCGCTCCTACCTGGTGGCGCGCGCCGGGGCGTTGGTGGTGGGGCACATGGGCGTGCTGTACATCGAGAACGAGGGGCACGTCACCACGGTCGCGGTCGACCCGGTGTGGCACCGCCGCCAGATCGCCACTCGGCTCATGGCCGCCCAGGTGCGCCTCGCCATCGAGCGGGGCGCCACCGCGCTCACCCTCGAGGTCCGCACGTCCAACTCGGGTGCCCAGGAGCTCTACAGACGCTTCGGGTTCGCGCCGGCCGGGGTGCGCAAGGGTTACTACGCGGAGACCAACGAGGACGCCTTGATCATGTGGGCCCACGACATCGACGTGCCGGAGATGGCGGCGCGCCTCGACGCGCTCGAGGACGAGGTGCGGGGACGCACCGTGTTCGACGGCCTCGAGGTCCCCGGCTTCGGGTCCGACGTCCCGGCGGAAGGCGACGACCGATGACCGGCCGGACCGAGGTCGGCGCCGACACCATGATCCTGGGCATCGAGACGTCGTGCGACGAGACGGCCGCCGCGGTGGTGGTCGGCGGCCACGAGGTGCGCTCGTCGGTCGTGTCGAGCCAGATCGACCTCCACGCCCGCTTCGGCGGCGTCGTGCCCGAGGTCGCCAGCCGCGCCCACGTCGAGCTCATGGTCCCGGTGGTGGTCGAGGCACTGGGGGAGGCCGGCGTGCAGGGCGCCGACCTCGATGCCGTCGCAGCCACGTACGGGCCGGGCCTGGTCGGTGCGCTCCTGGTCGGGGTGAGCACCGCGAAGGCGTTGGCGCTGGTCTGGGACGTGCCCTTCGTGGCGGTGAACCACCTGGAGGCGCACCTGGTCGCCAGCTTCCTCGAGGCTCCCGACCTCGAGCTGCCCCTCGTCGTGCTGCTGGTGTCGGGGGGCCACACGATGCTGGTGGCGCTCACCGCGCCCACCGAGTACCGCGTGCTCGGCTCGACGCTCGACGACGCCGCGGGCGAGGCCTTCGACAAGGTGGCCCGGTTCCTGGGGTTGGGCTACCCGGGTGGCCCCGTCATCGATCGCCTGGCGACCGAGGGCGATCCTTCCGCGATCGCGTTCCCCGCGCGATGCGGGGCGAGGGACTGGACTTCTCCTTCTCGGGCGTGAAGACGTCGGTGGTGAACTACGTGCGCAAGCACCCCGAGGTCGCCACCGTGGACGTGGCGGCCAGCTTCCAGGAGGCGATCGTCGAGGTGCTGGTCGACAAGGCTCGCCGGGCCGCCGCTCAGGTCGGGGCGAAGGGCATCTGCCTGGGTGGCGGGGTGGCGGCCAACTCCCGGTTGCGGGCCCGCGTCGCCGAGGTGTGCGAGGCCGACGGGCTCCGGGCGTTCCTACCCAGCCGCGACCTGTGCACCGACAACGCGGCGATGGTGGCGGCCGCGGCGTGGCACCGCTTGGGTGTCGATGGTCCCAGCCCACTGTCCACGGGCGCCGTCCCCGGCCTGGGCCTCCGCCGGGACGTCTAGTCCGCACCGCCGCGGCCACGAGCCCCGCTTTGGGTGCCGATCCGCAGGCCATGGCCTGCGGATCGGCACCCAAAGCGGGGGCCTGCCAGAATGGCGGGATGGGCCTCTTCTCGAAGCGACGCACCAAGGGATTCGACCCGGAGCTGTGGTCGGACGCGAAGGACCGCGGCAAGGCGCAGCAGGACACCCCGTGGTTCGCGGACCTCGACACGGAGGACGACCCCGCGCTCGACGAGATCGAGACGAACGCCGGCGCACGCTTCGACCCAGATGATGCCGACTGGCTCGACCACGATCCCGGCGAGCAGGTTCGCAACCGCGAGTGAGCCCCCACCCCACCCCACGAGGCGAGCGCGTGGCCACGGTGCGTGTCGGTCGTGCACCCCTCGTGTCGGTCGCCACAGCGGTTGAACGGGTCTTCCCGCCCGAGTAGCAGTCTCGGCTTGCAAGTGCCAGCCACCTGATCTAGTGTTGGCACTCGCCAAGCGAGAGTGCTAACCGTCGAAATCGGTCGGAACGGAACGCTTGGCGCCGACCACACAACGGCGTCGGCACCCCGTTCAAGACCGAAGGAGTCGTCCATGAGTTTGCAGCCGCTCGAAGATCGCATCGTGGTGAAGCCCAGCGATGCGGAGGAGACCACGGCCAGTGGCCTGGTGCTTCCCGACAGTGCGCAGGAGAAGCCCCAGCAGGGCGAAGTCCTCGCCGTCGGCCCCGGCCGTCGTTCCGATCAGACGGGTGACCTGATCCCCGTCGACGTCACGGTCGGCGACATCGTCGTCTACTCGAAGTACGGCGGCACCGAGATCACCGTTGACGGTGACGACGTCCTCATCCTCAACGCCCGCGACATCCTCGCCAAGCTCGCCAAGTAGGAGAACCCATGCCCAAGATCCTGAAATTCGACGAAGACGCACGCCGCGGCCTCGAAGCCGGTGTGAACAAGCTGGCCGACGCGGTCAAGGTCACGATCGGCCCCAAGGGCCGCAACGTGGTCCTCGACAAGAAGTTCGGCGCCCCGACGATCACCAACGACGGTGTGTCGATCGCCCGCGAGATCGAGCTGGACGACCCCTACGAGAACATGGGCGCCCAGCTGGTCAAGGAAGTTGCGACCAAGACCAACGACGTCGCCGGTGACGGCACCACCACCGCCACCGTGCTGGCCCAGGCGCTCGTGCGTGAAGGCCTGCGCAACGTGGCGGCCGGCGCCAACCCGATGGCCCTCAAGAAGGGCATCGAGGCGGCTGTCGCCGCTGCGGTCGACGCGCTGACAGGGGTCTCCAAGGTCGTCGACGACCGCTCCGAGATCGCCCAGGTGGCGACCATCTCCGCCAACAACGACGCCGCCATCGGCGAGAGCCTCGCCGAGGCGATCGACAAGGTCGGCAAGGACGGCGTGGTCACCATCGAGGAGTCCAACACCTTCGGCCTCGACCTCGAGTTCACCGAGGGCATGCAGTTCGACAAGGGCTACCTGTCGCCGTACTTCGTGACTGACGCCGACCGCCAGGAGGCGGTGCTCGACAACCCGTACATCCTGCTCAACGAGGGCAAGATCACCTCGGTGCAAGACCTCGTGCCGGTGCTCGAGAAGATCATGCAGTCGAGCCGACCGCTCCTGATCATCGCCGAGGACATCGAGGGCGAGGCTCTCGCCACCCTCGTGGTGAACAAGATCCGTGGCACGTTCGCCTCGGTGGCCGTCAAGGCCCCCGGGTTCGGCGAGCGCCGCAAGGCGACCCTGCAGGACATCGCCGTGCTCACCGGTGGCCAGGTCATCTCCGAGACCGTCGGGCTCAAGCTCGAGAACGCCACGCTCGACCTGCTGGGCTCCGCCCGCAAGGTCGTGGTGACCAAGGACAACACGACCATCATCGAAGGCGCCGGCGACCAGGCTGACGTCGACGGTCGGGTTGGCCAGATCCGCCGCGAGATCGACGACACCGACTCGGACTGGGACCGTGAGAAGCTCCAGGAGCGCCTCGCCAAGCTGGCCGGCGGCGTCGCCGTCGTGAAGGTCGGCGCGGCCACCGAGGTCGAGCTCAAGGAGAAGAAGCACCGCATCGAGGACGCCCTCTCGGCAACCCGTGCGGCGATCGAGGAAGGCGTGGTCGCCGGTGGCGGCACCGCCCTGCTCCGCACCCGCCCCGCGGTGGCCAAGGTCGTCGAGTCGCTCACCGGCGACGAGGCGACCGGCGCCAAGTCGGTGGAGCGTGCGCTCGAGGCTCCGGCCCGGCTGATCGCCGACAACGCCGGCCTCGAAGGTGCCGTCGTGGTGCAGCAGATCGAGAACGAGACCGGAAACATCGGCTTCAACGCCGCAACCGGCGTGTTCGAGGACCTGCTCAAGGCCGGCGTCATCGACCCGGCCAAGGTGACCCGAGCGGCGCTGCAGAACGCGGCTTCGATCGCGGCCCTGCTGCTGACCACCGAGGTGGTCATCGCCGACAAGCCCGAGGAAGCCGGCGACCCGGCCGCCGCTGCTGCGGCGATGGGTGGCGGCATGGGCGGCGGCATGGGCGGCATGGGCTTCTGATCGCCCCTCCCGTCTGACGCTCGTTCGGTCGGTGGCCGGCTCCCTTCGGGGGGCCGGCCACCGCCGCGCCCGGGGTGCGGGAGAAGCTGGGCGGGGCGCGCTCAGACTGCCCCAAGGCCTCTCGCTAGCGTCTCCGCCCGTTGGCCTCGGGAGGACGGCGGGCTCACGTGCGGAACGAAATCAGAACCTTCTCGACGGGAAGAGGTGAGCGACGGTGAGCCTGGTGTCGCTCAAGCGACGGCGCCTCGGTCGTGTGCCGACCGGCATCGGTGAGGAGTCGTTCGGTCAACTCGTTGGGAGCGAGGTCCACTCGGCGGTGGGGGCTCCGACACTCCTGCTCACCGTGAGGAGGTCATATGCAGGAGGCGCTTCTTGGATCGCGTCCACCTTCTGGGTGCGCTTTGGTGGCCCAGTCAGCACTGGGATCTGGCGTGCGCGCAAGTCGCGGCTCTCGGAGTTGGACGGCATTGAGTTGTCGACGGACGGTGTGACGGTGGAGTCCAGTGGACGTGGCCGCGCCGTGGTCCACCACGACGGCGCGGTGCTCACCTTTCGCCGGTGGAGGACCTTTGGGGTCGAGGCGGTGCGCCTCGAGGGAGATGACGAGGAAGCCGTCGTCGCACGCTTTCGCGGGTTTCCGAAGCCAACGCGCCGACTTCATTTGTCGAGATCGAACCCCGCATGAGCAGCGCAGAACGTTCTATCGTCGCGGTCGGCATCGCGAGCGGGCTCGTGCAACGTGCCCGGCGTCTTTCGCCGCTTGCGACGTACAACTGGGGGCCGCCTTGGTTGCGGCCGGTACTCCTCGTCCCCCGCGGCGTCCGCGAGCGATGGCTGGCAGAAGCCGCGCGCGGAAGTGCCTGCGGAGATCGCCGGACCTCGCGGAGGCCTGCCCCCGGGCGAAGGCCAGGGGGGTAGGCGATCTGCCGCGCCCGGCAGTGCGTGGCGTCGACCGTCCGCGCACGGACAACCGTCGTGCAGCCCGGTAGCGTGCCGAGCGTCCGAGACGTGGAACTTGGCGAGGGAGATCGGCATGGGCGCAGCAAGAGCCGGCGCGACGGCAGACGACCGGCACCGGCGGTCCAGGGCGACGACCCGGGTGCTGTCGCTCGTGATGCTGGTGGCGGTCTCGACCACGGCGCTGTGGCGGGCGCCCGACGCGTCCGCCAGAACTGCCGCCACCGTCACCCCACCGACGGTTGCGCAGCCGACCGTCACGCTCGGTCCGGGGTCGGCCACGGTCAGCTGGACCGCGTCGCCGGGCAGCGCGGGCCCCATTCAGAGCTACGTGGTCACGGCGTACGACCTGGACGTCACCAGTGACGTCACCACCCAGACGGTCCCGGCGGCTGACGCGGGACCGCCGACCGGCGCCAGCTCCAGGTTCTCCGGCCTCCGGAACAGCACCCGCTACGCCTTCACCGTGACGGCGGTCGACGCCAACGGCGCGGGCGACCCGTCGCCGCGCTCGGCTGAAGTCGTGGCGTCGTCGGTTGCGCCGTTCTTCAGCTCGGACAACTGCGTCCGCAGGCAGTACGACGACCTGCTGGGCATCGCGTCCTTGAGCGCCGTCAGCGTGACGGGCTGGAAGACGCTGATCGACACTTACGGCAACACCTGCGCCTGGGTCGCACTGCAGTTCTGGCTGAGCTCCGACTTCCAGGACGTGGTCCCGCCGCTGACCCGCCTGTACCAGGCGTACTTCCTGCGCATCCCGGACTACGGCGGCCTCGACTACTGGGTCGCTCGCGTCCGGGCCGGACAGACTTCTCGACACCGTCTCGGCCTCCTTCGCCGCGTCGCCCGAGTTCCGGGCGCGCTACGGAGCCCTCGACGACGCCGGCTTCCTGACGCTGGTGTACCGGAACGTGCTCGGGCGGGCCCCCGACCAGAGTGGCTACAACTACTGGCTCGGCCTCCTCGACCAGGGTCGGATCGGCCGCGGTTCGGTCATGCTGCTGTTCTCCAACTCTTTGGAGTTCCAGATCACGCAGAACCCGCGCTCCAAGGCCGAGATGCTCTACGTCGAGCTGCTGCGCCGGTCGCCGACGCCGGGCGAGGTCGCGGCGGTCCTCGGGCAACATGCCCAACACGGCCGGGACCCAGGCCGTGAACACGCCACAGGAGGAAGTCGACCTGCTGGACGAGATCGTCCGGATCATGTCGACGGCCGAGTACCGGCAACGGGCCAACGGCCCGATCACCGTCGAGTGAGCGACGGTCGGGTCGGGCACGCACGCCGGGGCGCCTCGAGGCGGCCCCGCCCGGGGTGCGGCTCGACGGGGGAGCGCCCGCGCTCGGACTTGGCGCATCCGAACCGATAGAGTGCCCGACCGTTGTGACCGGGCAGGAACGCAGGGGAGATCGAGATGGACAAGAGCGGACCGACCACGTTGGTTGAGCGGCGCGGGCTGGCGACGAAGGCGGCGTGCCTGCTGCTGTCGTTGCTGCTGCTCGGCGTGTTGTGCGTGACGCGCCTTGCACCGAACGCCTCGGCCGTCACGCCCACACCGCTTCCCGCACCCACCAACCTGACCCCCAACAGCCCCACGTCGGTCGGCGGCAACCCACAGCTCACCTGGAGCCCGGTCGCCGGCGCCAGCTACTACCGCGTCACCTACCCCAACCCCAACGGCATCGGCACGACGACGCTCACCTCGTACACCAACGTCTTCTCGCCGCCCTCCGAGCTGCCGCTGGGCACGGTCAACTGGTCGGTGTTGGCCAACAACGGCGTCGACGGCGCAAGCGCCTCGGCGAGCTTCATCAAGAACCAGTCGAGCGCCCCGACGCTGACGTGCCCCGGCCCGACGGTCAACTACCCGTCGCAGGCGCCCACCTTCACCTGGAACGCCATGCCCGGCATGAAGTCGTACACGCTGCTGGTGTCGTCGGGCTCGAACTTCCCGACCGGCCCCAACACCAAGTCGTACACGACCCAGTCCACCTCGTACACGCTGACCACGGGCCAGTCGGACGGTCAGACCTACTACGCCCAGGTGTCGGGTCAGTCCGCCAACGGGCTCAACACGGCGCCCTCGGCAACCTGCAACTACTCGGTGGTGTGGAGCACCGCCGGCACGAACCTCAACGACGCCCAGCCGACCCTGCTCAGCCCGGCCGACTCCACGACCGTGCGAGACATCCAGCTCAAGTGGGCGCCCCTCACCGGCGCGGCGCGCTACGAGGTCCAGGTCAGCGCCAACGGCGACTGGACGAACAACCTCCTCTACGACATCGTCACCGACTCGACCTCCTGGGCGCCCGCCAAGACCCTCAACAACGGCAGCTACTACTGGCGAGTTCGCGGCATCGACAACACCGGCAACGACAGTCGCTGGAGCGACTACCCCTCGACCTCGGCGGGCGACGCCTGGGAGTTCAACGTCGCGCCGCTCGCTCAGCCCGGACGCGTGTTCCCCACCGACAACTCCACCATCGCGAACTCGAACTTCCGACTCTCCTGGAAGCCGGTCGCCGGCGCCGGCGCCTACGAGCTCCAGGTGTCGACCAACTCGTCGTTCTCGAGCACGGGGATCCTCCAGACCTGCTTCACGACCCACACCGACTGGAGCCCGTACACCTACGAGAACCCGCCGGGGAAGTTCAACGGGCCGGCGGGCAACGACGGGTGCCGCCTGAACCAGAAGGACCAGCGCGGCCTGACCGACGCCAGCACGCTCTACTGGCACGTCCGGGCGATCGACAACTACACCCAGAACGAGGTCGCCGATCCGTTCAACACGGCCCTGTTCACTGTGACGAACGTCCCGCCCAACAACGGCGCGTTCTTCAGCGTGTGGTCGACCACCGGCAAGTTCTTCACCAACACCGCGGCGCCTGGTCTGTCCAGCCCTGCCATCAATGCCTCGGTGAACACGCCGACGATGTCGTGGACGCAGGTGCCGGGCACCGAGTACTACAACGTCATCGTCACGAGCTCCCCGTGGGTCTGGGACAACGGCGCCAGCAGCTGCGTCCAGCAGTCCGGTTCCTCGACCAGGACCTACAAGACGTCGGCGTTGTCGTTCACTCCGTCGCTCGTCGCGTGGCCGCGGGCGCAGAATCGCACCCCTGCTGCCGTCCAGTGCCCGATCGACGTCTCCTGGACGGTGCAGGCGGTCGACCACGACCTGCGCGGCAGTCCCGTGCCGGGAGCGCACAAGTTCACCTGGAACGGCTACTCGTCCCCGACGACGACCGGGTCCACCATCACCGTGGACTCGCCGTCGCCGGCCGACAACGCCACCGTCAACACCACGCCGTCGTTCAAGTGGGAACCGGTCACCGGGGCCGACCACTATCAGGTGTGGTGGTTCGACGACCCCACCGGGAGCCACTACCAGACCCTGCCCGACTACAACAACGGCATCGGGTCGAAGCTCGAAGACCCGATCACCGAGGCGTTCACGCCGGTCCAACCGCTGCCGGTGACCGTCACCACCGACCTCCCGAACGGACACGGCGCGTGGCAGGTCGTGGCGTTCGCCAGCGACAACACCCCCATCGCCTATTCGGCCAGACGAAACCTCACGGTCACCTCGCCGACCGACGTGACCCTCACGTCGTTCACGACGCGCAACCAGGCCGGCACCGCCGCGACCTGCGGGACCACCTGCTCGATGGCGTCGACGCCACTGATCTCGTGGGCGGGCAACCCCGACGCCAGCTACTACCGCGTGTTCATCGCGCAGGACCCGAACTTCACCAACGTCGTGCGCGTCTACGACACCGCGGAGACCAACATCCGCTCGGTCGAGGCGTTGCCCGACGTCCAGGCCGGACAGTCGTACTACGTGTTCGTGCAACCGGCGTGGGATGACTGGTGGACCGGCACCAACAGCGTGGGCACGATCCACGGTGCGTACAACTCGAGCGTCATCGCCGCCAAGTCGTGGTCGTTCCACAAGCAGTCGACCCCGGTCACGGGCCTGAAGACGCTCGACCCTTCCGCCGCGACCCTGGGCGGTTCGACGAGCGCCTGCGACGACGCTCCGTCGCAGAACCTCGTGAGCGACGTGCCCACGTTCTGCTGGAACGCCAGCACCGCCTCGCCGTATGCCTCGGGCGATGTCGGCGCCATGCAGTACCACATCCAGATCTCGACCACGTCGGACTTCTCGAACATCATCGACCAGGCATGGGTCGACCAGGCCTCGTACACGCCGTACGTCGCCTACTACAACGCCTACCGCCCCAACTCGTTCATCACGCCGCCGAGCACCGAGGCGATCCGCGACCTGACCTACCCCGACGGGCCCATCTACTGGCGGGTCCAGGCGGTCGACGCCACCAACAACGGGCTGACCTACAGCGCGACCAAAGCGGCCATCAAGCTCTCCACGGCCGTCGTCCCGCAGAGCCCAGCCAACAACGCCACCGTCGCCACGACGCCGTCGCTCAAGTGGTCGGCCAAGCCGTTCGCCGCCAAGTACGACGTCGAGGTCTACAAGAACGGCGACACCGCCGCGAGTCCCTCGAACAAGGTGTTCGGCCAGAACACCGACCTCACCGCGGTCACGCCGACCGACAACAACCGCCTCGACAACGGCACGGCGCTCCCCCCGGGCACCTACGCCTGGCGGGTGCGCGGCGTCGACGCACAGGGCAACTCGGCGAGCTGGAGCGCCTGGCGCCTCTTCACGGTCGATCCGACGGTGGGTACGCCACTCACGTTGCTCTCACCCGTCAACGGCCACTCCTTCACGAACGAGGGTGACGTGGGGTTCGCCTGGCAACCGGTCGCCGGCGCGGTGACCTACCGCATCGTCGTCTCGTCGCGGTCGAGCAGCCCGATGACGAACCGCGACCTGGGTGACCGGCAGACGGTCATGACGTCGTACTCACCGGAGCTGGCCTTCCCGGCGTCGCCGCCGTTGAGCAACCACATCTACTGGCAGGTCTACGCGCTCGACGCGCAGAACCAGGTGCTGGCCACCTCGAGCGTCGGCAACTTCCTGTTCAACGGCACCAAGCCCACCGTCGCCCGTCCCACCGCTTCCCCCGGCGTCGGCTCGGCGCTGATCACCTGGACCGCCTCTCCCGGTGGTGCCGGCACGATCCTCCAGTACGTGGTCACGGCCTACGACACGAGCGTCAACCCCAACCTCGTCACGACCAGGACGGTCTCCGCGGCCAACGCCGGCCCGCCGAGCGGAGCCAGCTACAGCTTCATGTCGCTGACCAACAACCACCACTACTACTTCACGGTGACGGCGCAGGACGCCAACGGCCTCGGCGACCCGTCGCCCGGGTCGAACAACATCCTGCTGACCAACTCGGCGCCGTACACCAACTCGACGAACTGCGTCCGTCAGCTCTACGCCGACCTGATCGGCTACACGAACCCGGACGCGGCGCACCTCGCGAACTGGACGCGCCAGATCGACACCTACGGCCACACGTGCGCCTGGGTCGCCCAGAAGTTCTGGTTGAGCAGCGGGTTCCAGGACTTCGTCCCGTCGGTGACCCGTCTGTACCAGGCGTACTTCCTGCGCATCCCGGACTACGGCGGCCTCAACTACTGGGTCGGCCGCTACCGGGCCGGGCAACACCTCAGCAGCATCTCCGCCTACTTCGCGCTGTCGCCGGAGTTCAAGTCCACCTACGGGAACCTGAACAACTACGACTTCCTCGCGTTGGTCTACAACAACGTGCTCAACCGCCCGCCCGACAACAGCGGCTTCGCCTACTGGCTCGACCTGCTCAACCGGCACCGGATCGGCCGCGGCTCGTTGATGCTGCTGTTCTCGGACTCGAAGGAGTACAAGACCACCCAGAACCCGCGCATCAAGGCCGAGATGCTCTACGTCGAGATGCTTCGCCGGGCGCCGACGGCGGCCGAGGTGCTGACCTCTGCGATCAACATGCCCAACCGGGGTAAGGGCAACGAGGCGCAGGAAGACGCCGACCTGCTCGCCGAGATCGAGCGCATCATGGCCACACCGGAGTACCTGCAGCGGGCGCGCTAGCCCCCACTGCGGCAGTGCCGACGGCCGGTCCCACGGGGGCCGGCCGTCGGCGCGTCCCGGCAGCCGTCCTCGGGGTGGACGGCCTCGCCGTCGACGCCACCCCGTAGACTGGGAAGGTGGATCGAGTGGCAGACGACGAGGGTGCGGCACCCGTCGTCGAAGTCACCAGGCGCACCAGGCAGCAGGTACCGACCCCGCCGGGCGCACGGCCCGGACCGGTGGCGCCGTGGGCGGGGATGTCCGCCGCGGCCCGCCGGGCGCGCGTCGATGACGTGCGTGGCGCGTTCGCCTCGCTCGACCCGCCGGTGCCCTCGCCGCGTGAGCGGCTCGGCACGACGATGCCCGCCGCGGCGGTGCTCGCCGCGGTGTACGAACAGCGCGACGCCGCCTGGGTGGTGCTGACCCGTCGCACCATGCACCTGCGGGCGCACAAGGGCGAGGTCTCGTTCCCCGGGGGGCGCGCCGAGCCCGGTGAGTCGCTCGTCGAGACGGCGCTGCGCGAGGCGCACGAGGAGATCGGCCTCACGACCCGTCCCGACATCGTCGGCGAGCTCGACCACCTCTCGACCATCACCAGCGGCTCGTTCATCGTGCCCTACGTGGGGATCCTGCCCGGCGAGCCCGAGGGGCTGCGGGCCAGCCCTGACGAGGTCGACGCCATCCTGCACGTCCGGCTCGACGACCTGCTCGAACCCGCGATCTACCGCGAGGAGATCTGGCGGATGCCCGACGGGTCGGACCACCCGATCGTGTTCTTCGACCTCGGCGACGATCTCGTGTGGGGGGCCACCGCTGCGATGCTCCGCCAGCTCCTGGGTTTCGTCACCGGCACCGTCGCGCGGGGCCAGCTCGGCCACATCTGACCCACCGCCCAACCAACATTGGTCCGGTGTCAGGAGCGGTTGTAGTTGGGCGCTTCCTTGGTGATGGTCACGTCGTGCGGGTGGCTCTCCCGCAGCGACGCCCCGGTGATCCGCACGAAGCGCGACCGCACCTGCAGGTCCTCGATCGTCTCGGCGCCGCAGTAGCCCATCGCGGACCGCAGGCCGCCGGAGAGCTGGTAGACGACGTTGGCGATCGGGCCCTTGTAGGCGACCCGGCCCTCGATGCCCTCGGGCACGAGCTTGTCGGCGTCGTCGACGTCGCCCTGGAAGTAGCGGTCCTTCGAGAACGAGCGGGTCTTCATCGCCCCCATCGAGCCCATGCCGCGGTACTCCTTGTAGCGCTCGCCCTGGTGCAGCACCACCTCGCCCGGACTCTCGTCGACCCCGGCGAGCATCCCGCCCAGCATCACGGTGTCGGCGCCCGCCGAGATCGCCTTGGCGACGTCACCGGAGTACTGGAGGCCGCCATCGGCGATGACCTTCGCACCGTGCCGGTGAGCCACCTCGGCGCAGTCGTAGATCGCGGTGAGCTGGGGCACGCCGACGCCGGCGACGATGCGGGTCGTGCAGATCGAGCCGGGACCGATCCCCACCTTGATGGCGTCGGCGCCCACCCCGATGAGCGCCTCGGCGGCGTCGGACGTGGCGATGTTGCCGGCGATCACCTCGACGTTGAAGCGGCTCTTGACCTCTTTGACCACGTCGAGCACGCCCCGCGAGTGGCCGTGCGCGGTGTCGACGACCAGCACGTCGACGCCGGCGGCGACCAGGGCTTCGGCGCGGTCGAGCGCGTCCGGCCCGGTGCCCACCGCGGCGCCGCAGCGCAGCCGACCTTTGTCGTCGTGGGTCGAGTTCGGGTACTGCGTGCGCTTCTTGATGTCCTTGACGGTGATGAGCCCGCACAGCCGACCGTCGTCGTCGACGACGGGGAGCTTCTCGATGCGGTGCTGCCAGAACAGCTCCTTGGCCTCCTCGAGGGTGGTGCCGGGCGTCGCCGTCACCAGCGGCGGCTTGCGCATGACGTGCTCGATGGGCTGGTCGAGGACCTCGACGAAGCGCAGGTCACGGTTGGTGAGGATGCCCACGAGCCGCCGGTCGGCGTCGGTGATCGGCACGCCCGAGATGTGGTAGCGCTCCATCAGGTCGAGGGCGTCCGACACCAGCGCGTGGGCGGGCAGCGTCACGGGGTCGACGATCATGCCGGACTGCGAGCGCTTGACCTTGTCGACCTCGGTGGCCTGGTCGTCGATCGAGAGGTTGCGGTGGACGATGCCGATGCCGCCGGACCGGGCCATGGCGATCGCCAGCCGGGCCTCGGTGACCGTGTCCATGGCGGCCGACACGATCGGCAGGTGGAGTTGGATCGACGGCGTGAGGAAGGAGCTCGTCTCGACCTCGGAGGGAAGGACCGACGACTCGGCGGGCAGCAGGAGCACGTCGTCGAAGGTCAGCCCGGCCTTCGCGAACTTCGCGGGGAACTGGGCGGCACCGTCTGCCTCGGGGAAGGGGTTCCGGGGGCGGTCCATGCGGGGCTCCTCCTGCGGCGTCAACGGGGTGCGCCGATCCTATCCCCGGCGACGCCCGCCGACCGGGTCGACGGCGTTTCGGCTCCGGTTGGGAGGCGAAGCGCTGGAAGCGATGACGTCGCGTCGCCCTCGAACCGAGTCCCAACGGTCAAGTTGGACCCCCTTCGTGTCGATTGGAACCGAGTCGGGAGATTCCCGGTGCGAAGGACATCGATGTCGGACGTGGATTCGGAGAAGCGGCGCGAGCAGGCGGAACGCATGGCCGCGCGCAAGCGCTACAACATGAAGGCGCTCGGCGCACTCGTGGACTCGAATCGCCTGACCGGTGTCAGCCGACCGGACGGCGACGAGCACTCCGGACCGCACCGCCGGACTGCTCAGGACGAGCCGGTCGACGACACCGTGAGCGCCGACGAGGTCGAGCCGGACGTGTCTGCCGACGTCGACGCGCGACAGGACGAGGTCGAGCCGGACGTGTCCTCGGACGTCGACGGGCGCCCGGACGACGGCGAGGCGGCGGCCGCCGAGGCCGCCGACGTGGACGAGCTCGCCGATGCAGCCGATGCAGCCGATGCGGCTGAGCTCGTCGACGTGGCCGATGTCGAGGAGGTCGCCGACGAAGAGGACCCCGTCGCCGCCCCGGACGCGTCCACCGATCTCTTGGAGGATGTCGCCGACGACGCACCGCAGGAGGTTGCCGAAGCCGCGCCGCCCGAGAACAGCGCCAGCGACCTCGCCGAGCTGTACGAGTCCGGCACGCCGCCCAGGGTTTCGCCCGCTCCCCCCACCGGTGAAGCGACCATCGAGTTGCGGTCGCGCGCCCGCCCCAAGGTCGACCGTCGGGCGGCCCCCGACCTCGACGAGGACGACTTCTTCGAAGACGACGGCGTGGACCGGTCCAACCTCGGCGGCCGGGTCACCCGGGCCGGTCTCGCCTGGCGTGTCGACCTGGCTCCCGCCTCCACCCGACCCGACCCGCGCACCTCCGAGCAGCCCCTGGCGCGCCAGATCCTCGACGAGGAGATCAGCGAAGGCGGGCGGCTCTCGAACCCGCGCGACGTGCCGGGCATCGTGCTCAACCTCGCCAAGGACATCCCCGCGGCCGCGGCGGTCAGCGTCGTGCGCATCGACGAGGAGATCGAGCTGGTCGGCAACACCATCGACCCCAGCGTCGAGCCGGGGATGCTCGCCAGCATGTTCAGCGGGCTCTTCCGCAGCATCCAGATCGCCGCCGGCACGCTTGCCGAGGGCCCCCTCGGCACGGTGCACGACCTGGTCATCGAGGGCGAGCACATGGACCTGATCCTGCGCCCGCTCGGCGTGCACTACTACCTGATGGTCCTCGAGGACCGCGCCAGCGAGCAGGCCAACCTGTCGTCCACCCGCATGCGCATGGCCGCGCTGGCCCCGGGCCTGGCGGCGATCCTCGCCCACGGCGACGGCGAGGACTAGCGCCCTCGGGACGCAGGCCCGGTGTAGCGTTGCGTCATGGCGACCCTCTCGTTCGAAGGTGAGACCCACGGCGAGCTGGTCGTGAAGGTCCGACGCTGGCTGGCCTCGCTCGACGGTGAGGAGGCGGGCGCGCTCAGCCCCCACGAGGCGATCGCCCAGGGCGCCGAGATCACCAAGGACGCCCTGCGGGTCATCGCTTCGGCGGCGCCCGAGCCGGTGGCGCAGAGCGAGATCGTCAAAGCCCTCACCGGCATGGGCTACAAGGCCACCGACGCCACCAAGGACGCGATCTCGAGCGGCCTCGACAGCTTCGACGAGCTGACCGGTGGCAGCGCCGTGAAGCTGGCGCGCAAGACGAGCCGGTCCGCGATGTACCAGATGAACGCGGCCGTGGCCCGCCAGGTGCTGCGGTCGCTCAAGGGTTGAGCGCGGACCGCGCCGACCCAGCGTCGGCGCTCGAACCGGCTGCGGGGCGACTGCTCGTCGCCACGCCGGAGCTCGCCGACCCCAACTTCGCCCACACCGTCGTGTTCCTGCTCGCGGTGCGCGACGAGGGCGTGCTGGGTGTCGTGCTGAACCGCCCCAGCGAGACGCGGGTCGACGAGGTCATGCCGCGTTGGGCCGATGCGGTGCGGGAGCCGTCCGTCATGTTCTTCGGCGGTCCCGTCGGGCTCGACTCGGTCATCGGACTCACCGGCTCGGGCAGTGTCGACCTCTCCGGCGAGCCCGACTCCGCGCTCGAGGCAGCCCGCTCGCTCCGCCTCTTCGCCGGTTCGGCCGGTTGGGACGCCGACCAGCTCGGCGACGAGATCGCCGAAGGGTCGTGGTGGGTGTTCGAGTCGGAGGTCGACGACGTGCTCACCACCGACCCGTCCGGGCTGTGGTCCGCGGTGCTGCGCCGCCAGGGCGGACGCACCGCCTGGTTCGCGCTCGCCACCGCCAACCCGATGTTGAACTGAAGCTCGGGCGGCCTGCGGCCTGCTCGCTTCGGCTTCGCCATCTGGGTGTCAGGGTGGGTGCTGCTCCGCCTGGCGGCTGCGCGGTGTTGCTGTGAAGCTCGGGCGGCCTGCGGCCTGCTCGCTTCGGCTTCGCCATCTGGGTGTCAGGGTGGGTGCTGCTCCGCCTGGCGGCTGCGCGGTGTTGCTGTGAAGCTCGGGCGGCCTGCGGCCTGCTCGCTTCGGCTTCGCCATCTGGGTGTCAGGGTGGGTGCTGCTCCGCCTGGCGGCTGCGCAGCGTTGCAGACTCGGGGCGGGTGGGTCGGTGGACGAGCCTGGCGGGGTAGTCTCGACGTTTCCCCGCTTCGAGGAGCGCCCCGGTGGCCGATGCAGAAATCGGGTTGGGCAAGACCGCCCGGCCGGCCTACAGCCTCGACGACATCGCGATCGTCCCCACCCGTCGCACCCGCGACAGCGAACTGGTCGACGTCTCCTGGGAGGTCGATGCCTTCCAGTTCGACCTGCCCTTCCTGGCCGGCCCGCTCGACGCGGTCGTGAGCCCGACCTCGGCGGTGGAGATCGACCGAATCGGCGGCGTCGCGGTGCTCGACCTGGAGGGCCTGTGGGCGCGCCACGCCGACCCGCAACCCCTCATCGACGAGATCGCGACCCTCGGCGACGACGCGGCGCTCGCCGCCCTGCGACGGGCGATGCAGACCCCGCTCGACCCCGATCTGGTGGGACAGCGGATCAAGGAGCTGCGTGCCGCCGGCGTGGTGTCCGCCGGCGCGGTGACGCCCCAGCGCACGGTCGACCTCGCTGACGTGATCATCGCCGCCGAGCTCGACCTGCTGCTGCTCGCCGGCACGGTCGTCTCGGCCGAGCACGTCAGCGGCGACGACGCCGAGCCCCTCAACCTCAAGACCTTCGTGCGCCGCTTCGACGTGCCGGTGATCGTCGGCGGGTGCACCAGCTACCAGTCGGCCCTGCACCTGATGCGCACCGGCGCCGCCGGCGTGCTGGTCGGTGGCGCAGCCACCTCCGACGAGGTCAACCGGCAGGTGCTCGGCATCGGCCTTCCCCAGGCCACCGCCATCGCGGACGTGCGAGCTGCTCGCATGCGCCACCTCGACGAGACGGGCGTGTACGTCCAGATCATCGCCTCCGGACCCTTGTCGACCGGCGGTGACATCGCCAAGGCCATCGCCTGCGGCGCCGACGCGGTGCTGCTCGGCCCGCCGCTCGCCGCGGCCTCCGACGCCCCGGCGCGCGGCGCGCTCTGGGGACAGGGAGCGGCGCACTCGTCGCTGGCGCGGGGCGGCGTCGACCACCTCGAACCGGTCGGCACGTTCGAAGAGATCCTGGTCGGCCCGACCGCCGACACCGCGGGTGCCACGAACCTGTTCGGCGCACTGCGGGCCACGATGGCCATGACCGGGCTGCAGTCGCTGAAGGACCTCCAGAAGGCCGAGCTGGTCGTGCGGCGGGGGGAGTGGGCGTGACAGCGGCGCCGCCGGACGGTCACGTCCAGGCCGACGACACCATCCTGGTCGTCGACTTCGGCGCGCAGTACGCGCAGCTCATCGCCCGCAGGGTGCGCGAGGCGCACGTCTACTCCGAGATAGTCCCGCACACGATCACCGCGGCTGAGGTCGCCGACCGCAACCCGTCCGGTGTGATATTCAGCGGCGGTCCCAAGTCGGTGCACGTCGAGGGCGCGCCCGCCATCGACTCGGCCATCTACGACCTGGGCATCCCGGTGCTGGGCATCTGCTACGGCGCGCAGCTCGTCGCCCAGCAGCTCGGTGGCGTGGTCGCCAACACCGGTCGCGGCGAGTACGGCCGCACCGAGATGACCGTGGCGCGATCCGACGCCACCCTGTTCTCGGGTGTCGTGCCCGCGCGCTCACCGGTGTGGATGAGCCACTTCGACTCGATCACCAGCCCGCCCGACGGCTTCGAGGTCACGGCCTCGTCGCCCGACGCCCCGGTTGCGGCGATGCAGCACCTCGAGCGGCGCATCCACGCGGTGCAGTTCCACCCCGAGGTCGTCCACACGCCGCACGGCCAGGAGATGCTCAAGCACTTCCTGTTCCAGGTGTGCGACTGTGCGCCGACCTGGACGATGACCTCGATCATCGAGACCCAGGTCACGGCCATCCGCGCCCAGGTCGGCTCCGGTCGGGCGATCTGCGGGCTCTCCGGCGGCGTCGACTCGGCGGTGGCAGCGGCGCTGGTGCACAAGGCCATCGGCGCCCAGCTCACCTGCGTCTTCGTCGACCACGGGCTGATGCGGGCCAACGAGGCCGACCAGGTCGTCGAGACGTTCCAGCGCCACCAGAAGATCGAGTTGATCCACGTGCACGCGGCCGACCGCTTCTTCGAGCGACTCGCGGGGGTCACCGACCCCGAGGAGAAGCGCAAGACGATCGGCGAGCTCTTCATCCGCACCTTCGAGGACGCCTCGGGCGGGATCGACGACGCCGGGTTCCTCGTGCAGGGGACGCTCTACCCGGACGTGATCGAGTCGGGCACGTCCGAGGCCGCCAAGATCAAGAGCCACCACAACGTCGGTGGGCTGCCCGACGACATCCAGTTCGCGCTGGTGGAGCCGCTGCGGGCGCTGTTCAAGGACGAGGTGCGCAAGCTCGGCGAGGAGCTGGGGCTCCCGGAGGAGATCGTGTGGCGCCAGCCGTTCCCCGGTCCCGGCCTGGGGGTGCGCATCATCGGCGAGGTCACGCCCGACAAGGTGGCGATCCTGCAACGGGCCGACGCCATCGTGCGCGAAGAGATCCACCTGGCCGACCTCGATCGCGAGATCTGGCAGGCGTTCGCCGTACTCCCCGATATCCGTTCGGTGGGTGTCATGGGAGATGAGCGCACCTACGCCCATCCCATCATCATCCGTGCCGTCACGAGTGACGACGCGATGACCGCCGACTGGGCACGTCTGCCCTACGACCTGCTGGAGCGCATGTCGAGCCGGATCATCAACGAGGTCGATGGCGTCAACCGCGTGGCCTACGACGTCACCTCGAAGCCGCCCGGCACCATCGAGTGGGAATAGCCGTCTGAGTCGCCGCCCGACGGGTCGGGCTCGAGAAGTTCATGTCGCCCGATCCGCGGCCGATGGTACCGAGGGTCCGCGCGCCGACCGTTCCTACGACCGGTTCGAGCCACGTGCTCCCCACCAGGACCATGTCTCTTCACTCCCTCGCTTCGCTCCGCCTGCAGCGGCCAACACCCGGCAGGGTGGGGCGCGCCCTGGCGGTGGCGCTCTTGGTGGTGTGCGTCGCGCCGCTGGTGGGCTCGGCGCGACCCGCCAGGGCAGACGACGTGACCGATCTGAACTCCCGGGCGCGCGCCGTCGCCGCCCAGCTCGCCGACCTCCAGGGACGCATCGCGCACCTCGGTGAGGAGTTCAACCAGGCTCAGGTGCGCAGCGGCGAGCTCGACCAGGAGATGGCCAGCACGCGCCGCCGGCTCGCCCAGGCGCGCAAGGTCGAGTCCGCCCGGCGCGCCGAGGCGGCGCGCTACGCCCTGGTCGCGTACGTGGGCGGTGGAGACAGCACCATGTCGCTGGCGCTCGACGGTCGTCAGTGGGACCTGACCCGTCGCAACGGCTACGCCTCGATCGAGATCGGGGACCGCCAGCAGTTGGTCGACGACCTCCACGCCGCGCAGAACGTCGACGCCGACCTGCTCGCCAGCCTGCGCGCCGCCACGGCCGAGCAGAAGTCGATTCGCGCCGACCTGGCCCGGCAGCAGGCCGAGGCCGAGCAGCTCATGGCGCAGCAGCAGCAGCTCCAGGACCAGGTCCAGGGCAAGCTGGCCCAGGCCGTGGCCCGCCAGCAGGCCGCGATGGCGGCCGCAGCCGAAGCCAAGGCCAAGGCTCAGGCGGAAGCCCGCACGACCACCACCACGGTGGCGCCCACGGTGACCGCCGATGCGCCAGGGACCGCGGGCTCGACCACGTCGAGCGAGCCGAACGCCAGCGACCCGCCCACCACGACCGGGCATGCCGGCAGCACCGGCCAGACGACGTCGCCCGCGACGACGACCGCGCCGCCCCCGGTCGTCACGCCGCCGCCCGTCGTCAACCCACCGCCCCCGAGCCGGGGCGGCCAGGTCGCCGCCAACGCCGCGCTGTCCCAGCTCGGGGTCCGCTACTCGTGGGGCGGCGGCACCGCTTCGGGGCCCAGCTACGGCTTCGGCGCCGGGGCAGGCGTCAAGGGCTTCGACTGCTCGGGCCTGACCCTCTACGCCTGGGCGCAGGCCGGCGTGTACCTGTACCACTCTGCGCAGATGCAGTACGACCAGTCGCGACGGGTGTCCTTGTCGCAGCTCCAGGTCGGCGACCTCGTCTTCTACGGTGGCTCCTCCACGTCGATCGACCACGTCGCGCTCTACATCGGCAACGGGCAGGTCGTGCACGCCCCGAACTCGCGCACGGTCGTCCAGACCGGGCCCGTGTCGCTGTGGAACGGCTACTTCGCCTGGAGCGGCGCCGGCCGACCAGGCTGACCGCGCGTTCCGCTTCGACCAGACTGGCCCGATGTCCCACCGCCGACCCCTGCTCGCCGCCCTCGTCACCTGTTGCACCGTGGTCCTCGCGGTCGCGGGGTGCGCGGGGTCCAGCGGCAAGTCCTCGACCCCGACCGGCCCGACGACGTCCACGCCGTACGTCGCCAACCCGCTCGAGCCCGGCCACGGCTTCGTGCAGCTCGGCGGCCAGCGCTACGACTTCGACGGGGTCATCTGCGTCAAGGGCCCGCTGAAGAGCGACCCGAAGGGCACGGCGCGCGAGTTCGGCGTCTACGCCAACTTCACCCAGGACGGGTCGCTCTACGCGGTCAGCCTGACCCGCTACGACAACCACGCGACGGGCGCGGTGCCGACCGTGACCGACACCGCGCTCCTCAAGATGCAGGGGGTCGGCGAGGTCAGGGGTCTCAAGGCGCAGCGCGCCCGTGTCATCGGCCACGACCAGTGGGGTGACGTGTTCGACCCGACGGCCACCACCGAGCTCATCGTGCACGACGGCGACCGGTACGAGGCCCAGGGACGCTACGGCGACGTGGGCGGCTACCGCGAGAACACCAACCCGAGCACGACCCCGCAGAACGACACCGTGGAGGGCGACATCGCGATGCGTTGCCCGACGAAGTCCACGACCACCACGACCGGCGGCACGACCGTGCCCGGCGCAACCTCGGTGCCCGGCCAGACCACGGCGCCGGCCGCTTCGTCGAGCCCCACGACAACCCCGGGGGTGGCCCCCACCACCACGCTGGGCAGGACCGGCCTCGGCGAGGCGCCCACCGCTCCTGCGGGCTGAGCCCGCGGACGACAGGTAACGTGCGCGCCATGACGAGCGCACTCGACGGGTTCGAATCCGGCACCTTCGCCGCGGAGGGCCGGGAGTTCCCGGTCTACCGGGCGGGCAGCGGACCGTGCGTGCTGGTCCTCGCCGAGATCCCGGGCATCACACCCAAGGTGGCCGACTTCGCCCGCCGGGTCGTGGACCTGGGCTGCAGCGTCGTGTTGCCGTCGCTGTTCGGCACGCCGGGCAAGGAGCCCTCCAACGCCTACGCCCTGAGCAGCGTCGCCAAGGGGTGCGTGTCCAAGGAGTTCGTGATGTTCGCCCGCGGTCGCACGTCGCCGATCACGTCGTGGCTGCGGGCGCTGGCGCGCCACGAGCACGAGCGGTGCGGCGGTCCGGGCGTCGGGGTCGTCGGGATGTGCTTCACCGGCGGGTTCGCCCTCGGGATGCTCGCCGAGCCGGCGGTGCTGGCCCCGGTGCTCTCCCAGCCGTCGCTGCCTGTCGGCGGGGCCAAGGCCAAGCGCGACCTGGGCATCTCCGACGCCGACCTGGCGGCGGGGCGGGATCGGGTCGACGCCGAGGACCTCTGCGTGCTGGGCCTGCGCTTCACGGGCGACAAGATGAGCCCGCCCGAGCGCTTCGAGCGACTGCGCGCCGAGTTCGGCGACCACTTCGTGGGCGTCGAGATCGACTCGTCGCCGGGCAACCCGAACGACATCCGCAAGCTGGCGCACTCGGTGCTCACCGAGGACCTCGTCGACGAGCCGGGCCACCCGACCCGCGACGCGCTCGACCAGGTGCTGGACCTGTTCCAGCAGCGCCTGCTCGAACCGGCGGGCTGAGCGCCGCCTGGACCTCGTCGGGCGGTCAGGCGGAAGCGGGCGCCACGTCGACCGAGCGGTTGTTGACGGGACGCGCCGGGCGCGAGGGCTGGCCGCGCAGCGCGTGGGCGGCCGGAGGCTCCGCCGGGTGCGGGGGCGCGGGCACCACGGGCAGCACGAGCGAAGACGCCCGCTGGCCGCCCCGGCCCACGAGGTGCGTGGCGCCCTCGACCACGGGGTTCTCGAAGCGCCAGAACGGGTGGTCGCGCCCCGGGGTGGAGATCGTGGCGCGCAGCCGGCTGCCCGCCCGGAAGACGTGGCCGAAGGGCAGCAACGGCACCCGGGTGTGCAGCCACTCGTCGACCGCCAGCGGGGCGAGGTCCTCGGGGGCGAACGTGTAGTCGACGTGCAGCGCGTCGGAGCGCTCGGGGTCCTCGACCCGGTGGGTGGGTCGGTGCCAACCCGACTGCACGCGGATCTCGGTGCCGTCCGGGCGCACCTCGGTGAGGCTCACCTGCACCGCGGTGTCCGAGGTCGACGGGCGCAGCCAGAGGTCGAGGTGGCCCTGGCCGATCACGGCGACCGGTTCGTCGAGCTCGACCTCGTAGCGGGCCACGTGCTCGTCGGCGAACTGGGTCCACTCGAGGGGCACCGTGGGTTGGATGAACTCGTCGAAGTCGTCGGTGAGCGCATAGCTCTCCGCGCCGGCGTCGGGGTCGTCGGTGTAGGCGTCGGCTCCCTCGGTGGCGTCGGGCTCGACGGTCAACGTCCCCTCTGGGCCGAGCCAGAGGCGGAGCGGCTCGGCGTCGGCGAGCGGGTAAGCGTCCGCGGCCAGCTCGAAGCGCTGACCGGGCGCGCCCGCGACCTCGTGTGCGGCGCCGCTCTCGAAGAGCAGCCGTACCGGGGGCTCGGCGGCATAGCGGGCGTATGCGGCGTCGAAGTCGTCGGCGAGGTCGGCGAAGCGGTCCTCCTCGATCGCCTGGAGGTAGCCGAAGTGCTCGGCGAACATCGCCGGGGCGAGCTCGCGCACCATCGGGTGGAGAAGGGGCACACGACGAGCCACGGTGAACGACAGGAACTCGAACCAGCGGCTGATCAGCATCGGCGAGTAGCCGTCGGGGTGGTGGCCGTTGGTCATCGTGAAGCGGGTCAGCGGCGACCTGGAGAAGCGGTCGAGCATGAGCGAGAAGCGGCTGCCGGTCTGCTCGTCCTGCCACGAACCCGTGAGGAACACCGGGACCTCGATGCGCTCGACCAGGTCCGCAGCGCGGCGGGCCCGCATCGCGGGACGGTACGTGTCCATGGCGTGCCCGAAGCGGGCGAAGTCGAGGTCGATGCTGCGCACCTGCTGGTTGGCCGCGGCGACCTCGTCGCCGTTGTCGATGCGGACCTGGTCCCAGGCCATGCCGCCCTTCTTCGTCTGGGCGTCGCGCATCTCGATCCAGACGCGGGTGAAGCCCGAGTTGTAGATCCCGCCGGGCCACTGCTGGCGCCAGAGGTCGTCGAGCACCGACAGTGGCGTGATCGACGCGAGGTGCGGCGGTCGGGTCGCGCCGACGAAGAGCTGGGTGTTGCCGGGGTAGCTGAGGCCGACCATGCCGGGACGGCCGTGGAGCACCCACGGCTGGCGGGCGATGGTCTCGACGATGTCGTAGCCGTCCGCGGACTGCGCCGCGCTGAACACGTCGTAGACGCCGCCCGAGCAGCCCGAGCCGCGCAGGTTGACGCCGACGACCGCGAAGCCGAGGAGGTTGGCGATGAGCGAGCCCGGCTGCATCTCGTCCGGGTTCGACGGGCCGTAGCCGGAGTACTCGATGACGGTGGGCCAGGGCGCGGGGCCGTAGAGGTTCTCGTCGGGGGGGTGGACCATCGCCGAGAGCTGCACGCCGTCGCGCATGGTGAGGTAGCCGAAGCCGGGCTCGACGACCTGGTCGTAGAGCGACTCGGGAGGGAGGTCGTCGACGGCGCGCACCGTGATGGGGCCGTGGCGCTCGTCGGTGGTCTCGTCGACGAGGGTGTAGTCGCCCGGCGCGAGGGTGTGGCCCTCCCGGACGATGCCCACGAGGTCGTCGAGGTCGGTGACCACCCGGTGCGCGTCGGGAAGGTACGCGAGGTGCGCGTTGCCCTCGGCGTCGACGACGACGGTGATGAGCGGGGAGCCGTCCGCGTCCTCGAGGCGCAGCCTCGTGCCGGGCGCGGCCTCGGTGATCGTGATGGTCTCGACGCCGGGGCTGATCTGCATGGGGTGGCTCCTGGGGTGGTGCCGGACGGGGCCGCCGGCGGGGTGGTCGCTGATCGGGACGTAATAGAACGAGCGATACAATAATCGCGGGTAGCATGCCCGCGTGCAACCCCGTCCACCACGCGCCGCCGGTCGACCGGTCGGGACCGACAGCGCCGTCACCCGTGACGAGATCCTCCGGGCGGCGCGAGACGGCTTCGCCCAGCGGGGCTACGACGCGGCGTCGGTGCGCGAGCTGGCCGCCGCCGCGGGCGTGACCGTCCCCAGCGTGTACCACCACTTCGGGTCCAAGGCGGCCCTGTTCGCCGCCGCCTACCGCGACGCCGAGGGGAGGGTGCAGGGGGTGATCGCGGACGCCGTGGTCGGCGTGAGCGGCTTCGCCGACCGGCTCGGCGCGATGGTCGACGCCCTCGGCGAGCTGCACGCCGCCGATCCCACGATCGCCGCGATGATGTCGGTCGGCCAGGTCGAGACCGCCCGCTCGGTCGAGCTCGCCGCCGCCCGGCTGGCGCTCGGCGCCGACGTCGAGTCGGTGCTGCCCGGGGTGATCGACGACGCGCTGGCGTCCGGCGAGCTCGCCCCCGAGGTCGACCGGGACGCCGTGCTGGGCGTGCTGCTCGCGGTCACGCTCGGCGCCGCGCTCTTCGCCTCGATGGCGCCGCCAGGCGACGTCGCCCCGCTCATGGCGCACTGGCGCCTGCTCATGACCGGCGACCTCATCGGGCGTCCCGACAAGGGCTGATGCCTGGACGACCGCGCTGACGCCCCGCGCGGCGGATGCCGCTGAACGGCGTGGATGTCCGCGAACGTTGACACTGCAACAATGTCGTCGTACGCTAACAAGATGCAGGTACGAACCGCCCGGAACCTTGGCGCAGCGGTGAAAGGGTACCGCCTTCGCCGCGGCTGGTCGCAGGCCGAGCTCGCCGCGAGGGCCAAGGTCAGCCGGCAGTGGATCGTCGGCATCGAAGCCGGAAAGGCCACGGCGGAGATCGGGCCGGTGCTGCGGACCTTGGATGCCCTGGGCCTCGTGATCGACCTGGTGCCGGCGACCGTCCGCCATGGGACGGTCGACCTCGACGAGCTCCTGGGGGGTGGCGGTGGCTGACCTCATCGTCACGATGGGGCACGAACGGGTCGGGCGCCTCGACGGTTCCGACCCTCGGAGCCTGGTCTTCACCTATGACGACGCCTGGGTCGAAGACCCACGAGCGACGCCGTTGTCGGTGTCGCTGCCCGTGCGCCCCGGTCCGTACGGGCACGCGGCTCTGGTCCCGTACCTGTGGGGCCTCCTCCCTGACAACGAGCGGGTCCTCGCACGCTGGGCGCGTGACTACCAGTGCTCGGCGAACGACGTCTTCGCGCTGCTCGGGAACGTCGGCGCGGACGTTGCCGGAGCGGCCCGCTACCTCCCGGACGAAGGGGCGAACCCGGAAGCAGACGGCCGATCGTCCGACCCCTTGAGCACCGAGGACGTCGAGGAGCTCCTGCGGCAGGTCCGTGAGGACGCGACCGCGTGGCACGCCGGTTCCGATCGACGCTGGAGCCTTGCGGGCGTCCAGGCGAAGATCGCGTTGGCCTACGACGAGAGGTCGGCCCGATGGGTGCTTCCCCACGGCTCGGCCCCGACGACGCACATCCTGAAGCCGGCCATCGACGGCCTCGATGACCATGACGTCAACGAACACCTCTGCTTGGCGACGGCGGGGCGACTCGGGTTGCAGGTCGCCGAGACGACGATCTCGACGTTCGGTGAAGAGCGGGCGCTGGTGGTCCGGCGCTACGACCGTGTGGCCGGTCCGGATGGCTCGTTCACCCGGGTCCACCAGGAGGACTTCTGTCAGGCGCTCGGGGTCCACCCATCACAGAAGTACCAGAGCGACGGCGGACCTGGCTTCGCCGACATGGTCGCGATCATCCGAGCGACGACTCCGGGCGACGACCAGGTCGAACGACTGTGCCTCGCCGTCGCCTACAACTGGTTGGTCCTGGGAACTGACGCCCACGCCAAGAACTGCTCGTTGCTGCTGTCCGGGCCGCAGGTCCGCCTGGCCCCCCTCTACGACGTCGCATCGGCCGCCCCGAGCACCGACTGGGCAGCGAAGGAGAAGCTCGCGCAGAAGATCGGCGGCGAGTACGTGGTCGGCAGGATCGGCCGACGACACCTCGAGCGCCTCGCCGTGGACGCCGGCGTCGATCGGGACCGGTTCCTCGCATCGGTGGGCGATCTGGCCAGCGGCGATCCCCGACGGCATGGATAGGTGATCGGTGACTCGGCGCTCACCCCTGCCGAGCACGACGTCGCGCAGCGGATGGGTGAGCAGATCGTCGCTTGGGCCCAGCATTGCCGAGTCGCGCTCAGGGGCTAGCGACCTGGCCCGTCCAGTAGCGGGTGCGTTGCACACGCGGCCCGTGCGCTCTCCGAGCCACGGCGGAGCGGGTCGAGCGGCAACCATGTCGCCCGACCCGTACCCGTCACTCGCCTCGCAGTTGTCCGCGACTACTGGCCGCTGTTCGCCAGGGCGTTGCCCGCCCAGGTGATGACCGAGGAGGTGTGCATGTAGTTCGGGTGGATGAACCCGGTGTGCGACACGTTCGAGAACACCTTCTTGCGAGCGGATGGGATGCTCATCGAGGTGGCCGAGGCGTAGGGCACGACGTCGTCCTGGTACGAGCCGACGTTCGACCACTCGGTGCCGTTCTTGCCCTGCGGGTTCTTGTTCCCGTTGAGCCAGTTGAGGTCGGTCGAACCGGGCACGAGCGTGTGGCACTGGCCCCACAGGCACAGGTGCGAGTACCAGGCGGCGCCCATGTGCGGTCCGCCGAGGGTCACCTCGTCCTCGACGTCGATCGGCGCCGAGAACCCCGAGGCGTGGATCGATGCGCCGTAGACGCCGGCACGACTGATCAGCGCGCCCATCGAGTAGCCCACGACGTCGACGGCGATGCCCTTGGAGGTGTACGTGTTGTACACGTACTTCGAGAAGGCCTTCCCGATCGTCTTCCACGAGTCGCGGTCACCGTAGCTGCCGTAGTTGTGGAGGTTCACGTTGCAGTGGGAGTCGTGCGAGTAGTAGCCGACCTTGACCATCGCGCCGGTGAAGCCTTGGCTGCGCATCTGGCTGATCATCGTGTCGAAGTCGCTGCCGCAGTTGGTGTTGGTCGACGTCGGGTTGTAGCCGTGGACGAAGAGCACCACCTTCGAGCGGTTGTTGGTGCGGGCATCGGCGACCCCGGCGGAGGCGACCGAAGCGACGAGCGGCAGGGCGCAGCACAGCAGCACTACCGAGAGACGACGCCAACTGCTGGGCAGAAGGCGGGGACGGTCCAACGACGAGGTACGCATTCCGAAGTCCTTGTGGTGAGGGGGTGAGGTGCGCTCCACGGCGCGCCATCGCTGGGGAGCGTGACACTCGTCACCTCCAATGTCGATAGGCGCTCGGCCAGCATTCGGGAGCGTCGCGCTGTGCAACGGCACAACGGGCCTGCCGACGCGTTGTCGACGCACGGGCGCGCCGGGGGTGCTTCACTCGTGTCGTGACCGAGATCCAGCAGGCCCGGCCCGCTGCCGCGGTGACCGATCCGTTCATCCGTCACGTCGCCGAGTCGCTCCTGGGGAGCATCGAGCCGCTCACCGACGAGATGGTGCGTCGGGTGGTCGCCCAGGACCCGTTCTTCGCCCAGGCGTCGGCCCGGTCGCACGACGACGGTGCGCGCCGACGTGAAGGAGAACCTCGGCCAGATCCTCCGCGGCCTGGCCGGACTCGAGCCGCTGGACTTCGATCTGGCTCGCTCCCTGGCCCGCCACCGAGCCGAGCAGGGGGTGCCCGTCGCGGCGCTGCTGCACGCCTATCGGGTGGCCGCCCAGGTGCTCTGGGACCACCACGTCGCCGCCGGACACGTGCTCGGCATGTCGCAGTTCGACCTCGACCAGATCCTCGACGGCGCGGCGGAGCTGTGGGCGCTCACCAACACCTACTGCAGCATCATCAGCCAGGCATACGACGACCTGGCGACCGACCGGGCGCGACGTTCCGAGCGCACCCGGATGCTCGTGCTCGATGCGCTGCTCGACGGCCGCACCGACGACCTCCCGCCGCTCGCCGAGCTGCATCGACTTGCTCGACCTGCCCGAACGGGTGCCCTTCACGGTGGTCGTGGCCGAAGTGCCGCCGACGGCCCAGGAGGGGATCCCCAACGTCGAGCACGTGCTCCGGCGCGCCGGACTGCGATCCGCCTGGCGGCTCTTCAACCATCGACAGATCGGCATCGTCGTGGTCGGTGCCGAGGGCCGCGCCCTCGACTCGGTGCGCCACGTGCTCAACGACCGGGCGACGGTGCGAGTCGGCCTGAGCCCGATCTACACCGACCTCACCGACACGGTCCGCCAGGTTGCACTGGCGGGCACTCGCGCTGGCGTGCAGCCCGCCCGGCCAACCGGCCGTCCTGCGCTTCGAGGAGCACCCGGTCGGTGTGCTCGTCGCCCGCTCACCCGAGCTGAGCGGACGCATCGCGCAGAACGTCCTCGGGCCGGTGCTCCATCTCGAGCCCGGCGAGCGGGACCTCCTGCTGGGCACGCTGTCGGAGTGGATCGAGTCGGGAGGCTCGGTCGCCCGGTGCGCCGAGACCCTGCACTGCCACCGCAACACCGTCCGCAACCGACTCCAGCGCGTCGAGGCGTTGACCGAGCGTTCGCTCGGTGACCCCGTGGGCTCTGCAGAGCTCTACGTCGCGGTGATGGCCACGCGCCTCACCCTCGACCTCGGGAGCTGATCAGGTCGGCGGCTTCTCCTGGGCCGTGCCCTGGGCGGAAGGGTGGCCGTCGAAGGCCTCGGCAGCGAGCTCGCGCATCCGGTCACGTCGGGTCGCGGTCAACGGCACCGGACCGACCTTGAGCGTGAGGTACGACGCGGCGCCGAGCGGGATCGGCAGCCAGAACTGCGCGAGGCGGTAGGTGACGACGCTTACCGCCGCGGGTCCCGCGGGCACGCCGAAACCGACCAGCGACGAGGTGAGCACGGCCTCGACCACGCCGAGGCCCCCCGGGGTGATGGGGATCACGGCGAGCACGTTGGCGATCCCGAACGCCACGAGCAGCGAGTCGATCTGGACCCGTTGGCCGAACGCGGCCAGGAACACCCACAGGGCACCTGCGTCGAAGAGCCAGTTGGCGACCGCCCAGGCCATGCCGCGGCGGATCACGTCCGGTCGGGCCCCCAGCTCCCGCAGGTGCGCAACGACCTGGGCAAGCGCCGCGGACGCCTTGTCGGGCTCCAGACGGGGGACGTGGCGGGCGATCGCCCGGACGATTCGTTCGAGCGGCCCCTCGCCCTTCATCAGCAACACGACGAGCGCGCCGACCAACGCGATCGCGATCGCGCCGGCGATGGCCGCGGTGGCGTAGGCGGGCTGGAGGCCCGAACGGGGCAGCGATACCAACAGCGCGAGGCCCAGCACCAGGTTCAGCACCACCGCCGAGCCGAGGCCGACGGTGGCCATCGCGAAGGCGGCGTCCGAGCCGGGCACGCCGGCGGCGAGCAGCAGCCGGTAGCCCGTGGCCGACCCGGTCGCGGTGCCGCCGGGGACGAGGTTCGTCATCGACTTCACCGACAGCTGGATGCGCATCAGGGTGAGAAACTTGATCGGCCGGTGGTGGCGGTCGCCAGGGAGGGCCGCCAAGGTGAGTTGCGTGTACGACGCGAAGGCCGCCAGCTCGAGAGCGACCGCGACGATCAGCAGCCACCAGGTGACGTTGCTCAGCGTCTCGGCGGCCTTGCGGGCGCCGGAGAGCTGGGGCAGGACGAGGTAGTTGAAGACGATGAGGGTCAGGAGCAGCAGCACGCCCCTGCGGATGCCCCGGGTGGCACGCTGACCGGCGGTGCGACCGTTGGCCTGCTCGTCGGGGGCGTCGAGGGTCGCCGGGGAAGCCGTCGACGGCCCGTCCTCGGATTCGGCCGATCCGACCATGCCGTTGTGCCCGGGGCCGGCGGTGTCGCCGGGTTCGTCGTCCACGCCCTCAGGCCGCGGACGACCGTCGGGAGGGGGATCGTCCGGCGCCACCCGACAAGTCTGCCCGCTGCGCTGATCGACGGCGATATGGCGCTCGCGCCGCCTGGTCGATCGGAGTCGGGGTGCAACACCCGGCCAGTCGCATTCCGGCCTTGACGAGTGGCGAGGCGGCCGGTTCCGCGGATCCGACCGATCAGACGCGGGGCGATCCGATCGGAGCGACCAGGTCGCCTCCGAGTTGGTCAGCGGTTCCGCGCTGCCCGCGGACCCGCCAACGGACTCCCCGGGGGACGGCCGTTCCTCGTCAGCGGGCGCAGGCCACCTCTTGGTCCAGGTTGCGGCTGCTGTTCCGCTCCTCGTCCGCGCTGAGGTCGAGTGCCGCATGCCCATAGGCGCTGCACACCTCAGATGGCGGCAGCGACACGCGGCGCGGACCGCCACCCCTTCAGGCGCATCGCTGGCCGTTCGACGAGAACCCAGGAGGACCAAGCGAGCGGAATCGTGCAGATGGTCGACGCGACCATCATGGGAATCACGCCGAAGCGCTGCACGCCGGCCAGCGCCAGTAGTTGTTGCACGGGAAACGCGTAGATGTAGACGCCATAGGAGATGTCGTTCTTGGCACCGACGCGCGTTGGGAGCACGCCCCCGAGCCACAGAAGCAGGTACGCCAACGGCAGCGGCGCCAGCGTCGAGAAGAGGACGGAAGACTGGAAGTAGAGGATGAAGACAACCGCGCCGCAGAATGCCGCCACCAAGACCCACGCCCTCATTCTCTCCCGCATCGACCAGATCGCCATTCCGGCCAGGTAGAACGTTCCAAGCCTCAGGAAGTTCAGGTAGAGGTTGGTTGTCAGGTGAAGCGGTCCGTTGGCGAGTGGGATCAGCAGCATCCCCAAGCCCAAGCACGCCGCGAACAGCGGTGCGGCGTGCCGTCTCACGAAGTTCGGCCAGAGGAGGAGTCCTGAGAAGAGGAAGGCGGAGAACTCATAGAAGAGCGTCCAAAGTGAGCCGTTCCAAGCTCCAGGGAATGGCACGGACATCAACGTGTTCCGAACGTTGAACTGCCCGATCCACAACAGCGCATTGTGGCGGATGTAGCCGAAGCTGCTCACCATCTTCCACGACTCGCCACTCCAGACCGTCGAGAGCGGCGCCGCCACGAAGGCAACGAGCAGGAGGCAGATCCAGAACGCCGGGAGTATGCGCAGAAATCGGTGCCACAGGTAGCGCCCGCCTGACAATCGCACGCGACTTCGGGCGAAGTTGCCGCTCCCGTGAGCGTTGACCTCTGAGGCTCGGATGGACACGTCGAGCCTTCGGACAGGGCACGGTCACCGCGTCGTCGGCCGTGTCAGATGGCATCGGTAGCCTGACGGGCGTGCCGCACCCTGACTTGGACCCCTTCGATGACCGCCCGCGGCCGCGTGCCGCTGGTTCGGTGCGCGGCGGGCCAACGCTCGACGAGGGGCTGAACCCGGTCCAGGCGGCGGCGGTCACCCACGAGGGTGGGCCGGTGCTGGTCATCGCGGGCGCCGGGTCGGGCAAGACCCGGGTGCTGACCCGCCGCATCGCCCACCTCATCCAGGAGGAGGGCGTCTCGCCGTTCGAGATCCTCGCCATCACCTTCACCAACAAGGCCGCGCAGGAGATGAAGCACCGCGTGGCCGAGCTCGTCGGGCCCGTCGCCGAGAAGATGTGGGTCTCCACCTTCCACTCGGCGTGCGTGCGCATCCTGCGGCGCGACGCCGACCGCCTCGGGTACCCCACCAGCTTCACCATCTACGACCAGGCCGACGCGGTGCGCCTGGTCACCTACGTGCTGCGCGAGCTGAACCTCGACTCCAAGCGCTTCCCGCCCCGCTCGGTCCACGCCCAGATCAGCACCGCCAAGAACGACGGCCTCGGCCCCGACGCGTACGCGGCTCGCGCCGAGCAGCCCTTCGAGCTGCGCATCGCCGAGGTCTACCGCGAGTACCAGGCGCGGCTGCGCACCGCCGGGGCGATGGACTTCGACGACCTGCTCGCCAACACCGTCGAGCTGCTCAACACCAACCCGGACGTGCTCGAGCACTACCAGCGGCGCTTCCGGCACGTGCTCGTCGACGAGTACCAGGACACCAACCGCGTCCAGAACGAGCTCGTCTGCCTGCTCGGCGCCGGCCACCGCAACGTCTTCGTGGTCGGTGACAGCGACCAGTGCCTGCCGCCCGGCACGCTCGTGCGCACCCCGGAAGGCGAGGTCCCCATCGAGCGGGTCGCCGTCGGCGACACCGTGCTCGGCGCCGGCGGCGACGGCCAGGTCCACCCGGGCACCGTCACGGTCGTCAAAGAGGGTCGTGCCGTCGGACCGCTCATCGAGGTGCGCGCCCGCGGGCGGCGTCCTGCGCGGCACCCCGCACCACCTCGTGCCCGCCAGCACCGCGCTGCCGGCGGGCGACCACCTCGTGTACCTCATGGAGCGGGCAGACCGCGGCTACCGCGTCGGGCGCACCACGACCGTCCGCTCCGACTCCCGGGGCACGCCGACACCCGGCTTCCGCGTCCGCATGAGTCAGGAGCACGGCGACAAGCTCTGGATCCTGCGGCTGTGCCCAACGCTCGCCGAGGCCGCCTACTGGGAGAGCTGGTTCGCCGCTGCCTACGGGCTCCCCACCGCCTGCTTCCACGGCGTGGGTCGTGAGATCGCGATGGACGAAGGCCTCATCGAGCGCCTCTACGCCGAGCTCGACACCGAGACGGGCGCCAAGCAGGTCATGGCCGACCTGCTCCTCCATCCCGACTTCCCGCACCACCGACCCCAGAACGGCGCGCGTCGCCAGACGTTGAACCTGACGATGTTCAGCGACCGGCGCACGGGCGTCGGCTCCCACCGCGTGCAGTGGTCGTCCAACCGCGTCGAGATCGCCTGGCGACTCGCCGACGCCGGGTTCAACGTCCGGCCGGGACGCCTCCCCGACACCTACCGGTTCGAGACCTCGCGCAAGAGCTACGTCGACGCCGTCGAGCTCGCACGCACCGCGGCGCACGCCGGTGGCCTCGACATCCGCCGTCGGGCCCAGATCGGCGACGCCACCTACGACCTGGTCCCGCTCGCGCACCTGCTGCCGGGCATGCACGTGCTCGTGCCCGACGAGGACGGCTACGTCGAGGTCGAGGTCGACGCCGTCGACCGGTTCGACCACGAGGGTCCCGTGTACGACCTCGAGGTCGACCGCACCCACACGTACGTCGCCGACGGCGTGCTGGTGCACAACAGCATCTATCGCTTCCGCGGTGCCGATGTGCGCAACATCCTCGAGTTCGATCAGGCCTTCCCCGACCGCGACCTGCTCGTGCTCGACCAGAACTACCGGTCCTCCCAGAACATCCTCGACGCCGCCAACGCGGTCATCGCCAACAACGCGGGCCGGTCGCCCAAGGACCTCTGGAGCGACTCGGGCAAGGGCCACAAGATCCTCCGCTACCACGCGGACGACGAGTCCGACGAGGCGCAGTGGATCGCCAACCAGATCGCCCAGTACCACGCCAGCGACGACATCCGCTGGGGCGACGCCGCGGTCTTCTACCGCACCAACGCCCAGAGCCGCGTGCTCGAGGAGGCGATGTTCCGCGCCGGGGTGCCCTACAAGGTCATCGGCGGCACCCGCTTCTACGACCGCCGCGAGGTGAAGGACGCGCTCGCGTACGTGCGGGCCGCGGTCAACCCGTCCGACGAGGTGTCGATCAAGCGGATCCTCAACGTGCCCAAGCGCGGCATCGGCGACACCACGGTCGGGCGGATCGACTCGTGGGTGCGCCTCCACGGGCTCACCTTCATCGAAGGCCTGCGCCGCGTCGACGAGTCCGGCGTCTCGGCGCGGGCGGTCAAGGCCGTCACCGGCTTCGTCGAGCTCCTCGACGGCCTCACCGCCGCGATCGAGCGCGGGCCGGCGCCCCTGCTCGAGGAGGCGCTCGAGCACAGCGGGTACGCGGCAGAGCTCGTCGCGGAGCACTCCGTGGAGGCCGACGGACGCCTCGAGAACCTCGCCGAGCTGGTCGGTACCGCACGCGGCTACGAGTCCGTCGACGAGTTCCTCGAGCAGGTCAGCCTCGTCGCCGACACCGACCAGCTCCCCGACACCGCGACCGACGGCGACTCGTCGCAGTCGCTGCTGATGACCCTGCACGCCGCGAAGGGCCTGGAGTTCCCCGTGGTGTTCCTGCTCGGCCTCGAGGACGGCGTCTTCCCGCACGTCCGCTCGCTCGGCGACCCCGTCGAGCTCGAGGAGGAGCGCCGCCTCGCGTACGTGGGCATCACGCGGGCGCGCCGTCGCCTCGTCGTCACCCACGCCTGGTCGCGCAACCTCTGGGGCTCGTCGCAGTACAACCCGCCCAGCCGCTTCCTCGACGAGATCCCCGAGCACCTCGTCGAACAGGTCGACGGCGGGCGGGGCGCGACGCGCGGCGGGGCCTGGGGCGACTACCGGCGTATGGGCACCGCGTCGGACGGCCGCGAGCGCCTCGTGTCCGGACGGACCGTGTCGCCCGGTCGGTCGTCGCCGAGCTCCGGTGGCGGGGTGCCCACCCCGACCGGGCCGAGCCGGAGCGGCGCGGACACGATGGGCATCAGGATCGGCGACGACGTGGTGCACCCCACCTTCGGTGAGGGCGTCGTCATCGACCTGCAGGGCAGCGGCGACAAGGCCGAGGCGCGGGTCAACTTCCGCGACCGTGGCGAGAAGCAGCTCCTGCTCGCCTGGGCCCCGCTCGAGAAGCGCTCGTGACGAGGAGTCGCGGGCGCTCGGCGGGCGCCCTGGTCGTGGCCGCGCTCGCGCTCCTCGTCGGCTGCGGCACGACCAACCAGACCGGGATCCGCCTCGGCGACCTGCGGACTGCGGCGCGCCGGGTCGAAGGCGGCGGCGTGGAGTGCCCCCTCTCGATCAGCCCCGCGCTCCTGCGGCCATCCGCGGTGGCCGCCGACGCTGTGGTGCTGCCCGACCGCTCGGGTGGGCACGGTTCGGTCGGCACGATCGGTGGGAGCACATCACCGGGATCGGGATCGGGCTCGGGATCCGGCGATGAAGACGTCCGGATCACGTGCGCGTTCCGGGTCGGGACGATGCGCGTCGACCTGGCGGTGGCCGGCGTCGCCAAGGGCCAGGCCGTCACCGGGCTCCTCAGCACGATGGCGCACGATGCCGCGGTGCCCACGGCGAAGCTCATCCCGTTCGCCGCCCGCACCGCGGACCTGCGTGACGGCCAGGCGATGGTGGTGCCGGGGCGGGGCTCGGTCGCCTACGCCAAGCTCGATGCGGCGACCGGCGACGTCGGCCTCGCGCTCGCCGTGAGCTCCTTGGACGGCAAGACCCCGCTCCCCGACGACAACGAGATCACCCACATGGCCCGCACCCTGGCGCAGTCGCTCAGCTACTGAGGCAACCCCTCCGCTACGCCTCGGGCGCGAGCAGCAGCAGCGTGAAGCGCGGGTGGGGACCCGGTTCGCGCAGAAGCAGCCGTCCGCCCAACGACTCGGCGAGGGTCGTGGCCAGGGGCAGCCCCATGCCGTGGGGCCCGGGCCGGTCGGTCGCGGCCCCGCCCGCGACCGAGCACCGCGCCCAGGTGTCGGCGTCGAGCCCCGGGCCTTCGTCGGTGACCTCGATCGCCACGCCGCCGATGCGCTCGCCCGCCTCGATCGTGACCGTCCCCGCGCCGTGGACGAACGCGTTGGAGACGAGCACCTCGAGGATCTGGCGCACCGCGGCCTCGAGAGGTCGCGACCGTCGGCAGGTTCTGCTGGACCTCGCAGCGCAGCTCGCGGTCGGAGGTGCCGGCGAGAACCTGCCAGCTGGGCAGCTGCGCGTCGATCAGCGCGTCGATGCGCACGTGGTCGGCGGCGGGGGCCGGTGACCGCGACAGCTCGATGAGGTCGCTGATCGTGGTCTCGAGCCGGTCCACCGCGCCCAGCGCGTCGGCGATCTGGTCGTGGTCGTCGTCGGCGGGGGACTCGAGGGCGTTCTCGAGCTGGATGCGGATGCCCGTGAGCGGCGTGCGCAGCTGGTGCGACGCGTTCGCGCTGAACGAGCGCTCGCGCTCGACGAGCTCGCCGAGCCGTTCGGCGGTGGCGTCGAGCGCGTTGGCCGCCTCGTCGAGCTCGGGTATCCCGGTCCGGTCGGTGCGCACGCTGAAGTCGCCGATGCCGAGTCGTCCCACCGCCACGGCGAGTTGCTCCACCGGCTTGGAGAGGTGCCGCGCCTCGAGCCGAGCCGCCACCGCCGCCATCAACAGGATCACCAAGGCCAACGCGGCCATGAGCAGCCAGGCGCGCGCCAGCCCGCCGTCGAACTGGCTGTTGGGCACCGCGGCCCGCACCGCGCCACGCACCCCGTCCGCGCCCAACAGCGGCGTGGCCACGACGAGCTCGCCGTCGAGGTTGGCGCGGTTCGGCTCGCCGGCGAGGGCCCGACGCACCGCCTCGTCGGCTCGGGGCGGTCCCTTCCCCGAAACCCGCACGCCGCGGGCGTCGTAGAGCGCGAGGGTGTGCGACGGATGTTGGGTGGGCTGCACGACCGTGGCGTGCTCGAGGTCGGCGGGGACGGGCACGGCGAGCGCCGCGCGCGTCGCGTCGTTCTCGAGGCGGACCGTGATCTGGTCCTGGTTGAGCTGCCGGACGACGACCGCCAACGGCATGCCGAACGCCAGCAGCGTGAGTGCCGTCACCACCATGATGAGGCGGAAGATCCGACGGTTCACGGGGTGCGGTCGTACCGGAACCCCAGGCCGCGGACGGTCACCAGGTGGGCGCCCGCCGGGCCGAGCCGTCGCCGCAAGGACGACATGTGCTGGTCGAGCGTGCGGGTCGAGCCCGACCAGGTGATGTCCCACACCTCGGCCATGATCGTCTCCCGGGTCAGGACCTTGCCCGGGTCGCGCGCCAGCAGCACGAGCAGGTCGAACTCCTTCGCCCGGAGCTGCACCTCGGCGCCGTCCACGAGCACCCGGTGCGCGGTGGAGGTCGATGGAGACCTCGTCGAGCTCGATCACGTCGGGGACGTCGGACGGGATCTGCCGGCGCAGGTGCGCACGGATACGGGCGAGCAGCTCGGAGAGCCGGAACGGCTTGGTGAGGTAGTCGTCGGCCCCGGCATCGAGTCCGAGCACGATGTCGATCTCCTCGGCACGCGCCGTCAACATCACGACCGTCGACTCCGGGTGCCTCGAGCGGAGCTCGCGGCACACGGTGATGCCGTCCATGTCCGGCAGCCCGAGGTCGAGCAGGATCAGGTCCGGCTCGTCGAACTCGTCGGCGATCGCAAGCGCGTCGGTGCCGTTCGCGGCCAGCGACACGTCGTAGCCCTGACCGGTGAGCGCCTTGTTGAGGCCACGCCAGATGGTCTCGTCGTCCTCGACGACGAGGATCCGCTGGACCGCGGCGGAGGTCTTGGTGGTCACGCGGTCAGACTAGAGGCGTGCGCGGCCCATCGTCAGGGCGCGACGGTCGTCGCCGGGGCGGTCGAACCGGGACGGGACGGCGGCGCGGCCGTCGACGACGAGGTCGTGGTCGGTGTGACCTTCAGGTCGACCTTGAGGTGGCCGTCGCGGACCGTGGCGGGGTAGTGCACCAGGCCCGACCCGTGGCGGTCGGCGTGCCGGGACGTGTCACACGTCGCCTCGAAGTGACCGGCCGACCGATTCCACGTCCAGAGGCACGACGAAGCTTCGCCGGGGACCTGCGCGAGGAACGCCGACCAGCCCGTGGTCGGGTCGGTGCCACGATGGGTCACGTACACGCTCCGGGCGTTGTTGCCCGAGACGTCGGGGTAGTACACCGGCACCCCGCCGTCCCGGCTGATCCGGCCGGCGAGCTTGACGGCCGGACCCAGGTCGACGACACCGCCCACCGGCTTCTGCGTCGCCCGTTGGTTGTGGCGCGACGTGATCAGCACGCTGGCGCCCCACACGGCGGCCATGCCCACCACCACCGCGACCAGCGAGAGGACAAGCGCCCGGCTGGCGTGGCCGGACGATGGGGCGACGGGGCTCATCGGCGGCACGCGGCGCGTGGCCGAGCGGTCGAGCGGGGTGGATGGGGAGACGTGCGGATCACCTGCGTAGTATCGCCGCCGTGCAGCGGCCCTACCGAGTCGTCGTGGCCAAGGCTGGTCTCGACGGCCACGATCGAGGCGTCAAAGTGATCGCTCGCGCCCTGCGAGACGCCGGTTTCGAGGTGATCTACACCGGTCTCTTCTCGACGCCGGACCAGATCGCCGAGGTCGTCCTCACCGAGGATGCCGACGCCGTCGGGCTCTCGGTGCTCTCCGGCGCACACGAGCCGCTGTTCTCGCAGCTCATCGCCGCGATGCGCGAACGTGGTCTCGACGACGTGGTCGTGTTCGGTGGGGGCATCGTCCCCGACGAGGATGTCGCCACGCTCCGCGAGCTCGGCGTCGCCGAGATCTTCACCCCGGGGGCCTCGATGGCCGCCATCACCACCTGGCTGTCCGACGCGCTCGACGCGCGCCAGGCCAGCTCCGACCGCTCCTGACCTGGAGGAACCACCCCAGTGGACCTGTTCGAATACCAAGGCAAGCAGTTCTTCGCCGGCTTCGGCATCGCCGTCTCGCCCGGTGACGTCGCCGACACGGTCGACGACGCGGTGCGCGTCGCCGACTCGCTCGGCTACCCCGTGGTGGTGAAGGCCCAGGTGCAGGTGGGGGGCGCGGCAAGGCCGGAGGTGTCAAGCTCGCCGCGGACACCGCCGAGGCCCGCGAGCACGCCACGAACATCCTCGGGCTCGACATCAAGGGCCACGTCGTCAAGCGCCTCTGGATCGAGAAGGCCTCCGACATCGCCGAGGAGTACTACGCCAGCTTCACCCTCGACCGCGCCGCCAAGAAGCACCTCGGGATGCTCTCCGCCCAGGGTGGCGTCGAGATCGAGACGGTGGCCGACGAGGACCCCGACGCCATCGCCAAGATCTGGATCGACCCTGTTGAAGGGCTCAGCGACGAGGTCGCCCGCGCCTGGGTCGCCGCCGCCAAGTTGGACCCGACCGCAGACGAGGGCGCCGTCGAGCTGCTCAAGAAGCTCTACACCGCGTTCACCGACGGTGACGCCGACCTCTGCGAGGTCAACCCGCTGATCCTCACCCCCGAGGGCAAGGTCCACGCCCTCGATGCCAAGGTCACCCTCGACGACAACGCCGCCTTCCGCCACGACTGGGCCGAGTACGAAGCCACCCAGGTGCGCGACGAGCGCGAGCAGGCCGCCCACGACAAGGGCCTCCAGTACGTGGGACTCGACGGCTACGTCGGTGTCATCGCCAACGGGGCCGGGCTCGCCATGAGCACCGTCGACATCGTCAACCAGGTGGGCGGCAAGCCCGCCAACTTCCTCGACATCGGCGGCGGCGCCAACGCCGAGGTGATGGCCGGTGCGCTCGAGGTCATCAACAACGACACCAACGTCCGGGCCATCTTCATCAACATCTTCGGCGGCATCACCAAGGGCGAGGAGGTCGCCAACGGCATCGTGACCGCCCTGGGGCGCGTCAAGATCGACAGCCCCATCGTGATCCGCCTCGACGGCACCAACGCCGAGGAGGGTCGGGCCATCCTCGCCGAGCACGAATCCGACATGCTGATCAGCAAGCCCACGATGCTCGAAGCGGCCCGCACGGTCGTCGGGCTGGCAAACGACCGCTGAGCCGGTTCGACCACTAGGAGAATTGCACCATGAGCATTTTCGTCGACGAGACCACCAAGGTCGTCTACCAGGGCCTGACCGGCTCCCAAGGCCGCTTCTACGGCCTCCGCAACCGTGACTACGGCACGCAGGTCGTGGCCGGCACCAACCCGAAGAAGGCCGGCACCGACGTCGAGGGCATCCCGGTGTTCGCGAACGTCGGCGAGGCCGTGGCCGCCACCGGCGCCAACGCCTCGTGCATCTTCATCCCGGCCCCCGGCGTGAAGGACGCCGTGATCGACGCCGTCGAGGGCGGGGTCACGTTCATCGTGGTCATCACCGAAGGCGTCCCCGCGCAGGACGAAGCCTGGTTCTTCAACAAGGTGAAGGACGAGCACCCCGAGGTGCAGATCCTCGGGCCGAACTGCCCGGGCATCATCAGCCCCGGCAAGGCCAACATCGGCATCACGGCCGGCGAGATCGCCCTGCCGCCCCAGTCGGGCAAGCCGGCGGTCGGCATCGTGAGCCGCTCGGGCACGCTCACCTACCAGGCGCTGTACGAGCTGAAGCTCCAGGGCATCGGCGTCACGACCTGCGTGGGCATCGGGGGTGACCCGGTGCCGGGCACCACCTTCATCGACTGCCTCGAGGCGTTCGAGGCCGACGACGAGACCAAGGCCGTGATGATGATCGGCGAGATCGGTGGCTCCGCCGAGGAGGAGGCCGCCGAGTACATCGCGACCAAGATGACCAAGCCGGTGTCGTCGTACATCGCGGGCGTCACCGCCCCGGCCGGCAAGAAGATGGGTCACGCGGGCGCCATCGTGTCGGGCGGCAAGGGCACCGCGGCCGCCAAGATGGAAGCCCTCGAAGCCGCCGGGGTGAAGGTGGGCCACAACCCCACCGAAGCCGGCGAGCGCATGGTCGAGATCGTCGCGGCGCTCTAGCGCCCCGGCGGTCGGGCAAACTGCCCTGATGAGATCTGCAACGCCGACGAAGCGCACGATCGCCAACCGTCTCGCCACCGGGCTCCTCAGCATGCCCGAGCCTCTCCTGGCTCGGATCGCCGGCGTGACCGGCCCGACCGTCGTCGACGGCCAGATCCTCCACCCGCGGATCGCCGCGCTGCTGGCGCTGACGGAGCGGGTCGGGGCGGCGCGCTCGGACGCCGACGTCGAGCAGCGACGCGTGGAGATCAAGCGCTTCGCCGGGATCGGGATGCCCGCGCGCACCGACGTGCGCGTCGTCGAACGCGTCGCGATGCTCGGCGACGTCGAGCGTCACCTGCGGGTCTACCGGCCCTACGGCATCAGCGAGACGCTGCCCGGGGTCGTCTACTTCCACGGTGGCGGCTGGGTGACCGGCGACCTCGACACCCACGACGGGACCTGTCGGCTGCTGGCCGTGACCGCGCGGGCGGTCGTGGTCGCGGTCGACTACCGGCTTGCCCCGGAGCACCCGTTCCCCGCGGCGATCGACGACGGGCTCGCGGGCTATCGATGGACGCTCGACCACGCCGCCGAGCTCGGCACGAGTCCCGATCGGGTCGGCGTCATGGGCGACAGCGCGGGCGGCACGCTCGCGGCGGTGGTGGCGCTGCTCGCCGCGCGCGACGACGACCTCACCACCCCCGCGGCCCAGTGCCTGGTGTACCCGGCCACCGACGCGCACATGCGGAGCCGTTCGATCGACCTGTTCGCCGAGGGCTTCTTCCTGAGCCGTCAGGACATGCACTGGTTCCGCGGCAAGTACCTCCCCGACGAGGCCGACTGGGACGACGTGCGGGCCTCGCCGCTGCTGGCCGACGACCTCTCCGGCCTGCCGCCGGCGGTGGTGGTGACCGCCGGGTTCGACCCGCTGCGCGACGAAGGCATGGCGTACGCAGACAAGCTTGCCTCCTGCGGTGTCCCGGTCGTCGCGCGCTGCTACGAGGACCTGGTCCACGGGTTCTTCGGCATGGGCGTGATGCCCGGCGGGATCGAGGTGGCGGCCGAGATCTGCGCTGCCATGGGCGAGTTGCTCCACGCCACATGAGCGCACGCTGCGGAGCTCTCCGGCCGGGAGCGTAGGGCTAGCAGTCTCGGGTCGCGACTGCTAGCCTTGAGGGCGACGACCCGTGCCTGTCACGGTGGCAGGTACCTCGACCACAGGAGGTGGTTGTCATGCTGACCTTTGACCCCTTCCGCGACGTGGAACGGCTGAGCGATCAGCTCTTCTCCGCACGGGCAGCATCCGGCCGGGTGCCGCGCTTCATGCCCATCGACCTCTACCGGTCGGGCGACCACTTCGTGCTCCACGCCGACCTGCCCGGCGTCGACCCCGGCTCGGTCGACGTGCAGGTCGACAACGGCACGCTCAGCATCACCGCGGAGCGCAGCGCCCGCACCGAGGAATCGGGCGAGTGGCTCGCCGCCGAGCGCTTCGCCGGCTCCTATCGACGTCAGGTCATGCTCGGTGACGGCGTCGACCCCGAGCGGATCAGCGCCAGCTACGAGAACGGCGTGGTCACGGTGATCATCCCGGTGGCCGAGCGGGCCAAGGCCCGCAAGATCGAGATCGCGCACAGTGGCAGCACGGACGCTGAGGCGATCGAGACCTCCACCACCGGGTAGCCGGTCGTCACCGCGGGGCGCCGCTCCCGGCCACCGGCCGGATGGGCGGCGCCCGTCGCGCGTCCGGACGCGGGTCTCGGTGGGCCGATACCGGTGCCGGTGGGGCAGGGCCCGAATCGTAACGTCGCGCAGATGTCCGACCCCACGACGACGACCGCCATCCCGCTGTCGACCAGGCCGCCCCTGCGGGAGCTCTGGCGCTATGCGAGAGGACACCACGGGCGCGTGGTGTTCGCGACGTCGATGTCGATCGCCAACAAGGTGTTCGACATCATGCCCGAGCTGCTCATCGGCGCGGCGATCGACGTCGTGGTCAGCGAGGGGCCGTCGTTCATCGGGCGGCTCACCGGCGTGACCAACAAGATGGACCAGCTCACGATCGTCGTCGCGGCCACGGTGGTCATCTGGGTCTTCGAGTCGCTCACCGAGTACCTCGCGGTCCTCACGTGGCGCAACCTCGCGCAGACGCTCGAGCACGAGGCGCGCATGGACGCCTACCGCCACGTGCAGGGACTCGAGATGACCTACTTCGAGGACCAGACGTCCGGCGGCCTGATGGCGGTGCTCAACGACGACGTGAACCAGCTCGAGCGGTTCCTGGACATGGGCCCGCACAAGATGATCAACATCGCGACGAACGTCGTGCTCCTGGGCGTCACCTTCGCGGTGATCTCACCGGTGCTGGCCTTGGTCGCCTTCCTGCCGATCCCCGTGATCATCGCTGGGTCCCTGCTCTACCAGCGGCGGCTGCAGCCGCGCTACGCCAGGGTCCGGGCCGCGGCCGGGGTCATCGGGGACGCGCTCACCAACGGTCTCGGTGGGGTTGCGACCATCAAGGCCTTCAGCGCCGAGGACCGCGAGGTCGCACGCGTCGAGGCCGACAGCGTCGACTACCGCATGGCCAACCAGGAGGCGATCGTCGTCTCGACCGCGTTCCGTCCCCTGATCCGCACCGCCGTGCTCGCCGGCTTCACGATGACCCTCGTGGTCGGGGGCCGGGCGGCGATCAACGGTTCGCTCGCGGTCGGCCTGTTCGCGACGCTCGTGTACATGACCCAGCGGCTCCTCTGGCCGCTGGTCGACCTCGGCGAGACGTTCGACCTCTACCAGCGGGCGATGGCGTCGTGCCGACGCATCTTCGGCCTGCTGTCGGTCGAGCCGACGATCCTGCCGGGCGCGCGCCGCCTCGTGGAGCCGGTGCGCGGCGACGTGCGGTTCGACGACGTGCACTTCGGCTACGGCGACGCGTCGATCGAGGTCCTCAAGGGGATCAGCCTGGACGTGCCTGCGGGGGAGACCCACGCGATCGTCGGGGCGACGGGGTCGGGCAAGTCGACGGTGGTGAAGCTCCTGCTGCGCCTCTACGAGCCGACGGACGGGCGCATCCTGCTCGACGGCGCGCCCATCGACGAGCTGACCTTCACGTCGCTGCGCGGCGCGACCGGCTTCGTGGCCCAGGACGTGTTCCTCTTCCAGGGGACCGTGCGCGAGAACCTCACGTACGGACGGGTCGACGCCACCGAGGACGAGGTGCGCCGCGCCGCCGAGCTGGCCGAGGCCGCGACGTTCATCGAGGCGTTGCCCGACGGCTACGACACCGTGGTGGGCGAGCGCGGCCAGAAGCTCTCCGGGGGCCAGCGCCAGCGCCTCACCATCGCCCGGGCGATCCTGCGCGACCCCGCGGTGCTGATCCTCGACGAGGCGACTTCGGCGGTCGACAACGAGACCGAGGCCGCGATCCAGCGCTCGCTCGCGAAGGTGTCGGCGGGCCGCACGACGATCGTGATCGCGCACCGGCTCTCCACGGTTCGCCACGCCCACCGGATCCACGTGATGGAAGCCGGCCGAATCGTGGAGACCGGCACCCACGAGCAGCTCGTGGCGACCGGTGGGCTCTACGCCGCGCTCTGGCGCGTGCAGACCGGCGAGGCCGCCGCCCCCGCCGCCTGACGATCCCCGCTTTTTGGGTGCCGTTTCGCAGGCCATGGCCTGCGAAACGGCACCCAAAACACGCCGGACACGAGTCGAGCAGGTCCAACCCGCGAACCGACCGTTCGGTCCCTAGCCTGGGGCCATGGCGCGGATTCGGAGTCCCTTTGGCGCGCACGCCGTGCGTCGATGCGCGCTGGTCGGCGGCGTCGTCGCTGCGGTGGCCCTCGCATCGTGTACGAGCGGTGGCTCGATCGCCACCTCGAGCCGAACCGACGACCACCTCATCGCCCTTTCTCGTGCGCACCGTGCCCGACGGGTTCCACCTCGTCGTCGCCGGGAAGGGGACCCAGTACCAGAACTGGGGTTCCGACAGCCTCGGGACCCACGAGCCCTTCACGGTGCTGTCGCCCGACGGCAAAGCGACCGGGCCCGAGGTCGTGGTCGTGTCGGCGACAGGCTTCGCGGGCTATGAGGGAGAGCTCGCTCAAGCATCGGCGGGCTACACCACCCCAGGCTTGGAGCACCTGATCGGTCGATGGACACGACGCGGTCTTCGCTCCCGCGGTGTCCACCGGTGACCGACAGCACGGCGCCGATCTCGTCGTCGACCGTGGCAACGACGTCGCGATCCGGGTGACGAAGGCGAAGGCAACCCTGGCCGAGCTCGAGGCGATCGAGCGCCGCGTCCTCCCTCCGAAGTACCACCTCGAGGCGCCCCGGGTGCCCGACCCGCCCGACGGGCTGCAAGTCGTCGGCCACGTCGACGCCGATGTGGTCATGGCCGCCGACTCGGGCGCGATGGCGAACCTCGGCGCGGCGCAGGTGCCGGGATCGTCCCGATCCCACACCATCGGGTGGGCCAAGGGGAGGAGCACGTTGGTGGCGGAGACGATGCCGGGGACGTCGGGTGACGTTTCTGCGTTCGCCGCGTTCGCCGACTTCGGGAGTGCCGGCCGATACGGCACGACCCGAACGGTGACGGTCGATGGGCGCCCCGGTGTGCTCTACTCCGAGCGCAACCTCGCCGAAGAGGACGGTTCGTCGGGCACCGCGCCGAAGACGTACGAACCCCGCACGCTGCTGACCACCACGCTCGTGGGGCGACCTCGTCACGGTCAGCACCCAGCGCGGCTGTTGCGGGTCGAAGTTGGCGGCGCCGCTCACGGCGTCCGACCTGATCGCGACGGCGATATCGGTCGCCCGTGCGTCGGATGCGCAGTGGAACGCGTTGCGCGAGCGTGCGTTCGGCGGACCCGGACTCAATCCCGACGTCGGACGGGAAGAAGTCGCCCGCGGCACCGACGGCGATGCGGATTGGTTGCTGCAGAGCGGTTCCACGGCGTCCCCGGTCCCGGTCCCGGTCGATTCTTGTCTGAAGCTGTCGACGCTGGAACGTGTCTGCGCAACCGGTGGCTTCTCGTCGAGCAACGGGATCAGCACGTGGATCGACCACTCACCCGACGCGGGCTCGCCGGACCTGCACGGTCTCCAGCCGTTCGTCATCGTGACGACCAACCAGAAGGGCGACGCGCTGTGGGCGAAGACCAGCGCGGGAACCGAGCGAGTCCATCTCCACGATGTCCCCGGCAGCAAGTACCGGGCCGGCATCGTGTTCTTCGATGGGCAGCTCGTCAGCGTCGACGTTCACTGACGGCGCTGTGTGAACACCGCACCAGCTCCCTGCGCGTTTTGGGTGCCGTTTCGCAGGCCATGGCCTGCGAAACGGCACCCAAAACGGCGGCTGGCGGCGGCTGGCGGCGGCTGGCGGCGCGCACAGCTCAGCGCCGGGAAGGTGACCTTGCCCGGCGAACGCGTTCGACCACCTCTCCCGGCCGGTGGAAGACCTGGAAGTCCGTGAAGCGGAGGACCGTGAACCCGGCCTCGGACCAGCTCGGCCTCCCGGGCGGCGTCGCTCGCACGATCGCTGAGCGCCGAGTGGTACCGCTCGCTGTCGATCTCCACCACCAATCCGTAGTTGCGGTCGACGAAGTCGACGCGCCCGCACCAGTGGGTATCGCCCAGGTCGACCTGACGTTCCATCGGTTCGGCGCCGGCGCGCCGGAGCACCTCGGCGAAGCGCCCTTCGAGCCCGCTCGCGGGCGGAACGTAGCCGGGGCCTCGGTCAGCGAGCAGCTCCGCAGCACCGTGACGCCGTGCACCCCCGAACCGGCCATCTCGTCGAGCACCCGTTGCGTGGACGCCCCGCTCAGGAGTCGCATCGACCACGCCCGGTCCAACAGTCGCTCGGCGCGCCCGGGGCTCACCGTTGCACACAGTTGGAGCATCAGCAGTTCGGGTCGGACGACCGGGATGCCGTCGAGTGTCGTCAATGCGCTCTCGGAGAACGCCGCGTACCCGGTGGACGGCCCCGAGCGGGTCGCGGACGGGATGCGCCCGCCGGTCGATGGTGACGTGGGCGGGACGAGGGCGCAGCCGGGGAGCCCCCAGAGCGCCGCGGCCGAAGCATGCGAAAGAGCCGCGCCCTCACCGGCGTCGACGACCGCGGCGAGTGCTTGCTGGTGCGGCGTCGTCGGCGCGGCGACGTGACGCAGGACGCGCGGGCCCTCGGTGACCCACTCGGCGCGCGCCAACCGGTGGTCGATCGCCTGGTGGTTCGGGAGGATGTCCAGCGCTTGTCGACGGTTGACGACGCCGAGCTGGGTGGCCGCCAGCTGCCGGAGCGCACGGTCGCCGTCCTCGGGTGCTTCCTTGGTCGGTTCCATGACCGAAGTACACCCGCGGGCTCTGACATCGGTTGGTGCGAGCTGACCCGCTACGCGGTTTTGGGTGCCGATCCGCAGGCTATGGCCTGCGGATCGGCACCCAAAACGTGGGGCTCAAGGCGTGGGGCTCAGAACGCGCCGGGCTGCTGCGGGGGTTGCTGCGGCGGGAGCTGCGTCTGGGCCGGCGGCGCGTCAGCCGGTGGCTGCTGCGGCGGCGCGCGGGAGCCTGTTGCTGTGGCGGTGTCTGCGGCTGTGGCGCGGGCGGTGCCTGTGGTGCGGGCGCTTGCGGCTGACCCCCTGGGGGTGCCTGCTGCGGCTGGCCGGCGGGCGGGAACCCGGCCGGGGCCTGTGGCGCCCCTGGAGGGGCGTTGTAGCCGGGCTGACCGGCGTTGGGGTTGACCCCGACGCCGGCCTTGTCCATGAAGTAGCCGGCGACCATGGCGATCGCGCCGAGGAAGCAGAGGATGAGGCCGAAGCCCATCGAGGCGCCGCCCTTGTCGACGATCAGGTAGCTGATCGTCACGAGCAACGTGAACGACGAGAACACGAGGACCAGCTGGTCGATCGTGAAGTCCAGGATCTTCTTGGGCAGTTCGACGATCTTGAACGCCTCGAGCCCGACGACGGTGCCGACCGCCAGCGCGAACAGCGGTGCCCAGGTGGCCATCGGGAAGTAGCCGCTGCCCCACGCACTTCGGCTGGCGCTCGAACCCAGATAGGAGTACTTCGCCCAGGGCAGGAAGCTGAAGAGGAACACGACGATCGCGCCGATGATCGTCGTCAACTTTCCGGGATTCACGTCGTTCATGGTGGGAGATCCTCCGCAGGGCGTCTGGTCGGGCGCCGGTGCGCCCGACGCCACGGTAGTGCAGGTCGGGTCGGGCTGGTCGGTCCAGAGCGGCCCGACCGGCCCGATCGGCCCGCGGGGTCGGGCTGGTAGCGTCGCCGCGGTGCGCGTGGCCGTCTTGGTATCGGGAAGTGGGACGATCCTCGAGGCGATACTCGGAGCCGAGATCCCTGTCGCACTGGTGCTCGCCGATCGGCCGTGCAAGGGACTCGCCCGGGCGACCGACCACGGCATCGATGCCGAGCTCGTCGAGCGCACCGACTTCGGCGCCGGCTTCGACCGGGACGCGTACAGCGACCGGGTCGCCGACGCCCTGTCCTCACACGCCATCGACCTGGTGGTGATGGCCGGCTGGGGCACGGTGTTCAGCGCGCCGATGCACGATCGCTACGGCGGCCGGATCCTCAACACGCACCCGGCGCTGCTCCCGTCGTTTCCCGGCTGGCACGCGGTGCGCGACGCGCTCGCGCTCGGTGTCAAGGTCACGGGCTGCACGGTGCACGTCGCCGGGCTCGAGGTCGACACGGGCCCGATCCTGGCGCAGCAGGCCGTCGAGGTGCTCCCCGACGACGACGAGGGCACCCTGCACGAGCGCATCAAGGGCGTCGAGCGCCAGCTCTACCCGGACACGATCCGCGGCGTGCTCGACGGCCACATTCCCTTGCCCGCCGTACCCGGCGAACCCGAACCGTCAATCGACCACCCCACCTGAGAGGCCCCAGTGCGCGCATTTCTTTCCGTCTACGACAAGACCGGAGTCGTCGAGCTCGCCACGGGCCTCGCCGACGCCGGGTGGGACCTGATCTCGAGCGGTGGCACCGCCGCGGCGCTGCGGGACGCCGGGCTGACCGTCACCGACACCGAGACGTACACGGGTACTCCCGCGATCCTCGGACACCGGGTGATGACCCTGCACCCCAAGATCCACGGCGGGATCCTGGCCGACCCGACCGATCCGGCGCACCAGGCCGACATGGCCGAGCACGGCATCGACCCGATCGACCTGGTGGTCGCGAACCTCTATCCGTTCGGCGCCGACCCGGCCACCTTCACCCACGGTGGGAACGCCGGCGCCGTCGACCTCATCGACATCGGCGGTCCGGCGATGATCCGCGCCGCGGCCAAGAACCACGCCCACGTCGGCGTGCTCGTCGACCCGTCCGACTACCCGAAGGTCCTCGAGGTCGTCCGGGCCGATGGCGGGCTGCCACCACAGCTCCGTCTGGAGCTCGCCCGCAAGGCGTTCGCCACGACCGCGGCCTACGACGCGGCCATCGTCGAGTGGTTCGACGGCGAAGGCGCAAGCCCCGCCGACGAGCTGCCTCCGACGTTCCACCTGGCCCTCGAACGCGCCGAGGTCACCCGCTACGGCGAGAACCCCCACCAGCGTGGCGCCCGGTACCGCCGGGCGGGCACCACGAGCTGGTGGGACGCCATCGAGCAGCACTCGGGGCTGGCGCTCAGCTACCTCAACATCTACGACTCCGACGCGGCGTGGCGTTGCGTCCACGACCTCGGCGACGAGCCCGCCGCGGTGATCGTCAAGCACGCCAACCCCTGCGGTGTGGCGGTCGGCGGGAGCCTGGCCGACGCCTACCAGCGGGCGTACGAGTGCGACAGCCGCTCCGCGTTCGGGGGGATCGTGGCCGTCAACCGGCCCGTCGACGCCGCCACCGTCGAGCGCATGGTGGCCGCGGCCCAGGCCGACGTCGTCATCGCTCCCGGCTACGAGGACGGAGCCATCGAGGCCCTCATCGGACGGCGCAAGAACACCCGCATCCTGACCGCGCCGGCGCCGACCAGCGAGCCGTTCGAGCTCCGTCAGATCGGCGGCGGCTTCCTCCTCCAGGACGCGCACCGCTTCGCCGCGACCCGGTCCGACTGGCGCGTCGTCACCCGACGGCAGCCCACCGACGCCGAGTGGGCCGACGCCGAGCTGGCCTGGCGCCTCGTGGGCTGGGTCAAGTCCAACGCCATCGTGCTGGTCAAGGACCGCACCGCGTGGGGCATCGGCGCCGGTCAGCAGAACCGCGTGGAAGCCGGTCAGATCTCCGCCGCCAAGGCGGACGGGCGTGCCGCTGGTGGGGCCTGTGCGTCGGATGCCTTCTACCCGTTCGCCGACGGGATCGAGGCGGCCGCCGCGGCCGGTGCGGCGGTCATCGTGCAACCCGGCGGGGCGATGCGCGACGAGGAGAACGTCGCGAAGGCCGACGAGCTGGGCGTGGCCATGATCTTCACCGGAGAGCGTCACTTCCTGCACTGAACGATGTCGAGGAGCGGCCGGGTGGAGGAACGAACGGGAGGCGTCGACCGGCGGCGGGCGCGGCGTCCCCGTCCGCGGTCGGCATCGTGAGCCCGCTCCGTCTGCTGGCCGGACTCGCCGGCCTCGGCCTGGTCGGCTGGCTGGTGTGGGTCGCCGCCGGTCAGATCCGGCGCCGACTCGTCCCGGGGTGGGAAGGCCTCGAAGGCTGGCTCGCGAGCGTCATCGTCGCGCTCAGCCTCGTGACTCTGGTGTCCGAGGTGCTCGGCGCGGTGGGTCGCTTCCGCACCTGGTGGGTCGCGGTCGCGCTGGTCGTGGTCGCGGCGATCGTCTGGGCGGTACTCGCCCGTCGGGAGGCGTCGTCGTCGGTGGCTCCGCCCCCGCCGCGGGCCCGGACGCCGGCGCACCCGCTTCCGTCGTGGCTGCCGTGGTTCGTCGCGGTGGCGATCGCGGTGGTCGCCGCCGAGTGGCTGAACGCGCTGCCGATCGTCCTCCGACACGGGATCGTGGACTTCGACTCGCTGTGGTACCACTTGCCGATCGCGGCCAAGCTGGCGCAGACCGGGCACTTCCTCCCGATCCACTTCTACGACGCCGACGCGGTGGTGTCGACCTACCCGGCCGGCTCCGAGCTGTTCCACACGTTGGGCATGATCACGGTCGGCTCGGACCAGCTCTCCCCGTTCCTGAACTTCGGTTGGTTCGCGCTCTGCCTGGTCGCCGCGCACGTCTTCGGGCGTCAGTACGGGGTCGCGCACCTCACGACGCTCGCCGCGCTCACGGTCCTCGCGATGCCGGTGATGATCGAGCTCCAAGGCACGACCGCGCTTTCCGAGACCATGGCGCTTGCCTGCCTGTTGTGCGCGATGGCGTTCCTCGTGATCGGGCGCGGGCCGCCGTCCTACGGACAGCTCTTCCTGGCCGGGCTGGCCATGGGCCTCGCCGCGTCGACCAAGTTCGTGCTGCTGGGGCCGGCGGCGGTGCTGATCGTCGGCGCCATCGGGATCAGCCGGCGTCGCCGACCGGCGGACCTGGCGCGTTGCGGGGCCGCGGTCTCGGCCGGCGCGCTGCTCACCGGCTCGTTCTGGTACGTGCGGAACCTGGTGGAGTTCGGAAGCCCGGTGCCTTCGCTGCAGATCGGGGTCGGGTCGCTGGCGCTGCCCCGGCTGCACATCCACGGGACGCTCGGCAACATGGTCCCGACGTTGACCTCGCCCCAGCTTCAACGGCAGTACGTGCTGCCGGAGCTGTCGCGGGCGCTGGGCATGGGGTGGTCGATGCTCATCTCCCTCGTGGTCGTCGCGGGGGTGTTCGCGTGCATCCGCCGGGTGGCGCCGCCGCTCCGGTGGCTGGGCGGTTGCGCAGTGGCGACCTTCGGCCTCGGGCTGCTGACACCCCAGTACCTGGTCCACGGGACGTTTGCCTCGCTGTGGTCGAACTTCCGGTACTTGACCCCGGGCGTCACCATCTCTCTGGTCGTCGCAACCACGGCGCTCGCCACCTTGCGGGCGTGGGCGTGGAAGTTCGTCGTCGTCATGTACTTGTTGACCGCGACCACCTACTGGTTCCGCCCGATCCTCGACACCACGAACGACCTGTACTTCATCAACCGACCATGGCGGTTGACGCTGGTGGCGCTTGTGGCCGCCGCCGCGGTCGGTGCGCTGGCCATCCACCGATCGACACCGCTGGGCCCACGCACACGGCGCGCGACCTCGGCGGGTTGCGCGGCGCTAGTGGTGGTCGCGCTCGTGGTGACCCGGTCGACCGCGGTCGCGCACCGCTACGACTTCGATCGCGGTCCCGTGCCCGCCACGCTCTACGCCTGGGCCCAGGACCAGCGGGGCCGGCGCATCGCGATCGAGCCGTTCGACTTCGCAGAGTTGGTCCGCATCGATCACTCCGCGGCCGAGAACGGCAAGCGCATGCTGCTCTTCCCGTACCCGCTCTACGGACCCGACGGCGCCAACGAGGTCGAGACCATCGCGACGATCCGCGGCCACCGTGCCGTGCTGCCCGCGAGCTGCCACGAGTGGTGGCAGGCGCTCGCCCGACGACGCATCACCGACGTGGTCGTCTGGTTGCCGCCGGGTGCGCCGGTGAATGCGACGCCGGTCGGCGCGTGGACCACCGAGGCGCCGTCGACGAGGCTCGTCCTGCGGTCGGAGATGGCAGGGGGACGCCAGGGTTCGCTCGCGCTGCTGTCCGTCGACCCGACTCAACCGCCGCCCTGTTGACCGGTGGCACCATCGACCCCCACGGCAAAGAGGCAGTGCCGGGTGCATGGCCTATGCTGACCCGCCATGAAGAAGCTTCTGATCCTCATCGTCCTGATCGCCCTCGGTGCCGCCGCTGCCAAGAAGGTCCGCACCGCCTGAACCTGCAGGATGCGTGCCAGCCCGAGATCGGCCGGCGTCAGCTCGAGGTGCGTCGGCGCCGCAACGCGAGGCCGCCGGCGACCGCGCCGCTGATCGCCGCGGTCGCGCCGACCGCCAGACCGATGACGGCGGGGGTTGAGTCCGGGGCGCGGTCGCGCAACCTGATCGGTCGATCGAAGGCGCGGACCTCCCAGTCGTGCCGCGCCGCGGCCTTGGCGAGGTCGCGGTCCGGGTTCACGACCACCGGGTGACCGACGGCCTCGAGCATGGGCAGGTCGGTGGCGGAATCCGAGTACGCCCAGCAGTGGGCGAGGTCGAACCCGTCGCGTCGCGCCGCGTGCTCCATGGCCACGACCTTCCCGGGTCCGTAGGAGTAGAACTCGACCTCGCCGGTGTAGCGCCCTTCCTCGTCCAGCCGGGCACGTGTGGCGATGGCCTCGTCGACGCCCAGGTAGCGCGCCAGCGGCGCGACGATCTCCTCTGGCGAAGCCGACACGATGAAGACCTTGCGCCCGGCCGCCTGGTGCATGCGGATCTCGTCGAGCGCCTCGGAGAAGACGATCGGCTCGATCACCTGCTCGAGGGTGTCGGTGACGATCTGGCTGACCGTCGCCTGCTCCCAGCCGGTGGTGACGCGTAGCGCCGACGTCCGGAGACGGGCCATGCGCTCCTCGTCTGCGCCGAAGTAGAGGTAGACGAGCTGCGCGTACAGCGCGCGGGCCACAAGCCAGCGGGAGAGAAGACCGGCACGGCGGAACGACGGCCCGAAGGCGACCATCGAGGCGCGGGCGATGACGGTCTTGTCCAGATCGAAGAACGCGGCCTCCACAGGGCTCACCCTACGAGTCACGCAGCGATCGGAGTGGTCGATCTCGTTGTGGCAACGGGCACCAGCCTCCCAGCCGAGGTACCCCTTGCGGGACGACCTGCGTCGACCTAGCCTCCTTCCCGTCCGGTCGAGCGCTTCGCTCCCGTGGCGACTTCCCCTCGCAACCAGGTGGTCTTCGGTCGAGAGGTCGTGCAGTGGCGTTGTATTCGTGTTGGTCGGTCAAGGGTGGTTCGGGCACCACGGTCGTGGTGGCGGCCTCGGGGGTGACGTGCGCCGCCGAGCGCCCGGAAGGGGTGCTGCTGGTCGACCTCGCAGGCGACCTGCCGGCAGCGCTGGGTCTGGACGGCTCGTCGTCGCCCGGGGTGCGTGACTGGCTCGCCACGGGCACCGACACGCCGGACCACGCGGCCGCCGACGCCGACGTCGACGCGCTGGACGCGCCTCGAGCTGGTGCTCGACGAGCGGCTCTCGGTCCTGCCCCGCGGGGCGGCGCCGACCGCGGGAGACGTCCGGCGTGTGCCCGAGTTGCTGTCGCGCCTGCGCGCCGATGGGCGCACGGTGATCTGCGACTGCGGCAACCTGGCGCTCGCCGACGCCGCTGGGGTCGCGATCGCCACAGGGTGCGACGCATCGCTGCTGGTCACCCGGTGCTGCTACCTGGCGCTGCGCCGTGTGCCGGAGGCGTCGATCCGCCCGACGGGCGTCGTGGTGATCGCCGAACCGGGTCGGGCCCTGCGGCCCGACGATGTGGCCGAGGTCGTCGGTGCCCCGGTCGTCGCCGAAGTCGTCCACGATCCACAGCTCGCACGCGTCGTGGACGCGGGCCTGCTCGTGGGGCGGCTCGACCGCTCGACCCGCCGGGTGCTCGCCGGCGCGCTCAGCCGATGACCGTCGTCGAGCCGGACGGTCGGCCCGGGGCCACGTCCCCGCTGCGCGAGCTGTTGGGCCTCCTCGACGACCCCGAGGTGAGCGACGTGCTCGTCAACGGCCCGGGTGAGGTGTGGCGGGAGCACAGCGGGCGGCTGGAGCGCACCGGCGTGTGGCTGCGCCGGACCGACATCGAGGCGGTGATCGAACAGCTCCTCGTGACGTCCGGCCGACGAGTGGACCGCAGCAGCCCCATCGTGGACGCACGGCTCGACGGCGGGTCGCGGCTGACGGTGGTGCTGCCGCCGATCGCGGTGGACGGCCCGTGCCTCACGATCCGGCGCTTCACGCGCCGCGGCCGCACGCTCGAGGACTTCGCCGACGACGACACCGTCGCGCTCCTGGTGGCAGCCGTGGAGAGGCGGTCGAGCATCGTGGTCTCGGGCGCCACCGGGGCGGGGAAGACCTCGTTGCTCAACGCCCTCGCCGCGCACATCGACGCCCGCGAGCGGATCGTCACGATCGAGGACGCCGCCGAGCTCGACCTGCCCGGTGAGCACGTCGTCCGGCTCGAGACCCGGCCGCCGAGCGCCGAGGGCCGCGGCCTGGTGACGATCGCCGACCTCGTGCGCGCCGCGTTGCGCCTCCGTCCCGATCGCGTGGTCGTGGGCGAGTGCCGGGGGAGCGAGGCCTGCGACATGATCCAGGCGCTCCACACCGGGCACCGCGGCGCGCTCACGACCGTCCACGCCAACGGCCCCGCCGACGCGCTCGAGCGGCTGGTCGTGCTGGCTGCAGGCTCGCCGGGCGCGCCCGACCAGGAGGTCCTGCGCGAGCAGCTCGTCGGTGCGGTCGACCTCGTCGTGCACGTGGCTCGGGGTGAGTCCGGCCGTCGTCGGGTCGTCGACCTGCTCGAGGCGCCCGGCGCCACGGGCGGCGCATGATGCGCCGCCGCCGAACCGGTATCACGACCTGGCTCACCGTCGCGGTGCTGGGTTGGTGGTTTGCGGGCCCGCCCGGCGCGCTGGTGGCGGTGGGCGTGCGCAGGAGCTGGTCCGGCGTCGTCGACGCCGCCGCCTCCCGGGTCGAGCGGCGCGCGCGAGCGGGACGGCTCGCCACCACCATGGAGGTCGCCGCGCGCGCGGTGCGCACGGGCGCGTCGGTCGACGTCGCGCTCGACGAGGCGGCGGCGCTCACCGGCGGGCGAGCCGGCGAGCTCGTCGCGGAGCTCGTCTGGCTCGGCCGGGCCGAGACGTTGGCCGCAGCCGCCCACCGCTGGGCGCAGCGCCACGACGACCCGTCGGTCGCGCTGATCGCCGCGGTCGTGACCCTGACGGCGGGGCCGCTGGGGGGCTCGGCCGGCGCCTTCGAGGCGGCTGCCTCGATCTTGCGGGAGCGCGACGCGGCGGCGCGCGAGGCGGCGGCATGGGCCGCGCAGTCCACGGCGTCGGCGTCGCTGCTGGTCGCCGCGCCGATCGTGCTCGCCGCGTTGGGCGGGCTCGTCGACCCGAGCTCGGTGGCGCGGATCCTCGCGGAGCCCCTCGCACTCGCCTCGGTGCTGCTCGGGCTGGTGCTCGACGCCGCGGGAGCCTGGTGGATGGCCCGGATGGTCCGTGGCGTGGCCGGACCTCGATGATGCGCTCGGTCCGATCCACTCGGCGCGCCCTGCGGGCCCGCCTCGCCGACGGACGTCCGACGCCGGCCCACTCGCTCACGCGCCGGCGTCGCGCCACCGACGCCGGAGGTGTGCTGGCCTGGGTGGGGCGTGCGGCCGAGCGCCTGGTGGGCGCCGACCGCACCGGGCGACGCCCATGGCGCGTCGGATGCGGACGTGGAGCGAAGCCGACTGCGCGGATCGGTGGTGATCGGCGCGCTGGTGCTGAGCCTGGTCGCACGTCCGCTGGCCGTTGTCGTGGTGCTCGCCGGGTGGCACCTGCCCGCGTTGGTCGAGCGGCGGACGCAGGCGGCGCCGCGACCGCGCGCTCGGCGAGCAGCTGCTGGTCGCCGCCGAGCTCCTGGCCGTCGCGGCCCGAGCCGGCGCATCGGTGGCCCAGGCGGTGGAGGCGGTCGCGCCCCGGGTGCCGGGCCGGCTCGGCGAGGCCCTCGGCGAGGTCACGCCGTGTTGTCGGCGGGGTGCTCCGCTGGACGCGGCGCTCGCCGACGTCGTCACGGAGCTCGGGCAATCGGTCGCCCCGTTGGTGGCCATCCTCCGTGCCGCGCACCTCGACGGGGAGCCGCTGTCTCCGGCGCTGCGCGGCCTGGCGGATCGCCTGCGCGATGCGCACCGTCGCCAGGTCGAGGCCGAGGCGCGACGGCTCGCGGTTCGGATGCTCGTGCCACTGGTGTGCTGCATCCTCCCGGCCTTCGCGCTGGAGTGCGTCGTGCCGGTGGTCGTCGAGGCGGTTCGTGGCGCCGGTTGAGGCGCCGGGCCGCACGATCGGGCATGCGCCCTCGCAGGTTCCACACATCCGAGTTGTCCCAGGAAAGAGGTGTTCGACCATGTGGGTTCGCCAGGTTGAGGTGCTGATGTTCGAGGTTGTGCGGCGGCTCGTCGCGTCGCGCAGGTGCGAGACGCGACCGCGGTTGCGCGCAGGTGAGCCGGGTGTCGAGGCCGGCCAGACGACTGCCGAGTACGCACTGGTGCTGCTCGGCGCCGCGTCGGTGGCGGTGCTGCTGATCGCCTGGGTGACGCACTCGGGGAAGATCGACGAGCTGTTCAACGCGGTCTTCGACCAGGTCATCGGCAAGGCGAAGGGGTGAGGGTTCGCCCACGCGGGGTCGATGCCGGTCAGGCGACCGTGGAGCTCGCGCTGGTGCTGCCGGTGTTCGTGCTCCTGCTGCTCGGCCTGGTCCAGGTGGGTCGGGTCGCCGGCGCGCAGCTCACGGTCGGCGCTGCGGCACGGTCCGGTGCACGGGCCGCCGCCGTCGACCCACGTCCTGGTGCCGCGATCCGCGCCGTTCAGCGGGACCTGCCCGCGCTCGCCGATCGCCTGGACGTGGCGACCGTCGTCTCTGGTGGCAGCACGCGGACGGTCGCCGTCACGGTCCGTTGCACCGTGCCCCCGATCGCGTCGTTCCCGGGCGCGTCGTCGACCGGGGTGACCGTGCGCGCCACCGTGACGATGGCGGTCGAGGCGCCGCGCACCGTGTCGCCCCCCTGACGGCAGGCGAGGGTGCCTGGTCGGTAGCGTGCGCCGGCACGGACCGATCCGCGGCCGACGAGGTGACCACCATGGGACTGCACCAGCACGAGTCGGACCGAAGTGCCGACGACGCCAACATCGAGTTGCGACCGCAGTTCAGCGAGGATGGCGAGCCGTCGACGATCCCGCGCTTCCGCCTCGGGGAAGGCCCGCTCACATCCGACACCGCGTACCAGATCGTGCACGACGAGCTGATGCTGGACGGCAACGCCCGGATGAACCTGGCGACCTTCGTGACCACCTGGATGGAGCCCCGCGGAGCAGCTCATGGCCGAGTCCGCGCCCAAGAACCTGATCGACAAGGACGAGTACCCCCTCACCGCGGAGCTCGAGCGGCGCTGCGTCAACATCCTCGCGTCGCTCTGGCACGCGCCGGGCGGTGGCGAGGCGACCGGCTGCTCGACCACGGGGTCGAGTGAGGCGTGCATGCTCGCGGGCATGGCGCTCAAGTGGCGCTGGCCGCCGCCGCGAGGCGTCCGGCGAGTCGACGGACCGTCCGAACCTGGTGATGGGCGCCAACGTGCAGGTGTGCTGGGAGAAGTTCTGCCGCTATTGGGACATCGAGATGCGGCTGGTGCCGGTGTCCGAGGACGCCACGCACCTCACCGCCGAGACGGCGCTCTCGCACTGCGACGAGCACACCATCGGCGTGGTGGCGGTGCTGGGCTCCACCTACGACGGCACCTATGAGCCCGTCGCCGAGATCGTGGTGGCGCTCGACGAGCTGCAGGAGCGGACCGGGCTCGACATCCCGGTCCACGTGGACGGCGCCTCGGGCGCGATGGTGGCGCCGTTCTGTGATCCGGACCTGGTCTGGGACTTCCGCCTGACGCGCGTCCCAGTCGATCAACACCTCTGGGCACAAGTACGGGTTGGTGTACCCCGGCGTGGGGTGGGTGGTGTGGCGGGACGCCGCTGCGCTCCCCGACGACCTGGTCTTCGAGGTCGACTACCTCGGCGGGGAGATGCCCACGTTCGCCCTCAACTTCTCGCGCCCGGGCGCGCAGGTCGCGGCCCAGTACTACATGTTCCTTCGCCTGGGCTTCGAGGGCTATCGCGAGGTGCAGCAGCAGAGCCGGGACACCGCTGACTGGCTGGCCGAACGCATCGCCGGGCTCGGACCCTTCACGATGGTCACGAGGGGTGCCGGCATCCCGGCCATCACGTTCCGTCTCACCGGCGAGGAGCCGTACTCGGTGTTCGATCTCTCCGAAGCGCTGCGTGTCAAGGGCTGGATCGTCCCCGCGTACCACATGCCCCCGGCCATCCAGGAGATGGCCGTCCTACGTGTGGTGGTCCGCAACGGCTTCAGCCGCGACCTCGCCTCGATGTTCCTCGACCATCTCGGCAACGCGGTCGAGCGGCTCGGCAGGTCCACGTCGGTCATCCCCGACGAGCACCGCTCCGCGTTCCACCACTGAGCGCCACCTCGGCCAGGGCGATCGCGCCGGCCTTGTCGAGGGGCTCGTTGCCGTTCCCGCACTTGGGGGACTGCACGCACGACGGGCAGCCGTCCCGACACGGACAGGCGCGCACCATCTCCAACGTGGTCGCGAGGTGGCGGTCACCCTCGGAGAACCCGAGCTCCGCGATGCCGGCACCGCCCGGGTAGCCGTCGTAGATCGCGATCGTGGCCATCTGGGTGCCGACGTGCCATGCGGTCGAGATGCCCCCGACGTCCCAGCGATCGCAGATGGCGAACAGCGGGAGCATGGCGATCGCCGCGTGCTCGAGCGCGTGCAGCGAACCGGGCAGCCGCTCGGGGTCGAGGCGGGCGTCCGCGACCACTTCGGACGGCACCGCGTACCAGAGGGCGCGGGTGGTCAGCGTCGACGGCGGCAGGGTCAGCTCCACCCGGTCGACCACCTGCCCGGTCGCCAGGTCGAGACGCTCGTAGCCGGTCACCGAGTGGCGGATCGCGACGGGACCGAGTGCGAGCGACAGCCGGCCGACACTTCGTTGCTCGTCGGCGCCCAGCACCTCGAGCTCGGTGGAGCTGTTGGCCCGGGTCGTGGTGGTGCCGTCGTCGGGCTCGACGAGCGCCGTGCCCTCGTCGAAGTCCAGCTCGACGACGCGGAACGGCTCGGTGCGGTGGAGGTAGGTGGCCCCCGGGTAGAGGGTCGACGACGCCCGCGCCGCGTCGACCGTTCCGATCGAGCGCGCCGTCGGCACCCACGATCCGGAACTCGCGACCGGCGCCCGATCGCAGCCCGATCCTTCCGGCCGGGTGACCGTGTCCCGCCCAGACCGCCCGCGGCTCGACCGCACCGTCGGCGTCGGTCACCTGTTGGATGCGAAGCTGGTCGTCGACCACGAGGCGCCGGATGCCGTCGTCGAGGTCCTCACCCCACCAGCGGTGGTCGCCCGGACCGAGCGGGGCCTCAGCGGCCGCGCAGGCCAGTTGCGGGTCGAGCACGAACGGGTTCGCGACGTTCACCACGACCGGCTCCACCGGTCGGTCGAAGAGCTCGTCGGGGTGCGCGGCCAGGTACTGGTCGAGCTGGTCCGGCCCGGCGACGAGCAGCGCGAGCGACGCCGAAGAGCCGCGTCCCACCCGTCCGATCTGCTGACGGAACGAGGCGATCGTTCCCGGGAAGCCGTGGACGACGCAGGCATCGAGCCCGCCGATGTCGATGCCCAGCTCGAGCGCGCTGGTGGCGACGACGGCGCGGAGGCGGCCACCGGCGAGGTCGGCCTCGAGCGCCGCGCCGCTCGGCGGCGAGGTAGCCGGCGCGGTACGGCTGCACTGCGCCTTGCAGCGCGTCGGGTAGATGGCGCCTCATCGCCGCGGTGACCGTCTCGGTGGCGTGCCGGCTGCGGCAGAACACGATCGTGCGGTGGCCGGCCTCGACGAGCGCCGCCGCGGCGCGGGCCGTCACCTGGTGCGCCGAGGCCCGCGCCCCCGAGGTCGGGTCGAGCAGCGGTGGGTTCGCGATGGCGACGAGTCGTTCACTCCGGGGCGACCCGTCGTCGGTCACCTCGGACACCTCGGTGGCGCAGAGACGGGTGCACAGGTCGGCAGCATCGGCCACGGTCGCCGAAGCGAAGATGAAGGTCGGGTCTGCGCCCACCGCGGCGCAGGTGCGACGGAGCCGGCGCAGGACGTGGGCGACGTGCCCGCCGAAGATGCCGCGCAGGGTGTGGGTCTCGTCGACCACGACGTAGCGCAGTCGCCGGAGGAACGTCGCCCACTGCGCGTGGCGCGGGAGGAGGCCGACGTGCAGCATGTCGGGGTTGGTGCAGATCACGTTGGCGTGCCGACGCACCCACGCCCGCTCGACGTCGGTGCTGTCGCCGTCGTACGCCGCGGCGACCACGCCGGGGAGATCGAGGGCGTCGAGGGCGCGCAGCTGGTCGTGGCCGAGCGCCTTGGTCGGGTAGAGCAGCAACGCCGTGGCGGGTCGGGGCCCTGCGCAGGCCGCGCCGATGGCGGCCTGGGCCACCAGCGACTTGCCCGAGGCCGTCCCCGTCGCGAGCACGGTCGACGTGCCGTGCAGCACGAGCTCCAGGGCATCGGCCTGGTGGGACCAGAGCGCGTCCACACCCAGCCGCTCCCGAACCTCGTCGGGGAGCTGGGGCGGGCGGCTCGCGCACCGGGCCGCCCGCGCCGGTTCGAGCCGGGCATGGACCAGGTCGTCGACGTCGACCGCACCACCGGGCGAATCGCCGGCGGCCTCGACCAGCTGCGCGCGGATCCGCTCGATGACCGGGTCGAAGGATGTGGGGGAGTGCGGCACGGGATCGGTGGTGGCAGCGGTGCCGGAACGGGCACGGTCCGCACGACGCTGCTCAGCGTGCAGAGTAGGCTCCAACGGTTCACCACGGCGGCCCCGGAGCGCAGCAGATGGACCTCGGACTCGACGTCAGACATGAGCACGACCGCACGGTTCTCACCGTTGTCGGGGAGGTCGACGTCGCGACCGCGCCGTCGTTGCGCGAGCGTCTGGTGCAGCTCATCGACGACGGCCGCGTCCACCTGGTCATCGATCTCACACCGGTCGACTTCCTGGACTCCACCGGGCTCGGGGTGCTGGTCGGCACGCTCAAGCGCATCCGTCAGGCCGACGGCGAACTGCGGCTGGTGGTCCCCCAGGAGCGGATCAAGAAGCTCTTCGAGATAACCGGCCTCACCAAGGTCTTCGACATCGTCGATCAGGTCGACGGCGCGACGGAGCTTTGACCCGCGGTGGCAGACGGGCCGGACGGCGCGGTCATCGAGGTCACGCTGCCGTCGCGGCCCAGCTTCCTCGCGCTTGCCCGGGTCCTCGTGGCCAACGCGGCGACCATTGCCCCGTCGTTGCGTGAGAGTCGAGTCGCCGACCTCCGACTGATCGTCTCGGAGCTCTACACCAACGCGATGGAGGCGAACTGGCGCGGCACGGCCCGACGCCTCGCCGAACAGTCGGACGGGCAGGCGCCGACGCACGACGAGGTGATGGACGCCGCACCGCCGGTGCTGCTGAGCTGTCGCATCGAACTGGACGCCGTGGAGGTGACCATCCGCGACTCCGGTCCGGGCTTCTCGCCCCAAGAGAACCCGCATCCACCGGTGAAGGACCCCGGACGACTCGACTTCGAGCACGGGCTCGGCATTCCGCTGGTGCAGTTCCTGGCCGACGAGGTCGAGTACTCGACCGACGCGCACGGCACCGAGGCGCGGGCGTTGGTGCGGGACGGCGACCGCGGCCGGTCGGTGACCTGACAGGTCACCACTAGACTTGAGCCCGGTGTGCCGGGAAGTCTGGTCGGCGGACTCGACAGCGACCCCGGAGACACGGTGCGAGACGGAGACTTGGACGACGACCCGTCCGTGCAGCCGGCTGCGGAGCCCGACGTACCGCCGATCCCCGGCGCCGTCCCGGCCTTCCTGGCCCGCAACGTCGTGCAGCCGATCCAGGACTTCCTCGAGATCGAGGCCGCCGGCGGGCTGCTGCTCGCCGCGGCCACGCTGATCGCCATCGTCTGGGCGAACAGCCCGTTCGAGGCCAGCTACTCGACGTTGTGGCACACCGAGATCGGCGTCTCGTTGGGACGCTGGGGCGGCACGACCACGCTGCAGCACTTCGTCGATGACGGGCTCATGGCGGTGTTCTTCTTCGTGATCGGCCTCGAGATCAAGCGCGAATGGCTCTTCGGTGAGCTGCGCGACCGCCGCGCCGCAGTGCTGCCCATCGTGGCCGCGCTCGGCGGCATGGCCGTGCCCGCGCTGCTCTTCATCGTGATCGCCGGCTCGACCCAGGCCTCGCACGGCTGGGGCATCCCGATGGCCACCGACATCGCCTTCGTGGTCGGGATCATGGCGCTGCTGGGGAGCCGGGTCCCGTCGCCCCTGAAGGTGTTCCTGTTGACGTTGGCGATCGTGGACGACCTCGGGGCCATCGTGGTGATCGCCGTGTTCTACGCCGGGTCCCTGAAGTGGGGGTACCTGGCCGTCGCGGTGATCGGACTGGTTGTCGTGCTCGGCATGCGCTGGCTCGGCATCCGGTGGTTCCCGGCCTACGTCTTCGTGGCGCTGGTGGTCTGGTACGCGACCTTGCTCTCCGGCGTCCATGCGACCATCGCCGGGGTCGCGCTGGCGTTCTGCACCCCCGCCACGCCCCTCACCGCCCGCGGGGTCCGCCTCAAGGACGCGACCTCGCCCGACGGGTCGCCGTTGCAGAAGCTCGAGGACGCCCTCCACCCGTGGGTGAGCTTCGTCATCGTGCCGGTCTTCGCGCTTGCCAACGCCGGCGTGGTGATCTCGGGGAGCGTCGGCCCGGAAGGGTTCCGGGTCATCGCCGGCATCGCCATCGGACTCGTGGTCGGCAAGGCCGTCGGAGTCACGGGGACGTCCTGGCTGGTGGTGCGCCTCGGCCTGGCGCGCCGGCCCGAAGGGGTCTCCTGGTTGCAGATGCTGGGCGCCGGGCTCCTCGCCGGCATCGGCTTCACCATGTCGCTGTTCGTGACCGACCTCGCCTTCAAGTACTCGCCGGAGACCGAGGAGCTGGTCACGCTCGCCAAGGAGGGCGTGCTGCTCGCCTCGATCATCGCCGCGGTGCTGGGCGCCGGCGTCCTCGTGCTCGCGGGGCGTGGCCGTTCGGGTCCGGGCACGGCGAACGAGGACGGGGAAGCCGTCGCCGTCGGCGAGACGGGGACCTGAGCGACCGGCCCGCTCCCCGGAGCTCGGGTCAGCGGTACTTGGCGAGCTCGCGACGGGCCACGGTCAGACGGTGCACCTCGTCGGGGCCGTCGGCGAGCCGAAGCGTGCGCAAGCCCGCGTACATGGCCGCCAAGGGCACGTCGGGCGACACCCCCATCGCGCCGAACGCCTGGATGGCGCGGTCGACCACGCGGGTCGCCACGTTCGGGGCGATCACCTTGATCGCGGCGATCTCGGTCCGGGCTCCCTTGTTGCCGACGGTGTCCATGAGCCAGGCGGCCTTCAGCGTGAGGAGGCGGGCCTGCTCGATCTCGATGCGGCTGTCGGCGATCCATGTCTGGATGACGCCCTGCTCGGCGAGCGGCTTGCCGAAGGCCACGCGCTGGGTCACACGCTGGGTCATCAGCTCCAGCGCCCGCTCGGCGGCGCCGAGCGCCCGCATGCAGTGGTGGATGCGGCCGGGGCCGAGGCGTGCCTGTGCGATCGCGAACCCGCCGCCCTCTTCGCCGAGCACGTTGGTGACCGGAACCCGCACGTCTTCGTAGGTGATCTCGCAGTGCCCCTCCCGGTCCTGGTAGCCGAACACCGGGATCGCCCGGAGGTTGGTGACCCCCGGCGTGTCCATCGGCACGAGCACCATCGACTGCTGCAGGTGCCGTGGCGCCTCCGGGTCGGTCTTGCCCATCACGATCATCACCGTGCAGCGGTGGCTGGCCGCACCCGAGATGAACCACTTGCGGCCGTTGATGACGTAGTCGTCGCCGTCGCGTCGGATCGAGCACTCGATGTTGGTCGCGTCGCTCGAGGCCACGGCGGGCTCGGTCATGGCGAACGCCGAGCGGATCTCGCCGGCCAGCAGCGGTTGCAGCCAGCGGTCCTGCTGCTCGGGGGTGCCGAACATGGTCAGGATCTCCATGTTCCCGGTGTCCGGGGCGGAGCAGTTGCACGCCTCCGAGGCCAGGGGCGAGCGTCCCATGATCTCGGCGAGCGGCGCGTAGTCGAGGTTCGAGAGGCCGTCGGTCCACTGGGTGGCGTGGGGGAGGAAGAGGTTCCAGAGCCCCCGCGTGTGGGCCTCGGCCTTGAGCTCTTCGATGATCGGCGGGTGGAAGTGCGGGTCGCCGGACGCGGCCATCTGCTCTTCGTAGACCGCCTCCGCGGGGAGGACGTGCTCGTCCATGAAGGCGCCGAGACGCTCGGCAAGGTCGGCGCTGCGGGGGCTCGGTGCGAAGTCCATGACCGCACCGTAGCGACCGCGTGGACCTGACGTTCGATGGACGTCGCGAGCGCCATGGGCCGGGCGGACTCTTGACACGCACCAGCTTTGTTGCTTTATCTGTGCGGCGTGTCCAAGCCCCTCGTCATCGTCGAGTCACCCGCCAAGGCCCGCACCATCTCGGGTTTCCTGGGCGACGAGTTCGAGGTGCTCTCCTCCGTCGGCCACATCCGCGACCTGGTTCCCAAGGGCCTCTCGGTCGACGTCGACAACGGGTTCAAGCCCACCTACGAGGTCTACGCGAACAAGAAGGACGTGTTGCGGGATCTGCGTGCGGCGTTGAAGGAGGCCCCGGAGCTGTTCCTCGCGACCGATGAGGATCGCGAAGGCGAGGCGATCTCGTGGCACCTGCTCGAGGAGCTCAAGCCCAAGGTCCCCGTCAAGCGCATGGTCTTCCACGAGATCACCCCGGACGCGATCCGCGAAGCCGTCGAGAACTGGCGGGACATCGACTACGGACTGGTCGACGCCCAGGAGGCGCGCCGCATCGTCGACCGTCTCTTCGGCTATCCGGTCTCGAGCGTGTTGTGGCGCAAGGTCAACGCGGGGCTCTCGGCGGGCCGGGTGCAGAGCCCGGCCGTGCGTCTCGTGGTCGAGCGGGAGCGGCAGCGCATGGCGTTCGTCTCGGCCGGCTACTGGGACCTCGACGCGGCCTTCCCCACCGACCCCGCGTTCGCGGCGACGCTGGTCGGCCTCGATGGACGACGGGTCGCCACCGGCAAGGACTTCGGGCCCGACGGGAACCCCACCAACGACGCGGTCGTGGTGCTCGACGAGCCGGCGGCGCAAGGACTGGTGACCACGCTGGAGGCCGCGGCCTGGACGGTGCGGCGAGTCGAGGAGAAGCCGTTCACGTCGCGCCCCAAGGCGCCGTTCATGACCTCCACGCTCCAACAGGAGGGCGGTCGCAAGCTGCGCCTCAGCGCGGCGCAGGTGATGCGTGTCGCACAGGGCCTGTACGAGCGGGGCTACATCACCTACATGCGAACCGACTCGACGACGCTGTCGGACACGGCGCTCGCCGCGGCACGCGCCCAGGTGGCCGAGCTCTACGGGCAGGCCTACCTGCCGCCGGCGCCGCGGACCTATGCCCGCAAGGTCAAGAACGCGCAGGAGGCCCACGAGGCCATCCGCCCTGCCGGCGACCGGTTCCGCACCCCCGACTCGCTGTCCGGAGAGCTCTCGGGCAACGACCTGCGGCTCTACGACCTCATCTGGAAGCGGACCGTCGCCTCGCAGATGGCCGACGCCACGGGACGCACCGTGTCCGTGCGCATCGCCGGCACCGCGGGCGACACCGACGCCGAGTTCGCCGCGTCGGGGCGCACGATCACCTTCCCCGGCTACATGCGGGCCTACGTCGAGGGAGCGGACGACCCGGACGCGAGCCTGGACGACCGCGAGACCCTGCTGCCCGAGCTGAGCGAGGGCCAGACCCTCACCGCGCCCGACCTCGAGGCCAAGGGGCACGCCACCTCGCCGCCGGCTCGCTTCACCGAGGCGTCGCTGGTCAAGCGCCTCGAGGAGCTCGGCATCGGTCGACCCTCCACGTACGCCTCGATCATGCAGACGATCCAGGACCGCGGCTACGTCAGGAAGAAGGGCACCGCGCTGGTCCCGACGTGGACCGCGTTCGCGGTGATCAACGTGCTCGAGCAGCACTTCGGCGACCTGGTCGACTACGCCTTCACGGCCCGCCTCGAGAACGACCTCGACGAGATCGCCGCACGGCACAAGGAGCGCGAGCCGTGGCTCCACGACTTCTGGTTCGGCGACGGCGTCGTGGGCCTCAAGGAGCTCGTCGACACGGCCCCCGAGAGCATCGACGCGGCTGCGGTCAACACGATCCTCATCGGCGCCGATTCCGATGGCGTGCCCGTGGTGGTCAAGCCGGGCAAGTTCGGCCCGTACGTCAAGCGGGGCGACGACACCGCTTCGGTGCCCGACGACATCGCGCCCGACGAGATGTCGGTGGAGCGGGCGATCGAGCTGCTGGACGCGCCCAGCGGCGATCGCGAGGTGGGGACCGACCCGGAGACCGGATTGACGATCTTCGCCAAGAACGGCCGGTTCGGTCCGTACGTCCAGGTCGGCGAGATGCCCGAGGGCAAGGTCAAACCCGAGGACAAGCCCAAGACCGCCTCGCTCTTCAAGGACATGGTCCTCGAGAAGCTCACCCTGGACGAGGCGCTGCAGCTCCTGTCGCTGCCCCGCGTGGTCGGGGTCGACCCGGCCGACGAGACGGCCACGGAGATCACCGCCCAGAACGGCCGCTACGGCCCGTACCTCAAGAAGGGCAGCGACAGCCGGAGCCTCGAACGCGAGGACCAGCTCTTCACGGTCACCCTCGACGAGGCGCTGGCGATCTTCGCCCAGCCCAAGCGTCGGCGCGGCCAGGCGGCGGCCGCGCCCCCGTTGAAGGAGCTCGGCCCCGACCCCGTCAGCGGCAAGCCGGTGGTGCTCAAGGACGGTCGCTTCGGACCGTACGTGACCGACGGCGAGACGAACGCCTCGCTTCGCAAGGGCGACAGCGCCGAAGAGGTCACCATCGAGCGCGCCGCGGAGCTGCTCGCCGACCGGCGGGAGCGCGGACCCGTCAAGAAGAAGCGCGCCGCCAAGAAGGCCCCGGCCAAGAAGAAGGCCGCGAAGAAGAAGGCGCCGGCCAAGAAGAAGGCTGCCGCAAAGAAGGCACCCGCGAAGAAGAAGGCCGCCACGAAGCAGGACCCGTGACCCGAGGTCGGTTCGTCGTCTTCGAGGGCGGCGAGGCCTCGGGGAAGTCGACCCAGGCGAAGTTGCTCGCGTCGCAGCTCGGCGCCGTCCTCACGCGGGAGCCGGGTGGCACCGCGCTCGGTGAGCGTGTGCGCGAGCTGCTGCTCGACCCGGCGACCGACGACGTCGACGCCCGGACCGAGCTGCTGCTCATGGCCGCGGCCCGGGCCGAGCACGTCGCGCGGGTGATCGAGCCGTCGTTGGCGGCCGGCCGGGACGTGGTGTGCGATCGCTACGGCGCGTCGTCGGTCGCCTACCAGGGCTACGGACGTGGCCTTCCGACCTCCGAGGTCGCGGAGGTGTCGCGGTGGGCCGCTACGGGCCTCGAGCCGGACCTCGTGGTGCTGCTCGACGTCGACGACCAGGTGCGCGAGCGGCGGCTCGGCCGACGACTCGACCGGCTCGAGTCCGCCGGCGCCGACTTCCACGAGCGCGTCGCCGAGGGGTTCCGGTCCCTGGCCGCCGCCGATCCCGAGCGGTGGGTCGTCCTGGACGGTGCCCGACCGGTTCGGGAGCTCGCGGACGAGGTCGCCGCGATCGTCGATCGGCTCGGCGACTGAGCACGGCCCGACGCGTCGCGGCCTGGTGCTACCGTCCCCGGCATGCATGCACAGGAGCGGGGAGGTCGGCGCACGCCGGCGAGGCTCGTGCTGTCGGGCCTGGTCGTGGCGGCGACGCTCGCCGGCTGCTCGGCCAGCACGTCGGGCACGAAGGCGACCGGCACCACCTCTGCGGCGGCGACGACCACGGCCGCGCCCGTCCCCAAGGCGAAGCTCCAGGCCCTGCTGCCCACTGCGGCAGACCTCAACCCCAACTACAAGATCGACACCAGCGGCGACTCCAGCGGAGGTCAGACCGACGCCGCGATGGAGAAGGCGATGGCGAACGTGTGCCCGCCCGACGCGGCGGCCGTGCTGCAGTCGACGGGCGGCAACGGGGTCGCAACGGGACACGTCGATCGGAGCTTCTCGACCAAGGACAGCCGCGCCATGAGCGTGAATCTCGGGCCGGTCGACCCGACGAAAACCGAGGCCGAGCTCACGAAGATCATCGCCGCGGTCGGGAAGTGCGGCACGCTCACCTTCACCGACGACCGGGGCTACCACTACTCGATGACGCTCTCGGCCGAGCGTGACGACACCTACGGCGACATCGGGCTCCTGGTGCACATCAAGTTCGAGGTCAGCGGGTCCGACTTGTCGAGCGCCATCCCCTTCGAGATGCGCGTTCGGGAGTTCCACCAAGGCTCGGTGGACGTGTCGATCACCGCGACGAGCGGGGTCGACAACCAGACCGGGGCACCGGTGTCGGGCGACTTCGGGGTCCTCGACTCGCTGTCCAAGGACCTCGACACCAAGGTCGCCGCCGCGCAGCGCTGACGTCCCGACCGCCATTCCAGCGTCGGAGGACTGGCCGGCCTGGCGGGAGCGACTGCTACCGTTGACCCTCCCGCCCGGGTAGCTCAGTCGGTAGAGCAGCTCACTCGTAATGAGCAGGTCAGGAGTTCGATTCTCCTCTCGGGCTCCAGCCGGACCACCGGACGCCGCTGGCCAACCCAACGCCCACCCTGTTTGGTCGTGGCCCGGAACCGGGCTGCGTCTCCATGGGTCAGACTGGATGGCCATGACCGGATCGCCCGAACCGACCACCGCCCCGACCGGTTGGTCCGCTGTGCCCGGCCAGGCCGAGGCGGTTGCCCGTCTGCAGGCCGCGGTGGCGAGCCCGGTGCACGCCTACCTGTTCGTCGGACCGGAAGGATCGGGCAAGCGCGCCGCGCTCCGCGCCTTCGCCGGCGAGCTGTTCGCCGCGCCCCTGGAGGAGACCGATCCCGAGGGCGCGGCGCGCCAGCGCCGACTGGCGGCCGCCGAGCACCACCCCGACCTCGTGGTGATCGAGCCCGAGGGTGCGGTGTTCCGCGGCGGGCGTGCCACCTCCGACGGGGAGACCGAGGCGTCGATGGTGATCCGCGAGGCGCACCGGTCCCCGGTCGAGGGCGGACGCAAGATCGTCGCGGCGGACGCGTTCCACGCCGCCAACGACTCGGCGGTCGGTGCGCTGCTCAAGACGATCGAGGAGCCGCCACCGCGCACCACCGTCGTCCTGCTCGCCGAGTCGGTACCCGCCAACCAGGCCGCGATCGCCTCGCGCTGCGTGCGGGTCGACTTCCACGCGGTCGCCCCCGAGGAGCTGCAGGCCCACCTCGTGTCGGAAGGCGTCGACCCGACCCGTGCCCAGCTCGCGGTGGCGGCCGCGGACGGCAACCTGGACCGGGCACGGGTGCTCGCCACCGACGAGCGACTGGCGCTGCGCGTCGAGGCCTGGCGAACGGTCCCGACCCGCCTCGACGGCACGGGCGCCCAGGCGACGGCCGCGGTCGCGGAGCTGCGCGCCATGCTCGACGACGCGCTCTCGCCGGTGGCCCTGCGGCACGAGGCGGACCTGCAGACCTTCGATGACGAGGTCGAGCAGTACGGCCTGAGTGCCACCGTCGGCCGTCGCAACACCCTCAGGGCCCGCCAGAAGCGCATCGAGCGACAGTCCCGGCTGAGCGAGCTGCGGCTCGGCCTTGCCACCATGGCCTCGACCTACCGGGACGAGGCCGTCGTCGCGACTCGACCCGACCGGTATCTCGACGCCGTCGAGGCGATCCTCGAGACCGCCCGCGCGTTCGCACTCAACCCCAACGAGGAGCTTGCGCTCACCGGGCTCTTCTGGAAGCTGCCGCCGATCAAGCCTTGAGCGGCCGTCGCTCGAACCGGCGTCGTCGGTCAGCCGGGTTGGAAGCGTCGCAGGCGGAGGCTGTTGGACACCACGAACACGCTGGACAGGGCCATCGCCGCGCCCGCGATCGCCGGGTTGAGCAGGCCGGCGGCGGCGATCGGGATCGCCACGACGTTGTACGCGAACGCCCAGAAGAGGTTGACCTTGATCGTCGAGAGGGTTGCCCGCGAGAGCCTGATGGCGTCCGGTACGGCCTGCAGGTCGCCACGGACCAGGGTGAGGTCGCCGGCCTCGATGGCGGCGTCGGCGCCGGTTCCCATCGAGAGACCGAGGTCCGCCTGCGCGAGCGCCGCGGCGTCGTTGACGCCGTCGCCGACCATCGCGACGGTCCGCCCGTCGTCCTGGAGGCGTCGGATGACGTCGAGCTTCTCGGCCGGGAGCACCTCGGCGATGACCTCGTCGATGCCAACCGCCGCTGCGACTGAATCGGCCACCGGCTTCGCGTCGCCGGTGAGCAGCACCGTGCGCAGGTCGAGGTCGTGGAGCGACGCGATCGCTGAGCGCGCCGAGGCCTTCACGCCGTCGGCGACGATCACCACGGCGCGCGACTCGACCGTCCCATCCCGCGAGCACTGCGGTCTGGCCGGCTTCGTCGGCGGCGTTGCGGGCTGCGGTCAACTTGTCGTCTGCCGACCAACGGCGCTCCTCGAACAGCGACGCCCGGCCCACGACGAGGGCGCGGCCGTCGACCGTGCCTTCCACACCCAGCCCCTGCCGGTTGGTGAACGCATCCACCGTGGGCAGCGGACCGACCCGATCGAGCGCGGCTGCCGCGAGGGCGCGGCCGATCGGGTGCTCCGAGGCGTTCTCGAGCGCACCGACCAGGCGCAGCGCCTCGTCGCTGTCGACGTCGTCTGCAGCGACCACGTCCACCACGGACATGGTCCCGGTTGTGACGGTGCCGGTCTTGTCGAGCACCACGGTGTCGACGCGTCGCGTCGACTCGAGCACCTCAGGACCCTTGATGAGCAGACCAAGCTGCGCGCCGCGGCCGGTGCCGACGAGCAGTGCGGTCGGCGTCGCGAGGCCCAGCGCGCAGGGGCACGCGATGATCAGCACCGACACCGCCGCGGTGAACGCCGCGGCCGCGCCGGCGCCTGCGACCAGCCACCCCGCGAGGGTCGCGAGCGAGAGCGCCATCACCGCCGGTACGAACACGGCGGCGACGCGGTCGGCGAGTCGTTGGACGTGGGCCTTGCCCTGCTGGGCCTCGATCACCAGGCGGGAGATCTGGGCCAGCGCCGTGTCGTTGCCGACCCGGGTCGCCTCGACCACGAGCCGGCCGCCCGCGTTGACGGTCGCCCCCGTGACGGCGTCGCCGACCACCACCTCCACGGGTGTGCTCTCGCCGGTCAGCAACGAAGCGTCGACGGCCGAGGCACCCTCCTCCACGATGCCGTCGGTTGCGATCTTCTCGCCGGGACGGACCACGAAGCGGTCGCCGACCCCGAGCGCGTCGATGTTGATGCGCTCCTCGTGTCCGTCGCGCAGCACGGCGACGTCCTTGGCGCCCAGTTCCAGCAGGGCGCGCAGCGCCGCGCCGCTCCGGCGCTTGGCGCGGGCCTCGAAGTAGCGGCCGGCCAGCACGAAGGTGATGATGGCCGTCGCGGCCTCGAAGTAGATGTGGTCGATGCCGGAACCCCGCTGGACGGTGAGGCTGAACGTCATCGTCATGCCCGCCCGACCCGCGTCGCCGAAGATCAGCGCGACCACGGACCAGAGGTAGGCGGCGAGCGTCCCCACCGTGATGAGGGTGTCCATCGTGGCCGCGCCGTGGCGCAGGTTGGTCAGCGTGGCACGGTGGAAGGGGAGCGCGCACCACAGCACGACCGGTGTGGCCAGCACGAGCGACAACCACTGCCAGCCGGTGAACTGGAATGCGGGGACCATGGCCAGCGCGACCACCGGGACGGTCAGCAAGGTGGCCACGATCGTCCGCCGTCGCAGGTCGTCGGCGGCGTCGGCGTGGTCGAGGTCCGCGGCCGCGGTGTCCGACGGTGACGTCGGCGGAACCCGGGCGGTGTAGCCGGTCGCCTCGACCTCGGCGACGAGCGTCGCGGGGTCGATCTCGTGATCGAGGGACACCGCCGCTCGCTCCGTCGCGAAGTTGACGGACGCCGTGACGCCGTCCACCTCGTTCAGCTTCTTCTCGACGCGGGCGGCGCACGACGCACAGGTCATGCCCCCGATCTCGAGCTCGAACTTGTCGGCGGTCGTCGTCATGGCACCCTTCCTTCTCCTGGGAGTATACCCACAGGGGGTATATCCGCAACATAGGGTGCGGGGGTAGAGTACGTCAACCCCGACCGGAAGGATCCTCGATGGCCGAGACCACCCGTGGCTACAGCGCCACCAAGGACCAGCTGCTCAAGCGACTCGCACGCATCGAGGGGCAGGTGCGCGGGATCTCGCGGATGGTCGACGAGGATCGTTACTGCATCGACGTCATCACCCAGATCAACTCCATCCAGGCCGCCCTGGACAAGGTCGCGCTCGGTCTCCTCGACGGCCACGCCCGCCACTGCCTCATCGGCCACGGCGGCGGCCCCACCGATCCCGACGAGCAGGTCCGCGAGCTCATGGGCGCGGTGGGGCGGATGCTCTCCCGCTAGCGCCGGGTCGGCTCGTTGCTCACGTTGCCTGGTCGGCGAACTGCGTGCGGTAGAGCTCGGCGTACAGCCCGCCGCGCTCGAGCAGCTCGGTGTGAGTGCCGCGCTCCACGACGCGGCCGGCGTCGATGACGAGGATCTGGTCGGCCCGTCGGATCGTCGAGAGCCGGTGGGCGATGACCAGCGACGTGCGGCCTCGGAGCGCCACCTCCAGCGCACGTTGGAGGGCCGACTCCGACTCGGAGTCCAGGTGCGCCGTGGCCTCGTCGAGCACCACGACGCTCGGGGCCTTGAGCAGCAGCCGGGCGATCGCGACGCGTTGCTTCTCACCACCGGAGAACCGGTAGCCGCGGTCGCCGACCATGGTGTCGAGCCCCTCGGGGAGGCTCCGGACCAACGGCCCGATCTGCGCCGCCTCCAACGCCGACCAGAGCTCGGCGTCGGTCGCGTCGGGCTTGGCGTAGCGGAGGTTCTCCGAGATGGTCTCGTGGAAGAGGTGCGCTTCCTGGGTCACCATGCCCACCGTGTCGCGCAGCGAGGGCAGGGTGGCGTCCCGCACGTCGAGACCGTTGAGTCGCACCGCCCCGGCGCGCACGTCGTAGAGGCGCGGCACCAGGCTCGAGATCGTCGACTTGCCCGCGCCCGACGGGCCGACCAGCGCGACGACCTGCCCTGGCTCGGCGGTGAACGAGAGGTCGAAGAGCACCTGGCTCGGCTCGACGGTGTCGAGCACCGCCACCGACTCGAGCGAGGCGAGGGACACCTCGCGTGCGCTGGGGTAGGTGAACGAGACGTCGTCGAACTCGAGGCGGACCGGTCCGCTGGGCACCGCTCGCGCGTCGGGCTTCTCGGCGATCATCGGCTCCAGGTCGAGCACCTCGAACACCCGCTCGAAGGAGACCAGCGCGGTCATGACGTCGACCTGCACGTTCGAGAGCGAGGTGAGCGGTCCGTAGAGGCGCGAGAGGTACGCCGTCAGGGCCACAACCGTGCCCACGTCGAGCGCGCCCTCGACCGCCTGGACGCCGCCCCAGCCGTACACCAGGGCGGTGGCCAACGATGCGGTCAGGAGCAATGAGGCGAAGAAGATGCGGCCGTACATCGCCGAGGTCACGCCGATGTCGCGCACGCGCCCCGCCCGCTGCTCGAAGGTTCCCGTCTCGTCCTCGGGACGACCGAAGAGCTTCACGAGCATGGCCCCGGAGACGTTGAACCGCTCGGTCATGGTCGTGGTCATCTGCGCGTTGAGCCCGTACGCCTCGAGCGTGATCGAGGAGAGCTTCCGCCCCATCAGGCGGGCGGGCACCACGAACACGGGGAGCAGCACCAGCGAGACCAGGGTGATCTGCCAGGACAGGAAGAACATGGCGGTCAGCACGATCACGACGGTGACCAGGTTGCTCACGACGTTCGAGAGCGTGTCGGTGAAGGCCTGTTGGGCGCCCAGGACGTCGTTGTTGAGCCGGGTCACGAGCGCACCGGTCTGGGTGCGGGTGAAGAAGGCGATCGGCATCTCCTGGATGTGGCGGAACACCTTCGAGCGGAGGTCGAAGATGATGCCCTCGCCGAGCGAGGCCGACACCCAGCGCTGCACCAGCGACAGCCCGGCGTCGGCGACCGCGAGCGCCGCGAGCAGCAGCGCGAGGTTGACGACCAGGTTCCGGTTGCCGCCGATGATGCCGTTGTTGATGATCGACCTGATGACCAGCGGGTTCACCGCGCCGATCACCGCGTCGACGACCACGAGGACCAGGAACGCGGTGATGAGGCGGCGGTAGGGGAGCGCGAAGCGGAGCATGCGGCGTCCCGTCCCGGCCGCGACCTTGTGGTCGGTGACCGAGCGGTCCTTCCAGAACGAGCGCATCCCCCCGTGGGGACCGCCCATGGCAGTGCGAGGAGGCATCGACGCACCCTACGACCGGTTTCGCCCAGTTGGCCGATCCCGGACCTCCGGTCCCTGGAGGGGTTTGCGGAGGTTTCGCACGGGGTACCGGCGGCCCCGTGCCCCACGGAGCAAGCCCCCGCGATGACGACGCACCGCGCCGCGGCGCCGCGGCACCGTTTCGCCTCGCCGAGCGACTCGAGGCGGGGCCGCCGTGCGCGCTCTGGCGGGTCGAGCCACTCGCGGATGCCGGTACTCCCGGAGGGGGTTCGTCGGTTGCGACGGCCTGGCTGCCGGCTCGGTGCGCCGGTCGGTCCTGGGTGGTCAAGGTCGCCGACGACGTGCGCACCCCCGTCGGCCGTCGGCGCGCTGCGCTGCAGCGCGAGGCGCACCTCCAACAGGTGGTGCGCCATCCCGGCATCGTCGCGGTCGAGGCCGAGGCCACCGTCGGGGGGAGCCCTGCGCTGGTCTTCGCGCTCGCCGAGCATCCGCCCGTGCTCGACCGGGCACCGGCTCGACCGTGGAGCGCGCCCGAGATCGGGCGTGCCCTGGCAGACCTGGCCGAGGCCCTCGACGCGCTGCACCGCGCCGGTGTCGTGCACGGTGACGTGTCCACGACCAACGTCGTCTTCTTCGATCGGTCCGGGGCCGAACCGCCACGGGCGGCGCTCATCGACTTCGGGAGCGCGGAGTGGGTCGACGTGCCGGCGACGCGTCCGGCGCGACCGGGCACGCGTTGGGGGACCCCGGGATCGGTCGCGCCGGAGGTCGTGGCCGGCGCGCCGGTGGGTCCGGCGGCCGACCGCTACGGACTCGGAGCGGTCGGGTTGCATTGGCTGGACCTCGCCGAGCCGTCCGCGAGCGAAGCGGGCGGGCGCGAGCGGTTGACCGCCACCTGCACCGCGCTCACCGCTTTCGAACCCACCGCGCGCCCCAGCGACCTCGCCGCGGTCGCCGCCCTGCTCCGGGAGGCCGCCGGCCCGCTCGAGGAGACCGACCCGCCACGCCCCGCGGCCGCTACGTCATCACCCAGGGTTCGGACGGTGGAGTTCGGACCGCGACCCGAACGGGTCGTCTCGCCAGAGGTGGCGACGACCGCCGATCACCAGGTGCGGCGGTCCCTCGTGGTCGCCGCGATGGTGCTCGTCGGTTCGCTCATCGGGGTGCGGGCGACGCACCACGCCCCGCGCCGGTCGACGGGCCTCCAACGGTCGGCCCCGTCGCGCTCGTGCGCGCCGGGCCAGGGCGCCGGACCGCTCGAGCCCGGTCGCCCGCGGTTGGTGGACCTCGATGGTGACGGGTGTGCACGGCGCGTCGTCTGGCAACCTCCCCGGCTCGCGGTCGCGCGCGCTCCGGACCCGGCGGGCCGATCGCCGGTGGCGCCGCGGCGCTTCCGGCTGGGGCGCGCCGGTGACCGCCTGGCGATCGGTGCCCTGGGGTGCGCGGCGAGGCCGGAGCTCGTGCTCTACCGCCCGTCCACCGGCGAGCTCTTCGCCTATCCGTCGCTGCCGGACCCGGACCGCGGTACGCCGGTGGTCCACCCGGAGCACCGCCGCAGCGGCGTGCGGAACGGGCGTCTGTCGATCGATCGCGGTCCCGACGGCTGCGAGCGATTGGTCGTCGCCGGAAAAGCGACGTCGTGACGCGGGACAGGTAGCCTCGCGACCGATGGCCGACCAGGCGACTTTCACCGATCAGGCCATGCCGTTCATGTCGTCGCTGTACTCGGCGGCGTTGCGCATGACCCGGAACCCGGCCGACGCCGAGGATCTCGTGCAGGAGGCGTACCTGCGTGCCTACCGCGGGTTCGGCGGGTTCACGGAAGGCACCAACCTCAAGGCCTGGCTGTACCGCATCCTCACCAACACCTACATCAACTCCTACCGCGCCAAGCAGCGCCGGCCCGTCGAGTCCGAGCTCGAGGACGTCGAGGATCTCTACCTGTACCACCGGGTGCGTGACGCGAACGCCACGGGTCTGGGTCAGAGCGCCGAGGACGACCTGATGCACAGCATCGCCGACACCGAGGTGGTCGAGGCGCTCGAGTCGCTCCCCGAGACGTTCCGCATCCCCGTGCTGCTGGCCGATGTCGAAGGTTTTGCCTACAAGGAGATCGCCGAGATCATGGACATCCCGATCGGCACGGTGATGAGCCGCCTGCACCGGGGAAGAAAGGCCCTGCAGAAGCGGTTGTACGAGTACGCCGTCGACCGAGGACTGGTCGGCGAGCGCTTCATCCCCGACGCCGAGCCTGCACCGAGATGACCGAACAGACCGCTCCCGAACCACAACGACAGCCAGACGCCGCAGCGCACGCCAACACCTGCGGCGATGGCCTCGTCGGCAACTGTGACGACGCGTTGCGCGACCTGTACGTCTACCTCGACGGCGAGATCACCGACGAGCGGCGCGCGCTCATCAGCCGGCACATCGACGACTGCAGCCCTTGTCTCGAAGCCTTCGACTTCGAACACGAGCTGCGCGACCTGGTGGCGCGCACCTGCCGCAGCGACGCCCCCGACTCACTCAAGGATCGGGTCGCCGAGGCCATCCGGACCTGTGAGGACGCACCCGAGGGTGCTGACCCCGCCGGTCCGCAGGTCGGCTGACTCGGGCTGGCGATCGCCCAGCACGCCGCGAGTAGGGTGCGCCCATGGATCTGCTTGTTGCCGTCGTGTGGACATTCTGGGTCGCACCCCTGCTCGTGGGGGCGACGGTGTTGGTCATCGTCGCGCTTGTCGCCGGTTACCTGGTCAAGGTCGTGCTCCCCAAGTACCCGCCGGGTGAGTTCCCGCTCCCCGAGCCGTTGCGCCGCAAGTAGCCGGCGCGACCACGACCGCTGCCGAGAAGGAGCATCCGTTGCCCGAGGTCGTCGACTGGCGGATGGCGGAGCGGGTCGCGGTGCGGGCAACCGGCCGTGAGCCCTTCTCGCGCTCGTACCACTCCGACTCGCTGCTCAGAGACTTCGAGCGATTCACCGCGCAGGCCGAAGAAGCGGTGGCCGCCGAGACGGGGCTGCACAGCCTGGCCGGCGCCGCACGGGCGCGTGTCACCGACCGCCCGGGATGGGTGCGCGCCAACCTGGCCAGCTTCCGACGGCTGTTGCGCCCCCTGACCGAGCGGATCGGTGAACGGGTGTCGAACGGGCCGGTCGCGCCCATCGCCCGCAGCATGGCCGGCGCTGAGCTCGGCGCGCTGCTGGGTTGGATGTCGACCCGGGTGCTCGGCCAGTACGACCTGCTGGTGATCGAGGACGAGCAGCCCGACGAACAGGACATCGTCTACTACGTGGGTCCGAACGTGCTGGCGCTCGAGCGACGGTTCGCGTTCCCACCCGAGGAGTTCCGCCTCTGGCTCGCCCTCCACGAGGTCACCCACCGCGCGCAGTTCACCGGCGTGCCGTGGATGCGCGAGCACTTCCTCGGCCTTGTCGAGGTGACCCTGGGCGGGTTCGACCCCGACCCGGCGCGGATGCTCCAGGCGCTCAACCAGGCCGTGTCGGAGTTCCGGGCCGGTCGGAACCCGCTCGACGACGGGGGTCTCGCGGTGTTGTTCGCCGGGCCCGAGCAACGCGAGGCCCTCGACCACCTCAGCGGTCTGATGAGCCTGTTGGAAGGGCACGGCGACGTCACCATGGGTCGGGCCGGCGCCGACGAGATCCCCAGCGCCGAGCGCTTTCACCGCGTCCTCCACCAGCGACGTGCCCAGGTGAACCCGGCGATGAAGCTGCTGCAGAAGCTGATCGGACTCGACGCCAAGATGAAGCAGTACGAGGCCGGCGAGCGCTTCATCGAGGCCGCCGAGAAGGTCGGCGGCGCGGATGTCCTGGACCGTGTCTGGGCGGACCCGGCCAACCTGCCGACCCTTTCCGAGATCCGCGCGCCCGAGACGTGGCTGGCCCGGATGCGGCTCGCGCCCGCCGACGGCCTGTTGACGGTCTGACCGCGCGGGGCAGCGATGGCAACCATTGACGAGCTGCTCGCACGCTGCACCTTCCCCGAGGCCGGCACGGCTGTCGAGGTGGGGGTGTCCGGGGGCGCCGACTCGACCGCGCTCCTGGTGCTCGCGGTCGCTGCGGGGTGCGAGGTGACCGCGGTGCACGTCGATCACGGCCTGCGGCCGGGCAGCCCCGCGGAAGCCGAACTGGTCGCCGCGACGGCGCACCGCTTCCGGGCCAAGTTCCGCGCGGCGTGTGCCACGGTCGCGCCCGGCCCCAACCTCGAGGCGCGCGCGCGCGCCGCGCGCTACGAGGCCCTCGGCCCTCACGCGCTCGTCGGCCACACCCTCGACGACCGAGCCGAGACGATCCTGTTGAACCTGCTCCGGGGCTCGGGCGCGGCCGGGATGGCGGCGCTCCGGCCGCCGGACCCGCGTCGACCGCTGCTCGCTCTGCGCCGGCGGGAGACCCGATCGGTGTGCGCCGAGCTGCGGGTGGGAGTCATCGAAGACCCCTCCAACCACGACCCGTCCTTCCGGAGGAATCGCGTTCGGCACGAGCTGCTGCCGCTCCTCGACGACATCGCCGATCGCGATGTCGCGCCGCTGCTCGTGCGCACCGGCGACCTCGTCGCGCAGGACGAGCAGGTGCTGGCTGCGCTGGCAGATCGCGTCGACCCCACCGACGCCGAGGCCGTCGCCGGGGCGCCGCCGTCGATCGCTGCCCGGGCGCTGCGCTCGTGGCTCGCCGACGCGCACGACGGGTACTCCCCGAGCGCCGCGGAGGTCGAGCGGGTGCTGGAGGTGGCGCGGGGCGAGACGGTGGCAACGCAGCTGGCCGGTGGCAGTCGGGTGGCGCGGCATGCCCGGCGTCTGCGCCTCGAGCCACCCGGCTGAGCAGGCGGGCCACCGGCGCGCACCTGGCAACCGGTACCTGCTCGTCACATCCAGGTCGCCACCGTCGAAGCACATCCTCTCCGGTCGCCGCGTGCAGGTGCGGTCCTGTCGGTCCCTAACATGCTGGACGCCAAGCCTGGCGAGGAGGAGACCATGTCGACCACGCAGTCCGATGACGAGTCGTCCGCCGCGGTCGGCGGGGCTGCTCCAGGAGATGAAGCTGTGGGCGACACCCTCGGGTCGGTCGTGGTGACCGCCGATGCGTTGGCCGACAAGGTCGCCGAGCTGGGTGCGCGCATCACGGCCGACTACGCCGACGTCCTCGGCGACGCCCCATTGGTGCTGGTGGGCGTCCTCAAGGGCGCGTTCATGTTCCTGTCGGACCTGGCCCGCAAGATCGACCTCCCCGTCGAGATCGAGTTCATGGCGGTCGCCTCCTACGGCAGCGCGACCCGCACCAGCGGGGTGGTGCGCATCGTCAAGGACCTCGACACCGACCTGCACGGGCGGCACGTCCTGCTGGTCGAGGACATCATCGACAGCGGGCTGACGTTGCGCTACCTGCGCAAGAACCTCGGCGTCCGGCAACCGGCCAGCCTGGAGGTGTGCGCCCTGCTGGTGCGCGACGGGCTCCAGCGGGTCGACCCGGCGCTGCGCTACGAAGGCTTCCGCATCCCGCCCGAGTTCGTGGTGGGCTACGGGCTCGACCACGCCGAGCGGTACCCGAAACCTCCCCGATGTCCGTACCCTTACCGCACCCGGGGCTTGACCCCATCTCCCGCGGGGCGCCTGCTTCCGCTCCCAGGCCACGACCGGAGGACCGGTGTCCGATTCCCACGACGATGCGCTGCACGGTGAGCTCGAGTCCACAGGGCACGTGTCGATCCGGCTGAACGGAAGTCCGCCCGTAGACCAGGAGCGCATCCGTCTCGCGGTGCGTGAGATCCTCGAGGCGATCGGCGAGGACCCCGATCGCGAAGGTCTCGTCAACACCCCGGCGCGGGTGGGGCGCATGTACGCGGAGATCTTCGCCGGCCTGCGCGAGGTGCCCGAGCACCACCTCGAGACCACCTTCGAGGCCGACCACGACGAGATGGTGATGGTCCGCGACATCCCGATGTACTCCTGTTGCGAGCACCACCTCCTCCCGTGGATCGGCAAGGCGCACATCGCGTACATCCCCAACGACGACGGCCGGGTGACCGGGCTCTCCAAGCTGGCGCGACTCGTCGACGCCTACGCCCGACGGCCCCAGGTGCAGGAGCGCCTCACCTCCCAGATCGCCGACACGCTCGACGAGAGCCTCAAGCCCAAGGGCGCGATGGTGGTCATCGAAGCCGAGCACCTGTGCATGTCGATGCGTGGGGTGCGCAAGCCCGGATCCTCGACGGTGACCTCGGCGGTGCGCGGCCTGTTCCGCACGAACGAGTCCACCCGTCAGGAAGCCATGCGCTTCGTCCAAGGTCGTTGAGCCGCCGAGCGAGCCTTCCGGTCACTGGCCGCCACGTAGCCTCATCCCCTGTGAGGCCGCTCATCATGGGTGTCGTGAACGTGACGCCCGACTCCTTCTCCGACGGCGGGTGCTGGCCGGACGCCGAGACCGCGATCGCGCACGGGCGGAAGTTGGTGGCCGACGGTGCCGACGTCATCGACGTGGGTGGCGAGTCGACGCGACCGGGCGCCGACCCGGTGTCCCCCGACGTGGAGGCGGCCAGAGTGGTGCCGGTCGTTGCGGCGCTCGCCGGGACGGTGCGTGTCTCGGTCGACACGATGAAGGCGCCGGTGGCCGAGGCCGCGGTCGCCGCCGGCGCGACGATCATCAACGACGTCTCAGGTTCACTCGAGCTGGCGCGGGTGGCGGCCGGCGGGGGCGCCGCGTGGGTGTGCATGCACATGCAGGGCAGCCCCCGCTCGATGCAGCGTCGTCCGACCTACGGCGATGTGGTCGCCGAGGTGCGCGAGTTCCTGGTCGAGCGGGCGGAGCAGGGCCGCGCGCTCGGGGTCCGGGACGTCTGGATCGACCCGGGGATCGGGTTCGGGAAGACGACCGACCACAACCTGGCGCTGCTGGCCGACCTCGACGTGCTGGTGGCGACGGGCTTCCCCGTTGCGGTCGGCACGAGTCGGAAGTCGTCGTTGGGCCGCCTGACCGCCCAGGCCGATGGCGAGGTCGAGCTGGGCACCGCGCCCGGCGACGGGGCCGGGATGACCCTGGCGGCGCCCGTACCCGAGCGTCTCGAAGCGTCGATCGTGACGGCGCTCTGGGCGTGGCGGCATGGTGCGTCCCTTGTCCGGGTCCATGACGTGGCCGAGACCTTGACCGCCCTCCGAGCTTTTGAAGAGGCAGATAGGGTCGCTGACCAGCGGATTTGACCGGACCCGTAGAATGGTTCTCCGAGCGCCGCCCGGGACGTCGTCCCTCGCGAGGCCGGCTTGGCCGCGGCGTGTGTACGAGGTTCGTCCCAAGACCCGGGAGCAGCTCCACCGATGGCAGGCAAAGGCAAGTGGGCGCAGGGCATCCCGCCCCGGAACTTCGCATGGATCATGAAGGACCGCTTCGCGGTCTCCGAGCGTCCGGGCGGCTACGGCGCGAACCATCGCCGCGTGCGTCGCCAGGAGGAGATCATCTGGATCCGCGAGCAGCAGTTCGACTGCGTGATCTCGGTCATCCCCGCGCCGCACAACCTGCACAACTACGACGACCTCGGGGTGACCTGGCGCCATCGGGGCTTCGATCCCGACGATGATCCGGCTCCGTACCTGACGGTCTTCTACCCCGAGCTCCGTTCCCTGCTCGACGACGGCAAGCGGATCCTCCTCCACCAGGAGGCGCTCAACGATGCGGTGTGCGGACTGGTCACGGGGTACCTCGTGTGGGCAGGGCTTCTTCCCCAAGGTCCCGAGGCGGTCACGCTGATCGAGCAGATGGTGGCGCGTCAGCTCGGTCCGTACGGTCGGGAGCTGGTGTCGGCCGCGGCGGCGCTGCCCAACGCATCGGCCGCGGCCAAGGAGGCTCTTGCTGCCGCCTCGGTGCCGCCGAAGGCCGCGGAACGGGCCCGGCGAAGCGACGAGGCGGAAGGCTCGGCATCCGGCGCCACGAAGCGGTCTGCCACCAAGAAGGCCACCACCAAGAAGTCGGCTGGCAAGAAGTCGGCTGGCAAGAAGTCAGCCCGCAAGAAGGCAGCCGCCAAGAAGTCGGCCGCCAAGAAGTCGACCGGTACGAAGAAGGCCGCCAAGCCGGCGAAGAAGGCTCCTGCCAAACGCGCCGCGGCCAAGAAGGCCCCGGCGAAGCGCGCCGCGACCAAGCGGGCCTGAGCCGATCGTGGGTAGGGACGGCGGCGACCGCATCGAGCTGCGCGGGCTCCGCCTCTCCGCGCGGTGCGGCGTCCTCCCAGAGGAGCGTGAGCGGGCCCAGCCGCTCGAGGTCGACCTCGATCTCTACGTGGACCTGGCCCCCGCCGGTCAGAGCGATGACCTCGACGACACGGTCGACTACGGCGCGGTTTGCGAGCTCGTCGAGAAGGTGTGTGCGGCGGGTGCTCCACGCCTGCTCGAGCACCTGGCCAACTCGCTCGCGACGCGCGTTGCTCGCCGAGACCGAGAGCGCTTCGGTGACGGTCGTGATCCGCAAGCTCAGGCCGCCGGTGGCCCAGCAACTCGCCACCTCGGGGGTGCGCATCTCCCGCGACCGCCCGGGCTCGGCGAGGTGACTCGGGCCTTCCTCGGGCTGGGGTCCAACCTCGCCGACCGGGAGCGGTACCTGCGCGACGCGATCGAGACGCTGGGCGACACCGTCACCGCGGTCTCCGCCGTGTACGAGACCGAGCCGGTCGGTGGCCCCGCCGGACAGGGTCACTACCTCAACCTCGTGGTCGAGATCGAGACCGACCTCGCACCCCGCGAGCTGCTCGCGGTGTGCCAGCGCATCGAGTCCGCGGCCGAGCGGGTGCGCGCCGAGCGGTGGGGCCCTCGTACCCTCGATGTCGATGTGCTGTGGATCGACGGCGTGACCATGGATGATGACGCCCTCACCGTCCCGCACCCGCGGATGCGAGGTCGACGGTTCGTGCTCGAGCCGCTGGCCGAGCTCGCTCCGGAGCTGGTGGACCCCGAAGACCTACGGGTGGCCGCGGGCACGGTCCAGCGACTCGGGATGCTGGGCGGCTGACCTGGTGAGGCCGGAAGCGCTGCCATCCAGCACGGCGCCATCCAGCACGGCGCGAGTCGGTCAGAGTCGACCGCGGAGGCGGAGGAACTCGATGCGGAAGTGCTCGGCGGCAGACGATTCGACGGCCCGAACGACGACCGGTGGCGCGTCTTGCATTCCGATCGCGAGGAGCGCCAGCTTGCGGTTCCAGGCGACCTCGATGTCGGCGATGCGGCTGAGCTCCACCGAACCGATCCCGTTCCCGACCTTGTTGCCCCAGCCCGACTTGTACACCGCGACCCGCCGTGCGGTCAGGCCGAGCGTGACCTTGGGCGCGAGCGGGAACCGCGAGGCCGCCGACATCTTGGCGGGGTCGAGGTCGGGGTCGCCCTTGGGGACGACCACCGCACACGCGGAGAGGAGTGGTTCGTCGCCGGCGAAGTCTGGCCCGTGGGAGCCCAGGACACGGACCATGTCAGCGGTGGTGGCCATCGTCGTCCCTTGCGGTCGCGGGTGCGGGTGCGGCGGATACCGGATCCCGGAGCACCGGGCGGTGGCCAGGTGCTCGCCACGCGACGCTATCCGCGGCAGGCTCGTCGGTGGCGGCCAAAACGTCGGCGCGGTCGTCTGATGGTCGACCCGTCGGTGGACCCCGGTCAGCTCGCCGGCTCGACGTTCCGCCTGGTCGGCGACGGTCGCGCCGGAGGTTCGATGGCCGGCGCGCTCGTGGCGAGCGGTTGGGTGGACGCCGGCCGACTCGGGCGCGGCGATCGGCTCGCGGGTGCCGGCGACGGCGTCGACCTCGTGGTCGTCGCCACGCCGGACCGCGCCGTCGTCGACGTGGCGGCTGCGATCGAGCCCCACGAGGCGACCCTCATGGTGCACCTCGCCGGCTCCCTGGGCGCCGACGCCCTGCTTCCGCACCCGCGGCGGGGTGCGATCCACCCCCTGGTGTCGTTGCCGTCCCCCGAAGTCGGGACGCGCCGGTTGCTCGACCACGCCTGGTTCGCGGTGGCGGGGAGCGACGACTCGGCGCAGGACGACGTCGCCGCCATCGTGACCCGGCTGGGCGGTCGCGCGTTCCGCGTCGCCGACCGCGATCGCCCCGCCTACCACGCGGCGGCATGCATCGCCTCGAACCACCTCGTGGCGTTGCTCGGTCAGGTCGAGCGCGTGGCGGCACCGCTCGGCGTGCCGTTCGAGGCGTACCTGGACCTCGCTCGCGCGTCGCTGGAGGGCGCGGCCGAGCTCGGCCCCGCGGCCGCGCTGACCGGGCCGGTCGCCCGCGGCGACTGGGCCACCGTGGCGGGTCACCTCGCCGCACTCGCGCCGGACGAACGCCCCGCGTACGCCGCGATGGCCGCCGCGGCCTGGCGACTGGCCGGCCCCTCGGAGGGGGGCTCGCCGCCGGCCTGGCTCGTCGACGCGTGCGCGACGGGTCTTGACGAGGGGTCCCCACGGTGACGGACTCGGACGCGATCGACCAGCGACCTCCCGTCGAGGTCGTCACCACGATCGCCGCGTTGCGCGCCCGCCTGGACGCGATCCGCGCGGCTGGGGGCACCGTCGGGTTCGTGCCGACGATGGGCTATCTGCACGAGGGCCACGCGTCGCTCGTCGCCGCGTCGGCGGTGCGGTGCGACACCACGGTCGTGAGCATCTTCGTGAACCCGTTGCAGTTCGCGCCCGAAGAGGACCTCGCCGCCTACCCGAGGGATCTGGACCGCGACCTGGCGCTCGCTCGCGCTGCGGGTGCCGACCTGGTGTTCCACCCGAGCGTCGACGAGATGTACCCGACCCCGATTCGCACCACCGTCTCGGTTGCCGGACCCAGCGAGGGGTTCGAAGGGGCGAGTCGGCCCACGCACTTCGCCGGTGTCGCCACGGTCGTCACCAAGCTCTTCGGGATCGTCGGGGCCTGTCACGCGTACTTCGGGGAGAAGGACTACCAGCAGCTCGCGGTCGTGCGCCGGCTCGCCGACGACCTCTCCCTGCCGGTCGAGGTGGTGGGCTGCCCGATCAGCCGTGAACCCGACGGTCTGGCGCGCTCGAGCCGCAACGTCTACCTGACCGAGGCCGAGCGCGCCGCGGCCCCGGTTCTCCACCGGGCGCTCCAGGCCGGTCGGGACGCGGTGCTGGCCGGCGAGCGGGACGCGCGCGCGCCGTCGAGGCTGTCATGTCCGCGGTCCTCGCCGCCGAGCCGCTGGCCGAGCCCGACTACGCGGCGGTGGTCGACGCCCAGACGGTCGCGCCCGTCGACGAGGTGCGCGGCGAGTTGCGCCTCCTGGTCGCCGCCCGCCTCGGCAAGCCCCGGCTGCTCGACAACCTCGGCGTCACTGCGCCCCCGCACTGAGGGAGCGATTCGAAGTGCGGCAGCGAATTGTTGGTGCACGCATGCCAGTGTCCAATGTGACTATTGTCTCGGCCCATGCAAAGAGAATCCGTCGTACTGCAATCGTCGAATGGCACACCTGCCAGGGGCCGCCGGAGATCGGGGCGGCTCCTGGGACTGCTCCTGATCGGTGCGCTCGTGGCCACCGCTGCCGCAGTGGTCCCCACAGGAACGGCATCGGTGGCTCACGCAGACACCTTGGCGCGCTTCACCTCGAACTGGGAGACCGCCAACTCCTCGGTCATCCATGCTGACGGTGGTTTCAGCGTGCCCATCGGCTCCGGCAACAGCTTTTGGATCACCGGCGACTCGGTGTTCCTCCATGGCGATGGGAGCGAGTATGGGTTCCCGTTCCGTCCGGGAACGTTTGCCTATGTTGGTCCGACTTCACCGACCACGATGCCCGACCAGATGTCGGCAGTCGGCGCAGCGGGGTCCACGTTGTCGCTGCCGAACAGCGACATGCCCACCCAGTTGCTGCCCGTGCCGACTGGCATCACCACTGCGGATGGCAGCGCATGCACCTACGTGGCCTCTTGGGGACAGGGTCTCGCCAAGGTTCCGGCAAGTGGCGTGACGGTTGGCGGTACTGAAGTGTCCGGTTCGGGGTTGGTGGCCATGTCCGTCGTGGACGTCTGCGTCGTCGCTGACCCAGGAGCGGTTCCCTGGGGTGCCGATCTCCATCTCAAGCGGGTACGGCTGATCATCTACAACCCCACGACCAATGCGATCGCCGCGCAGACCACGCTGCTGAGTGCCAGCCTTCCCACCGGCGACCTGTCGTGGCAGCACGATCTCGCCAATCCCGAGTTTCACGGCGGGTATCTCTACCTCTTCGGCACCAATTGCGACACCTGGTACGTCCCCTACGGCGGTGCACGTCGGGCGCGACGATTGCGGCCCGGGTTCCCACCTCGGACGTCCAGTCGGCATCGCTGCAGTACGAAGCATCCACCGACGGTTCGTCGTGGTCGTCGCTCTCGTCGGCTGCAGTGTCGATCACGCCGACGGCGCCCGGTTCGCTCGCGCCGTTCTGGAGTGCGACTGGCGACTTCACGAGTCTCGGCAAGGGCTACCTGCTCATCGAGCAGACCCACTTCGGCGGCGGCTACCGCATCTGGCAGGCGGCATCACCTGCTGGGCCGTGGACGCAGGTTGCTTCTGGAAGCTCGATGCCCTACTGCCCGACGGGCACGAATGCCGGCTGCTACGGGATCATTCCGCACGTCGAGATGAGCACCACCGACAACCTCGAGGTCACTGTTCACACGAACCAGGACGGCTTCATCCACCCGGAGTCGTTGGGAACCATCCCCGACCTCCCCTGAACGCCGGCGGCTGCGCGGCAGGTGAGCGCACCTGCCGCGCAGCCGGAGGTCATTCGATCGCGGCAGAGTTGCGCGAGAAGAGGTGGACGGGGGCAGACTGGAACGGTCCTAACCGGGGGTGACCGTTCGGCACCCACCACGCTGGAGGTGCGTCGGTGCGACGCCGCATGATGAAGTCCAAGATCCACCGAGCAACGGTCACCGACGCCGACCTGCACTACGTGGGTTCGGTCACGGTCGACGCCGACCTGATGGCGGCGGCTGATCTCGTCGAGTACGAGCAGGTTGCGGTGGTCGACATCGACAACGGCGCCCGGCTCGAGACCTACGTGATCGAAGGCGCCCCCGGTTCCGGCGACATCTGCCTCAACGGCGCCGCGGCCCGTCTGGTGAGCCCCGGCGACAAGGTCATCGTCATCAGCTACGCCGACTACGACGCCGCGGAGCTGTCCGCCTACGCCCCGCGCATCGTGCACGTCGACACCGCGAACAACGTGGTCGACGAGGACACCGCGCGGCTGCTGGCCGGGCTCGACGCGCCCGCGCCACGACGCTACGTCGAGGTCGAGGCCGCGAGCTGAGTCGGCGATCGTCGTCACGGCACGAGCTCGGTGACGGCGACCTGCGATGCTGTTGCAGCGGTGCACCGGGTCGGTGCGGCAACCGTCCGGTCGCTGTCTCGACGCCGCTGAGCGACGCACACCTCGAGTCCCGGGAGCCACACCGACGTGACCAACGCAGGAGCCGGTGGCCACGGGAGTGAGCGCGCGGTGGACGGGACGCTCGACCTGCTCGTGATCGGTTCCGGCGTCGCCGGACTGTCCGCCGCGGTGCGCGCGGCGCGGGTCCACGGCCTTCGGGTCGGCGTCCTCACCAAGGGAGACCTCGACGACGGCTCGACCCGCTGGGCGCAAGGCGGCGTGGCGGCGGTGCTCGAGGAGAACCCGGACTCGACCGACCTCCATCTCACCGACACCTTGGCGGCGGGTGGCGGGCTCTGCGACGAGGACGCGGTCCGGGTGCTCGTCGACGAGGGCCCGGCGCGGGTGCGTGACCTGATGGAGCTGGGGGCCGTATTCGACCGTGACCCGAGTGGGCGGCTCGAGCTGGCACGCGAGGGCGGCCACAGCATGGCGCGCATCGTGCATGCGGGTGGCTCCGCAACCGGCGCCGAGGTCGAGCGTGCCCTCGACGTGGCGACGCGAAGCAGCACCGTCGAGGTGTTCGAGCGCTGGTTCGCCTTCGACCTCCTGGTGGCGGGAGGTCGGTGCCGTGGGGTGCGGGCGCTCCGCCCCGACGGCGTGGTCGCCGAGGTCGCCGCGCGCCACGTGTTGCTGGCCACCGGAGGCTGCGGCCAGCTCTTCGCCGTGACCACGAACCCGACGGAGACGACGGGGGACGGAACGGCGATGGCGCTGCGCGGCGGGGTCGCGGTGGCCGACGTCGAGTTCATGCAGTTCCACCCGACTGCGCTGCACATCGCGGCGATGCCCCGCCCGCTGCTCACCGAGGCGCTCCGCGGGCACGGCGCGCTGCTACGCGGTCCGGACGGGAAGCGCTTCGTCGACGAGCTCCAACCGCGCGACGTCGTATCCCGGGCAGAGGCGGCGCTGATGATCGAGCGTGGCATCGACCACGTCTGGTTGGACGCCACCGGGCTGGAGGACTTCTCCACCCGGTTCCCGAACATCGCTGTCGAGCTCGCGGCCGTCGGCCTCGACCCGGCTGTCGACTGGCTGCCGGTGGCCCCTGCCGCCCACTACCTGAGCGGGGGCGTCGTGACCGACCTGTCAGGCGCGTCGAGCGTGCCGGGCCTGTGGGCGGCGGGCGAAGCGGCCTGCACCGGCGTGCACGGCGCCAATCGACTCGCGTCGAACTCGTTGCTCGAAGGGCTCGTCTTCGGCCCCCGCGTCGTCGATGCCATCGCCGCCGGGGCGCAGGGGCCGAGCCCGACCGGTGCGATGCGGGCCGTGCTCGACCCTGCGCAGGGCTCGGACGACGCCACCGCGGTACCCGGACGCGAACTTCCGGTGAAGCCCCTTCTCGATGCCGACGCGGCGCAGGGGAGGGGCGCTGCCGACGTGGTCGCCGACCGGGGTCGTGCCCCAGATGTCGACGAGTTGCGCGCCCGTCTCCAGCGCACCATGACCTTCGACGCCGGCGTCCTTCGCAGCGCTGGGAGTCTGCAGCAGGCCGGCGACGCGATCTCCGGGGTCATGGACGATCTCGGTCGGCCATCCACGCCCGGTACCTGGGAGGTCGCGAACCTGTGCGAAGTCGGGCACGCCCTGGTGGCGGCCGCGACGGCGCGCACCGAGAGCCGTGGCGCGCACACTCGCGAAGACCACCCCGAGACCGACCCCGCACTGCGGGTCCGTCTCGTTCAGCGCTGACTCCTCCTGCTCCCGACGAGACCGGACCCGGCGAGGGACACCGGGAGCTCGAAGGGAAGCCGGCGGGTCCATGGCAGGTCGGTCGGTAGGGTCGGGGCCGTGACCACGCCCTCGGACTTCTCCGCCGGTTGGTACCCCGATCCGATGGGTCGCCACGAGTACCGCTGGTACGACGGCAACGCCTGGACCGACAACGTCTCGTCCAACGGCGTCCAGTCCGTCGATGCCCTCCAGGCCCCGGCCGCCGAGGTGCACGGCACCACCCCCCAGGACAAGATCCACACCCAGGTCGCCAAGCAGGCGGGCATCGAAGTCGGCGCACAGCAGGGTGGTGGCACCCTGTTCACCGAACCGATCCTGGTGGTGAACCAGAAGGCGAAGCTCGTCGAGCTCGCGAACGAGTTCGCCATCCACGACCAGCACGGCACCCAGATCGGCGCCATCCGCGAGGTTGGCCAGTCGGCCGTCAAGAAGGCCGCCAGACTGCTCACCAGCTTCGACCAGTACATGACCCACAAGGTGCAGATCGTCGATCGCGACGGATCCGTGGCCCTCCAGCTGACCCGGCCGGCGAAGGTCGTGAAGTCGAAGGTCATCGTGCAGGACGGTGTCGGCAACGAGATCGGCTCGATCGTGCAGAAGAACGCGATGGGCAAGATCAAGTTCGCCCTCATGGGTCCCTCGGGGCAGGTCGGGATGATCAGCGCCGAGAACTGGCGCGCCTGGAACTTCCGCATCTCCGACGCCGGCGACGCCGAGGTCGCGCGGATCACCAAGACCTGGGAGGGTCTCGCCCGGACGATGTTCACCACCGCTGACCACTACGTCGTGCAGATCCACACCACGATCGCCGAGCCGCTGCACTCGCTCGCCGTCGCCGCGGCGGTGAGCGTCGACCTCGCCCTGAAGCAGGACAACCGCGGCTTCAACTGATCCGGTCGGAGGCGTCCGTCGGGAACGGCGTGCGCGTGCTTTCCATTGTGTCGTGGCCGCCTGCAACGGGCAGGCTGGTCGGGCCATGACCAGCCCGGACGCGCCCACCCCAGCCGGCGGACCGGTGTCGCGCAACGCCGCGACCTCGGCGGCCCACCCGCCGCAGGGCGCGGTGCGCGAGGTCGTCGGCCGCGCGCTCGCCGAGGACCTCACCCCGCTCGGTGACCTGACCGCCGCACTCCTCCCGCCCGCGGCGCTGGTCGACGCCACGATCGTGAGCCGTGCGTCGGGGGTCGTCGCGGGCTGCCGCTGCGTCGACGAGACCTTCTCCCAGGTCGATGCGTCGATCGAAGTCACCTGGTCGGTGGACGACGGCGACCCGGTGGCGCCCGGACAACCGTTGGCGGAGGTCCACGGTCCGCTGGCCACCCTGTTGACCGCCGAGCGAACCGCGCTGAACCTCTTGGGCCACCTGTCGGGTGTCGCGACCGCGACCCGACGGGTGGTCGACGCCATCGAGGCCACCGGCGACGACCGATTGCGCCTGTGGGACACCCGCAAGACCACGCCGGGTCTGCGCAGCCTCGAGAAGGCCGCGGTGCGAGCCGGCGGCGCCCAGAACCACCGGGGCAACCTGAGCGACTGGGTGATGCTCAAGGACAACCACCTGGCGGTGCTGGGCATCGTGGAAGGGGTCGCTGCGGCACGCGCCCTCTGGCCGGGGCGACTGGTGCACGTGGAGTGCGACCGGTTCGACCAGCTCGTGGCCGCGCTCGACGCGGGCGCGGACGCCGTCCTGCTGGACAACATGGCACCCGAGGACGTGCGCGCGTGCGTCGCCGAGGTCGATCGCCGCACACCGACGGGAACGAGACGAGCGTGCCTGGTCGAGATCTCTGGTGGCATCACCCTTGACGCCATCGCCGCCTACGCGGGGTGCGGCGCCGACCGGGTCTCGACCGGTTCGATCACGAACTCGGCTGCCGTGCTCGACATCGGCCTCGACATCACCACCGACCTGACGACCACCCGTCCCGGAGGGCTCGAACGCTGATGCTGCTCGCCATCGATGTCGGCAACACCCAGACCGTGATCGGGCTCTTCGGCGACCCCGATGATCCCGAACGCGAGCCGGTCCGCAGCCGGTGCGAAGCCGGACTGCTCGACCACTGGCGGATCGCCACCGTGGCTGACCGCACCGCCGACGAGCAGGCGCTGGCCATCCAGGAGTTCCTCGGGTTCCACGGCTTCTCGTTCGACGAGGAGGTCGACGGACTCGTGATCTCGTCGGTCGTGCCGCGTTGCACCGCGGCGTTCCGGGAGATGACCGAGAAGTACTTCGGGTTCGACCCGGTCGTGATCGAACCGGGCATCAAGACGGGCCTGCCCGTGCTCACCGAGAACCCGCGCGAAGTCGGCGCCGACCGCATCGCCAACGCCGTCGCCGCGGTCGACGTGTACGGCGGTCCCGCGCTCGTGATCGACTTCGGTACGGCCACCACGTACGACGCGGTGTCAGAGAAGGGCGAGCTCCTGGGCTGCGCCATCGCGCCTGGGATCGACATCAGCCTCGACGCCCTCTACCAGCGGGCCGACGCCCTGCGCCGGGTCGAGCTGGTCGAGCCGCGAAGCGTGATCGGTCGTTCGACGGTGGAAGCCTTGCAGTCGGGCGCGGTGTTCGGTTTCGCCGGACAGGTCGACGGCATCGCCGATCGCATGCTCGACGCCATCGGCGACGCGGTGGTCGTCGCCACCGGCGGGCTCGCCGCGACGATCGCCCCCTACACGCGGACGATCGAGCACATCGAGCCGTGGCTCACACTGCACGGACTGCGCCTGATCCACGCGAAGAACCTGAGCACGCCATGACCAGCGACGACCCCACCGGCGCGCCGGGCGAAGGCGCCACCGGGCAGACGCCACCCGGACCCGAGTCGACACGTCTCGTCCAGCCGATGTCCTACGCGCCAGATGCCACCGCCGCAGGCCTCGCCGAGCGCTTCGCGGGCCTCGAGCCCGGCACCGAGACCGGTGCCACGGTGACCATCGCGGGCCGGCTCCTGCTGCGGCGCGTGCAGGGCAAGCTGGCGTTCGGCACGGTCGCAGACGCTTCGGGCCGCATCCAGCTCTTCGCCCCGTCCAAGACGACCCCCGACTTCGAGGCGTTCTGCGCGCTCTCGTTGGGCGACTGGGTCGGGGTGCACGGCGAGGTGATGACGACCCGGCGCGGTGAGCTGAGCGTGCGGGTCGACGACTGGGTGCTCCTCGCGGAGGCGCGCCGACGCTTCCCCGACAAGTGGCACGGCATCAACGACCCGGACACCCGGTTCCGCCAGCGCTACGTGGACCTGTGGGTCACCGACGAGGCGCGGCGGACCTTCCAGCTCCGCAGCCGGTTGCTCTCGGCCACTCGGCGCTTCCTCGAGGACCGCGACTTCCTCGAGGTCGAGACGCCCATGTTCCACCCGATCCCGGGTGGGGCCACGGCGCGGCCGTTCACCACGCACCACAACGCGCTCGACACCGACTTCTACCTGCGGATCGCGCCGGAGCTGTACCTCAAGCGCCTCGTGGTGGGCGGCTTCGAGCGGGTGTTCGAGATCAACCGCAACTTCCGCAACGAAGGCATCGACTCGACCCACCTGCCCGAGTTCACGATGCTCGAGCTCTACCAGGCGTATGGCGACTACCACGACGCGATGGCGATCACCGAGGAGCTCGTGGCGCAGCTCGCGGTCGAGCTGCGGGGGACCACGTCGCTCACCTATGGCGGTCGCGACCTGGACCTCGCCGCGCCGTGGCGCCGGGCCACGATGACCGAGCTGATCGCCGAGCACGCCGGGGTCGAGGTCGACCTCGACACCGACATCGACGAGCTGCGCCGGATCGCCGAGCGCTTCGTCATCCCCGTCGAGGCCGCCTGGGGCCCCGGCAAGCTGATCCTCGAGATCTACGAGAAGACGACGGAGTCCGAGCTGTGGGGGCCGGTGTTCGTGGTCGACTACCCCGCCGAGGTGTCGCCGCTCGCCCGGGCGCACCGCGACAAGCCCGGCTACGTCGAGCGCTTCGAGGGAATCGTCGCCGGTCGAGAGCTGTGCAACGCCTTCAGCGAGCTGACCGACCCGGCCGTGCAGCGGGCCAACTTCGAGGCCCAGGCCCAGGTCAAGGCGGCCGGAGACGACGAGGCGATGTCGGTCGACGAGGACTACCTCCGGGCCCTCGAGTACGGCCTGCCACCGACGGCCGGCCTGGGCATCGGCATCGACCGGCTGGTGATGCTGCTCGCCGACGTGTCGACGATCCGTGACGTCGTGCTCTTCCCCACCCTTCGTCCGGAGCAGTAGCCGCCCCGGGGCAAGAGTTGCGGCACGAAGGGTGCCATCAACAAGACTCGCTTCATGCGCGTGCTGCTGACGGGGATGGGAGGCCAGCTGGGCACCTTGGTGGCGCGGATCCTCGAGGCCCGCGACGACGTCGAGTCGATCGTGGGCTACGACCTCGACCCGCCGCGACGCCGCCTGCACCGTGCGGTCTTCCACCACATCGACCCCGCCGACGCCGAGCGGGTCGCGGACGTCGTGCGCGATGCCGCACCCACTGTCGCGCTGCACCTCGGGGTCTACGAGCCCCACGCGCGGCTCTCGCCGAGTCCGGCGCACGACGCCAGCAACCGTGGCGTGGAGGCGCTCGCCCGGGCGCTCGAGGAGCACGCACCATCGCTCGAAGCGATCGTGGCGCGGTCCGGTATCGAGGTCTACGGCCGCAACCGCGGCGTGCCCCGTCGACCGGACGAGGACGTGCCTCCGGCGCCGACCACCGATTTCGGACGGACGCTGTTGGACGTCGAGGACCGCCTCGCCGCGGTTGCGGAGTCGGCAGCGGTGCCGCTGACGTCGCTGCGCTTCGCGCCGCTCGTGGGCTCACACGTGCCGAGCCCGTTGGGGCGCCTGCTCAAGCTGGCGGTCGTGCCCTTCAACGCCCTGGCCGATCCCGCTTTCGCCCTGCTCCACGCCGACGACGCGGCGAGCGCCCTCGAAGCGGCGCTCTTCCGTCGGGTCGACGGGCCGGTCAACGTGGTCGCCTCCGGTGCGGTGACCGCCTCGCAGACGGCCCGGATCGGGGGCCGCTTTCCGATGCCGACCTTCGGGCCGGGGTGGACCGCGGCCCAGATCGGCACCGAGCTGGTGAGCGCCCCGCTGCCCTCCCACGTGCGCGAGCTGCTGGTGCGGGGCCGCGTCGCCGACGGCGGCCGGAGCGCCGAACTGCTCGGCGTGGCCCCGACGCGCACCACCCGAGACGTGGTGACCGAGCTGTACGAGCAGCTCAACGTGATCTACCTCCCGGTCGCCGCGGAGGCCGCCGCGTGAGCGCTTCGAGCCTGGCCGCGCTGCCCGACGAAACCGCCGGGGCGGATGACGTGCTCGGCCTGTTGCGCCGACGCTGGGACGGCTCCTACGCCGTCGACCCATGGGGACTCGACCCCGACATCGTGCACGCGGCGAGTCGGTTCGCCGGTCTGCGTTGGCACGTGGACGTGGTCGGTGCTTCGCACCTCCCGGACGCGGGCCCGGCGGTGCTGGTCTGCAACCGGCGGCTCGGTTGGAGCGAGCCCGGCGTCCTGGTGGCCGCGCTGGGGCGGGAGGCCGAACGGCACGTCCGACCGGTCGGCTGCCCGGACATCGACCCGCTGGGTGCGCTGCTGCGCCGATTCGGTGCGTTGCCCGCCCACCCCGGCGACGTCGCCGGCGCGCTGCGTGCCGGCGAGGTGGTGGCGCTTCCCACGACCCGCGAGCTGGTCCGGTTCCGAAGGGGGACGGTCCCGATCGAGCTGTTGGCCCCGGCGGTCGAGACGGGCGCGGCGGTGCTCCCCGTCTCGGTGACGGGGTGGGAGGTCGGACGTCGTTGGACGGTGAGCGTCGGCGCGCCGGTTGACCGACCCCACGGGCGTGGGCCTCGCGCCGTCGCGCAGGTCGCGGTCGACGTGGCCGCGGGACTCGACGCGCTGCTCGACGAAGCGGCTTCGGCCAGTCTCTGGCACCGGGTCCGTCACGACCTCCCGGGTCTTCGAGGTCCCGGGAAGTAGGTTGGATCGACGTGCCGATCACGACCGTCGAGGACGGGACCCGGATCCATCACCAGACCTTCGGTTCGCCCGACGGCGAGCCGCTGCTGCTGATCCAGGGCCTCGGTGCGGACAGCGGAAGCTGGCTGCTCCAGCGTTTCCCGTTCGGGTCGCGCCACCGCTGCATCGCACCCGACAACCGGGGCGTGGGGCGCAGCGACAAGCCCGAGGGTCCCTACGACCTCGAGGTCATGGCCGCCGACCTCGTGGCGGTGCTCGACTCGGAGGGGGTCGAGTCCGCCCACGTCGTCGGCGTCTCGATGGGCGGCATCCTGGCGCAGATCCTCGCGGTCCGGTATCCCGAGCGGGTGCGCTCGCTCGTGCTGTCGTGCACCGCGTGCCGCCACCACCCTTGGCGCGAGGACCTCTTGGCGTCCTGGGCCGACCTCGCCCGCGACAAGGGGATGCGGGCCTTCCTCGGTGAGAACCTCCGGTGGATCGTGGGGAACCGCTCGCTGCGCAGGTTCCGTCCCGCGATGCGCCTGCTCGGCCCGATCGCGTTCGACGTCTCCGCCGACGCGTTCGTGGCGCAGATCGACGCGATCCTCTCGATGGACGACACGCTGCGTGACGAGCTCGAGCAGGTGGACACGCCGACGCTGGTGATCGTGGGCAGCCAGGACGTCCTCACCCCGCTCGGCGACTCCGAAGAGCTCGCCGCGCTGATCCCCGGCGCCAAGCTCGCGGTCATCCGAGGTGGCGCCCACGGCTTCATGGTCGAGCGCGCCGGCCTGTACAACGACACCGTCCTGGAGTTCCTCGGCACGGTCGCCGACGGCCCAGCTGGGGCGTCCGGGGCCCGGCGGGAGTTGACGCACATCTGACATTCCCGAGGCGGCTCGGGACCTGGTGATCCGTACGCTTGGCCCGTGGGTCTCTCGCTGGTGAGCCGGCCGTTCATGTGGTCGACAGAGGCGCTCGCGCTGGTGTTGCTCGCGTGGAGCCTCGCGCCGTTCTCGCGCCGGCGGGTAAGGACCGCGGCGGCCGTCGCGGCCGCAACCCTGGTGCTGACGGCGCTCGGCGTCCACGAGGTGAGCGCCGTCGGTTGGGTCCAGCCGTCGCTGCCCCTGGGCACCGAGCCGTGGGTGTGGGCCGCACTCTTCGCCCTCGCGTGGACGGTCGCCGGCTCGCGAGGGACGACCGGGAGCCACCGGGTCGCTTCGATCGTGGCCGGGCCGGCCACCCTGGTGATGTGCCTGGCGCTGTTCAACGCCTACTTCCTGGGCTTCCCGACGCTGGCCACGCTGCTCGGGCGCCCGGCAGCCCACGAGGCGAGCGCCGCGCAGGTGGTGCAGATCGCCAAGATGGCGCGCCGCCGGGTCGCGGTCGACCCCGCGGCGATTCCGCTGGGGAGGGGCGCCTCACTGCATGGCGTGACCCTGCCGGTGGCGTTCCCTGCCGCCACGTCCCACTTCGTGGCGCGGTCCGGCTGGTTGTATCTCCCGCCCGCGTGGTTCGGGCCCGCCCGCTCGCACCTCCCGGTCGTGGTGCTCATCTCCGGCTCTCCGGCGAGCCCCTCGGAATGGCTCTCCGGCGGGTACGTCGACCGCTACGCGGACGCGTTCGCGAGCGTGCACCACGGCTTCGCGCCGATCCTGGCGATGGTCGACGTCAACGGGAGCCTGACCGGCGACACCGAGTGCGTCGACCGGCCCGGCTCCCTTTCCGAGACCTACGCGCTCGTCGACGTGCGGCGGGACCTGGTCAGCCGCTTCGGCGTGACCACCGATCCGAGGCGTTGGGCGGTTGCCGGGCTCTCGGCCGGCGGCACGTGCGCGCTCGACATGGCGCTTCGGCACCGGTCGTCCTTCGGGGCCTTCGGCGACTTCGGCGGCGAGGCGACCCCCTCGGTCGGGAGCCCGGCCACGACGCTGCGGGTCCTGTTCCACGGCAGCAGCTTGGCCCGAGCCGCGTACGACCCACAGCTGCTGCTCGCACGTCACACCTACCCGGGACTTCACGCCATGTTCGTGGTCGGCACCAGCGACCCCGGCCGCGGCCACATCCTCGTCCAGGCTCGGGAGGCGGCCCGCGCCGGGATGCACGTGGACACCCGCCTGGTGCAGGGAGGGCACACCTTCTGGGTCTGGCGCACCGCGTTCCGCGACTTCCTCCCGTTCGCGTGGCAGGCGCTGGAGTCGCCCAGGACCGGCGCGCCCCCGCCCCTCAGGCGCGACTTGCGTCCGGTAGCGAGTCCACGATGACCGCGCTGACCGCGCGCAACGTGTGAGCGCCGGGTCGGTCGGCGAACTCGGCGAGCGAGGCGTCGGCACGGTCCACCCACGCACGCACCTCGGTGCAGGCCTGCTCGATGGCGTCACCGTCGAGCACCAGGCGCCGAGCCTCGGCGAGGTCGGCGCCCTCGATCGGGGAACCGAGCAGCTCGCGTAGCGCATCGCCGTTGGGACCCGCCAGCGCGCGCAGCACCGGGAGCGAGTACACCCCCTCCACCAGGTCGTGGGCCGCAGGCTTGCCGAGCTGCTCAGCGGTCGCCGTCAGATCGAGGATGTCGTCGACGATCTGGAACGCCATGCCGTAGCACCGCCCGAAGTCGGTGAGCGCCTCGATCTGGGTGCGCGGCAGGTCGGACACGATCCCGCCGATGCGCGCCGCCGCGGAGAACAGGGACGCGGTCTTCCCCTCGATCGAAGCCAGGTACGAGGCCTCGGTGCGGTCGGTTCGGTAGGCCGCCTCGAGCTCGCGCACCTCGCCCTCGCAGAGCTTGGCGATCGTCGCCGCGAGCAGGCCGGCCACCTCGGTCCCGAGGCCCGCAGCGATCTCGGAGGCGCGCGCCAGGAGGAAGTCGCCGGCGAGGATGGCCCGGAGGTTGCCCCAGCGGGCGTTGACGCTCTCGACGGTGCGGCGGGTCACCGCCTCGTCGATCACGTCGTCGTGGTACAGGGAGCCGAGGTGCACGAGCTCGACCGACACCCCGCCGAGCAGGACCTCGCGGGCGAGCGGCGGGGTGGTGAAGTCCGGTGCGCACGCGCCGGCGGCCAGCGCGAAGAGCGGGCGCTGTCGCTTGCCCCCGGCCCGGATCAGGTGGGACGCCATCTCGGTCAGGAGGTCGTCGTCGGTGCGCACCGCGCGCCGCAGCTCCTCCTCGACGCGGGCCAACTCGCCCGTCAGGTCGGGTACCGGCAGGTCCATCTCGTTCGTGGTGTCGGTCACGGGGCCGACGGCGCTTCCGGGCTCGGCGCGGGTGGCGGGGGAGGAGCGGGCGCCTCGGCCGTCGCCGCGGGAACGACGACCGGCGTCGACGCGAGCTCGCTGCCCTGGTGGGCGAAGACGCGGAACGCCTCCATCACCTCGGTGGGGATGGGGAAGATGATCGTCGAGTTGTGCTCGGTCGCGATCTCGGACATGGTCTGCAAGGTGCGCAGCTGGAACGTGCCGGGCGAGGACGACATGGCGGTCGCCGCCTGGGAGAGCTGCACCGAGGCCTGGAGCTCGCCTTCGGCGGCGATGACCTTGGCGCGGCGGTCGCGCTCGGCCTCGGCCTGACGACCCATCGCTCGCTGGATCTGCTCGGGCAGGTCGACGTCGCGCAGCTCGACCCGGCGCACCTCGACGCCCCACTCCTCGGTCTGCGCGTCGAGCGCCGCCTTCATCTCGTTGTCGATCTCCTGGCGGTTGGTGAGCAGCTCGTCGAGCTGGTGGTTGCCCACCACCGAGCGGAGCGTGGTCTGGGCCAGCAGCGACGCCGCCTGGTACCAGTTCTGCACGTTGATCACCGAGGCCTCGGCGTTGGTGACCCGGATGAAGATCACCGCGTCGAGCTTCAGGGTCACGTTGTCCTTGGTGATGATCTGCTGCGGCTGCACGGGCACCGCGTTCTCCTGCAGGTTCACCTTCACCATCTTGTCGAAGATGGGCCACATGAAGAACAGGCCCGGCCCCTTCGCGCCGACGCATCGCCCGAGCCGGAAGATGACCCCCCGCTCGTACTCCTGCACGATCCGTATCCCCTTGAGGAGGAACAGGATGACCAGGACGAGCAGGATGAGGATGACGAGGCCCATGGTGGCTCCGGATAGCCGGCGACAGGTGCGCACGGAAACCTAGTGCCTCGGCCGGAGAGGTCTTCCGGCCGATCCGCCCGCTCCGACGGGCGCAGGAGCAGGTGGTTCCGACACCGAGGCGGCATGGTTGCCGGGGCCGGGTACACTCGGAGGACGTTTCCCTTCCATGGGAGGAAGGTCACCTTGTTCGAACGTTTCACAGACCGGGCCCGTCGAGTGGTCGTGCTGGCGCAGGAGGAAGCGCGCCTGCTCAACCACAACTACATCGGCACCGAGCACATCCTGCTCGGGTTGATCCACGAGGGCGAAGGCGTCGCCGCCAAGTCGCTCGAGTCCCTCGGCATCTCGCTCGAAGCGGTGCGCGCCCAGGTCGAGGAGATCATCGGCCACGGCGGGTCGTCGCCCAGCGGGCACATCCCCTTCACGCCGCGTGCCAAGAAGGTCCTCGAGCTGTCCCTCCGCGAGGCCCTGCAGCTCGGCCACAACTACATCGGCACCGAGCACATCCTGCTCGGGCTCATCCGCGAGGGCGAAGGCGTCGCGGCCCAGGTGCTGGTCAAGCTCGGCGCAGACCTGTCGCGCGTGCGCCAGCAGGTCATCCAGCTCCTCTCCGGCGCCAGCGGTGCCGAGGGTGGCGGCGAGAAGGCCGGCGCGACCGCAGGCGGCGGCAGCGATGCCACCCCGTCGGGCTCGATGGTCCTCGACCAGTTCGGCCGCAACCTCACCCAGCTCGCCCGCGACAAGAAGCTCGACCCGGTGATCGGCCGGGCCCGCGAGACCGAGCGCGTCATGCAGGTGCTCTCCCGCCGCACCAAGAACAACCCCGTGCTGATCGGCGAGCCCGGCGTCGGCAAGACCGCCATCGTCGAGGGCCTGGCCCAGGCGATCGCCGTCGACAACGTCCCCGAGACCCTGCACGGCAAGCAGCTCTACACGCTCGACCTCGGCGCCCTGGTGGCCGGTTCGCGCTACCGCGGTGACTTCGAGGAGCGCCTCAAGAAGGTCCTCAAGGAGATCCGCACCCGCGGCGACATCATCCTGTTCATCGACGAGCTCCACACCCTGGTGGGTGCCGGCGCCGCCGAGGGCGCGATCGACGCCGCCAGCATCCTCAAGCCGATGCTGGCCCGCGGCGAGCTCCAGACGATCGGCGCCACCACGCTCGACGAGTACCGCAAGCACCTCGAGAAGGACGCCGCCCTCGAGCGCCGCTTCCAGCCCATCAAGGTCGAGGAGCCGTCGGTGGCGCACACCATCGAGATCCTCAAGGGCCTGCGCGATCGCTACGAGACCCACCACCGGGTCACGATCACCGACCAGGCCCTGGTCGCGGCCGCCAACCTGGCCGACCGCTACATCTCCGACCGGCACCTGCCCGACAAGGCCATCGACCTCATCGACGAGGCCGGCAGCCGTCTGCGCATCAAGCGCATGAGCACGCCCCCGGACTACAAGGAGCTCGAGAACTCCATCGCGCAGGTCCAACAGCAGAAGAAGGAGGCCGTCGACGCCCAGCGCTTCGAGGAGGCCTCGATGCTGCGCGACAAGGAGAAGGAGCTCCTCGCCGAGAAGGAGGTCAAGGAGCAGGAGATCAAGAGCTCCGGTGTCGACCTCTTCGACGAGGTCGACGAGGAGTCGATCGCCGAGGTCCTCTCGATCTGGACGGGCATCCCCGTCTACAAGCTCACCGAGGAGGAGACCGCCAAGCTGCTGCGCATGGAGGACGAGCTCCACAAGCGGGTCGTCGGCCAGGAGACCGCCATCAAGTCGGTCTCCCAGGCGATCCGACGCACGCGTGCCGGCCTCAAGGACCCCAAGCGCCCGAGCGGCTCGTTCATCTTCCTGGGCCCCTCCGGCGTCGGCAAGACCGAGCTTGCAAAGACCCTGTCCGAGTTCCTCTTCGGCGACGAGGAGAGCCTCATCCAGCTCGACATGTCCGAGTACATGGAGAAGCACACCGTCAGTCGCCTGGTGGGCTCGCCCCCCGGGTACGTGGGCTACGAGGAAGGCGGCCAGCTCACCGAGGCCGTGCGGCGCAAGCCGTTCTCGGTGGTGCTCTTCGACGAGATCGAGAAGGCCCACCCGGACGTGTTCAACACCTTGCTGCAGATCCTCGAGGAGGGTCGCCTCACCGACTCCCAGGGGCGCAGCGTCGACTTCCGCAACACCGTGCTGATCATGACCTCCAACCTCGGCACCCGTGACCTGCGCAAGGCCAACGTGGGCTTCGGCAAGGCCGACGAGGCCGTGTCGTACGAGCGCATGAAGGAGAAGGTCAACGACGCCCTCAAGGAGCACTTCCGTCCCGAGTTCCTGAACCGGATCGACGAGACGGTCGTCTTCCACGAGCTCTCCAAGGACGAGGTCATCTCGATCGTCGACCTCATGGTCAAGCGGGTCATCACCCAGCTCGAGAGCCAGGGCATCGGGCTCGAGCTCACCGAAGCGTCCAAGCTGTACCTGGCCGACAAGGGCTACGACCCACAGCTCGGTGCCCGTCCGCTCCGTCGGGCGATCCAGCGCTACGTCGAGGACCCGCTTTCCGAGCGCCTGCTCTGGAAGCAGTTCCACGCCGGCGAGACCGTCGTCGTCGACGTCGAGGACGATCCCGAGTCGTCCAAGGGCGAGCAGATGGTCACGTTCCGCTCCGTCGAGGGCTTCGAGCCCCCGCCCCCGCCGGTCGAGTTGGCCGGCGCCGGCGGTCAGGGCGACTCCTGAGCTCGACCGTCTGATCGGTCGGTGTACGAGCCCTAGGCTCGCCACCCATGTCGAGATCCGCCCCCCGAACGTCGCGGCGCGCGCGCCTTGCGCGTGCCGCGACGCTCGTGGCGGTCGTGCTCGTCGGCGTCACGGGATGTCGAACCGACGCCTCCGTGGACGTCTCACTGCACGCGGATGGCAGCGGCGTGGTCACGGTCGCGGTCGTCCTCGACGCTGAGGCGGTGGCGAAGGTCGGCGACCTGTCCAAGGTGGTGTCGGTCGACGACCTGACCAAGTCGGGCTGGAAGATCCAGGGCCCCGGGCCGGCTCCGTCGGTGCTGACGAACATGGCCGATGCCGGGCTGGTCGACCGCCCCTCGGGCGGTTGGCCCAAGACCTCCGTGGCGATCGCCGCGTCCCGCCCGTTCACCGACGTCGCCGAGGCCAACACCATCCTGGCATCGATCAGCGGACCCAACGGTCCGCTCCGCGCGGTGCGCGTCACGCGCTCGACCTCGTTCGCCTCGACCAAGCTCGGCGCCACCGGGACGGTCGATCTCTCCAAGGGGCTCGACGGCCTGGGTGACGCGGCGCTGACCAAGGCACTCGGCGGCGACACGCCCAGCACGCTGGCGGCCGCCGCCAACGGTGGCAAGCCGCTCGGCGGCGACGCGCTGGGGGTTGCGATCACGGTGCTGCCCAAGGGCTTCTCGATGCACGAGACGGCGGGTGCCGCATCGACCGGCGACGGGTTTGTCGGCGTGTCGGCCAACCTCGGCGACCCGCGTCGGTCGTTCGCCGCCACGGGGTCACAGACGCACTGGACGCCGCTCGTGCTCGTCGCACTCGCGGTCCTCGCCGCACTCGGCGCCGTCGTGCTGTTCGTCCTGCCGTTGTTGCCGGGCCGCGATGCGCCGCCTCCGCCGGCCCGCAAGCGGCAGCGGCACAGCGCCGAGGACGCGTGGGACTACGTCGAGGGCCGTGGTGGGGCGCGACCGCTCGATCCCAGGGCAGCCGGCAAGGCGCACAAGGTGAAGCGGGGCCGCCACACCCGTCCCCGCGGCAGCGTCCCCGCCTGGAAGCTCGACAAGGTCACCATCGACCCCGAGGAGCGGGTGGTGCCCCGGCCCGCAACCGAGGACCCGCCGGCCGAAGGTGGCCGCGGACCGGCCGGTCCCGAGGCGCCCTGAGCTCATCGCCCGGGTTGGGGTTGCCGGGCGCGGTTGTGGGGTCCGCAGAGGCGTTGGAGGTTGTCGATGGTGGTTGGTCCGCGGTCGGTGTAGGGCTGGATGTGGTCGTATTGGAGGAACGTGCGGGCGTGGCAGCCGGGGTGTTGGCATTCGGTGGCGCGTTCGTCGAGGACGCGGCGTTGGCGTCGGGTCGGGGTGCGGCGGCGGGGGCTGGCGTCGATCGGCTGGCGTACGGCGTCGTGCAGGAGGAGGGAGACGAACGCGTCAGGCAGCAGCCCGGCCACGGCGTGGTCGTTGAGTGGGGTGCCGTCGGTGAGGGTGTTGCCGGTCTGGTCGACGTGGATGACGACTTCGGCGTCGACGCGACCACCGCCGCCGGTGGCGACGGCGACGAGGGCGTCGGCGCGCTGCTGGGCGAGTGACGCGCCCGCGGGCGCGCGGGCGACGGTCACTTGCTGGTCGATCACCGCGCAGAGCGCGCCGGCTTGGGCGGGTGGCAGCCGTGCGGTGAGGGTGACCGTGCCGTCGGGTTCGGTGCGCCACGTCACCGACCGCGCGTCGTGTTGGCGGGCGGCGATGACGTCGTGGTCTTCGTGGCGGTGCGCCCAGGCGGCGATCGCGGCGCCGAGCCGCCCGGCGGGGGTGACCGTCGCGAGCTCGACGAGCGCCTTGACGTTGTCGTTGGTCAGGTGGGGCACCAGGACGCGGGCTTTCGCGTAGGAGACGTCGCCGTTGCGCATCGCGGCGTCCAGGCGCAGCCAGTTGCGCAGCGCGCGGGCGACGCGCACCTGGGTGCGGGCGGTGCAGACCTCGACGTCACACACCTCGGCGAGCCACGCCGCGCACGACAACGCACCCCACGCGGCCCCACGCGCCGCGGGCGTCGAGCTCGCCGACCAGGACCAACAGCTCGTAGGTGCCCGCCGCGAGCTGCCCGGCGAGCGACACCAGCTGCGCTTCGAGGCGCTCGACCGGGAGCGCCGCCACGTCGCCCCGGTCGGGGTGCGACGCGCCCGCGGGCGCGCCGACCGAGCTGGGCAACGGGACTGTTTCCACCTGCCGGTTCGGTGCTTGTGTCGTCGTCATGGGACCCTCCCGGGCTGATCGAACTGATGTGCGATCAGCCTAACGATGGGGTGAGACAACCATTCCGAAGCGCAAGCAGCCGTCGACTGATTACCTGGTACCAGCTCGACACCGCTTCCCCGACGCGCCCGCGGGCGCGCGAGCTGAGCCGATTGCGAGCTCGAAGAGACGTCGCCCACGCGCCCGTGGGCGCGCCCGGCTCGACCCCGGCTGCTTCCGGCAGCCGCGTCGCAAACGCACGATCGGGTACCGCCGACGGTCTCTCCGTTGCGTCATGGTGTTCCCGCTCCCACAGGTCGCCGTCGGTCGACCATGATGGGATCTGGGTCGAGCGGAGCGAAGGGGTCGGAGACGGTGACGACGAGGGACGACGAGCGGCACCCGGCGACCGGAGATGCGAGCGTCACGTTGCGTCCCGGCGCGCCGGTGGTCGCCGCCCTCTCGTTCATCGCGGCCCTCGGGTTGGTTCCCGCCATCGTCTTCGTCGCGCACGCTCCGGGCTGGGCCTGGCTCGCGATGCTGCTGCTCGGCTGCGGGTGGGCTGGGCTGTTCCTCGCGCTGGCGAGGCCGTTCGTGTCGATCGCACCAGAGGGGCTCACCTATCGGAGATACGGAACGACGGTGCACGCGTCGTGGGACGAGATCGAGCGCGTGCTGGTCACGCCGGTCGGCGAGCCGCCCCAGCTCGTGATCGTGCGTCGCGTCCCCGATGTGCTGGAGATGGTGGAGATCGTCGCCGGCGGCTGGTCGTCGTCGGCGCGTCGGGAACGGCTGCTCGCCGTCGCGAACGCTGCGGCGCCCCATCTGGGGCATCGGTCGCTGCCCACGCACGTCCCCTTCGACCTCTCCGCGCAGGTCGACCTCGAGCAGTCGATGATGCCGCGGTCGCGCGTGCTGATCAACCTTGTGGTCCTCCTGGCGTGCTGGGTCTTCGGGCCGCCTTGGTTGAAGAGCTACCTGGTGATGAGTGCGCTGATCGGCCTCTTCATGAGCCTGTTCCCCCCCAGGAGCCAGCGCCCGTTCACGTCGTTTCGATTCAGCCCCGACGGTGTCGACGTGGTGCGAGGAAGTGGGCGCCGCAGTTGGCGCACCCACATCGCCTCCCGTGACGTCGAGCGGGTCCTCGTCACCGAGGGCCTTCTGCGTCCACGCCTCGCGATCCTGCGAGCCGACCACGCGGTCCTCCTGATCCCACGGTCCCTGCTCGGCGGCCGGGACCGGTCGGCGCTGGCTGACACTCGCCGCGCGCCTGGAGGCGCTTTCCGCAGGTGCGACCCCGTGAGTCCGGCCGCGTCGACCACACCCGCTACCCGTTGGCGCCGCCGGTTCTCGTCTGACGCGCGCTGATCGACGTAGCCGTTTGGGCGCCGCCGGAACCCATCACTTCGGCGGATGGATCGAGATGTGCGCGCCGAAGTCGTAGAACTCGATCGTCGAGTCTGCATTCCGAGCGCCGGTGGAGCCTTGAGGCTGGACCCAAGGCTTGCCCACGACGTGGATCTTGCGGATCAGATCGTGTGCGATCCAGATCTCGATCGAAGCGACCTGGCCGGGGTACTCCAGCTCGAAGGCCGAGAGCTTGTTGGCGGCGAGCTTCGACAAGGCGCGGATCGACGTGTCGGTCAGGCCGATCTTGAAGTGGTCCGTCTCCTGGCCCCGGATGGTCTCGCGCCCGAGGTCGGTGACGTTCGAGCCATCGAGCACCGCGGTCACGACCGCGGCGGACGCGATCTGGAACGGTGCATTGCGCTCCGCTGGACTGCCGACCGGGTGCTCCGTCGTCACGCCGTCGTTCGTGTCCCACTCACGATCCCCGATGATCGTCTCCACGCTCGATGAGGTCTTGCCGGTCCTCGGATCGTTCTCCTTGAACACACTGCGGGAGTCGCCGCCGCTGACCACGCCGTCCAGCGTGAGGCCTCCGTAGTAGACGCCGTGGACGCGGAAGGACTCGGCCCGCCGCGGTCGTGCGCGCTGCCGCGGTGAGCTTGTCGGTGGCGCTCGCGGCGGGCACCCTGCCGAACGGCTTGACGACGATCAGCGCCACGATGAGCGCTGCCGCGACGGCGACACCCACCAGGGCGCGCGTTCGCCAGCCCTTCCACCCCTCCGCTCTTCGCGACGGCCCCGAGTCGTTCTCGTTGCCTTCGATCGACAGGGCACGCTCCAGGATCGAGGTGTAGCGGGACGAACCCGGACCGGGAGGCGGGTCGGCGAGCGTCGGGTCGACAAGCGCAAGGTCGTGCATCAGCGGCTCTGCTTCATCGGTCATGTCAGGTCTCCATCGCGTGCAGGTTCCTTGTCGAGGTTCCTCTGCCAGGCGGTCGGGTTCGTCGTCTCGGCCAACACCTCGCGCAACCGGCCACGTGCGCGGTGGAGACGAAGAGACGCAGCGTTGGGTGTGCAGCCCCACAGGTCCGCGATCTCGCGCACGGCGAGCCCGTCCCACCCCCGGAGGATCAGCACCTCGCGGTCGTCTGGCGACAGCGACCGCAGCGCGCCCTGGACGTCGCGTGACCGGTCGACCACCTCGTGGGCCGGATCGGCGGTGACCTGAACGGGCAGCTTGGCGAGGCGTTCGGTGAGCCGAGCGCGGCGGGTGTTGCCCCGGTGGTGGTTGGCGATGACCTTGCGGGCCGTGCCGAACAGCCAGAGCCGTCGTTCACCTTGGGCGGGGAGGTCGTGTCGTCGACGCCACGCGATCGTGAACGTCTCTGCCGTGACGTCGTCGGCGTCGGCGGATGAGCCGCAACGTCGTCGGGCAAAACGCCACACGTCGGCGAACTCTGCCTCGAACAGCGCGCGGAACGCCCTCTCGTCCATGTCAGGCCGACTTCGGTTCAGGAGGTGTCATCACGGCAACCATGTCCGGCACTCACATGATCTTTCACCCCAGAGGGGACGTTCGCGGCTCCGACGCGCCGGACCTCGTCGCAGGTGCCGGAGCGCTGTCTCACCCAACCGCCAAGATGGGCCCATGCCGTCGCGTGCCACCACCCAGTACCGCTGCACCGAATGTGGCGTGGTGTCGCCCAAATGGGGTGGCCGGTGCGCCGGCTGCGATGCGTGGAACACCCTTGTCGAGGAGCACCGCACCCGCGCTTCCTCGCCACGGCAAGACCAGACCCGGTCTGAGCACGCGACCCAACCCATCCCCGAGGTCGACGTGGCCGGCGCGCTGCCCGTGCCGGTCGGGATCCCCGAGCTCGACCGGGTCCTGGCCGGCGGGTTGGTGCCCGGTTCGGTCACGCTGGTCAGCGGCGAGCCGGGCGTGGGCAAGTCGACGTTGCTGCTCCAGGCCGCCGCCGGTCTGGCCCGGTCGTCCGGAGGTGGCCCCGTGCTCTACGTCTCGGCCGAGGAGGCGGTCACCCAGGTCCGGCGCCGCGCGGAGCGGGTGGACGCGCTCGAGGACTCGTTGCTGCTCAACGGCGACGCCGACCTCGACCTCGTCGAGCGCGCGATCGAGGCCCACGACCCCTCGGTGGTCGTCGTCGACTCGGTCCAGACGGTGTTCGACGCGGCCACGACCTCGAGCCCGGGCACGGTCGCGCAGGTGCGGGCCTCGGCGCAGCGGCTGGCATCGCTCGCTCGCCGGCGCGGTCTCAGCCTCGTGCTGGTCGGGCACGTCACCAAGGACGGCTCGGTCGCCGGGCCGCGCGTGCTCGAACATCTCGTCGACACCGTCCTCACCTTCGACGGTGACCGCCAGCAGGGCCTCCGCTTCCTGCGAGCCGCCAAGCACCGCTTCGGTCCCACCGACGAGCTGGGCGTGTTCACGATGGTCGGCGCCGGGCTCGAGGGCGTCGCCGACGCCGGGGGGCTGTTCCTCGCCGATCGGCGGCGCGACGTTCCCGGCTCGATCGTCGTCCCCCTCCTCGACGGCGTCCGACCGCTGCTCGTCGAGGTGCAGGCGCTGGTCGTGCCGACGGCGGGCGGCACGCCGCAGCGCACCACCCAGGGCGTCGACCGTCGTCGCCTCGACCTCGTGCTGGCGGTGCTCGCACAACGGGCGGGAGTGGGCGTCGCCGGCTCGGACGTGTTCGCATCCGTCGCCGGCGGGTTGCGGGCGAACGAGCCCGGCGTCGACCTGGGGCTCGCCCTGGCGGTGGCGTCGGCTCATCGTGGCACCGCGATCCCGCACGACCTGCTCGCCTGCGGTGAGGTGGGCCTGGTGGGCGAGGTGCGCCAGGTGCGCGGCGTAGAGCGGCGCCTCGCCGAGGCTGCGCGCCTCGGCTACTCCACGGCGATCGTGCCGTCGGGGACCCCATCGGACCTGGCCTTCCCTGGGCTCGCGCTCGTGCGGGTGACGGACCTCGGTGATGCGGTCGAACTGGCCACTGCGGGCGCGAGGCCACACGTGAACGGGCGTCTACGTAGCCTCTGACCTGCAGATTCAGTGGCACCGCTACCATGTGTGCGTGCCCACACGGCGTAGCGCCGCCCTCGACCACGCGATCGCCGCGATCGCCCCCGGTCAACCTCTCCGCGAGGGGATGCACCGCATCCTCATGGCGGGGAAGGGCGCGCTGATCGTGCTCGGAGACGGCCCGTCGGTCATCAGCATCTGCTCGGGCGGGCTCCAGCTCGACGCGGCGTTCAGCCCGCAACGGCTTTCGGAGATCGCGAAGATGGACGGCGCCGTCATCCTGTCCGCGGACCTGACCAAGATCGTGCGGGCCAACGTGCACCTGGTGCCCGATCCGGATCTGCCCACGTCCGAGACCGGCACTCGGCACCGCACCGCCGAGCGGGTCGCCCGGTCGCTGCAGCTCCCGGTCATCTCGGTGTCGGAGCGCATGGCGACCATCACCGTCTACCTCGGCGACGAGAAGTACCCCCTCGACCCGATCCACCGGGTGCTGGCGCGCGCCGACCAGGCCGTGCAGGCGCTCGAGCGTTACCGCTCCCGGCACGACTCGGTCTTGGCGTCGCTCGCGGCGCTCGAGGTTCAGGACCTCGTCACGGTGCGTGACGTGGCCAGCGCGTTGCAGCGCGCCGAGATGGTCGTGCGGATCGCCGCGGAGATCGAGGGCTACGTGTTGGAGCTCGGCGCCGATGGCCGCATGATCCGGCTACAGCTCGTCGAGCTCATGGGCGGGGTCATCGACGAGCGCTGGCACGTGGTGCGCGACTACCTGCCCGAGGGCCACGACTGGTCGGTCGCCGACGCCATCGAGGTGCTCTCCGACATCGAGACCGGGCAGCTCCTCGACCTCGACGCCGTGGCCTCGGTGCTGCACCTCTCGGGCGAGGTCGAGGACCTCGACGCGGTGCTCCAGCCGCGCGGCTACCGGATGCTGTCGCGCATCCCGCGGTTGCCCGATTCGCTGATCGCCCGCGTCGTCGAGCGCTACGGGCTGCTGCCCAAGATCCTGCGGGCCGACATCGCCGATCTCGAGGAGATCGAGGGCATGGGGCCGTTGCGGGCCCGTGCTGTGAAGGACGGCCTCTCGCGCCAAGCCGAGTCGAGCATCCTCGACCGCTACGGCTGAGCCACCCGCGGCGGGCCCACGTGCCAGGTGGTGGCGCGCTCGAAGCGGCCAGCGCACCGGAAGGTTGCTCAGCTGGAGCGCAGCTCGAGCTCGTCGCGCCGCACGATGCGGTAGCGGCGGTCGGCCTGGTCGATCCACCCCAGGCGCACGAAGCTGGCGATCGCTTTGTTGACCCGTTCGCGAGCGCGCCGACCATTCCCGCGAGCTCCTCCTGGGTGACCGGGAGGGTGAACTCGTCGGCGTCGCCGGCCAACTCGAGCAGGCGCTTGGCGGTGCGACCGGTCACGTCCAGGAACACCGAGTCGGCGAGCGCGTTGTCGGTGATGCGGATGCGCCGGGCCAGCAGCCGCACCACCTGCCAGAGCAGCTGGGGACGAGCGTGGTAGATGGCCCGCACCGTCTCGTAGGGCAATGCGACGACCTCGGACGGTTCGAGTGCCCGTGCCTCGGCCGAGCGTCCCTGGCCGTCGAACAGACCCATCTCTCCGAAGAGGTCGCCGGCTTCCATCAGGGCGATCATCGACTCACGACCGTCGATCGACTTGTTGGCGATGGCGATGCGACCGCTGGTGGCCACGTAGAGCTGGTCGGGGTCGTCGCCTTCGCCGAAGAGCACGTCGTTGCGCTGGAGGCCACGCTGCCGGGCGGCGCGCGCCAGGTCCTCGAGCTCTTCCGGGGTGAACTCGGAGAAGAGCTCGATGGACGCCAGCATCGTCACGTCGACCATCCGCCGATCGTAGTGGCACGCGGCACAGATGCGGTCGCCGACCCGCTCCGCCGCGCCCTCGGTGCACGGCCCGGCTCCGGTAGCCTCGCGACGACGCAGGAGGTTCGGTGCCTCAGCCGATGCCTGCGCACCCGACGCCCATGGACCCGACCACACCGTCCTCGCCTACGTCGTCGTCGGTTGCCGCGGTGATCGTGGCCGCCGGTTCCGGGTCGCGGTTCGGTGGTGCCAAGCAGTACTCGGAGGTGCGCGGCCGGCGGGTCCTCGACTGGTCGATCGCCGCGGCGCGCTCGGTGTGCGACTGGATCGCCGTGGTCGTCCCGCCGGGCCTGGCCGACCGCGACGAGCCGGGCGCCGACGTGGTGGTGGCCGGTGGGGGCTCGCGCTCGGCCTCGGTGCGTGCCGGCCTCGCGGCGGTCCCGGACGACACCCGGATCATCGTGGTCCACGATGCCGCCCGGCCCCTCGCCCACGCCAGCCTGTTCGCGTCCGTGGTCGCCGAGGTGCGCGCCGGCGTCAGCGCGGCGGTCCCGGGCATCGAGGTCGTGGACACGCTGCGGCTACGGGCCGGGGGCAGTCCGGTGGAGGCGCGCGAGGACCTCGTCGCCGTCCAGACCCCGCAGGCCTTCGACGCGCAGCTGCTGCGTCGGGTCCACGCCTCTGAGCCGGAGGCCACCGACGACGCCTCGTTGGTCGACCGGGCAGGTGGGCGCGTGGTGGTGGTGCCGGGCGACCCCGCGAACCGAAAGATCACCACCCCCCTCGACCTGCTCGTCGCCGAGGTGCTGGCCGCCGAGTCGGGCCTGTGCGCGGAGGTCGAGATCGGTGACGTGGGGGGTCGGTGATGGAGATCAGGGTCGGGCAGGGCTTCGACGTGCACCCGTTCGCCGCCGACGCCGACGCCAGGCCACTCGTGCTCGGCGGGCAGCGCTTCGCGGGCCGCGGGCTCGAGGGGCACAGCGACGCCGACGTCGTGGCCCACGCCTGTGCCGAAGCGCTGCTGGGAGCCGCGGGGCTCGGTGACCTCGGCGAGCTCTTCCCCGACACCGACCCGGCGTTCTCGGGCGCCGACAGCATGGTGCTGCTGGCCGAGGTGGTCCGCCGGGTGCGCGACCTGGGCTGGGTGCCCGGCAACGTCGACTGCTCGGTGCTCGCCGAGGAGCCCAAGCTGGCGCCGGCCCGGGCGGCAATGCAGGACGCCCTCGCCGCGGTCGTCGGCGCGCCGGTCACGGTGAAGGGCCGCCGGCCCGAGGGGCTCGGGGCGTTGGGCCGACGCGAGGGGATCGCCTGCTTCGCCGCGGCGGTGCTGACGCGGTCATGATCGACGGTCCACCACCTCGCACACCTTCACGGGAAGTTGGGACGACACCGATGCGCATCCCTTCGGAGAGCAACCCATGAGCCCGACGGCCCGGCCGCCGTCGGGGCGCGGCCGCGGGCGTGGGGGCAGCGGGCGCGGGGGCAAGTCCACCGGGAGTGGCCGGGGTACCTCGGGTCGGTCCAACCGCTCGCAGTCCAAGTCCGAGCGCCAGGCCGACGCCGCCCGCAAGCGCGACACCCGCGCCGCCGACCAGGGTGGCCGACCCACCAAGCGGAGCGCGCCCAAGGGTCGGTCGCGGGCGCCCGAGCGCCATGGTCCCAAGGGCCCGATCGACCCGGCGATGCGCTCGTCGAAGCGCACCAAGTCGAACGGTGTCGGTGGTGACCAGGTCGAGGGCCGCCAAGCCGTGCGCGAGCTGCTGCTGGCCGGTCGGCGCAAGGTGCGCGAGATCCTCGTCTCTGCCGAGGTCGACGAGGCCGACATCCTCGACGAGATCATCGAGCTCGCCGACGAGGCGCACGTGCCGATCAAGCAGATCGGGCGTGGGCGTCTGGACGCCATGGCCCGCACCGACGCGCCGCAGGGCATCATCGCCCGCGCGGCCGAGATCGAGCCGGTCGAGCTCGAGGACCTGGCGCAACCACGGGACGGGAAGCCGCCGTTCCTGCTGGCGCTCGACGGGGTGACCGACCCGGGCAACCTGGGCGCGCTGCTGCGCAGCGCCGAGTGCGCCGGGGTGACCGGCGTGGTGCTGCCGCGGCACCGTGCGGTGCACGTGACACCGGCGGTCACCAAGGCCGCGGCCGGCGCAATCGAGTACCTGCCGATCGCCGTCGTCGGGGGCATGCCCACCGCGGTGGACCGCCTGCGCAAGCTGGGGGTCTGGAGCGTGGGGCTCGACATGACCGGTCCCCGCACGTTGTGGGAGGTCGAGTCGCTGGCCGAGCCGGTCGCGCTGGTGCTCGGGGCCGAGGGCAAGGGACTGGGGCGACTGACCCGCCAGCGCTGCGACCAGGTCGCCCGCATCCCGATCACGGGTCGGTTGGCGTCGCTGAACGTGTCGGTGGCCGGTGCGTTGGCGTGCTTCGAGGTGGCCCGCGCCCGCGCCTGAGCGCGCCGGTCCACGGAGCGCACGATGTCGGTTGCCTGACCGGCCCATGGTTGCGTGCTGCCTGGACCGTTACTAGGGTCGACCAGCGAAGTCCTGAGTTGTGAGCGGAAGTGGGGAAGGACGGGACATGCAGGACACGCTGAGGAAGACGGGTACCTCGACGTTGCGTCATCGGTGGCCGGGACGTTGCCGAACGGTGCTGCTGGCGGGCGCGTTCGCGGTCGCCGCCGCCGGCTGCGGCGCGTCGACGGCGGGCACCGGTGCCAAGGCGTCGCCGACCAGCGGCAGATCCGCGACGTCGACCGGCTCGTCCGCGTCGGGCGCGCCCTCGAGCTCGAGCAGCGGGTCGTCTTCGGACAGCGGGTCGCAGACGTACCCGGACGGTTGGCCGTCGGCGCTCACGGTGCCCGAGGGCGCCGAGATCACCTCGCACCTCACCTTGCACGGCGCTGCCGGCAAGGACACGGTCCAGCTGATGGTCACCGCGAAGATCACCGGGACGCCCGCCGCGGACGTGTACGACACGATGAAGTCCAAGGTCACCGACGCCGGCTACAAGATCGAACAGGACTCCACGACCACGCCCGCGGGGCTGTTCTACGGCCGCCTCGGCGCGGTCAAGCCGGATGACGATCAGCAGACGTGCAGCCTCACGGTGACCGCGTTGCAGGATCACGTGAACATCAAGATCACCGTCGGCCAGTAGGCCTGACGACGCGGCCGGTCCGGCATCCAACCGGCGGTCCGCCGCGTGGGGGCGTACGCTCCGCCGATGACCTGCATCATCACCATCAACTCGGACCACCACCACGTGCTGGGCGACCGCGCCGAGGTCGAGGAACGTTTGGTCGCGGGGCTCGCGGCAGGGACACCGTCCCGGTTCCCGCTGGACAACGGCGCCACGCTCGTCGTGACGCCGACCCTCGCGCTGACGATCGGCGACGGCGGATCGAACGTGGGCGCCGCCTACAGCTGAGCTCGCTTGCGACCACCCACCTGCTCGACCCCTGGCGCGCCCGACCGGACCGGTACGTCGGCGCGCCCGACCGTCCAGAGCCCGAGGTGGGATTCGAACCCACGACCTACCGCTTACAAGGCGGTTGCTCTGACCAACTGAGCTACTCGGGCCGGACGGACGAGCCTACGTGGCGAGCTGCGGTGCGGGGATCAAGCCGCTGCGGCCATTGGCTCTTGTAGGCTCAGCAGCGCATGTCCGCCGCCCGCCATCTCCTCGCGACCCGCCGGTGAACCGGCGTCCACCTCCCGGTGCGCCCAACGCCACCCGCGGCCTGGTCATCGTCGTGGTGGCCGGTCTGCTGGGGCTCGTGCTGCTCGCTCGTGGCAGCTCCACGAGCCTGCTCGCATCGGGGTCGACGGGTTCGAGCACGTCGCCCACGACCACCGTCGCGAACGTCCCGACGATCCCCAAATCGACGACGACGGTCCCGCCCACGACGAACCCGCCCGCCAACGTCAAGGTGGCGATCTTCAACGGCACCGGCGGCAAGGACCAGAACGCGGCGGGCAACAACCAGCGCAAGCTGACCCCGCTCGGCTACTCGCAGGTCTCGATCGCCGACACGACGGCGACGCCGACCAGCGCGGTCTACTACGCGGACGGCTCGAAGGGTGACGCCCTCGCGATCGCCTCGGCGCTCGGGCTCGCCAACGCGACCATCGGGCCGATCAGCAGCGCCAAGAGCCTGCCACCGGGTGTGCAGGGCGCGAACGTCGTCGTCATCGTCGGCGAGGACGCGGCAGCCGGCGCGTAGGCGCGACAACGCCGCAACCGCTCCCGCACGCCCTCCGACGTGGCGGCGTGGCGTCCCGCGGTGGACGAGTTGCTCGCCGTGGCCGACCTTGTCCTCGGCAGGCCGCCGTCACCTGTCTGCGCGCATCACCCGGCGGCGCTGAGCTGGTCGGCCAGCCAGTCGGCCGGGGTGCGTTGGCCCGCCACGGCGCGCAGAGGTGCGGCGCGCCGTGCGCGGTCGTCGGCGTCGAGCGAGAGCAGCTCGTGGAGCACATCGGCGGTCTGGACCACGTCGAAGGGGTGCACGGCGCTCGCGACCGGTCCGAGCTCGTCCCACACACCGGCCTCGGGGCTGAGTGCCAGCAGCCCGTCGCGCTCGTTGACCAGCATCGACTCCTTGGCGACGAGGTTCAGCCCGTCGCGCACCGGGTTCACCAGCACGATGTCCGCGCGGGTCAGTGCGGCCACGGATGCGGGGAAGTCGTCGGAGGTGTCGAGCAGGATCGGGGTCCAACCCGGCGTCGCCCACCGGTCGTTGACCTGGGCGACCAGCGCGTCGACCTCCTCCCGGTAGGCGACGTAGTCGGGGTTCCCCTCGCGCGACGGGTAGACGTGCCCGGCGAAGCAGACCTTCCCACGCCACTCCGGGTGGCGTTCGAGCAGCACGTCGAATGCCGCGAAGCCGCGGAGGATGTTCTTCGAGAGCTCGATGCGGTCCACTCGCACGATGCAGCGACGACCCGCCAGCGTGCGCTCCAGCGTCTCGGTCGCCGACCGGCAGGCAGGTGAGGCCGCCGTCGTGGCGAGGTCGTCGCGGTCGGGCCCGAGGGGAGCGACGAAGGTCTGCGGTGGGGAGACGCCGTCGCGGGTGCAGCAGTCCAGGAACGATCGCTGCCACCTCGCCGAGTGGAAGCCGCAGGCGGCGTGGGCGGCGAGCCCCTCGAGCAGCTCGAGGCGCGCCTCGTCGGGGAGCACGGCGAAGAAGTCCGGGGTGGCGAACGGGGTGTGGCTGAAGTGGACGACGCGCAGGTCGGGGCGGCGCTCGGCGAGCCGGGCCCCGACCAGGCAGAGGTGGTAGTCCTGCACCAGCACGGCGGCGTCGGGGGGTGCCAGCTCGGCTGCGAGGTCGGCGAAGGCGTGGTTGACCCGCCGGTAGGCGGCCCAGGCGGTGCGCCAACGGTCGTCGAATGTGGGGGACCTGGCCAGGTCGAACAGGTGGTGGTGGACGTACCACAGCGTGCGGTTGCACACGGTCTCGTACGCGAGGTCCAGATCGTCGGGATCGATGGCGACCAGGTAGGCGCCGACGCCATCCGTCGTGACCTCCACGAAGGCGGGCAGGGCGCCGTCGGCGACGGGGGCCGGTGTCGTGGCCTCGCGCACCGTGGCGCGGTCGTCGTCGGTGAGCGCAGCGGCGAGCCAGCGGCGTTCGGTGCCCGCCAGCAGCGGCGACAGGCCGGAGACGAGCCCGCCCGCCCCCCGCGCGGCGCGCAGCTCGCCGTCGTCGTCCCGTCGGAACGAGATCGGTCCACGGTTCGAGAGCAGGAGGATCGGACGGTCGGTCACGGGTCAGGAGACTAGGCAGCCGGCACGCACCTTCCGACAACCGGGGCGGTGGGAGGGAGTGGTCGCGCGGATCTGCTGGGCGGATCGGACGGCGTGGGCCATACTGCCGCCCATGCGCGTCGTGGCCGCTCCGGACAAGTTCCGAGGTACCGCCCGTGCCCCCGAGCTCGCCAGAGCGATCGGGGAGGCCGCGTGGGAGGCGGGTTGGGACGTCGACGAGGTCCCGCTCTCCGATGGCGGCGAGGGCCTGTTGGACGTGTTCGGCGGCGCGAACCGGTTCAACGAGGTCCATGGCCCGGACCGCCGTCCGGTGACCGTCGGGTGGCGTCTGTCCGGCGAGCTCGCGGTGGTGGAGTCCGCGGCGGCCTCGGGGCTCGACCTGGTCGGTGGCGCCGAGGGCAACGACCCGGTGCACGCCGACACCGGGGGCACCGGCGAGCTGGTGCGCATCGCCGCCGAGGCGGGGGCCCGACGGATCATCGTGGGCCTCGGCGGGTCGGCCACCACCGACGGCGGGCTCGGCGCCGTGCAGGCGGTGGGGGAGCCCAAGCGCCTGGCTGCCGTCGAGCTGATCGTCGCATGCGACGTCGACATCCCGTTCCTGGACGCGGCGGCGCGCTTCGCGCCGCAGAAGGGCGCGAGCGAGGCCGAGGTCCGGTTGCTCGAGCGTCGGCTCGCCCGGACCGCGCAGCTCTACCGCGACGCGCACGACGTCGACGTGACCCGCCTGGCGTACACGGGCGCGGCCGGCGGGCTGGCGGGTGGGTTGGCCGCCCTGGGAGCGACCCTGGTCTCCGGGTTCGAGGTCGTCGCCGACGAGGTGTGCCTCGACGAGGTCGTCGACGGCGCAGACCTGGTGGTGACCGGCGAGGGCTTCGTGGACGCCGGGTCGTACCAGGGCAAGGTGGTCGGCGGCGTCGTCGCGATGGCCGCCGCCGCCGGGGTGCCGGTCCTCGTCGTCGCAGGCGACGTGTTCGACGGCACGGAGACGCGAGCGCCGACGTGCTCGCTCGTGCAGACCTTCGGCGAGGAGCGGGCCCGGTCGCAGGTGCTTGGCTGCGTGCGCGAGGTCGTGGCCGCCGAGCTGGAGCGGCGGAGCGCGCCACGCCGGAGCAGCGCGTGATCGCGCACGGCACCTACACCGCCGAGCAGTTGGGCGGTGCGCGCCGGGAACGGTCGGTGACCGTGTGCGCGCCGGCCCGCAACGAGGTCGCGACGATCGGCCGGACGGTCGCGGGGCTCGTGGCGCTGCGCGAGCGCGGCGTCGTCGACCACGTCCTGGTGCTCGCCGGCGATTCCCGACGACGGGACGGAGGCCGCGGCGAGGTCGGCCGGCGCCACGGTGATCGACGTCGAAACCTGCCGGGTCTCGTCCGAACCGGTGCTCGGCAAAGGCGACGCGATGTGGCGCGGGCTCTCCGAGGTCACCACGGACGTCGTCGCGTTCGTCGACGCGGACCTCGCCGTCGATCTCGAGGCCCTGGTGTGCGGTCTCGTCGGCCCACTGGTGACCCCGACGCCGTCCGGTGGGGTCGTTCCCCGCTTCGTCAAGGGCGCGTTCCGGCGGCACCATCCCGACTTCGTCACCGACGACGACCCCTACGACGGTGGCCGGGTCACCGAGATGGTGGCCCGGCCGCTGCTGAACCTGCTTCGACCCGACCTGGTCGGCATCGTGCAGCCGCTCGGGGGCCAGGTGGCGGGGGACACGTCGCTGCTCCGGTCCGTGCCGTTCCTGACGGGGTACGCCGTCGAGATCGGGATGCTGCTGGACGTCGTGGACCGGGTGGGGGTCGACGCGGTGGCCCAGGTCGACCTGGGCGACCTGGTGAACCGTCCCCGGTCGACCGGTGAGCTGGCGCCGATGGCCCAGGAGGTGCTGTACGGGTTCCTGCTGCGCACCAGTCCCGAGCTGGTGGCCGGCGGATGGCGACCCTACGTGCACCCGCGGATCGACGGAACGCTGGCGCGCTCCGCCGCGCTGGTCGTGGAGCGTCCGCCGCTCGACGGTGGCTGAACGGGATCGGGGCGCTCAGGTCGCGGGCGGCGGCTCCCGCCGCAGCTCCACCGGCAGGGTGAGGTCGTCGGCGACCGCGGACCGGCCGCTGAGCGCGTCGAGCACCGTGAGGAACGCGGCGGCCTCACCGAGGTCGTGGACCCGGTAGATGTGGCCGGGGCGAGCTCCCAGGTGGGCGATCGTGGCCAGGGTTCCCGCGCCACGTCGGCGCGGCGGCTGGTGGGTGAGCGCTCCGATGAAGTCCTTGCGCGACAGCGCGAACAGCACCGGTCGGCCGAGCGCCTCGATCGCCGCGACCTCGCGCAGCACCGTGATCGACTGCGCCGGGGTCTTGGCGAAGTCGATGCCAGGGTCCACGACGAGCTGCTCGGCGGACATCCCCTGTGACGCTGCGGTCGCCAGCATCTCGGTGAGCATCGCGACCACGTCGGCGGTCACGTCGTCGTAGCGGTGCGGATCGGTGAGGCGCTCCTTGGGCTTGGAGCGGTTGTGCATGACCACGAGCGCCGCGTCGTTGTCGGCGCAGATTCCCGCCACCTCGGGATAGAGGAGCCCGGAGACGTCGTTGATGATGGACGCACCGGCGCCGAGCGCGGCCTCGACCACGGCGGGCTTGTAGGTGTCGACCGAGATGAGGACGTCGGGGTCCAGGGCGCGCACGCCCTCGACGACCGGGAGCACGCGGTCGACCTCCTCAGCCGGGTCGACCTCGGGGACACCGGTGATGCCCGACTGCCCGCCCACGTCGATGACCTGCGCCCCGGCTTCCAGCAACTCCGCGGCGAGAGCGACCCGCGCGGAGACCGTCGGGTAACGACCACCGTCGGAGAACGAGTCGGGGGTGGCGTTGACGATCCCCATGAGCAGCGGTCGTCGCAGGTCGACCCGGCGGCCGCGCACCTCCAGCGCCGGCACGCCGGTTTGCCCGGCGTAGCCTCCGCTCGTCGGCGGGTCGGACGGAGGGGTGGACATGGGGCAGGGCTCCTCGACGAGATGGCGCAGGCAGCGGAGGCAGGTAACCTAACGAAGCCGTGCGCACGTGCGCTTCACCACCCGAACCTGCAGAGGCCGACCGATGACCGTCACCGTCCGAGTTCCCACGACCCTTCGCACCCTCACCGCGGGGGCCTCCGAGGTCGAGGTCACCGGGGCCAAAGTCTCCGAGGTGCTCGACAACCTCGAGTCGGCCCACCCGGGCTTCGCGCAACGGCTCCTCGACGACGACGGGGCGCTGCGTCGATTCGTGAACGTCTTCGTCGCCGACGACGACGTCCGCTTCCTCGACGGTCTCGACACACCGGTCGAGGACGGCCAGACCGTCTCGATCATCCCCGCGGTCGCCGGCGGCTGAGCCGCCCGGTCACCGTCGCCGCCGAACGGACCGCCCCGAGCCAAAAAGTGGAGTGTCCCGGCGACCCCCTCCGGTTCGCCGGGACACCGTCCTCGTCACCGCCGCTGGCTCGGTGACGCCCCCCTCCACATCTGGATGTCAGCCGATGGGAACCGGCTGACGGGCGAGCGCGTCGGCGATGCGCTCAGGTTGGACCGGTCGAACGAGGTGGTCAGCTGCGCCGAGCTCCCAGGACCGGATCGCCGTGCGGGCATCGGACTGCTCACCGAGCATCACGACCTGCGCATCCGCCGCGAGGCCCCGCAGCCGGAGGCTGGACAGGAACTCGTGGCCGGACATGCCCGGCAGGTCGAGGTCGATGATCATGGCGTCCGGCGCTCGTTCGGAGATCTGGTCGAAGGCTTCGACCACCGTGGTGGCCCGACGGATCTCATGGCCGTTCAGCGAGAGGTACCACCCCAGCATTGCGATGGAGTCGTCGTTTGCATCGATCACCATGACGTCGGACATGGTCACAGCATCGTCGATCGTCCCGGCCCACTGAAGCGATGACTTGGGAAATGAACCGTGTGGCCTAGGCCAAAAGTCCTGCTCAGCGGCTATGTGGGTAGGATGGCCTATGGCACGGGGGGTGTCAGTTCCCGCCGGCAAGCATGATGTCGGTGGTGACGCGCTCCACCCGCGCCCGGAGCTCCTCGAGCTCGTTCGTCACACGGTCGAGCGCCGAGGCCGTCTGCGGCCAGGCGCCACGGAACTCCGCGGCGAGCGCGCCGTCCCAGACATTGGGGTCGCACAGGACCTGCCCCTGGGTCTTGAGCTGGGCGATCTGCTCGGTGAGCCCGCCGCCGATGACGGCCTGCATGCGGGTGATGGCGTCGCGGGCCTCGGTGGTCGAGAGCACTCGGGTCATGGGATCTCCTCGGTCGGTGGCGGATGGTCGCTCGGCGACGAGGGGCGGGAGCCCGGGGGTGCGAGTCTCGCGCGACTCGAAGGAGATCTCAATGACTCGCGATGTCTTTCCTTGCAACCTGTGATTCGCGGGCCACACCGTCGGCCACGACGTAGCCCCGACCAGGTCGTGACGGCATCGTCGGCCGGCGAGGCAACCGCACGCCGAGCAGCTCGCCGTCGAGGTCGCGGTCGGGGTGCAGCAGCATGCCGAGGCGGCACGCACGTACCTGGCGGGCGAAGTGCCCGTAGCGGTGTCGCGCGGCGTCCGCGGTCATGGCCACCACCAGGTGGATGCCCGGCAATCGACGCGCCAGCAGCACCCCCAGGCCGTCACCGTCGTCGTCCAGCCGATCGGCGTCGTCCACGAGAAGCAGCACGGACCTCCCGTCGTCGACGAGTCGAGTGGCCTGCTCGACGGCCACGGAAGGGCGGCCGGACGGGCGTCCGGACGGGCCCCGTCGAGGGGTGACGCGTACGACCGCGACCCCCGGAGGCCGGAGCCGGGCCGTCGTCGCGGCGATGGCGTCCAGCGCGGTGGTGCGGCCGGACCGCGGCGGCCCCACCACCAGGACGTGGTCGTCGTCACGCAGAGACCAACCTGCCTCGTCGAGCCCGACGTCGCGACCCAACGGGACCCACAGCCCGTTCGTCGTCGCCCGTGCGTGCAGACCCGCCAGGGAGACCTCTTCGGGCAGCACGCGCACCGGCACCGCCGAACGCTCGCCGCGGGGCACGGACCGGCGGACCGAAGGGGCATCGACGGCGACGAGCTGTGCCGTCACCCGCTCGGGCAGCGCATGGACGCGTCCGGGAGGCCTGGCCGGGTCGACGAGGTCGTCGTCGAGGCCGGCCACGTCATTGGCATCCGTGGCGCGCAGCAGCCAACGTTGCGCTGCGGAAGCGTGCCAACCCGACGGCAGGTCGCGGGCCCGTCGAGCCGCGAGCGCGACGTGGACGTCGACTGCGGTCCCCTGGGTCACGAGGGCACCGAGTCGCTCGACGAAGCCGTCGAGCGGGTCGCTCCACCGGTCGAGGAGTGCGTCGACGTCGTCGATCACGAGCAGGATTCCCGGTCGGGCGTCGGTCCCCTCGGCCGCGGTGGCGGCGCGTCGGTGGTGCAGCTCTGCGGCGAGGACCGCCACCAGGCGCGCCTGGCGGGCGACCTCGCCGCTGCCGACCACCGCGCCGACGTGCGGCCAGTCGCCGAGGGACGCCAGCGTGCGGCCGGGGCCGTCGCAGCAGTAGAGCTGTCGCTGGTCGGGTGGTGCGCCGCGGGCCCACGCCGCGGCCACGCCGAGCAGCGCGGTGCTCCGACCGCTGCCGGGCGCACCGAGGACCACGAGTCCCCCGTCGGGCGGCCGCCAGCCGAACGCTTCCTGTCGCTGCTGCGCAGGATGATCAGCCACGGCAACCACCACCCGCTGGGGGTCGGCCGGTCGATCCGCTCGACCCGCCAGTGCGGCGAGGTCATCCGGGGTCAAACGTGGGGGCAGCGGCGGCAGGCACACCGGCGGCGCGTCGGCGGCGCCGCCCGCCCGGTGGTCGGCGAGCGCGGTGTCGACGATCGCATCGAGGTCGGTGGGCCCGGTCCCGGGTGCCGTGGCCGCGCCGTCGGCGTCCGAGCCGTGTCCGACGGACACGGTGACCGCCGGACGGTCGTCGGGCCGGCGCGGGCGTGAGACCGAGGCGATCTGCACCTCGACCTCGTCGCCGTCGCCCGCGCAGACCACCACGCGCCCGGGACGCTCCGTGGCAGCCGGGCCGCCGCGTCGGAGCCGACGACGTCCTGCGAATCGGCCGCGTTCGCGGAGCCGGAGCGCGATGCGCAGTCCCAGGTTCGCTCTGATCTGCTCGCTCACGATGCCGGCCGGGCGCTGGGTGGCGAGCACGAGGTGCACGCCCAGCCCCCGCCCGCGCTGCGCCACGGACACGAGGGCCTCGAGCACGTCGGGTTGGTCGCGGGCGAGCGCGGCGAACTCGTCGACCACCACCACGAGGCGTGCCAAGGGCTCGAGCCGGTCCGCAGGCCGGCGACTGATCGCGTCAAGGTGTTCGTCGAGGTCGATCGACCCGCTGCTGCGCAGGGCGCGCTCCCGACGTCGCAGCTCGGCATCGAGCGAGCACACGGTCCGTCTCGTCAGGGCGGGGGAGAGGTCGGTGAGCGAGCCGACGGTGTGCGGCAGCGCGGCGAGCCGGTCGAACGCGCGGCCGCCTTTGAAGTCGATCAGCAGGAACGTCAGCGCCTCGGGGCCGGCGTTGCTCGCGAGCGCGGCGACCAAGGTGCGGAGGAGCTCGCTCTTGCCCGAGCCGGTCGTGCCCGCGACGAGGGCGTGCGGGCCGTCAACCGCGAGGTCGATGCGGAACGGCCCGTCGGGCCCGAGACCGAGCGTGACCCGGGTGCAAGGTGCGGCGTGCTCCGGGTCGTCGAGGTCTCGCAGCCGCACGACGCCGGGGAGTGACGCGCCGCGGACCCCACGTCTGTCGGGGTCGTAGCGGCGCGCGAGGGCGCACGCGGCCGATTCGGCGCGCTCGCCGGAGAGCCCTTCGAGGCGGATGTCGGCGACCCGCTCCGGGACGCTGGCGCCGGTCAGCATCGCGGTTCCGTGGGAGTCGGTGAGCTCGACGATCGCAGTGACCGCAGCGGGGAGCAGGTCCATGTGCGTCGCGAACACGAGCGAGCCGCCGCGGGCGCGGGGCCCGGTCCACCCCGCATCCCAGGGGAGGTCACGACGACGCTCGTCGACCTCGACGCAGCGCAGCACCGGCACCCCGTCGGCGGACACGTCCGCGCGCCGGTGGGGGAGCCAGCGCGTCCAGTCCCAGGGGGCGTCGTCGGCGGCCACCACGAGCGCCAGGTCGGACGGCCCCCGTTCGGTGCACGCGCGCACCACCAGTGCCCGGGCGAGGCGCCGCGCGTGCGGCCGTGGACCGACGATGCCGACGACGGCGTCCTCTCCCAGGCCCACTTCGATCGGCACGTCGCGGAGCAGGACCCGGTCGGGCGCGTCGTCGGCTCGTCCACCGGTCGCCGCGTCGCGGGCGTTGCCGTCGCGATCCAGCGGTGGTTCCCAGGTCAGGTCGCCGAGTCCGATCCGCAGCCGGAGCGGATCGTCGACGTTCGCACGGCGGCGCCAGAGCGCACCGGTCGGGAGCCCGCCGGTCCGCAGCACCGTCGCCAGGTCGGGCGCCGCGGCCCGGCGACGGTCTGCTTCGCGGCGGGTGGCCTCGGCCAGCGCGACGTCGAAGCGCGCAACGTCGCGGAGGTGACGTCGCGCGGCGTGCCGTCGGCGCGAACGGCCGCGCCGCCGCTGGTCCCAGAACCCGCCGAGGAGCAGCAGCGGGCCGGCCAGGGCGAACAGCCCCCACAGAAGGCTGTGCAGCGCGAGGACCATCGCGCCGGCGAGCGCGAGCGGGACGAGCAGTGTCGCCAACCCTGGTGGTGCGACCTCGGGCACCGGTTCGGGCAGGACGGGAACCTCGAGCGGCGCGAGCGGTGGTGATGTCGGGGGCTGGGGCGGCCGGTGAAACGGCGTCGCCCACTCCCCAGGCAGCGGCGCGGCGCCGAGGGCCTGCGGCGCCGGCGTCGACACGGTGCCGCCGTGCGGTGCTGCGCACAGCTCGAGCACCGTGGCACCGACCCGGATCCGCGTCGGCACCGGCACCGATGTCGGCTCGGTCAGGGAGCGGCCGAGCACCCACGTCCCGTTGCGCGAGTCGAGGTCGCGGACGAGCGCTCCGCCCGTTGTCCCGCCCTGGTCGACGCGCACCTCCGCGTGCCGGACGGAGACCGTCGGGTCGCCGAGCAGCAGGGCCGCGCCGGTAGGCGGGTCATCGTGCTCGGCTGCAGGGTCGCGCCGCCCGATGATCAGGCCGCCGGACCCAACGGTCGCCCGCGCACCCGAATCCGCCCCGGCGACGACCCGGACCTCGGCCAGCCCGGGTTCCGGTGGCCCCGACTCCTCCGGTTCCTCGTCCGTCGGGCCCGATCGGGCAACCGCACCCGGGCCTGCGACGGGGTCGGCGCCGACGAGGGTCACCGTGGAACCCTTCGGCACCACCCAGGCGCGCAGTGGGAGGTCGCCCGGCGAGGGCACGCCGTCGCACGCGCAGCTCCAACCGGCGGTCCCGGGCGCGGCGACGGGCCCCGCGTCGCCAAGGTGCCGACCGCCGCCGAGTCGTGCCAGTGCGACCGCCAGATCCCGCACGGTCGCGCCGGGTCTGGCGTCGACGACCGTGACGGGAACGGAGCGCCCTTCGGAGACGAAGCGGAACGTCATGGCCGAACGGGTACCCAGGGTCGCGGTCCCTCACACCTGCTCGTCCGAGCTGCCCGCGATCGACATGATCTGGGGTCCGGTGAGGATCGTCCGTACACTCGGGACATGCCAGCACCAGCCGTCCCCACCGTCGGCCAGGGCGTCCTGCACCTGTTCGTGCACGCGGGACCGGGCGCCGATCGGGCGGCGCTGTCCGCGGCGGTGCGCGGCGCCGCGGCCGACGGGGTGCAGGTCGTCGCCGTCGCCGTGCTGGGGCACAAGGCGGACCTCGCGCTCATGGCGGTCGGACCCGACCTCTGGCGACTCCGCCGCCTGCAGACCGAGGTCGTAGCGGCCGGCTTCCCCCTCGCCGATTCCTACGTGTCGTTGACCGAGGTGTCCGAGTACGCCAAGGGCATGCCCGAGGAGCTCCTGCAGGCGCGGCTCCACCCGACGCTCCCGCCCGAGGGCATGCCGGCCTGGTGCTTCTACCCCATGTCCAAGGCGCGCGACGTCGGCGCGAACTGGTACACGTTGCCCTTCGAAGAGCGCAACGAGCTGATGCGCGAACACGGTGGCACCGGTCGCAACTACCGCGGCCGGGTCGTGCAGCTCATCACGGGATCGGCCGGCGTCGACGACTACGAGTGGGGCGTCACGCTCTTCGCGCAGCACCCCGACGACCTCAAGGAGGTCGTCTACACGATGCGCTACGACCGGGCGTCCGCGCAGTACGCGCAGTTCGGTCCCTTCGTCATGGGCATGGTCGGCACGCTCGACGAGGTGCTGGACGCCGTCGGCGCGTCGTGAACGACCTGGAAGATGCTCGGCTGGACGAGCTCGGCGCCGAGTTGCGCGCCGAGCTGGTCGCCCTGGGACGGGTGGTGGTGGCCTTCAGCGGTGGCACGGACTCCGCCCTGCTGGCCGAGGTCGCCCATGAGGCGCTCGGCACCGACGCGACGATCGTGACCGCCGTGTCGCCGTCGCTGGCGGGCACCGAGCTGGAAGACGCGCAGGCCCTCGCCGCGGAGCGTGGCTGGACCTGGATGACCGTCGAGACCGACGAGATGCTCGACGCCGCCTACCGTCGCAACGACGCGCAGCGCTGCTTCCACTGCAAGAGCGCCTTGATGGACGCACTGACGCCGATCGCCGAGCGCCTCGACGCGACGGTCGTGCTGGGCGTCAACACCGACGACCTCGGCGATCACCGGCCCGGCCAGCGTGCCGCCGCGGAGCGCGGGGCGCGGTTCCCGATGGTCGAGGTCGGACTGGCCAAGCAGGAGGTGCGCGCGTTGGCCCGCCACCTGGGTTTGCGCACCTGGGACAAGCCGGCGGCGGCCTGCTTGTCGTCGCGACTCCCCTACGGCATCCCGGTCACGTTCACGAGGCTGCGTTCCGTCGAGCAGGCCGAGTCGGCGTTGCGGGCGCTCGGGTTCGCCGAGCTGCGGGTGCGCCACGAGGGCGAGCTGGCACGCATCGAGGTGCCCGTCGACCGCCTCGCCGAGGTGGTCGACCGCCGGGTGGCGGTCGTCGATGCCGTCCGCGCTGCCGGCTACCGGGCGGTCACGCTCGACCTCGAAGGGCTCCGCTCGGGCAACCTCAACGAGCGCATCGCCGACCAGGTCTGACCGGTACCCGTCCCCGTCCCCGTCGTCGCTCCAAGTCCGGCGGCATCGGCCGATAGTGGTGGTCATGCGCACGAAACTGTTCGGCCTGATCGGGATCGTCCTTCTGCTGCTGGTCGTCGAGCTCCTCGCCAGAGGTTGCCTGGACTACCACGTCTCCAAATCGATCATGAACAAGACCGCCAACGTTCGGAAGGTGACCGTGGCCAGCGGCGACGTCCCGGTCGTGTTCTACGAGGGCGTGTTGGGCCACATCTCGAACGGGTCGATCACGATGCACGACATCGTGGCCGACCCGATCAGCATGGCTCAGCTGGGCGTGAGCGCCTCGAAGATCGATCTGAGCCGCGGCTCGCTGATCTCGAGCAAGGCGAAGATCACGGGGACGCCGCCCTACCTGCTGACGGTCATCCTCAGCAAGGAGAACCTGCGGCAGGTCATCAATCGGCCGGTGACGTTCCACTCCTCCTACGTCCAGACGTCGGTCGACAACCACGTCATCGACGCGCAACCTCAGGTCGACGGCAGGTTCATCGTCCTCAAAGACGGCAAGAACACGGTGCGCATCCCCATGCCGAGCACGGACTACCTGCCGTGCCAGCCGACGGGGGTCGGGGTCAACGGAGCCCTGCAATTGAGCTGTGCGTCGTCGACGCTTCCCAAGTTCCTCGCTGACGCAACCCGATGAGTGACCGGGCGGAGCTCGCCCACAGCCAGTATCTGGCCTGCGCAACGGCGCTCCTGGAGGGCCTCGAACGCACCCTGGAGAGCTGGGTGGTGCGCGGGGTCGAGCGTCGGGTCGAGGAATCCGGGGCAGACCTCGACCGCGCCGCGGTCGGCGAGGCCGCCGTGCAAGCGGGACGGCGGACGCGCGACGAGCTCCTGCCGCGGCTGCGCGACCTGCTCCTCGCAGACGTCGATGAGCAGCACGCCGGGCCACTCGCGTTGGTGCGCGCGTCGGTCGGACCCGCCACCCAGGTGCTCGGTGCCGCAGGTGTGCCGGTGCCCCGCCGGGATGCGTTCGCCGAGCAGGCGTTCCCCGCCGACCGCTACGACCTCGGTCCCGCGACCTTCGACGACATCGATCCGTCGCTGCACGACCTCGGCCTGGCGTGGGGTGCCGCGAAGGCGCAGGTGGTGCTGCTCCGTCACCGCGCCTGAGGGCGAGGTCAGGTCGGCGGGGCGCCCCGCAGCTCGCGGCTCCGCCAGGCCTCGGGTTCATGGGTCAACGCCTCGATCCCGCCGTCGAGGCGGTTGGCGACCAGGTCTGCGATGGTCACGTGCTCGAGGACGCTGCGGATCTGCACGCGCAGCGCGATCCACATGTGCTTCATCGCCTGCTCGTCGTCGGGAAGCTGCAGCTCGTCGACCCGGATCCCCCGGATGTCGGCCAGGGGCCCCTCGAGCCCGCGGATCACGTCGGCGACGGTGACGTCGGCCGCGTCGCCGGCGAGACTCCATCCTCCGTTGGGTCCTCGGTGGCTGGTCACCAGGCCGGCGCGGCGAAGGTCCGAGAGGAGGTCGTCGAGCGTGGTGCTGGGGACGCCGAGGCGATCCGCCAGGTCGGCCCCCCGCCGTCGTGGCACCCGGTCCTCGGGCCCACCCACGAGGCGCGCCAGGTCCATCAGGACGTGCAAACCGGTGTCGACGCGCGCACTGATCCTCAAGGTGACGGCGCCGCAGGGTCGTCCGGATCGGTCGAGCCCTCGCCGGGCTCGAAGCGGTGCCACCCCGCGTCGGTGATCGAGCGCGACTCGAAGAAGAGGCAGTGGTCGGGGCAGGCGAACGGGGTGGTGTCGTTCGCCGCCACCCGGCAGCGCTGCACCACTTCGCCGGACGACGTCGTGCGCGTCGAGTAGTGGCGACAGTCTTGACGCACGCTCATCGGCCAAGTCTGTCAGACCGACGACGTCCCACGCCCACGGGGCGGCTGTTCACAGTGACGAAACATGCCCGGAACCCGCGGGAAACCTGACCTGGACACAATCCACACCATTCCCGCAGGACTTCGGTCCCGGGCGACCCCAGACGACGACCTCACGGAGCGACCATGAACAGCGGCGATACCGCGTGGATGCTGACCTCGGTGGCCCTGGTGCTCTTCATGACGCCGGGCCTCGCGTTCTTCTACGGCGGCATGGTCCGCTCGAAGAACGTGCTCGGGATGCTGATGCAGAACGTGTTCGCGATGGGGCTGATCGCAGTGATCTGGGTGTTGGTCGGGTTCAGCCTGGCCTTCGGCAACTTCGGCGACGGCGGGCTGATCGGCGGGTTCCACTACCTGGGCCTCTCGCACGTCGGTGTCGAACCGGGGCTGGGTCTGTCGATCCCGTTCGTGCTCTTCGCGGCCTACCAGATGACCTTCGCCGTCATCACCCCGGCCCTCATCACCGGCGCAACCGCCGACCGGCTCAAGTTCTCCGCCTACGCCGTCTTCATCGGTGTCTGGATGATCCTGGTCTACGCGCCGGTCGCCCACTGGGTGTTCGGCGGCGGCTGGCTCGCCGCACGCGGGGCGCTCGACTTCGCCGGCGGCGCCGTCGTCCACATCAACGCCGGCGCCGCCGCGCTGGCGCTCGTCATCGTGCTGGGCAAGCGCAAGGGTTGGCCGGGAGAGGCGATGCACCCGCACTCGCTCCCGCTCACCATGCTCGGCACGGGCATCCTGTGGTTCGGATGGTTCGGCTTCAACGCCGGTTCGGCGCTGGCTGCCGACGGCATCGCGGCCCAGGCCGCCATGAACACCTTCATCGCGTCCTCCGCGGCCATGCTGGGCTGGTTGCTCGTGGAGCGGGTCTCCGACGGACACGCCACCACCCTGGGCGCGGCCTCGGGCATCGTCGCCGGCCTGGTGGCGATCACGCCGTGCGCCGGATTCGTCGGGACCATGCCGTCGTTGGTCATCGGGTTCGTGACCGGGATCGTGTGCGCCAAGGCCATCAGCCTCAAGTACCGATTCAAGTACGACGACGCGCTCGACGTGGTCGGCGTGCACCTGGTGGGTGGGCTGATGGGCTCGATCCTGTTGGGCTTCTTCGCCGACACGGCGATCAACCCGGCGGGCCGCGACGGCCTCTTCATCGGTGGCGGGGCCGGGCTGCTCGGCGAGCAAGTGCTGGCCGCGTTCGTGACGTTGGCCTTCTCGTTCGTGGTTTCGTTCGCGATCGCCAAGGTGATCGACCTCACGATCGGCCTCCGGGTCGACGAGGATGTGGAGGCCGAGGGTCTGGACCTCGCCCTGCACGCCGAGGTCGCCTACTCCTCAGGAGACCTCGGCTCGATCGGGCGGCTGGGATGAGCCCGGCCGTCTTCTCTGTCCCCTCCGACCGCCAACCCCGGGAGTCGTCATGAAGCTCGTGACCGCAGTGGTGAAGCCCTTCAAGCTCGATGACGTCAAGCAGGCGCTGCAGGATGCCGGCGTCAACGGCATGACCGTGTCCGAGGTGCAGGGGTTCGGCCGCCAGGCCGGCCACACCGAGGTCTACCGAGGTTCCGAGTACCGGGTGGACTTCGTGCCCAAGGTCCGGGTCGAGGTGCTCGTCGGCGACGACCGGGTCGAAGCCATCGTCGACGCCATCGCCGAGTCGGCCCGGACCCAGAAGATCGGTGACGGGAAGATCTGGATCACCGACGTCAGCCGAATCGTGCGCATCCGCACCGGTGAGCGGGACGACGACGCCTTGTGACGTCGGTCGGGCCGACCGGGGCGTCCCGCTACCGCGAGGACCGACGCAGCCTCATCGCGGACCGGTCGCTCGACGGTGCGGGGTTGCGCCGTGAGCTCTGCACGCTGACCGACGTGTGGTTGCGTTCGATCTTCACCGACGTCCTCGTCGAACGTGGCGCGACGGGCGCCGACCTCGCCCTGGTCGGGCTCGGCGGGTACGGGCGCGGCGAGCTGCTGCCCGGTAGCGACCTGGACCTGCTGGTGGTGTACCGAAGATCGGCCGACCAGGCCGCGGCGGTGGCCGAGGCCACCTGGTACCCGATCTGGGATGCGGGGGTCGCGCTCGGTCACAGCGTCCGCAGCGTCACCGAGGCGACCCGGATCGTCGCGGGCGACGTCGAGAGCGCGACCGCGATGCTCGATGCGCGCCACCTCGCGGGGGACGAGGACCTGGTGGCCGAGTTGCGAGCCGGGGTGGGCGCGGCGTGGCGAGCGGGGCTTCCCGCCGCCCTCGACTGGTTGCGCCGTGATGCGGCCTCCCGGCGCGAGCGCTTCGGCGACGTGGCGTTCGCCGTGGAGCCTCACCTCAAGGCCGGGGCCGGGGGACTGCGCGACGCGCAGGTCCCCGCGTGGATCGAGCGAGCCGGCCCGGTGCTCGACGACCTCGACCGGGCGAGGCTGCGGGACGCGGCCGCCGCGCTGTCCGATGTGCGCACGGCCCTGCACCGGTGTCGACCGAGCTCAGGCGAGGTCCTCCGCCTCGAAGACCAGGACGACGTGGCCGCGATGCTGCGTGTCGCGGACGCCGACACGCTCATGACCGACGTGGCCCATGCGGCTCGCTCGATCGCCTGGGTGTCCGATGAGTTGTGGGCCCAGCTCCCGGCGACCTCGTCATCGCGGCGCGGCCGACGCGAGCCTGGCAACGACGGTGGCGCCGCCGCAGACCCACAGGGCGACCTGTCCGACCCGGTGGTGGTGCTCGAGATGGCGGCTGACCTCGCACGGCAGAAGGGTCGCTTCGATCGGGCGCGCCTGGGGACGATCGCGCAGCGGATGCGGCCGCTGGGTGACCCGTGGCCGCCGGGCGCCCGTGGCGCGTTCCTCGACCTCCTCGAGGCGGGGCCGGGCGCGATCGACGTCATCGAGGCCCTGGACCACGTCGGAGCCTGGTCCCGCATCCTGCCCGAGTGGGACGGGGTGCGGTCCCAGCCGCAGCGAACGACCCACCACACCTACACCGTGGACCGCCACCTCCTGGAAGCGGTGGTCATCGCCTCGAGCCTGACCGATCGGGTGGCCCGACCGGACCTGCTGGTGCTGGGGGCGCTCCTGCACGACCTGGGAAAGGGACATGGTGGCGACCACTCCGAGATCGGCGACGAGCTGGCGCGGCGACTCGCGTCGCGCATGGGTTTCGACCACGAGGACGTCGAGGTCCTGGCCACGCTGGTGCTTCATCACCTGCTGCTGCCGGAGGTCGCGACCCGGCGCGACCTGGGTGACCCCGGGACCATCGACCTCGTGGTCGATGCCGTCGGATCCATCGAGGTGCTCGCACTGCTGGTCGCGCTCACCGAGGCCGATGCACGCGCGACCGGTCCCACCGCGTGGACCGAGTGGAAGGCCGGCCTGGTGCGAACACTGGCCGAACGGGCCTCGTTGCGGTTGCAGGGGGACAGCGCGGACCAATATGGACCCGTGTTCCCATCCGTCGAACAGATGTTGCTGCTGCGCGCCGGCGTGACGACGGTGCGCGGCGAAGGCTCGACGCTCACCGTGGTCGCCCCCGACCGGCCCGGCCTCTTCGCCGCGCGTCGCCGGCGCGCTGGTGCTTCGGGGGCTCAACGTGCTGCACGCCGCGGCGACCACCTCGGAGGGACTTGCACTCGAGGAGTTCACGGTCACCTCGGCCTTTGCCAGCCCGGACCTGAGCGGCTCGGTGGCCATCGACTGGCCCAAGGTGATCCACGACGTCGAGCAGGCGATGGCCGGTCGCCTGGCGATCGAAGCCCGTGTCGCCGAGCGGGCGAGCACGTACCGGCGTCGTTCGCTCAGCGCCGACACCGAGGTGCGCGTGCGCTTCGACGACTCGGTCGACGACGCCACCGTGCTGGAAGTCGACGCACCCGACGCGGTCGGTCTGCTCTACCGGGTGACGCGCGCGCTGGCCGACCTCGACATAGACATCCGACTCGCAAAGGTGGAGACGCTCACCGATCGGGTCGTGGATGCCTTCACGTTGGCCGCTGCCGATGGATCATTGCTCGAAGACCCGGAGTTCCGGACCGAGGTGGAGTGGGCGGTCCGCCACGCCGCCAGCGGTTGAGCCGACCGGTAATGTTGGCAGATGACCGCTGAGGGCCTGTCCGAGAGCGACCTGGTGCGGTGGGCCGAGGCCCTCGCCGGCATCGCCCGGACCGGACTCGCCTTCACCGAGAGCCTGTACGAGCGGGAGCGCTACGAGGAGGTGCTCGCCGTCGCCGCCGACATCCGGGTGCACGCCGCCCACGCCAACGAGCCGGTCGCGCAGATCGACGAGTGGATGCGGAGCGTGGGCAAGGGAGTGCCGGGCTACGTGACGCCGAAGATCGCGGTCGGCGCCGCGGTCGGCAACGACGACGGCGAGCTGCTGCTGATCCAACGGGCCGACTCCGGCTTCTGGCTCTTCCCGACGGGATGGGCCGATGTCGGCTACTCGGCCGCCGAGGTGGTGGTGAAAGAGGTCAGGGAGGAGACGGGCATCGACGTCGAGGTCGTGCGCCTCATCGCGGTGCTCGACGGCATGCGCCAAGGCTTCACCCGGGTGCCGCTCTACTCGTTGCTGTTCCAGTGCCGCCCGCTCGGTGGGGAGCTGGAGGGCCACCCGCTCGAGACCGCGGATGTCGGCTGGTTCGGGCGGAACGAGCTGCCCGCGCCGCTCGCCGGGTTCGGGTTCTGGGGCGAGCGGGTGTTCGAGGCGCTCGAAGGCGGCCCGATCGACGTCTACTACGAACCGCCGCGCCCCGAGCCCTGGAAGCGCTGAGCGGCGGATCGGGGGCATGGGCGACGGGTGGGCACATCGCTACCATGCCCCCGGTGCCGAGCAACCCTGTCGACTCGAGTGGGGAGACGTCGAAGATCGCCTACGTGCCGGGGTTGGACGGTTTGCGTGGTGCGGCGGTGCTTGCGGTGTTGTACTTCCATGGTTCTCATCTGCAGGGCGGGTTCTTGGGGGTGGACCTGTTCTTCGTGCTTTCCGGGTTCTTGATCACGTCGTTGTTGTTGGCCGAGGGTGGTGGGTCGGGGCACATCGGGTTGGCGCACTTCTGGGAGCGGCGGGCGCGGCGGTTGTTGCCGGCATTGGGGGTGTTGCTGGTGGGTGTCGCCGCGTACGCGTGGCTGGTGGCGGACGCGGGGGAGTTGCATCGGATCAGGCTTGATGGCTTCGCGACGATGTTCTACGTCGCGAACTGGCGTGACATCTTCGCCAAGTCGGACTACTTCGCGTTGTTCTCGGCGCCCTCGCCGCTCGAGCACACCTGGAGCCTCGCGATCGAGGAGCAGTTCTACCTGGTGTGGCCGTTGGTGTTCGTCGGACTGGTGGCGTTGGCGCGGCGTCATCCGGGTTCGACGCGTCGTCGGCTGGCTGGTCTCACGTTGGGGTTGTCGGTGGGGTTGGGGGCGTTGTCCGGAGCGGCGTCGCTGCTGCTGACGTGGCTCCAGGGTTGGAACCGCTCCTACTACGGCACCGACACCCGGGCGTTCGCGATCCTTGCAGGTGCGGTGGTTGCGTCGCTGCGGGTGCGCAACGGACCGGTGCGTGACGGTTGGCCGCGTCGGTTGCTCGAAGCCGCCGGTGTGGGCGGTGTGGTGGTGTTGGGGTTCTGTTGGGCCGAGCTCGGTTTCAATCGCGCGCTTCACCCATCGCGGCGGGTTGTTGCTGTGCTCGATCGCGGGGGCGCTGGTGGTCGCCGCGACGTCGCACCCGACGGGTGGGGTGGTTGCACGGGTTGCGTCGTTCGCGCCGCTGCGCTGGTTGGGACTGATCAGCTACGGCGTGTACCTGTACCACTGGCCGATCTTCGTGTGGTTGAGCGCTGAACGTGTCCACCTGACCGGCTGGCCGCTGTTCCTCGTGCGTTGCGCGGTGACGCTGGCGGTTGCGCTGGTCTCCTACTTCGCGCTCGAGCAACCGATCCGCCACGGTTCGGGGTGGCCCATCGCCGCCAACGTCCTCGTGCCGGCAGGCAGCTTCGCCGCCATCGCGCTCCTGCTCTTCTCTGCGACCACATCGGGCGCACTCAAGCAGCCGTCTTCGGTGACCTCGACCGCGGGAGCGGTGGCCGCGGCGCAGCGGAACAAGGGACCCAGGGTCATGGTCATCGGCAACTCCGTCGCCTGGTTCCTCGTCAAGGACGGGTTCCCCAAGCTGCACACCTCCCCCAAGGTGACCGTGCTGTCCCGGTCCTCGCCCGGCTGCAGCTACCCCGGCACGGATCGGTTCAAGCGCCCCGACGGGACGACGACCGCTCGCTTCAGTCAGTCCTGCGACGGCGGATGGCAGCGTGCGGCCGCGGCGTTCAAGCCCGACTACGTCCTGTTCCTGCGCAACGGCTTCTCCGACGTGGCGTACCACCACGAGGGCAAGTACCTCCCGGTGTGCTCGCCGGCCTTCCGCGACTGGACCACCAAGTTGTTCGCCGACGACGCCGCAGCCTTCGCCGAGCAGGGGGCGAAGCTGGTGCTGGTGACGAGCCCTCCTTCGCTGCGGCACTTCGGCGAGACCGAGGCCCAGTTCCGTTCGTACATCCGGTCCGTGAAGTGCGGCAACGACGTGCTCCGCGAGGTCGCGGCGTCGCATCCCGACACGGTTCGGCTCATCGACCTCGAAGCGCACCTCTGCACCGCGGATGGCGCCTGCCGCAACGAGCAGGACGGCGTGACCCTGCGCGACGACGGCACCCACTTCCGCGACGCCGGTGCCCCGGTGATCACCACCTGGATCCTCGGTCAACTCGGGATCAGTGCGACCTCTGGTTGACGACGTTCCCCGACGAGTGGCGTGACCGGACGCCGGATCGGCGGTGCCTAGGGGATCGACTGGTGGGATCGGTACGATCATCCGCGGTGCCGAGCAATCCTGTCGACTCGGGAGAGGTCTCCTCCAGGCTCGCCTACGTGCCGGGGTTGGACGGGTTGCGGGGGGCTGCGGTGGTGGCGGTGCTGCTCTTCCACGGCGGTCATCTGGCCGGCGGCTACCTGGGTGTGGACCTGTTCTTCGTGTTGTCGGGGTTCTTGATCACCTCGCTGCTGCTGGCCGAAGGTGGCGCGTCCGGGCACATCGGGCTGGCGCACTTCTGGGAGCGGCGGGCCCGTCGGTTGTTGCCGGCGCTGGCGGTGCTGTTGGTCGGCGTCGCCGCGTACGCGTGGCTCGTCGCCACGCCCGAGGAGCTGCACCGGATCCGCCTCGACGGCCTGGCGACCATGCTCTACGTCGCGAACTGGCGCGACATCTTCGCGAGGACGGACTACTTCGCGCTGTTCTCGGCGCCCTCGCCGCTCGAGCACACCTGGAGCCTTGCGATCGAGGAGCAGTTCTACCTGGTGTGGCCGCTGGTGTTCGTGGCACTGGTGGCGTTGGCGCGACGTCACCAGGGCGCGACGCGACACCGGCTGGCCGGTCTCGCCCTGGGGCTGTCGGTGGGGCTGGGGGTGCTCTCGGGCACGGCTTCGCTGTTGCTGGTGCGGTTCCAGGGTTGGAACCGCGTCTACTACGGCACCGACACCCGGGCGTTCGCGATCCTCGCGGGTGCCGCGGTCGCGTCGCTACGGGTGCGCAACGGCCCGGTTCGCGGGCCCAGAGCGCGGCGGCTGCTGGAAGCAGCGGGGGTGCTTGGCGTCCTTGTGTTGGCGGTCTGCTGGGCGAGGCTGGGATTCGGCGCACAGATCACCCACCGCGGTGGCCTGCTGGCCTGTTCGCTCGCGGGTGCTCTGGTGGTTGCCGCGACGTCGCATCCAACCCGCGGGGTCGTCTCCCGGACTGCGTCGTTCACACCGCTGCGGTGGGCGGGCCTGATCAGCTACGGCCTCTACCTGTACCACTGGCCGATCTTCGTGTGGCTGAGCGCTGAACGTGTCCACCTGACCGGCTGGCCGCTGTTCGCGGTGCAGTGTGCCGTCACGCTCATGGTGTCGGTGGTCTCCTACGTCGCGCTCGAGCAGCCCATCCGTCACGGCTCGGGTTGGCCCACCACCGCCAAGACCCTCGTGCCTCTGGGCAGCTTCCTCGCCGTCGGGGCCCTTCTGGTTGCGTCCACGTCGACATCGGCGTTGCCTCAGGCCAACGTCACCCGTCGTGATCTCGAGCAAGCGTCCGCGAAGGCGGACAAGCGTGCCGGGCCGAAGATCCTGGTCGTGGGCAACTCGGTCGGGTACTACCTGGCCGCCGACGGACTTTCGCAGTTGCACTCCTCACCGCAGTTCACCTACCTGTCCGAGGCGTTCTACGGGTGCAACTATCCGGGGACCGACCGATTCCGCAAGTTGGACGGGAGCGAGACGACCCAGTTCACCCGTTCGTGCGACCGCGGGTGGCAGGCCGATGCCCGCGCGTTCAGGCCGAACTACGTGCTGTATCTGCGCGACGGCCTCGGACCGGATTCGTTCCACCACGACGGCCAGTTCCTGGCACCGTGCTCGTCGGCGTTCCAGGACTGGTACGGGTCGTTGCTCACCCAGGACGCGAAGGGCTTCCGTGCCGTCGGCGCACGGATGGCCCTGGTCACCAGCGCTCCTTCCTACATCTTCGAGTTCGACCCGCACGTCGATTTTCCCGCCTACGTCCGGACGGTGGGCTGTGGGAACGCGGTCCTGCGTCGAGCCGCTGCTGAGCACCCTGATCTGTTCACGTTGGTCGATCTCGATCGGCACTTCTGCAAGCCGGACGGGAAGTGCACGGAGATGCAGGGTGGCACCGTGCTTCGAACCGACGGAACGCACTACAAGGGCGTCGGTGCGCAGATCGTGGCCACGTGGATCCTCGACCAGCTCGGGATCCACGCCACCCGCCGCTGACCACATGCTGCCGGACGTCGCCGTGTCGGTGCGCTTCAGCCCCGGCGGTCGCGGAGGTACTTCTCGATCTCGTCGGTGAGGCTGTCGGCGGCGGTCTCGGACTCTTCGGCGTCGTAGTCGCGCTCGAGGCGCCTGACGTACTCGTTGGTCTCCTCATCGTCCCCGACGAGCTGATCGATCTCGAGCTCGTAGGACTGCGCCGAGATCTCGAGCAGGCCCGTCGACACCGACGTCTCCAGCAGTTCGGCGACCCGCCGCACGAGCGCCAGCGCCGCCTTGGGCGACGAGGCACCCGACACGTACGTGGGCACCGAGGCCCACAGAGAGATGCTGTCGAGTCCCGCCTCCCGGCAGGCCTGGTGCAGCACGCCGACGATGCCGGTGGGTCCCTGGTAGCGCGCTCGCGTCGGTTGCGGACGCGTGTCGCCGCCTGACATCGAGATGGGCACCGGGCGTGAGTGGGGCACCTCTGCGAGGAGCGCGCCCAGGTGCACGACGCGGGTGGCGCCCAGGTGCTCGGCCAGGTCGACCACCTCCTGGCAGAAGGCACGCCAGCGGTTCGTGGGCTCGGTGCCGATGAGGAGCGCCGCGGTCGCCGCGGACCGGCCACCATCTGGGGCGTTGATCGCCGCGGTCGGGTCGGGTGGCGTCGCGTAGACCTGCGGGTCGGGCCACTCGATCCGACGACCGCCCTGCGGCGCGTCGGAGATCGTGGGCCGGATCTGGGTGAAGTCGTAGAAGTCGTCGGCGTCGATCTCGGCCACGAGCTCGGCACCCCAGACGTCGACCAGGAATCGGAGCGCGGACGAGGCGGCGTCGCCCGCGTCGTTCCAGCCGGCGAAGGCCGTGAACAGGACCGGTTGGTCCAAGAGGGGTGCGGTGACCCAGCGGACGTGCTCCACGGCTCTACGCTACCGGCCTGGCCTGCCCGCCCCGTCGGGATCCCGAGATGTGCTGCGCCGCGCACGCAACCCACCGATGTCTCCACGAGGAGCCTGCACCCCATGATCGAGGTCTCCGAAGCCACCGAGGTCACCGCCGAGCTCATCGAGGCGTTCGCTCGTCTCACCCCACAGCTCTCGTCGAGGTCGCCGGCGCCCACCTCGGGGGAGCTCGCCGAGATCGTGGTCTCCGAGGCCACCTTGTTGCTCGTCGCCGTCGACGACGGGCGGGAAGGCGCCGACGCCATCGTCGGCTCGCTGACCCTGGTGCTCTTCCGCATCCCGACCGGGCTCCGCGCGTGGATCGAGGACGTCGTCGTGGACGCCGAGGCGCGCGGCGCCGGCGTCGGTGAGGCGCTCAATCGCCGTGCGCTGGAGCTCGCGGCAGAACGCGGCGCTCGGACCGTCGACCTGACGTCCCGCCCGAGCCGCGAAGCGGCCAACCGCCTCTACGCGCGCCTCGGGTTCGAGCGTCGCGAGACGAACGTGTACCGCCACTCGTCCTGATCGGCCGGGATGGTGTGGTCGGTCAGGACGCCGGCTCGAGGCGGGTGATCGACCCGTCGAGCGACAGCAGGTAGACCTCGCCGTCGGCGTCGGTGCCGAAGGAGATGACCTGTTCGGCCTTGCCGGTGCCGGTCAGGAGCCGCTCGTCGGTGACGGTGCCGACCCGGTCGGCGGGTCGGGTGGGGGTGAGTGCGTGCACCCCCGGTCGGCAGAGGTCGCTGAACAGGTAGGCGCCCTGCAGACCGGCGATGGCGGTGCCGCGGTAGACCACGCCGCCGGTGATGGCGCACACGCCGCTGGAGTGGGCGACCTCGAAGATCGGCGGCACCGTCGCGCCGGTCGCCCGACCCTTGCGGAACACCGAGGTGCCCTCGTACCCGCTCCAACCGAGGTTGGCGCCCCCGGTCGCGCCGGCCGGGAGCCGGTCGATCTCCTCGAGCTCGCTCTGGCCGACGTCGCCGATCCACAGGTCGCCGTTGGCAGGGTCGAAAGCGAAGCGCCAGGGGTTGCGCAGGCCGGTGAGCCACGTCTCCGGCTCGCCGGCTCCACCGTGCGCATACGGGTTGTCCGGGGGGATCGCGTAGCCACGGTCGGCGGTGGGGTGAGCGGGGTCGATGCGCAGCATCTTGCCGAGCAGCGTGGTGGGCTGCTGCGCGAGGTCGTGAGGGTCCCCTTCGTCGCCGCCGTCGCCGAGGCCGAAGTAGAGGAAGCCGTCGGGCCCGAGCTGGAGGTCGCCCCCCTTGTGGTTGGGGAAGTCGGGCTGGTCGACGGTGAGCACGTTGCGTCGTGTCCCGAGGCGGGGCGTGCCCCCCACGTCGGTGACGGTGACCGCGTCGACCTTGCTGTCGCCGTTGCGCAGGTTGTAGCTCACGTAGAGCACCCCACCCGTGCGGTCGAACGCCAGGCCGAGCATGCCCTCTTCCACCTCCGTGCCCACGATCCGGGAGAGGTCGAGCAGTGGTCTCGAGGTGACCGCGAGCTTCGCGGCGCCGCTCCGACGGCGGGCGAGCAGGATGCGGCCGGCCCGTTCGGCGATGAACAGCTCGTCGGGGTGGCGTGGCCGGGCGACCAGGTCCATCGGCGCGTCGACCTTCGCCACCGCCACGAGCTTCGTGCGCACGCCCCGCAGCGACCCGTCCCGGTCGGGAGCGGCCACCGACGGGAACGAGCCGTCGGGCTCGAGCGCCGGCACCACGAGCGACGCCGCGGCGCCGACCGGCTTCGTGGCGGTGGAGTTCGTCGTCGACGCTGCGCCACCGATCGAGGAGCCCGATGCGCAGCCGCCGACAGCCGCGAGCAGGCTCGCAGCCAGCAGTGGCCTGGCTCGGCGACTCCACGCGCCCTGGCGCGGTCGGAGGCTCACGTGGCGCTGGCCCGCAGGAGGCCTTCCTGCACGACCGACACGACCAGGTCTCCGGCCCGCGTGTAGATCAGTCCGCGCGCGATGCCGCGGCCGTCCGAGGCGCTCGGCGTGTCCTGGTGGTAGAGGAGCCAGTCGTCGGCCCGGAACGGGCGGTGAAACCACATGGCGTGGTCGAGGGTGGCCATCATCAGGTTCTCCTCGTCGAACTCTCCGCCGTGGGGTAGCAACGTCGTGTCGAGCAGCGTCATGTCCGAGGCGTAGGTGAGCACGCAGGTGTGCAGCACCGGGTCGTCCGGCAGCGTCCCGTCGGCGCGCAGCCAGACGCGCTGGTACGGGGGCAGCATGGCCTTGCGGTCCGGTGGCGACCAGTCGACGTGTCGGGTGTCGATGGGCCGGGGCCGGGTGTACCAGGCGCCGAGCTTCTCGGCGTGCGGTGCCCAGCGGGTCTTGAAGTCGGGGAGGTCTTCGGGGGCGGCGACGTCGGCCATCGGGAGCTCGTGGTCGAAGCCGGGCTCGGGTACGTGGAACGACGCCGACATGTTGAAGATGGCGCGGCCGTGCTGGATGGCCACGACCCGCCGGGTGACGAACGAGCGGCCGTCGCGGATGCGGTCCACTTCGTAGAGGATCGGCACCGTGGGGTCGCCGGGCCGGAGGAAGTAGGCGTGCAGCGAGTGGACGTGGAACGTCGCCTCCACCGTGCGCGCCGCCGCGATGAGCGCCTGGCCGGCCACCTGCCCGCCGAAGACGCGTTGCACCGTCTCGTCGGGGCTGATCCCGCGGAACGTGTTCACCTCGATGGTCTCGAGGTCGAGCAGGGCGATGAGGCGGTCGACGGCGTCCTGTTCCACGCCGGGAGCTTCGCACACGTCCGGTGAGACCTCCGAGCTGCCGACACGCCGTTCGGTGGCCGGTAGGGTGCTCGGCGTGGATCTCACGCCGCGCGGCATCATCACCTACGCGAAGTCACCCACCGGCCAGAAGTGGCTGCGGTACTCGGCGGTGTCGTTGGTCGGCATGTCGGTGAGCCAGATACTGATCATCATCCTGTCATCAGGACTCCACGTGCGGGGTGTACCCACCAACATCATCGCGGTGGCCGTCTCGTCGGTGCCCGCGTACTACCTGAATCGGGCGTGGGTGTGGGGCAAGCGGGGCAAGAGCCACCTCACCAAGGAGGTCGTGCCCTTCTGGGGGTTCGCCTTCTCCGGACTGGTGCTCTCGACGATCATCGTGGCGCTCATCGTGCCCCACCACCCCAGGGGGTACGTGAACACGCCGCTGGACACGCTCCGGGTGATGTTCGGCAACCTCGCGGGCTTCGGTGTGCTCTGGGTCGCCCGGTTCTTCGTGCTCGACCGGCTCCTCTTCGGTGCGCACCACCACCTGCCGGACGTCGAGGTCGCCGAGGACGAGGCGGTTGCCGACACCGCCTGACGGATGGTTCGAGAAGCTTCCGGGACCGGTACGCTCTCGCCGATGTCGCCGTGGTCCCGAGTGTCGGATTTCGCCCGCGCGACCTGGGCAAGCGGTTCCTGCTGTACGCCGGGGTGTCCGGCGTGGCGACCGTCATCACCCAGGTCACCCTGGCGGTCCTGCACGGGGTAGTCGGCTGGCGGGCCTCGATCTCGAACATCATCGCGGTCAGCATCGCCACCCCGGTCAGCTACTACATGAACCGGGCCTGGGTGTGGGGGAGGCGCGGCAAGAGCCACCTCGGCAAGGAGGTGGCGCCGTTCTGGCTCTTCTCGTTCGCCGGCCTGGTGCTCTCGACGGTCCTCGTGGGTCTGGTGGCGTTGACCCAGCACGTCCCCGTCGGTCAGACACCGACGCCGTACCAGCAGCTCCAGATCAACGCGGCGAACGTGATCGGCTTCGCGATCCTGTGGATCGTGCAGTTCTTCGTGCTCGACAAGATCTCCTTCAAGCACCACCACTTCCCGGTGAACCTGCACGAGATGGTCGAAGGCGACGACCCGACCGAACCCGGCGCCGACTCGACGAGCACCCGACCGGCGGTCGGCGGGTGACGGTGCCACCCGTGATGGACGCTCGGCTCCGCGGGCTGGCCCTCGCCGCCCGGGGGTTCATGCCCCCCGACGAAGGCGATGCGCTCTTCGACGCGGGTGTCCAGGCCGCGGACCGGGTGCCCGGCGCGCCGCTGCTGGAGATCGGCACCTACTGCGGCAAGTCGTCGATCTGGCTGGGTGCCGCGGCCGCGACCGCGGGGACGGTGCTGTTCACGGTCGACCACCACCGGGGCTCGGAGGAGAACCAGCCCGGCTGGGAGTGGCACGAGCCCGACCTGGTCGACCCGTCGGTCGGCCGGATCGACACCCTCGGGGTGTTCCGGGCCACGATCGCGGAGGCGGGCCTCGAGGACTCGGTGCTCGCGATCGTCGGGGAGTCGCCGGTGGTCGCGGGCCACTGGAACACGCCGCTCGCGCTGCTGTTCATCGACGGCGGGCACGGCGCCGAGCCGGCGCACACCGACTACGAGCGATGGACGCCGCACGTGGCGCCGGGCGGTTTGCTGTGCATCCACGACGTCTTCCCGGACCCCGCCGACGGCGGCCGGCCGCCGTTCGAGATCTACCAGCGGGCGCTCGAGTCGGGTCGGTTCGTCGACGAGCGCGCCGTCGGGTCGCTGCGCGTGCTGCGCCGCGTCTGAGCGGCGAAGCTCCCGTGCAGGACGCCCGGATCTGCGTTCGCCGAAGACGGGATAGGGCCTACGGTGGACGTGGTCCGGTCTGACGGCCGGCGAAGCGTTCTCTTACCGGACGTCGCAGCGGAACGGGGCACGATCCATGAAGGCTTGTCAGGACACCCGAAGCCGATCGGTGCTGACGGCGCTCCTGGTGATGTCGCTCCTGGCGGGAGCTGCGGCATGCGGCTCACCTTCGACCCGATCGGGCAAGCGGGCGCCTGCCGGGACGCCCAAGGTGCTCGAGGGTTCGTTTGCCACGCTCGCAGTGGCCGGCGACGCGGCGGGCGGGAGCGTGGTGCGGTCGGTGGCCGTCGGGGGCGCGCCGCGCACGGTGGTCACCAACCTGTCGACGGGGAGCGAGTCCGAGTTGCCCGGAGACGCACCCCTGTTCGCGGTGACGACCTGGCAGACCGGCGACGCCATCGGCGTGGTCGGGGCGAGCTGCCCCGCGTGGACGTCGGGCGCGGCGCCCCGGTGGGACGACCACTCACAGCGCAACGTGCCCGAGCGCTGCGGGTCGACGGCCTACGAGGTGTGGCGCGTCGACCGCTCGAGCGGCAACGTCCATCGGCTCGACGTGGCGAGCCTCACCGCCGGGAACGGGTACGTCGCCACCTCCGTGCGTGGCGAGACCGTGCTCCTCGCCGGCCAGGGAGACGGGGGCGGCCAGGTCGAGCTCGACCTGGCGACAGCCGAGGTGACGAGGCTGCCGGCGGCTCCCGACACGGGTGGCTCGGCCGAGGCCGTGTTCCAGTCGTGCCTCGGCGAGGGAGGGCGCCCCTTCGGGGTGCTCGCCTGGTCGGGCGATGCGCCGCCCGCGGTGGCCGCAGGTGGATGGGAGACCAGTGCCGTCACGTCGCGCGACGGCACCTCGCTCGTCGTGCTGACGCCTGTTCAGGACGACACCTGGTCCCCGCTGTCTGCATCTGGCACCGCCAGCTCGTTCCACGGTGTGTCCGGATGCGGCCAGGCCGGTCTCTGGCGGCTGGGCCGAACCGGGGGTGCGCAGGTCGACGTGAAGGGCGAGAAGGCTGAGATCACCCCCATTCCCAGCCCGCCATCCGGCTCGCCTGCACCCGCCGAGACCAACGTCTATCCCTTGCAGGGATCTGGCGGGCCGCTCGCGGTTGTGCGATCCGTCCCGACGAGCGAGAACCCCGACGCTCCGCGCTCGGCGGATGGATACCTCTGGAGCAACGGCAAGTGGAAGGCGATCCCGACGGTGAAGCTCAGCTCGTCGTCGTACCCGTTCCTGAACGGAGATCGCGTCGCCGCGATGCGCCATCGATCGGGGGCGTATCCATTCGAGGTGGTGCTCGCGTGAAGCGGACGGCATGGCTCTGTCCACTCGCGGCCAGTTGGAGACCGGACTCCGTGCAGGAGCTGCGTCGAAGCAGGAAGAAGTGGACGAACCCTCGACCGAACAAGGAGCGTGCGATGGCAAGCAGCATCCATCCGCGACAGGCAACTCGCAGCCTTCTTCTGGCAACCGTCTTGGCGCTCTGTTCGGCGCTGGTGAGCTGTAGCTCCGCAGGGCAGTCCACCACCGTTTCCCGGTCGGTGGACTGCCCTGCGAGATCGCTCTGGGCCCGTCCACTCGAGGTGCGCGAGGGAGGAGAGGTGAAGCTCAGCGGCGCCTACTGGGGGTTGGGGTGCAGCGGCACCGACACAAACGGCTCAGGCGTCAGACGACCGACCAAGTCGGCTCGCCCCATCACGGTTCGCATCTTCCAGGGGAACAGGTCGTATCTCCTGACGAAGGTGAACCCCGATCAGGTCAAGGCCGACGCAAGCTTCTCGTTCGAGACGACGGCAACCCTGCCCTCGACCATCAAACCGGGTGCGGCGACGATCACGGCTTCACTCGGAGCCGGCGGCAAGCCCCGCTTCGAGGACACGCCGTCTGGAAAGGTGGATTCCGACGGACAGACGACCATCAAGATCGTGGGCAAGGACCATGCCACCTGATCACGTGGCAGATGGGCCGGCGGCCGGCGTGACGCCCCCGCGGCGTTCGTAGACGAGCACGTTGAGCACCGAGGCGAAGATGAGGAGGCGGCCGAACAGCAGCAGCCACGCGATGATCACGAACACCACGCCGAGCGATCCGTAGACGGCGGACGAGCTCTCGACCAGGACCGGGAGCAGCAGCGTTCCCGCCGCCTTGAGGATCTCGAAGCCGATCGCGCCGAGGATCGCGCCCGGCAACAGGTCCCGGAGGCCCATCTTGACGTTGCCGAGCAGCCAGAACGTCCAGAGGAACAGCGCAAGGCTCACGGCGAGCCCGGCGATCACCGTCAGGGGAGCCGCCCACCTGGGGAGCAGGTGGATGATCCCGGTCAACACGAACGACCCGATGAAGATCAAGGCGGCGCCCGCGAGCCACGGCACACCCATGAGGCGAGCCTTGAAGTTCTTGACCTGCACTCCCCAGGGCAGGTTCACCCCGTGCTGGATCGCCCCGACCACGTTCAGGCCGGTCCAGGCCAAACCGATCAGACCGATGACGGACCCCGCTCTGGCGCTGCGCTGGGCCGCCGAGAGGGTGGTGCGCACCTGGTCCGCAGTCTGGCCGGTGAGACCGAGGTTGGTGATGAGGCGCTCGCCGAGGTGCTGGTTCGATCCCGTCACCAACCCGACGATCGAGATGATGACCAGCATGAGCGGGAACAGCGAGAGGAACACGTTGAGCGTGATGGCGCTCGCGGCGTAGCGGCCGTCGAGGTCGTCGACCCGATGGATCAGGTCGACGGTCTTTCCCAACCAGGGCCAGCGCTCGCCGAGTCGGCGGAAGCGCTCACCCACGGAACGCGTGGTCGGATCCGGCGACGAGCCGGACCCCGGCGTCAGACGTCGCGGAGGCGGGACTCGATCGTGGCGAGGGTGTCCTCGTCGGGCCCGGTCAGGTCGATGCCCGCCTCTCGGGCCCTGGCCAGCAGTTCATCGGTGCCGCGAGTCGTGACGAGCTGGTCGCGCTCACCTTCTTCGCTGGCGCGGTTGATGCGCGCGGCGAGGCCGGTGCGGGTGTGCTGATCACCCAAGCGGGAGGTCCTGCGAGGCGCGGTCACAGGGGACAATGCTAGCGGACGGTTCCCCGATCCCCGAGGACCCGGGTCTGCCCGCTGCTCAATCGTGTTCAGCGGACGAGTCGACGGGGTCGTCGAGCTCTTCGAGGCGGTCCAGCACCAACGGCGGCAGGACCGACTCGGGATCGGCGAAGAGTGCGGATGCCCGGGTCGGCGCGCCGATGGCGTCGGCGGCGAGGACCACCGCGGCGGCGGTGTAGCTGGATTGCTCCTCCGCGGGGAAGCGGACCTCTTCGGGGTAGACCGTGCCGGTCCAGTAGCGACCGCCGTCGGTCCGGTACTGCTGCGCCCAGCCGAACAGGTCACCGGCGCGCTCGGTGTCGCCGATCTGGGTCAGCGCGATGGCGCACTCGCAGGTCTCGGCCACGGTCACCCAAGGTCGGTCCGAGACACAGCGGATGCCACGACCGTCGAGCACGAACGTCTCCCACCGGTCGTCGAGCCGCGCCCGGGCCTTGGACGTCGGCAGCACACCGGCGAGCACCGGGTAGTACCAGTCCATCGCCCAGCGGTGCTTGGGGGCGAACGCCTCGGGCTCGTTGCCGATGACGTGCGCGAGCCGGGCCGCGGAGAGCTCCCAATCCGGGCGCTCGTGCCCGAGCAGCTCGGCGAGCGCGATCGCGCAGCGGAGGCTGTGGCAGATGCTCGACGAGCCGGTCAGCAGCGCGAACGACCAGGGGGTGCCATCGGCGTGGCGGGCCCAGAGGATCTCGCCGCGCGGCGTCTGGAGGTCGAGGACGAAGTCGATGGCCCGCTCGACCACCGGCCAGAGCTGCTCGGCGAAACCCCGGTCGGCGAAGAGCAGCCAGTGGTGCCAGACGCCGGCGGCGACGTACGCGCACACGTTGGCGTCGAGCTTGTCCTGCTCGATCCCGTCGGCCACGTAGTACTGGTGCCAGGCGCCGTCCGGGCGTTGCCGCGCGACCAGCCAGTCGAAGGCGAGCTCGGCCTCGGCCCGGAAACCGGCGACCGCCAGCGCCATGGCGGCTTCGACGTGGTTCCAGGGGTCGCAGTGGCCGTCGGGGATCCAGGGGATCATGCCGTCGTCGCGCTGCCAGTCGGCGATCGCCGCAGCCGTCGCGGCCACCTGCACGTCGGAGATGGTCCCGTGGACCGATGGCACCGGCGGCACGTCGGCGACGCCGCGCAGGTCGTTCGGCAGTTCGCCGTCGGGCTGCTCAGGCACTGATCGCCTCCTGGTCGAGCGCCGAGATGTCGAGGACCACGTCGCCGGGTTGCACCAGGTCGTCGGCGCTCGCCGGACGGGCGGTGTCGTTTCCGGCAGAGATCGGCTTTCGGGCGTAGACCACCATGCTCTTGCCGAGCACGGGGTTGAGCAGCCGCTCCGCGCCTCGGGTCAGGTGGCTGACCCCCGGCGTGCCCACGAGATCCCACACCAGGACCTGGTGGTAGGCCTTCACCAGCGGGTGGTCGTCGTCGGTCGGGCCCACCGCGCAGCGAAGCCACCAGTACGGCGCGTGCAGCGCGTGGGCGCGGTGCGCCCCGCGCGGCTCCAGGCCCGCATCGCGCATGCGGTGGCGCAACGTGGCCTCGTTGTAGATGCGCACGTGCCCACCCTCGACGAAGGGGGCGTGGTACTCGTCGGAGAGCGCCCAGCAGATCTGCTCGGGCAACCAGGCCGGCACCGTGACCGCCATGATCCCCCCCGGGCGCAGGACGCGGGTGAGCTCGCGGAACGCCGCCGCGTCATCGGGGACGTGCTCGAAGACCTCGGAGGCGATGATGCGGTCGAAGCTGGCGTCGGCGAAGCCGAGGTTGCACGCGTCGCCGTTCACGGCGTCGGCGGTCGAGGTCTCGGTGCCCTCGCCTTCGGCGCCGATCGCACCGAGGAGGTCACGCACGCCGGGCAGCTCGTCGAAGGCGTAGTCGAGCGCCACGACCCGGGCGCCCCGGCGGTAGGCCTCGAAGGCGTGTCGCCCGGCACCGCACCCGAGGTCGAGGAGGCGGTCGCCGGCCTGCAGGCCGAGCCGGTTGTAGTCGACGGTCAACATCGTGCGCCTCAGGCCCCCGGTCTCGTGCCGCGGCGTTCCACGCGGGTCTCGGCAAGCAACGCCCGGTACTGCTCGACGGTCCGCTCCGCGGTGTGTCGCCAGCTCCACTGGCTCTGGACCCGCTCACGGCCGGCGGCCCCGATGCGTGCCCGCAGGTCCGGGTCGTCCAGGGCGCCACGCAGGCGGGCCGCCAGTGCCTCGGCGTCGCCGGGGGGCACGGCCAGGGCCGTCTCGCCGTCGGGACCGACGACCTCGGGGAGCGCGCCGCCGGTGGTGGCCACGACCGGGATGCCGCACGACATGGCTTCGATGGCCGGAAGCGAGAACCCCTCGTACAGCGACGGGACGACGGACACCTCGGCTTCGGCGTAGAGCTCGACGATGCGCTCGTCGGAGACGCCGGTGACCCAGGTGATGTGTTCGTCGAGGCCCAGCTCGTCGATCTTGCGGGCCGACGCGCCGCCCTCCTTCTTGCGACCGATGACCGTGAGGTGGATGTCGTCGCGCTCGGTGCGGAGCTTGGCAACCGCCTCCAGCAGGAACGCGAGGCCCTTCATGGTGACGTCGGCGGACGCGGTGGTGATGAGCCGACCGGGGACCCGGGCGACGTCGGGAAGCGGGCGGAACAGGTCCGGGTCCACGCCCACCGGCACGACGTGCATGCGCTCGGCGGGGACGCCGTGGTCGCGGACGATGTCGCGGAACGAGTTCTCGGACACCGTCACGACGCGCTCCATGCGACTGGCGACGCGGCTCTGCATGCGGGTGAAGGCGTACCACCGGCGCAGCGAGAACTTCCGGTACCAGCCCTCGGCGTGCTCGAGCTCGAGGCGACGGTCCACGGTGATGGGGTGGTGGATGGTCGACAGGACCGGGAAGTCGCGTTGGATGGCGAGCAGCCCGTAACCGAGCGTCTGGTTGTCGTGCACCACGTCGAACTCGCCGACCCGGTGGCGCAGGTGGTCCCAGGCGCGCAGGCTGAAGGCGAGCGGCTCGGGGAAGGTACCGGCTGAGAAGCTGGCGACCTCGACGAAGTCGGGCCAGTGCTTGAGCTCCCAGAGCCCCGGCATGCGCAACGGGAAGTAGTCGTTGTAGATGTCGAGGCTGGGCAGCTCGACGAGCGGCACCCGTTCGTCCAGCACCGGGTACGGTTGGCCCCCCAGCACCTCGACGTGGTGGCCGAGGTCGACCAGCGCCTTGGCGAGGTGGCGGATGTAGATCCCCTGCCCACCGACGTGTGGCTTCCCCCGGTACGCGAGGAGCGCGATGCGCAACGGCTGGTCTTGGGCAGGCATGGGGGCACAAGCCTTCAGGAGAACTGACCCCTCGGTCAAGTAGGGGTGACGACGGCGGCGTCGTGGGGTTGGGCCTCGGCCGACGCGTCGTGGTCCGACGGACCGGTCGCCGGCGTTCGGCGGGCGCTCCACCAGGCCGCCAGGACGAGCAGGCCGGCGAGCAGCAGGGTCGGGAGGCCACCGGTGCGTGTGGAGATCGTGAAGCCCGTCCGTCGGCGCACCGAGGCCCGCAGGACCCTGGCTTGGGAGATGCCGGTGCGGGCCTCGACGGTGCCTGACGGCGAGATCACCGCGCTGAAGCCGGTCGGCGCCGCCTGGAGCACCCAGCGTCCGGTCTCGATGGCGCGGAGACGGCTGGCTGCGACCTGCTGGGTCTGGACGAGGGTGAGCGTGTAGGTCGAGCCGTTCGTCGGGTTCAGCAGCACCTCGCCGCCGTCGCGGATCGCGGCGCGCGCCCGCTCGCTGAAGAAGACCTCCCAGGAGATGACCACGCCGAAGGTGCCGTGCGCGGTGTGGACGACCGCCGGGCCGGTGCCGGGCACCGCGTCGCGGGTGGTGAGCGCCGGCCCGGCGAACGGCGCGATCAACGAGCGGAACGGCACGTACTCGCCGAAGGGGACCCGGTGGACCTTCTCGTAGCGGCCCCCGAAGGTGCCGTCGGGACGCACCACGACCGAGTAGTTGAGGAAGTGGGTGTCGCCGGCGTTCTCGACGACGCCCGCGATGACCGTGGCATGCAGGCGACGGGCCAGGTCGCTCAGGGCCTGGCCCTTCTCGTTGCCGGGATCGGTGATGTCGCCGTCGCCCAGGTCGACCACGTCCTCTGGCCAGAGCACCACGTCGACCGGGCCGGTGATGGTGTTCGCCTCCTTCAGGTGCCGTGCGAAGACCTTGTCGGTGTCGGTGAACACCGCCTGCGTGCCCTGCTTGCCACCACCCTGCACGACGGCGAACCGGATCGGCGCGCCGATGTCGTGCCCGCGCGGGGCGATCGCGGCGAGACCCAGCAGGATGACCAGGACCGCCAGTCCGGCCCCTGCACCAAGGAGCGTGCCGCGGTCGCGACGGGTGGCGATCGCCGCGATGACCACCCCGAAGGCGACGGCCACCCCGGAGAGCAGCGGCGCCCCACCGAGGCGGGCGACCTCCGCGAACGGCCCACCCACCTGACCGATCGCCAGGTCGGAGATCGGAACTCCGCCAAAGGGCCAGTGCCCCTTCCACACCTCGGCCAGCACCCACACGCCCGGCAGGGCGAGGTGGCGGCCCCGGCCGGGAGGCACCAGCATCCCGAACACGGCGAACATCGCGGCGAACACGACCGCGGCGATCACGTAGCCGGGCGCGGTCAGGTCCTTGATCCAGAAGAGCGTGATCGCGAACAGCACCAGCGCGACGAGCCCCATGCGGCCGGCGCGCGACGCTCGCGGCCGGTCGGCGAGGAGCACGTCGAGCAGGGCGATGCCCGCCAGCGCGAGCGGCCAGAATCCCCACGGCGGGAGCGACGCGGCCAGCAGCACCCCGGCCAGCACGCACGCAGCGGCGACGCGGGCGGTCGGGCGCGCGCGGACGATTCGCCGGGGCAGCCCAGGACGCGGCGGGTCGGGCCGCGGATCGGTCGGGTCGACGCCGTCCGCGCTCATCGGTGTCCGGCCGATGTCGCGAGCGCTCTGAGGACCCCCTCGGCCGCACGCGACCCGCTCTGGATCGACGCGGGGATGCCGACCCCGCGGAGCGCGTTCCCCGCGACCGCCAGGGTCGGGGCGTGTCCGGCGACGTCGGCCTCGAGTGCCGCCACCCGATCCAGGTGACCCGGCGCGTACTGGGGGAACGACGACGGCCAACGTCCCACGCGGTGCGCGGTCGGCGCGGCGGCGAGCCCCATCGTGGCGTCGAGGTCGTCGACGAGCCGCTCCACCAGGGCGGCGTCGTCGAGCTCGGCGATCCGCCGGTCGTCCATGCGCCCCGCGGAGGCGCGGA